>NZ_CP087590.1:0-1212328 GCF_015594925.2 Vibrio sp. VB16
CTTCAAGCGCGTAGGCCTGTGCATAAAACGTGGGATGATGAATCTGAGTTGGTGGAAATTAATCATCGTTCTAATGTTAACCCAAAACATAATTTTAATAATTTTGTTGAAGGTAAATCGAACCAATTAGGTTTGGCTGCTGCCCGTCAGGTTGCTGGTAATCCAGGCGCCGCATACAATCCATTGTTTTTATATGGTGGAACCGGGCTAGGTAAAACGCACCTATTGCATGCTGTTGGAAATGCAATTGTGGATAACAAGCCAAATGCGAAAGTTGTTTATATGCATTCAGAGCGATTTGTCCAAGACATGGTAAAAGCGCTGCAAAATAATGCTATCGAAGAATTTAAGCGCTATTACCGTAGTGTTGATGCACTTCTTATTGATGATATTCAATTTTTTGCTAACAAAGAGCGTTCTCAAGAAGAATTCTTCCACACTTTTAATGCATTATTAGAAGGCAATCAGCAAATAATCCTTACTTCTGACCGTTATCCAAAAGAGATAAATGGGGTGGAAGATCGCTTGAAGTCTCGATTCGGCTGGGGATTAACGGTTGCTATTGAACCTCCCGAGTTAGAAACTCGTGTTGCTATCTTAATGAAGAAAGCTGAGGATCATCAAATTCATTTAGCCGATGAAGTTGCATTTTTTATCGCAAAACGCCTACGTTCAAATGTTCGTGAATTAGAAGGTGCTCTCAATCGTGTTATCGCTAACGCAAACTTTACTGGCCGCCCAATTACTATCGATTTCGTTCGTGAAGCATTGCGTGATCTACTCGCATTGCAAGAGAAGTTAGTTACTATCGATAATATCCAAAAAACAGTGGCTGAATATTACAAAATCAAAATGGCTGATTTGCTATCTAAGCGTCGTTCACGTTCAGTAGCAAGACCTCGCCAATTAGCTATGGCACTTGCTAAAGAGTTGACTAATCACAGCTTACCTGAGATTGGTGACGCCTTTGGTGGGCGTGATCATACAACCGTATTACACGCTTGTCGTAAAATACAGCAATTACGCGAAGAGAGTCACGACATAAAAGAAGACTACTCAAACTTAATTCGTACGCTTTCTTCGTAAGAGCACGGTTGGTAAATAAAAGAGACAGTTATGAAATTTACTATTGAACGTAACCACCTTATAAAGCCATTACAGCAAGTTTCCGGTGCATTAGGTGGGCGACCTACATTACCTATTTTAGGTAATATACTTCTTAAAGTAGAAGATAATACGTTGTTAATGACAGCGACTGATTTGGAAGTTGAATTAGTTGCACGTATTGCTCTGGAAGGGGATTTTGAAGCGGGCAGTATTACCGTTCCTTCGCGTAAGTTTTTAGATATTTGGCGCGGATTACCAGACGATGCTGTGATTACCGTTGTTTTAGATGGTGACCGGATCCAGGTCCGGTCCGGTCGAAGTCGTTTTTCTCTTGCGACATTACCTGCGTCAGACTTTCCAAATATTGAAGATTGGCAAAGTGAAGTGGAAATCACGCTTCTACAAAGTGAACTTCGCTCATTGATTGAAAAAACACAATTTTCTATGGCGAACCAAGATGTTCGTTATTATCTCAACGGTATGTTGTTTGAAATTGATGGTTCTACATTGCGTTCAGTCGCAACAGATGGGCATAGAATGGCGGTTTCTCAAACCGCACTTAATGCTGAATTTACGTCACAACAAGTTATTGTACCGCGTAAAGGTATTCAAGAACTTGTTCGTTTATTGGATACACCAGAAAGCCCAGTAACGTTGCAGATAGGCCAATCAAATATTCGTGCAGATGTAAATAACTTCACCTTTACATCAAAGTTAGTTGATGGTCGCTTTCCCGATTACCGACGTGTTATGCCACAGAGCACGACCAAAACGTTAGAGGCTGGATGTGAAGTACTACGCCAAGCATTTTCTCGTGCTGCTATTTTATCGAATGAGAAGTTTCGTGGTGTGAGAGTTAACCTGTATGGTAATGAAATGCGTATTACCGCTAACAACCCAGAACAAGAAGAAGCAGAAGAGCTACTGGATGTGAACTTCCAGGGTGAGGACTTAGAAATAGGCTTCAATGTTAGTTATGTGTTGGATGTTTTAGGTACACTGCGTTGCGACAAAGTGAGAATATCTATGTCTGATGCGAATGCGAGTGCTTTGGTAGAAAATGCGGATGATGACAGTGCTATGTATGTGGTTATGCCAATTCGTTTATAATTGAATATTGTAAACAGATGCCTTTAACTCGTTTGGTTATTAAACAATTTAGAAATATCGAAGCTTGTGATATTGACCTATCGGCAGGCTTTAATTTTATTATTGGGTTAAACGGAAGCGGTAAAACGAGTCTTCTTGAAGCTATTTATATGCTTGGTCATGGCCGCTCATTTAAAAGCGCATTGACAGGCAGAGTGATTCAAAATGAATGCAGTGAGCTGTTTATCCATGGTCGACTTAATCATGGACAAGAACTGGAATCTGACAATTTTGAGCTACCAGTAGGCATAAATAAGCAGCGCGATGGAACAACAGAGGTTAAAATAGGCGGTCAATCTGGACAAAAACTTGCCCAACTTGCCCAGGTTTTGCCTTTACAACTCATTCATCCGGAAGGGTTCGAGTTGCTGACTGATGGCCCGAAGCATCGTAGGGCTTTCATTGATTGGGGTGTTTTTCACACCGAATCAGGTTTCTATGATGCATGGGGAAGATTAAAACGTTTAACTAAGCAAAGAAATGCGCTTTTGAAGTCGGCAAAGAGTTACAAAGAACTGAGTTATTGGGATCAAGAACTGGTTCAACTTGCTGAAAATATTGATAAGTGGCGAAATGCCTATATTGATGAGTTAAAATGTGTGGCAGAAGTAATCTGTAGTGGTTTTTTGCCAGAATTTGATATCAAATTGAAGTATTATCGTGGATGGGATAAAGATACGTCCTACGCTGATATTCTTGAAAAAAACTTCGAAAGAGATCAGTTGCTTGGGTATACGTTTAGTGGCCCAAACAAAGCTGATTTACGCATAAAAGTGAATAACACACCGGTTGAAGATGTGTTATCCCGAGGTCAATTGAAATTGATGGTGTGTGCACTGAGAGTCGCTCAGGGACAACATTTGACTCAAATGACCGGTAAGCAATGCATCTATTTAATAGATGATTTTGCTTCTGAATTAGATAGCCAACGTCGCGAACGTTTAGCAACGTGTTTAAAGCAGACGAAGGCACAAGTTTTTGTAAGTTCTATTACCGCCAGCCAGATCGAAGATATGTATGACGAAAATGGCAGGATGTTTCATGTGGAACATGGCAAAATAGAGTGTATTGATAAGCGGGCTGATAGCCCTAATAGAGAGTAACTCATGGCAGAAAATTACGATTCATCGAGTATTAAAGTACTGAAAGGATTGGATGCGGTACGTAAGCGTCCGGGAATGTACATTGGCGACACGGATGACGGAACCGGTCTCCATCACATGGTTTTTGAAGTTGTGGACAACTCCATCGATGAAGCGTTGGCTGGACATTGTAGTGACATCATAATTATTATTCATGAAGATAACTCGGTCTCGGTAAGTGATGATGGCCGCGGGATACCAACAGAGATACATGAAGAAGAAGGTGTTTCTGCTGCAGAAGTTATTATGACGGTCTTGCATGCTGGTGGTAAGTTCGATGACAACTCATATAAAGTATCTGGTGGTTTGCATGGTGTTGGTGTATCCGTTGTAAACGCACTCTCTAAGCAAGTAGATATAACTATTAACCGTCAGGGTGAAATTCATAAGCAAACCTATCACCATGGCGTCCCTCAAGCACCACTTGCTGTTATTGGACAGACTGAAAAAACAGGTACTGTAATCCGTTTCTGGCCAAGTGAAGAAACGTTTACTAACGTTAAGTTTCACTATGAGATTTTAGCGAAGCGCCTAAGAGAGCTTTCTTTCTTGAATTCCGGTGTGTCAATTAAGCTTATTGATGAGCGTGAAGAAGATAAAATGGACCACTTCTGTTATGAAGGTGGTACTAAAGCGTTTGTTGATTACCTGAATACCAATAAAACACCAATTATTCAAAAGGTGTTCCATTTCGAGACTGAACGCGATGATGGTATTACGGTTGAAGTTGCGATGCAGTGGAATGACGGTTATCAGGAAAATGTCTTCTGTTTTACCAACAATATCCCACAAAAGGATGGCGGCGCTCACTTAGCAGGATTCCGTGCGGCGTTAACGCGTACGTTGAATAGCTTTATGGATAAAGAAGGTTTTTCTAAAAAAGCAAAAACGTCTACATCTGGTGATGACGCTCGAGAAGGTTTGACTGCTATTATCTCGGTTAAAGTGCCGGATCCTAAGTTTTCTAGCCAAACAAAAGAAAAATTAGTGTCATCCGAAGTTAAATCGGCTGTTGAATCAGTGATGGGTGAAAAGCTATCTGAATACCTAATTGAAAACCCAGGTGAAGCGAAAATCGTCTGTGGTAAAATTATTGATGCCGCTCGTGCTCGTGATGCTGCACGTAAAGCGCGTGAGATGACTCGCCGTAAAGGTGCTTTAGATTTGGCTGGCCTTCCCGGTAAGCTTGCTGATTGTCAGGAAAAAGATCCTGCTCTCTCTGAACTATATATTGTGGAAGGGGACTCTGCTGGCGGTTCAGCCAAGCAGGGACGTAATCGTAAAAACCAAGCTATTCTTCCTCTAAAAGGTAAGATTCTTAACGTTGAAAAAGCACGTTTCGATAAGATGCTCTCTTCACAAGAAGTGGCTACTCTTATAACGGCTCTTGGTTGTGGTATTGGTCGTGATGAATATAACCCGGATAAACTGCGTTATCACAACATCATTATCATGACGGATGCGGATGTCGATGGTTCTCACATTCGTACCTTACTGTTGACCTTTTTCTATCGTCAAATGCCTGAGCTTATTGAGCGTGGTTATATCTATATTGCTCAGCCGCCGCTATATAAAGTGAAAAAAGGCAAGCAAGAACAGTACATCAAAGATGAAGATGCAATGGACCAATACCAGGTATCACTTGCACTGGATAATGCAGAATTGCATGTCAATGTTAATGCACCCGCTATTATTGGCGAAGCGCTTGAAAAGCTTGTTCAACAATATAATGCCGGCATGAAATTGGTAGACCGAATGACTCGTCGCTACCCTTATGCGTTGGTACATGAACTGGCTTACGTTCCTCGTCTTACTACCGAGATGTGTCAAAACCCTAGTGAAGTTGAAGCATGGGGTAAATATTTCGTTGAGCAGCTGATAGCAAAAGAAACGGGTGCAAGTCAATATCGCTTAGAAGTTGAAAGGCATGAAGAGTTAAATGTTTCTTTAGCGAAAATTGTTATTCGTACACATGGTGTAACGCATGAATACGTTATTGGTTTGGATCTACTTGCTACCAAAGAATACGATAAGTTAGCATCTCTATCAGAGGCTCTAGACGGATTAATTGAAGAAGGTGCTTACATCAAGCGTGGAGAGCGTACTCTACAGATAGAAAGCTTTGCCGAAGCGCTTGAATGGCTGAAAAAAGAGTCTCGTCGTGGTTTAAGCTTACAGCGATACAAAGGTCTAGGTGAAATGAACCCAGATCAACTTTGGGAAACGACAATGGATCCAGATACTCGTCGTATGTTGCAGGTGAAGATTGAAGATGCTGTTGGCGCGGATCAATTATTCACAACGCTAATGGGTGATCAAGTTGAACCTCGTCGTAATTTCATTGAAGATAACGCATTGAAAGTAGCCAACCTCGACGTGTAGTATCTAAACGTCATTTTTGATTACTTAATGTTGATAAAAACACTGTCGAGAGGCAGTGTTTTTTTGTATGGCTCCCCATTAAGACTGATTTATAGCAATCTGGAAAATTAACGATTCAGGAGGATGGTTACCATGGAACGTGAAATTATTACCCTTTGCCCTTGAAACCCATTTTTTAGCACTCATATATAGTTATGAAGAGACGCCGATAGGGTCTCTACATCGCTCGTCCAGAATGGAGAGCACACAATTTAACTTTGCAAATTAGACGGACATGTCCAGAAGGAATGTTTTGTTCTAACCCCTTAGATACTCCTTGAATGAGTGTATTTAAGGCTATTGCTTTTTATGAGGATAGAATTATGAGAACTGTAGATTTCGCACCACTTTACCGCAACGCTATTGGCTTTGACCGTTTGTTTGACTTGATGGAAGCCGGTGCTACTAAAAACGCTTCTAACGGTTACCCTCCGTATAATATTGAACAACAAGACGAAAATAAGTACCGTATTACTATGGCAGTAGCGGGATTTGCTGACGAACAACTCGATATTACTCAAAAAGAAAATATGCTTATTGTTCGCGGAGAACGTAAAGAAGAAGAAGAGAAGAAATATGTATACCAAGGTATTGCCGAGCGCGACTTTGAGCGCAAGTTCCAGTTGGCTGATTATGTAAAAGTAGTCGGCGCGACGATGGAAAACGGTCTACTTCACGTTGACTTAGAACGTGAAATTCCTGAAGCAATGAAACCACGTAAGATTGCTATAAATGGTAATAATCTTATAGAGGGAAAGTAACCCATTCCTCTTTACGTTACGTTGAAGTAGATTAAGAGCGCCTATCGGCGCTCTTTTTAGATCGATGTTATAAGGTATAAAATTAGAGGCTTTCACCCAAAAATATTTCTGTTTCTAGTTCAATGACTGGCTCGGTAATTGGGTCTCCTGGGTTTAGGATTCTTTTTAGCAGTTGTTCTGCCGCTATTTTACCAATGTCTTCCCTAGGGGTTATAACCGTCGCTAAAGTCGGTGACACTACTGAGGCAATATTGTGACCGTGAAACCCAACTATGGATATATCTTCTGGTACACGAATACCCTGTTTTAGGCACTCGAATAGTGCACCTATTGCTAAGTCATCATTGGTGCAGTATATGCCATCAATTAATGGGTTTTGCTCTCTTGCTCGTCGAAATAACTCTGAGCCAACAGAATAAGAGGAAGCTTGCTTGGTGCTGATAATGGTTGGAGTTAAGCCTACTTCTCTAATTGTCTGTTCAAAGCCACTGATTTTTTGTTTGGTTCTTTCATCCATACGAGCAGCAAGGTAAGCGATATTTTTTCTGCCTTTCGCCAGTATTAATTTGGTGATAGTGACGCTAGCAGCAAAGTTATTGAATCCTACCGCTTGTTGGAGTGGTGGGGATGCCGAATCCATGATTTCAACAACGGGGGTACCCGTTGCCTCAAGCATTTTTATTGAACGTTCAGTATGATAGCTCTCCGAGAGAATTATTCCGTCTACATTGTATGAAAGCAATGTCTCTATCCGTTTCTCTTCTGCGCTTTTGCTATAGCCATAGTGAGCCAACATCGCTTGGTAGCCGAGAGGTTCAATAACGGCTTCTATACCACGTAAAACTTTATCAAATACTTGGTTAGTTAGAGATGGAAGTAGGACGCCTATGGAATAGCTTTTTGATTTTGAAAGTATGTCGGGGGCCCTATTGGGTACGTACCCTAGCTCTTCAACTGCTTTTGCTATTCCTTCTCCGATCGCTTTTGATACTTTATCGGGATCACGTAAATATCGGCTTACCGTCATTTTGGTAACACCTACTTGATCTGCTATGTTTTGTAATGTAGGACGTTGTTTTTTTGCAGTCATAAATTAATTAACTGATCCCTCATGTTTTGTATCAGATCTGGTCTGCTTATTTTTAATCAATAATATGTCATTCCACTAGGTAAGTTAATCATAAAGGAGAAAAAGCCTCTTATATTATTAGTTAGATGCGACCTTGAGCGCGTCTTTGGTTAGCTGTGTGATTCTATCCCATTGACCATTATCAATAGCATTCATTGGAAGCATCCAAGTACCTCCGACGGTTTTTACACAAGTCAGAGCTTGGTATTCACAGAGGTTATGGGCGTTAATACCTCCTGTTGGGCAGAAACTAACTTGAGATAGAGGTGCAGATATGGCCTTCAATGCTTTTGCTCCACCATTTGCTTCTGCAGGAAAGAATTTGAAGTGGTCATAACCTAAATCCATAGCATTCATTATTTCTGTCGGTGTCGTAACTCCGGGAATCAATGGGATGTTTTGCTTAGCGGCATGTTCAAGTAGCTTAGTTGCCGATCCTGGTGAGATAATAAACTGAGATCCGGCATTAACGGCGGCATCGTATTGTTCAGCTGTTAAAACGGTACCTGCGCCTACTAAGGCTTCTGGTAGTGCCGTTGTTATTGCTCTAATTGCCTCTAACGCGACATGGGTTCTTAATGTTACTTCAAATATTTTTATACCACCGTCAAATAGAGCCTTTGCCAATGGAACGGCATCTTCAATTCTTTCAATTACCATCACTGGCACGATAGGTGAGATCGAAAATACTTCTTGTGGTGTGATTGACCAGTTCATTTTTGTTCCCTAATAAAAAATACTTGCGCCTTCTTCTGCGCTAGATATGTTTTTCCTGAATAAGTTGAATAACTCTCGACCACTACCAAACAAGTCCTGCTCGTTGTCAAAAGGTAACGAAAGTCTGTCGTCAATGTCGTTAAGTACGTTTACCTGCCCAGACTGTCCATTAACTTCTATCAGATCTCCGTCGCGAAGCTTAGAAAGCAGTCCACCTTTAATCGCTTCTGGTGTTATATGTATAACTGCGGGTACCTTGCCTGATGCACCTGAAAGGCGCCCATCTGTAAGTAATGCCACTTTCAAACCTGCATTCATCAAGTTTCCCATTATTGGCATTAATTTGTGTAGTTCTGGCATGCCATTAGCGGCTGGACCATTATTCCGAACCACAATGACAGTGTCTTCTTTAAACAATCCTTGTTGGTAGGCGCTAACAACATCATGTTGTGAGTTGAACACGGTCGCTGGTGCTGTGATTAATTGATCGGCAATGTCTACGGCGCTTACTTTCATTATCCCTCGCCCTAAATTACCAGATAGAACCTTTAGGCCACCTTGTGCACTAAAACTACTTGAACTGGAAGCAATGATGCTTTTATCCATACTCTCTTTAACTTGGGAGAAGAAAACTTGATTATCACTATCCAGTTCTGGGTAGGTTAAGTAATCCAACATCGTACCGTAGACAGGATTAGCGTCCATAAATATGAGATGTCGTTGATTTAAAATATTCATTAAACAAGGAACACCACCAGCTTGATGGAAAGCATTAATATCGGCATGGCCATTGGGGTACATTTTAACGAGAAGAGGGACGACCTGAGAAAGGTCATTTATATCGTCCCAAGTCACTATCCAACCAGCAGCTCGAGCAGTAGCGACGAGATGAATGGTGTGATTCGTACTGCCTCCAGATGCAAGTAGTGCAACTAAGCCATTGATCACTGACTTTTCGTCGACAACTTTTGCCAGTGCTTTGCTTCCATAGTTAGCCGTGCTGGTGGTCGCGATATGGGTTGATATTTTTTCTGTTAACTTATCTCTAAGTGGGGAATGAGGAGGAACAAAAGCCGAACCCGGTAGCATGAGTCCCATCGCTTCCATTACGAGTTGGTTAGTATTTGCAGTGCCGTAGAAAGTACAGGTACCAGATGAGTGGTAAGCTTTGCATTCCATATTTTGTAGATCTGCCTTGTCCAGCTCCCCCGCGACGAATTTTTGTCTGGTTGTTACCTTTTCAGAATTACTTATTCCGGTAGACATGGGGCCAGTTGGAACAAAGGCCGTCGGTAAATGCCCAAAGGCGAGCGCACCGATAAGTTGCCCAGGGGCTATCTTGTCACATACGCCAAGTAAAAGCGCACCGTCGTAAGTATTGTGGCTTAAAGAAAGAGCGGTAGATTGTGCAATGAGATCTCTGGAAAACAACGATAGCTCCATACCATCATTTCCTTGGGTAATACCGTCGCACATAGCGGGTACTCCACCGGAAACTTGAGCCGTATTTCCTAGCGGGGACAAAGACTTCTTAATTATAATTGGATATTTTAAATACGGAGCATGGGCACTGACCATATCATTGTAGGACGTTATTATTGCCAAATTTACTTTAGTAAAATCAAGGATGGCTAGTTTTTCTTCACTGGCAGAAGAGGCAACGGTGTGGGCTAGATTTCCACAAGCTAACGTTGAACGTACTTTGCCTTTCACGGCCTGGTTTTCTATTGTTTTAAGATACTGACGTCGTGTTTCTACACTTCGATTTTTAATGTTTTTCGTTACTTCATAAATAACAGCGTTAATAGTCATTCTTGTTTACCAAAGAGGCCGTTGCCCCAAGTTCCACGAGTACAATTAGAGGTCAATGTTTTGTAATATTTGATCAATGATTTTCTCTGGTGTGTTTGAAATATCGATATATAAAGCTTCAGATTTGCTAGGTTCAATGAGTGTATTGAACTGGCTCTCTAGCATTGAAGCACCTTTAAAATAATGACCTTCCCGTTTTTGGTGTCTTTGCCATATGGTGTCAAATTCGCCTCTTAAGTAGATAAATTGCAAGTCTGGACAGTTTTTCCTTAACGTCTCTCTGTACTCTGGCTTCAGAGCCGAGCAAGCAACAACCAGATTCGGTTCTTTAACTATGATGCTATTTAAAGTCTCAAGCCAAGAGCGACGGTCATCGTCAGTCAAAGGGATACCATTTTGCATTTTTTCTACATTTACGGGTGGATGAAAATCATCACCATCATAAAATGAGATATCAAGTTTATTGGCGAGCGCTTCCCCAATGGAGGATTTACCACAGCCAGAAACACCCATAACTACATATTTTTTTGTCATAATGCTTACTCAAATATTGGACTTGCCGACAAATTACTGCCACCAAAGAGCGAGTTGTGGGAAAGCGATAACTAGGCATAAAACGCTAATCTGCAATGCTATAAACGGAAGTAATGCTGTAAAGATTTCTCCTAAACTAATGTCTTTTGGTGCGACAGATTTTAAGTAAAATGCGGCTGGACCAAATGGAGGAGAAAGAAACGCGACTTGCATGTTTAGGCAGAAGACCACACCGAACCAAACAGGATCCATACCTAGTCCGACGATGATGGGTACAAATATAGGCATAGTTAGAAGAGCAACACCAACCCAATCCAAGAACATACCAAGAACGAATAGGATGACCATCATAATGATGAGAGTGGTCATAGCGTGACCACCACTAAGTGAGAGGATAGTCTGTTCTACAAAATCGATACCTCCCATCAGGTTGTATACGCCAACGAGAGCAGATGCACCGATACCTATCCACATAATCATTCCGCAGGTACGCATGGTCGCAATGGCTGAATCCTTCACCATCGATACGTTTAGCTCACCGCGAATAGCGGCACTGATAGCAATACCAACTACACCTAGTGCGGAAGCTTCAGTAACAGAAGCAACACCGGTGTAGATGCTACCTAGAACCGTTGCAACTGAAAGCAATGGAAAGAAAAGCGCTTTAAAGTAACTTGGTTTGTTTTTCGCATCCTCGGCTAGTTCCGCGTCTGTTGGTAGTGGTGCTAGCGCAGGGTTTAATCTGCAGCGTATAAGGACATACGCAATATAGAACATTGCCAAGATGAAGGCGGGTAAAAATGAAGCTTTAAACAAGTCACCAATTGAAACGGAAGCGGATAACCCATAAATAATGAGGACGATACTCGGTGGAAGCATAGTGCCCAACGCGCCACCAGCACAGGTTGTCCCTATTGCTAGTTTTCTGTCGTAGCCGAGTCTGAGCATTTGCGGTAAGGCGAGAATGCCGAGTAATACGGTTTCTCCACCGATAACACCCGACATAGAAGCTAGAATAACGGCAACGATTAATGTTTGTACCGCAACACCACCACGAACTTTACGGCCAACACTCTTCATCGCGTCAAATAAGTCTTGGGCAATTCCGGAACGATCCAAAAGAGCGGCCATTAGGACAAACATGGGGACGGCTAAAAAGACATAACCGCTCACAAAACTAAACACTCTGCTGGTAATCAAAGGTAAGGCGTCAACGCCAAACCAACCCAAGGTAAAGACTAATGCAACTAAACAGGTAACAAAGGCAAGCTGCATCCCTGTTAATAGCAACCCTATCATTAGTGCAAGCATTAAAAGGCTGCCATAAGCAATGCCTATAGAAGATAGATCAAACATCTTTTGCTTTCCTTAATTCCTGAATTTCATTGATAAGGTGCAGAATAAATTGCACAAACATTAAACAGACGGTGAGTAAGATGATCCCTTTGAGCAATGCTGGAAAAGGGGGATTCCATGCTGTACCCGATGTTTCTAAGTGAAACTCGCCCCATGGTGTAAACCAAGCGCTTTCGACCATTTGAAATGCAGCGTAACTAAGCAAACCAGAAAAAATTAGGCCAGCGATATGATGGAAAATATTTAAGTAATGTCGGGTTCTTTGAGATACCAAGTCGTATATCAAAACAACTCTGACGTGTTTATCTGTCGCAAGTGCATAGATTCCACCAATAGCGAACAGAGCACCACCTAAAAAGGACGCTGTTTCATGCACCCATATTGTGGGTGAGTTAAAAAGGTAGCGGCTAAGGACTTCATAAAAAGAGATAACAACGGTAAATACAAAAAATAAGCTTAGCAATTCACTTGTCTGTGCAATAAATTTATCGAGTCTGTTTTTGGGCATTTCTTCAGGTGAAGAGAGCTGAGATTTTGAGTCTTTCATAACGATTAATCCAAGAAAAGTAGGGAGGATTATCCTCCCTATATATGAGCGACTTATAGAAGCCCTGCTTCTTCTAGGTAAGAAGTAATAGAGTTGTATACTTTCTTCGCGTTTGGAGAGCCTTCTGCGTATGTTTTCCATTCACCCATTGCAATCTGACGGAATTTTTTGCGCTCAGCGGCTGGCCAATCATGAATAGTAATATCAGGATTAGCTCGTGCTTCTTTTACGGCTTTTTGATCGGCAA
The DNA here is from genome assembly GCF_015594925.2 of Vibrio sp. VB16. Lineage (NCBI taxonomy): Bacteria > Pseudomonadati > Pseudomonadota > Gammaproteobacteria > Vibrionales > Vibrionaceae > Vibrio > Vibrio sp. VB16. The sequence continues at coordinate 12,923 of NZ_CP087590.1, forward strand.
TTCGAAGTTGAGTCGTTATATCCTGAGCAAAATCTCGAACAGATACCGTCATGATGGCTTGTAGATCCATGGGTAGCTTGTCCCATTTCTTCTGGCTCATCGATATATCAATGGTTGGAAGAGAGTGAAAGCCGGGTTGAACTGGATGTGGTGCAATATCGTTCATTCCTGCTTTTTGGTTGGTTGAAAACACAGTGTAGTCAGCGGCATCAATAACACCTTTGCTTAATCCAGTGAATACCTCTGAACCTGGAAGGTTTACTGGTGAAGCGCCTGCAGCTGCGAATACTTTCTGTACTAGCCCTTCTGGTGCGCGGAGCTTGAGGCCTTTAAGATCTGCGACACTATCGATTGGTTTCTTAGAAACAAATGATTCGACACCTGTTGTTGACCCTCCGATGTATTTAACGCCATATGGTGCATAAAGCTCAGTCATCAACTCATAACCACCACCATAATTGATGTACTCAAGTAGCTGACGAGTATCAGACCAGGCACCAACCATGTTACCGATAAGCCCAAATGCTGGGTCCTTGCCAGAGAAATAACCTGTTGCCGTAATATGACCGTCTAAAACGCCCATTTTTATAGAATCCAGAGTTTCCGTGTGCTTAACGACTGCACCTACAGGTAACAGGTCAATTTCTATTCGACCTCCAGACATTGTCGAAACGCGCTCAGTCCATTCTTTCTGTACTTGGAAATTTTTGTCGCCAGATGGATCACTGGATTGGAATTTAAAAGTAAAATCTGCTGCAAGTGCTGATGTTGATATTAGTGCAACAGCAATAGCAGCAGTCAGGTTTTTTATTGTGTGTTTCATAGGGTAAGTCCTTTCATGAAATTAAGTGTTTCGGCACTATTTGTCTGAATGTTACCGGGAACATTGGAATGTTATCGGTAACATGAGGGGTAAGTCTATTACATTGATCACAGTTTTAGATTTATTGTTTATTATGTGAACAATGTTCAACTAGCTGGGTTAAATGAAAATGAAGATACAAAAAAAGTGGTATCTGAGTACCACTTTTGGATTGATAAGGTATGAGTATTGAGCCCTTATTCTTGATATGCCTTTGACACTTCTTCTGCAATGATCGTAATACCATCCCGCATACTTTGTTCATCTTGCACATAGTTCATGCGTATGCATTGGCGAGTATGCGCCCAGTCGGTGCAATCTTGTCCAAAGAAGAAGTATTCGCCTGGAATAATTAACACACCACGAGCTTTAAGTCGGGCATAAAGCTCTTTTGACGTGATCGGCAGTTCATCAAACCAAAGCCACAAAAATATAGCACCTTCGGGTTTATGTATTTTGAATCTAGGGTCTTTGATGGAAGCTTTGAGCAGCTCTACAGCATGTTTTGCTTTTTGTTGATAGAACGGTTTAATGATCATCTGGCTAAGTTGTAATAAGTCTCCAGATTCTATCATGTAAGTGCCAATGGCTGGCCCTATTCCACTAGGCGCTAAGCTTATAATACCGTTTATATTGGCAATGGCTTGAGTCACTTCGTCATTCGCGATCACTATGCCACATCGAACACCCGGTAAGCCGAGTTTAGATAAGCTCATACATAGAATTGTATTCTGATTCCAGAATGGTTTCACTTCTTCGAAGATGATGTTAGGAAACGGGGTTCCATAGGCATTATCTATGATGAGTGGAATATTGTTTTTGCGAGCAAGTTCATCCAGTTTTTCAATCTCTGTATCGGTGAGCACATTACCCGTTGGATTGGTTGGGCGAGAGGCGCATATCGCGGCAATAGAGTCATCTACTTTTAATTTTTCGAAATCAATATGGTACTTGAACAACCCGTTATCGAGCTCTGTTATTTCTGGACGATAGGAAACAAAAATATCATCGCTAAGCCCTGAGTCACCATACCCAATATATTCTGGTGCGAGTGGAAGCAGTATTTTCTTTTCTGTTCCGTCAGCATGTGTGCCTGCTAAAAGGTTGAATAGGTAAAAAAATGCGCTTTGACTGCCGTTAGTTAAGCTGATGTTTTTTTCAGTAATTGGCCAGCCGTAGGTATCACTCAGTAGTTTTGCTAAAGCCTTTACAAAGGCGTCTTTACCTTGAGGACCATCATAGTTCGCCATGGCTTCAACGAGTTTGCCATTGGCGAGCATATCGCTACTGGCTTGGTGGAAGTAATCGAGCATTGCTGGGATCGCGGCAGGGTTGCCACCACCGAGCATAATAGCACCAGGGGTGCGGAGGCCTTCGTTTAGATCCCCCATTAGTTGGGTTATTCCGGAATGTCGATTAAATTTTTCACCAAACTTAGAAAATTGCATACTAGGATTTCCTGACGGTTTTAGTTCTTATTTGTTGTATTTAAAAAAAAGCCCCGTTCTTTGAACGGGGCTTTAGGTTCAAGGGTCTACCCCGTTATTTTTGCAAAAGCGAAATGTCGGCGATTTGCAGGAAGAGATTGCGCAGCTTGTTGAGCAACGTCAAACGGTTCTTCTTAAGCGCTTCATCTTCTGCCATCACCATGACGGAGTCGAAGAAGGTGTCGACAGGTTCACGTAGATCAGCCAGTTTGCTTAATGCGCCTTGATAATCACCAGTTGCATAAGCGGGTTCAAGTGCTTCAGCCATCACTTCTACATTTTCAGCGAGTGCTATCTCAGCATCTTCTTTAAGTAGAGCAAGGTTGATCTCTTCGGATAGCTCGCCATCAAATTTAGCTAAGATATTGCCTACACGTTTGTTGGCTGCTGCCAAAGATTCTGCGGCATCTAATTCACGGAAGTGAGAAACCGCTTTAACGCGTTGATCAAAATCGGTTGGTTTTGTTGGTCGACGAGCGAGTACCGCTTGGATGATATCAACGCTAAAGCCTTCGTCTTGGTACCAAGCACGGAAGCGACCAAGCATAAACTCGATGACATCATGTTCCACATTCTTGTTCGTCAGTTTATCGCCAAATGAAGCCTTCGATTCTGCAATTAACTCAACTAAATCTAAGTTGTAGCCATTTTCAACAATGATACGCAGCACCCCTAAAGATGCACGACGTAGAGCGAATGGGTCACTGCCTTTAGGTGCTTTACCAATACCGAAAATACCGACGATGGTATCGAGCTTATCTGCCATAGAAACGGCAGAGGAGATACCAGAACTTGGTAAATCATCGCCAGCAAAGCGCGGCATATACTGTTCGTTTAGTGCAATTGCGACCTCTTCGTCTTCACCATCATGACGAGCATAGTGCATACCCATAACACCTTGAGTATCAGTAAACTCAAATACCATAGAGGTCATAAGGTCACATTTGGCAAGAAGGGCTGCGCGAGTTGATTTTTCAACATCCGCACCAATGTGCTTAGCAATATGACCAGCCAATAACACAATGCGATCGGTTTTATCTTTAATCGTACCAAGTTGTTTCTGGAATATAGCGGTTTCCAGTTCAGGTAGGCGATCGATTAGAGGACGTTTGCGGTCGGTATTAAAGAAAAACTCAGCATCAGCCAGGCGTGGGCGAACCACTTTCTCGTTGCCCTCGATGACTTGACGAGGATCTTTAGACTCGATGTTTGATACAAAGATAAACTTAGGAAGAAGATTTTTGTTTTCGTCGTAGACCGGAAAATACTTCTGGTCGCCTTTCATCGTATAAACAAGGGCTTCTGAAGGAACGTTAAGGAACTCTTGTTCAAAAGATGCGGTTAGAACAACGGGCCATTCCACAAGCGAGGTAACTTCTTCTACTAGGTCATCGTCTAAATCGGCAATACCGCCAACAGCTTGGGCTGCTTTTTTAGCATCGGCAAGAATGATCGTTTTACGGGCTTCGTAATCGACCATTACTTTACCACGCTCTTCGAGAATGACCGGGTATTGATCGGCATTGTCTATCGTAAATTCAGCTTCACCCATGAAGCGGTGTCCGCGAATAGTACGACCAGATGCGACACCAAGAATGTCACCTTGGATAAGCTCGTCACCAAGTAGGATGGTTAGAGTCTTAACTGGACGAATAAACTGCGTTTCTTTGTTACCCCAACGCATTGGTTTAGCAATTGGCAGATTGGCTAACGCTTTAGCGGCTAACCCGACTACTAATTCTTGAACTGGCTTACCTTTGACTTCTTGTTTAAATAGAAGCCATTCGCCTTTATCTGTTTTTAGTCGATCGGCTTGTTCTGCAGTAATACCGTTACCACGGGCCCAACCTTGAGCTGCTTTGGTTGGGTTTCCATCAGCATCAAAAGCGACAGAAATAGCGGGGCCACGTTTTTCTACCACTTTATCCGCTTGCCCTTCCGCGAGGTCACTGATTTTCAATGCCAGTCTACGAGGAGAGGCGTACCACTTCACACCTTGGTGAGTCAGTGACGCACTTTTAAGTTCAGATTCAAAGTTGCTAGCAAACGCTTCGGCGAGTGTGCGCAGTTGCGTTGGAGGTAGTTCTTCAGTACCTAATTCAATTAGAAAATTCTTAGCCATGACTATTTCTCCTCATCCTTGTTCTTACACATTGGGAAACCCAAAGCTTCACGAGATGCGTAATACGCTTCTGCTACGGCCTTAGTTAAGTCACGAATACGAAGGATATAGCGTTGACGTTCAGTCACAGAAATGGCTTTACGAGCATCAAGCAAGTTAAAAGCGTGCCCAGCTTTTAAAATACGCTCATAAGCAGGAAGAGATAGAGGCTTTTCTAATGCCAAAAGTTCTTTACACTCTTTTTCGCATTGATCAAAGAAAGTGAATAAGAAATCGACATCAGCGTGTTCAAAGTTATACGTAGACTGTTCAACTTCGTTTTGGTGGAAGATATCACCGTAAGTGGTTTTTCCTAGTGGGCCGTCAGACCATACCAAGTCATAGACAGAATCGACATCTTGAATATACATAGCAAGACGTTCGATGCCGTAAGTTATTTCGCCAGTGACAGGTTTACACTCAAGGCCACCTACTTGTTGGAAGTAAGTAAATTGAGTAACTTCCATACCGTTTAACCAAACTTCCCAGCCTAAGCCCCATGCACCTAGTGTTGGGTTTTCCCAGTTATCTTCAACAAAACGAATATCGTGAACGAGTGGATCGACTCCTAGTACTTCAAGAGAGCCAAGATAAAGCTCTTGAATATTATCGGGAGAAGGTTTGATGATAACTTGGAATTGATAATAGTGCTGTAGGCGGTTCGGGTTTTCACCATAGCGGCCATCTGTCGGGCGGCGTGATGGTTGAACATAAGCGGTAGCAATTGGCTCTGGGCCAAGCGCTCTTAAGCACGTCATAGGGTGAGAAGTACCTGCACCCACTTCCATGTCTAGGGGTTGAACAATAGTACAACCTTGTGTTGCCCAATAATCCTGCAGCGCGAGGATCATACCTTGAAAGGTTTTGATATCGTATTTTTGCATAGTCAGGTTCGCGCGATTCTTCTGTCTGTTTATACCGGTCATATTTGAAGTTGCTGCTACGTTAATCGCTCTCATTCATTGAGTGTCTCTAATGCTTATAAGGGGTCATTCGTTTGTTGCTTTATCGCGACTTCTACTATTTAAGGTACAGTGGAAAATAACGTTAAAGTATAGCGATATATTGTCTATGGGAGTAGACCAAATATTGTTTATTTATCGAACGGAGGGAAGAATTTTTGTATTTATTGATATTTATTATTGTTTTCACGTTGAAAAGGCTATTTTTCAACGTGAATAATAAATATAGAGTGTGAGTATTTGACAACTAATGCTATTTGAGTCCTTTCTTTATCAAATACTCATAGGGGGCGGTTTCTGTTTGTGCTGCCAAAAGTTGATGATCCATAAAACGACAAAAACTAGGAATGTCTCTTGTTGTTGAAGGGTCATCTGCTTTAATAAACAAAACTTCGCCGTCTTGCATGTTTCTCATTGTCTTCCTGACCATCATGACTGGTTCTGGACATCTTAATCCTTCAGCTTCTAGAGTTTTGTGTGCTACAGCTGTATCGAGTGTCATTACTTCATTCTCTGTCTAATTCTTAATGCTGATAATACTGCCGGAAAAAAAATATTCAATAAAAGCTTGGCAAATGTAAAAAAAGTCGCTACATTTAGTTAACAAGTGCGCAACATCATTCCAGTATGTTCTAGCACTATTCCAATTTTTCTTGGGCTTCCCCGCTGAAAGGCGGGATTTTTTTTGCCTAAAGAAAAATGATTGAACCAGTGTAGTATATAAAGCAGAACCAATTGATAAGAGTAGTGTACTTTGGAACTGGAAGATATTTATCGACGCGATTTGAATTTGCTGGTGGCGCTTCGTGTCCTTATTGAAGAAAGAAGCGTAAGCAAAGCGGCATTGAGGCTAAATTTGAGTCAGTCTGCGATGAGCCGCGTATTAGGTCGTTTGAGAAACCTCTTAAATGATCCATTATTTACTCGCCAAGGACAGCAGTTACTACCCACTGAAAAAGCGTTAGAGATTGATAGCGCGTTGGGAGAGCCGCTCGAATCCCTGCGTTCTCTGCTGTCAGAGAAAGAATTTGACCCTAAAAGTTGTACGCAGTCTTTCACTATCGCGACAACTGATTATGCGATGCAGACAATACTGCCATTCGCATTACCACGTTTGTACCGTGAAGCCCCCAATGTATCTCTCGATCTCTTACCCCTTCAGCACGATCAGTTAATGTACCAACTGACCACTCAAGGGGCAGATCTTGCTATTTGTCGACCCACAAGCTCAATCGATTCATTGCATAGTGAGATACTCGGTAGGGTAGGCGTGTTTTGTATGGTATCGAATTCACATCCCTTAGCTGGTTTTGAACTGACTCTTGATGATTACCTTCGTTATCCTCACGCTACGATAGCGATAAGTGATGGTGTGAAAGCATTAATAGATCTGGCTTTAAAAGATCAACCAGAGAGAAAAACCGTAATACGTGCATACCATTTAGAGGCGGCTTTGGCAGTAATCGATACTATCCCGCTTATTATAACGGTCCCGGCTGACCTAGCTTATTTGGTTGCCGAAAGGTATAACTTGGTTATTAAGCCACTACCATTTGAATTTATACCATTTGAATATTCGATGATCTGGCACCCTAGATGTGAGCATTCGCCAGCTCAGGAGTGGTTAAGGAATCTTCTAAAAGAAGAGTGCGGAAAATTAATTGCTAAGCGGGTAGGGGACTTGGGATTAGAGGGGTAGTTATTTACTGTGAATATAACAAGGTGCTACTTTCACAGTAAATACAAATTTGACCAGTACTATAGGCTTATAGTTTGATCACGACACGACCGGTTACTTGACCATTGGTAATGTCTTCTGCATATTTTGGTGCTTCTTCAAGTGAGATCTCAGTACAAGCTTGTTCAAAGTAGCTTTCAGGTAGAAGCTTGGTCAGTTTATCCCAAGCCGCAATACGCTTTTCTAGAGGGCAAGATACAGAGTCAACACCTTGAAGGCGAACGTTACGCAGGATAAATGGCATTACTGTTGTTGGCAGATCAAAGCCACCCGCCAATCCGCAAGCAGCAACCGCACTATTGTAATCCATTTGCGCCAATACCTTAGCAAGTACCTTACTTCCTACGGTATCAACGGCGCCAGCCCAAATTTGTTTTTCTAATGGACGTGCTGGTTCTTCAAATTGAACGCGATCGATTATTCGGTTAGCGCCTAACTTCTCTAGTAGTGGTCCGTTTTCTTCAACACGTCCAGTAACCGCCGCGACTTTATAGCCAAGTTGAGCGAGTAATGTGACGGAGACAGAACCGACACCACCGCTTGCACCTGTAACCAGTATTTCTCCATCTTCTGGTTTTACATCTGCATCAATCAGTGCCTGAACACATAACATGGCGGTGAAACCTGCTGTACCGACCATCATCGCTTTTTTACTATTGAGGTCTTTAGGCAAAGGAACAAGCCAATCTGCTTTTAAGCTGGCTTTTTCTGCCATACCACCCCAATGATTCTCACCAACCCCCCAACCGGTAAGCACAACTTCATCGCCTTCTTGATAGCGAGAATCATCAGAGCTGATAACCTTTCCTGCAAGGTCTATACCAGGAACCATAGGGAAATTACGAATGATTCTGCCTTTGCCTGTAATCGCTAACCCATCTTTATAGTTTAAAGATGAGTAATCAACCGCAATTAAAACCTCCCCTTCAGGAAGTTGTGTTTCATCGATCTGTTCAACAGCAGCAAGTGTGCGTTTGTCTTCTTGTTTTAGAACTAAAGCGTTAAACATGGTTGTCTCCATAAGGGTTGGCAGGATGTAATCTAATTCGACTATGAAATTATGACATGAATTGTAGAACTATCCACTCTATGACAAAAATGAAATATTATCATTCTCGGTATGCAAGCTATGCATAGTTAAGTGGCGGGATGATCTTATATCGTTATACGCAAAAAAAGAGCGATGATTAATCGCTCTTTTTTATATGTTCAATACCTATATTACGTTGTGTAAGTATTTGATCAGCAATGGGGATGAATGCCCATTGCTGTCTGCTCCGCTACATCTATACGGGTAGCGAGTTACTTTTCCCAGACTGATATACGTTGTTTGCGAATTAGACCCTTTCAAAGACGGTTGCAATACCTTGACCCAGACCGATACACATGGTCGCCAAACCAAACTGAGCATCTTGTGTTTCCATCAGATTGATTAGCGTTGTTGATATACGCGAACCAGAACAACCTAGTGGATGGCCTAATGCGATTGCGCCACCATTTAGATTGATTTTGTCATCGACGACATCAGCCAACCCAAGGTCTTTAACACAAGGAAGTGATTGAGCGGCGAAGGCTTCATTCAGTTCTATTACACCAAGGTCTTGTACGGAAAGTCCCGCGCGCTTCAGTGCTTTTTGTGTCGCGGGAACGGGACCATATCCCATAATGGATGGATCACACCCGGATACAGCCATCGAACGAATACGTGCGCGGATAGGTATACCGAGTTCTTTGGCTTTGCTTTCGCTCATAACCAGCATCGCGGAGGCGCCGTCAGATAAAGCAGAAGAAGTCCCCGCGGTTACGGTTCCGTTGACAGGGTCAAAGACGGGACGAAGTTTAGATAACCCTTCAACGGTTGTTTCTGGGCGAATGACTTCATCAAAGTCCAGTTGAATCAGAGATCCATCAGCAGTATGTCCTTCCGTCGGCAAAATCTCATTTTTAAATCGGCCTTCAACCGTCGCCGCTTGTGCTCTAGCATGTGAACGTGCTGCAAATTCATCTTGTTGTTGACGGCTGACACCATGTAATTTACTTAGCATTTCCGCCGTTAAACCCATCATACCTGCCGCTTTAGCTACATTTTTAGATAACCCTGGGTGAAAATCGACACCATGATTCATTGGTACATGACCCATATGTTCAACACCACCGATTAAGCAGATTTCAGCATCACCTACCATAATGGCGCGGGAAGCGTCATGGAGTGCTTGCATCGATGAACCACATAGTCGGTTTACCGTAACGGCACCAATTTGTTTAGGCAGACCCGCCAATAATGCGGCATTACGAGCAATATTGAATCCTTGCTCTAGTGTTTGCTGTACACAACCCCAGTAAATATCTTCTATTTGATTTGGATCGACCTTAGGGTTTCGAGCCAAAATACCTTTCATTAAATGTGCAGAGAGATCTTCTGCTCTAACGTTGCGAAATGCACCACCTTTGGAACGACCCATAGGTGTGCGAAGACAATCAACAATAACAACATTATTCATTGTGAGATTCCTTTTCCAAAAGTGATTAAAGTGAGCCAGTTTGTTGAGCTTGGTAGAATACGCCATCGTTTTCTGCCATATCTAATAGCATTTGAGGGACTTCATAGAGTGGGCCCAATGCTTTGTATTGCGCCGCCATTTCAACATAGTGTTTTGCGCCAATACTGTCTATATAGCGGAATACACCACCTCTAAATGGAGGGAAACCTAAACCATATACCAAGGCCATATCGGCTTCTTGTGGTGACGCAATAATGCCTTCTTCTAAGCAAAGCACGACTTCGTTAATCATAGGAATCATCATTCTTTGGATAATCGTGTCATCATCAAAGGCTTGTTTATTTGCACAAACAGATTCAAGAAGTGGTAAAACATCTTCAGATAATGATTTTTTAGGTCTACCTTTTTTATCGACAGAGTATGCGTAGAAACCATGACCATTCTTTTGGCCAAATTTGTTAGCTTCAAAAAGAGCACCAATAGAATCTTTGCCTTGTTTTGACATTCTTTCTGGAAAGCCCTGAGCCATAACTTCTTGTGCATGATGGGCAGTATCAATTCCCACGACATCGAGCAAATAAGCGGGTCCCATTGGCCAGCCAAATTTCTTTTCCATCACTTTGTCTACTTTAATGAAGTCTGCTCCATCTTTCAGGAGTGCACTAAACCCACCGAAGTATGGAAAAAGTACGCGGTTGACAAAGAAACCCGGACAATCATTAACAACAATAGGGGACTTACCCATTTTTGCTGCATAAGCAACAACACGATTAATCGTCTCTTCTGATGTTTTTTCACCACGAATAATCTCTACCAATGGCATACGGTGGACGGGGTTAAAGAAATGCATACCACAGAAGTTTTCTGGGCGTTTAAGTGATTTGGCAAGTAGGTTGATTGGGATCGTAGATGTATTGGAGGCTATAACGCTATCTTCTGATGCGTATGTTTCAACTTCGCTCAATACGAAGGCTTTAATTTTAGGGTTTTCAACAACGGCTTCAACAATAATGTCGGATTGCTCAATGCCCGCATAATGAAGACTCGGTGTAATAGAAGAAAGAATACCGGTCATCTTGAAACCGTCGATACGACCTCTTAATAGTTGTTTGTTTAGTAACTTAGAGGCTTCTTTCATACCCAAATCAAGTGAGGCCTGAGCGATATCTTTCATCATCACGGGTACGCCCTTGAGCGCGGATTGGTAAGCGATACCACCGCCCATAATACCAGCGCCAAGTACCGCTGCTCTTTCTGTTTTTTTATTTGCAGATTTTGCGGCCTTTTTGGCAATCCCTTTTATGTGTTGATCATTTAAAAATAATCCAACAAGGGATTTAGCTTCTTCCGATTTTGCCAGTTTGATAAAGTGTTTACGCTCTATATCTAATGCGGCATTTCGGCTACAGGTAGCGGCTTCTTCTATTGCTACCACCGAGGTTATTGGTGCAGGATAATGTGGTCCCGCCTTTTGTATGACTAAGCCTTTTGCCATTGTAAAACTCATCATGGCTTCTAGCTTACTTAGTGTTAACGCGGAGGTTTTTTGTTTACGGCGAGCCTGCCAATCGAGTTGTTCATTTTTTGCCTGAGTAATCGTGTTAATTGCCGACTCGAGTAGTGTGTCTGTATCAACAACCGCATCAAGCAAACCTATTTTAAGCGCGTCTTCAGCGCGTTTTGGCTTGCCTGTAGTAATGAGCTCCATCGCTGTATCAGCACCAACCAAACGAGGCATACGAACAGATCCACCAAACCCAGGCATAATGCCTAGCTGTGTTTCTGGTAAACCTATGCTTGTGGTTTTGTCACCAATACGAAAATCTGTAGCCAATACGCACTCGCAACCACCACCTAGAGCGTAACCCTTGATCATTGAAAGGGTGGGGACGGGTAGATCTTCTAGTTTGTTGAAAATACTATTTGCATACTGCACCCATTGATCGAGCTCTTCTTCTGGTTTAGCGAACAAACCTAAAAACTCGGTAATATCGGCGCCCACAATAAAAGTATCTTTATCTGAACTAAGAATGAGACCAGTTAAGCTTGAGTGATTTTTAAGGGCATCAAGAGCTTGATCGAGTGATTCTAGCGTTCCTAAATCAAGTTTGTTCACTGAGGCGGGTGCACAAAAGCTCAACTCGGCAATGCCGTCGTTCAATTCTCTTACCTGTAGGGTAGTGGCTTGGTAAATCATTATCTTTCTCCGTAAAAAAGCAATGCGTATTTGCTATCGAGAGTCCATTTCTTATTTATTCTTGCTCTGTTTGACAAAATTCTGGTTTGACCAGATGATTGATTTTGAACCACTGAAATCAAAATATCAACAAAATTCAAACAAGCGTTTAACATTTGTGATGTTGGTTTTCTAGTATAGGTGGGTTTTTATCGTGATAGACTAGTTAAATTAGTACGTTAGATAAGTTAAAGATGAACGACCAACCGTATCGAATTCCAGCCGAGCCCGTTGAGTTTGAAGAAGAGATAAAAAAAAGCCTTTTTATTACTCAACTTGCTCATGCACCTACAATAGAAGCGGCCAAGAGCTTTATTGAAGAAGTAAAAGGAAAACATTCTGGTGCTCGACATCATTGTTGGGCGTTTGTGGCTGGCAGAGCAGATGATTCAATGATGTGGGGCTTTAGTGACGATGGTGAGCCGTCAGGCACAGCAGGTAAACCAATCTTAGCTCAGCTTAGTGGTTCAGGTGTGGGCGAGATGGTTGCAGTCGTTACTCGATACTCTGGAGGAATAAAGTTAGGAACCGGGGGATTGGTTAAGGCATATGGTGGTGGCGTACAGCAAGCACTTAAACGACTTCAAACTCTAGAGAAAAAAATCAACACTCAGTTGCAACTAAGGTTAGACTACTCGTTTATGCCCCTATTAAAAAATATAATGGCGCAATATGAAGCGTCGGCTTTGAATACAGAGTTTTTTGAACAGATTGAGATGACATTAGAAATAGAAAAGCGACAGGTTTCGGACTTTACATTAAGTGTCATCAATAAAAGTGGTGCGAGGATTATTGTTTCTCAAGATACCGTCACCCCAATGAAAAGATAACTAGGAAGTTAGAAGCTCAGCTTCATAATGCAAATATGCAATTTCGTTCAATTATCCGCATAGTCGGCTTGTTACTGGCCTTATTCAGTATATCTATGTTAGCGCCAGCATTTGTTGCTTTGGTCTATCGGGATGGTGCGGGTGTTCCATTTGTCAGTACTTTTTTTGTTTTGTTGTTTTGTGGAACGGCATGTTGGTTCCCCAATCGTAGACACAAGAAAGACCTAAAAGCTCGCGACGGCTTTCTTATTGTTGTCCTTTTTTGGACCGTTATAGGTAGTGCTGGCGCGTTACCTTTTCTCATATCTGAAGATCCAGCAATCACCGTTACCGATGCCTTTTTTGAATCTTTCTCTGCCTTAACGACCACGGGTGCGACGGTTATCGTTGGTTTAGATGATCTACCCAAAGCAATCCTATTCTATCGCCAGTTTTTACAGTGGTTTGGTGGGATGGGGATAATCGTACTAGCGGTAGCGATACTTCCTGTCCTAGGTATTGGTGGAATGCAGCTTTATAGAGCTGAAATACCAGGGCCAGTTAAAGACAGTAAGATGACTCCGAGAATCGCAGAAACAGCTAAAGCGCTTTGGTATATTTACCTGAGCTTAACCTTAGCCTGTGCAGGTGCGTTCTGGCTTGCAGGTATGAGTGCGTTTGATGCTATTTGCCACAGCTTCTCAACGATTGCTATTGGTGGGTTCTCAACCCATGACGCTAGTATGGGGTATTTCGACAGTCATGCCATCAATATGATTACGGTGGTATTCCTGCTTATTTCAGGTTGTAACTTCTCTTTGCATTTTGCTGCTTTCTCTTCAGGTGGGGTGCATCCTAAGTATTATATTAAAGATCCAGAATTTAGAGCGTTCTTTACGATCCAAGCGATATTGTTTCTGATTTGTTTTCTTCTATTGCTGATGCACCAATCGTATATCTCTATATATGATGCCTTTGACCAGGCACTGTTTCAGACGGTATCTATTTCGACTACCGCCGGGTTTACCACGACGGGCTTTTCTGAGTGGCCTCTATTCTTACCCGTGCTGTTGTTATTCTCTTCTTTTATAGGAGGATGCGCAGGATCTACAGGTGGAGGAATGAAGGTAATTCGCATCTTATTACTTACCTTGCAAGGCTCTCGTGAAATTAAGCGACTGATCCACCCTAGAGCTGTGTTTACGATAAAGCTTGGGGACAGTGCATTGCCACAGCGAGTGGTTGATGCAGTATGGGGCTTTTTCTGTGCATATGCGTTGGTATTTGTTATCTGCATGTTGGCCTTGATCGCAACGGGTATTGATGAACTCAGCGCTTTTTCTGCCGTTGCTTCAACATTGAATAATCTTGGTCCCGGACTAGGAGACGTTGCGTTACACTATGGTGATGTCAATGACAAAGCTAAATGGGTATTAGTGGTGTCCATGTTATTTGGTAGACTGGAAATATTTACTCTATTAATTTTATTCACGCCTACCTTTTGGCGTAGTTAAGGGAAAGTCAGTGGAAAAAATCCTTTTTTTATATGCGACAACCGATGGTCAGACTGTCAAGATCTGCCAACATATTCAAAATGAACTGCCAGAGTATGAATGTGAGTTTCAAAATCTCGATGATAAAGCAGACGTCGACTTTGCCGCTTACAATAAGGTCGTTATTGGCGCATCTATTCGCTATGGGCATTTGAGTAAAAATCTTTACCGTTTTATAGGGCGTAACTTAAAAGCGTTAAACCATTATAAAGTCGCCTTCTTTTGCGTAAACCTAACCGCTCGTAAGGAAGACCAAGGTAAAGATACACCAGAAGGGAGTGCCTACATGCGTACCTTCCTAAAAAAATCACCTTGGGCACCGAAGCTACAAGGCGTTTTTGCTGGAGCCCTTCGTTATCCCAAGTATAAGTTCATCGATAGAGTCATGATTCAGCTCATTATGAAAATGACGGGGGGAGAAACGGATTCTAGTAAAGAGATTGAATACACTAACTGGGATAAAGTAACGAAATACGCCCAATCTATTAAAGAAATGTAAACAAAACTCGTCTTTTTACCCCTTATTGAGTCAATTTTGTTCGAATAGAAATTAAATTCGAAAAAAGTGCAAAAAGGGGTTGCCAATGTGATTCATGTCTCTATAATGCGCCTCACTGACACGGTAGAGCCCACAAGGCTTTGCAGGTAAATCAGTAAGACGAGCAGCTTGAAAAAGCCTTCGAAATTAAAATGAAAAAGTATTTGACTCTTCACTTTAAATCGCTAGAATGCACGTCCGCTTCAAGGAAAGCTTTACAGCAACCGAGAAGCAACGCTCTTTAACAATTTAAACCTATATCAATCTGTGTGGGCACTCGTTGATGACAATCGAAGATGATTCTCTGCCTTAGGGCACGAAATCAACAACGGTTTCAATGAACTGAGTGACCTAATTTGATGCTTATTTTGTTTTTACTTTTTTAAAAGTGAAAGCGAATTAACTTCGAACACAGTTATTTAAATATCACTCTGTTGGAGTGATAGAACTTTAAAGAACACTTTACTATTTAACCTTCGGTTATCTAAAGTAAAAGGCAATTTAAAGTCAGTATTCATTGAGCCAAAAAGAACTTAAATTGAAGAGTTTGATCATGGCTCAGATTGAACGCTGGCGGCAGGCTTAACACATGCAAGTCGAGCGGAAACGATGTTAACAATCCTTCGGGAGCGTTAATAGGCGTCGAGCGGCGGACGGGTGAGTAATGCTTAGGAATTTGCCCAGTTGAGGGGGATAACTATTGGAAACGATAGCTAATACCGCATACGCCCTACGGGGGAAAGGAGGGGACCTTCGGGCCTTCCGCGATTGGATAAGCCTAAGTGAGATTAGCTAGTTGGTGGGGTAATGGCTCACCAAGGCGACGATCTCTAGCTGGTCTGAGAGGATGATCAGCCACACTGGAACTGAGACACGGTCCAGACTCCTACGGGAGGCAGCAGTGGGGAATATTGCACAATGGGCGAAAGCCTGATGCAGCCATGCCGCGTGTATGAAGAAGGCCTTCGGGTTGTAAAGTACTTTCAGTAGTGAGGAAGGCAGTAAGTTTAATACGCTTATTGTTTGACGTTAGCTACAGAAGAAGCACCGGCTAACTCCGTGCCAGCAGCCGCGGTAATACGGAGGGTGCGAGCGTTAATCGGAATTACTGGGCGTAAAGCGCATGCAGGTGGTTTGTTAAGTCAGATGTGAAAGCCCGGGGCTCAACCCCGGAAGGTCATTTGAAACTGGCAAACTAGAGTACTGTAGAGGGGGGTAGAATTTCAGGTGTAGCGGTGAAATGCGTAGAGATCTGAAGGAATACCAGTGGCGAAGGCGGCCCCCTGGACAGATACTGACACTCAGATGCGAAAGCGTGGGGAGCAAACAGGATTAGATACCCTGGTAGTCCACGCCGTAAACGATGTCTACTTGAAGGTTGTGGCCTTGAGCCGTGGCTTTCGGAGCTAACGCGTTAAGTAGACCGCCTGGGGAGTACGGTCGCAAGATTAAAACTCAAATGAATTGACGGGGGCCCGCACAAGCGGTGGAGCATGTGGTTTAATTCGATGCAACGCGAAGAACCTTACCTACTCTTGACATCCAGAGAAGCCAGTGGAGACACAGGTGTGCCTTCGGGAGCTCTGAGACAGGTGCTGCATGGCTGTCGTCAGCTCGTGTTGTGAAATGTTGGGTTAAGTCCCGCAACGAGCGCAACCCTTATCCTTAATTGCCAGCGAGTTATGTCGGGAACTTTGGGGAGACTGCCGGTGATAAACCGGAGGAAGGTGGGGACGACGTCAAGTCATCATGGCCCTTACGAGTAGGGCTACACACGTGCTACAATGGCGCATACAGAGGGCAGCCAACTAGCAATAGTGAGCGAATCCCAAAAAGTGCGTCGTAGTCCGGATTGGAGTCTGCAACTCGACTCCATGAAGTCGGAATCGCTAGTAATCGTAGATCAGAATGCTACGGTGAATACGTTCCCGGGCCTTGTACACACCGCCCGTCACACCATGGGAGTGGGCTGCAAAAGAAGTAGGTAGTTTAACCTTCGGGGGGACGCTTACCACTTTGTGGTTCATGACTGGGGTGAAGTCGTAACAAGGTAGCCCTAGGGGAACCTGGGGCTGGATCACCTCCTTAAACGATGATTGTACATGATGAGTGTCTACACAAATTGATATAGGTTTAGAAAGTAAAGAGAGTAGAAGGCCACCGTGCCTTCGACCCTATGTCCCGTTCGTCTAGAGGCCTAGGACACCGCCCTTTCACGGCGGTAACAGGGGTTCGACTCCCCTACGGGATACCATTTTTAAGCACATTCTTCGAGTGTATTTAAAAATGGTTTTCACTTATTACGATAAGTATAAAATCTTTGCTCTTTAACAATTTGGAAAGCTGACTGATAAATAATTGATTATTATTTATCAAAATAAAAGTTCTCAAATCCTAAGTCTTTTAGATTTAGGTACTTGTTGTCACTTCGGTGATAACAAACCAACACACATTCAAGTGTTCTTGGAAACAGCTAACTTCGGTTAACTGTTTAATATTTGAGTCCGGCAAAATCGAAAATGTTGTCTCGCTCATTCAAATAATGAGGCAACGATAGAAACCTTGGTTGCTAATACAATAACAATTCGTTGTTATTTCGCGTAAGCGAAACCCTTTGGGGTTGTATGGTTAAGTGACTAAGCGTACACGGTGGATGCCTTGGCAGTCAGAGGCGATGAAGGACGTATTAACTTGCGATAAGCGTAGATAAGGCAGTAAAAGCCACTTGAGTCTACGATTTCCGAATGGGGAAACCCACTAGCATAAGCTAGTATTATTAACTGAATACATAGGTTAATAAGGCAAACCCGGGGAACTGAAACATCTAAGTACCCGGAGGAGTAGAAATCAACCGAGATTCCGAAAGTAGCGGCGAGCGAAATTGGATTAGCCCTTAAGCTTTTAATGATGCAGGTGAAGATTCTGGAAAGTATCGCGATACAAGGTGATAGCCCTGTAACCGACACGTCATTTTAAGTGAAAACGAGTAAGGCGGGACACGTGATATCCTGTTTGAATATGGGGGGACCATCCTCCAAGGCTAAATACTACTGACTGACCGATAGTGAACCAGTACCGTGAGGGAAAGGCGAAAAGAACCCCTGTGAGGGGAGTGAAATAGAACCTGAAACCGTGTACGTACAAGCAGTAGGAGCAGGCATTGCGTCCTGTGACTGCGTACCTTTTGTATAATGGGTCAGCGACTTATATTTAGTAGCAAGGTTAACCGTATAGGGGAGCCGTAGGGAAACCGAGTCTTAACTGGGCGTCGAGTTGCTAGGTATAGACCCGAAACCAGGTGATCTAGCCATGGGCAGGTTGAAGGTTGAGTAACATCAACTGGAGGACCGAACCGACTAATGTTGAAAAATTAGCGGATGACTTGTGGCTAGGGGTGAAAGGCCAATCAAACCTGGAGATAGCTGGTTCTCCCCGAAAGCTATTTAGGTAGCGCCTCGGACGAATACTACTGGGGGTAGAGCACTGTTAAGGCTAGGGGGTCATCCCGACTTACCAACCCTTTGCAAACTCCGAATACCAGTAAGTAATATCCGGGAGACACACGGCGGGTGCTAACGTCCGTCGTGGAGAGGGAAACAACCCAGACCGCCAGCTAAGGTCCCAAAGTATAGCTAAGTGGGAAACGATGTGGGAAGGCTCAGACAGCCAGGATGTTGGCTTAGAAGCAGCCATCATTTAAAGAAAGCGTAATAGCTCACTGGTCGAGTCGGCCTGCGCGGAAGATGTAACGGGGCTAAGCTATACACCGAAGCTGCGGCAACATAATTTATTATGTTGGGTAGGGGAGCGTTCTGTAAGCCGTTGAAGGTGGACTGTAAGGTCTGCTGGAGGTATCAGAAGTGCGAATGCTGACATGAGTAACGATAATGGGAGTGAAAAACTCCCACGCCGGAAGACCAAGGGTTCCTGTCCAACGTTAATCGGGGCAGGGTAAGTCGACCCCTAAGGCGAGGCCGAAAGGCGTAGTCGATGGGAAACGGGTTAATATTCCCGTACTTCTTATAATTGCGATGGGGGGACGGAGAAGGCTAGGTGAGCCTGGCGATGGTAGTCCAGGTTCAAGGGTGTAGGCTAATTTCTTAGGTAAATCCGGGAAATTGTTAGGCTGAGACCCGATGTCGAGTCACTACGGTGATGAAGTCATTGATGCCATGCTTCCAGGAAAAGCCTCTAAGCTTCAGATTATAAGAAATCGTACCCCAAACCGACACAGGTGGTCGGGTAGAGAATACCAAGGCGCTTGAGAGAACTCGGGTGAAGGAACTAGGCAAAATGGTACCGTAACTTCGGGAGAAGGTACGCTCTTGACGGTGAAATCCCTTGCGGATGGAGCTATCGGGAGTCGCAGATACCAGGTGGCTGCAACTGTTTATTAAAAACACAGCACTGTGCAAAATCGTAAGATGACGTATACGGTGTGACGCCTGCCCGGTGCCGGAAGGTTAATTGATGGGGTTAGTCTTCGGACGAAGCTCTTGATCGAAGCCCCGGTAAACGGCGGCCGTAACTATAACGGTCCTAAGGTAGCGAAATTCCTTGTCGGGTAAGTTCCGACCTGCACGAATGGCGTAATGATGGCCACGCTGTCTCCACCCGAGACTCAGTGAAATTGAAATCGCTGTGAAGATGCAGTGTACCCGCGGCTAGACGGAAAGACCCCGTGAACCTTTACTACAGCTTGGCACTGAACATTGACCCTACATGTGTAGGATAGGTGGGAGACTTTGAAACTTCGTCGCTAGATGGAGTGGAGTCGACCTTGAAATACCACCCTTGTATGCTTGATGTTCTAACGTAGGCCCCTTATCGGGGTTGCGGACAGTGCCTGGTGGGTAGTTTGACTGGGGCGGTCTCCTCCCAAAGAGTAACGGAGGAGCACGAAGGTGGGCTAAACACGGTTGGACATCGTGTGGTTAGTGCAATGGCATAAGCCCGCTTGACTGCGAGAATGACAATTCGAGCAGGTGCGAAAGCAGGTCATAGTGATCCGGTGGTTCTGAATGGAAGGGCCATCGCTCAACGGATAAAAGGTACTCCGGGGATAACAGGCTGATACCGCCCAAGAGTTCATATCGACGGCGGTGTTTGGCACCTCGATGTCGGCTCATCACATCCTGGGGCTGAAGTCGGTCCCAAGGGTATGGCTGTTCGCCATTTAAAGTGGTACGCGAGCTGGGTTTAGAACGTCGTGAGACAGTTCGGTCCCTATCTGCCGTGGGCGTTGGAAGATTGAAAGGGGCTGCTCCTAGTACGAGAGGACCGGAGTGGACGAACCACTGGTGTTCGGGTTGTCATGCCAATGGCATTGCCCGGTAGCTAAGTTCGGAATCGATAAGCGCTGAAAGCATCTAAGCGCGAAGCGAGCCTTGAGATGAGTCTTCCCTGGCACTTTACGTGTCCTAAAGGGTTGTTCGAGACTAGAACGTTGATAGGCAGGGTGTGTAAGCGTTGTGAGGCGTTGAGCTAACCTGTACTAATTGCCCGTGAGGCTTAACCATACAACACCCAAGGGGTTTTGTGGACTCAATGTAAGAACATTGAATGTGTGTGAACTTTTATTTAGGTCAGTAATCCAGATTATTAAAGTTTTCTAAGTTATTAGGAAGCTTTACCAAATTTGCTTGGCGACCATAGCGTTGTGGACCCACCTGATTCCATGCCGAACTCAGAAGTGAAACGCAATAGCGCCGATGGTAGTGTGGGGTCTCCCCATGTGAGAGTAGGACATCGCCAGGCTTTAATACCGTTTTATCTTTTTTAGGAAAGATAAGGCAAAAATAGTCAAAGCTAAGTTTTATAAGACTTTGATTATTAGCAGAATATAATAGCCCGTTCTCTGATCGGGCTATTGCTTTTTGCAAATATCCAAATTTAGAGCGCTGATATAGCTCAGCCCGGTAGAGCGCATCCTTGGTAAGGATGAGGTCCCCAGTTCGAGTCTGGGTATCAGCACCAGAATTTTTCTTGGCAACCATAGCATTGTGGACCCACCTGATTCCATGCCGAACTCAGAAGTGAAACGCAATAGCGCCGATGGTAGTGTGGGGTCTCCCCATGTGAGAGTAGGACATTGCCAGGTTCTAATTTTATGTTTTCACTTTTTATAAGTGATGACAATGAGCCTTCTAATCTTATTAAGATAAAGGCAAGAAATTCGAAAAGCCTTCCCTTGCGGGAAGGCTTTTTTCGTTTAAGTAGAAATAAATTTATTCTCAGCTAACTGCCAAAGTGCGTGGATCAATGGATCATTTAATTTGGAGCGGTTACAGCAGATTCCTAAATCAAATGGCTTTACTGACTCTAGCTTTAATCTCTGTATCTTATCCTTTACTGGGCTATTGTTTATGACCACATCTGGCGCAATACCAATTCCACAACCTAGTGCGACCATACTGACAATCGCTTCATGTCCTGATACCTGAGCGTATATATTGGGCTTTATTTTTTTCTTTTTGAACCAATAATTTGCGCGATCTCTCGCGGTTCCAGCTTCTGGTAGAATAAAAGGGATGGTTTCCCACATAGGGTGTTCTTTTAATAATTCTTGAGAAAAGCTACTAATGCCGGTTGGTGCAATAATTGACAGCGGTATATTACCGATAGTTTCGAATGCCAATCTCGCTGGTAGTTGCTCTGGTTTTGCTGATATAGCGATATCTGCTTTGCCTTCTAGAACAATATCTATCGCTTGTGCTGGATCTCCAGTAGATATCTTTAGGTCAATTTGCGGGTAGGTGAGTCGAAAGTCATTCAGTAAATCAGGTAGATGGCTATAGCTTGCTGTCACCGAGCAGAATAGATGAATCTCACCTTCTAACTCTTTGCTCTGTTCTGACAACTCTGACCGGTATCCATACCAGTCAGTCGTGATACTTAACGCTATTGGTAAGAGTTTTTTACCTGCGTTTGTTAGGTCTACACTTCGGTTATCTCGAATAAGAAGACTTTGCCCTATTTCTTCTTCAAGTTTTTGAATTTGACGACTCAAAGCAGACGGACTGACGTGCATCGCATGCGCGGTTTTGTTGAAGCTTCTGCTATCACACAGATGGATAAACAACTGAAGGCTCTTAATATTCATATCTTCACACTTGATGTTGCATTTATTGCATTTACTAATTGTGAATATATCACTTTAAGCAATTAAACGCCTGCATTACTATGTGGTTATTCGACTCACATGCAGTCGACCAACGGACAATTCTTAAAGGAATCTCTTACATGGCTAACTATTTCAATACTCTTAATCTACGTGAGCAATTAGACCAACTTGGTCGCTGTCGCTTTATGGATCGTGAAGAATTTGCGGCAGAAGCGGATTACCTTAAAGGTAAAAAAGTTGTGATCGTTGGTTGTGGTGCTCAAGGCCTTAACCAGGGTCTTAACATGCGTGATTCTGGTCTTGATATTGCTTACGCGCTACGTCAGGCTGCGATTGATGAAAAGCGTCAGTCATTCAAAAATGCGAGTGAAAACGGTTTTGAAGTAGGCAGCTACGAGACTCTAATCCCTCAAGCTGATCTGGTTGTGAATCTAACGCCAGACAAACAACACACTAATGTTGTAGAAACAATTATGCCTCTGATGAAAGAGGGGGCAGCTCTAGGTTATTCTCACGGTTTCAACATCGTTGAAGAGGGTATGCAGGTTCGTAAAGATATAACAGTGGTTATGGTTGCACCTAAGTGTCCGGGGACAGAAGTACGTGAAGAATACAAACGCGGATTCGGTGTACCAACACTCATCGCTGTTCACCCAGAAAATGACCCACAAGGTGAAGGATGGGATATCGCTAAAGCTTGGGCTGCGGGTACTGGTGGCCACAGAGCAGGTTGTCTAGAGTCGTCTTTTGTCGCGGAAGTTAAATCAGACCTAATGGGAGAGCAAACTATCCTATGTGGCATGCTGCAAGCGGGCTCTATCGTATGTTATGAGAAAATGATTTCTGAAGGTATTGATGAAGGTTATGCCGGTAAACTTCTTCAATTCGGTTGGGAAACAATTACAGAAGCACTTAAATTTGGCGGCATCAGTCACATGATGGACCGCTTATCTAACCCTGGAAAAGTTAAAGCATTTGAGCTTTCTGAAGAGCTTAAAGAGTTAATGCGTCCCCTTTATAATAAACACATGGACGATATTATCGTTGGTAATTTTTCGGGTACGATGATGGCAGATTGGGCTAACGACGATGTGAACCTACTAGGTTGGCGTGAAGAAACAGGCCAAACAGCGTTTGAAAACTATCCTGAGACAGACGTAGAAATCTCTGAGCAAGAGTATTTCGATAACGGTATCTTGATGATTGCGATGGTTCGCGCAGGTGTTGAACTCGCATTTGAAGCGATGACAGCATCTGGCATCATTGACGAGTCAGCATACTATGAGTCTTTACATGAACTTCCGTTGATTGCTAATACTGTTGCACGTAAACGTCTTTATGAAATGAACGTCGTTATCTCTGATACCGCTGAATATGGTAACTATCTATTTGCTAACGTAGCAACGCCACTTCTACGTGAGAAGTTCATGCCGAAAGTGGGTACTGATGTCATTGGTAAAGGCTTAGGCGAAACGTCTAATCATGTTGATAATGGAACGTTGATTGAAGTGAATGAAATCATTCGAAATCACCCAGTAGAGTATATTGGTGAAGAGTTGCGTGGCTATATGACGGATATGAAGCGTATTGCGGTAGGCGGTTAATTCCTTCTCAGAAAAAATAAAAAGGCCTGGTCTATTAATAGACCAGGCCTTTTTTAATGGTTTCAGTTTTTACACTCTACCGTTGATTATTTGTCAGTAAACTTCGCTTCAATTTCAGCTAACTTCGCTTCCATCTCTGTTATTTTTTGGCGAGTGCGCAGCAATACTTGGGTCTGAACATCGAACTCTTCACGGCTAACAACATCTAATTTGTTTAGCTGTCCTTGGATAACTTGGCGAACTTTTTGATCGACATCGGCCCCCAGCTCTTTTACTGGAGCGGGCATCGATTCATGAATTTGCTTTGCAATCTGTTCTAATTTTTTTGGATCAAACATGAGACGTAAACTCCTATCAATTTGAATTCATTCTATTCAAAATAGATCAAAAAGTCCTTAGTAATATAAATAAAAAGGCCACCTAAGTGGCCTTTAAGTAATTAAAATGACTTAGTGATGGCTAGATAATTCACGCTGCGCTGCCCTCGCCTCATCAAATCTTGCAAGTTTTTCCAAGTCCTTATCTTCTAAGAAGATGGGTAGTGGCTTGTGTTTTTCCGCAAGGTAAGAATAGATAACTGGCAATACAAACAATGTGAATATCGTACCAATGGCTAAACCAGCAACGATAACGATACCAATACTGAAACGTTGAGCAGCACCGGCACCAGTTGCATACATTAGCGGAACCAGACCTGCAATCATTGCGGCTGTTGTCATAAGAATTGGACGAAGGCGAACTTTCGCCGCTTCCATTACCGCTTCTGTACGCGTTTTTCCGTGTAGCAGTTGCTCTTCTTTAGCCACTTCACATATCAAAATACCGTGCTTGGTTATTAAACCAACGAGAGTAATTAGACCCACTTGAGAGTAAATATTCATCGTCGCTGCACCCCACGCGAGTGCGATTAAGGCACCACAAATTGCTAACGGCACCGAGACCATGATAACCAGTGGATCTCTTACCGATTCAAATTGAATTGCCAACACCAAGAAGATAATAGCGAGGGCGAGTCCAAATGTTGCAAATAATGAACTTCCTTCGGTCACGTATTGTCTTGCTTCACCCATGTAGTCATATGAATAACCACTTGGAAGTTTAGTTGCAGCAATATTTTCAAACCAGTTGATAGCGTCTCCCATTGCAATTACGGGTGACGGTACAGCACCAATCGTTGCAGAGTTTAGCTGATTGAAGTGGGGTAATGATCTAGGGTCAGCCACAACATCGATACTAATCAAGCTTCCCAATGGAACGGCTGCGCCGCTTGAACTCCGCACGTAGAAGTTGTTCATTGATTCTGGATTTAAGCGATACTTTCGCTCAACCTGTGGAATGACTTCATAAGAGCGACCATTTAGATCGATACGATTAACGTATCCGTCTGCCATCATGGTACTTAACGTTATGCCAATATCTTGCATCGTTACCCCATAAGCACCCGCTTTATCTTTATCGATATTGATTTTCATTGTTGCTGAATCGTAGTTTAAATCAATATTTGAGTAGACAAAATATGGGCTCGACATGGTGTCGACTAAAACATCTGTCGCTATTTGGAATAAACTTTCAAAGCTATTCGGTGTAGTAATGACAAACTGAATAGGAAGGCCAGAACCAGCACCGGGCAATTCAGGCATCTGGAACGCCGTTACAGCCATACCTGGGACACCTTTAATCAGTTGCCCTACTCGGTTTGTTACTTCAGCTTGACTTGCTTCACGTTCGCTCCATGGAACCATAGAGGCGATACCAAATGCTTGGTTAGAATTCGGTACACCAACAAATACTTGGGAATAAGCGACTTCTGGTTGATCCGATAGCATTTTGTTCACATCAGCCATGGTGTTTTGCAGGTAATCGAGGTTCGCATTAGATGGGCCAGTCCCCATTAGCATCACGATACCTTTATCTTCCGAAGGCGCAAGTTCACTTGGAATAAACTTGAACAACAATGGTAGGCTCGCGAACACAATAATAGCGAAAGCAATGATGACAGGGCGTTTTTGCATTATAGCTGAAAGCATTTTCTCATAACGGTTTGTCATGCGATCTAGAACACCGTGTACCGTTGTTTCAAATCGACTCGGTTTCACGTGTGCTTTTAGCATTTTTGAACACATCATCGGAGATAGTGTTAATGCAATAATGCCCGAAATAAATACAGCACCGGCTAGTGTTAACGCAAACTCTTTGAATAGAGAGCCCGTTATCCCTCCCATCATAGCGATAGGTGCATATACAGCGCCTAGTGTCAGTGTCATCGCTATAACTGGTATCGCTATCTCTCGTGTACCAATAATGGCGGCTCGAAATGGCGATTCGCCCAGTTTTATATGGCGATCCACATTTTCCAACACGACGATGGCATCATCAACTACAAGCCCGATGGCAAGTACCATTGCAAGCAATGTCATCAGGTTCCATGAAAACCCGATTGCTTGCATTACCATGGCCACACCAATCAAGGATAGCGGTATTGTAACAATTGGAATGATTACCGCTCGAAGTGACCCTAAGAAGAGTGTAATAACCACAAGGACAATTAATGCCGCTTCAACTATTGTCTTTATCACCTCGCTGATTGACTCATTAATGGCTACGGTCGAGTCATACATAACGTTCATTTCGATGTTGCTTGGCATGTTCTTTCTAAGCGAAGGAAGTAATTCCAAGACATCGTGAGCGATATTGATTGGGTTAGCGCTTGGTGCCGCGTTTATAGCGGCAACGACAGCTTCACGACCATTTGCGTTTGCACGCACAACATCGTGACTCTTCTCTCGCGTCACTTTAGCAATATCACTTAGTCGTACAAGCTCACCACCTTCTTGTTTCACAACCAAGCGTTTTAGCTCAGCTACACTCGATATCTGAGTATCTGCGCTACCATTGTATAGAACAAATTCACCAATAGATTGGCCGGTTGCAGATTGATAGTTGTTTGAATTTAGAACGCCCATCACATCTGTCGCCGTTAATCCAATCGCGGCCATTTTTGGTGGATCGAGCCAAATACGCATTGCATATTTAGAGCCGCCATAATGATCGACGCTTGCCACCCCACTTACGGAGAATAATTGCGGGTCGATAACGCGTTCCAAATAGTCGGTTACCTGACTTGACGCTAACTCGTCACTGGTAAAGCCTATATAGAGCACCGCGGTTGTTGAGCCTGTCGACATTGTTACTGTCGGGTCTTCAGACTCACTAGGCAATTGAGAGCGAACCGAGTTTGTTTTGGCAAGAATATCCGACAAGGCGGCATTCGGGTCCGTGTTAAGTTTCATCGTGACAGTGATGGTAGACATACCCAGCACGGATTGGGATGTCATGTAGTCGATATTGTCTGCTTGTGCAATGGCTTGCTCCAATGGCTGGGTAATAAAACCTTGGATTAAGTTTGCACTCGCGCCGTAATAGCTTGTTGTTACGGTTACAACCGTATTCGTCATTTCTGGGTATTCACGTACCTGCATCTTGAAGATTGCTTGGAGACCAAGCAAGGCGATCAAAAAGCTGATAGATACCGCTAGAACAGGACGTTTGATAAAAATGTCAGTAAAGCGCATTTTGCCCCCAATTACAGCATAGGTGTTTCAGTAGGAAGAGTAAGTGCATCGTTCTCCACTACCTTAACTTTTGCATCGTTACTCAAGCGTACTTGACCTGACGTAACAATTTTATCACCTGCGCTTACACCATTTAAGATATGAGCAACATCATCTCTGCGTTCGCCAACCTTAACTACGTGTTGTTTTACCCGTAGAACGCCGTCAACTTCAGACAGAATATAGATATTGTCACCATATAAAGTGAATGTGATCGCGACTTGTGGAAGAACAATCTGATCTTTCATCGTTGGCAGAATTATATCTGCACGAGCAAACATTCCGCTACGCAGCTTTCCACCATTATTTGGTATGTCTGCTTGAACCTGTATTAGGCCACTTTGGCTATCAACTGCAGGCTCTATAGCTGAGATAGAACCTTTGAAGGTGTCAGCAGGATAAGAGTCAACTTTGATGTTTACTTCTTGATCGATATAAATACGAGAAATATCAGTCTGAGAAACGGTGAAACGTAGGCGCATCACACTGGTATCTTCCAAACGAACGATATCGTCACCAGGCTGTAGGTATTGACCCAAGAAAACATTTCTAATACCAACAACACCATCAAATGGTGCCGAAATTTCTCTTCTGTCGATCTCGGCTTCTAATGCTTTAATATCAGATTTAAGCGAGAAATATTCTGCTTCAGCCGTATCATAAGATTCTTTTGAAACAGAGCCTTTCTTAAACAGACCTTTGTAACGCTTATATTTGGCCTCTGCCGCAGGTAAACGAGCTTTCGAACTATTTAAGTTTGCTATCTCTACTTCGGTATCAAGAAGAATGAGTTTCTGGCCAGTCTTTACTGTCTCACCGGAATCAAAGGCGATTTTGTCAATAACACCATTGGATTCTGTTGTTAGTGTGACACCTTGGTTTGGCTCAATGAAGCCAATCGCTTGTATCGTAGGAATCCAATTAACAGAATCAACGTCTACTACTGTGACAGGGAATTCTGGTTCAGGCATATTTGCCATAAACTCAGCAATTTTTTGTTGCTTGAACATGTTAAAGCCAATCACACTACCAAAAAGTAATATAGCGATAATTAGCATGGAAAAAGTCCACTTTTTCATTCTTTTTTGAACTCCGAGTTAATGGTTAATTAGAGCGTCCCAACTAGCATCGATGGCTTGTGTAATTGCTTCATCGTTTATTGGAAAACCGTTGTTTCTATGTTTTCTAGCGAGTGCTGCGCTAGACTCTAAACTAACGCTGGATAACACATTGTTATCCAGCAATTTAAATATACCTTGAGACTTACCTTCATCGAACATTTGCTCTATTTTATAAAATATCTCTTTCTTTTTTGGAAAGTGACATCCTTCTTCCTTAGAAGAAAGCTGCTCGAATAACATATGACTTTTAACCGCATCTTTTGTATTTGCAAAATGCCATATGTTTAACCAGATGATGGAATACTTTTCTTTTAGTGTGGTGCCATCATCAACACCAGCCTGAATAATATCTGCTGTTCTCTGTGAAACATGATACCGAGTTTCTTCGAGCAGGTGCTCTTTATCGTCGAAATATCTATAAATCGTGCCAGCCGCCACGCCAGCTTCTTTAGCAAGCTTTTGCATTGATAATCCGTGAATACCGTCTTCTGCAACCAGTTTTTCGGTTGCATTCAGGATAAGCTTTCTTTTATCACTACACTCGGCAGACATAACAAATCCAATAATGAATGAACGTTCATTTATTTAATCATACATGTGTGCAGTAAATCAATAAATAAACCATCTCACTTATGATTAATACTCTCATCGCAACCTTGCAATAGCATTATGAGGGTCAGAATACTATTATAGGACTGATTTCTTATCCGCACAGTAGAGTAGTAAAAATGAAACTAAACCCGGCGCAAGATGAAGCGGTAAAATTTGTCTCAGGACCATGTCTGGTACTTGCGGGGGCTGGATCAGGTAAAACTCGTGTTATTACTAACAAGATTGCTTACTTGGTACAGCAATGCGGACACAAGGCTCGAAATATTGCTGCAGTGACCTTTACTAATAAGGCCGCAAGGGAAATGAAGGCGCGTGTTGGGCAGACGTTAAGCAAACAAGAGTCAAAGGGGTTAATGGTTTCCACATTTCATACACTCGGCCTGAATATTATTCGAAAAGAGTACAAAATACTCGGGCTAAAAGCAGGCTTTTCACTGTTTGATGACCAAGACCAGCTTGCTTTACTTAAAGAACTCACTGAAGAGCAGTTGGAAGGTGACAAAGATTTATTGAGGCAATTGTTAAGCACCATCTCTAATTGGAAGAATGACATGCTGACACCAAGCCAAGCCATGTCTTATGCAAAGTCGGAGCAAGAGACGATATTTGCAGATTGTTTTGATGCCTATCAAAAGCAGATGAAGGCCTATAATGCTCTGGATTTTGACGACTTAATTTCAATGCCTGTATCTTTACTTAAGACCAATGAAGATGTTCGCCAGCGCTGGCAATCACGTATTCGCTATTTATTGGTTGACGAATATCAAGACACGAATACCAGCCAGTACGAACTGGTTAAGCTATTAGTGGGAGAGAGAGCTCGCTTGACCGTTGTTGGCGACGATGATCAATCTATCTATTCTTGGCGCGGAGCCAAACCTCAAAATCTAATCTTACTAAACAAAGATTACCCAAATCTACGTGTGATAAAATTAGAGCAAAATTATCGTTCTACAAGCCGAATCTTAAGAGCCGCAAATATATTAATTGATAACAACCCACACGTATTTAAGAAGACGCTTTTCTCTGAAATTCCTGATGGCGAAAAACTCAAAGTGCTCATTGCTAACAATGAAGACCATGAGGCAGAAAGGGTTACAGGTGAAATTATTGCTCATAAATTTCTTAATCGGACTGATTACAAAAATTACGCCATTTTATATCGTGGTAATCATCAATCCCGGCTGATTGAAAAATCACTCATGCAGAATCGAATTCCATATAAGATTTCTGGTGGGACCTCGTTTTTCTCACGCCCTGAAATTAAAGATATTATGGCGTACCTAAAAGTGATGGTTAATCCTGATGACGATAATGCATTTTTGCGAATTGTTAATACGCCAAGAAGAGAGATTGGCCCGGTCACATTAGAAAAGCTTGGTACCTACGCAAACATGAGAGGAAAAAGTCTTTTTGAAGCGAGCTTTGAACTTGGGTTAGAACAACACTTATCTGGCCGAGGGTTAGAATCGCTTAAAAAACTCACAAGTTGGATAGTCACAATCTCAGAAAATGCAGAAAGAGGCAATACCGTAGAAGCGTTGCGTTCGTTAGTACGCGATATCAATTATGAAGATTGGTTATATGAAACATCTTCGAGTGCGAAAGCCGCCGAAATGCGAATGAAGAATGTGTCCGAATTGTACAGTTGGATTGTCACTGACCTTGAAGGGGACAATTATGATAAAGAGGTAAAAACACTAAAAGAGGTGGTTTTGCGTTTAACTCTTAGAGATATGATGGAACGTGGAGAAGATGCCGATGACGCTGACCAAGTTCAATTAATGACTTTACATGCATCCAAAGGACTTGAGTTTCCATTTGTTTATTTGATGGGAGCTGAAGAAGGAATCCTTCCACATCAAACGAGCATCGATGAAGAAAATGTAGAAGAAGAACGACGTTTGGCTTATGTAGGTATTACGCGAGCACAGAAAGAGCTCACTTTTACGATGTGTAAAGAGCGCCGACAATTTGGAGAGCTGCTCAAACCGACTCAAAGTCGATTTTTAGATGAACTCCCATTCGATGATGTCGAGTGGGAGAGCACGAAGAAAAAAGAGTCGCCAGAAGAGCGTATGGCAAAGGGACAAGCGCACATTGCTAATATCCGAAATATGTTTAAAAAATAAATTTATGCCGAAAAAAAGGGCTAACCTTAGGTTAACCCTTTTTACAAATCTAAAGTTTTACCTGTAGAGACTACATTCCTTCAGTTAAGAACTTAACTGCTGCAATAACTTCGTCATCACTACAGTCCATGCAAGAGCCTTTGGCAGGCATGGCATTAAAGCCCTGAAGTGCATGATTAGTTAGTACATCCATTCCTTGTGCAATTCTAGGTGCCCACTGTTCTGCGTTCCCCTTTATTGGGGCGCCAGCAGCACCAGTAGCATGACAAGCTGTACAGTAAGTATTATATACTGCAGGCCCATCTCGAGGTTCAGTACGTTCTGCCACTACAGGTGCGGCACCCGCAAGGTAAACATCACCGACTGGTTTGATGCGTTCTGCAATAGCATCGTATTCTTTATCACCTACATTTGTTGCTAGTGTTCCAGCTGAAAATGTAATTGCAGCGAATAGTACGCCGATCATTCTTAGAGACATATGTTTTAGCTCACTTTACAGTTATCGTTTTTATTGGGCTTTGTGTTCAACAAATTTGTTAGAGTGTTCAGGTAAAAAAAGACAATTTGAAAACACATTGTTAATTTCGTGTGAATTTCAGGAGATTATATCCTGTTAATTTACTGCAATAAATACTAAGATCGCCATGATTAGCGCTTTATCACATCCTAACTGCTGAAAAAGACAACAATTAATAAAAAAACTGTAAAAAAAACTAGACTGAGAAAGGCGATATACGTATTATTCCACTCCGCCGATGGGGCATGCGCCCGTAGCTCAGCTGGATAGAGCGTTGGCCTCCGGAGCCAAAGGTCGAAGGTTCGAATCCTTTCGGGCGCACCAAATTCCGGAAGTGTCAGATGTTGGCGGTAGAAAATTAGTGGTGGCTATAGCTCAGTTGGTAGAGCCCTGGATTGTGATTCCGGTTGTCGCGAGTTCGAGTCTCGTTAGCCACCCCATTTATTTAAAAAGCTTAGATGTATTATTATCTGGGTTTGAAAGCAAGATTTCGGTGAATAGCGCAGCTTGGTAGCGCATCTGGTTTGGGACCAGAGGGTCGGGGGTTCGAATCCCTCTTCACCGACCATCTTTAAAAGCCTCGTCACAAGACGAGGCTTTTAATACTTTTAGTGGTGGCTATAGCTCAGTTGGTAGAGCCCTGGATTGTGATTCCGGTTGTCGCGAGTTCGAGTCTCGTTAGCCACCCCATTTATTTAAAAGCTTAGATGTAATATCTGAGTTAAAAGCAAGATTTCGGTGAATAGCGCAGCTTGGTAGCGCATCTGGTTTGGGACCAGAGGGTCGGGGGTTCGAATCCCTCTTCACCGACCATCTTTAAAAGCCTCGTCAATAGACGGGGCTTTTTTACATCGGTAGTTAATGGAGCTTGGTAGCGCATCCGGTTTTGAAAAGAGCGGGACCAGAGGGTCGGGGGTTCGCCTCTCTCAACTTCCGCTCTTCACCGACCATCTTTAAAAGCCTCGTCAATGGACGGGGCTTTTTTACATCGGTAGTGAGTGGAGCTTGGTAGCGCATCCGGTTTTGAAAAGAGCGGGACCAGAGGGTCGGGGGGTCGCCTTTCTTGTCATTTTATGATGATGATTACCTTTAAAATTAGAATTTTAACTCGTAATAAGTGTCTTATATTTTTGTTGCAAACACGTATTATAAAATTTGCTCTATTCATTTTACTATCACGAAATATCTGCGATTTCCCCGTGCTGGTTTGATAATCTGTTTTGTATGATTATATTGGTGTTATGAGCTGCTTATTTATTATATATTGGGCTATGTTTCTTTTTTGTTAAAGTTTTTTGGTTTTAAATATTTAATTAGATATGCATGAGTAAACAACTCTATATTTTTTATATTGAGGAAGATCTAATGTTAAATGCTTTTAAATAAGGATTTTGGAGACTATTGCAGAGTAATCGAATAATTCATAAATCGTTATAATTGTATAAAAAATGAATAATTATTGAATCTACGTGCTTTAAAAATGTCCGAATACGCGTTTTTATACTATATATGTTGCTTTTTAGTGAAATATTTGCCAAATTCGTCAGTTATTAGATTATCAGGGCATTATTCTGGTAATGAATGGAATCAATTTGCAGACAGGGCAGTTAGCGCCGTGGTCGAGGTCTGGTAATGTCGCTTTTAGAAGTTAAGAACCTTCGGATCGAGTATCCGTCAAGGCATGGTGTGCATGCAGCAGTAAAAGATCTATCGTTCAGTATTGAACGTGGTGAGATTGTTGGTGTTGTTGGTGAATCAGGTGCAGGTAAGTCCACGGTTGGTAACGGTGTTATTGATCTGTTGAGCCCCCCTGGCTTTATTGCGAGTGGTGAAGTCTATCTCGATGGAGAGAAGATATCCGGTTTAACCAATGAAGAAATGAGGAAGGTTCGAGGTTCAAAGATCGGGTTTATTTTTCAAGATCCAATGACCTCCCTTAATCCGTTATTTACGGTAGAGCATCAGCTCAAAGAGACGATTCATGCCAATATGAAGGTCTCGGATGCAGAAGCATACGAACGATCGTTATCCTTGATGAATCAAGTAGGGATTCCTCAGCCCGAGAATAGACTTCAACAATTTCCACATCAGTTTTCTGGTGGCATGCGTCAACGTGTTGTTATTGCGATTGCGTTGGCTGGTGAACCTGATCTTATTATTGCAGATGAGCCGACAACGGCTCTCGATGTCTCTATTCAAGACCAGATCCTAAGTCTAATTCGTGAACTGTGTGTTACCAACAATGTGGGTTGCATGCTAGTGACTCATGATATGGGTGTAGTATCAAATGTGACTGATAAAGTCGCGGTTATGTATCGTGGTGATTTAGTTGAGTTTGGTAAAACGGATAAAGTATTGGGCGACCCCGACCATTCTTATACTCGTAGCCTAATTTCTGCGGTTCCTCGCTCAGACAAAAAACTCGATCGTTTCCCATTGGTTAGTTATATCGAAGAGGCTGGTGAGATGGCGCCTCTCGATGTTAAAAACCACTGGTTAGGTCAAAGCCAAGATGAGAGACAATACACTGGACCTCTTCTTAATATAGAAAATGTAAACCTACGTTTTATTACAAAAGATTCTCTTTTTGAAAGTCGTCGAGAGTATGTTCAGGCTTCCAATGATGTCAGCTTTGAAGTTTTTGAAGGTGAGACGTTTGGTTTAGTGGGTGAGTCTGGTTCTGGTAAATCGACGATTGCTCGTATTATTGCTGGGTTGTATAAACCGAACTCTGGCAAGGTTACCTTTGAAGGTATCGATCTAACGGGTTTAAAGTCAGAAAAGGAACGTAGACCAATGCGTCGCCAGATGCAGATGGTATTCCAAAATCCTTATACTTCAATGAATCCAAGGATGAAAATCTTTGACATTATTGCAGAACCTATCCGCTTCCATAAGCTGACTCGTAATGAAACCGAAACCCGAGAGATAGTTCATGACTTACTGGATCATGTTGGCCTAGGTAGAATGGCAGGGCTAAAATATCCACATGAATTTTCTGGTGGCCAACGTCAGCGTATTTCAATTGCTCGAGCATTAGCAACGAGACCTCGTTTGTTGATATGTGACGAGCCTACGTCGGCACTTGATGTTTCGGTTCAAGCACAAATTCTTAACTTGTTGAAAGATCTGCAAGATGAATTAAATTTAACTATGCTATTTATCAGTCATGATTTGCCAGTAATTCGTCAGATGTGTGATCGTATTGGTGTGATGCAAATGGGACAACTTTTAGAAGTCGCCCCTACAGAGCAATTATTTAATGACCCTCAGCATGAATATAGTAAACATCTAGTGGCTCTAATGCCGGAGTTTACTGGGCTGAGAGAAGATATAGCGTGATTTTTTGTTAGTTGAGCCTCCGTTTTGCTTAACTAATGATTAAAGCTCTTGAGCGTTAATGCTCTAGAAGACAATAGATAGAAGCAAATACAACAAACAGGGATATGATTTCCCGCATAAGGAGTTATGCAATGAAAACCATTAAGACCAAATTAACAGTTGCTTTGATGGCCGCAGGCCTATGTTTTAGTGCAGCTGCTGCAGATATTACCGTTGCTTACGATGCTGACCCGGTGTCTCTTGACCCGCATGAGCAGTTATCCGGCGGTACACTGCAAATGTCTCACATGGTATTTGATCCTCTAGTTCGCTATACACAGAAGTTAGATTTTGAACCTCGTCTAGCAACTAGCTGGGAGCGTCAAAACGATACGACAGTTCGCTTTAACTTACGCAAAGGTGTTAAGTTCCATTCTGGCAATGAAATGACAGCTGATGATGTTGTTTGGACATTTAAGCGTCTTAAAGACTCTCCAGATTTCAAAGGTATTTTCACACCTTACAAGGAAATGGTTAAAGTTGACGAGTACACTGTTGATTTAGTTACTAATGGTCCATACCCGCTAGTACTTCAAACGGCTACTTACATTTTCCCAATGGATAGTAAGTTCTATTCAGGTCAAACAGCAGAAGGTTCAGACAAAGCTGAACTGGTTAAGCACGGTAGCTCATTTGCGTCTACAAACGTTTCAGGTACAGGTCCATTTGTCGTTACTTCTCGTGAGCAGGGCGTTAAAGTTGAGTTCTCTCGATTCAACGACTACTGGGATACAGAGTCGAAAGGTAATGTAGATAAGTTGACTCTCGTACCAATCAAAGAAGATGCGACACGTGTTGCTGCGCTTCTTTCTGGTGACGTTGATATGATTGCTCCTGTAGCACCAAATGACCACAAACGTGTTCAAGATGCAGACGGTATCGACTTAGTGACGCTAGCTGGTACACGTATCATCACTTTCCAAATGAATCAAAGCAGCAACGAAGCACTGAAAGATGTGCGTGTTCGTCAAGCAATCGTTCATGCAATTAACAATGATGGTATTGTTAAAAAAATCATGAAAGGTTTCGCTACAACGGCTAGTCAGCAAGGGCCTGAAGGTTACGCGGGTTATTCTGCTGATCTAATGCCTCGTTACGATCTTAAGAAAGCGAAAGCACTTATGAAAGAAGCGGGTTATGAAGATGGCTTTACGTTATCCATGATGGCACCAAACAACCGTTATGTGAACGATGCTAAAGTTGCTCAAGCCGCTTCTGCGATGCTATCTAAGATTGGTATCAAGGTTGATCTTAAAACGATGCCTAAAGCGCAGTACTGGCCTGAGTTTGATGTATGTGCAGCAGATATGATGATGATCGGTTGGCACTCAGATACAGAAGATTCAGCTAACTTCTCTGAGTTCTTAACAATGACTCGTAACGAAGAGACAGGTCGTGGTCAGTATAACTGTGGTCATTACTCAAACGCAGACGTTGACCGTATGGTTGAAGAGTCAAACGTAGAAACAGACCCAGCAAAACGCACGAAGCTGCTACAACAAGTGGAAGCAACGCTTTATAACGAAGCGGCGTTTGTTCCACTACATTGGCAGAACCTAGCGTGGGGTGCGAAATCTAATGTTGATATCGCTCCTATTGTTAACGCAATGAACTTCCCATACTTTGGCGACCTAGAAGTTAAATAAGTATGAGAATTAGGTGTGTCGTTCTATTCTCATGTCAGTAGCGCTCAATTACTAACGTAAACGGTGCGATTGTTTTTGAAGTAGGATGACACGTCAGCGTCCGAAGGTGTTATTTGGACGTAATTAGCTTTGTGGTACTCAACCTTATTTCAGTCGGGTTGAGTGCCATTTTTAAACTGAAGACTGACTGAAAGACTTCTTTTCGAAGAATATAATGGAATATTAAGGGGCAAGGGATGTTTTCGTTTCTGGTCAAGCGCCTGTATCAGGCACTGATAGTGATGTTTGTGATCAGTTTAGTGGCATTTGCCATCCAAGATAACTTGGGAGACCCGTTGCGTGAACTGGTTGGCCAGTCTGTTTCGGAATCGGAACGTCAAGCTTTGCGTGATGATCTGGGATTAAATGATCCGTTTTTTACTAAATACGCTCGCTTTGTAGGTAATGCTATACAAGGTGATTTCGGCACGTCTTATTTTTATAAAAAACCCGCCGCTGACGTAATATTGAATAAATTAGTGGCAACACTGGAGTTGGTTTTTGGCGCGGCACTAATTATTGTACTCATGTCGATACCACTCGGTGTTTATTCTGCTATTCATCCTAAAAGCATACTGACAAAAATGGTAATGGCATTCAGTAGTATTGGTATATCGATACCGGTATTTCTTACGGCAATTATGTTGATGTATGTATTCTCTATTGAGTTGGGTTGGCTACCTTCTTACGGTAGGGGTGAAACCATGAACCTACTTGGTTGGGAGTCTGGGTTCTTTACACTTGATGGTTTAGCGCACCTGGTTTTACCTTGTGTCTCATTGGCATCGATTATGCTGCCGTTATTCATCCGTTTAGTCCGTTCTGAAATGCTTGAAGTCTTGAGTTCTGAATATATTAAATTTGGTCGAGCTAAAGGGTTATCTTCAAAGAAGATTTATTATCAACATGCCCTTAAAAATACAATGTTGCCAGTATTAACGGTTGGCGGTGTT
This sequence comes from Vibrio sp. VB16, assembly GCF_015594925.2. Lineage (NCBI taxonomy): Bacteria > Pseudomonadati > Pseudomonadota > Gammaproteobacteria > Vibrionales > Vibrionaceae > Vibrio > Vibrio sp. VB16. The sequence continues at coordinate 50,509 of NZ_CP087590.1, forward strand.
CAGATTGGTACCATGGTGGCGTATACCATCCTTACGGAAACCGTATTTCAGTGGCCTGGAACGGGGTTCCTTTTCTTAGAGGCAATTAACCGCGTAGATACACCGTTAATTACCGCATATGTAATTTTTGTAGGTTTGGTATTCGTGGTGACAAATACAATTGTTGACCTTATGTACGGTCTGATTAACCCGACTGTTAACTTAACTGGCAAAGGAGCATGATAATGGAACAATCTAATGTTGTCCCAAGCCGTTGGGAGCGTTTCAAGCAGTCTGATTTTCTGTATTATTTCTTGCGTGACAAAGTAGCGATGTTTAGTTTTGCCGTATTCATGGTATTTCTAATGATGTCGATAGCCGCGCCGTTATTAGCACCTATGGACCCATACGACTTAACATCTATCGATATTATGGATTCTGAGCTTCCTCCTTCTTGGATGGAAAATGGTGATTCTAAGTTTGTGCTGGGTACCGATGAGCAAGGACGTGATATTTTATCCACCATGCTTTACGGTTCGCGACTTTCTCTTACTATCGGTTTTTTCGCAGTAGGATTGCAGTTATTTCTAGGTATTATTATAGGGCTGTCGGCAGGCTATTTTGGTGGTCGGATTGATAGCTTCTTAATGCGTTTTGCTGATGTACAGCTTTCTTTTTCAACCATGATGGTTGCGATTATCGTATCGGCAATATTTAAGGCGAGTTTTGGTAGTGATTTTTATAGCCAATATGCGGTCTTAATGTTGGTGGTGATTATCGGTATTGCAGAATGGCCGCAGTACGCTCGAACTATTAGGGCCTCTGTTCTTGCAGAGAAGAATAAAGAGTATGTAGAAGCAGCGCGAGTGATGGGTTTTCGATCGCCTCGAATTATGTTCCGTCATATTCTACCTAACTGCCTATCACCTATTTTGGTTATCTCAACGGTTCAGGTTGCAAATGCAATCATGTCAGAAGCGGCCCTTTCTTTCTTAGGGTTAGGTTTGCCGGTTGATCAACCTTCTTTAGGTGCATTAATTAGTATCGGCTTTAATTACATTTTTTCTGGGGCGTGGTGGATTACTGCATTCCCAGGTTTTGTATTAGTGACACTCGTTTTAGTGATTAATTTGCTCGGAGACTGGTTAAGAGACGTATTTAATCCTAAAATTTACAAAGGGTGATCCAAAACGATTGATCTCTAACCATAAAAGTTCCTAAACTAAGAGTCGCTATTATTGCGACTCTTTTTTTTAGAGCGTATCGGTATCAAGTAGGCAATATGATGAATATAGAGATAACAATATGAGTATGATTTCTGCTAGAAAATTGGTGGTTATGGTTTTTTGTTTAAGCTTGGCTATTCCATCTCTAGTGAGCGCCGCTGATGACGAGTATATCTGTGAAGCAAAACAGAACTCAAAGAGTGAATTACCAGTTCTTTCGCAAGATTGTCCTGTCGGTAATGGAGTATGGGGTTCTGCTCCTGTTGTTGATGACGGATTATTTTGGATTCAATGTGGGTTCTTTAGTGAGGCTCAAACGCTCAACCAAGCGCAGCCGATATACAAGGCGGTATCCGCAGATGTTTGGGTAAAACCGGAGAAGAAAGGTTATCGCTGTCTAGTGGGGCCGTATGAACAATATTCTGTTGCACAAGCGGATCTGGTTAACCTAAAAAAGCTGAATTCGTATAAAGAATCGTTTATTCGTAATGCGACCACAACTAAAGCGACGAAAACAACGCCAGCAACACAATCAGCGACAAAAAAGACGTCACCCAAAGTACCCGTTCCAATGGCTAAAAAGCCTCCCGTTTCGGCAGCTCTAGCCCCTGTGGCAGCTAATTCTATTGAATCGTCACCAATGCCTAAATCTGCTCCAAAAGCAGCAGAGAAGAGCATTAAGACATCTGAAACCGTCGTTGCACGTAGAGATGTGAAAATTGGTGACAAATATTATGCTATTCCATTTTTAATGGATGGGTATGATCAGTTCTATATGGAGTACGGTATTGCGTGGAATCGCCTAAACTATGAACGCGCAATGGAAGTCTGTGAGTCTCAGCAAATGCGTTTGCCTACGGCGGATGAATGGAAGTTGTTGATAGACTCTCAAGTCATGAGTAAAAAACAGTGGCCATTGCATTTGCCATATTGGGGAATGGATAAGCAAGGGCTGTTTACTAGCGGTAAAGTAACGCAACTGACAGGAACATCGTTATTGAATGTGGTTTGTGTAAAGTAAGGGTTTAAAAAAGGCTTTAATCGGAGAGATTAAAGCCTTTTTAATAGTCGTCGTTTGCTACGTCATGGTAACGAACTCTTCTGAACCCGTTGGATGTATCGCTACAACACTATCAAAATCGGCTTTGGTTGCGCCCATTTTGATAGCAACCGCAAAGCCTTGAATCATTTCGTCTACAGTGAAGCCAATACCGTGTAGCCCTACAACTTTCTCATCGTCTCCGGCACAGACCAATTTCATCTTACAAGGTTGACGATGTTGAGTTATTGCGGTGTACATTGCTGTAAAGCCTGACTGATAAACGGTTACGTTCTCTTTACCATACTGAGCAATAGCCTCAGGTTCGGTAATCCCAATGGTGCCAATAGGTGGGTGGCTGAATACCACGGTAGGGACAAGATCGTAATCCATTTTTGCCGTTGGTTTATTGTTAAACAGACGCTCAGATAATTGACGACCAGCTTTAACGGCTACAGGAGTTAGTTCAATACCACCTTCCATAATGTCACCAACACAATAAATGCCTTTCACATTGGTTTCTTGGTACTCATCGACTTTGATGTAACCGCGATCATTAAGTGCAACACCAGTCACGTCTAAGTTGATTATATCCGTTGCTGGGTGGCGACCAATCGCCCAGATTAAGGTATCAACATTGTATGCTTTACCGTTCTCCAAATGCAGGGTTAGGCTGCCATCAGCTTCTTTTACAATCTCTTTAGGGATGGATTGAGTATGTAAAGTAGGGCCTTCTTGCGCCATTACTTCAACCAACGTTTCTATAATCATTGGGTCAAAGCTGCGGATAGGGGATTGTTTGCGAACAAATAGGTCCGTTTTTGACCCTAGCGCGTGCAATACACCTGCAATTTCTACCGCTATGTAACCAGCACCAATAACCGCAACACGCTTTGGTTGCTCTTTCAGTTCGAAGAAGCCATTTGAATCAATACCATACTCGGCACCAGGGATGCTCGGAATGCTTGGACGACCGCCAACCGCGACGAGAATATGTTCTGCGGTATAAAGCTCGCCGTTTACTTCAATGGTCTTTTGGTCGATAAACTTAGCGAAGCCTTTGATCACTTCAATTTTGTTTTTGCCAAGTACATTATCGTAAGATTGGTGAATACGGCCGATATACGCTTGACGGTTCTCTACTAATTTACCCCAGTTAAGTGCTTTAGCCTCAACATCAAAACCATAGTCTTCTGCATACAAATGGATTGCTTCAGCTACCTGAGCGCCATGCCACATTACTTTTTTAGGCACACAGCCAACATTTACGCACGTTCCACCAAGGTCTTTTGCTTCAATCAAAGCAACTTTAGCGCCATGCATAGCCGCACGATTAGCCGAAGCTATACCGCCACTACCGCCACCGATACAGATGTAGTCAAATTCTTTCGCCATTATGTTCTCCAATCTTTTTTTGATTTTTTCAATGTTTCTATAGTAGACCTAACATAAAGAGCATGCGAGCAAGCTCTTCAATGGAATTATCATTAGATATATCTAATATATATATGGGGACCTTTTACTCAGGTACAATCCAGTTCACTTTATAATGACCGGTAATTGGCGCAATGGCTTCTTTTAAAAATGGGAGAATTTTTTCCATCTGGCTTTCCAATTTCCAAGGAGGATTAATAACTATCATGCCAGACGCGGTCATACCTCGTTCGTTTGTATCCGGTGATACCCCAAGCTCGATCTGAAGAATATTTTTAATGCCAAGAGACTCTAATCCTTTAAACATATCTTCAATATCATATCGATTTACCACAGGATACCAAATGGCATATATCCCATTTGCCCATCGCTTATGGCTTTGAGCAATAGCATTAACGACATCGCGATATTCTTTTGCCAATTCGTAAGGTGGGTCAATTAAGACTAAACCACGTCGCTCTTTGGGTGGTAAGCTGCCTTTTAGGCGTTGAAAACCGTCTTCTTTGTATATTTTTACTTGGCGATCTCGGTGAAACTCTTGTTCTAACAAAGGATAATCACTTGGATGAAGTTCCGTTAGAATCATTCTGTCCTGTGGCCTTAATTGAGCGCGAGCTATCCTTGGCGAACCAGGATAATAACGGAGTTCATTGTTATCATTAAGAATACGGATAGCGTCTAAATAACTCTGAATCTCCTCAGGATTTGAATCTTGTTGCCAAATTCGAGAGATACCTTGTTTATATTCACTGGTTTTTTCAGACCATTCATGAGTAAGATCGTAACGACCAACACCAGAGTGTGTATCGTGATAGACAAAAGGCTTCTCTTTTTGTTTTAGAGAATCAAGAATAAGGCTCTGTACTATATGTTTTAGTACATCTGCGTGATTTCCAGCATGGAAACTGTGTCTGTAACTTAACAAATTAGGCTCTCTGTATGCGCATGAATGTGATAAACAATTTATTTTAAAACCTTTTCATTATACGCCACTATTGAAAATTCTATAAGCCGCCTACATTTAGATATAAAGATTTTATAAAGGAACAACGTATGTCCAACCCACTTTTAGATTTTACTGACCTACCACCATTCTCTGAGATACGTCCAGAGTATGTAAAGCCAGCTGTAGAACAAGCTATAGCGGATTGCAGAATCAAAATAGAACAAGTTCTTGACGGTAACAGTAATCCAAGCTGGGAGACGATTTGCGATCCTTTAGCTGAGGTGGACGACAAACTAAGCAGAATTTGGTCTCCAGTTAGCCACATGAATTCCGTGGTCAATAGCCAAGAACTTCGTGAAGCTTATGAAAGCTGTCTACCGTTGTTATCAGAATATGGCACATGGGTTGGTCAGCATAAAGGGCTTTATGAAGCGTACAAAGCGATTAAAGCGAGCCCAGTATTCGATAATATGACGCAAGCTCAGAAAAAAAGCATTACCGATGCATTGCTTGACTTTGAGCTGTCAGGCATCGGCCTGCCTGCGAATGAACAACATCGTTATGGTGAAATTAGCAAGCGAATGTCTGAATTAGGTTCTCAGTTTTCTAATAATGTTCTCGATGCCACAATGGGCTGGACAAAGCACATTACGAAAGAGTCAGAGCTGAAAGGAATGCCAGAATCGGCAATGGATGCAGCAAGAGCCACGGCAGAGTCAAAAGAGTTAGATGGTTGGGTGTTAACCTTAGATATTCCATCTTATCTTCCGGTATTAACATACTGCGATAATCAAGAGCTTCGCCGAGAAATGTATGAGGCGTACGTTACTCGCGCTTCAGACCGAGGGCCGATGGCGGGGAAATGGGACAATACAGAAGTTATGTCTGAACAGCTTAAGCTTCGTCATGAAATTTCTCGATTGCTTGGGTTTGCTACATACAGTGAAAAATCATTGGCCAGTAAAATGGCGGAGACACCAGCACAAGTCCTCGGTTTTTTAAATGATTTGGCAGTAAAAGTGAAACCTCAAGGAGAAAAAGAGGTCCGTGAACTGACGGAGTTTGCAAAAAAAGAATTTGGTGTGACCGATCTTAATCTTTGGGATATTGCCTACTACAGTGAAAAACAAAAGCAGCATTTGTTCCAAATATCTGATGAAGAATTGCGCCCTTACTTCCCTGAATCTAAAGCCGTAAGCGGATTATTTGAGGTACTAAAACGCGTATTTGGCATGACGGTTATAGAGAAAGAGGGCGTAGATACTTGGCATCAGTCAGTTCGATTTTTTGATATCTTTGATGGAGAGAATACGCTACGTGGTAGTTTCTATCTTGACCTCTATGCTCGTGAAAATAAACGAGGTGGGGCATGGATGGACGAATGTCGTGTTAGGCGTACGACCACAAGTGGCGAACTACAAACGCCAGTGGCTTATTTAACATGTAATTTTAATAAGCCACTAGGAGATAAGCCTGCTCTCTTTACCCATGATGAGGTTGTTACATTGTTCCATGAGTTTGGGCATGGTATTCACCATATGCTGACCCAGATTGATGTCTCTGCTGTGTCCGGGATAAATGGTGTGCCTTGGGATGCTGTTGAGTTGCCAAGTCAATTCTTAGAAAATTGGTGTTGGGAAGAAGAAGCATTGGAGTTTATTTCAGGTCATTATGAGACAGGTGCTTCATTACCGACGGAGATGCTAGAGAAAATGTTAGCCGCTAAAAATTTCCAGTCGGCGATATTTATTCTTCGTCAGCTAGAATTTGGTTTGTTTGATTTTACGTTGCATACTGAATTCGACCCGGAAATAGGTCCGCGAGTTCTCGAAACGTTGGCCCAAGTGAAGAGCAAAGTAGCAGTATTACCAAGCCTCGAATGGAACCGCTTCTCACATGCATTTAGTCATATTTTTGCTGGTGGTTATAGTGCAGGATATTACAGCTATCTTTGGGCTGAGGTGCTCAGCTCTGATGCTTTCTCTCGTTTTGAAGAAGAAGGGATCTTTAATCAAGAAACGGGCAAAAGCTTCCTTAACAATATTCTGGAAATGGGTGGCAGTGAAGAGCCAATGGAATTGTTCAAGCGCTTTAGAGGTCGAGAGCCTAAAATTGATGCATTGCTAAGGCATTCAGGTATCAGCGGGTAAAATAGCCTCGGAAGGTCAACAAACTTTAGGTACTCGCTCTCAATCTCTTCAATATGAGAAACGAGTACCTTTACTTAGGACCGTAATTATCGTTATGGAATCACATTCCGATTGATTGGGTTCTGAAGTGATATTAATGTTTCAGTCGATTGCACTTCGTCTATAGCCTGAAGCTTATCAATCAAAACATATTGTAGTTCTTCAATGGAGTGGCACATTAGCTTTACGAAGATATTGTATGCCCCTGTTGTATAATAAGCCTCTACGACTTCATCCAATGCGTTCAATTTTTTTAGGGCTGAGTGATAGTCTCGAGCAGCGTTTAGATTAATACCAATAAAACAGCACACGTCGTAACCCAGCTTTTTAGGGTTAATAATAACCTCCGTCCCTTCAATAATTTCTGCAGCCTTCATCTTCTCTATTCGTACATGAATCGTTGCAGGGCTTACATCAAACTTCTTTGCCATTTCAGCATATGGTCGCCGTGCATCTTCTAATAATATTTTTAAGATAGCTCGGTCTAAGTCATCGAGGCGAGTGTTAGTGTGCATTGAAGTAGGCAACCAGTCTAAGAATGTGGGTAACAAGAGTATATTTTATTCAATTGAGTGTTACTATTGTTTTGATTTTTATTTAAATTATCGCGTGTGTGAAGGACAAAAGTTGCAGTGAGAATTCTTATACTACTGATCTTGATTTTCAGCGTTTCAGCTAACGCTAAAGAGAAAGATGTCCTTGTTATACACTCTTATCATCAAGGTTTTTTATGGTCTGACGATTTTCAAGATGGCCTAGAATACATCCTTACCAAAAATAAAATCCCTAATCGGGTTGTTTATCTAGACACAAAAAGACACCAATCAAAAAAATATTTAGATCAACTTGCTCAACTGTATACCGTTAAGCTTCAAAATGAGGAGTTCAAAGCGGTTATCGTTGTTGATAATTATGCATTGAATTTGATAAATAGCCTTGGTCATATGTTAGGTGATACCCCAATAATTTTTAGCGGTATTAATGGTTATAAGGCGAATTTACATTCCAATTTAAATGCGACTGGCGTGGTCTCTCGGGTAGAAATACAAGGCAATGTTGAATTAATAAAAAGGTTGCAACCTAACGTAAATAAAATTTATGTCATCACCGGTCTCTCGGTTACAGGAGAGGGGGTTCGAGATACAGTCAATCAATACCTAGACGAGTCCCCTAGTCATAGAGAATTGGTCGAACATTATGTTCCAGCAGACTACGAGTCCTTGAAAGCTTTTTTAACTAAAGCCCCTAAAAATAGCGCGATTCTTTATTGGGGCTTTTTTAACGATGGGTTGAACATTCATAACGATCAGGAAATTCGTGAAAAGATTGATGAGTTTTCAGCTGTTCCAGTTTATGTATTTCATGATTCGATATTCGGTTACGGGACCGTTGGCGGTGTTCTTCATAACGGTAACTCTCAGGGGAGATCTGCGGGGCTATTACTCGTCGACATGTTAGCTAACATGCCAGGCAATATTCCATCGGTCAGGCTGGCGACACCGACCATTGAACTCGATTACGACGCAATTCAAAAATGGGGGCTTAATATAAGCCAAGAGAACACGGCTGCGAATTTGATTAACGAGCCTGAAGACGACTACCAGTGGGTTCAGGTTGTTATCACCATCTTTTTGTTGATGGCTGCCGTCATAATGGCGCTCCTGTATTATCTTCGCCGTTTAAGTAACAGTGAATCCAAGGCGCGTGAGAGCCAGTATTTACTCGAGTCAGTTATAGAACAAAGCCATCAATATATCGCTATCCTTGATAAATACGGCAGAGTTCTGACCAGTAATAATAAATTTCATGAATTAGTTTTTGATCAAGGATTACCTATTGATAAACCGATATGGCTTTTCAATGGGTGGGAAGATAAAGGCGCTAAGAAGCTTGGCCAGTTCTTTGAATCTAACTCGGAACTGAATTCAACTCGATTCGAGATTGAAGCGCTTTGTAAGGGCTCAGGATGTATTTTACTCGATGTCGTTCTTAATCAGTTGCCAGAGGAGTCTGGTGTCGAATCACAATACCTATTTGAAGCAAACGACATCACTATGGGGAAATTGGCTCAGCAGAAATTGATTGAGCGTGAGTCCACCATGCGGATCTACTATGAACAACAACCAGTCATGATGTTGACACTAGATGAAAACTACCGAATTCAGGCACTTAATAAATTTGCACAAGAGTTATTAGGCTATAAAGAGCTAGAAATATTAGGCCATCGTTTGAAGGATTTTTATGCAGATGAAGGCACATTACCAGCGAAACAACTGCTGCTTAATCGAGAACATGAAATTAATGGCGTGTGGCGAAGAGAAGCTCGATATCGACATAAAGATGGCTCGGTATTATGGATTAGAGAAAATATTCGTCCACTCGATCACTTTGGTAAGTTGTTGATGGTAGGCGAGGATATTACCGAGATTCATATTTTAACCGAGCAATTGGAGTATCAAGCTCGCTATGACTTGCTCACCGAAACGTTCAACAGAAATCATTTTGAATTAGAACTAGAAAAGTCTTTGAAAGAAGTAAGTGACCACTTACGTACACACGCAATGCTCTATTTAGACCTTGATCAATTGAAGGTGCTTAATGATACCGCTGGACATGAAGCAGGTGATGCTGCGATCAAGTTCTCTGCAATGGTGGTTGAGTCTGTTTTACCATATAACTCTATATTGTCTAGAATGGGTGGTGATGAATTTGCAGTGCTATTAAGAGACTGCACGCAAACTGATGCTCAGAATATTGCCAAAGCGATTATCAATGAACTCAGCATCAATACATTCCAGTGGGACGACATATCACTCAATATTACGTGTTCTATTGGAATTCGATTGATCGATCATACTGCCGATTCCCCTCAAATGGTTCACGCTCAAGCGGATACGGCGTGTCATGCAGCTAAAGATGAAGGTCGGAATAGATTTCATCTTTATCTTCAAGATGATGAAGAGTTGCGTCGACGTCAACTTGAGATGGAGTGCGTTAATCTGGTTCATGAGGCGTTGGCGAATAATCGATTGGAACTATTTGCACAGACAATTCTGCAGCTTGAAGAATCAAGTGATGCCCTGAAGATGCACTTTGAAATATTGGTTCGAATAAAAAGTGCTAATGGGGAGTATATTTCCCCAGGAATCTTCATGCCCGCCTCAGAGAAATACAATGTGGCACACCTTATTGATAAAGCCGTAGTGACCCAAACCCTAGCGTGGTTAGAGTCCAACATAGCCGACTATGATCAGTTAGGGCTTTGCTCTATTAATTTATCGGGGCAGTCGATAGGGAATAGAGAATTTGTACATTTCTTGCTGGAAACGATTGAACATAGTTCGGTACCTAGCAACAAACTTTGTCTCGAAATTACAGAAACAGCCGCAATGGGGAATATGGATCGCGCCATTGATTTGTTTACTCAGATCAAACAACGAGGCTGTTTGATTGCACTGGATGATTTTGGTTCTGGTTTGTCATCCTTTGGCTACCTAAAAAAATTACCAGTGGATATCGTTAAGATAGATGGTTTATTTGTTCGTGATATGGATACGAATGAGACTGATTTTATTATGGTCCGTGCTATCAATGATTTAGCGAAACAAATGGGTAAGAAAACGGTCGCTGAATTTGTAGAAAATACAGCGATTATTGATCGGCTTCTTGAGTTAGGCGTAGACTATGCGCAGGGCTATATCGTTAGTAAACCTAAACCATTAGCCGAATTGGTAGCCGAACTGCAACAGATTCAGTAAAATACCGCCACTAAACCTATCCCTATATGGAGTGCTTTTTGCGCCTGCAACTGATCTGTGAAGAAAACATAGATACCAATCGGCTTGAACGTATTGCTCAAACGTGGTCATTGCAACACGATGAACAGAGTCGCTTCGCGTTGGTTTTAAGCTCGGAAAGACTAGAGCTCAGAAAAATAGATGAGCCAAAATTAGGTGCGATCTACGTCGATCTGGTGGGCGGTCCCGTTGGACACCGGAGAAAATTTGGTGGCGGTAAAGCTCAGTCTATTGCAAAGGCTGCAGGGCTTAATAAAGGTGTGATACCAAGTGTGCTGGACGCAACTGCAGGGCTAGGTAGAGATGCGTTTGTACTTGCATCTCTTGGCTGTAAAGTGCAGATGATAGAGCGAAACCCAGTCGTCGCCGCTCTGCTGGATGATGGCCTAGAGAGAGCAAAACAAGATCCAGAAATAGGCGTATGGGTTTCAGAAAGAATGTCGCTATTGCATGCATCTAGTCATGATGCATTGGAGATAATATCTAATGATCGAAATTTCCTGCGACCAGATGTTGTCTATCTTGATCCTATGTATCCTCACCCTGAAGGAAAAAAGTCGGCATTAGTTAAAAAAGAGATGCGTGTATTCCAATCGCTCGTCGGGGCCGATCTAGATGCAGATGGTTTATTTGAGCCCGCTATGAAGCTTGCTAAAAAACGCGTTATAGTGAAAAGGCCTGATTATGCCGACTGGCTAAATCAACAAAAACCAAGTATGGCAATTAAAACCAAAAAAAATCGTTTCGATGTATATGTAAAAGAATCAATGACATAATTCATTGGAGTAAATTTTTTATTGCATCAAGAATCAAATGAGACTATATCTAAGTAATAATCATTCTCAAAAAGGAGGGTGACCCTTTTGTGTTAGTTGGAGTCGTTAAATGACAAAGCGTTTATGCAAGTTGAATCGCAGAGAAATATCTGAAGGGTTAGGTGAGATTTATTCTCTTGTCAGTGATGCTAAATATCTTTGTCGTTCTTGTGCTCGTTCTTCTCAAGACAGTTCTCAGCTTTGTAAACCGACCGCTATTCCTCCTCAAGCTTGCTTGTCCAAAAGTACGGAAGAGAAGCAGCAATGTGTCGTATTAGCGGATACTTTGCCAATCCCTGCACTCCCCATCCCTATTGATATGCTTAGCGAAGTGACAAAAAAAGAAGTCAAAAAGGCGAAAAAACAGGCCAAAAAGCAGAAGAAATACGTTAAGAAAATGGCGAGTATTTTGGATAAACAGAATAAGCTATTAAGAAAACAGAAAAAAATTGAAGAACAGTTTGCAAAATTTAATACTTTTCACAATGAAATGAATCTTAAGTCCGCCCTTCACTAAACCTTCTTTTTACTGATTAGATAAGACGTGTCGACCTTGTTTATTAAGGCCGACATCGTTTCATGTCGTTTAGGTCAATTTATATCATCTTGAAGCGATTATTAATCATAAGAAAAAGCCACTTTTCGCTTAATGATGGTCTCGTTTATCAGAAGAGAAAATAAGATGATAGCGCCACCTAGCGCGAGTCTAAGCATGTCTGCGTCACGATTCCAAATCAATATGTTTACCACCAAGCCAGCGGGCACCAAAACATTATTCATGACCGCAAGCGCACCTGCGTTGACCATGCATGCGCCTTTGTTCCATAAAAAATAACCTAATCCAGAAGCGATTAAACCTAGATAGGTCAGGATACCCCATTGCGTCATGGTCGTTGGCAGCCTTTCTGTGTTGCCAAATAGAGCAAAAGCGATAACAGCCACACAGACAGCCCCTAAATAAAAATAACCGAATACAGTGTGTTGGGGGAGCGTTACTTCTTCTTTTTCCATTATCACCTTATAGCCTACCTGACCAATAGCAAAGCATAGGTTTGCCCCTTGAACGACGAAGAACCCCTGTAAAAAATTATCGTTAACTCCAGAGAATTTAATGACCACGGCACCTGCAACCGCGATGATTGCCGTAATCAGATACCAAGGTGAGAAACGGCCTTTTAGTAAGTCATAAACCAGCGTGACATAAATGGGCGTAAAGACAGTAAAAAGCAATACTTCAGGGACAGAGAGTAGTAAGAAAGACTGATAGTAAAAACAGTACATTAGTCCTAGTTGTATACCACCTACTGTCATGAGTTTAAGGATGAGTGATTTTGGAATATTTCGAAATTTTAAAAAAGGAAGAAAAACCAAAGCAGCCAGAACAACGCGCATCAATACAGAGAACCAAGAGTCAACTTGGCCAGCAAGATAAACGCCAATCAAACTAAATGAAAAAGCCCATAATAGGGTCACTGCAGAAAGGTACAACATGTCTTATTTTACCGAATGAATGTTTGAACCTGCAGTGTACCCCAATTTAATGGCTAAATTAATTAATCGTCATGTAAAGGAACAACCAACATATCAACCGGAACGCTATTTAGTAGCTGCTTAGTTGAGGATAGTATGACACTCCAAAAATCTTGGTGATGCCCGCAAATGACTAAATCGACGTCCTTTTTATCAATCGTTTCCTTTAGTTCATACCCCAAATCGCCACTTCCGACTAAAGTATGTTTAATCGGCATTTTAGCTTGTTCTGCAAGTAATTTAAGCTGCGCTAACGATTCTTCCATGGCGTGATTTTGTGTTTCAGACAAATTTATATCAATGAGACCAGTGTATATTTCGGCATAATTCACATCAATATGAATAAATGAGACTTCTGCGCCTAACGGTTGGGCTAATGCGACGGCTTTTTCAATCAGAATATGGCTTTCTTTGCTAAGGTCAATAGCGACCAAAATATGCTTATAGCTCATAGTGCTATCTCCATTTAAAGGACTTACCTTTTAAGCCTAGCATCTAATTTCAAAAAAATTTGTCGTTGTGATCTCATATCCTTATCTGTTTTATTCGCCTTACCCCGTAAGGTATTTTGCTTCATGGTATAGTTAAGGGTAACCTAAACTGATTCTGAGAAAACTTTGTTGTAATACTAAAGTTTTAAAGCGATATAAATGAACCTAAAAGGGAGTCTTCATGCTATCTCAAACAATGATCGAACAATTAAATGAGCAAATTAACCTAGAATTTTTCTCATCCAATCTATACTTACAAATGAGTGCTTGGTGTGAAGATAAAGGTTTTGAAGGTGCAGCAGTATTTCTAAGGCGTCATGCAGTAGAAGAAATGGAACATATGCAGCGCTTATTTACCTATGTTAGCGAAACGGGAGCGATGCCGATTTTAGGGACGATTGAAGCGCCTAAATATGATTTCAAAAGTCTTGGAGAGGTCTTTCGCGAAACCTATGAACATGAGCAGATGATTACAGAAAGAATCAATAAGTTGGCTCATGGTGCATTTATCGCACAAGATTACTCAACGTTTAATTTCTTACAGTGGTACGTTGCTGAACAGCATGAAGAAGAGAAACTGTTTAAAGGGATTTTGGATAAGCTAGAGCTTGTTGGCGAAGATGGTAAGGCTTTGTTCTTCATTGATAAAGACCTAGCTGCAATGGCAAAAGAAGGTTCATCTTCCGTTATGGAAGCCGGTGCAGCGGAGTAATTTGCTGCAAAAGAAAAGATAGACTAGATCATCTTTTTCTTTCGGCTTCTTAGGAGGTGTAGGGAGGAAAAGATGATCAGTGGAGACACTATAATATTCACTCTTATGCTTATTGTGAGCATAAACTTAGCGCGCTATTTGACTGCATTGCGGTCGTTAATCTATGTCATGCGAGAGGCGCATCCGTTACTTTATCAACAAGTAGATGGCGGTGGTTTCTTTACAACTCATGGTAATGTAATGAAACAGGTTCGTCTTTTTCATTACCTTAAAGATAAGGAGTTCGTGAATCATCACGACCCTGTCTTTATGAGTAAGTGCACAAAAGTGAGAGAGCTGTTTATTCTATTTGTTGTTTTGATTGCGGTCACTTTGTTTGCATCGTTCTTGGTTTGATCGGTAAGAATAAGCGGGTAATCGAGGCGAAGGCTTCACTGGTTAAACGCTTATAGGTTTGCAAGATCGCAAAGAACAGCTAAAATGTTTCTCAATTTGAGGATGTACGATGTCGTGCATCCTTTTTATTTTTAAAAAGGTTAGGGCGTGGTAACTAAGGTAGATGTGGTCATCGTTGGAGCCGGCGCAGCCGGACTTATGTGCGCAATTGAAGCAGGAAAACGAGGGCGAAAAGTACTGGTGCTTGACCATGCCAAAAAGCCGGGTCGTAAAATCCTCATTTCTGGTGGCGGTAAGTGTAATTTTACCAATTATGATGTGTCTTCAAATCACTTTGTATGTAAAAACCCTCATTTTGTTAAGTCATCACTATCGCAATACACTAACTGGGATTTTATCTCCTTAGTCTCTAAACATGGCATCGAGTTTGAAGAGCGCGAACATGGGCAACTTTTTTGTGTGGATTCTGCCAAGCAGATAGTGACCATGTTGTTAGATGAGTGCAAAGAAGTCTCGGTTAATTATCGATATCAAGTGGATACCCACTCTATCGAAAAAATAGAGAATGGCTTTTCTCTGTATGCTAATACGGAACAGATCGAGTGTGAGTCATTGGTGGTTGCAACCGGAGGGCTTTCAATGCCTAAATTGGGGGCGACGCCATTTGGTTACAAAATTGCAGAGCAGTTTGGCCTCTCCGTTATACAGACCACGGCGGGTTTAGTTCCATTTACGTTACACAAAGAAGATAAAGAAGACCTTGCTGATCTATCGGGTATTGCTATCCCCGCAGAAATAACCACGACGGATGGAACGGCGTTTAAAGAGGCGCTTTTGTTTACACATAGAGGCTTGTCTGGTCCTGCGGTGTTGCAGGTTTCGTCCTATTGGAAAGCTGGGCAAGAAATAACGATTAACCTCATCCCTGAAACGGATGTTGAGGCGCTTTTATCTATATCTAAAGAGAAACACCCAAATCAAAGCCTAAAAAACACCCTGGCGAAGGCTCTGCCAAAACGTCTCGTCGAAACCTTAATTGAAAGAAAAGAGTTAGTAGATAAACCGTTAAAACAGATAAACGACAAAGAATTACAAAACACCGTACTGGCGTTAGAGAATTGGCAGATAAAACCAAACGGTACTGAAGGTTATAGAACAGCCGAAGTAACCCTTGGTGGTGTAGATACTGACCATATTTCATCCAAAACGATGCAAACAAAAGAGACCCAAGGTCTTTACTTTATTGGCGAAGTGCTTGATGTGTCCGGCTGGTTGGGAGGCTATAATTTTCAATTCGCGTGGAGCAGTGGGTTTGTTGCAGGGCAGTGGGTGTAATGCATCGAAGGCGACCTTTTGACCCGTATTGTTTATGAATGTACAAAAATACGGGTAATCAACCGATAAAACTCGTTTATCTCCGTTGTGAATTAAGGATTTCATCATTAACCCAATGAAGTAACTGTTTAATCGCTTTAGATAATATTTGATTTTGTCTCACGACATATCCAAGGCTGGTGGTGGGAAAA
This sequence comes from Vibrio sp. VB16, assembly GCF_015594925.2. Taxonomy (NCBI): domain Bacteria; kingdom Pseudomonadati; phylum Pseudomonadota; class Gammaproteobacteria; order Vibrionales; family Vibrionaceae; genus Vibrio; species Vibrio sp. VB16. The sequence continues at coordinate 66,589 of NZ_CP087590.1, forward strand.
TTTGGTAAGGACGTCACCTTAGACATCAGATTTGCCTTTGTCGATATAGCAAACTCCGGAATAATGGCCACACCAAACCCAGCCTCCGCCCAATCTATTTGCGCATCAACACTGCCTACTTCCATCACTCGATAACTAGGAAGGTTCAGTTTAGGCAAGGCTTCGTCAATTAAGTCCCGAGTACGCGTATCATGACCGAGTAATATTAGGGTAAGTTCTTCCTGTTGTTTTATATCTTGTTGCTTTGACTCTTCCTGATTCTTATCTCGCATCCAAAGCTCAAAGCCATCGCCCAGAGCACACCATTTTATCTGTTGCAGCTCAGTAAAATGCAATGGTTGGCTTTCTTTTTGAGAAATCACAAAACCAATATCCGCGACTGCATTTTTCACTAATTCCGAGGCTTGCGACGACGTGGTATTAAATACAGTAAAGTCAATGCCTGGGAACTGAGCCTTAAACAGTTGAAATGGTTCAATTAGTAATAATCGAGAGATAATATCACTGGCAGCAATGGTTAATGTACCTCGGTTGAACTCATTAAGGGCATTAAGATCAGCTTGGCAGATCTGTAATTCTAGTAAGGTTCTTTGACTGCTCTCTAACAATCGCATTCCAGCTTGAGTCAGGCGAAATGGGCTTCTCTCAATCAGCTTCACACAGGTAGTTTGTTCAAGTTGCTTTAGGTGCAAACTGACATTGGGCTGTGTCATATGAAGTGCAATTGCGGCCTTACCAAAGTGTTTATACTCAGCTAATGTGACAAACGTTTTTAACCAATGGATATCCAGCATCTTCGTTTCCCTAACCTTCGCGATCTTAATGGTAAGTTATATGGAATTCTTATCAAGATAATAATTATAATTTATTTCTCTTATCGTATCGACAGGAATAGCATAGTCTCTCAATCAATTAGGAGAAATACTATGCCATCTGTTGTTGTTGTTGGTGCCAATTGGGGTGATGAAGGCAAGGGCCGAATCGTCGATTTTTTAGCCTCTGATGCTTCTGCAAGCATTCGTTTTCAAGGTGGGAATAATGCGGGTCACACTGTAGTAAATGACTTCGGTACGTTTAAACTACACCAATTACCAAGTGGTATATTTAATCCTGATTGTATTGCCGTTCTTGGTCCAGGTATGGTGATAAGCCCTAGCGCTCTTAGTGAAGAAATTGCAGAAGTAAAAGCAAAAGGTGTTGATGTAAAACTTTGTATCTCTGATCGTGCAACATTATGTTTACCCCTGCATGCTCTCGAGGATACCTTAGAGGAGCAACGTTTGGGCGATGCAGCTTATGGCTCTACTCGACAAGGTATTGCGCCTGCTTACGGCGATCGCGTTATGAAAAAAGGTATTTTGGTTGGTTGGCTAAACCAACCTGAAGTATTAGAGCAGCGCATTCAATTTATGCTCGACTGGAAAATGCCCCAACTTAGAGCGCTCTATCCGGACTGTGATTTTACTCAAACCGCAGCAGAAATGACGACGTGGTTGCTAGAAGTAACCAAAGTTTGGCGTCCATTTATTTGTAATGTTACTCAGCCTCTTAAGGCGCTTCAAAAGAAAGATGCGAATCTGCTGTTTGAAGCTCAATTGGGAGCCGGTCGTGATTTAGTTTATGGCGAATACCCTTGGACGACGTCATCTAATGTAACCGCAGCCTACGCAGGTATTGGCAGTGGTTTACCTGCCCTTCACCCTGAGCGCGTTATTGCTGTCGCTAAATCCTTTAGCTCATCCGTGGGAACGGGCACTTTAGTCACGGCGATGGATGAACAAGACAACTTCCGCGAAAGCGCTAATGAGTACGGAGCAGTGACTGGTCGTCCACGTGATATGGGCTATTTTGATGCTGTGGCAACCCGCAACGGTGTCGAATTACAAGCTGCGACAGAAGTGGCATTAACCAAAATTGATTGCCTTTCAGGTATGAAGGATCTCAAAATATGTGTTGCTTATGCTGGTGAACATACCGAGAACCCAATATGGCCACAAACTGCGGCTTTAACACCTGTATATGAGAATATGGCCGGATGGAGCGAAGATATTACCGGTTGTCGTACTTTTGAAAGTTTACCTCAAGCTGCGCAAGATTACGTTACTCGCATAGAGGAACTCATGGAGGTGCCTGTTAATATGGTATCAGTGGGGCCAGAGCGTGAACAAATGATTATTCGCGCTTAATCTAAGATTATATCGCGAACTAAAAAGTCAAAAAAGCCAAGCGTTCAGCTTGGCTTTTTATTCTCTAATGTCTACTCCGCCTAATACCAATGCACTTGTATTGTTTTTAACTTCTTGGATGAACTTGTCCCTAATAGGATTTGGTCTTTCGATGTCCCACAATAGCCCTACATCCCATTTCACATTTAACCCAGATAAAGGAATAAATCGGATTTGTGCCTGACTAATACGTGCAGCACTTGCCGGAACAATAGCGTATCCGAGGCGGGCTGAAACCAGAGCAAGCAGGGTAAGAATATGATCGGTTTCTTGCACTAGATGTGGCTTTTGTTGTACCTCAAGAAAGTACGTGTCAATTTGTCTGTTTATTGTCGGATTTTTGCTGCGGCTTAGGCCCAGATAATTCAATTGTTGGAGCGAAGACCATAAATTTTGTTCGTCAATAATGTCACTACAATTTACTGCAATAGCTAATTGATCAGAAAATAAAGGGAATGAAGCCAGTGGCGATTCTATAGGAAGTCTATCAAAGCCAAGTTGTATATTACCTGACAATAATTCATCGATTTGGTTGTGTGAGGGCATATCGTTGAGCGTTACATGCACATCAGGGCACAGTTGTTTAAACATGGCGATATACCTTGGCGCTTCATGGTAGGTGGAAATACCAAAAGCGATGTCTAAATGCCCATAAGTTCCTTCCGCGACGAAATTAGATAGCGTTTGAAACGATTCGAAATTTCTAATCATTCGCCAAGCCTCAGGTAACAATATTTGCCCGACTTGTGTTAGTTCTGCACCGTGACGACCTCGCTCGAACAGTACAACTTTTAATTGTTTTTCCAATCTCTTTATTTTTTTTGTTAGCGCAGATTGCGTAACACAAAGGTGTTCTGATGCGACACGATAGTTTCTATCGTGGGCTAGCTGACAAAAAGCGTGAAGTTGATCTATATCCATTCTTCTAAGGACTTAAAAGGGGAATTTTTATCATTATACGTAATGAATGATCATTTTTATACTTATCTCGTGGACTTACCTTCTTGGTCTCACTTTTACGAAACGACGGATGGATTTCGCTATATGTTGAATGAATACAGTATCCAAGCACTCGGCTTTTTAGCATTTGGTATTAACCTCTTCGCTGTATCAACGGTAAGCGACAATCGAATGCGAGCATTAATATGCTTATCATGTCTTACTTTTTCTGTGCATTACACTTTGATGGGGGCATTTGTTGCAGGGTTAAATCTGTTTGTGAACTCTATTCGAGCGTTCGTGTCCTTGAAGTTTAAAGGAGTAAAATTATTTTTTATATTCCTTGTGATTCAAATATCTATGAGTGTTTATTTCTACACAGAACCTAGGGACATACTCCCCGCCGTCGCTTCCTCGCTCAGTTGTTATGCGTTGTTTTGCGCAGAAGGTATGCGAATGAGGATTGCATTCTTGTTCTGCACCCTTTTGTGGATGATAAATGCATTTATTGTGGGTTCATATGGTGGGTTATTGAATGATATTTTTAATGCGATGGTATTGTGCATTACTATTATTAGGTTGTACCGTAGTCGCGAATTACAGGCATCGCGATAATGTTTTTAGAGTTTGAAAAACCATCAATATCATCAATAACAAAGTCTCCGAAAATGATATTTTAGCATTCATATTGATGAATAGGAGCTAGAGTTATCTAGCTCCGCATGCGTATTCACTTCAAAGGTTAAGGGATGAGTAATACCTTGACGGATTCCGGACTAGACGCTACTTCAAATGCTTTTTCCCAATCAGTTATTGAGTACTCGTGAGTAACAATACCGTCAGCTGTAATGAGGCCTCTTTGGAAAAGGTTGATGACAGTTTCGTAACAGTTCGGGCCCAAATGAGCACCACGAATATCTAATTCTTTTCTATCACCGATGATAGACCAATCTGCCGTGGTTTCTTTACCAAACACACTAAATTCAACGAAACGACCTAACTTTCTAATCATATCTAGGCCTTGGGTTACCCCGGCAGGGACGCCCGTCGCTTCAATGTATATATCACAACCATAACCTTCAGTAAGCGATTTTACTTTCGCTACCGCATCTTCTTTCATGGGATTAATAACTAAATCTGCACCATAAGATTTTGATAGCGCCAATCTATCATCTAAAGTATCTATAACTATCAGTGTCTTAGGTGTTTTTAGTTTTGCAGCTTGAACCATACCAAGTCCTAATGGGCCAGCACCAGCAATGACAACTACGTCATTAAAGCCAATTTCCGCTCTATTAACAGTATGAATAGAGCATGCCATCGGCTCTATTATTGCCGCTTCAGCAAGACTAATGGAATTGGGGATCTTATGAACTCTGGAATTCTTCTTGAATAGCATGTACTCAGCCATACCACCATCAGCGATTTTACTTTGAAAGCCATACATATCATGCGGCTCACACATCCAGTACTGACCTGATTTACAGAAACGACATTTTCCACAAGGAAGTATTTGTTCGGCGATAACTCTGTCTCCGATTACAACATCAAACGCTTCGCCAGCTCCTTCACCCATTTCGATCACAGTACCGAAAAACTCATGACCAGGTACAACGGGTGTTTTCACCCAAGGGTTGTCCCCCCAAAACATCTCAGCGCCAGAGTGGCACTTGACATCACTAGCACAAATGCCACATGCCCCCACTTTTATTAGCAACTCCCCTTTCTGAGGTCTTGGTATGAGTGTTGATTCAAGACGATAATCAGTAGGGCCATGGTTGATAATTGCAGTCATCACTTCAGGTATTGAGTTTTTCATATTTAGACCTTGTATGTTAACGTTGTCATTTAAAGTTGATATTTATTTTCCTATACAAATAAATCACGCAATAATTGAGAAATACGAGTGTAGTGTGTACTCCAATGTGATTTAGTCATCTTATATCAATAGACAACCTTGCAATGTTAACGTCAACATAATTTGTGATATTTTTATGTATCCGTGATCTGCTTAACAAATAGGCATTACGTTTAAGATGATTTTATAAATGGACTGGGTTAAAAAATGGATCTACATAGAATAAAACATCAGTCCTCATAAATTAATCATACTCTTTTAATGTGCTATCGATATAAACTCGTCGAGTTGAAACTGTTCCGTTGATAGTATCAAATATTAGTTTTCCCACAGCTTCCGCCCAGTCGAGTGGGTGATTAGATATGCATGGTATTTTAGTGCCATATACGTCAGCATATGGCATGTCATCTATGGAAAATACAAAAACCTCTTTTTTGCCTAGTTCTTGTAATGATTTCAATATTGCCATACTGATCATTCCGTTGATTCCCACAATACAATCAGGCATGTTCGTAAGTGATTGTATTGCTTTGTATATTGTTGGATAAGCCTCGTCGTAAGAGTAATCACTATTTATTATACTGATGTGTTCGTTCTCTATCCTAAGTCCACCAAGTAAACCACTTATTCTGTCTTGAGTTATCTCTGATTCGTTTGGTCCACCAATGATTAGGAAGCTTGAATGATTTTTTTTGGCTAGAAATTTCCCAGATCTAACGCCAATCTCAATATTATTCAAAAACACGCCTGGTAAGTTTGAACCTGGAATATCTCTATCGAATAGGACTATTGGGATTTGATAAGTATTGGCAAGTTCAAGGTATTCAGGAGTATATCCTTCCTTATCGAGCACAACAGACAAAAGAATAGCACTCGCTTTATGGCTGAAAAGTGTGTTTATGGCGCGACTTTCTACTTCTTCTGATCCATTAGTTTCGAAAATCATAACCGTATAGCCTTTCTTATCAGCCATTAGACTCAATTTCTTGAGAATGATTGAATAGACAGGATTAAACGTACTATTAGTAACCACTCCGATAATTTTGCTTTGATTGTTTTTTAAGTTTCTGGCAAAAGCATTTGGTACATAATTGAGCTGCTTGGCGATACTCAATATTTTTTCTCGAGTTTCAGGTTTAACCTGTTCTGGTTTATTAAATGCTCTTGATACGGTGATATTAGTTACATTAGCCATGTTGGCTATATCAACTATCGTTACATTTCTCTTATTTTTCATTGCGTTATGTTCGCCTTCGAGTTTGTGGATATGCGCAATAGTTCTCTACCTGGATAATTGCCAAAGAAATGGTTCTAGTAAATTTGGTCGACTCAATAGAGAGGTTACAGTATTTTATGAGCTACAGCACATTGTACAAATTGCAAGCACAACTTAGCTCACACTTTTCATATTATGACCAAGAATTCAATACATATATACTATATGTTGACGTTGTCATTGAGTCGTTTGATGATTTTTAATTAAAACTAAAATAGTTAAATAAGCAATCATTTATAAAATAATGATGACGTTAACATTTAATCAAACAATAACAAGGAATAATGCATGTCTCTTAAAAAGAAATTTTCTATAGGTATTGCCATTGCTTCAGCTCTTTGCATGGGATCTAGCTTCACAGCCCAAGCAAAAGACACTTTGAATATCGGAATGTCATTCCAAGAGATGAACAATGAATATTTTGTTGTAATGAAGCAATCTCTTGAAGCCGCTGCTGCCGATATTGGAGCCAATCTAATTATTACAGATGCACGTCACGATGTTTCAAAGCAAATTAGTGATGTTGAAGATATGCTCCAAAAAGATATTGATATATTGCTGCTTAATCCAACTGATTCCGTTGGTGTTCAATCTGCCGTAATGTCTGCAAAGGAAGCAGGCGTAGTAGTCATTGCAATAGATGCACAAGCGGAGGGGCCGCTAGATTCATTCGTTGGTTCAAAAAATTACGATGCTGGTTATAAAGCAGGTATGTACTTAGGAGAGAATCTTGGTGGTAAAGGTTCAGTGGCCATTCTTGATGGAATTCCCGTCGTGCCAATTCTTGAAAGAGTACGTGGTTTTGAAGCTGCAATGGTTAAATTCCCAGGGATTGAAATAGTTGACAAACAAAACGGTCATCAAGAGCGTTCTAAAGCTTTGAATGTAACAGAAAACATGCTCCAGGCTCACCCTAATCTAAGTGGTATATTCAGTGTGAACGATGTAGGCGCGATGGGGTCTTTAGCTGCTATCGAAGCATCTGGTACCGATGTTAAATTAGTTTCAGTTGATGGTGCTCCAGAAGCAATCGAAGCTATCTTAAAGCCAAACTCCCCATTTATTGCTACTTCGGCTCAGTTCCCTCGTGACCAAATTCGTCTTGGTTTAGGCATTGGTCTAGCAAAACATTGGGGTGCAGAGGTTCCTAAAGTAGTACCTGTTGACGTGAAATTAATACAAAGAAGTAATGCAGAAGGCTTTAGTTGGTAAGAATGTAATTTTGCTCTCTATATGGAGAGCAACATTTATATAGTGGAGAAGTGCCCAATGAGTTCATTACTTGAACTACGAGAAATAAGCAAAAATTTCCCCGGAGTTAAAGCTCTAAGTAATATAAACATATCTCTAAATAAAGGTGAGATACACGCTGTTTTAGGCGAAAACGGTGCGGGCAAGTCAACGTTAATGAAAGTACTCTGTGGAATCTATTCTAATGATGAAGGGAAAATTGTCATTGATGGGATAGAACGCAATTTCCCTACATATAACGACGCCATAGATGCCGGAATAGGTATCATTTTTCAAGAGTTCTCTTTGATTCCCTACCTCAACGCTGTAGATAATATATTTTTGAATCGTGAATTAACCAATCGTTTTGGGCTTTTGAATCGAAACGTAATGAATGCGGAAGCAAAAACTATTTTCGAGACGTTAAAAATTGATATTGATTTAAGTATACCTATAGACCAACTTAGTGTGGCCGAACAACAATTTGTTGAGATAGCGAAAGCGTTATCTTTAAATGCAAAAATATTGGTTCTTGATGAACCAACAGCGACATTAACACCAACTGAAGCAACACACCTGTTCACTATTATGAGTGACCTGAAAAAGCGGGGTGTTGGCATGTTTTTTATTTCACATCACTTAGAAGAGATTTTTGAAATTTGTGACACTATTTCAGTACTGCGGGATGGAGAATATATAGCGACAACCCCGGTAAAAGATACCGATGTAGACAAATTGGTTGAGATGATGGTTGGCCGTAAGCTAGACAACGCATTCCCAGAAAAAATAAGTCATATAAATCATTCAAATATTGTGCTTGATGTTCCAGAAATACAGATCGACAAAGATGCTCCAGTAAATGGTTTTCAATTGCATGAGGGTGAAATTTTAGGTTTTTCAGGTCTTGTTGGCTCTGGTAGAAGTGAATTGGTTAGATCCCTAATCGGCGCTGATGCTCCAGTTAAGAAAAAGATTAAGCTCAATGGACAACAACTAACGCTAAATACTCCGGCAGCAGCACTAAAGGTCGGAATAGGTTTACTACCCGAAAGTAGGAAAACTGAGGGCTTGATTCTACCTTTCAGCATTATGGATAATATTCTACTCAATAACCATGAGAATGAAATGTATGCTGGAATACTCGTTGATAGAAACAAAGAACGTAAAGTTGCGTGTGATTTGATTGAAAAGGTTCGAATAAAAGCACCACACGAAGAAACCATTGTGACAAACCTTAGTGGTGGTAACCAACAAAAGGTGGTTATAGCTCGTTGGCTGAATAATACATGTAAGATTCTTATTTTTGATGAACCAACACGTGGAATAGACGTTGGCGCAAAGTTTGAGATTTACGAGCTAATGAAGAAATTAACTGAGCAAGGTATTTCTATCATTATGATTTCCTCAGAATTGCCAGAAATTATAGGTGTTTGTGACCGAGTTTTGGTCTTCAATCAAGGCGCGATTGTTGCTTCGCTTGAAGGTAGTGAAATCGAATCAAATACTATTATGTTACACGCAACAGGACAAGCGACATGAATACAATCACAAATACAGACACAGCACCAGATAACAAACTATCGCTTTTCAAAAAGAAATTGACAAAGTGGAGTCATCACCCAGTTTTTTATCCATTAGTAGGTTTCTTAGCTGTATTCACTATTATGGTTATATTTAACGATAACTTTTTGACTTCTAATAACCTTAGTAATGTAGCTCGACAAGTATCCATAAATGCAATTTTGGCAGTCGGTATGACTTGCGCCATCCTTTTAGGTGGTATCGATTTGTCAGTTGGCCCAGTAATGGCACTATCCGGTACAGCGGCTGCAGGAATGATGGCTGCTGGTTTTGATCCTGCAATGGCAATTCCCGCTGGGATGTTAATTGGTGTCTTGTTCGGCGCCGCTAACGGCTTCATGATTGCTTACGCAAAAATGCCTGCATTTATCGTGACATTGGCTTCGTTAGGTATTGCTCGTGGTATCGGTCTAATTTACACCGGAGGATACCCGGTTTCTGGTTTGCCACAGAGCTTCTCTTTTTGGGGGCGTGGAGATGTTTTTGGACTACAAACACCTATTTTAGTGATGCTCGTTGTTTATGCGATTGCATATGTCATTTTGAACCATACTCCTTTTGGCCGTTACGTATATGCTATCGGTGGTAATGAAGAAGCATCTCGTCTTAGCGGCGTAAGAGTTCCGTTAGTCATTTTGACTGTTTACACCATTAGTGGACTCACTGCTTCGATCGCTGGAATTATATTAACCTCTCGCCTAATGAGCGGACAACCAAATGCGGGTGTTGGCTTTGAGTTAGACGCTATCGCAGCGGTAGTTATTGGTGGTACCGCGATGAGCGGAGGGAAAGGGGCAATCATAGGTACACTTATCGGTGCAATGCTTCTGGGTGTTCTGAATAATGGTCTGAATTTGGGTGGTGTATCCCCTTATGTTCAAAACGTGATTAAAGGCGTCATTATTCTTGTTGCAATCTATATCGGGACGAGCAAGCGTAAGAAATAACCAATCAGTAACCCCAACGCTTTAACCTACTTTTTACTCCATTGATTAGAAACCGCCCCATTCTGGGTCGGTTTAGGGAGATTATTAATGAGCTATTTTATTGGTGTCGATATTGGCGGAACAGTGACTAAAGCCGGCCTATACGATGAAAAAGGTCGAGAGATCCATATCGCAGAAAAAAATTCTGAAGTACTCAGAGATGCTCCAGGAGTTACTGAACGAGACATGAATGAACTGTGGACAACGGTTTGTGAATTAATATCTAGTTGCAGTCGGTTTTCTTCGAATAAACCAATCGAAGGCATTTCATTTTCATCTCATGGTAAAGGGTTGTATGCCATCGACAAGCAAGGGAACCCTGTTCGAAGAGGCATTATATCTTCAGATACTCGAGCTGAATCTTTAGTTTTACGTTGGCAGCAAGATGGACTCGTTAAAAAGGCATATGAACGTGGTCTACAGCAGCTATGGACAGCACATCCGGTTACGTTGATGGCATGGCTAAAAGAAAATGAGCCGCAAAACTATGAAAGTGTAGATAGTATTCTTATGGTACATGACTATATTCGGTTTTGTTTGACCGGAGAAGTGAATGCAGAAATTACCAATATTTCTGGCAGTAATATGTACAACGTACGCAAAGGATGTTATGACCCCACACTTTTGGCGGATTTTGGTGTCGGTGAATGTATAGATAAGACTGCCCCGACGATTGGATCTGTAGAATTAGCAGGAACAATTACTCAGACAGCAGCAAAGCGAACGGGTCTAAAAGTTGGCACGCCTGTATATGGCGGTCTGTTTGATGTCGTTGCCGCTTCGTTAGCTTCGTGTATAGAAGATGAAAGTACGATTAGTGCAGTCGCAGGTACATGGTCAATTACGACGGCTATAACTAATGAAATTTCGACCCATGAGCATCCATATATTTGGGGGAACTATTGTATTCCTGGTAAATATTTTGTTCATGAAGGTTCACCTACTTCAGCATCAAATTTGGCATGGTTCAAAGACCAGTTTTTTCCTGGTACCGATTGGCATGAATTTAACCAATGGGTAGCGTCAAAAGCAGATCATACAGATGACCTATTTTTCTTCCCATATCTTTACGGTTCCAACTACAAATTAGGCATGCCTGGTTCTTTGATTGGCCTTAAAGGGCATCATACAAAAAAAGACATAATAAGAGCGATTTATGAAGGTGTGGTTTTTGCGCATCTAAATCATCAGGATAAAATAATACAGCTCAACAAAGATGTTAAAACGATTCGGTTTACGGGAGGGCCAACCAAGTCTGAACCGTGGATGAAGTTATTTACAGATGCATCAGGATTGCCTGTTGAGGTGGTAAGTACCCAGCAGTCTGGTTGTAGAGCTGCGGCACTATGTGCAGCTGTTGGGGCTGGTGTTTATAAAGATTTTTCAGAAGCCATGCGAGCGACAGCACCGGTAGTTAAAAGATTTGAACCTGACTTAATCAGTCATGACAACTTACGTATCAAACTTGAACGTTTTAACTCCATCAACAAATCATTAGCTGAAATTCTCGTTAACTAGGAATCTGGTCATGTTAGAAAAACTCAAAGAAAAAATATTTGATACCAACATGTTATTACCAAGCCATGATTTGGTTACCTTTACATGGGGTAATGTATCAGGTATTGATCGCAAATCAGGTTTAGTTGTTATAAAACCGTCGGGTGTCAGCTACGAAAAAATGACACCAAGCGACATGGTCATTGTGAACCTGTCTGGGGAGGTGATAATGGGCAACCTAAATCCATCTTCGGACACAGCGACTCATCTAGCCTTATATCGGGAATTTTCGGATATTGGTGGTGTTGTTCATACTCACTCACGAAATGCCACTATTTGGGCGCAAGCTTGTGCCGATATTCCTGCACTGGGAACGACTCACGCTGACTATTTCTATGGTGATATACCTTGTACAAGACCAATGACAGATGAAGAAATTGTAGATGCATACGAAAGTAATACTGGAAAAGTAATTATTGAGACATTAGAAAAGCGATCTCTGTCTGCGCTAGAAATGCCTGGGTGTATTGTGGCATCTCATGGTCCGTTTACGTGGGGGAAAGACCCTGAAGACGCAGTACATAATGCTGTTGTTCTTGAAGAAGTGGCGGCGATGGCATTATGTACATTATCTCTTAACAACCGACAACCTAGTATGAATAAAACTTTGTTGGATAAGCATTATTTAAGAAAACATGGTGCAGATGCCTATTATGGGCAATCCAATTAACTGAGCCAATAAATTAGTTAGATTTGTATATATATTCGGTTTTTCTCTGCAATGAAGGGTATTAGAGGACATTTTTATGACAGAAGTAACGACTAAATTATTTATTTCAGAAGGAAAAGGCATTCTTGGGATCGAACTTGGCTCAACTCGTATAAAGGCCGTACTCATTGGCGATAATCAGCAACCTATAGCCGATGGAAGTTACCTATGGGAAAATAATCTGATAGATGGAAACTGGACCTACAATTTAGACGATGTGTGGAAGGGGATTCAATCGTGCTATAAAAATTTGTATGATAATGTTTATCAACGATATGACGTTAAACTAAGTAAGTTAGCGGGGTTGGGTATCAGTGCGATGATGCATGGTTATCTAGTTTTCGACCGTTCAGATAATCTGTTAACACCATTTCGAACATGGAGAAATAATAATACGTTAGAGGCGTCAGAGAGATTAATGTCTGTGCTTGAGCATCCTATCCCTCAGCGATGGAGTATTGCGCATCTATACCAATCCTTATTAGAGAATCAAGAACATGTTTCTGATATCGATTACATGACGACATTATCGGGTTATGTACATAGAAAATTAACAGGACGCAAAATCTTAGGGATTGGGGATGCGTCTGGTATGTTTCCTATCGATGTTGATAAGGCGAAATTTGATTCGGAGATGATGAGGCGATTCAATGATATTGTAAAAGATGAAGCGCTACCTTGGAACATTGAGCAAATCCTGCCAGAAGTGCTTGTCGCTGGACAAGACGCTGGTTCTCTAACAAAAGTTGGAGCATTGCTACTAGATCCAACGGGTCAATTAAAACATAACTGTCCAATGTGCCCACCAGAAGGTGATGCGGGTACCGGTATGATAGCAACGAATACTATTGCAATGCGTACTGGGAATATCTCAGCAGGTACGTCAATATTCGCTATGGTTGTTCTTGATAAGAAACTTAAAAAAGTACACCCAGAGCTCGATTTGGTCACGACACCTGATGGTAAATTAGTTGCAATGGCTCACTCCAATAATTGCTCATCAAACCTTGATTCTTGGATGAAATTATTCGAAGAAGTCGCGAGCAGCCTAGGTACTAATGTTTCCGCGGATGAACTATATGACACGTTGTTTAGGGAATCACTCAAAGGTGATGATGACTGTGGTGGTTTAATGGTGTATGGCTATCTCTCTGGCGAACATATGACCCATTTCGAAAAAGGTTGCCCGCTTTTCCTAAATCCCTCGGATAGTAAATTTACTTTAGCCAACTTCATGCGGGCAAATCTATTATCTGCGCTTGGTGCTATGAAGATAGGCATTGATATTTTAGTTGAAGAGGAAGGAGTAAAGCTAAACAAAATTTTAGCTCATGGCGGTTTATTTAAGACGAAAGGGGTGGTTCAGCAATTAATGGCTACAGCGCTAAATGTACCTGTAGCAACAGTAGAAAATGCTTCAGATGGAGGCGCTTGGGGTATTGCTTTACTCGCATCCTTCCTAATTGATGAAGAGAAAAATCTTGAATCGTTTTTAACGAACAAAGTATTTTTAAGCAATGACGAATTCATAATTGATATAGACGAAGATGAGTTCGAGGGCGTACAAGAGTTTATGAAGCGTTATAAAGATTGCTTACCCGTAGAACGAGAAGCAGTAAATTGCTTAACATAAATGTTGATTGATTAAACCGTAGTCAGAACGAAGAAAAAGAGACTATAGGTTGGTAGTCGATTAAGCTCGAAGCATGGAACTTGGGGTAAGTACCGAGTGTTAGGTGCTTACTTCATGCTTTTATACCTTAGTGGTGCTTATTGTGAAATGAAAAGTCTAATACTGCTCGTGACACAACAGCATTGTCGGACTTTACAGACGAAGACAGGCTAATATATAAGCGCGTCTTCGCTCTAATTTGAGGGTTACTATTTGCTGTTATACAGAGACGAATCTATTTTTATCACGACTTTATGTATAGGTTGTCCCCCTGACTTAGACACCATTGGGCGGTGCCATTCTCCTGGATAAAAAACGACAAACTCCCCTTCATTAAGTGTTACGGACTGTTCGTTATTTACGCTTTCGACAAATTCCACGTCATTGTCAAACTCTTTCCCGTCCATAAAAGCACTCGTAGCTGGCTTTATTGCATAGGTAAGCGTTTCTTGTCCTGCGAGTACCAAATGTACATCGATATATGATCGATGTATTTCGATCTGTGAATCTTCTAGTGCCCTATCGTTATCTTGTACCTTAACAACAAAAAAACGGTCCTCATCGATTTTGGTCACACCGAGTTCTAGGCTTGATAGTTCGAGCTTTAATGCACGAGAAATAAATTGATGAATGAGGCTATTGTTGTCTAATGAATGTATGTCAGAGCAGTGCATAGTAAACCTTTTATATAAGATAAATATTAATTATATAGCTGGGAAAAACTCTAGAATCTTTCCATTATTAACTAAATAACAGTCCATTCCTGCGGCAATCGCAGCTTGTTTGCCTATCTTTGTATCTTCAAAGACAACACACTGATTTGCAGGTGTGTTGAGTTGTTGAGCGACGGAGAGAAAAGTGTCAGGAGAGGGTTTGTGGTTAACCACTTCATCAGAGGTAACTAATACTTCTACCATGGTTAGAATATCCGTCGTATCCAAGATTTCTTGGGCATGTTTGCGTTGTGCGCCTGTGCCTATTCCAATTTTTTTCGTGAGGTGATTATCTTTTAGTATTTGATAAATCCCGGGAATAGTATCGCCTTTAAACGCAATAGATTCGAAGTTGGAAATTTTATCCTGGGTGATCAAATCTGCGTTTAGTTCCAAATTGTAACGATTAATAATTTCAATCGTTACTTTTCTGGTTGGCATCCCCCCGAGTTGATTTAACCACTCTTTCTCATAAGGGATATCAAACGTTGTACACGTTTTTTCCCAAGCAGCAGCGTGCGCTATCATTGAGTTAATTAAGGTTCCATCTAAGTCAAAGATAATGCATTTATATTTGTCTAAATTCATATAAATAATTTTAATACGTGTGCGATGGCGGGAAGTGTACATTTTTTATGCGTCATTTTGCCACCTAATATTTCTGAAAAGAAACCATTTCTCTTTTCTATCTACCTAACGACTCTCGTCAATCATGCTCTCTCATTTAAGTATTTTTAGCCAAACGGTTATCGTGAATATACTGACAAGAAAATAATTTTACAGTTTGTTAACAAATGAATTATTCAGTGATCCTCGTCTAATAATCATCAAATCAACTTAACCTTACATTTAAATATCGAACTTAGATCTCATTCTTTGGCTTTTCTGTTTGTTTGTTTAAAAATCAGTAACTTAGATTTTACAGTGTGTCATTCGTCATAAAATTCCACTGACAATAGTGACAAAATTCGGAATCTGAACCATTATATATTCCGCATTACGGAATTTATCGGAGTAAAAATTATGCCATTGGTAACAACTGAGAAGCTTCAAGAAGAATATGAAAGAATTTTATTAGCTCGCGATATGAAGCCTGAAATGGCAACAAAGCTTGCTGCAGGTTTTGTCGAGATGGCAAACGAAGGTACTTACTCTCACGGTATTAACCGTTTCCCTGTATTTATAGATCAGGTAGATAAAGGCCAAATTAAATTAAATGAAGTACCTGAGTGTGTGAACAGTATGGGTGCTTTAGAGCAGTGGGACTGTAATTTCGGACCGGGTGTTTTAAACGGCCTTATTTGTTCAGAAAGAGCGATGGAACTTGCACGTGAATTCGGTATTGGTATGGTCGGAATGCGTAATTCTAACCATTGGATGCGTGGTGGTGCATATGTTCTAAAAATGGCTCGCGAAGGTTTTGCAGGTATTGCTTCAACCAACTCAATAGCAGTAATGCCAGCATGGGGTGGTAAAGACCACCGCGTAGGTTCAAACCCATTAATTATGGCTATCGCCGGTGATCCACCTGTTCTTGTGGATTGCTCAATGAGTCAGTATTCGTATGGTCAGCTGCAAAATTATGTATTAGCAGACAAGCAGTTACCAGTAGTTGGCGGTTTTGACGACAATGGTGAATTGACAACCGATCCTCATGTTTTGTGGGAAAATAAGCGTTTGCTACCAATGGGATTCTGGAAAGGATCGTCTATGGCAATCGTACTGGATATGATGTTGACGGCGATTACTGGCGGTAACTCGGTTCCGGCTTTAACGGAAGATATGGGCGGAGAATTTGGTGTTTCTCAATTTTTGATCGCTATCGACCTGAGTAGAACCATGGACAAAGGCCAATATGCTCAAGAGATGAAACGTATTAGAGATTATGTATTAGCTTCTGAGCCTGCAGAAACAGGTTCAGTAATGATTGCTGGTTCTGAGATTCAAAGTTTCATTGATAAGCATGAACAAGCGGGTGGCATAGAAATACATGATGAGATTTGGAATCAAATTACGTCATTGTAATTTAAGCGAAGTAGGAGAACTTTATGCAAAATAATATGCTAAAAGTATTTATGTGGATCTGGAAAAGCATCGATATTTTGATGGCTGTCATTTTGGCATTCATGGTCGTACTTGTGTTTGTTAATGTGGTATTGCGCTATGGATTTTCTTCTGGTCTACGTCCTTCTGTCGAACTCTCTCGATTAGGGTTGGTTTGGGTAGTAATGCTTGGTGCTGCAGTCGTGTTGCGCCGAGGGGATCACTTAGCTGTTGCTGAGTTTTCTGAAAAATTACTTCCTAGAGCCGTCCCATTTTTAAGACGTATATGTTGGGTAATTATTACCGTATCGGTCGGCATGCTCTACATCGGTTCTTATCGACAAATGATGTCGAACTGGTCTGATATTTCACCATTAACGGGTCTTCCGTCATCATTATTTTATATGGCTGGTGTCGTGTCGGGGCTATTGATGGGAGTGATTGCGGTGGTTCGTATTATTAACCCAAATTGGCTACTAGATAACGTAGACATGGAGAAACAGTAATGACTCTCGCGATATTCTTATCGGTATTAATTATTTCAATCCTGTTAGGGCTACCTGTGGCATTTGCGCTGCTGTTGTCTTCAATGGCTTTGATGCTGCATATGGATTTCTTTAGTGCCGATATTCTTGCGCAATCTTTAATCAATGGTGTGGACAGCTTTACGCTCTTGGCCATTCCATTCTTCCTGATTGCTGGTGAGGTGATGTCATCTGGTGGACTGTCTACCCGTATCGTTCGCTTAGCCACAACCTATGTTGGGCACCGTCAAGGCGGCCTTGGATATGTTGCCATATTGACATCGGTACTCTTGGCTGGATTGTCTGGGTCTGCCGTTGCAGATGCTGCGGCGTTAGTTAGTATTCTTTATCCAATGATGAAGGCGGCTAAATACCCAGAAGCATCGTCAATGGGTCTGCTGGCATCCGGCGGTATTATCGCTCCGGTTATTCCACCTTCAATTCCATTGATTTTGGTTGGTGTCGCGGGTGGTATCTCTATCAAAAACTTGTTCCTTGGCGGGATTGTTCCTGGCTTGCTAATGGGCATGACGTTGATGTTCGTATGGAGAATGACCGTTCGTAAAGAGAATTTGGAAGTCTCAGAACGTGCAACGAAGGCAGAGAAACGTGCTGCGCTTAAAGATGGCATTTGGGCATTGTTTTTACCCGTTATCATCATTTTCGGTATTCGTCTTGGCATCTTTACGCCGACGGAAGCTGCGGTTGTTGCGGCGGTATACGCTATCGTTATATCTACGTTTATTTATCGTGAGCTTACATTAAAAAGTTTCTACAAAATCTTATTGAATGCTGGCCGCTCTACCGCGATGGTTATGTTCCTCGTTGGTTGTGCAATGGTGGCGGCTTGGTTGATTACGGTTGCTCAACTTCCTCAGCAATTAGCCGAGATGTTAGGGCCACTGGTTGACAGTCCACGCTTGTTGATGGCCGTCATCATGTTATTGGTGTTATGCGTCGGCATGGTTATGGATTTGAGTCCAACAATCTTAATCTTAGTTCCGCTGTTAATGCCGATTGTCAAAATGGCAGGTATCGACCCAACGTATTTCGGTCTGATGTTTGTTATCAATTGTTCGATTGGTTTAATTACGCCTCCAGTAGGCACTGTTCTTAACGTGGTATGCGGCGTCGCTCGTGTACCTATGTCTACAGCAGTAAAAGGTGTTTTACCGTTTATTGCTGCATATATGATGCTTTTAACACTGTTTGTAATATTCCCAAGCATTATTACTGTGCCAATGTCTTTTGTCATTGGTTAACCCTCTAAGGAGAGAAAAATGAAGTCATTATTTAAAGTCGTAGGAATTGCATCGGCGGTCGCATTTAGCTCAACAGCTATGGCACAAACAACATTAAAGTTAGTGCACGCGGCTCCTGAATCAGATCTTCAACAAGACATGTCTTTGTTCTTTAAGAAAGAAGTTGAAGCTCGTTCAAATGGCGAAATTAAAATCAACATCTACCCACAGGGTCAGCTTGGCAACGACAAGCAGATGATTGACGGTTCACGTTCTGGCATCCTAGATATCGCGATGGTTGGTCTTAATAACTATTCTGGGCTATTACCAGAATCATCCGCATTCACATTACCTTTTATGTTCCCAAATCGTGAAACGGCTTACAAAGTACTTGATGGTGCTCCAGGACAAGAAATTCTACAAAAAATGGAGAAATTTGGCCTGAAAGGACTTGGTTACCCAGAAAACGGTTACCGCAACATGACGAACAACGACAAGCCAATCCGCGTTCCTGCAGATGTTGAAGGCCTGCAAATGCGAGTCAATGGTTCAAAAGCACTGAATGATATGTTTAAAGAGTTAGGTGCTAACCCGTTACAACTTCCTATTGCTGAACTATATACAGCATTGGAAACGGGCGTTGTTGATTCTCAAGACCACCCAATTGGCGTGACTTTGTCATTTAAGTTCTACGAAGTACAAAAGTACTTGAGCTTAACTCAGCATGCTTACTCACCTCTTGTTCTTACTATGAATCTTAAAAAATTCGATAAGTTAAGTGCTGATGAGCAAAGCATTATTACTGATGTAGCAGCGGAAGCAGTTGCGATGCAACGTCAACTTAGCATCGAAAAAGAAGACAAGATGATTGCTGAGCTTGAAGCTGGCGGCATGGAAGTTAACCGTGATGTAGATGGTGCTGCATTCCAAAAGGCTATCGCGCCTGTATGGAAAGCATTCATTGAAGTAAACGGTGATGAAATGGTTAAGAAAATAGCAGCAGCAGCAAAATAAGCTGTCGCTAAATTGACATGTTGCCTGGCTGAAAAGCGAGGCAATATGTCTTTTCCTAACCTTTATTAACGCCTCCATTTCACTCAAAAATTCGGTAAAAATATTATGTACCAACAATTAAAAGAGCGTGTATTAGCGGCAAACCTTCAACTGCCCAAATATGGCCTTGTTACTTTCACTTGGGGTAATGTATCTGAAATTGATAGAGACAAGGGTGTTATTGCTATTAAGCCATCTGGTGTTGAATATGATGTCATGACGGTTGACGACATTGTGATTGTTGACTTAGATGGAAATCGTGTTGAAGGGAAACTTAATCCATCGAGTGATACGGCGACGCACATTGAGCTGTATAAAGCATTTCCGTCCATTGGTGGAATTGTACACACCCATTCGCGCAATGCGACAGTTTGGGCGCAAGCAGGTTTGGATATACCCGCATTAGGTACGACTCACGCAGACTACTTTTACGGTGACGTTCCCTGTACTCGTCAACTTACGAGTGAAGAAATCCATATTGATTATGAAAAAAACACGGGTTTAGTAATAGTAGAAGAATTTCAGAAGCGCAACATTGATTCAAAAGCGATGCCGGGTGCGATAATCGCAGGCCATGCTCCATTTACATGGGGGAAAGATGGTTTTGATGCGGTGCATAATGCCGTGGTAATGGAAGAAGTGGCAGCAATGGCAACCGCTACTCGTGCACTGAATGTGGATATAAAAATCAATCCTGAATTGTTGGATAAGCACTATAACCGTAAGCACGGAAAAAATTCGTATTATGGTCAGAAATAGGGTGTAGAAATATGCACAAATTATTGGCATTGGATCTCGACGGGACAGTACTCAACTCGCAACACAGAATCAGTCCTGTATTAGTCGAGACAATCAAAAGTATCGCTCAGACAGTCCCCGTTATTATTGTGACTGGACGACATCATGTTGCCGCTCAGCCTTATTATAAAGAGCTGGGTCTGCGTACGCCGATAATTTGTTGTAACGGTACCTATATGTTTGATTACGCGACTGACAGCGTAATCAGTGAAAACGCAATAGACAAAAATATCGCAACTGACTTCATCTCAATATCAGATAAACATGATTTGAAAATGGTGATGTATGTGCGAGATGCGATGTTGTATTCAAATAAAAGACCCATTGCTTATATGGAAACGTTATCGCAATGGGCGCAGTCTTTCCCTGAAGGTTCTCAACCAAACATTCGTCGAGTAGACAATTTTTTCGATGAGTTAGACGCAACAGATTTCGTTTGGAAATTTGTTGTCGAGGGGGGTGATATTGAGGGTTTTTCGAATATCGAATTTGTAAAAACAAATTTTAATGGAGAGCGCTCTTGGGTTGACCGAGTTGATTTTTCCGCGGCTGGTAACAGCAAAGGTAACGCTTTGTCTGGTTATGTGAAACAGCTTGGCGTGTCTTTAGATGAGTGCGTAGCGGTAGGAGACAATCATAACGATATCTCAATGCTAAAGTTAGTGGGGCTTGGTATCGCGATGCAGAATGCCGACCAAACAGTAAAAGCTTCTGCGACGTTAGTGACTGAAAAGTCCCATGATGATGAGTTGGGATTATCAACACTTTTAGAAAGCCTATTTTTGTAGAGAATAATTATGTTAGTTGGAAATACACAAAAAAACTTACTTACCAATACTTACCCTTTGGCGGTGCAAGATATTCTTCAATATTTAAATAGTCTTGACCAATCTTCATTAGAATTAGGGCGTCATGAATTGCCAAACTATGGCCCTAAACAAGCGTGGTTTGTGGTTCTTGAGTATGAAAAAGAACCCATTTCTTGTTTTATGCCAGAGGTTCACAAGTATCACTCTGACCTTCAGATTGTATTGCAGGGGTCTGAAACGATGGCATGGTCATTAGATACTGGTCATCATGTCAATGCAGAAGAATATAATAAAGACCGCGATCTCCAATTTTATCAATTTGAAAATATAAAACTCAATTATATCGAAGCATTACCGGGCAGTTTCTATCTGTTTACTCCCAATATCGTTCATATCACCAACATCCATGATGGAAACTCGCAACCCGTTCGAAAACTCGTCGTTAAAATACATAATGATCTATTGGGAGCTTGTGAATGAATTTTTATATAGGAATAGACTCTGGCGGCACCTTTATGAAGGCGGCATTATTTGACGCTAAAGGTGTACAACATGGATTAGCAAGAGTGTCAGCCAAGGTGATTAATGATCGACAAGGCTGGGTTGAGAGAGATCTTGATGCACTATGGGAAAACGCGGTATCAGTTATAAAGCAACTTCTTGCAAGCACTCACGTTGACGTAAGTTTGATCAAGGGTATTAGTATTTCGGCGCAAGGGAAAGGTGCGTATTTACTTGATAAGTCTGGAGACAATTTAGGTTATGGCATTATGTC
Source organism: Vibrio sp. VB16 (assembly GCF_015594925.2). NCBI lineage: Bacteria > Pseudomonadati > Pseudomonadota > Gammaproteobacteria > Vibrionales > Vibrionaceae > Vibrio > Vibrio sp. VB16. The sequence goes on from NZ_CP087590.1 coordinate 88,578, forward strand.
ATCGGATTCTCGTTCTCTGCCTATTGTTAAACAATGGTTGGAACAAGGTTTAGCTCAAGAAACCTACCCCATTACATTGCAGACATTATGGACAGGACACCCTGTCTCTATTATCCGTTGGATTAAAGAAAACGACGCGGAGCGTTATGCGAACATTGGTTCAATTATGATGGCGCATGACTACCTACGTTACCGGCTTACGGGCGAAATTGGTGCAGAGATCACCAATATGTCAGAAAGTAATTTTTTCAATTCTGTCAAAGGTTGCTACGACCGAGAACTGCTCAAGAAATTCGGTATTGAGGAAGTTTGGGAAGCGCTTCCTCCCATCGTTAATCCTCAACAACAAGCAGGTATGGTGACCAAGAAAGTAGCGGATGAAACCGGATTAGCGACAGGTACAGCAGTATTTGGCGGGCTATTTGATGTGGTTTCAACGGCAATTTGTTCCGGTATTAACTCTTCAGTCGATACGCTTAATTATGTCATGGGTACGTGGTCAGTGACCTCTGGGATTACCAAAGAAGTCACCAAAGAAGAACACAATTTTGTTTATGGTCATTATGCAGTAGACGGTGAATACATTATTCATGAAGCAAGTCCAACTTCTGCTGGTAACTATGAATGGTTTGCCGATTATCTAGGCGAAGATGGTCAACTAAATCATGTTGAGAATCAATCTCTGGTAGAAGGGTTACAGCCGGCTGATAGCAGTATTTACTTTGTCCCATTTTTATATGGTTCAAATCAAGGGTTAGGGCTTAAATCTGGCTTCTATGGTTTGCAGTCCCACCACACCAAAGGCCACTTGATACAAGCTATTTGGGAAGGAATATTGTTCTGTCATAACATTCATTTAGAGCGCATGCGAATACGCTTTCCAAAAGCGGAAATATTGAAAGTAACCGGTGGACCAGCATCAAGTCCTGTTTGGATGCAAATGTTAGCGGACCTAACCGGAATGACAGTAGAGATATCAGATGTAGATGAAACGGGTTCACTTGGTGCGGCGATGGTTGCCATGGTAGGTGCTGGTGAGTTTGATTCTGTGGATGAGTGTGGGCAAACGTTAGCGGTCGCATCTTCTCGTGTTTACCCTAATAAAGATAACTACGAAAGTTATCAAAATAAATACAAAAATTATCAGCGCTTGGTTCAACTATTTAAGCAATTTGAGGAAGAAATGAATGTCTAAACCATTATTGCAGATGGCACTCGATGCCACTGACATTGAAACAGCACTTGCCTCTGTTGAGTTGGTGGCGGATAAGCTGGATGTGATTGAAATCGGAACCATTTTAGCCTTTGCTCATGGTGTAGATAGCGTTCGAATTATAAGAGAGAAATACCCTAATCATATTATCGTCTGTGATATGAAGATAACCGATGCAAGCGCGATATTGTCTCGGTTAGCAATGGAAGCGGGTGCTAATTGGGTTACAGTTAGTGCCGCAGCGCATATTGAAACTATCCGCGCGGCAAAAAAAATAACCGATGAGTTTGATGGTGAAGTTCAGATTGAACTCTATGGCCACTGGACCATAGAAGATGCCAAAAGTTGGGTTGCTATGGGGATAACGCAGGCCATCTATCATCGCTCACGAGATGCTGAACTCGCAGGGGTGAATTGGACCAATGAAGATCTGAATAAGATGCAAGAATTGTCTGATATAGGCATTGAACTCTCTATCACTGGTGGTATTGTGCCAGAAGATCTGCATTTATTTAAAGATTTGTCCGCCAAGTCATTTATAGCTGGTAGAGCTCTAGCGGGTGAAAACGGGAAAAAAATAGCAGAGTATTTTCATAATGAAATTGAAAAACACTGGTAAAAAATATGAGTGAACAAATTAAATCCTTATCCAAAGCACTAACGGTTTTAGAATTTTTAGGCGGTTTCCCAAACGGTATTTCATTACAAAAAATCTCAGAAGGAACAGGTTTTAATAAATCGTCTACCCATCGAATTTTGGCGACATTTGAAGCTTCTGGGTATGTAGCTCAGTTGAACTCGGGTAAAGAATATCGATTGACGATGAAGCTTGTCCATTTAGGACATACGGCAATAAATTCGGATGTGACTGGCGCAGTAAAACCTTATCTAGGTGAATTGTTGGATGATGTAAATGAAACGGTTAATTTCTTATCGTTTGATTCTGACAATATTATCTTCAAGGATAAATTTGAGCCTGCTGATGCTTCGTTTAGAACCCGTACTTATGTTGGATTACATTCACCAATGTATTGTTCAGCAGCGGGTAAATGCTATTTAGCATTCTGCTCTGATCTTGCTAGAGAAGCCTACTGGCAGAGAAACGTCAGCACGATGAAGCCACTGACAGAAAATACAATTTTAGATAAAAAGCAATTCTTAGACGTTCTAGATGAAATTAGAGAACGTGGATATGCATTAGATGATGAAGAAAATGAAGCAGGAATTTCATGTGTAGCGGTTCCTGTCTTTGATAAAAATAAGGCTCCGGTATACGCGGTTAGTGTCTCTTCTTTAACGCCAAAAATGAAGCAAGTTGGATATGAATTGTTGGCAGAGAAAATTCAGAGCATCACCAAGCGTATCGAGCAGCAACTCTTTTAAGGATAGAGAATGTTTGATTCCAAAAACAAATTTAGATTAGGTATCTATGAAAAAGCGATGCCAACGTCATTGACCTGGGAAGAAAGATTGCAGCACGCGAAAAACGCGGGCTTCGATTTTGTAGAAATTTCTGTAGATGAGACGGATGAGCGTCAAGCTCGATTGGATTGGTCAGATGATGAAATCTATGACCTGCGCCGTTTGTGTGAGAAGCATAGTATGCCGTTGCAATCTATGTGTTTGAGTGCTCATCGAAAATTTCCATTCGGCTCAATGGACGAAGAGGTTAGAGAAAAGTCTTTAGTTATCATGCAAAAGGCAATTTCTCTTTCTTATAAACTCGGCATCCGTTGTATTCAAATGGCCGGTTATGATGTCTATTACGAACCTCAATCTGAAAAAACACACGCTCGATTTGTTGATGGTATGAAGCAAGCTGCGAAGATGGCCGAACGTGCAGGCATTATGTTGGGCGTAGAGATTATGGATACACCGTATCTAAATTCTTTGAGCAAGTTTGAAGTATTGAAGCGTGAAATTCCGTCACCTTATTTCATGGCATATCCTGATGTGGGTAACATTACTGGTTGGAATTATGATGTGTGTACTGAGCTGAAGTTGAGTCGAGATCATATTGTACAAATCCATTTGAAAGACACGTTGCGTGTATCAGAAACATGTAAGGGCCAGTTCAGAGATCTTGTCATAGGCGAAGGGCAGGTTGATTTTCATTCGATATTTAAAACGTTGGTGGACATTGACTACAGTGCACCGCTGGTGATCGAGATGTGGGCTCAAAACGACAACTGGTTAGATGAGATTAAAGAAGCGAAGAATAAAATCCAAACTATTGCGAATAGTGTTGGCTTCGAGCTCTAAATGACAAAAAGACATACCCAAGTCATTGGCGTTGTAGTGAGGCGACAACTGGGCGAAGACTCGTGAGTCTAGGCAATGATATCGCTGGGTCGCTATCGCCGCCAACAACGATATAACGTTAGGTACGAGGGGTATGAAACACTTTAAAGCAGAAAAACGCAGTCTGTAATCAATTTGAAACGCAACCTTAAGAGAGTCATAACATGGCCATTGTAAGAACGGCATTTTTTGAAGCGGAATTAACTGAAGCACAAAAACAAGATTTTTATCAATACATGGAAAAAGAAGTGGTGCCAATTATTCGGACATTTCCTAATAACCAAGGTGTTGTGGTTAATAAGCCTGAAATGATAGAAGCAGAAAGTCAGAAAAACTTATTGATGATGATGCAACACAGCTATGAAGATCAATCGGTAATGGAATCTGCATTGAATTCTGATGCAAGGTTAGCCAGCATGCATGCAACCAAAGTTATTATTGAAAAATACGATATCAAAGTGCATCACATTAACTTTATTCGTGATTAAGCAAAGATTTAACACCAAAAAGCAGAAGCATATGAAGTGCCTTCTGCTTTTTTTTGACCTGAATGTGAGGTTCTAGATTGATAAGGTTCAAAAATCGAGATTCAGCCCTAACGCTATTATCATCTGTTTTTTTTATATGGGGTTTTATTACTGTAGCCAGTAATTCTTTGATTCCTCATTATAAACAATTGTTTAATCTGGATTATCAGACGGTAATGCTTTTTCTCATGTCATTTTTTATTACACGGATAGTGACTTCATTACCCATTTCATTTTTGATGGAAAAAATAGGCTATAAAAGAACGTTAAAGTATTGCCTATATTGGTGCTTTCTCGGTTGCTTAGCGATGGCCTATTTTGTCCAAACAGAAACGTTGACGTTGACGTTGCTCGGCATTTTACTTATGGCGTCTGGAATATCTTCTATCCAAGTGGTGAGCTCTCCCTATGTATCGTTGCTTTCTACACCAGATCAAAGTATGCGTCGGCAAAGTATTGCAACAGCGTCCAATTCTATTGGAACCGTTTTAGGTCCGGTTGTGTTGAGTTCAATTATCCTTATTGCAAGTACCTTAGGGCTTGTGAATACCGGGCAACAAATTTCCATATTGTTTTTAGTCATCGCCGTCTATTTTTTAGGATTGATAATCTGTTTTAGAGTGATTGAGTTACCCGATATTAAACCGAGTGCTAGGGTTGGATTTTTCAGTGGGTTATTTATTTTATTAAAGCGACCACGTTTTCTGAAAATAGCGGCCGTACTTCTGCTATATGTTGGGATGGAAGTGTGTTTTGGTACTTTTACCATTACTTATTTAGCAGATGAACAATTTGGTGGGTTAGGGTTAGTGCGAGCGACGCAGTTTATTGCGCTTTATTGGGCATGGATGTTTTTTGGACGATTTCTTTTTGCAAAATACGGACATCGAGCTCATAGCTTTCGTTTATTCACTATTATGTGTCTTCTGGCGATTGTTGTTTGTTTGATAGCGACACAGGTAACAAGTGTATTTGTGGGGTATTTGATGATAACGGTGGGGCTGTTTAATTCCGTTCTTTATCCCATTATATATGCACAAGCACTTCGCGCGTCAGGAAGCTATAACTCTCAAGGTGCAGCGATACTTATTATGTGCACAATGGGCGGTGCTATTTTGCCTTTGATACAGGCCATCGGTATAGATAAGTATGGTTTGAGTGCCAGTTATTGGATACCCGCAATAAGCTATGTGATTATGATTGGGTTGTTTAGAGAAAACCTAAAGAATCAGACATAGTGATGTGATAGGGGGTGATTATTTACAATAATCCGTTTGCGATTGCTTTAAACCGCAAAATGATCAGACCCAAGCTGACGCTAATAACAAAGTAGTTACCGCTAATACAACGGACATTTTAGTAAAGAACAAGACTTCATTTGCTGCCGATGATATTAGGCGGTTAAGTGAGTTTGTTGCTGTCATTGTATGGTTTGTTAAGATTGTCGTATTCATGTATATCTGCCAAATAAATGTGATTTGAGTCACATTATGGTCGAAAGCGTGATTGCGGTCAAGTTAATGGCGCAATTACGGGTACAAAGGTAATCAAGTAACAAATCAAATTTATTCGTATGAGTGAAAATTTTGTAAGGTTATGTATTTTCTTTGTATACAGCTCTCTATACGGTATCGAAACTCTAGCTCAAAAATTCGATCTATCTTATATTTAGTGTAGGAATTGAACATAGGATATAAATTCATGGGAATAGAAGAGCGATTATCAAAGGTCGAAGCGCTACCTAGAATTAAGCAAGTTTTGCAAGATGCGCTTAATATCGTCAATCAGGACGAATTCGATTTTGATGAACTTGCAATAAAATTGTCTATGGACCAACTACTCAGTACAAGCATGTTGAGGATGGCCAATTCTGCACAGTTTGGCGGGCGAAGAGAGATCTCATCGCTTAACGAAGCCATTGTGAGGCTTGGTGAAGACAACGTTCGCACCCTTGTTCGTTCTTCTGTTTTATCAATGGCTTTCCCAGTGATTAAAACCATCAGTTTGAAAGATTATTGGTCGAAAAATTTTGAGATATCCATGATAGCCAGCAAGATTGGCGTTATTGCGGGATTGGATAAAAACGAGGTTTTTACGACGGGTACTCTGCATAATATCGGTGAGTTGATGATTCATGCAAATCTGCCTGATGAAGCTCAAATAATGGTCGATAGGATCGCGAAAGGAGAAGACCCATATCGAGTTCAAGAGGAGTTGTTGAATACAACCGTGCCTTACTTAGGGGCTAGACTTGCTCACGCTTGGAACTTTCCTCCTCAAATGGTTGAGGCTATTTTCTTTTTGCCTAATCCAGAAAAAGCAAAGCTTTCACCAACACTCGCTTATACGATTCGTTTAGCCAGTGATCTTCACAATGTTTGGGACTCACTGATTAAAGAAGATGATAAGCTGACCTTTATCTCATCTCACCCGAGTGCTATTGCATTGAAGTTGGACAAAGACGTTATTGCGACGATCGATGGTGTTCGTGGTAAAGGCTTTGAGCTAGCTTATAAGATGTTTGCTTAGATCTATAGCCGAAGAATGAAAGGTCATTTAAATGGAGAGGGACGAGTCGGTTCATATACTCTCCTCTCTACATCCCGTTCTCATCACTATCCTTTGTTATTGGCAACGGGATGTTATACATGATGGCTAAATGTCAGAGTGTAAATTAATGCCTACTCTTTAATTGCTGCACAAGTAATCCGATGACGATCATAACTAGCCCCACCAAGGTTGATAAATGTATTTCTTCGCCGATGATATAGGCAAGTAAGAGCAATGAAACAAACGGAGAGATAAAAATTAGGTTACTGATCCTCGCCGTATTCTCGGTCGATTTTAGTGCAGAGATCCAGAGAACAAAGGTAATTCCCATTTCAAATAGTCCGACATAAGTAACGGCTAGCCATCCTTTTATACTCATATCCCATGAGGATTGTTCATAAAAACAAAGAGCAACAGCAAAAGGCAAGGCAACAACAAAACCTAAGAAGACACCAATGACTGGATCGGCTTTGTTTTTAGCATTGAGAATCCAGTAGCCGGACCAAAGTAGCGTTGATAATAATGCCAAGCCAACACCGAGTGGGCTATCAAAATCAAGAGCCAGTAAATCTCCCTTTGTAGCAATAATTACAACACCGAAATAACCAAACGCGCACGCAATCCAATCTTGTTTTTTTATTTTTTGACCGAGAAAAACAGCAGCCATCAACGTTAATGTAATCGCCCAACTGTAGTTTAGTGGTTGCGCTTGTGAGGCCGGTAGTAACTCATAGGCCTTAAAGAGTATTAAGTAATACGCCAATGGATTGATGAGCCCAAGGATGACGAAATAGAGTGGGTTGGAGAAGAAGGTAGTGAATATCTGATTCACTTTTCCTTGGAAATAACAGAGTGAGAATAAGGTTACCGCAGAAACAAAGCTCGCCACAGTCAACATTTGAATAGGTGTAAATTCTTGCAGGGTTATTTTAAAAGCGGTAGCAACTGTTGACCAAAGCATGACAGCAGCAATACCAAACCCTAAAGCGCGACGTTCATTTATCATGTAAATTTTTGTTTTGTTCAAATGGACTGGAATAGTAGCATTTCTTGGAGGTTGAATCTTTGCGTAATTAATTGCCAAACGACGGAAGTCAACGTCAACAAACCTTTCCTAGATTCAACAAATGAATTGCCCGAGTTTCCAATGGCCTTTACGTTCAAGAAGCATTACATTCAACCGGTACCGAATGACTGGACATTTATCCAGTACACACTTACCATTTGTCCAGCATTCAAAGGATCAAGACTGACATTATGCAGTGGATTATAGAAAATCAAGAACTCGTCATTACTATTCTCGTTAGTGGTGTTTTTTCGGCATTTATTGTCGGTTGGTGGATAAAACAGAAGTATCAATTTCAGATTCAGTTGCTAAAACAACAAGCGGAAGCCGACCAAAACTTGCTTCGTTCTAAAAACGAGCAACTTGAACAGAGCATTCAACGAACTCAAACAGAATTAGAACAGCTGGATATCGATAGGGATAAAGCGGCGCATGAATTAACACAAACTCATGGTCAGCTAATGGCGGCCATGGAGAATTTACGTCACTTTGACTCTGTAAAAAAAGAACGTTTGAGGTTTTCTCAACTACTTGAGCTTGCCAGAGAAGAGATATCACAAAGAAAAGCGGAATTAAGAGAGCAGCAAGCAAGGCACCAAGAAGAAAGTAAGGCCGTTCATGAAAAGGTCGAATTATTGGAGAAGGCAGAGCTGCGTCTAAAGCAAGAGTTTGAACAGCTCGCTAATAACCTTTTTGATGCCAAGACGGCGAAAGTTGATCAGCAAAATAAGCAAAGTCTTGAAGGGCTGCTCACACCGTTGAAAGAACAGTTAGAAGGTTTTAAAAAGCAGGTAACAGACAGCTATGGTATGGAAGCCAAAGAGCGGCACACGCTTGTTCATGAAATTAAAAGCTTACAAAAACTCAATGAGCAAATGACGAAAGAAGCCGTCAATTTAACCCAGGCCTTGAAAGGCGACAATAAACAGCAAGGTAATTGGGGCGAGGTGGTTTTGGCTCGAGTGTTAGCCGAGTCTGGCTTGCGGGAAGGACATGAATACCAAACACAAGTCAGTCTTCAAGATGACGCGGGTAGGCGCTATCAACCGGATGTAATTGTGTACCTTCCTCATGAAAAGCAGGTAATTGTTGACTCAAAAATGGCTTTGGTTGCTTATGAAAGGTATTTCAACTCTGAATCAGATGCAGATAAACAACAGGCGATAAGCGATCATTTGTCCGCGTTACGCGCACATATCAAAGGTTTAAGCCTTAAAGATTACCAACACCTAAAAGGCATACAGAGCCTTGATTATGTCTTAATGTTTATTCCGGTGGAACCTGCTTTTCAGGTCGCGATTGAGGCTGACCCAAGCCTAGTAAAAGATGCGATGGAAAATAATATCATTTTAGTCAGTCCCACAACCTTGTTGGTGGCGTTAAGAACGATTGACAACCTTTGGCGTAATGAAAGGCAGAATCAAAATGCAAAAGTGATCGCGGATAGAGCAAGTAAACTTTATGACAAGTTAAGACTTTTCGTCACCGATATGGAATCGGTAGGGCAGTCATTAGACAAAGCGAATCAGAATTACCAAGGTGCAATGAATAAACTGGCTACGGGTCGAGGAAATGTAATCCGGCAGGCAGAAAGCTTTAAAGAGTTAGGTGTGGAAGTTAAACGCTCAATACCGACAAGTATAATTGAGCTAGAACAAAATTGCCTAACGGAAGCATCGGCAAAAGAAAGACATCAGGCAGAGGATAAAGTAAACTGACGGTCCGCAATTCCTGCTGGTATGTGAAAGACACACACCATATTCATATTGCTTACTTGCGGAGTTAGAATCGATTTAATGTACGTATATATTTCTAATTAAGACTGAATGTATTGAATATTTTAAAGCAACAAAGCTGTTGTTAAGGTATTGCAGAAGAGGAACACAATGACCGATATAAGCCTAAATGAAAACTCAGCGATACCATCAGATGAGACGACACACTTTGGTTTTAAAACGATAGCCAAAGATGAGAAAGTCGCCAAAGTAGCGGAAGTATTCCACTCTGTAGCAACGAAATACGACATTATGAACGATTTAATGTCAGGCGGTGTTCACCGTATCTGGAAACGTTTTACTATTGATTGTAGTGGAGCAAGACCAGGTCAAAAAATTCTAGACCTTGGTGGTGGTACCGGTGATCTGACAGCAAAATTTTCTCGCATTGTTGGTGAACAAGGTCATGTCATTCTTGCGGACATAAATAACTCAATGCTGAATGTAGGTCGTGACAAACTCCGTGATGTTGGTGTCGTCGGTAACGTACATTATGTACAAGCAAACGCTGAAGATCTGCCTTTTCCTGATGACTATTTTGATTGCATTACAATTAGCTTTTGCTTGAGAAACGTAACAGACAAAGATAAAGCATTACGTTCGATGTTCCGTGTACTTAAGCCGGGTGGACGATTACTCGTGCTTGAGTTTTCTAAGCCAGTATTAAAACCATTATCTAAGATTTATGATGCTTACTCATTCCACTTGTTACCTAAAATGGGACAGTTGATAGCGAATGATTCAGAAAGCTATCGATATCTGGCTGAGTCTATTCGTATGCATCCTGATCAAGAAACACTCAAAGGTATGATGGATGATGCTGGTTTCGAGCAAACCCGCTATTACAATCTAACGGGCGGTATTGTTGCTTTGCATCGCGGCTACAAATTCTGAGATTGAGGTAACTAATGCTTGAGCTAGGTTTGACGGATCAAATTGCTACGGCAGCAATAGAGACCACGATTAATACTCTGATTAAAGATAACCCTGAACATGGGCGACGTTTAAATCGTCTTAAAGGAAAGGTGTTGCAAGTTCATCTTATTGAATTAAAGAAAACACTTACTTTCGTTTTTAGTCAGCAAGTTGATGTGTTAACACATTATGAAGGTTCGCCAGATTGCTCTCTTTCTCTTCACTTAGCCGTGCTTACACAGCTTAAAGACCAAAACAATATCACTCGCTTGATCAAGCAAGAAAAAATCGAGCTTGAAGGTGACTTGAAATTAGCTCAACAATTCTCTCAATTAATGAATGATTGCAAACCAGATCTTGAAGAATGGATGTCCAGAGTGACGGGAGATATCGTCGCTCATACCGTTGTACAAGGTGTCAAAGACACGAATGTTTGGGTTAAGAAGCAAGTAAATAAGCATCATAATCATGTGGCACAAATACTGACAGAAGAGTGGAAAGTCGCACCGAGTCCACTGGAAATTGCCAACTTTTGTAATCAAGTTTCAGACGTTGAGAGCAGTGCTGCCAAACTAGATAAACGCTTTACTCAATTGTTGGAGAAAGCATGAGACCAGCAGAGTTACAACGCCTGTACCGCATCACTAAAGTTCAGTTAGAGTATGGCTTGGATGAGTTAATTCCTGAACATGAACTGACTAAAACCCCCTTGCTTGCCCGTAAAGCGCTTTTTTGGATCAAGAATAAGCATCAAGACAAAGCGCTTGGCGTTAGGCTACGTTTAGCGCTCCAAGAATTGGGGCCAGTTTGGATTAAGTTTGGTCAGATGATGTCGACTCGTCGAGATCTTTTTCCTCCTCATTTAGCTGATCAACTTGCACTTTTGCAGGATCGCGTAGCGCCATTTGATGGCCAGGAAGCAAAAGACCAAATGGAAAAAGCGCTAGGAGGAAAACTAGAAAATTGGTTTACTGACTTTGATATTGAGCCGCTAGCCTCCGCATCAATTGCTCAAGTCCATACTGCAAAGTTAAAAGATAGCGGTAGAGAAATCGTACTCAAAATCATCCGCCCAGATATTCGTCCAGCGATTGATGCGGATATTAAATTGATGTATCGAATGGCGAAAATCGTCGCTAAAGCGACAGCTGAAGCTAAGCGTTTAAAGCCGGTAGAAGTGGTGCGAGAGTATGAAAAAACGCTAATTGATGAATTAGACCTTCGTCGAGAAGCCGCTAACGCAATACAGCTGAGACGGAATTTTGAAGGGAGCGAAGAGCTCTATGTTCCTGAGGTTATGACGGATTTCAGTAGTGAAGCTTTAATGGTATCTGAACGTATTTACGGTATTCAAGTTTCTGATATTGAAGGGTTAGAAGCGAACGGCACTAATATGAAGTTGCTCGCGGAACGCGGTGTTAGCGTTTTCTTTACTCAAGTTTTTCGTGACAGCTTTTTTCATGCAGATATGCACCCCGGTAATGTGTTTGTGAATCCTGAGCATGCTGAGAATCCACAATGGATTGGCCTTGATTGCGGGATCGTAGGTACGTTAAACACAGAAGATAAACGTTATCTTGCCGAAAATTTTCTTGCCTTTTTTAATCGCGATTACCGTAAAGTCGCGGAGCTGCATGTCGATTCCGGTTGGGTACCACCAGATACCAATTTACAAGAGTTTGAATTTGCTATTCGCATTGTGTGCGAACCTATTTTTGCTAAGCCGCTGTGTGAAATATCTTTTGGTCATGTGTTATTAAATCTATTCAACACCGCTCGCCGTTTTAATATGGAAGTACAACCGCAGTTGATCCTGTTACAAAAAACGTTACTCTATGTTGAAGGTTTGGGTCGGCAGCTCTATCCACAGTTAGATTTGTGGGATACCGCTAAACCATTTTTAGAAAAGTGGATGGCCAATCAGGTTGGACCCCAAGCGGTCGTTAATGCGATCAAAGAAAAAGCGCCGTTTTGGGCGGAGCGATTACCTGAACTTCCTGAATTGCTTTACGACAGCCTTAAGCAGGGTAAGGCAATGAATCACAAAATGGAGCAGCTTTATACTGGCTATCGAGCGACGAAGCAACAACATGCAAAAGGGATATTAACCTTTGGTGTTGGCGCGACATTGGTTGTTTGTTCAGCGATTCTATTGCTAAGTCCGTATCAAGATATTGCTATTGCTTCCGCTGTCACTGGTGTTTTGTGTTGGTTAGTAAGCTGGCGTATACACAGCAAGTAGAATAAAAATCGTCGCTGAAAAGGAGATGTATATTGTTAATAAACGTTTACATTCCTTTTTAATCGTTAACATTAAGGAATATATCAATTCTTAATCTACCCATGTGTAGGTAGTGGTGTTGTTGAGGTCACATTTTGCTTGCTTAATTTACGTGTACGCGGTAAATAACAAGTAAACTAGCACACTTATTTATAGTCTTATTGTATAACCCGAGGTATTGGAAAATGGGCGGTATTAGTATTTGGCAGTTGCTTATCATAGCAGTTATCGTTGTTTTACTATTTGGAACTAAAAAGCTACGCAACATGGGTGGTGATTTGGGCTCTGCAGTAAAAGGATTTAAAAATGCCATGAGTGACGAAGACGCGGCGAAAAAAGAAGCCAAAGACGCAGACTTCGAACAGCAAAATTTAGAGCAGAAGTCAGAACAGGCTTCTACTGAAGAAGTTAAAAAAGACAAAGAGAAGGTCTAATTAGTGTTTGATATCGGTTTTTGGGAACTGGTATTAATATCTGTCGTAGGTTTAGTAGTCCTTGGTCCAGAGCGTTTACCAGTTGCGATACGCAGTGTTTCAAAATTCATCAACAGCGCAAAGGCAATGGCAAATGGGGTAAAAGATGAACTTACCCACGAGCTGAAAATTCAAGAATTACAAGATAACCTTAAAAAAGCCGAGAAAATGGGGATGGAAGATCTCGCCCCTGATCTAAAAGCATCAGTTGAAGAACTGAAAAAAGCGGCGGCAGATGTTCAAAGACCTTATGCTACAGAGTCTAAATCAACGGATCCCGCTCAACCTGATAAGGTGAAGGCCGTGAAAGTTGATGTACCTGAAGAAAAAAAGCCAGGTTGATTTGGCTTCATTTTGATAGAGCTGCCGCAAGTGCAGCTCTTTCTGTTTTTCCATTTAGAGGTTAAATATGGCATCAGCCGAGCAAACCCAACCTTTGATTAGCCATCTACTAGAGCTGAGAAATCGCCTTTTAAGAGCACTATTGGCTGTACTCTTTATATTTGTTGGTTTAATTTATTTTGCCAGTGACATTTATGTGTTTGTTTCGTCTCCATTAGTTGATCGTCTGCCTGAAGGGGCTACGATGATAGCAACAGACGTCGCTTCTCCCTTTTTTACGCCACTTAAATTAACGCTGATAGCGTCTATATTTGTTGCTGTACCATATATTTTGCATCAGGTATGGGGATTTGTTGCTCCGGGCCTGTACAAACATGAACGTAAGTTAGTTATGCCGCTTATGTTTTCAAGTTCGCTGCTTTTTTATTGTGGTGTTGCATTCGCCTATTATGTTGTTTTTCCACTTGTTTTCAGTTTTTTTACTGCTATTTCGTTAGGCAGTGTAGAGTTCGCTACTGATATCTCGAGTTATTTAGATTTTGTTCTTGCTCTGTTTTTTGCATTTGGTATCGCATTTGAAGTACCTGTTGCAATTATATTGCTATGTTGGACTGGGGCCACAAATCCAAAGAGCCTTGCGGAGAAACGTCCGTATATTGTTGTTGCCGCTTTTGTATTCGGGATGATGTTAACGCCACCCGATATGATTTCACAGACACTGCTCGCGATTCCAATGTGTATATTGTTTGAAGTGGGGTTGTTTTTCGCTCGTTTCTACATAAAAAAAGACGACGATGAGAGTAGTGAAGAGGAAACAGAGGCTTAATATACTGAAAGCGAGTGATGTTCTACTCGCTTTTTTACTATTGTCTTTTCAAGATTCAAGATTCAAGTTAAATAGTCGCTTAGCATTCTCCGTGGTTAAACGGTCTACTTCTGCAATATCCAATGCCCTTAGTTCAGCAACTCGTTTCGCGACTAACGCGGTATATGAAGGTTCGTTGCGTTTACCCCGATGTGGCACTGGTGCAAGATACGGACAGTCGGTTTCTAAAATGACGTAGTCTAGGTCTAAGCTTGGAATTACTTTGTCCATACCACCATTCTTGAATGTTGATACCCCGCCTAATCCAAGATGAAATCCGAGTTCGTTAATTGCCTTTGCTTCATCAATGCTGCCACCAAAGCAATGAAATACACCGGATAACGAGCCATCCTGCTCGCTTCGCAATAAATGAAGTGTTTCATCAATTGAATCTCTAGTATGGATGACAACAGGTAACGACATCTCTTTTGCCCAGTTTAGTTGGGTAATAAAAGCGTATTCTTGTTCGGCTTTGTAGGTTTTATCCCAATAGAGGTCAATTCCTATCTCACCAACCGCAATAAAAGTGTGCTTTTCAAACCAAGAGTGAATCGTTGCTAGGGTTTGTTTTACCTCTCCATTTACATAACATGGATGTAACCCCATCATTGAGCGACAAATATCAGCATATTGCGCCTCAGTGGCCAGCATGGGCTTGATTGAGTCTAGGTCAATATTAGGCAATAAAATAGTATCTACCCCCTGGCTTAACGCCCTATGAATGACTTCTTCACGGTCGTTGTCAAATTCGGAAGCGTATATGTGGGCATGGGTGTCTATCATGATCGTATCTCTATTATTCCGAGTTTAAGTGATTGAGTAAATTCTTCTCAGTATATATTGAATTTGTGCTCTAGAGAGAATTTCTACCGGATTAAGCTCCTATCCAATATCGACAATGATATAATACAAACTGTACATTGATTGATAAAAACGAATTATTGTCTAGGAGAGCTAAGTGTCTGTTTCTATTAAAGGTGAATTTCCAGTACGACGTATGCGTCGTATGCGTAAGCATGATTTTAGTCGCCGTTTAATGGCCGAAAATCAGATAAGTGCGAGTGATCTTATCTACCCTATGTTTATTTTAATGGGTAAAAATCGACGCGAAGCCGTTGATTCGATGCCAGGCGTAGAGCGTTTATCAATTGACTTGATGTTAGAGGAAGCTCAGTTACTTGCTAAATTGGGCGTGCCTGCTATCGCATTATTTCCAGTGGTTAATCAAGACGTCAAAAGTTTATGCGCACAAGAAGCGTATAACTCGGAAGGATTAGCACAACGAGCAGTGAGAGCGATAAAAGAACACGTGCCGGAAATAGGTGTAATTACCGATGTTGCTTTGGATCCATTCACGACACACGGACAAGATGGCATCATCGATGAAACCGGTTATGTCATGAATGAAGAAACAACAGAAGTTTTAATCAAGCAGGCGCTTTCTCATGCAGAAGCCGGTGCTGACGTTGTTGCACCTTCAGATATGATGGATGGGCGAATTGGTCGTATCCGAGAAGCTTTGGAAGAGGCTGGATATATTCACACTCAAATAATGGCTTATTCTGCTAAGTACGCGTCGAACTATTACGGCCCATTTAGAGATGCCGTCGGATCAGCGTCAAATCTGAAAGGTGGTAATAAGAAAAATTATCAGATGGATCCTGCGAACAGTGATGAAGCATTGCATGAAGTTGCAATGGATATCAATGAAGGTGCGGATATGGTGATGGTTAAACCCGGTATGCCTTATTTAGATATTGTTCGACGAGTGAAGTCTGAACTGCAAGTCCCTACATTCGCCTATCAAGTATCTGGCGAATATGCAATGCATAAAGCGGCTATTCAAAATGGCTGGCTAAAAGAGAAAGAGACCGTAATGGAGTCATTGCTGTGCTTTAAGCGCGCAGGAGCGGATGGTATTTTGACCTATTTTGCCAAAGACGTAGCACTTTGGCTTGCGGAAGATAATGCCAAAGCGAAAGAAAGCATCAGCGAGTAACCTCTACTTAATCGCTTAAAAACTAAAAACGGAGTCAAATGACGCCGTTTTTTTTGTTTTAATGCCTGACTAACTGGATTTAGCGCCTATCTATAGAAAGTTTTTTCAAATAACCCTTGCAATGCGAATGAGAATGGTTATTATTACCATGTCTTCAGGAGATGATTCACTGTTTACCAAAGTAGTTGAATTTTATCTCTTATTGACACGACATTGCTCACATTGCTTCCAGTGTATTAGGCTATTAGGAAAAGCAGGATCCGATTCTGCTTGTACTAGTTATGCTAAGCGACATCTCTTGATGTCGCTTTCTTTTTTTTAAGTCATACCGAATCCCATCTTTGTACAATACCGCTAGTTGAAAATAATTATCTTTTGTCCTATCGAGAACTTTTCCACAATTAAGGATCATTTTGTGATCTTTAACTTCTCAAGTGGTTGCTCTTTAATTTATTGATATTTAAGGTTTTTATATAAATAAAATAATAAATCTTCGTGGGTTTTTTTTAGGCGATCAGAAAGTACAAACAGACTTATCCACAGAAAACTTGATATGTTCTTACAAATAACAGCCGCATAGGTCTCGTTATCTGAATGGATAATAATGGCCTTTCATGGCATTCTAAGTGAATAACTTTTCCCTGTTCTGGATTACAATCTCATGGCAAGCATTCCTGAAAACCCACTGATACTTATCGATGGCTCTTCTTATCTTTACCGTGCATTTCACGCATACCCCGATTCTATGAGTAATGGAGATATTCCAACTAATGCCGTTTATGGTGTAGTTAACATGCTGCGAAGTATGATGCGTCAATTTTCTACTGAAAAAATAGTCGTCATATTCGATGCCAAAGGAAAAACGTTTCGAGATGATCTGTATCCAGAATACAAAGCTAATCGACCTTCTATGCCGGACGAATTACGCTGTCAGATAGAGCCTCTTTATAACGTAATAAGAGCAATGGGATTACCGTTAATATCTATTCCCGGAGTGGAAGCTGATGATGTAATAGGTACGTTGTCTTCTCAGGCATCTGCAGCGGGTATGCCAGTACTTATTAGTACTGGCGATAAAGATATGGCACAGCTTGTTGACGAAAATGTAACCCTGATTAACACCATGACTAATGTTGTGATGGACAGGGAAGGTGTCATCGAGAAATTTGGTATCCCTCCTGAATTAATTATCGATTATCTTGCGCTAATGGGGGATAAGGTTGATAACATTCCAGGCGTTCCCGGTGTAGGTGATAAAACGGCAACGGCACTTTTACAAGGAATCGGTAGTGTCGATGAGATATACAATAATTTAGATGGTATTGC
Source organism: Vibrio sp. VB16 (assembly GCF_015594925.2). NCBI lineage: Bacteria > Pseudomonadati > Pseudomonadota > Gammaproteobacteria > Vibrionales > Vibrionaceae > Vibrio > Vibrio sp. VB16. The sequence continues at coordinate 106,211 of NZ_CP087590.1, forward strand.
GGCACTGGGCTTCCGTGGTTCTAAAAACATGGCTAAAAAGCTTATCGATAACAAAGAAAATGCATATATGTCTTATGAACTCGCCACTATTAAGTTAGATGTTGAGTTAGAAGAGACACATGACTCTTTACTAAAACAAGAACCAAATCGTGATGAGTTGATAGAACTTTATGGCAAACTTGTATTCAAGGCATGGTTGAATGAGTTATTAGATGGTGGAACTGGCGTAGTTGAGGCTGACGATAAGTCTGGTCGTGCTGCAGGGGCATCGACAGGCAGTAATACCACTTCAACTCTAGATAACAGTGCGGTAAAGATAGACAGAAGCCAGTATGAAACGATTTTAAGCGCAGAGAGTTTTAACCAATGGCTAGAGAAACTGAAAGAGTGTGATCTTTTTGCATTCGATACGGAAACCGACAGCTTAGACTATATGGTTGCTAATCTTGTTGGGCTTTCATTTGCCGTTGAAGAAGGCATTGCTGCGTATGTACCTCTTACTCATGACTACATGGACGCGCCAGAGCAGTTAGATAGGGAATGGGTGCTGTCACAACTCAAACCAATATTAGAAGATGGTAGCCGTAAAAAGGTCGGTCAAAACCTAAAATATGATGCCAGTGTTTTGGCTCGGTATGATATTAAAATGAAGGGTATTAAACATGACACAATGCTAGCTTCTTACGTTTATAACAGCGTTGGTGGCAGGCATGATATGGACAGTTTGGCACTTCGATTTCTGCAGCACAGTTGTATCTCGTTTGAGGCGATAGCCGGTAAAGGGAAAAAACAACTTACGTTCAACCAAATAGATATAGATCAGGCTTCACCATATGCAGCAGAAGATGCAGACGTGACATTGCGTCTGCATAATCGTATATACGCTGAAATTGAGAAAGATGAAAAGCTTAAATCGGTGTATGAAGAAATAGAGATACCGCTTGTGCCTGTGCTATCCCGCATAGAAAGAACCGGAGTTTTTATTGATGATATGTTGTTATCCGCACAGTCTCAGGAAATTGCTGTTCGTTTAGATGAATTAGAAAAAGAGACGTATGAAATCGCAGGTCAGGAGTTTAACTTAAGCTCACCTAAGCAGTTGCAAGCGATCTTATTTGAGAAGATGGGGCTTCCAGTCGTAAAGAAAACGCCGTCGGGTGCGCCTTCAACAAATGAAGAGGTTCTTCAAGAGCTGGCTCTTGATTACCCATTACCCAAACGAATCTTAGAGTATCGTGGACTCGCTAAGCTGAAATCAACTTATACTGATAAGTTGCCTAAAATGATTAATGCTGAAACAGGCCGAGTGCATACCTCTTATCATCAGGCTGTGACAGCAACTGGGCGTCTTTCATCAACCGATCCAAATTTGCAAAATATCCCAATTCGAAATGAAGAAGGTCGTCGTATACGCCAGGCATTTGTTGCGCCACATGGGTGGAAAATATTGGCAGTCGATTACTCCCAAATAGAACTCCGTATTATGGCTCATCTTTCTGGTGATAAAGCCTTATTAGATGCCTTCAAAAATGGGAAAGATATTCATGCAGCAACGGCAGCGGAAGTGATGGGAGTTAACATTGAAGATGTGAGTAGCGAACAACGCCGACGTGCTAAAGCCATTAATTTTGGATTAATATACGGCATGAGCGCTTTTGGTCTGGCTAAGCAACTTGGTATACCTAGACACGAAGCTCAAGACTATATGAATACGTATTTCGAACGCTACCCAGGTGTTTTGCAATATATGGAAGACACACGTTCACAAGCATCGGTTCAAGGCTACGTAGAGACAATCTTCGGTCGAAAACTGTACCTTCCAGAAATTAAATCTCGTAATGGTATACGTAGAAAAGCGGCGGAACGAGCGGCTATCAATGCCCCGATGCAAGGTACCGCTGCTGATATTATTAAAAAAGCGATGTTGTTGGTCGATAATTGGGTTCAGTCAGAGGGTGATGGAAGAGTGCGTTTGCTTATGCAGGTACACGATGAACTGGTATTTGAAGTGAAAGAGAGCGTATTAGCCGAAATTGAAATAAAAATACAGAATTTGATGGAGTCGGCGGCAGAAATAGATGTCCCCTTAGTAGCTGATGCGGGTCATGGTGATAACTGGGATCAGGCTCACTAGACACTTTTTAACTAAATAAGACCAAAATACATGAGCCAGCGCACATTAGCTGGCTTTTTTTTATTCAAAATAAAGTAGTGTGATCTCAATCACTTATGTATTTTTGATGAAAAATGATGAAAATAAATTACAAAAACTATTTTCAAATATGATCGTTTGTTGTACAGTAACTCTCGTAGGGTACAGAGGTAAGATGTTCTATCTTTCAGACCTTTTGTTTCACGTTATTGGATTAGGCTAATTCAGCCGCCCCAGTCAGTATTTGACTGGGGCGTTTTTTATTGTGGCAAAGAAAATATTATCGTCACAGTAAAATCCCTATTAATTCATTGTTTTAATAGATTTTTTATTTCCATCATTAGTTTGAATGTATGACTGCACTTTTACTTATATTTCGTTGTGAATTTTTATTGAGAGCAAAATAATAAGTGTCTGTTGAGCGGCCAAAATCTGAGTTCGTATGCCCAAAAAATAGTTCAAATCTCTAGGGACGCTTTGAAGGCAAATTTTAAACGTGATGTGTTTGGATGAAATTAAGTTACAGAAATGTTAATAAGTAACTGAGTGCGATGTTTGGTGTCTGATGAAAATGTGGTTTTTGACGTTAGGTAAGTTGAAGACAGGTAGGCCATCGTAATGAAGGGAATGAGATACGAATTCTCTACTGTTATCCCCACCTATTTTCGGTGGGGTTTTTTATGATCTTCTATTCTGTGTTGTCTTCCGAACTTGCAGTATCTTCCTCGCTAGAAGCCTCTTCTGAAACGGAAGTATCTGCTGCTAGTTCCTCCAGCGCTAAAATCGCAGGGGCAAACCATGTGTCGAGTTTAGCACGTAGCTGGTCAACACCAATTCCCTTCAATGATGAAAATAGATCAACGGCGACATTGCCATCAAATTCTAATGCGTCCTTTTTGATCTTATTTAGTTGTGCTTTACGTGCACCACTTTTCAATTTATCCGCTTTAGTTAGCAAAACTTGTACAGGAATATTGCACTCTACAGCCCAATATATAAGCTGTTGATCGAGATCTTTCATCGGATGACGAATATCCATTAATACGACAAGACCTTTTAAGCATTCTCGTTTTTGTAGATATTCACCTAAAGATTTTTGCCACTTCTTCTTTAGTTCGATAGGAACTTGTGCAAACCCGTATCCAGGTAGATCGACGATATGACAGTGTTCTTGAACCTTAAATAGGTTAATTAGCTGCGTACGACCCGGTGTTTTACTGGTCTTTGCTAAACTACGCTGGTTCGTCAAGCGGTTAAGTGCGCTAGATTTACCTGCATTTGATCGTCCAGCAAACGCAATTTCGATACCTTCGTCTTCTGGTAAGTGGCGAATATCGGGTGCACTAGTGATAAAATGCGTGTTTTGATAGTGAATTTTTGCGCTCAATGTTAACTCCATCTGACTTTATGTAGTCAGTTGATTGCTTTTTTGTTAAATTGTGTAAAATAACCGCTAAAGGGTAATAAAGTCGAATATTGTACCACGTCGTACCCAAAAAAACGTGGTACTGGAAGCCTAGGTCTGTCTTTTTATTCAGTTGTGTAAGTATGAAAAAAAAGCAGAGCCTCATAATAATAATGGAATGTCATGAATAAATTAGCACTAATCTTGGGGCTGTTTGCCAGCTTCACTGTTTGGGCCCAAGGTAATGTCGAAGCTGGTAAAGCTAAATCTGCAACCTGTGTTGCTTGTCACTCTGCTGATGGAAATAGTCTAATCACGCAATACCCCAAAATAGCGGGTCAGCATGCAGGCTATATAGAGAAGCAGCTTGCTGAGCTCAAACTCGGTATAGAAACTTCTGGAGAGAAAGGTAGGTATGACCCAGTAATGAGTCCAATGGCTATGTCATTATCTGATCAAGATAGACAAGATTTAGCCGCATATTACTCATCTCTACCTATCTCTGATAACTCAACGCCCGAAGATGTCGTTGAGCAAGGCAAGGCGCTTTATCTTGCGGGTAATGCTGAGCGTGGTTTAACCGCTTGTGTCGCGTGTCATGGTCCAAGAGGTAATGGTACCGCGTTGTCTGGATTCCCGAAAATTTCAGGTCAACATGCCGATTACATCAAAATTCAGTTAACCAAGTTTAGAGCAGGTGAGCGTAAAAATGATCTCAATGAGATGATGCGCGATATTGCAATGAAGCTGACTGATAAAGAGATAGATACGCTTTCAAAATATGTTGGTGGTTTGCATTAAATTCACATTTAGCCACTAGCAAGTAAACATATTGAATTTAATCCCTTAGCAAACTTTGTATTGCTGAGGGATTTTTTATACCTATTTTGCGTACAAGTTATATCAATCTCACCAAATAGCGGTCAGATGATATGGGTTCTATTGAACAAACATAAATGTGAATGGTATAAGCGCTATTTTTCTGGTGAAATAAGCTCCACTATTCCTTCCAATTCTGGTATGTTTCGCATCCCAATATGAGGATGTACCTATGCAGCCGTGTCCTTTGTGTGAAGATGAACACTCTCAGCACTATTACAAAGACAAGAAAAGGGATTACTTTCAATGTATCCGATGTCATCTTGTGTTTGTTCCGACGGTGCAACGACTAGATACTGAATCCGAAAAAGCGATGTATGATCTGCATGAAAATGACCCTTCTGATGAAGGTTATAGACGTTTTTTGTCGCGATTGTCAGATCCTCTAATGGAAAAAATTAGTCCGAACTCTACAGGGCTAGATTTTGGTTGTGGTCCGGGACCGGCTTTATCGATGATGTTGCAAGAATCGGGACACAATATGACGCTATACGATATCTACTACTATCCTGATAATAAGGTATTAGATAAAACGTATGACTTCATCACTGCCACAGAGGTAATAGAGCACCTCTATTGCCCTAAAGATGTGTGGTATAAATGGTTGAATTTAGTTAAACCAAGTGGCTGGATTGGTGTTATGACCAAACTAGTAATAGACGTAGAAGCGTTTTCGAAATGGCATTATAAAAATGATCTTACTCACGTTTGTTTTTATAGCCGAAAAACTTTTCAGTACTTGGCCGAGCGGGATAAGCTCCAACTTGAATTTGTTGGTAATGATGTAATTTTACTGAGGAAACTCCAGTAATGAGTAGAAATAAAAGATCAAGACAACCTGGTTCTTCAGGTGAAGTAGAAGTAATCGTAACGCGAAATCGTAGCGAAGCGGATGTGGAAGGGCGTTTGCGTAAGCGTATTAAAAAACGTAAAGGACTAAAAACTGGAACTCGTAACACCGATGCTGCAGAAAAAAAACAGAGAACGGCTGCGCAACAGCGAGATCCACGTTTAGGTAGTAAAAAGAAAATCCCATTGATTGTGGATTCAAAGAAAAAACTGAACAAGCAAGAACGTCGTTTATCTGCGGCGAAAGAACTTGAAACGCTAGAAAATGACGCCCAACTTAATGTTCTGTTAGACAGAATTGAGAATGGTGAGAATCTCGGCACTGGTTTGCAAAGTTATGTAGATGAAAAGTTAGATCGGATTGAAATATTGATGAATCAACTTGGTCTTATGGAGCCTGAAGAGGAGCTGGAAGACGAAGATGAAGAAATTGTTATCGAGCCGGTTTTAACAAAGAAGAAAAAGAGTGCAAGTTCGGACGAAGAACTTTTATCTCAGTTTGAAGGTCTAAACTTAAATGACTTTAAAGGATAAGAGATGGTGAGCGTAACCATAGTACTTATTATTGGTGGGCTAATTATTCTCGGTTTAGCGTCCTATGCCATTTACCTGTGGTTACAGGTTAAGAAGCAAAAACAGCTAGAAAAAGAAGTAATGAATATCGCCATCGCTAAGCGGAATACAAATATTTTTGATAGTGTAAATACCCTTTGTATGGCTGGTATTCAAGGTCAATGTGATCTGTCTGAAGTTAGTATTCGTGTGGTTTGTATTCTTGATTACATTCAAGGTGAAGCCCGAATTGATATTGAAAAAGAATACCCAGCACTTTTTGAGTTATATGAGATTGTCAAAGATATGGCTAGGGGTGATAAGAGACAAGAGTTAGTCAAACAAGATCGGATGAAACAGACGCTAGAACGACAAAAAGCGGAAGTTCGATTAGCGGATGACATAATAAAAGATCTTCAAAAACTGCAGATTCAAATACAACCTCTAAGTGCCTCTCCTACAGACACCGTGACCGCGAATAGATAGATTTTTGCTCACTCTTTCTTCTCTAACTAGAAAGAGTGAGTGATCCTGTTATCAGTTCTGAACATTTCTTCGGCAAATTACTCCCGTTTATCTCTGTCTGTTGTAGTGATATGGCAGAATACGTGGTCAAAGTATGAAAACAAAATTTAATGGAACGCAATATTATGTCTAGTGAACAAATAGTTTGGGATCAAGCGATATTAGATAAGTATAACTATTCGGGACCAAGATATACCTCCTATCCAACAGCCTTAGAATTTCATGAAGCTTTTACCATTGCGGAATTTGATATGGCATGCCGTCAGTATCCTGAACGGCCCTTATCACTTTATATTCATATACCGTTCTGTCACAAGCTTTGTTACTACTGTGGCTGTAATAAAGTGATTACTCGGCATTCTCACAAGGCAGACGAGTATCTAGACGCGATAGAACATGAAATTCGTCAAAGGGCGTTCCTGTTAAACGAGCGTAGAGTGACTCAACTGCACTTTGGTGGTGGAACGCCGACGTTCTTAAGTAAAGAGCAGATGAGCCGTTTGATGGCTATTGTTCGAGGTGAGTTTAATTTTGACCCTGATGCTGAGATTAGCATTGAGGTTGATCCTCGCGAAATTGAACTGGATATGCTTGATCACCTGCGTGGCGAAGGTTTTAATCGTTTAAGTATCGGTGTGCAAGATTTCAATAAAGAAGTTCAAAAAGTGGTGAATCGTGAACAAGATGAAGCGTTCATTTTCGCCATGGTCGCACGCGCTAAAAAGCTTGGATTTCGTTCAACCAACTTGGATCTGATATACGGGTTACCATTGCAAACAAAAGAGTCGTTTGCTGTCACTTTAAAACAAGTGTTAGAGATGAAACCTGGTCGTTTGTCGGTATTTAACTACGCGCATATGCCAAATTTATTTGCTGCTCAGCGTAAGATAAATGAAGATCTGTTGCCATTAGCAGAGGTTAAGATGGATATCCTTCAGGATACTATCTCTACGCTGACTGGTGCGGGTTATCAGTTTATCGGTATGGATCACTTTGCATTGCCTGACGATGAGCTAGCCGTTGCTCAGCGTGAAGAAATATTGCACCGTAATTTCCAAGGTTACACTACGCAAGGTGAGTGCGATTTACTTGGCTTTGGTGTTTCCGCTATTTCAATGATTGGCGATACCTACGCGCAAAACCAGAAAGAACTTAAGAAGTACTACGCTCAAGTTGATGAGATGCGCCACGCACTATGGAAAGGTGTTTCTTTAGATTCTGATGACTTGATTCGTCGTGAGGTGATTAAAGCGCTTATTTGTAATTTCAAATTAGATAAGACACAAATCGAATCAATGTTTGACCTGACATTTAACGATTATTTTTCTGAAGATCTAAAGCTTCTACAAACGTTTGTTGATGATGAGTTGGTTGAAGTGACTGAAACGGATATTCGTGTTACCGCGCGAGGTCGTTTGCTTATTCGCAATATTTGTATGTGTTTTGATAAGTACTTGCGAGATAGAGCAAGACAGCAGCAATTCTCACGAGTTATATAGCAATGGCTATCCGTCAAATTCCCGCTTTCGCTGGAATACTGTTCGGTTAGTACTCAAATCATTCAGCAAGATCCCCACTTTCGTGGGGATCTTGCTGTTTTTTGTGAGAATAGGTCGATTTTCGTAAAGGTTTTTCTAATACCAGTTAAATTTCCAGCTCATGTTATTTCTTAGTTGATATCCAGCTCTTTCAGTTTACGAGTGAGCGTATTTCGGCCCCAACCAAGTACTTTTGCGGCTTCCTGCTTATGTCCATTGGTATGACTCAGTGCCGTTTTTAACAAGATACGCTCAAACTCAGGTAGTGCGTAGGCAAGTAATTCTGTTTCACCAGAGTTTAACGCGGTTTGAGCCCAGTGTTCTAGTTGGGTTTGCCAACTTCCTGTTCCCCCGGTATTTGTCACGGTTTTTTCTTCAAGTAGCTCTGTCGGTAAATCTGAAGGTAATACTTCACTACCACTTGCCATAACGGTTAACCAGCGGCAGATGTTCTCTAATTGACGAACATTTCCCGGCCAAGCTAGGCGCTTAAGAGCATCGACGGTGCCTGAATGTAGAGACTTCATTTCCACGCCAAGTTCGTCTGCAGCGCTTGCTAAGAAATGCAGAGTGAGTTTTTCTATATCTTGTTTTCTATCTCTTAGTGCCGGGATATGCACGCGAATAACATTGAGTCTGTGAAATAGATCTTCCCTAAAGCCACCTTCATGAACTAACTGTTCAAGGTTTTGGTGTGTTGCAGCAACAATTCTAACATCCACCTTAATAGCTTGGTGACCACCGACTCTATAGAACTGTCCATCCGCCAAAACACGCAGTAAACGTGTTTGAATATCAAGCGGCATATCGCCTATTTCATCCAGAAATAATGTGCCACCATTTGCTTGCTCAAACCTGCCTTGACGGACACTATTTGCACCGGTGAAGGCCCCTTTTTCATGACCAAAAAGTTCTGACTCAATTAGGTCTTTAGGTATCGCTGCCATGTTGAGCGCAATAAAAGGTTTTGTTGCTCTTGGGCTGTGTCGATGGAGCGCGTGGGCAACAAGCTCTTTACCTGTGCCAGACTCGCCATTAATAAGTACTGAAATAGAAGAGCGGGACAATCGACCAATTGCTCTGAATACTTCTTGCATTGCTGGTGCTTCACCAATAATTTCTGGTGTTTCGCTAGCAAACGTATCCACGGTCGCGGTCTCTTTTTTCTGTTCGTGGCTATGGATAATCGCTCTTTCAACTAAGGTGAGAGCTTCATCGATATCAAATGGCTTAGGTAGATATTCAAATGCCCCTTTCTGATAGGCATTTACTGCAGCATCCAAGTCTGAATGTGCCGTCATTATTATGACTGGGAGTTCAGGGTAGCGCGTATGAACCTGATTAAGCAGGTCTAGACCATCGATACCCGGCATACGTATGTCGGATACCAGTACATCTGGGGTTTCACGTTCCAGTGACATCAAGACACTCTCTGCATCTGCAAATGTCTCACACTTGATATTGGCAGACGACAGTGTTTTCTCCATAACCCAACGGATGGAACTATCGTCATCAACAACCCAAACATATCCTTTACTCATACATATCCTTTACTCATATAGAGGCTTTCTTGCCTTTTCCTATCTCACATCCGTTAGATAGGGAGATAAATTGTAAATGTCGTGCGACCAGGCCAACTTTCTACATCTATTTTTCCATTGTGTTGGTCGATTAAGTTTTGTGAAATTGACAACCCTAATCCGGTACCACCATCTCTACCACTCACCATGGGATAAAAGAGCGTGTCCTGCAGATTTGTTGGAATACCAGGTCCATTATCTATGACCTCAATTCGAGCGGCCAATTTATGACGCTGACCATGGATATTGGCCTGATGCATGGTTCTGGTTTTAATGATTATCCTTGCATCATCTTGATTAATCATCATTTGTGCTGCATTACTGACGATATTTAACATCGCCTGTTCTACTTGATCTGTGTCCATTAGAATGTCAGGTAGGCTGGGGTCATAATCCCTATCAATAGTGAGATTAGAACCCGACTCCAATTCGACCAGTTGTCGTACTTTTTCTAATACAACATGCAGGTTTTCGTGTTCTTTTTTTCCCGGTTTTTGAGGACCAAGTAGGCGGTCAACAAGCGCTCTTAAACGATCGGCTTGCTCGATAATAATCTGTGTATATTCCGTTAAAGAAGGATCTGGGAGCATTTTCCCTAATAACTGAGCCGCACCTCTTAAACCACCTAAAGGGTTTTTAATTTCATGAGCTAATCCTCTAACGAGCAGCTTGGCGGCTTGTTGTTGTGCATGCTGATTTAGCTCTTGGCTTAAGCGACGTTGCTGGCCAATTTTACGCATCTCTATAAGTAGCATTAATTGCTTGTTCCAAGAGAGTGGGCTGGCAGTGACTTCTAACATTAATGGTTTACCATCAATGATAAAAGTGACATCGCTATCTGTCATGCTTTGACCGCTTTGCAAAGGCTGAGTTAACAAAGCGATATCCATCGAGGCGTGTTGAATGAGCTGTGACAAAGACTTATCTATAATGCGTTTCGTGCTTTGCGAAAATAACTGCTCTGTAGCCGGGTTTGCGTAACGAATGACTAGATTTTCATCAAGCATTAAGGTGGCGGTTACAATGTTATCCAATATGGCTGTTGAAAGCTCTGTTGTCACAATTCCCGTCCTCGCTCTGCTCTATGATTGCACCTAGCACCAAAATGGTGCAACGTTAGATTCAGTATGAACCATGAAAAGTAAGATACAACGGCTAACAGGTCATAAAACGTAGAAAATTGAGGGTTTATCCACGAGCACGCTCTATTTTATAAACTTACAACGTTAATGCACCGTTATGGTTTAAATAATGCAATAACCTTGCCGCTTCCTTGGGCGTAGGTAAATAAGAGCTAAGTAGTATTCAGTTCATCTTGTTCAAGCAATTAATACGCTTCTAGGTACCAGCTGTTTTGAATCGTTCCCTTTCATATTCACTAAAACTAGCGTCATCCCCATGAAATCTACGTCATTTCCACGAAACCTACGTCATCTCCACGAAACCTACGTCATCTCCACGAAAGTGGAGATCTAAACCCACCCAGATTTCCGTCTGCACGCAATGCAATGCAATGCAGTTCGGTTAACGTTATCTAAACTTGTCATCCCGATGAAAATTGGCCTATTTTCACGAAAACTAACGTCATCCCCATGAAAGTGGGGATCTAATATCACCAAGATTCCCGTTTTCACGGGAATGACGAAGTATTTAGAACTAACCGAACAGCATTATGTTTTCACAGGAATGAAGGAATTCGGTTAGTGTTTAACGTTCTTCGCGCGTCGTGCCAAAGTATGAATTCCAACGTATTAGAAGGGGATTTAGAGATACAAAAAAGGCTCGCTTATGCGAGCCCTTTAGACAGTTAAAAAATTAACGCTTATACAGAGTAGTAAAGTTCAAACTCAAGTGGATGAGTAGCCATGTTTACTTTCACTACATCTTCAGTCTTAAGTGCGATATAAGAATCGATAAAGTCATCAGAGAATACACCGCCAGATGTTAAGAACTCACGGTCTTCATCTAGGCACTGAAGTGCTTGTTGTAGTGATTCTGCAACGGTTGGGATCTCGGCCGCTTCTTCAGCTGGAAGGTCGTAAAGATCTTTATCCATTGCTTCGCCAGGATGAGTCTTGTTCTTAATACCGTCAAGGCCAGCCATTAACATTGCAGCGAATGCTAAATATGGGTTAGCTGTTGGGTCACCAAAACGTAGTTCAATACGACGTGCTTTCGGGCTTGGTACCACAGGGATACGGATAGAAGCAGAGCGGTTACGAGCTGAGTAAGCGAGCATAACTGGAGCTTCAAAGCCTGGGACAAGGCGCTTGTATGAGTTCGTGGATGCGTTGGCAAATGCGTTGATTGCACGAGCATGCTTGATAATGCCGCCGATATAATAAAGCGCCATTTCAGACAGGCCGCCGTACTTGTCACCAGCAAATAAGTTTACACCGTCTTTATTAAGAGACATATGGACGTGCATACCAGAACCGTTATCACCGACAATTGGCTTAGGCATAAATGTAGCTGTTTTACCATATGCGTGAGCAACGTTATGAACCACGTACTTATAGATTTGGATTTCATCTGCTTTAGTCGTTAACGTGTTAAAGCGAGTGGCGATTTCATTTTGACCAGCAGTGGCTACTTCATGGTGATGTGCTTCAACAACAAGGCCCATTTCTTCCATAACTAGACACATGGCAGAACGGATATCTTGAGACGAATCAACAGGTGCTACTGGGAAGTAACCGCCTTTAACGCCAGGACGGTGACCTTTGTTGCCTTCTTCGAAATCAGAACCAGAGTTCCAGCTTGCTTCTACATCATCAATTTTGTAGAAAGAGCCCGACATGTCAGAATGGAATTTAACATCATCAAATAGGAAGAACTCAGGTTCAGGACCGATAAGTACGGTATCTGCAACACCAGAAGCACGCATGAAGTCTTCAGCACGTTTTGCGATTGAACGTGGGTCACGATCGTAACCTTGCATCGTTGCAGGTTCTAGGATGTCACAACGAATATTCAGCGTCGCATCATCTGTGAATGGGTCTAGAACAGCACTTGATGGGTCTGGCATCATCACCATATCTGACTCGTTGATACCTTTCCAACCAGCAACAGAAGAACCATCAAACATTTTACCATCTTCAAAGAAGTCAGCATCTATTTGGTGAGATGGAATAGAAATATGTTGTTCTTTACCTTTAGTGTCGGTAAAGCGCAGGTCAATAAACTTAACTTCATTTTCTTGGATCAGTGATAGAACATTTTCTACTGACATCTTGGATAACCTCCAGTGTTATTAATTTGATACAATTTCGAATCTAAAAAATTGTCATTGAGTAATTTCTAAATATTAAGTGAATTACCCGATGCTAACCTTCTAAGCGAAAACTGTGCCACTTATTTTAATCCTTTAATTTCAAGGTCTTGGGCTGTTCTTGTATTCTTTTGGTGCAGAATGTGCACCAAAATGATCCTCGCATGCACCAATAGTGTGCGTTCAAAGTTGAACTATACTAAGAATCGAACAATCTCTATTCAGCACTCATGGCTAAAAAATGTCAATCTGATTTTAGAAACGGTAATACCTTAACGTTTATTCGTCATCAATGACTCTGCCAATCACGGTTGCAAAGCGCGAGTTTGAGGTATGTCGGTTGTATTTAATTCCGGCTATTTAACAATATATAGATAAAGATCACATTCTTTAGGTATTTGAGCAAAAATCTGATACATTAGCGCCGATTTTTAAAACTGTTTATTTTTAAAACGGTTTTACACAACTTTAAACCATTGTTGCGATGTTTCGCAGCTTCATTATGACTGAGTGAATCAAAATTCATGACTACTCCACAGATTGAAAAATTAAGAAATATCGCGATCATCGCGCACGTTGACCACGGTAAAACGACTCTTGTAGATAAACTGCTTCAGCAGTCAGGCACGCTAGAATCTCGTGGAGAAGTTGAAGAACGTGTAATGGACTCGAATGATATCGAGAAAGAACGCGGTATCACTATCCTTGCAAAAAACACAGCGATTAACTGGCACGACTACCGAATCAATATCGTTGATACCCCAGGACACGCCGATTTCGGTGGTGAAGTGGAACGTATCATGTCTATGGTTGACTCTGTATTGCTTATTGTTGATGCCGTTGATGGGCCGATGCCTCAAACTCGCTTTGTAACACAAAAAGCATTCGGACATGGCCTTAAACCTATTGTTGTTATCAACAAGGTTGACCGTCCTGGTGCTCGCCCTGATTGGGTTATGGATCAAGTTTTTGACCTTTTTGACAACCTAGGCGCAACGGATGAGCAACTGGATTTCCAAGTTGTTTACGCTTCAGCACTAAACGGTTGGTCTACGCTAGAAGAAGATGTTGTCGGTGAAGACATGGAACCATTGTTCCAAGCCATCGTAGACAACGTAGATGCTCCTGCGGTTGATATCAATGGTTCTCTGCAGATGCAAGTTTCTCAGCTTGATTACAGCTCTTATGTTGGTGTTATCGGTGTTGCACGCGTTACTCGTGGTAAAGTTGCACCAAACCAGCAAGTGACGATTGTTAGTGCTGATGGCACAAGACGAAATGGTAAAGTTGGTACCGTTCTTGGTTACCTTGGCCTTGACCGCCATGAAATACAACAAGCCAATGCGGGTGACATTATTGCCTTTACAGGTTTGGGTGAATTGAAGATTTCTGACACTATTTGTGATCAAAATAATGTTGAAGTCATGGTTCCTCTTTCTGTAGATGAACCAACGGTAACAATGACGTTTCAGGTAAACACCTCTCCGTTTGCTGGTAAAGAAGGTAAATTTGTTACCTCTCGTAATATTCTAGAACGTCTTGAGAAAGAATCCGTTCATAACGTTGCATTACGTGTAGAACAAACAAATGATCCTGATAAATTCCGAGTGTCTGGTCGTGGAGAGCTTCATCTTTCTATTCTTATCGAGAATATGCGTCGTGAAGGCTTCGAGCTTGCAGTATCTCGCCCAGAAGTAATTCTAAAAGAAGAAGATGGTAAGCTTTTAGAACCATACGAGACAGTGACTATCGATGTGGTTGAAGCGAACCAAGGTAGTATCATGGAGAACATCGGCATCCGTAAAGGTGAGTTAACTGATATGTCTCCAGATGGTAAAGGCCGTGTACGTATGGACTTTATGATGCCTTCTCGTGGTCTTATCGGTTTCCAAACTGAATTTATGACGATGACGTCTGGTTCAGGTCTTCTTTATCATACGTTTGATCATTATGGCCCACACAAAGGTGGTGTTATTGGTCGACGTGCTAATGGTGTTCTTGTCTCAAATGCGACAGGTAAAGCACTGACATATGCACTGTTTAATCTTCAAGAGCGTGGTCGTTTATTTGCTGAACACGCAGATGAAGTATATGAAGGTCAAATTGTTGGTATTCATAACCGTTCAAATGACCTGACAGTAAACTGTCTTAAAGGTAAGCAGCTAACAAACGTTCGTTCATCTGGTACAGATGAAGCGCAAACATTGTCGCCAGCTATCAAGTACACCCTAGAGCAAGCTTTAGAGTTTATCGATGAAGATGAACTTGTAGAAGTAACGCCTGAAAGCATTCGTATTCGTAAGAAACTTCTTACTGAAAATGAACGTAAACGTGCAGGTCGCCCAGCGAAAGCATAACGTCACTCGTTACTTTAAGAAACGACACGAATCCCCCTTCATGAGCGATCATGAAGGGGGATTGTTTTTTTGGTAGACTGGAAATTGTGAGTTGCATTAAGCAAAGGAAGTCTATGAAACCGATAGTCATAACGGGTGGCCCCGGTGCAGGAAAAACAAGTATTATTGGTGTACTTGCCACGCGCGGGTACCTTACTTTTGAAGAGAGCCCTCGCTATTTAATTGAGCAGCAATCACGGTTAACTAATGGCATACTGCCTTGGACACATTTGGCTGAATTTGCAGAAATGTGTCTAGATATGATGGAAAAGCAGAAACGGACATCGGAAAAACAAAAAAATATTTCTTTCTTGGATAGAGCGATACCTGATATATGCGCTTATCTTCAGCTCGGTAAACTGGACGTTAAAAAAAGATATATTGATGCCAGTAACGGTTATTTTGAGAAGGTTTTTTTCTGCGCTCCCAAACAATTAATATACACTCAAGATGCGGTTCGTCCTCACTCTTTTTCTGAGGCATTAGAGATACATCAGTTACTTTTGACGTGCTACCGAAATTTAGGTTATCAACCGATTAAGGTGCCATGGGGTAGTGTAGAAGAACGTGTAGATTTTATATTGGAGCAGATTGGCTAAAGGCGGTTTATGGAAAAACTAAAGTGCTTCATGCACACAACTATTTATTACTTATTCTATTTGAAGCAGAGAGTTATACACGACAGGTTAACTGTGAATGCAGGCTATATGACGTATATTACTCTGTTATCATTGGTTCCTTTAACAACGGTTATATTCTCTGCTCTTGCGCGATTTCCTGCGTTTGACGGTGTCGGTGATACAATACAGCAATTTATTATTAACAATTTTGTTCCTGCTGCTGGTGAAGCAATAGAAGATGCATTAGAAGCGTTTGTACAAAATACGGCTCAAATGACAACAGTCGGTGCCGCATTTTTATTTGTTACTGCGATTTTGCTTATTTCTAGTATCGATAAAAATTTGAATTACATCTGGAGAATAAAGAAAAAGCGACGCATGGTCTTTTCCTTCTCTATGTACTGGATGGTGCTTACATTAGGTCCTCTATTAATGGGTGCGAGTATTGCCGTTAGCTCCCACATTATGTCTCTCAAATTTTTTAGTGACGATACTGTTAACTTTTTATACGGCAGGTTACCTCTACTTTTTTCTTATATTGGGTTTTTAGGACTATATTTATTTGTGCCGAATATCCAAGTTAAAATTCGGCATGCGATGTTTGGTGCCTTTGTTAGTACTTTTTTGTTTGAAATCAGTAAAAGCATTTTCGCCTACTATATATCGGCATTCCCCAGTTATCAGTTGATTTATGGCACGCTTGCGGCTGTACCGATACTCTTTGTTTGGATCTATTTGTGTTGGTTTATAGTTTTAATTGGTGCCGAGCTAACAGCAAGTCTAGGCGAAAGAGATCAGTGGAATTATAATTCGGATTTAATAATACCGAAATTTGTAGAGCGTATGATTGGGGATAGGAGAGAAGGCATTGATAGCGCTAATACAAAGAGTGAGTGAAGCCTCTGTTAAAGTAGATAAGCAGATTGTTGGGCAAATTGATGAAGGGCTTCTTATACTATTAGGTGTTGAAAAAGAGGATGACGAAACAAAAGCCCAACGTTTGGTAGAAAAAGTCGTTAATTATCGTGTGTTTGGCGATGCAGAAGGCAAGATGAACCTGAACGTTAAACAGGTGGGTGGCAGTGTTCTGGTTGTCTCGCAATTTACCTTGCCCGCCGATACAAAAAAGGGAACAAGAGCTGGTTTTTCACGTGGTGCTCACCCAATAGATGCCGAACGATTGTATAATTACTTTTCTGAACGTTGTAATGAAATTCTGCCGACAGAGCGAGGACGCTTTGCGGCTGACATGAAAGTGTCTTTGGTTAATGATGGACCCGTTACATTTTGGCTACAGGTTTGAAATCGCAAGTTTTTTCGCTCTCTTATGGTTTTAAATATAAAGTTTTAAAGTAGAAAGATTTTAAAAGGATTTAAATGTTTAAACTAATCACGCCCAAAACAGCAAATCAAATTGCTAAGTACTATTATTTTCGGTGGCAGATGCTTCGAGAGCCTCTACGCATGCCTGTGGGCTCCGAACGGGATGAGTTTGACGAGATGAGTCATCATCGTATGATTGTTGATGGCAGAGGTCGTCCAGTGGCTGTGGGGCGCTTGTACGTGACCTCCGATCATGAAGGACAGATTCGATTTATGGCGGTTAAGCCCAACCGGAGAGATAAAGGCGTTGGTTCACTGATCCTTGTGGCACTCGAATCATTTGCTCGCCAAGAAGGTGTAAAGCGGTTGGTTTGTAATGCTCGCCAAGAAGCCATGAGTTTCTATATAAAAAATGGTTTTGAGAGTCAAGGTGAGATAAGTGGGCAATATGGTGCGAATCGCCACCAGCAGTTGGTAAAACAGCTCGATCCTATGGATAATATTTTACGCAGACCAGATTGGTGTGCTGAGTTGCAAGAACGCTGGGAACAGCAAATCCCCATTAGCGACAAAATGGGTATCAAAATAACACAATACACGGGCTATCAATTCGAGTGTAGTGCGCAATTAAACCCGAACTTAAACCCTAGGAATTCAATGTTTGCTGGTTCCGCCTTTACGTTAGCAACGTTGACAGGTTGGGGAATGACATGGTTACTGATGAAAGAGCGTGGTCTTAAAGCCGACATTGTGTTGGCGGATAGTAAAGTACGTTACCGTCATCCAGTTGAAGAGACACCCATTGCCACAACATCCTTAGATGGGATCAGTGGTGACCTAGATCGGTTTGAGAATGGACGAAAGGCTCGAGTTGTCATTAGCGTGACTATTTATAGCGGCAATGCTGCAGCTGTTGAATTTGTTGGTACCTATATGCTGCTGCCTGAAATACAAGAATCTTAATATAAAGCGACTAAAGCCCTATGGCTGGCTTTATCGCCAAATAGTGTCACAGTGTTGCGTGGGACTATTTTTTTGGACAAGTATTCTTTTCTTGTCGTGTACCCTTTAACAATTCAAAGCTCTGTTTTATACAGCCATCCATTAGCTCAAGTGAAATTGAGTTGTCGTCAGTTTGAACCAAATCAACATTACCTCGTAAGCGTCCGGTAATTCTATCGCCGTTAATTATGATGGGTGCAATATCGATTCGACCTCTATCAGCTGAAATAGAAAACTCAGAGCTCTCAAATGGTATGATTTCTGGTTGGTCGGACTCGATATCCGGCAATAAAAAGGCGTCTCTCAGCGAACCGACTAACTGTCCGGTCAAGCTATGTTTCAACATTAACGCGTCTCCACCTAAGCCATTTAAACCAATCTGAAATTCCGCAATAGCTTCGATGTCGACGGGTAGCGATACCCAATCAGAAAACAGCTCAATGGGTAGGCCGTCCGCGAACGCTTCAAGCCGCCATGGCTGGCTTGGTTGAGAAAGCGAGTAGCTCGCCGTCGCTTCAATAAGCCCATTCTCTAGGGGAATAAAAGCTTCGTTTAGTTGCCAAATACCTTCTCTACTCTGCATTGTTATGATTGGTTGGCTTGTGAGAAAACTCTTAAAACTGGCATTGTTAGCCGTGATACTTACTTGCCCATCCCAAAGGCCAACTCGATTTTGTTTGATGAGTGCGAGATGTTTTCCATCGACTGAGAGACCAGAGAACTGCCAGTTTGGTTGATGAGCGATTTGAACAAACTGTGATCGTCTAATTTTCACATCATCAATAAGTAGCTGATCTAATGAGTTTAAATAGTTCTTTATCACAAGAGTGTCTTCTGGCAGTTCGTAGAACCATTTAATGCCATCGATATCCAGGTTTTTGAGATAAACAGAATTTGGTGTTAATTCGCCGACCATTTTGACAAGCCCCTTCTCGAACTCAAAGCTAAGCGCCTCAATGGAGATCAGGTTATTATCAAAGTAACTTTCAAATGCCGGTTCTAGCCACAAGTGGTCTAGGTAATTGATGCTTTCTGCGCTGAAAGAAACATAGCTGTCTTTCTGTTGCCAAACCCCGTTTAAAAGGGACAGATTCTCGACAGAAAAGTCACCGTTAGTGATTTGGAAATGAGGGGTATCGATAGAGCTACCCAGAATATCAAGGCTATTGAAATGGGTTATCTTATCAACAAGGAACGACCAGTCGGATGGTTCGATTTCGTCTTGCTGCTTCATGTTTAACCTAAGTCGGTCTATCGTCGTATTAACGAGCGACCACCCTTCTGAGTATTGTTCTGCTTGGGTCGAGAAATCGCCTCCCCGCCACTCAAATGAAGCTCCGTAAACCGTGCTATTTTCTGCCTTGTAGTTAGCATCAACTAAAACGTTATTAAATGCTTCTCTGTGCCAATAAATCTGTTCCGCTGAGAACTGTATTGAACCATAAGGAACTTTCTGACTGTTGTTTAAATAGAGTGGGTTCTCTATCTGAATATTGGTATCGCGTGAGATGAAATCACCATCAGAATAATCGAGGTTGGTAATGGCCAACTGATGCAACTTGAGGTTTTCAAATGTTGGAATAGCAGGTAGCCCACTTTGGAGCAGTAAACCGTTTATCAGAAGGCTATCTATCACAGGCATAGATTCAACAAATGAGTCGGAGTTTATCCAGACATCAACCTGTTCAATATTAATCGTATCTTCTTGGAGTTCTTGTATTTCCACTCCCTGAAAGGAGAAATGATTTGGGAATTCAAACCTAGCGTCATAAACAGAAATGGGTAGCGAAGAATACTGCTTGAGTAAGTGATTAGTGAGTTTGGTTGTATAGGGACCCTGCATAGCTAAGTAGAGACCAAGCACAGCACAAGATATGATCAGCAGTAGCGCAATAGATAATATGACTAGTGCTTTTTTCATCTGTTAATACCTAACCCATTATTTAATTTGGACAGATTGACTTAATTAGGAAAGAGATTCAACAAAAAAGCCCCTCAAATGAGGGGCTTAATCACTATTTACCAATTAACAAGGCTTAGTCTAGTTGCGGGCCAGCGGCGACGAGTGCTGCACCTTCAGCATTGTCAGTGTACTTGGAGAAGTTCTTAACAAAACGTTGTGCCAGATCTTCGGCTTTGCTTTCCCACTGAAGTGGATCAACATAAGTATCGCGAGGATCTAAAATCGCAGGGTCTACACCTGGAAGTGCTGTTGGGACTTCTAGATTAAACACTGGGATTTGCTTAGTTTCTGCTTGCTCAATCGAACCATTTAAGATGGCATCGATAATACCGCGAGTATCTTGGATAGAGATACGTTTACCAGTACCGTTCCAACCCGTATTAACTAGGTATGCTTCTGCACCAGCTGCTTCCATACGCTTCACTAATACTTCCGCGTACTTAGTTGGGTGTAGCGTTAAGAATGCCGCACCGAAACAAGAAGAGAAGGTTGGCGTTGGTTCAGTAATACCTCGTTCTGTACCGGCCAATTTCGCAGTGAAACCAGATAAGAAGTGATATTTAGTCTGTTCTGCTGTTAATTTAGCTACAGGCGGAAGAACACCAAATGCATCTGCTGTTAAGAAAATAACCTTGTTTGCATGGCCAGCTTTAGAGACAGGCTTAACGATATTATCAATGTGATAAATAGGGTATGAAA
The DNA here is from genome assembly GCF_015594925.2 of Vibrio sp. VB16. NCBI lineage: Bacteria > Pseudomonadati > Pseudomonadota > Gammaproteobacteria > Vibrionales > Vibrionaceae > Vibrio > Vibrio sp. VB16. Next base: position 126,965 of record NZ_CP087590.1, read on the forward strand.
CACGAGTATTCTCGGTTTTAGAACCATCATCAAAATCGATAGAACCATCATTACGAACCGTTACATTCTCTAGTAACGCATCTTTACGGATAGCGTTATAGATGTCAGGCTCGGCTTCTTTAGAAAGCTTGATAGTTTTGGCATAGCAACCCCCTTCGAAGTTGAATACACCATCGTCATCCCAGCCATGTTCGTCATCACCAATCAATGCGCGTTTAGGGTCTGTAGATAGCGTTGTTTTACCAGTACCAGACAAGCCGAAGAAGATAGCCGTATCGCCTTCTTCACCAACGTTTGCAGAACAGTGCATCGATGCAACGCCTTTCAACGGTAGGAAGTAGTTCATCATTGCGAACATACCTTTCTTCATCTCACCGCCGTACCAAGTACCGCCAATAAGTTGCATTTTCTCTGTTAGGTTAAATACAGTGTAGTTTTCTGAATTAAGGCCTTGTTTTTCCCAATCTTGGTTTGTTGTTTTTGCCGCGTTCATAACAACGAAATCTGGTTCAAATGTGGCCAATTCTTCTTCTGTTGGACGGATGAACATGTTTTTAACAAAGTGACATTGCCATGCCACTTCAGTAATGAAACGAATGGACAGACGAGTATCCTCGTTAGCACCACAGTAGCAATCTAGAACAAACAGGCGCTTACCTGAAAGCTGAGATGTTGTCAGAACTTTTAGTTCGTTCCAAACTTCTTGGGAGATTGCTTTGTTGTCATTTTTGACTTGCTCTGAGGTCCACCACATATTTTCTTTTGTGGTGTCATCCAAAACGATGAATTTATCTTTAGGTGAACGACCAGTGAAGATGCCAGTGTCAACAGAAACGGCTCCTAACTCTGTAACAACGCCTCTTTCATAGCCTTCTAAATCAGTGCGAGTTTCCTCCTCGAACAACATGTCATAACTTGGATTGCGAAGAATCTCTTTTACGCCAGATAGTCCGTATTCAGTTAGGTCTAGTTCTGCAGCCTTGGTATGTTCCATAACGGTCATAGGTGCTCCTTAATTAAGATTTTTGTAGGGATTTTATATAATTTGTTTTTTATTCTGTTCACCATGCTAGCAACGTGAAAGCGAGAAAACAGGGAGATAAGTCATAAATTGCCGATGATTTATTCAGGGTTTTAAATCACCCGTCACATTTTCGAGTGGTTGTTTTATCACCATTTGTTAGCCTTGCGCTAGATCAATTTTATCTTTGTTTTCAGAAATGAGAGTTGGAGTGAAAAGTGCTTAATTGTGTGATTTATATAAGTATCACCCAAAAAAAAGCCGGTTTACACCGGCTTAATATATAATTTGAATGAATTCTCATATATATACATGTTAATGAAGGGTAGTGTTGCCTTGATCTGCTTGAGAATAAAGGTCTGCCACTTGATTTTCGTCGAACGAATAATCCGTGCCGCAGTAATCACAATGTAAAGAAATTGTGCCTTCAGTCGCTAAAATGTCATAAACTTCATCTTTGGCAACCGTTAGGATTGCAGAGCCACTTTTATCCCTTGAACAGCCGCAATGAAAGACAACGGGTTGTGGTTCGAAAAGATTTACCGTCTCCTGATTGTACAATCGATAAAGCAGTTCGTTTGCCTCTAAAGTAAAGAGTTCTTCATTCTTAACTGTGTTTGTAAGTTGTTCTAAATGTTCAAAATCGTTTGCTGTGCCGGTTCCATCAGGCATAACTTGAAGCAACATACCAGCAGCATGAGGCACTCCATCTTGAGTACCAAGGCGAATCCATAGGCGTGTTTTGAGTTGTTCAGAACGAAGGAAGTAGTTTTCTAATACCTTTGAAAGATCGTCCCCTTCAAGACCTACAACCCCTTGATAGCGTTCCCCTTTATCTGGTGAAATGGTGATCACGAGATGCCCTTTCCCTACCAATTGGTGAAGTGTTGCATCAGTAGCAATATCACCTTCCCATCGCGCAACGCCGCGTACTTTTTGGTTTTGATCACCATTGATGACCGCTAAAGAAACAGGACCGTCGCCTTGCAGTTGAAGTGTGATGGAACCCTCAAATTTTAGCGTCGCAGTTAAAAGGGTGGTGGCGACTAATAGCTCGCCTAATAAGTTTTGTACCGGTGCTGGGTACTCTTTACTAGATATAATTTCTTGATATGCTTTATCTAACTGTACAAGTTCCCCACGTACAGAAAGATTCTCGAATAAATAACGATTTAATACGTCTTGTGCCATGTCAGAACACTCCGGCTTACTGGTTTTTAAATTTAATGATGTCTCTACGTTGTTTCTTGTCTGGCCTACGTTCAGGGCTAGGACTGAATAACGTATTGAGTTTACGCTTTTGTGCGTTTTCTTCGCGTTTTGAGATACTTTCTGGTGTCTCCGTGTAGAGCAGTTGTGCTTCTGGTGCTCCACGCCTTTGTTCTGAAATTTTATCTATGACAACGGTCTTCTCTTCTTGTCTCTGTCTTAGCGTTATTGTTGCACCAAGTTCTATTATTTTACTTGGTTTTGAGCGCTGTCCATTATAATGGACTTTACCCCCGTCTATCATATTTCGAGCTATCGACCGAGTTTTGTAAAATCTAGCAGCCCAAAGCCATTTGTCGAGCCTTACTGTCTCTGTATTTGTGCTCATTTTTTTACGACTCCATGCTGTAAACTATTTTCTGTAAAAATGGTGACGCATGTCTCTCTTTTCAAGTGGTAAATGTAAATTTTAGGAATTCCCTTACCTCAATCTTGAAGGGGGTATGATATTCTTCTGCATAATGTTTACTGTGATTATAGACACTAAAGAGGTTGTAAATGTCTTCTGTTTTGAGCCGAACTCATCCGTTTTCCGGCTTAACGGAAAAGGTTTTCCGTTTATTTGCTGCTTCTCAATCTAAGCTCTGCACTTTATTGACTATATTGTTGGTCTGCTTATCAGCCTGGATTGCGGGTCAAACGATTTGGTATTTATCCGATGAACAGACGACGGTATCCAAATGGTCCGCTCAATCTGTTAATGCTCAATCTTCTTCTGAGTCGAAGGGGATTATTATATCTGGTTTATTAGAAGCTGCGCTATTTGGTCGGCACGACGAAAAGGTAGATAAAGTCGTGTCAGCACCTGTAATTCAGGATGCACCAAAAACGCGTTTGAACTTAATTTTGGTTGGTGCTGTCTCTAGTTCTGTAGCGAAAAGCAGCTTGGCTGTTATTGCAAACAATGGATCCCAAGAAACGTATGGCATTGGTGAAAAAATTGAAGGGACACAAGCGAAACTAAAGAACGTTTTTATTGACCGCATTATTATAGACAATGCGGGTCGAGATGAAACGTTGATGCTTGAAGGGATCGAGTACAAAAAAGTGCGACCAACAGCGAGTAATAAAAGAGCGAGTAACGCAATGGTTAGCGAAATTGGAAATAATCCTGCTCCCTCAGGTAATGAGATTGAATCGATTCGAGCAGAGGTTTTAGCTGATCCTCAAAAAATCCTCCAATACATACGTTTATCTCAAGTAAAGAAAGATGGGAAGCTTGTCGGCTATCGAATTAGGCCTGGTAAGCAGCGTGCACTATTTGATTCGGCAGGACTTAAAAATGGTGATATTGCCACGTCTTTGAATGGTGAAGACCTAACGGACCCTGCTTCAATGGGTAAAGTTTGGCAGTCGATGTCGGAAATGACAGAATTCAACTTGACCGTAGAGCGTGACGGTCAGGCACATGAAATATATTTAGAATTTTAATACTGGCTTAAGTGTCGGTGATTTGGAGGTTTTTTAGTGAAGAACTGGTTAAGCAGAAGTGCGATGTTACTGATAGGAAGTCTAATGTGCTTATCTGTTTCTGCCGATGAATATAGTGCGAGTTTCAAAGGCACGGATATTCAAGAATTCATTAATATTGTTGGACGAAACTTAGAAAAGACCATTATTGTCGACCCTTCTGTTCGTGGGAAGATAGATGTTCGAAGCTATGACGTATTAAATGAAAAACAATACTATCAATTTTTTCTTAATGTTTTAGAAGTCTATGGTTTTGCCGTTGTCGAGATGGAGAGTGGTGTACTTAAAATCATAAAGGCTAAAGATGCGAAAACATCCGCGATTCCAGTTGTCGGGGCGGATGAAAAAATATTAGGTGATGCCGTTGTTACTCGTGTCGTCGCAGTAAAAAATGTTTCTGTTCGAGAGTTGTCTCCATTATTACGTCAATTAAATGATAACGCTGGTGCGGGTAACGTGGTCCACTATGACCCTGCTAATATCATCTTGATTACAGGTCGTGCTGCTGTTGTTAATCGTCTTGCCGAAATTATTGAACGTGTTGATCAGGCTGGGGACAAATCAATAGAAGTGGTTGTTCTTAAAAATGCGTCTGCCTCAGAAATGGTGCGAATAGTTGATGCGTTAAATAAAACGACCGACACAAAAAACACACCGGCATTTTTACAACCTAAACTTGTGGCCGATGACCGCACTAACTCCGTTCTTATCTCCGGAGACCCAACCGTACGCACGCGCCTTCGTAAGTTGATAAAACAGCTCGATATTGAAATGGCGAGTCGGGGTAACAATCAAGTTGTTTATCTAAAATATGCGCAAGCTGAAGATATTGTCGACGTTTTAAAAGGTGTATCTGAAAATATTCAGTCAGAGAAGCAGAGCTCATCTAAAGCTCAAGGTGCGACAAGTAAATCTCAGGTGATGATTGCCGCTCACAAAGATACTAATGCATTAGTTTTGACGGCTCCACCAGATATTATGAACGCCCTTATGGATGTCATTGCTCAGTTGGATATTCGTCGTGCTCAGGTCCTTATCGAGGCGCTTATTGTTGAGATGTCTGAAGGTGATGGCATTAATTTAGGGGTGCAATGGGGTAACCTGGATACCGGTGCTGTTATTCAATATGGTAATACAGGTGCATCAATTGGTGGCGTGATGGTGGGCCTTGAAGAGGCAAAAGATACCACAACCACAACCGCCGTTTATGATGATAATGGTGCCTTCGTTAGAAATGAAACCACTACGACAGAAGGGGATTATTCCTCACTAGCTTCCGCATTAAGCGGAGTGAACGGTGCAGCAATGAGTTTAGTTCTGGGTGACTGGACTGCTCTGATCAGCGCGGTTTCTACCGATTCCAATTCTAATATTCTCTCTTCTCCTAGTATTACGGTGATGGATAACGGAGAAGCATCCTTTATCGTTGGCGAAGAAGTTCCAGTGTTAACTGGCTCCACTGCAGGGGCAAACAACAGCAATCCATTTCAGACCGTAGAGCGGAAAGAAGTCGGGATTAAGCTTAAGGTTGTGCCTCAAATAAACGAAGGTGACTCTGTTCAATTAACGATAGAGCAGGAAGTATCAAACGTACTTGGCGCCAGTGGCGCTGTCGATGTGCGTTTTGCCAAACGACAACTTAATACTCAGGTTATGATCCAAGATGGTCAGATGTTGGTTCTAGGCGGATTAATCGATGAACGCGTCATGGAGAGTGAATCTAAAGTACCATTCTTAGGTGATATTCCAGTAATTGGTCACCTTTTTAAATCAACAAGCAGTTCTGTTGAAAAGAAAAATCTGATGGTGTTCATCAAGCCGACCATTATTCGTGATGGTGTGACCGCCGATGGCATTACCCAGCGTAAATATAACTACATTCGTGCAGAGCAATTATTTAAAGCGGAAGAAGGCTTGAAACTGTTATCGGATGACCTCATTCCGGTTCTTGCAGAATATAAAGGCGATTCGCCTCGTTATCCGGCAGAAGTACAAGCCTTTATTGACCAATTGGAGCTAGATTGATGACACAGTTGGCCAGCTTTGTTGGGCGTCTACCATTTGGTTTTGCTAGGCGTCACCACGTGGTTTTAGAAAATAGTCCACAGCGAACAGAACTGCCTCAGTTGTATTATGTCGAACCTATTGCAATATCAATTTTAGCGGAAGTACAACGAGTCATTAAGGTGCCGTTTACATTGGTTTCGGCCGATAAAGATAGCTTTGAAAAGAAACTGACAGAGATCTATCAACGAGATTCGTCAGAAGCACGACAGTTAATGGAAGATATTGGCGCAGATAATGACGATTTTTTCTCATTAGCTGAAGAGTTACCTCAAAATGAAGACCTATTAGAAACAGAAGATGACGCCCCTATCATTAAGTTAATCAATGCGATGCTAGGCGAAGCAATTAAAGAAGGGGCTTCGGATATTCACATTGAAACCTTTGAACAGAGTTTGTCTATTCGATTCCGGGTTGATGGTGTATTACGTGAGGTATTAGAACCAAGCCGCAAGCTAGCGCCACTTCTCGTCTCACGAGTTAAGGTTATGGCAAAACTTGATATCGCTGAAAAACGTGTCCCTCAAGATGGAAGAATCTCATTGAGAATTGGTGGTCGTGCGGTTGATGTCCGTGTCTCTACAATGCCATCTTCGCATGGTGAACGCGTTGTAATGCGTTTACTGGATAAAAACGCCACCCGCCTTGATTTACATAGCCTAGGGATGACGGAAGAAAATCACGAAGTAATAAGAAAATTGATCGCTAGGCCGCATGGCATCATTTTGGTTACCGGACCAACGGGCTCAGGTAAGTCAACAACCTTATATGCCGCGTTACAAGAACTGAATAGTACGGAACGGAATATTTTAACGGTAGAAGATCCTATCGAATTTGATATTGACGGAATAGGTCAAACACAGGTTAACCCTAAAGTTGATATGACCTTCGCCCGTGGTTTACGCGCCATATTGCGCCAAGATCCAGATGTCGTTATGGTCGGTGAAATACGTGACCTTGAAACGGCACAAATAGGTGTACAAGCCTCGCTGACGGGTCACTTAGTCATGTCTACCTTGCATACTAATACGGCGATAGGGGCGATAACTCGACTAAGAGATATGGGTATTGAACCTTTTCTTATTTCATCCTCTTTGTTAGGGGTGTTATCGCAACGCCTGATAAGGACCTTGTGCCCTGATTGTAAGCAAAGCTTTGAAGCCGACAGAGAACAGAAAAAGTTGTTTAAGTTAACGGAGCAAGAGTCTTTAACACTTTACCGTGCGAATGGATGTGAGGCGTGTAATTTTAAGGGGTATAGAGGACGAACTGGAATACATGAGCTGCTTCTTGTTGACGATAACGTTCAAGAACTTATTCATTCAGAAGCGGGAGAAATGAGCATAGAGAAAGAAGTTCGTGCATATACGCCAAGTATCAGAGCTGATGGATTGAAAAAAGTTCGTCAAGGTATTACTACCCTTGAAGAAGTTATGCGAGTAACCAAGGAAGTCTAATGGCCGCATTTGAATACAAAGCACTAAATGACAAAGGTAGGCAGAAAAAAGGTGTCATTGAGGGAGATAATGCACGTCAAGTTCGACAACGATTGAAAGAACAGGGCTTGATTCCTGTTGAGGTCATTGAAACCAAAGTAAAAAACAGTGCCGAGAAATCGTCTACATCATTTAATCGAAGTATTAGCACCAATGATCTCGCGTTATTAACGCGCCAGCTGTCAACATTGGTTCAGGCAAGCATGCCTTTAGAAGAGTGTTTAAGAGCGGTTGCAGAGCAATCGGAGAAGCCACGTATCACCAATATGCTAATGGGGGTCCGTTCTCGAGTGGTTGAAGGGTATACGCTCGCCGATAGTCTTGCCGATTACCCTCATGTATTTGATGATCTCTTCCGCGCTATGGTTGCAGCTGGTGAACGTTCCGGTCATTTGGATAGCGTATTGAATCGACTCGCTGATTATGCTGAAAATCGCCAATTAATGCGTTCTAAACTCCAACAGGCGATGATTTATCCTGTGGTGTTAACCGTATTCGCATTTGCGGTTGTTAGTTTTCTATTAGCCAGTGTTGTGCCAAAAATCGTTGATCAGTTTGTTCAAATGGGACAGGAGCTACCCGGGTCAACTCAATTTCTTTTGGATGCCAGTGGTTTTGTACAAAACTGGGGGATCTATCTGTTAGTCGGTGTTATCTGCTCATACTATGGTTTGAAAATGGCCTTAAAGAATGCGAATACAAGGATGTCTTGGGATAAAAAGCTGCTGAGTATTCCCTTGATAGGAAAGATAACAAAAGGGATCAACACGTCTCGCTTTGCTCGAACGTTATCCATCTGTACCTCGAGTGCTATTCCATTATTGGAAGGTATGAAAGTTGCGACAGACGTAATAAGCAACCGATATATGGAGCAACACGTTTTGGAGGCCTGCGAAAAAGTAAGAGAAGGGGGCAGTTTAAGGCGTGCTTTAGAACAGACTAAATTATTTCCACCCATGATGTTACATATGATTGCGAGTGGTGAGCAAAGTGGTGAGTTAGAGCAGATGCTTACTCGAGCAGCCGACAATCAAGATAGGGATTTCGAATCCACGGTTAATATTGCCTTAGGGCTATTTACACCTGCACTTGTTGCTGTGATGGCTGGTGTAGTTTTGTTTATTGTAATGGCAACGTTGATGCCTATTTTAGAGATGAATAATTTGATTTCTGCTTAGCGGTTTGGCGTTCCGGCGTTCTGAGCAGAAGGATTGAGTTTGTTAGGAGATGAAAATGAAACAAAGAAAACAAAATGGTTTTACCTTACTTGAGATTATGGTTGTTGTTGTGATTTTAGGTATTTTGGCCAGCGTTGTTGTGCCTAACTTGTTAGGAAACAAAGAAAAAGCGGATCAACAAAAAGCCGTGTCTGATATCTCTGCATTAGAGCAAGCGTTCGATATGTATAAGTTAGACAACAGTGTATACCCATCAACAGATCAAGGCTTAGAAGCACTCGTCACAAACCCAAGTGGCAGCCCTGAGCCGAGAAACTACCGAGACGGTGGTTATATAAGACGCTTACCACAAGACCCATGGGGATACGATTATCAATACCTAAGCCCTGGTGACAAAGGAACGATTGATATCTTTAGCTTGGGTTCAGATGGACAAGAGGGTGGTGAAGGCAGTGCTGCGGATATTGGCAATTGGAATATTCAAGATTTCTAATCATCAATACTAGAGTCAACAGACTCTAGTCATGTCCATAAAGTAGGCGCGACTTGTGGCAGTAATGAATAAGAAAAATACAGGTTTTACCTTAATTGAGATCATGCTGGTACTCGTCTTGATGTCGCTTAGTGCTGTGGCAGTGATCATTAATTTGCCTGATTCAAAGCAAGATATTGCGAAAGAACAAGCACAGCGTTTTTATTATCGAATACAGCTTCTTAATGAACATGCCATCTTAAATGGTAAAGATTTAGGCATAAGAGTAGATGAAAAAAAAGGCACCTACAGCTATCTACAATTAGAGAATAATGGATGGCAAGTTTTTGAAAATAAAACGTACGTCGAAACGCAACTACAAGACGGTGTATTACTTTCATTGGAATTAGGTAGTGATGCATGGTTGCAGAATGAAAGCCTATTCAAGCAAGAAAGCTTATTTGATGAAGATAGGTTTGCTGACTTTGATAAAGAAAAAAAAATCAAGCCGCCCCAGTTGTTTGTATTGTCCAGTGGCGAGATGACCCCTTTTCGTCTATCCATATTTTCAGAGGAAGACAAATATAATGGTTGGGTTGTCGATGTGAAAGAATCCGGTTCTATCGACCTTGTTCATGCGAAAGAAACACAAGATGAGACGGGTATTCGATGAATCAGCGCACTCGTGGTATGACATTACTCGAAGTATTGGTTGCGCTAGCTATATTTGCTACTGCCGCGATCAGTGTTATGCGCTCAGTCACTCAACACCTAAATACGCTGTCTTATTTGGAAGAAAAAACGTTCGCATCATTTGTTATAGATAATCAAATTAGCCGGGTGATGTTATCAGGTGCGCCTAAAAGCACTAAATCGGGCAAAACAGAAATGGTGGGTAAACAGTGGTATTGGAAAGTAACGCCTGTTGAAACCGCCGTTGGCTTTATTGCTGCATTTGATGTTAGCGTCTCATTGAATGAAAACGCAGAAAGCCCAATATTAACGGTGAGAAGTTATGTCGAGAAATAAGGCGTCTTATCGCAAAATACAGCAGGGGTTTACCTTAATAGAAGTGCTTGTCGCGATTGCTATTTTTGCGTCTCTAAGTGTGTCAGCTTACATGGTGTTAAATCAGGTACAGCGTAGCAATCAAGTATCGCTTGAAAAGACAGAAAGGTTGAAAGAGATTCAACGAGCGATGGTGATTATTGACAATGACTTTAGACAGATAGCGTTAAGACGATTTAGAACCAATGGAGAAGAAGCGACAGAAAATATTCTCTTTTGGGGCGATGGGTTACTCGACTCAGATAACAAGGCCGTACTGTTTACTCGGTTGGGATGGCAGAACCCTCAGCAGGTATTCCCTCGAGGGGAGATAACCAAGGTTGGTTATCGAATTGTCGCCAATCGACTTGAACGGGTTTGGTGGCGGTATCCTGACACACCGGTAGGGCAGGAAGGCGTGATCACCCGTCTTCTCAACGATGTTGAAAAGATTGATATGCAATTTTATAAAGAAGGTGGATGGAGTGAAAGTTGGGACGAGGCATTCGCATTACCCAAGGCACTTTCAATTACATTTACGCTACAAGATTATGGCAATATTGAACGAGTTTATTTGACGGCTGGAGAGCGTCTGCAAGTCGCCAGCGAAGGCGTTAGCAATGACTAACAGGCCTTCTAATAGATCCGTTAAAAAGAATGCGGGTGCGGCTTTAATTGTCGTATTACTGATTCTTGCAGTGATGGTTTCAATTGCCGCCACAATGACTGAGAGATTGTTTGTAAACTATACACGAGCCGAAAATAGGATCAGTCACCAACAGGCGTACTGGTACAGTATTGGTATTGAAGCGCTAGCCAAGTATGGTATTCAGCAGAGCTATGAAGATAGTGATACGATCAATACTAGTCAACCTTGGGCGTTGAAAGAACAAGTTTTCCCGCTCGATTACGGCACAGCATCTGGAAAAATAATAGATAAGCAAGCGTGTTTTAATATCAACGTATTAGGTAAAGAAAAGCAGCAAGCCAATAGTACATCGAAGCCTTATTTGGTGGCTGTTTTTCAGCGTATGCTCGAAGAGCTCGAGATAGAAAATTATCAAGCTGAAGTTATTACTGATTCTACATGGGAATTTTTAGATAAAAATACTACATCATCAACGAATTATGGCGTTGAAGATAGCTTTTATGAAGCACTTCACCCCGCTTACATCACCCCAAACGGGATGATCTCTGATAGCACAGAGTTGAGAGCGGTTCATCAAATGGATAGTGGAGTGATGGAGAAGATTGGCCCGGTGGTGTGCGCGTTGCCTTGGGACGATTGGCGTTTAAATGTGAATACGATTAATGAGGCGGGTTCGGTTATATTGGTGGCAATGTTTTCACCACTACTGAGTGCAAGTGACGCTTCCTCATTGATAGAAAACAGACCTTATGATGGCTGGGCATCTGTGGATGACTTTTTAGCCGAAAGACAGATCGCGACAATAGATGCGACGATAAAAGATAAAGCCAATGGTTATTTAACGACAGATAGCCATTATTTTGAGCTTGATGCTCAGGTTATGGTAAATGAATCAAGAGTTAGGATAAGAAGCCTACTCTTTAGCAAAGACAAGAAGGACGTCTCAGTTATACGACGGCGTTTTGGAGGAGTCATTGAGCGAGTTTCTGACCGTTCGACTAAGTAGAGACAAGCAGGCCCCTATACGGTGGTTGGTTTGGTCTACTAGTCAGAATGAAATTATTGCGAGCGGAGAACTTAGCAGCAAAGAGCAGCTAGGTGAGCTTTCTACTTACGCGGACCAACGTACAACTTTGTTGTTATTGGATAGCCGTGACATATTGTTAATGGAAGCAGAAATTCCGGCTGGTGCAGCTCGGCAGGTTGATACGATGCTGCCATATTTGCTTGAAGATGATATTGCGCAGGATGTTGACGAGTTGCATTTTACGATTCTGAAAAAAAATGCAAACAAAGTCGACGTTGCTGCCATTGATAAAGCGTATTTAATTGAGTGGATCCAGGCTTTCACTGCGATTGGGATTGCGATAAGCAAAATTGTGCCTGACGCACAGACATTACCATTAATGGATAATACAGTGTCAGCGGTTCAAATGGATTCGCAATGGCTGTTTAGAAAATCTCAAAATCAATCCACATCAATAGATGAGCAGTGGTTAACACTCTTTATTGAATCTGATTGGTGCGCTAGTCAAAGTGAAGATTACAAAATATTAAGCTATAGCACGATACCTGATTCTGTAATCAGTAATACAGATTGGAAGCAGGCGGAACCTGAATTAGTCATGGCACTCCTTACTAAAGGCGCAATCCATTCACCAACCAATCTACTAACAGGAACGTTCAAACCTCAGTCTTCAATATTTAAGCACCTGAAAATTTGGAAGAATGTTGCATTTGCAGCGTGTCTGTTCCTATTAATATTGACCATACAGCGCGTTCTTCAAGTCAATCAATATGAGGCTCAAGCTTCTGCTTACCGTACTGAAAGTGAACGAATTTTCCGCACTATATTCCCAAATAAAAACAAAATCCCTACAGTCAGTTACTTAAAACGGCAAATGACAGTCGAAGAGAGCGCACTCTCACGTGGCAATAATGAGACGACCGTATTGGGTTGGTTAGCATCGCTACCTGAAGCGCTAAAAGGGCACACTTCCGTTGAAATAAGCAATATTCGGTATGACGCGAATCGGGGTGAGGTCCGTCTTGATGCCTCAATGAAAGACTTTCAAACCTTTGAGCAGGTAAGGACTAAATTGGCTGAAAAGTTTAACGTGACTCAAGGGCCTCTTGATAGAAAAGAGAATCGAGTGTCAGGCAGTTTCGTTTTGAGGAGAAAGTAATGAGTACTTTAAAAGAGTCCATTTTCTCTTGGTGGAGAAGTATTTCTTTAAGGGAACAGCGTATGGTTCTCGTTTGCTCAATACTAATAATCGTAGGTGGGTTTAATTGGGGATTGATTCAACCTCTATCCGAAAGAGCGAATACGGCGAAAGTAAGAATAAATAGTGAGAAAGCGTTGCTTCAATGGGTATCTGATAGTGCTGACCGAATCATCGAACTTAGAGGGAACGGTGGGATTTCTGTTTCGAATGAGCCGTTTAATCAGGTCATTTCCACTTCCGCCAAAAGCTACAAAATTGAATTAATAAGAATTCAGCCACGTGATGAGATGTTACAGGTCTGGGTTAAACCCGTTGCCTTTGACCAATTTGTACATTGGCTTGCTTATTTACAACAAAAACAGGCGGTTCAGGTTGAATTTATGGAAATTTCGAACAGTGATTCTAAAGGGATCATTGAAGTGAAACGCTTACAACTAAAGCGAGGAGGATAATTTGAAACGTATTATTCTTCTCGTCATTTGTTTTATATCGGTGCTGTGTATTAGTGCCTTTATTCACATGCCAGTCTCCTTTGCTTTGAAAGCTATGCCAGAAGTGCCGAACTTAAAAATTGAGTCGCCAAGTGGCACCATTTGGGCAGGTGAAGCCCAAAATGTTCGTTGGAAAAATGACAACCTTGGTCAGGTGAATTGGCAGTTTAAGCCACTAGAACTGTTTCAAGGTAAAGCCAATTACTCTCTGCGTTTTGGTCGAGGGAGCGATATAAAACTAATGGGTAAAGGAAATGTAGGTGTTGGTTTATCAGGGTTATTTGCCGATGACGTGGTTATCTCAATGCCTGCTGTAAATGTATTGCAACGATTATCTATACCAGTGCCAATTACGGTAAAAGGAAATCTAGAGTTATCCATTAATGACTATCAGTATGCTCAACCATGGTGCCAGTCGGCAACTGGCACACTAGTGTGGGTTGGAAGTAAAATTGGGTCACCCTTAGGTGGGTTAGATTTAGGTAGCGTTATAACGGATTTACAGTGCCAAGAAAGCAAGCTAAGCGCAATGGGTGAGCACAACAACAATCAGTTAGCGGGTTCACTGCAAGCCGAATTACAACCGAATCTACGTTATAACGTGGATGCTCGGTTTAAACCTAATGCGGAATTTCCGACGGCGATGACATCTCAGCTTAAATGGCTTGGAAATCCTAACAACAAAGGTGAATACTCATTTACTTATGCAGGTAAACTAAACTAACCTGTAGAATAAATATTTGATGCTCATTGTTACTGCTAAAATGAATATTACCGTTAAAATTAAGTTATCGAACAGACAAGGAGCAAGGGATGGCGAAAATTCAAAAGCCGAAAATATTAGCAGTTGAGACAGCGGCTAAATCGAAGTTATTCACTATTGAATCTCTTGACCTTGAATTTTCTAATGGAGTAAAGCGCACTTATGAGCGAATGCGCCGAAGTGGTCGTGAAGCGGTCATGATGGTTCCCATTACGGAAAATGGTGACCTGTTACTTGTTAGAGAATATGCCGCAGGCACTGAAGAATATGAACTTGGTTTTCCAAAAGGGCTTGTTGATTTAGGCGAAACACCGCAAGAGGCGGCGAATCGAGAATTAAAAGAAGAAATAGGCTTGGGTGGCACTGTTTTTACACCGCTTAAAAAAGTGGTCTTAGCACCTTCTTATTTTTCCAGTGAAATGACCCTTTTTCTAGTAGAAGGCTTATATCCTGAAACGTTAGAAGGGGACGAGCCAGAACCCTTAGAATTGGTACGTTGGCCTTTTAATCAAGCAGATGAATTGCTATCCCATTTGGATTTTAGTGAGGCTAGAAGTATTGCCGCACTCATGCTGGCTCAACGTTACTTAGCGCAAGCAACGTCACCGAATAAGACGAACTAGGAACTGACATGGCAACCTTTGACAAAGATCTATCTCACCTAATGCCGTCGGTCATCGACGTTGCTAGAGCGGCAGGACAACTCATTTTAGATATTTATGAGAAAAAAGAGTACGAAGAATTCACCAAATCGGACTCGACGCCTGTAACCAGTGCCGACTTAGCCGCGCACAAATTCATTGAAGAGAAATTATCTGAATTAACACCTGATATCCCAGTATTATCCGAAGAAGCTGCGGATATAACTCTAGAACAGCGTGCTAATTGGAATCGCTATTGGCTTGTGGATCCTCTGGATGGAACCCAAGAATTTATCGCTCGAAGTGGCGACTTTGCGACAGTTATTGCATTGATAGAAAACAATAGGCCAGTGATGGGGGTGGTTTACGGACCGGTTTCTGGTGTGACTTTTTATGCCTACGAAGGCAAGGGTGCTTGGAAGATTCCGGATATGCATGAAAGTGTTCGTATAAAAACACTTACACATGACGTTGGACAGCAAACCATTGCAATCGCAATCAGCCGCCGCCAGGATATCAATAGAATCACCAACAGAATGTCACCGGCATGGAATTATGATCTCATTCCTCTTGGATCGGCGGCGTTAAAAGCCTGCTTGGTTGCAGAAGGCGCAGTTGATTGTTACCTAAGACTTGGGCCAACAGGAGAATGGGATACCGCCGCAACTCAATGTATTGTTCAGGAAGCAGGGGGCAGGATATTGAGTACTAAGCTGGAGCCTCTTTCTTACAATGAAAGAGAAACCTTTGAGAACCCCAATTTTATCGTGTTGGGAGATGAAAATCTGCCTTGGGATGAAATCTTACAGATGAAAGATTAACAGACATTAAAAAGGACAGCGAATCGCTGTCCTTTTTGCATTTTAGAATAGGGATTATTTCGTTATTTACCGAAGCGGTGCTACGTGTAAATGGGAAATAAACTGCACCCAGTTAGTAATATGAGTGCTCGCCGCGTGCGTGTTCTGTTGCATCGCGAACGGCAGTCAATTCACCTTCAAATTGCTGTACTAGCTCTTTCTCTATGCCTTCTTTCAGCGTTACGTCAACCATTGAACAGCCATTACAGCCGCCACCAAATTGAACTAGGGCAATTCCGTCTTCTGTGATTTCTACCAAGCTTACGTGACCACCGTGGCCAGCAAGCTGAGGATTCACCTGCGTTTGAATTGCATATTCAAGACGTTCCATCAAAGATGCATCGTCAGAAACCTTACGCATTTTCGCGTTAGGTGCTTTCAAGGTAAGTTGCGAACCCATCTTGTCCGTTATGTAGTCGATTTCAGCATCTTCAAGAAAAGGTAAGCTTAACTCATCAACAAAGGCTGAAAAGGGCGCTAACTTCATCTCGGTATCGCTTGCTTCTACCGCTTCTGGTGGACAATAAGAGACACCACACTCTGCATTCGGTGTTCCTGGATTAACGACAAATACACGTATATTGGTATTTTCCGGTTGCTGTTCTAGCAGTTTAGCAAAGTGTGCTTGAGCACTTTCAGTAATAATAATTGACACGACTAATACCTGACTGTTTTTGTAGGTTATTTGATTCTATTCTACTCTTGCGATTACAGGATGCCAAATGAAAATTGATACTTTGTTGTTTGCTTCAATAACGTCGAGTTATTAGGCACTATGTTCCTGTTCTGCAGATGCAATAAATATCAATTTTTTTCACTCCAACATCAAGGAGTAATTTGCATAATTGTCGGACGGAACTTCCTGTGGTAACTACGTCGTCAATAATTGCGATATGTGTTTGATTAGGTAACCAATTGAGGGTAAATGCATGGGTCAGGTTTTTCGTCCTTTGTTGCTTATCTAATCCCTGTTGGCTGGGGGTAGATTTAACCCTTTTAAAGAGCGTTTGGTCGAAGGTGCTCCTTCCTTGTAAATGAGTGGTTAGGTAGCGCCCGAGAACATCACTCTGGTTGTAACCTCGATGTAGAAAACGTCGCCAATGGAGTGGCATGCTCACGATGAGTGGAGCAGGGTTATCTATCCTTTTTGACAACAAATAGGTCAGATCGTAAGCGTATTGCAGTTGACCTGAATACTTTAAGTTATGAATATAGTTAGATAATGGCGCTTTATAATCACCGACACAAAAAAGCCGGTCCCAGAGTGGTGGTTCGGATAAACAAGCACCACACTTGGCAACGGGTATTAGGGTTTCTAATCCGCATTGGCAGCAACGGGGTTTGGCTATAAAAAGCAATAAACAACTCTGACACCAAATGAGATCGCCAAATTTACTGCCCTTGCTAAGACCACATAAATGGCAAATTGGGTTAGAATATTGGGTAATAATACGACGGAATTCTTTTTTCCACATAAGAATCTCGGTAGCTGGTATTTACGGTCATCACGGGTATTGAGTTCAGGTTAAATAATAAAGAATACGCTAAGAGATAATTCATGATTGAAGTAGCAGAGAAGATGACAACTCCCCCACGTTTGTTTTGGCACAGAGAAGGAAAGGGTAAAGACTTGGTCTTAATCCATGGATGGGGAATGAATGGCGCGGTTTGGCAGCAAACGGTTGAGCGACTTTCGGCACATTTTACGGTTCATGTGGTTGATTTGCCGGGCTATGGTCACAGTTCAGAACGACATGCAGATGATATCAATAGCGCAGCTAAGATGGTTCTGGAGCATGCACCGGAGCAAGCTATTTGGGTGGGTTGGTCGTTAGGAGGGTTAATCGCTACCCATATCGCGTTAAATACACCCAATCGAGTATCGAAACTCGTCACTGTTGCCAGTTCACCTAAATTTGCCGCGGAGAAGCGCTGGAGGGGCATTAAACCTGCCGTATTGTCTACCTTTACTGAACAGCTAGTAGAAGACTTTCATCCTACCATTGAACGGTTTATGGCGTTACAGGCGATGGGAAGTCCAACCGCAAGACAGGATGTGAAGTTACTTAAAAAAGCGGTGCTGTCGCGGCCTCTTCCTACTCCAGAGTCCTTGTTGGTTGGCTTAAATATGTTGGGAAATGTAGATTTACGTGGCCAGTTGGATCAGATCAGTATGCCATTTTTGCGTTTTTATGGCCGACTTGATGGTTTAGTACCGATAAAAGTCGCGAATGATTTACAAGAATTGTTATCAAATTCAGAACATTACATTTTTAATCAGTCCTCTCATGCTCCATTTATGACCGAACTCGATGAGTTTTGCACACAATTAATACAATTTAGTGGTAAATAATTGAACAGTTTGGCCGATAAGATATTTAACCAATTATAGATAGCGTTTTATTTACCAAGGAAGATAAGGTACCTAATTCGCTATGAAGTAATAGGTTGTATAAGAGGGAGGTTTGTTATGATTGTGTCGCCGACCAATGTGAACGTGCCACTAATTGCTCCTTCGGTCAATGTTCAAACTGAACAAGCGGCGAGAGATAACAAAATTCGTGAACCTGTTACGCCGCCAGTAGAATTGGCAAAATCCAATGCAGAAAGGCGCATTAAAGCAGAAGATAAGCGCCGGAAACGACCTGCTTGGGACGCGTCGGACCATCCTGATTATGAACTGGACAGTGAGACAAACGCTAAGTCAGCGAAGAGTGAAGAACCCAAAGATACCTTAAGCCGGTTGTTTGAATTGCTTGCACTTCAAACCTATTCGGAGAAACAGGGGTTGGGTTACACGATTCGCTTTCGTTTGCCTAAAAAAATCATTGATGCAGCGATTACTTCAGGAAAAATGGAGCGGAGACGTACTGTGATTAAATATCACTACGGTCATGCTGTAGCACCAAACTGCCCTTCTGAAGTTATTGCGGTGCTTTGACAACTCTGAATAGAGTTATAGATTCTAGAATGCTCTAGGATCTATAACTTATTTTTTCTCCCGACTAACCTGTCATCATCGTCCTGCTTTCTTGAACGCGTCCGCAAACGCACTGTTTCCCATTGGCTGGTTTTGAGAACCTTGGCTTTTGGGTTTGTTCTTACGTTCTGGGGATGCATTTCGATTCGTCTGCGGTTTGTTCGTCTGTCCAGGTTCGTCGGTTAGACGCATAGTCAACGCAATTCGCTTGCGCTGAACGTCAACCTCAAGCACTTTGACTTTAACAATGTCACCAGCTTTAACGATTTCGCGAGGGTCAGAGACATAACGGTCGGTCAAAGCAGAGATATGGACTAAGCCATCCTGATGAACGCCAATATCGACAAATGCACCAAAGTTTGCCACGTTAGAGACCACCCCTTCAAGAATCATTCCCGGTTCAAGATCTGAGATAGCGTTAATTCCGTCGGCGAAAGTTGCGGTTTTGAATTCCGGTCTAGGGTCTCGACCCGGTTTATCAAGCTCCTTGATAATGTCGGTTACCGTAGGAACCCCAAAGGTACTGTCGGTATAGTCTATTGCATTGAGAGAGCGTAAAAATAGTGTGTCACCAATAAGGGCTTTTATTGGTTTATTATTTTTCTCTGCGACGGCTTTAACCAAAGGATAGGCTTCAGGGTGAACAGAAGACGCATCTAATGGATTTTTACCATCCATAATACGTAAGAAACCAGCACACTGTTCAAAGGCTTTAGGCCCCAAACGAGCAACCTTTTTTAAGGTTGTTCGAGTTTCAAAGCGACCATTTTCATCTCGATATTTGACAATATTTTCTGCAATAGTGTTAGAAAGTCCAGCAACACGAGTAAGAAGTGCTGTTGAGGCAGTATTGACGTCAACACCAACAGCGTTGACACAATCTTCTACTACGGCATTTAATCGTTTTGCCAATGCATTCTGACCAACGTCATGTTGGTATTGGCCAACGCCAATAGATTTAGGGTCAATCTTAACCAACTCAGCCAGAGGATCTTGTAAGCGTCTTGCGATAGAAACGGCACCACGTAAAGAGACGTCCATGTTAGGGAATTCGTTAGCGGCGAGCTCGGATGCGGAATACACCGATGCGCCTGCCTCACTGACAATAATATTTTGTGTACTTAAATGGGCTTTTTTTAATGTATTTACTACAAAATCATCAGTTTCGCGGGAAGCGGTACCATTTCCAATCGCAATCAGGTCGACGTTATGTTTTCTGATCAGCTTTTCAATTACATGGGCTGACTTATCGATCTGTTTGTGAGGCTGGTTTGGGTAAATAGTGTCGGTATCAAGCACTTTACCTGTGGCATCTACGACAGCAATTTTAGAACCAGTTCGAAGCCCAGGGTCTAAACCCAGTGTCGCTTTAGGGCCCGCAGGAGCTGCCATCAATAGGTCTTTTAGGTTAGAAGCAAACACTTCTATTGCATCCACTTCGCTGCGCTCCTTCATCGCTCCCATCAATTCGGTTTCCATATGGGTCGAAATTTTGATTCGCCACGCCCAGCTGATTACCTGACTACGCCATTTATTTGCTGGCGTATCACTGAGATGAAGTCCGTAGTGGTTAGTGATGATATCTTCGCAATATGAGCGGCGAATGCTCTCATCTTGATTTGGGTCAGCATTCATAGATAACTGCAAAAAACCTTCATTTCGGCCACGAAGCATTGCTAATGCACGGTGAGACGGTGCTTTACTTAGTTTTTCACTGTGTTCGAAATAATCTTTAAACTTCTGTCCCTCTTGTTCTTTTCCTACGATAACTCGGGATACGATCTCCGCCTGAGTAGTGAGGTATTGTCTAAGTTTACTAATTAAATCGGCATTTTCAGCAATCTGCTCCATGATAATAAAACGAGCACCATCCAGCGCCGCTTTAGTATCATTGATTCCTTTTTCAGCATTAATATAGCGTCGAGCTTCTGATTCTGGATCACCTTGTGCTTCTTTCCATAGCCTCAATGCCAATGGTTCTAGCCCTGCCTCTATAGCAATCTGTCCCTTGGTTCTTCTTTTGGGTTTATAGGGAAGATAAAGATCTTCAAGTCGAGTTTTGCTCTCTGCTTGATTAATATCGTTCTCTAACTTAGACGTTAGTTTTTCTTGATCATTGATGGATTTAAGAATAGTCACTCGACGTTCATTCAGCTCTCGAAGATAGCTCAAACGCGAATCTAGGGTTCTTAGTTGGGTATCGTCCAAGCCACCCGTTACCTCTTTACGATATCGTGCAATGAAAGGAATGGTACTTCCTTCATCGATAAGACGAATTGTTGCTGCAACCTGCTCGGTTCGAACGTTAAGCTCTTTCGCAATCTGTTGGCTTAAGTGTTGTGAGTCTCTTTGTTGCTGAGAAGGGGTTTGGCTCATCCGTAGATCTCTTTAATCAATTTTTTGCATTGTTTCATAAATGGGGGCAAAACAGAGAATTACTAGGTTGTCGTTGGTTATCTCAATCTTTAATTTTCTTTTGCGTAACTTTGACATGAACTGCTGTTGTTATTGGTTACATTGACTAGAATAAATAAAAGGAATATCTGCATGTTACGGACTATAAAAATGAAAAAAATGCCCATCTCGTTATTAACAATAATGTTATTTAGCGTCAGTACTATCGCTAGTGAAAGCAGTTACACGACACAGAACCCAGCTTATGAGTTAGAAGGTTTATCAGTTTTTGGTCGTATAGAAAATGTGTATCTGACGAGCACAGACAAATACAAACATATCCCATTTGATGGGAAAATAGATACCGGAGCGGATACTACGTCAATCCATGCCGATAATATTCATATTTTGAGTAGTAACCCTAAATATAAAAACCTTTCGGATACTGAATTACTTAAACATATCGTGGATGAATATGGTGGTTCCCAAAGTAATTGGTGGTTAGATGAATTCGATACCCCAGAAAGAGAGCTAAAGCTTAACGTGAAGTTCAATGTGACGAACCCCTACACTGGTGACGTTTTAGAGTTTGAAAGGCCTTTAGCGAGAGTCAGTGTGGTTCGAAGTCGTACGAGTAAAGAGCCTCTTTATCGTCCTGTTATAGAGCTTAAGATGAAGATAGGTGACGTTGAAATAGAAACAGAAGCGAGCCTGACAGACAGAGGTAATTTTAGTACCCCAATTTTAATTGGTAAGACATTTCTAAAACAGAATGCTTGGGTATTTGCAGGTTATGATTATTTACAGGAGCAACCGAAAGCAACCCTTATTGGTCGTGAAGAGACAATGATGGTGAATGGTCTTGCGATGAATGTCAGTATTTCAATGGAAAGTAAATCGTCTGTTTTACATGCCACGAATATCAAGGTAGACAAAAAGGCAAAAAAAGTCCGCTTTGATACCAATGACAAAGAAGGAAACAGTAAGTCATTCACTCTCCCTCTGATAGGCATGATTAAATTTGGTGATATTGAGCGTCCAGAGGTCTATATCCCAGTAAAAGGTGATAAGCACTTTGATACTAATCTGCATGTTTATTTAAAAGATCGCTCCAACAGTTCTAGTCAATTGAGATTAGGCAAAGAAGCGCTGAGTAAAAACTTTGTCATTAGTGCCAGTGAAAAAAACCTTTTGGATAAGCCCAAAGAGAAATTCACTCAACGAGTTAAAGATAAGAACCCACTTGTGATCTCTCCAGAAGAGTTAATTTTAGTCGATGGTATAGAGGTAAACGCAAAGCCTGATCTGAGAGTGAAAACCCCTGTTCTCAAGGTGTCCAGCTTTGAAATATCGAGCGCTGATAAGGGCGAACATGTCACTTATTTCTTAGAAGATGATGAAGGCGATAAGAAAAAATTTGTTAAATCTATTCTTCGAAAAATCAAAGTGGGTGACTCAATAAGACCCGTGATTGAGGTCAGACTTGAGGCTGACGGAAAATATACTGAATATGACATTGCGCTAGAAACCCTAGATAAAAATGAAGAACAAATTTTTCTAATAGGGCAAAAAACAAAGAAAGGTGGTGTGATAATTAATACTCGGACGGATCTATTGCTAGAGTCTCACGATTTAGTCAAGGCGGGTTACATTGAAAATGCCACGGTCGAAGGGTTAAGTTTTCCGGTGAAGTTAGATACAGGCGCGGATGTCAGTTCAATGAATGCCAAAGAGATCAAATTATACCAAAAAGAGGGTAAAGACATGGTCGACTTTGTATATGAGAACAAACAAGGCGACAAGAAATCGTTTACCCGACAAGTCGTGAGAATGATGACCGTTAAAGCGAAGGAAGGGGAAAAAGCCAATCACAGACCAGTAGTGAAGATGGATGTACAGATTGGTGATATACGTAAGAAGGTCAAAGTTAACCTACAAGACCGCTCTCGATTTGGCTACAGTATGATCCTTGGTGAAAACTTTCTGCGTCATGGTGTGGTCGTTACCAGTGATAGCAAGTTTCTGCTGGGTGGGTCTGAAAAAGATATAAAACAGTAATGTTAGAGAATCGATCCAAAAACCTAGGTAACGCGTTTCCTTGTGCGATGCGTGCTTGGCATCAACATGAACAGGCACTGCTGCTGTGGCTGTTTAAACAAACCAACGACAGACAACTTTCTCAGGATATCCTGCAAGATGTTTTTATTAAAATAATGCATCAGCAAGCGACGTTTTGTGAGGTAACAAATACGAAGGCATGGTTGTTTCGGGTGGCGAAGAACTTGTTTATTGATCATACAAGAAAGCGCACATTTCAGCAGATAAGTGCCGATATTGAACTGGAAGAAGAAAACTTAGCGCCCGTAGATCTTCTTGCCTTGAGTTGTCTTCCTCGAGTGATCTCTGAACTTGACAAAGCGGACCGAACCATTATTGTGGCATGTGATTTAGATGGCGTCAGTCAGCAAGAATTCGCCGTTGAACATGGGCTTACCCTTGCGGCGACGAAATCTCGAATTCGTCGTGCAAGAGACAAATTGAAACGACAGATAGAATTTTCTTGCCAAGTAAAGTTAGACGAGAATCAACAGGTTTGTTGTTTTACTCGTCGAGGCTAAAATAAATGTCATTTTTTATGAATCCTTTTTAAAACCGCTTCGTCTTTAAGACAAAGCGGTTTTATTTTATAGGGTTTATATGTTTCAAATGTTCACTGATTTAGCATCATGGTTGGTGTTTGATCTGCTTAATCTATCCCCCAATTCTAAGCTTGGTGATGCACTGCATTTTTTTGTAGAAGATACCACTAAGATCTTCGCGCTTCTTATTATTATGATCTACCTAATTGCTATTATCCGAGCTTCATTGGATATCGAACGTGTCCGGGATTATTTGGCAGGAAAGCATCGTTTTACGGGTTACTTACTGGGCTCAATTTTTGGTGCAATCACCCCATTTTGCTCATGTTCAAGCATTCCTGTATTCCTCGGATTTACCTCGGCGGGTATACCGCTTGGTATTACGATGGCGTTTCTTATTACTTCACCGCTTATCAATGAAGTAGCGGTATTGCTACTGGTTAGTTTGTTAGGTTGGAAGTTTACGGTTTTGTATGTATTGATTGGTATTAGCGTTGGTATGTTAGGGGGCTTATTTTTAGATGTGATAAAAGCGGAACGTTGGTTGGTTTCTTTTGCTGCTGATGCTTTAAAGCAAGGATCAATCAATCAAAAAGAGAGTCCTACTCGCACTCAAGAGGTTAAAAAATTATCCCTACAAGAGCGCCATCAGTTTGCCAAAGATGAAACCAGTGAGATATTTGGACGGGTTTGGAAGTGGGTATTTATTGGTGTTGGACTAGGTGCCGCTTTACACGGGTTTGTTCCCGAGGGGTGGATTGAAGCCTATTTAGGCGATAGGCAGTGGTGGTCTGTGCCGGCGGCTGTTCTCCTAGGGATACCTCTCTATTCTAATGCGACGGGCGTCATTCCGGTTATGGAGAGTTTGATAATGAACGGGCTGCCAATCGGTACGACGTTGGCTTTTTGCATGAGCACTGTTGCCGCGAGTTTTCCTGAATTCATTCTTTTAAAGCAGGTGATGAAGTGGCCGTTACTTATGGTGCTATTCGTAGTCTTATTAGTCGCGTTTACGCTCGTTGGTTGGATTTTTAATGCCATACCGCTGATCTAAAACTCATTTTTATTCAAGGAGAAAGTAATGAAAGTAGTCAAAATATTAGGTTCTGGCTGTAAAAATTGTCAGGTAACGGCATCGGTCATCGAAGAAGTGGCTAGATTAAATAATATAGAGATAGAGCTGATAAAGGTTCAAGATCTAAAAGACATTATGGCTTATGGCGTAATGAAAACACCTGCGGTGGTTATAGATGAAACGGTGGTACACAAAGGCAGTGTACCCAAGGCAGAGCAAGTGGCGGCCTGGTTTACTAATTAAAACGTAAATAGAAGGCAACGTAAACTCGTTGTTTTCAACGTTTCGTCACCCTTAAGAGCGTGTGGTTTATACAGACAAGATTCCCGACTGGTCGGACACATAGTAACCGACAAAACTGGGTACAAGGGTGATAGGCCTTAGCGTCTTTGCATCTCTGCCCACCAAGCCGCATCGGCGACAATCTGACCCTCTTCGTCTAGAGGAGGGTATTCAAGTTTCTTGCGTTTAGCGACTTTAGCAAGAACGGGATGGCCACGCTCAAATAGCGTTCTGTGTATTACCTCTTCCGCTAATGCTGAGGTTTCTCTGTCATACATCCCTGCATGTTGGCGTTGTCTTTGTGCTTCGAAAAGAATGAGCGCACTGGCCACCGAAACGTTGAGAGACTGAACCATACCGACCATCGGAATGATAATGTCTTGATCGGCAAACTCTAATGCCTTGCTAGAGATACCGTACTTTTCGCCACCAAGAATGATTGCCGTTGGTTTGGTGTAATCGATTTCTCTGAAATCGACGGCTTTGTCGGAAAGGTTGGTCGCTAAGATCTGCATATTCTGGGCTTTTAGTTCGCCAACGGCACTTTCGATAGTTTCATGAGTCTCGACTTCGACCCAGTTACGCGCACCAGCAGAGGTGTGGCTTAAGGTTCGCATATTCTTGTTGGGCCAAACAGCATGTACTTTATGGACACCAGCCGCATCGGCGGTGCGAATAATTGCAGATACGTTGTTCGGTTTGTGAACTTCTTCAAGGCAAAGGGTTAGGTCGGTTTGGCGAGCTTTAAGGACAGTTTGGATGCGGTTATAGCGGTCTAGGTTCATGATAATTCAACGATGACTGGTTGGGTTTTAAAATCTTGAGCCTTGAGCGCCTATTTTCTTCATTTTAGGTTCAAGGCTCAGGATAGTATGGCTACGTTCTTTTGCGTCTAACTTTCAATGCATGTGGTATCACGCGGATTTTCTTCATTATTTCCGCTAAATGAACGCGGTTTTTTGTCGTAACCGCTAAAGTGACTGTGTATAAACGACCATCTTTCTCTTCCGTTGTAATGCCGTGAATATTAGAGCCAGTACGCGAAACAACGTTGGTGAGCTCTGCAAGTGCACCTTGTTTATTATGCATATCAATCTGCAACTCAGAAATGAACTCGTGTTCGTGTTCATCAGACCATTCCACAGACATGTATTTATCTGGTTCTTTCTGATAACCACGTATATTTGGACAAGATTCAAGGTGTACGACTAAGCCGCGCCCTGGTGAAACGTGAGCAATGATATGGTCACCGGGTATTGGATGACAGCACTTAGCATAGGTAAGCAGAATGCCATCAGCGCCCTTGATAGATAGTTTCTTACTTGATGTTGACGTTACTGAACTGGTTTCGGTCAGTGCATCGGCATCGCCCAGCAAACGGCGAGCAATAACAATACTCATGAGCTCACCCAAACCGATAGCCGCAAGTAAATCGTCCATGGACTTGACCTTAAGGTCAGATAAAACATGCTCGATGTTTGTTGGGTAAACGCTTTCTATAGTGTGCCGGCCTAAAGCATGGTTAAGCAGCCTGCGACCCAACGCCACCGATTCATCACGACGCATGGTTTTCAGCACTTGGCGTATCTTGGTTCTTGCTCTAGAGGTAACCACATAGTTGAGCCATGCGGCATTAGGGCGAGCCCCAGGAGCACTTATAATTTCAATTGCCTGACCGTTCTTAAGTGATTTACTCAGAGGATAGGGTTGACGGTCAACTCGAGCACCTACGCAGGTATTGCCTACATCAGTGTGGACGGCGTAGGCGAAATCGACGGCAGTCGCGCCAGCAGGCAATTCGACAATACGACCTTTAGGTGTGAAAACGAAAATTTCGTCAGGAAAAAGGTCGGACTTAACGTTTTCAATAAACTCAAAGGAGTTACCTGCGCTTTGTTGAAGCTCAAGTAAGCTCTGCATCCAACGCTGCGCTTTAACCTGAGCGGTGGTGCCTTTGCGTTCGCCACCAGCTTTATATGACCAATGTGCAGCAACACCTTTGTCTGCCATTTGATCCATGTCATCTGTACGAATTTGTACTTCTACAGGCACGCCGTGAGGGCCAACCATTGAAGTATGCAGCGACTGATAGCCATTGGCTTTTGGGACGGCAATATAATCTTTCATTCGAGCTGGGCGAGGTTTATAAAGGTTATGCACCTGACCTAATACTCGATAACACGTATCGGGGCTATCTACGATGACTCGAAAGGCATAGATATCCATAATGGTATGGAATTTCTGCTCTTTGGTTTTCATTTTGTTGTAGATCGAAAAGAGATTTTTCTCTCGTCCTAACACACTGGCTTTTAAGCCTACTTCTTCTAGACGACCTTCGATTTCTGAGTGAATACGTTGAATCATCTCTTTTCGGTTACCACGCGCGGTCTTCACTACTTCCTTGAGGACTTTGTAGCGATTTGGATAGAGCGCTTCAAAACCAAGTTCTTCTAACTCAGTTTTAATATTATGGATGCCTAATCTATGGGCAAGGGGAGAGTATATTTCGAGTGTTTCTTTCGCTATTCGACGGCGTTTGTCTGGACGAAGTGCACCAAGCGTACGCATATTATGCGTGCGGTCAGCAAGCTTGATAAGGATCACGCGAATGTCTTGCACCATAGCAAGAACCATCTTACGAAAGTTCTCTGCTTGGGCTTCTTTTCGATCTCTAAATTTAAGTTTATCTAACTTAGATACTCCATCAACGAGTTCAGCAACCGTATCACCAAACTGATTAGCAAGTTCTTCCTTAGAGACTTCCGTATCTTCTATCACATCATGTAAAAGTGCAGCCATTAAGGTTTCATGATCCAAACGCATTTCTGCGAGGATACGAGCTACAGCAACAGGGTGAATGATATAAGGTTCCCCGCTTGAGCGGGTCTGCCCTTCATGGGCATCTTTTGCTACCACATAAGATTGACGCAGAGCCTCTAGGTGAGGCTCTGTTAGGTATTCTTGGGCAACATCTTTTAGGCTATCGAATAGATACAAATTAAAGGCCCGAAAGGTTACTTAAAGTTATTCACTAGAATTAACGAGTGTGAGTAATGCTACTTACAGCAGCGAGTTCAGCCGCTTCTTGTTCTTGTTGTTCTTGACGTTCACGTGCATCAAGAACGTCCTTAGTGATCAAGCCTTCTTCGATTTCACGAAGTGCGATAACAGTAGGCTTATCATTCTCTTCTGGCACTAGTGAATCTTTGCCGCCAGTTTGCATCTGACGAGCGCGGCGAGCCGAGATTAGTACTAGGTCGAAGCGGTTGCCAACTTTTTCAACTGCATCTTGAACGGTTACGCGTGCCATGTGGACTCCAATAGGTTAACTAAATATTCTGAATGACGAGAAAGTATACAGTCTAAAGGCTTACTCTGCCAATAGTGCTGTGAGCATACCATTATATTTCGCCGCTTGTTTGTCTTGTTTTAAGCGCTCCGCACGAATAATCGCCTTAAAGTCCATCAATGATGCATCAAAATCATCATTAACAATAAGATAATCGTATTCGTCAAAATGTGACATTTCGGATTTAGCTTCACTCATGCGCTTTGCTATGATTGCTTCATTATCTTGTCCTCTTGCATTGAGGCGACGTTCTAATTCACCATTAGATGGTGGAATAATAAAAACGCTCTTAGCAAGTGGCATCTGTTTACGGATCTGTCGAGCACCTTGCCAATCAATATCAAGGAAAACGTCGATACCTTTGTTCAGGTTATCTTCAATCCATACACGAGAAGTTCCATAGTAATTACCGAAAACTTCAGCATATTCGAGAAATTCGTTTTTCGCGATTAGCGCTTCAAACTTCTCTTTTTGAATAAAATGGTAGTGCAAGCCATCTTCTTCACCAGGGCGCATGTTACGCGTTGTGTGAGATACAGAGACTTTCATTGCGTAAGTCGGGTTTGTTTCCAGCAGCGCTGAAATTAAGCTAGATTTACCTGCACCGCTAGGAGCGGATACTATATAAAGAGTCCCTTGAGCCATCTCTTTTACCCCACACAAATTTGATGTTTTTCGCCGATTAGTGAACCACCAATCTTCGAAGCCAAACAAGATAATAACGGCTTCCAGTTGGTTAAACCAGAGGCCGGAAAAATGGAGGCGAAGAGTAGCACAGGTTATCGCCTATTCTCAACTTGGTTGTTAGTTGTTTTCTATATTTAGGGATGAAGGTGTCGGTTCCTTCCGTTCATTAGACCGTAAATTAAAACTATCTTAACCCTCGTAGATGCGGAAAGCTTTTATCAGTTCAACGGTAAATTTGAATCCATCCCGATTTTCGCTAAGCGCGGTAAAAGATTAAGTGGTGAAAAGAAGTATTACGTGATCTAAATGCCTATTTTTGATGAAAGTAGCGAGATACTAGCACTATGGTTGAGGGCTCGATACAAGTATCAAAGTAGTATTGTCGTTAGGGTGGTTCATCCATTTTAAGATGGGTCACATTGGTGGTATTGATGCTTTAGTTTCCTTTTTAACTCCAAATTTGAACTATAGATGCGGGAGATAGTATAGAGGTTAAATACTATGAATATTGTTTCCATTGTTACACCACCAATTGATGATATTAATATGTTATGAACTAGCCAACACAAACTGTTTATACCGACCAAAAGTCTCATCTTAATACCACCTGTCTTAAAGTAAGCGTAAGTGGTTATGGAGGATCCTATTATTGGTAGTAATTCATATCCATAATCGATGCTTGGAAGTCCTACTAGCCAAAATACAGACATGAAAATAAACATTATCCGATAATCATGGTTCTTTAATGATACTAATGTACGCAACCCACTTATAAACGAAATGATACAACCAGTAATCGCGCCCATTAAATAGAAATGAATTGATAATACAACGCAGAAAATAGTTAATTGAACTTTGAATTGGTGGTCATTTGTATTTAAAAAATTACAGCCACCAATAACAAGGGCTACAAGACCAATGGCTTGTGCGGCATCTATGTTTGGCACGTTTTTATCCTAGAATGTCAGAAAATACATTTTTCTTAATGTAGAATCCAGTTGCATTGCTTAGCATGTCTTCCCAGTTTTTAAAAGATGTGTGGTTATTTATGAAGTGCTCCCAATCTTCATCTGTTATTTCATCAAATGATTTTTCCGTCACTTCACTTTTGCCCAATATAGAAAATATTTCTTGTATGTTTCTGAGATCGGTTTTCTCTAACAAAAAATCATCATTTAAGAGCTCCTTTATGGATAATTCGGATTTGGCATTTACTTTTTCAGAATTTCGCATTATTTGATCGATGTTACTATAAATTAACTCTCGGGTTATTTTCATTTTTCTTCCTATTATGCCCCCAGGTTATACCTAGGGGCATTCAATTTAGCGAATATAAAGACCACCGTTAACGTCGATACTCTCACCGTTAACAAAATCATTTTCTAAACAAAATTTAATGGCGTCCGCAACATTTTTTGACACACCATTTCTCTTCAAAGGATTGCCCTCGGCCCAGGTTTTCATTTGTTCTTCGGTAGACACTTTATGGTGAAATGGTGTGTCGATAACGCCAGGAGAAACTGAGTTAACTCGGATCGTTGGTGCTAGTTCTCTACATGCCCCCCTTGTAAATGTATCGACGGCTCCTTTTGACGCGGCGTATAAAGTTGCTGTTGGCCCACCGTGTCTTACCACAATTGACGTTGTATTAACTATGCTAGGGTTTGTTCCTTTTTTCAGGAAAGGAACGGCTAGAGAAGTCACTTTCAAGAGTGAAAATGTATTTAAATTGAATATATCTAACATTAAATCCCATTTAAACTCTTCAATACTTTGGCGCTGTACCAGCCCTCCGGCGTTGTTAATTAAACCATCTAGACTAGTTGTGACTAAGCTAATGTCGTCGAATAACTTAATGCAAGCTTCTTCAGACGTGAGATCAGCTTGAAATAAATGAACTTTTGCCCCCATCGTTTCGACATCGATTTTAAGTTGTTCAGCGTTTTCTTTAGATCGGTTATAAACTAAAAATAATTCATTGTCTTTAGCTAGGGTGCGAGATGCCTCTGCACCAATGCCTGTACTTGCACCCGTGATTAAATATTTGGCCATGTTACTAACTCCTAATTTTGTATTGAGATTCTATGTCATTAATTCTTTGTTCATATTTCGCTTTTTTAATTTTGTCCATATGGTGATAAATAAACAAAAGGGAGCAAGCTATCATATACAAACCTGACAATGGCATAGAAAGATAGTATATTTTTTTAGAGATTTTAAATATTGGAGACCATGCACTTGCATTATTAATTAATGTGCAACTGTAATAAACAAAAAATGCTAAAAAGGAAATGTTAATAAGTTCAATTAATGTAAATAATTTATATTTAATAACATCATTTTTTATTTTATTTTCAATAAGGTCAATGTATGGGTGCTCTTTAAGTTTCCACAGAACGGCGGCCTCACAAAATATCATCCACGAAAACAGCAACTCTATTATTTCGTCAAACCAACCAATCGATATTATTGGAAAGAATCGTAAAATGACATTCATCGCCATAAGTAAAAAAAGACAGACTAAGAAATTGATAGCAATGGTACTAAATGTTTTAAATATCAACTTGTCTAATTTTATTAAAATTATATTCATAATAAAGGTCATCCCAAAAGATACGGAGCAAACAGCGAGATTTCTGGAATAAAAGCTACAAAGAACAGAACAAGCAGTATCCCTAACATATAAGGAAGTACTTCTTTACTCAGTGCACCAATTTTGACATTACTTATACTGGCTACAGCGTATAGACACATTCCTACGGGTGGGCTCAATAGTCCAATCATTGATGCTAAAATCATAACAACACCAAATTGAATAGGGTCCATTCCGATGTGTTGTACTAAAGGCATAAATATCGGTACACAGATTAGAATAACCGCCACACCCTCTAGAAACATTCCAAGACCCAGCAACACAAATATCATTATTAACAGTAATACGACTGAAGAATCGGTCATGGAGATCAACGAATCTATGACGGCTTGTGGTACTTGTAGGTAAATCATAACCCAACTAAAGAACCCAGCTGTTGAAATAATAAACATGACTCTTACTGTATGGAGTAACGTATCTTTCAATATGTCAATTAGTGAGCGAAAACTAAGCTCCTTGTAAACAAGGCCACTCAATGCCATCGCATACATACAGGCTACTACTGCCGCTTCAGTAGGAGTAAAAACGCCGCCTAATATTCCGCCTACAATGATGACGGGTGTCATTAGAGGCAAAATAGCCTCTTTCAAACTAATCCAGAACTCGCTTCTAGCCGCTCTAGGCTGTCGTTTGTAATTCCTTCTTTTTGATATGATATAAACGGCTATGACCATCGTTATCGCCATCAGCGCACCTGGAATCATACCGGCAAGAAATAATTTTCCTACGGACACACCAGTAAGGGAACCATAAATAACAAATGGAATACTCGGTGGAATGACGGGACCAATAGTGGAAGATGCTGCAGTGATGGCCGCTGCGAATTTTGAATCATAACCATTGTCTACCATAGCTTTTATTTCAATTTTTCCGAGCCCTGCCGCATCAGCAACAGCAGCGCCTGACATACCAGAGAAAATAACACTTGATAGTATATTGACTTGCCCCAAACCACCCCAATAATGGCCCACTCCAGCTTTGGCAAATCTGAATATCCTATCGGTGATACCACCTGTATTCATTAAGTTCCCGGCTAATATAAAGAAAGGGATTGCCAATAATGTAAAGCCTGTTGTGGATGCGTACATTCTTTGGGCGAGCATGGTAAGACTAGAGAAGTCTTCATGCATTGCTATTATGGAGACCCCTCCCATAGACACAGCAATCGGTACGCCCAACAAAATCAACGAGATAAGCCCTACAAATACAACTAGTGCTGACATAAAAAGAAACCTCCTAAATGACGGCTCACCAAGTAGGGTGAGCCAATTGCTTTAATTCAACATATCGAGGAACGTTTGAAGGTTTTCTTCGCCTGCATACTGACCAATTTTGGTATAAGCAGGTCCCATCGCAGCTTTAAATTCTGCTTTGTTCGGACGTGTCACCTTCATACCCTTTTCTTCAAGCATTTTAACTAGCTCGACTTGTTCCTTTTGCATGGTCTCACGCATCATATTCCCAGCTTTGATACTTTCCTCTTTTAGAATAATTTGTTGTTCTGGCGTTAATTTATCCCATTTTTTCTTAGATATAACGTTAACCATTGAGTTATAGACATGCTCTGTCATCGCTAGATTGTTTTGAACTTCGTATAATTTATTATAATAAATGACGGAAAGTGGGTTCTCCTGTCCATCAACGACACCTTGCTTGAGCGCCATATACAATTCATTAAATGAAAGCTGTGCTACATTCGCACCAAGAGCAGACATTGCCGACTGAAGTTGAACCTCTGGTGGTGTTCTTAATTTAAGTCCTTCGACATCAGTCGCGTGATTGATGGCTTTCTTATTGTTGGTTATGTTTCTAAATCCCCAATCCCAATTAGATAAATAAATCAGATTATGTTGCTCTAAATCAGGTGCTGCCCATTCGATAAAAGGCCCATCAAGAACGTCATATGCATGCTTTGCGTCTCTAAATGCGAACGGCGTCATTACGGTTGCAAATTTCAACGAATACTTACTTAGGTGACCTTGAGTTGGTAGGCTCATGTCAATAACACCAAGTACATTTTGCTCTAAAACGTCATTTGGGCTACCCAATTGGTTTGCGGGATATACGTTTATTTTTACTTCACCACCTGTTCTTTCTTTAACATTCTTTGCCATTTGATTTGCAGCGACATCTGCAGGGTGTCCTGGTTCTGCGTAATGAGCTAACTTCAATGTCACTGCACTAAACGCAGGGTTGCTAGCTAATAATCCCAAGGCAATGGCAGACAATGTGATTTTTTTCAATGTAGGGTAGATGTTCATTTTAATGTCCTTTTATAAGTATTCGTTCCAACTAAATGTTAATCATCAATGTTGTTTTTCTTAGGATAAGTACCATCAGGGTTAGGGAATGTTCCATATTGCTTCATTTTTTCTAAATGCCCACGACGTGGCGGAGCAAAAATATCGATGGCTTTCATGCCAGTGACACTTTTACCACCGTGTGGTGTATTTGAAGGATGTACCGCAACATCACCAGCCTTCATTGATATGACTTGATCACCAATGACATGTTCTTCTGACCCTTCTAGCATAATCATTATTTGCTCACAGTCATGTGAGTGAATCGGAAAATCTGCACCTGGAGGGTTTTCAATGAAGCTAACCATGATGCTATCTCCAAGAAGAAATCGCGTACTGATTCCTTGCTCCTCTACAATGGGAGTCATTGGAAGATCTTTAATTGTGTAGACATATTGTTTTCTTTCAACAGACATTTTCTTTTCCTTTTTTATGGATCGCTATTCCGCGATGCCTAGATATTTGCATATGAATAATAATATTCATAGGTAAAGATCGTATATTTGTTACCCAAATCACATGTTATTTTAAATTTGTCTATTGACTGATTTTTCAATTCAAAACACAAAAAAAAGCCACTCTGCACTAGGCGGAGTAGCTTGTATTTTATCAATTAAATCTGATGGTTAAGCTTAATTTATAATAAGAAAGCTAGCCTCATAGGCTCTAATTTACAGATCGATAAGAATCATTAATTCTCCTCTTATCTGAGAATACTGAATAGACCAATATGCAGCCTTGATACCACGTAATTTACTGTTCGACTCGTCTGCTAAGCTTAGCCATACATTTATAATGCGTTACCTTGCTAACCAACCACCGTCGACGGCAACGGTATATCCATTCACATAATCACTAGCCGGAGAAGCTAAAAAGACAACAGGACCAGCAAGATCGTCTGGTGTGCCCCAGCGACTGGCTGGGATTCGACTTAATATTTCTGCACTTCGATCTTCGTCTTTACGTAACGCTTCAGTATTGTCTGTTGCCATATAACCGGGCGCGATGGCATTGACATTAATTCCATGAGATGCCCATTCGCAAGCTAACAGTTTTGTTAACCCCATAATTCCAGACTTACTTGATGTATATGAAGGAACGCGTATGCCACCTTGGAACGAAAGCATGGATGCTATGTTGACTATTTTTCCGCCATTACCTTGTTTTATGAACTGTTTCGCAACTGATTGAGACAAGAACATTGGAACCTTGATATTGATGTTCATAACGTCATCCCAATCTTTTTCAGAGAAATTGATCGAATCCTCTCTGCGGATGATACCGGCATTATTAACTAAAATATCGACTCTTCCGAAAGCTTCTACGGCTTCATCAATGATTCTTTGTACTGGCTCTATTGATAATAGGTTTGCTTCAACAAACTTAAATCTTTTCCCAAACTGGGTTATTTTTTTCGCTGTTTCAGTCGGTTGAATATGACCAACACCGACAATGTCTGCTCCAGCCTTTGCTAAAGCGACAGCCATACCTTGACCTAAGCCCGTATTACAACCTGTAACAATGGCTACTTTCCCTGATAAATCAAACATAATAATTCCTATTTAAGATCGCTATTTGCGATAAAGTCCATGTCGTCGAACGTCTGGTTTTCACCCGCCATTCCCCAAATGAAACTGTAATTTCTGGTACCACACCCTGAATGAATGGACCAACTAGGAGAGAAGACCAACTCTTTATTCTTTATAACTAAATGACGAGTCTCTGTTGGTTCTCCCATAAAGTGAAAGACCACTTCGTTGGGTTCAATATTGAAATAAAAGTAGGCTTCCATCCGGCGTTCATGAGTATGACAAGGCATGGTGTTCCATGCGCTACCCGTTTTAATATGAGTAATTCCCATAGAGAGTTGGCAGCTTTGCATGACATCTGGGTGGATATATTGATTGAGAGTTCTAGCGTTGACCGTTTCCGGCTCACCCAGATCCAACTACTTTGCCATGTTTTTTGTTATGAGCACGGTAGGATAGTTCTGGTGAGCAGGAGAGCTAAGGCAATAAAACTGTGCTGGCGCATTAGAATCATTGGATGCAAAGGAAATATCGATATTTCCTAATCCAATATAAAGTACATCAAGGTTCTCAAGGTGGTAGCACTCGCCATTTACGGTCACTTCCCCAGCTCCGCCTATATTGGCAATGCCCATTTCTCTTCTTTGTAAGAAAAACTCAACACCAAATGATTTAGGTTCAATAAAATCTTCAAGTTTCAGAGATTTCGTCAAGGGAGAGACACCAATCGCGACAACACGATCAATATGGCTATAAACGATATTAATAAAATCATCATTAAATAGTGATTCTATTAAAAATTCTTTGCGAAGTCGTGAGGTCTGGTAATGTTTCACATCTTCAGGAGAATTTGAATATTTTGTTATCATGATTCTTCCTCATTTGTTAGGATTAATTAAATCTTGCCTAAATATTCATATATAATCAAATGTATTCGTATATGAATTTTTATACGTGTGACAATAATCACTAATTGATGTTTGTGCAATTCGCCATAAAAAGGTTCTTAATGACTATGCAGAATAAAGTGGAATATCGTGCTCCGGCTCTTGAAAAAGCTCTTGATATCATTGAGTTACTGAGTCAATCGAAGCAACCACTTACAAAAAAAGAGATCTCAGTAAGTTTAGATAGAACAGTAAATGAAATTTTTCGAATGCTTGAGGTACTCAAGGTTCGTGAATATGTAACTCATAACGATGTTCAGGGCACATACGAGTTGAGCTTGAAGATGTATGAGTTATCTAATCTTCATCCTCCTATCAAACGTTTACTTCGAACGGCAAATCCTGAAATGCTCGAGTTAAGTGAGCATGTACAACAATCTTGTCACCTGAGCATGTATGATCGAGGTCACATGCTTATAGTTGCGAGACAAGAGAGCCCATACAAAATGGGTTTTGGCGTTAGGTTAGGAGCTCGAATAGATATATTTGGTTCTGGTTCAGGTATTGTAGCGTTAGCATTTAATGATTTAGAAACGAGAATGAAGATGTTGGAAAGCTCTGGAGCGACAGAAGAAGAAATAAAATTCGTCTTACAAGAAGTTGAAAAGACGATAAGAGACGGGTTATATGTTGGAGAAAGTCCACAAATAAGCGGCGTCACCAATATTTCTTTACCTATCCTATCCATTCATGGGAACGCTGCTGCTGTCTTAACAATACCGTATCTGACTTTGAATGCGACAACATTACATCACAATATTGTAGGTGTAGATAAAGCTAAAATATTCGCACAACTATCTGCAAAAAAACTGACCGAATCTGTCGGTGGTAAGTGGCATTTGCCTGAGCTGTGATACTTCTCTTTGTCATTGCAATTGTTGTGCTACGAGCTTTGTACTCAGCACAACTTGCAATGCGCTACATCACGTATTTTTGTTGACATTCGTCACAAAAATAGTGAATAATTGAACTCATATATGAATTTTACCACTTTAGGCAAAAATATGAATTCAATAACTGCGCAACCAAAAACTATCTCAAATCCAACTATCGAGACAAACGATGATTCTAATGACTTGGAAAATGTCTTATTCATTATAAGGCTAATTATAGGCATATCCGTTCTAACCGCTATTTTTGGTTTAGGCTGGGTTATTTGATCATTAGCGCTATGTCGTTTTCTATCTTTTCTGGGGTATGTCACCCTCCTTTTTTCAGCAATGCATATCCGTGTTCTAGCTGTGATGGACAGAATTTTTTTGTACGATTGGGATTTTATTGAAACTTCATTTCCCTGAGGTAGTCCCTGATTCAGATGCAACTTCTCGCCCATTTTGTTTCTCAGTGAGCCTAATCTGAATGTGAACAAGGTGTCTAGGTGAGAGATGTTAGTGTTGCAGTACGGCCCGTTTGTCTCTGGCCTAAACCGGAATTCCGGGAATATTCTTATAAAATAGCAATAAAAAAGCCCTTACAAATAAGGGCTTTTACGGCGTTCGAAGAAGAGTTAGGAATTTACTCTATGTTCTGGATCTGTTCTCTCATCTGCTCAATCAATACTTTCAGCTCAACACCTGAAGCGGTGATGTCTGTACTGATTGATTTAGAGGCCAGAGTATTTGCTTCACGATTGAATTCTTGCATCATAAAGTCGAGCTTTCTGCCACATGCCCCGCCTTTTTTCAGAATATTATTTGTTTCTTTAACGTGAGAATCTAAACGATCTATCTCTTCGGCTACATCTACTTTCTGAGCAAGCATAATGAGCTCCTGCTCCACACGAGTCGCGTCAAGTTCGATTTTAGCCTCTTCAAATTTCTTGATTAGTCGTTCACGTTGCCACTCAATAATCTCAGGCATACGATCACGAACTTTGATGGCTTCATCTGTAATCGCGTCAAGGCGAGTGGTAATCAAATCTTTCATGTTTGTGCCTTCACGGCCACGAGCTTCAATGAATTCACTTACACCTTCATCAAACGCCGCTAATAAATCTTTTTTGATCGCATCCATGTCTTGTTCTGGTGTTTCCATCACGCCAGGCCATTGCATAACTTGAAATGGATTGATTCGATTACTTTCACCAATAAGATTAGATACTTGGTTTGCCGCATTAATGACTTGTTTAGCAAGTGTTTCATTGATTGATAACTCACCTTTCGCATCAGGGTTGGCTTCAAAGCGCAAATGGCACTCTACTTTGCCTCTAGCAAGACGTTTACGAAAGCGCTCGCGCAAAATAGGCTCTAAACCACGAAATTGTTCTGGTAAGCGGAAGTAAGTTTCTAAATAGCGTTGGTTCACGCTACGAATTTCCCATACTGCGCTACCCCAATCGCCTTTCACTTCTTTGCGAGAGTATGCCGTCATGCTGTAGATCATGGATATTTCCTTGATAGTCGAAATACGTGTGTTATTGAATGTAAGTAATAAGTAAAAGATGGTAGCACAAGTTGGGGCGAGGCCTCCATAGCGTAGCTAGGAACCATTCATGTTTTCCGCTATAATTCCCGCCCAATTGAAATCCATTACATAATAGGTAAATACCCATGCGTCCAAACGACAGAAGCGCGGTACAAGTTCGTCCAATTAAAATGACTCGTAACTATACAGCGTATGCTGAAGGTTCTGTGTTAGTAGAGTTTGGAAACACCAAAGTGTTATGTAATGCAACGGTTGAAGAGAATGTGCCTCGTTGGCTAAAAGGGAAAGGCAAAGGTTGGGTAACGGCAGAATACGGCATGTTACCAAGAGCAACACACACTCGTAACCGCCGTGAAGCCGCAAGTGGAAAGCAAGGTGGGCGTACGATGGAAATTCAACGCCTTATCGCTCGTAGTTTGCGTGCCGTTGTTGATCTTGAAGCGATGGGTGAGTTCATGGTTACTGTTGACTGTGATGTAATTCAAGCTGACGGCGGAACAAGAACCGCCTCTATTTCTGGCGCAAGTGTCGCAATGGCGGATGCATTTCAACAATTGGTTGCACAAGGTAAAATAAAAGCGAACCCAATGAAAGGTCATGTTGCGGCCGTTTCTGTTGGCATCGTGGGTGGAGAAGCCTTGTGTGATTTAGAATACGTAGAAGATTCTGCTGCTGATACCGACATGAACGTGGTAATGACAGAAGAAGGCAAGATGATCGAAATCCAAGGTACCGCAGAAGGCGAACCTTTCTCGCATGACGAATTAATGGATTTACTGGCGCTCGCTAAACAGGGTATTTCCGATATTATTGAGGTGCAGAAAGCGGCGCTAGTCGATTAGTCATGCAATGTGGTTCTAACCTTGTCGTCCCTACGGAACACAACGTCATCCCCACGAAAGTGGGGGTCTAATTCCACCAAGTTTCCCGTTTTCGCGGGAATGACGCGGTGTTAGATTCATTATTCATAGAAATTTAAAT
Organism: Vibrio sp. VB16; assembly: GCF_015594925.2. NCBI lineage: Bacteria > Pseudomonadati > Pseudomonadota > Gammaproteobacteria > Vibrionales > Vibrionaceae > Vibrio > Vibrio sp. VB16. Next base: position 166,854 of record NZ_CP087590.1, read on the forward strand.
CCAACAAGCTTATTGGTGGATGGTTAATTTGGTCACCTTAAGTGTGAGGGGGAAAACGAAATGAAAGCATATCAGCGTGAATTTATTGAATTCGCATTAGAAAAAGAAGTCCTTAAATTTGGCGAGTTTACATTGAAATCTGGACGTATCAGTCCATATTTTTTTAATGCTGGCTTGTTTAATACCGGAAGAGATCTCGCTCGACTAGGTCGATTCTATGCTGCGGCACTTATCGATTCTGGTATTTCATATGATGTTCTCTTTGGTCCTGCATATAAAGGCATTCCTATAGCGACAACGACGGCGGTTGCTTTAGCTGATCACCATGACGTGGATGCACCTTATTGCTTTAATCGCAAAGAAGCGAAAGATCATGGTGAAGGTGGCAACCTTGTCGGTAGCGCGCTACAAGGTCGTATCATGCTTGTGGACGACGTTATTACTGCTGGTACCGCTATCCGCGAGTCAATGGAGATAATCCAAGCCAATGGCGCAGACTTAGCCGGTGTGCTTGTTGCTATTGATAGACAAGAGAAAGGAAAAGGCGAGCTTTCTGCGATTCAAGAAGTAGAACGCGATTTCCAGTGTCAAATTGTCTCTATTGTTAGCCTTACGGATCTTATCTCTTATCTCGAAGAGAAAGGTGGTAGCGTTGAACAATTAGAGAAAGTGAAAGCTTATCGAGCTGAGTTTGGGGTTTAAAAAGAAACCTTGAATCAGGACCACTTCGCTTCTTAAAGCGAAGTGGTCATATTATTTGTATCTTATTCCACGCGGAATGGATTCGTCTTCCATTGTTTTGAAACGCTTATGTAACCACATCCACTGTTCTGGAGCCTTCAAAATAATATTTTCGATATGTCTATTCATAAATGCGGCCGCCGCTTTTTCATCGCGTTGTGGGTAATCGAGATGGAACGATGGGTCAACTTGAATATCATATTTTAGGTTTGGATTTCTAAACCCTGAAACGGTGACAATGGCGCAATGACTTGTGTAGGCCAAAATACTGGTACCTGTTGTGGTACAGGCATCCTCAACGGCAAAAAATGGAACAAACACGGATTTTTTTCGGCCGTAGTCATGATCTGGTAGGTAAAGGATACGATCTCCGCTTTTGAGTGCGCGAATCATCCCTTTAACATCTTTTCTGTCTATTAAGCGGTTGCCATTGTGGGCTCGACCTCGATACTGAATGAAATTATAAACAGGGTTATTATGTGGACGGTAAACGCCAAAACCACCAATGCCCAAGACGGCAAGTGCTCGGCCGGTTATCTCTAAATTAAGTGCGTGAGCGCAACAAAAGAGTATGCCTTTTTTTTCATTTTCGAATTTCCTTATCTCAGAAAAATCTCCGGCGTTTAACAACCTTTTAAAGCGCCAAGTCGGCCAAAACCAAGTAATCGCGGTTTCTATTAACGCAAGTCCGGTATTTTTAAAATTCTCTTCTACAAAATCTTGGTTCTCTTGAGCGGTTCTTTCTGGAAAGGCGAGCTCTAGATTACGTCTAGCAACCTTTACTCTACTCTTGCCTATTTTCATACTCACTTGACCAAGCTTTCTACCAACAAGGTAGAGCAATTTATAAGGCAATATGTTGACGAAAAGTGCTAGAAAACCAAAGCCCAACCAAACCAACCAGTATTTGGGGTGGAGAAGAGATAAGGTAAACTTAGGTTTAATGCTTCTACTCATTATGGTCTCGCTTTGGGGCGTTATACGTATTATTGAATTTGAGCGCTGAGTAGAGCCCAATATTCTTCAAAATTTTCAGTTGGTTGGTATTTAAAATCAGAACGAACAAATCGATTGAGACTGCCTTCTACTTGGCCGAGAAGTTGTGCCGCCAAAATAGATTCATCAACAGGAAAAGATTTGCCCTCACGTAACTGACGTTCTCGTAATATTTGTCTGAGCTGCATTTCGATTCTTTCAAAGAGTTGATTAATTCGACCGCGTAATCGCTCGTTTTCAAACATCAACGCGTGGCCAGACATAATCCTTGTTAGCCCTGGGTTTTTCTCTGCAAAAGCGAGTATCAGTTGAAGAACCAGTCGGATCCGCTGCAACGTGTCTTTTTCTTCATCGAGTATGCGGTTGATTCGGGACATAAGTGAGTCTTCAATAAACTCTATTAAGCCTTCAAACATACGAGCCTTGCTAGGAAAGTGGCGATAAAGTGCAGCTTCAGAGACACCAACTTGTTTGGCTAATTTGGCAGTAGTGATTCTAGATGCGCCATCAGTCGTCTCTAGCATATGAGCTAAGGCCTGAAGGATTTCTTCACGGCGATTAGATTTTCTGGTTCCGGTCATGGTTCCGATTCCTTTACGTATCTCTACTAGCGTATTGAGTATTTATTCTCTTTTACAACAAATAGAGCGACTACAAACTGACGATTCTGTAATGCCATTTTTTGAAATGCTTTTACAGCAGTAGTCTTAAGTTGAATAGACTTGTTGAAGCACCATCATCAATGAAGTTGGTGCTTACTATAGGTTCTTTGCTGATTATTGCTTACTTGTGTGTCCAAATCTACCCCTGACTTGCATAGGACTATCAATTTCAGACACAAGATTAAGTTTTGTTTACTCTATTTCATAAGCGCATTTATTTTTTGCATTATTTGTAAGGCAAGAGCCTCTTTAGAGTCAAATGGCAGGGATTGTTCGCCTTGTTGCCCTTCCTCTTGATGCCAGTAGAGCGTTAGCGCATTATCATTTGAATTAAACCCTTGCCCTTCAACTGATACATCGTTGGCGCAGATAAGATCTAGGTTTTTCTTCGTTAATTTGCCTCTGGCGTACTTTTCGACATCTTCAGTTTCAGCCGCAAAGCCAACGGTAAAAGGTCTGTTTTTTTCGAGCTTCGCCACACTGGCAACGATATCCGGATTCTTAATCATGGTGAGAGAAATTTCGTCAGAATCCTCTTTCTTTTTGATTTTTTGATCGGATACGGATCCTGGGCGATAATCAGCGACGGCAGCGCAGGCAATAAATATATTGTTATCGCTCACATTGCCCATCACTTCTGCGTGCATATCCTTTGCACTTTCCACATCAATTCTACGTACATTTTTAGGTGTGTTGAGTACCACAGGCCCACTGATTAGGGTTACGTTAGCACCTAGCTTCGAAGCGGCCTGAGCAAGAGCGTATCCCATTTTTCCAGAGCTATGATTAGAAATGAATCTAACAGGGTCTATCGCTTCACGGGTAGGACCAGCAGTGATCAGTACAGATTTTCCGTCGAGAATTTTATCCATCTTAATGGTTGACTGGAAAAAACTTTCGCATCTTTCGACCAACTGCATCGGTTCTAACATTCTGCCATATCCAACATCACCGCACGCTTGTTCACCCGCTGCTGGGCCCCAAATGTGAAAGCCCCGTTTTGTTAATGTGGCGATATTTTCTTGAGTGGCGATATTTGTATACATCTGTTGATTCATCGCTGGAGCGACGGCCACTGGGGCATTTGTCGCCAATATGACGGTTGAAAGTAGGTCATTTCCCATGCCGGCAGTTATTCGAGCGATAAGGTCGGCCGTAGCCGGAGCCAACAATACAATGTCGGCCCACTTCCCCAACTCAATGTGCCCCATAGAGGCCTCTGCCGCAGGATCTAATAGGCTGTCTGAAACTGGATTGCCAGATACGGCTTGCATGGTTAAAGGCGTAATAAACTCTTTAGCAGCTTTGGTCATTACGACGTGTACCTGCGCGCCTCTTTCAGTTAAGCGTCTGGTTAGCTCAGCACATTTGTATGCGGCAATACCACCACTGATACCTAAAAGGATTTTTTTCCCGGTTAAAGATTGCATGTTGATTCTCCATTTTATGAGCAAACCATATCACAAAATTATGAAAAATTACCTGTATAGAGATGAAACAGAAAGTTGGTGTAAATTTAGGCGGCAACGTTTTAATTTTTCATCATCACGACTATTTTAAGTATTAGCTTCACCCGTATAAGCCGCATAGTCATCGCTAAACTTTTTAATCTTGCTTCTTATTTGTTACATATCCTTTTTTATGAAGGATATGTAATGACTATCAAAAAGCTCCCACTTGAATCTCAACCACGAGAAAAACTTCTGTTGCGTGGGGCACAGGCTTTATCGGACGCTGAACTGTTGGCGATATTTTTAAGAACAGGCATAAAAGGGATGAATGTTGTTGTTCTTTCTGATTTTCTTATCTCTGAATTTGGTTCGCTTAGAAAGCTATTCAGTTGTAGCAAAGAAGAGTTTTGTCGGCATAAAGGGTTAGGTGAAGCGAAATATACCCAACTGCAAGCGGTATTAGAGATGACCAACAGGTATCTTGCCGAAACAATCAGCAAAGGTGACATACTTTCTGCGCCGAATAATACAAGGATGTACCTCTCTAGCCGCTTAAGACACAGGGATAGGGAAGCTTTTTTGATCCTTTATTTAGATAGCCAGCACCACGTTATTATGGATGAAATTTTGTTTGAAGGCACCATCAATGCGGCGAGTGTTTACCCTAGGGAGGTAGTTAAGAGAGCGCTTTATCACAATGCCGCTTCTATTATTGTCGCTCATAACCACCCGTCAGGTATTGCTGAACCCAGTACTTCAGATAAAAGAATTACGGATCGTATTGTTGATGCGCTTGCCTTAGTTGACATCAGATTGTTGGATCATTTTATTGTTGGTGATGGAGACGTGATGTCTTTCGCAGAGAGAGGTTTATTGTAGCTTATACAGGCCGATCTGTTGGCGATGACATGCGCCGTTGTATCGGCCTCTCTTTTTTCATCCTCGTCTCTATTCCTGCATTCATTCGTCATTTCCGTGTGGGTGGTCAGCGACCTTGTCGCATTAGGTTCCCTCCTTCGAGGGAATGACGATGAGGCCGAGGGAACGACGACAGGGTCGAGAGAGTGACGGGTTTTGTCGGGATGACGAGTTTCGATAACGTTAACCCGACAGCATTGGTATCATATAACGTGTTATTAGATACCAGACTTAATTGCTTCAATTATCTCTGTCGTCGAACAACCAATTTCAAAATTAAGTACGCGAACCTCACCACCGGCGGCAATAACCTCTGTTCCTCCTGCGATCTCTTCTGGTTTGTAATCGCCACCTTTAACAAGCAATGACGGCAATACTTCAGAAATCAGGCGTTGTGGGGTCTCTTCGTTAAATGGAACAACCCAATCAACGGCGCCTAAACCAGCCAGTACCGCCATGCGACGGTTGGTTGGATTGACTGGTCGACCGGGCCCTTTCAGTCCTCTTACTGACTCGTCCGTATTGACCGCAACAATGAGTCGTTCACCCAATTTTGCCGCTTGATTCAGGTAAGAAACGTGGCCAGCATGAAGAATATCAAAACAACCATTGGTCATGACCACCGTTTCGCCTTTTGATTTTGCTTTCTTCACGGCTTCAACGAGAGCCTCTTCACCAATGACGCCAAAATCGGAGTCTTGGCTACCATGAATGGCTTCTGCAAGTTCAATTTCAGATACTGTTGAAGTACCTAGTTTACCGACGACAATACCAGCTGCTGCATTGGCTAGCGCACAGGCTTGATCCAATGGTTTTCCTGCCGCGACGGAAGCGGCCAATACCGAAATAACCGTGTCGCCAGCGCCTGTTACGTCATACACTTCCTGAGCCTGAGTGGGAAGATTAAATGCAGCCATGCCTTTACGTAATAACGTCATGCCATGTTCGCCACGAGTCACGAGTAGAGCCTCTAAATCAAATTCTTCAATTAGTCCTAGCCCTTTTTCTATGAGCTCTTCTTCTGATTCGATTTTGCCGACTTTCAATTCAAACTCAGCCATATTAGGCGTTAAGAGAGTGGCACCACGATAGCGTTCAAAATCGACATCTTTAGGATCAATAAACACCGGTACGTTAGCAGCTCGCGCTTTTTGAATCATCAATTGAGCATGTTCTAGAGCGCCTTTCGCATAATCTGACAAAATGACGGCATTTATTGTAGGAAGTACGGCGTCCATGCGAGATAAGATTAATTCAGGATCGACATGTTTAAATTTTTCTTCAAAATCTAATCGAATCAACTGTTGCCCACGACTAATGACGCGCAGTTTGGTAATGGTTGGGTATTCGGGTAATTTTACAAAATCGCAGTCAATCTTTAAGCCATTTAACGTGTCGTGTAAAACTCTTGCAGGCTCATCATCACCTGTTAAACCGATGATATGGACATGACCGCGTAAAGAAGCAATATTCATTGCCACGTTCGCAGCGCCACCGGGCCGTTCTTCATTATTCTCTACTTTGACAACGGGTACTGGCGCTTCTGGTGAAATACGTCCAGTTGGACCGTTCCAATAACGATCAAGCATTACATCACCAATAACTAAAACATTCGATTGGCTATATTCAGGCAAAATAGGTTTCATACACGTTTCCAAATATTAATACTGGGATGGAGTTTAGCATAAGCCTAAACCGCGCTAAACTTTTGAGCGCTAATACTTATCTTTATACTCGTCTCTTCGTTTTTCACTTACCTGTGCCCGATTCATTGTCATCGAGAACTCAGATTGTTAATGGTTTTTTGAATCAGTTAGCGTCAGTCGCAGTGACGATATTTAGCTTATTTCTCTAAAATCAAAAAAACACTTATCTTTTTCAAATTTTCTGCTATGATTCGCGCACTATTTTTTGAACACAAATCAGCTCTGCTCAAAAAAAGATCACGAAATCCTGCAAAAGGATCTATTCAGGTCTTGAGCAATGTACGTCAAGTTAGTATAATGCGCGACCTTTGATAGCCTTGTATGGATTTCCATAGCGGTTTTTAACCTCAATTCTTTACTTATATAGTAGATGTAGAGAGGTTCGGCCACCAAGGTTGATATCGAGCTGAAACGATTTTGGAGAGACTTAAATGTCCCGAGTATGCCAAGTAACTGGTAAGCGTCCAGTAGCGGGTAATAACCGTTCACACGCACGAAATGCTACTAAGCGTCGTTTTCTGCCGAACCTACAAACTCATCGTTTCTGGGTAGAGAGCGAAAAACGCTTTGTTAAACTACGTCTAACTGCTAAAGGTATGCGTATTATTGATAAGAAAGGCATTGATGCTGTTCTTGTTGATGTACGAGCTTCTGGCGAAAAAGTTTAAGAGGAATTGAACGATGGCTAAAGGCATTCGTGAGAAAATTAAGCTAGTTTCTTCAGCTGGTACAGGACACTTCTATACCACTGATAAGAACAAACGTAACATGCCGGGCAAATTTGAGATCAAGAAATTTGATCCAGTTGTTCGTAAGCACGTTATGTACAAAGAAGCAAAAATCAAGTAATTGATTGACAGTTTCAATAAAAACCCAGCTCTTATAGCTGGGTTTTTTGTTTTCTGGTGTAAAGAAATAGAAAACGTAAATAAAGCCACCGTCATTCCCGTGAAAACGGGAATCTTCTACATGTTACCCATGTGCCCGGTCAGATCTGTTACCTATGTGGGCGATCAGTGCCTAACTAACGTCATCCCCATGAAAATGGGGATCTAATACCCCCAAGATTCCCGTTTTCACGGGAATGACGAAGTAGTTAGCACTAACCGAACCGTATACACCTGCGTGGGGATTTTTGTCTCTTGATCCATCGCTAGCAGTTTAGTTCATAAATTGATAAATTATCGCTAAGTTCTCATCGTCGTGTTGTTAGGTATTATTCTATGAAAAAATTCACCCGTCGTGGCTGGAACAATGTTCTTATTTTCGCTGTTATTGCTTTTATGCTGATATTGAATCTACCAACAATCATTAAGAACAACTTCATGGAACCAGCGCAGAGCATTTATCCCTACGTGATGGATCCTCAATCGGATATTAGAGAGATGCACTTTGCTACTCTGTCCATTCAAAGACATAATCTTGAATGGGTTGCCAATAAAGAGCTCTCCATTTCACCTCTAGAGCTCGTGCAGAGATGGCATTTTCTTGCTGGTACAGAAGTGGATGAAGTGACTTTTGCACAGTTAAAAGAGCAGCTACCAAAAGCGAACACGTTAGAAATTTGGTATTTAGACAAGGAAGAGCCTCAAAGAGTGACCTACTATCAAACCCCTCAATTCTGGCTTATGAAAAGTTGGGAACAGAAATGGATTGCGGTTTCTGTAGAAGAGGACTACCTTTTCCCTTATCTATAAATTATCTAGCCGATAACCTATACCCCATGCCTGAACTCCCAGAAGTAGAAGTTAGTCGAATGGGTATTACACCTCATTTGTCTGGTAAAACCATAAAACACATCACCATTCGTCAACCGAAACTTCGTTGGATGATTCCAGAAGAACTGAGCCAGCTTACTGGACAGGTCATTTTAGGAATTCAACGCAGAGCAAAATACCTTCTGTTAAAAACCGAAAAAGGCAGCATTATTGTTCATTTGGGGATGTCTGGATCTTTGCGCATATTGAATGAAGGGCATGAAGCAGGTAAGCACGATCATGTCGATCTACTGCTAACCGACGGAACATTACTCCGCTATAACGACCCGAGAAGGTTTGGTGCTTGGCTCTGGCAAGATAAAGAACAAGAGCATGAATTATTCAAGCACCTTGGTCCCGAACCTTTAGAAGAGCTCTTCAATGCCGATTATATATTCGAAAAAGCTCGAGGAAAGCGTGTTTGCATGAAGCAGTTTATTATGGATAACAAAGTGGTGGTTGGTGTTGGTAATATCTACGCAAATGAATCGTTATTTTTAGCCAACATTCATCCTCAAACTGCCGCCGGTAAATTAAAGTTGAATGAATGGAAAGCGTTAGTGGAAGTCATTAAGCAAGTACTTGCTACCGCGATTAAGCAAGGTGGTACAACACTTAAAGACTTTAATCAGGCGGATGGTAAACCTGGCTATTTTGCGCAGGAACTACGTGTCTATGGTAAGGCGGGTCAACCTTGTCCTATCTGCGGTGAAGATATCCAACAACTGAAAATAGGACAAAGAAATAGCTATTTTTGTGCAGACTGCCAACCAGAAAAATAGTTATTTAGAAAAAGAATAGTTGTACCAATGTCATTGAATAACTGGGTAGATTAAATGTGTTCGATGGAGCAAACATCAAAGGCTATGGATGACCTTTGCTAAGCGAACAAGGATGTCTTGTGCGGTCTGCGGAATCGAATTCATTTTGATTACATAATTAATGTAAATGGTATTATTTAGCTAAAAGAATAATTTAAGAAGAATGCTCTGCTTTTTCTTTTAGTTTAATGGCAACGGCAACGGGGACAAATTGATCTATATCTCCGCCATGAATAGCCACTTCTCTTACGATGGTGGAGGAGAGGAATGCAAACTCTTCCGCGGGGGTAAGAAAGATACTTTCTAGATCCGGCAATAGCTTACGATACATATTGGTTAAGCCAAATTCGTACTCGAAATCAACCGTCGTTCTTAATCCTCGAATGAGTAGGTTCGCTTTTTTTTGTTTGGCGAAATCAACAAGAAGGCCAGAAAACCCTTCAACAGAGACATTATGGAGTTCTTTAACCGATTCTTGCAACATGGAGACCCGCTCTTCAAGCGAGAACATGGTTTTTTTACTCGGGCTATAGGCCACGGCAACAGTGACTAGATCAAACATCTTTGCCGCACGAATGATGATATCCATGTGTCCATTAGTGACAGGATCAAACGTACCGGGATATAGAACGTGATTATTCATGGCTGCCTTCCTTAAGTTTGATGAGTACCTTGTTTAGGCTCTGTTTCACCATATCTAGACTAATATCTTGCATCAGGTTATCTCCTTTTGCCCTTACGCCCCAACGTAAACTTTCGATAGGTTTTCCCTGTTGCTCTTCGACATGCTTTTGATAAACACTAGCAATGTATTCTAAGCTATTATAGGGGCCAGTTCGTAATGGGTTGCTATGGGCGTATAACCCAATGACAGGTGTTCCCTGAGTGGTCGCTAAATGTGCAGGGCCAGTGTCAGGAGCAAGAACGATATCGGCCTGTTTAAGTATGGACGTTAATTGCATTAAATTGGTTTTGCCGATTAGGTTTTTTACAGGGCATTGGCATAAAGCCTCTATGTCTTCACCAAGTTTCACTTCTCTCGGTGCAGGCGAACCGCACAATACAATCTGTAATCCTTGCTCATTTGCGTATTCAGCCAGTTGAGCATATCTCTCTGTTAACCAGTTTCGTTCGTCTTTGCTTGCTGCCGGTGAAATAACCAGTGTCGGCATGTTTGTTAAGTGAGATTGTGCAAATTCGATATCTTCTTGGCTAAGTGGAATCGTCCAAGTAGGGGTGTCAAATGGTACACCTATATATCTAGCAAACTCTGCAAAATTATCTAATACGTGGAAACATTCTGTCTTGGGTAGGTGTTTATTCGTGAAAAACCGCTGGCCCTCTCGGGTTCTATTTTTACCAAAACCGATTTTATATTTTGCCTTTATACCGAAAGAAAGTGCGCTTGACCTTATCGCCGCCTGCATATGCAATAATGCGTCAAAGCGTTGACCGGAAAGCTGACGCCAAACTTTTTTCATGCCAGCAAAGCCTTCTTTTTTATCAAATACCACAACATTGATATTGGATAGATGGCCAATTAACTGAGCTTCTATTTTCCCTGTTATCCAAGTGATCTTGGATTCAGGCCAGTAGGCTTGAATCGCTTGAACAACAGAGATAGCATGACAAACGTCGCCAATAGCAGAAAGTCTTAATATACAAAGAGATTTTGGGGCAGAAGAAAAAAGAGCCATAAGCACTTTACCAGTAAAAGAGTTAAGTCGAATTATGCAGTTGCCATGGTTAAATGTAAACTATCGTAGTGCTTGGGCTTTGATCGCTTCGCTTCTCGAAGCTTGAAAGTTAATGGCCGAATACCATGCTATAAAGATTCAATATTTTCAAATAAGAGGTCGTCGTGCAAGTTTACAAAAATAAGAATGAAACCATCTGGTACGACTCTGATCTGCTGTCGGTCCCTGCTGAAATGTGTACGAATGCACCTTACTGGTATTTGCAAAACAGAGTGGTAGGCTCTGCTCAAGGGCGGGGAACCACTTGGTTTGTACAACTGGATGACATTCAAGGTGCACTCAGACATTATCGTCGAGGAGGGTTATTTGGAAAGATAGTGAAAGATCAGTACCTATTCAAAGCGTGGGAACAGACAAGAAGTTATCAGGAATTTACGTTACTAACAAAGCTTCGTGCCGCGGGGGTGAATGTTCCAAGACCCATTGCGGCGGGAGCAATAAAAATAGGTTTTCTCTATCGAGCGGATTTATTAAGTGAAAAAGTACCAAACGCTTGTGATCTTGTTGATATCTTACAAGAAAAACCATTGAGTAAGCTCGTTTACCAAAGTATTGGACGAGAGATCCGAAAGATGCATGACGCCAGTGTGAACCATACGGACCTGAATATTCATAACATCTTGCTCGATAACGAGCAAAAGGTATGGATTATCGATTTTGATAAATGCTATTCGCAAACCGGTGAAGAGTGGAAAGCAGCTAATCTAGAAAGACTAAAGCGTTCATTTTTGAAAGAACAAGGTAAGCGGAATATTCATTGGAATGAGGATGAATGGGAAGCGTTGGTTGAAGGGTATGAGGCTGTGCCCGAAGGGCGTTCCGCATAAGCAGGCGAAGGTGACTTTTTCTGCTCTTTATTCCCCTCTGCTCGTCATTCCCGTGGAAACGTAATGCTGTTCGGTTAGTGCTAAATACTTCGTCATTCCCGTGAAAACGGGAATCTTGATGGAATTAGATCCCCACTTTCGTGAGGATGACAGAGAGAGAGGATAAGGTAAGAAGTGAGTACTCTGTGGATTCTATATCAAAAGCTCAGGTATTTAAGCGTATTGCTCAGTGCGCCACGATTACGCTCAACAACATCAAGAGCCGCTTGTCCCATCGATATTGACTTCTCTTTATCTGAAAAAAGCTGATGAAGTTGTTCTGCAATTTCATCGGGTGTTTCGCAGATAACCACAGCATGGTTTTCTATTAGCTGTTTAGTAATCTCTGCAAAATTAAAATAACTTGGGCCATTAATGAGCGGTTTAGCTAACGCCGCAGGTTCAAGTAAGTTATGCCCTCCAACCTTCTCTCCAATTAAGCTACCAGCCATAAAGCAGACATCGGCTGACCCTAGCAATACCAGCATTTCTCCCATGGTATCGCCAATATAGACTTGAGTTTCTGCGTGTACAGCGACGTTGTTGGTTCGAGTTACTGTCTTTAACCCTTGTTGCAGTGCCAGTTCGGTTACTGACGCAAATCTCTCTGGGTGCCTTGGAACCAGTAGCATCAGGGCATCAGGTTGTGTTTTTAATAGTGTCTTATGTGCTTGCAGCAATAACTCGTCCTCTCCAGAATGCGTGCTGGCTGCAATCCAAATAGGTCGCGTTTCATTGAGCTCGATTCTTAATGCCTGACTCTCTTTGACCGTCTTTTCTGGAACCGTGATGTCGAATTTGATGGAGCCAGTCACATTAATCGTTTCTTTCGGGAAACCAAGGCGTATGAATCGCTCTGCATCACTCTCGTGCTGACAAAGAATTTGAGAAATATTGCTCGCCAATAGGGTGAACACCGCTTGGAATTTTGCATAACGTTGGCAAGATTTTTCTGATAGGCGGGCATTTAGTACTGTGATAGGGATATTTGCTTTTGCTACGGTATGCAAAGTGTTTGGCCACAATTCCGTTTCTACAATGAGCATCTGTTTTGGTTTCACTGCACGTAGAAAACCTCTTACACACCAAGAGAAGTCAATAGGCATGTACCTATGTTCAACTAGGTCACCTAACTTTTCGGCCTGTTCAGCGCCAGTGCTTGTCGTGGTAGTAAGGACAATAGACTGAGCTGGGTTTTGCTTTTTAATCGCTTTAATTACGGGTGTTATAGCAATAGTTTCCCCTACCGATACCGCGTGAATCCAGATCGGCGCGACGGCATTGGTTTTGCGCGTTATTCCCCAATGCTCTTTCCACCGAACACCAAAGGACGGTTTACCCGGCTTTTTCTTATATAAACTGATAAGAAGAAAAGGGCAGGCAAGGAAAAGAACGAATGTATAGAGTAGACGGATAAGCATAATAATCTAACGTTGATTGCTGTAATATAGGATAAATAGAGTCTAGACTCATCGTTTATTCACGCTATATTAAGTTAGAATAAACGTGTAAACCAGCTAATTCATGAGGCTTTTAGTGACAACGCAGAACCGCCGCTATTTAATGTATATTGCTCAAAATTATTCATACTCTATTTGTAGGCCTTTGCAGTCTGAGATTCTTGCTCAAGGTGGGGAAGTCAGATGGTTTCTAGAAGGAGCAGAGGTAAACCCTAAGTACCTCTTAGAGTCAGAAACGCTTTTGGAATCAATTGATGATGTGAGGCAGTGGAATCCTGATGTTGTGTTTGTGCCTGGAAATGTCGTGCCGCGATTCATACCAGGACTTAAAGTCGATATATTTCATGGGTTTAATTCTGGGAAGTTGAATCGTCGTGGCAGAGAAGACCATTTCGAGATTCGTAACTGCTTTGATTTGTATTGTACGCAAGGACCTCAGACAACTGGGCCTTTTAAAGTACTTGAGCAACAACATAAGCATTTCATGGTCAAGGAAACGGGATGGACGATGCTAGACCCCCTTTTTTCTTCACCTGAAAGTAATCCATATATAAATAAATTGGATGAAAGGCCGACGGTTTTGATGTGTTCAACTTTTTCTCGCAATCTAACGTGTGCTCCGCATCTTTATGAGAAAATAAAAGAGATGTCGCAAAGCGGAAAGTGGCGATGGTTGATACAATTCCATCCGAAAATGTCTGAAGATATAGTGAGTAAATATAAAGCGTTACAGAATGATAATTTGATATTTATAGAGACAGACAATGTACTTCCTCTGCTACAGGCAGCTGATGTAATGCTTTGTGATACCTCTTCAGTTTTGTTAATGTTTTTATTACAAAGAAAGCCGGTGGTTACTTTTCGAAATCAATCACCTATGCCGCATTTGTTAGATATAAGTGATGCGGAACTCGTAGAAAGATCACTAGAAGACGCGTTATCTAGACCGAAAGCGTTGTTGGGCGAAATAGAGAAATATTGCCAGTTTATTCATCCCTATAGCGATGGACATTCTAGTCGACGAGTGTTGGACGCTGCGAATTCACTTTTGGATGATGGATCATTAAGACGTAAAGCCAAGCCTTTCAATATAGTGAGAGCGTTTAAGATGCGTAAAAAGCTGGGTTATTGGAAGCTTTAAGTTTATATAAGTTAGGATAATTTAATGAAAAAGCACACTTTATCGGTCATCGTTATTACAAAAAATGAAGAGGACCGAATTGAAGCCTGTTTAAAGTCTGTGGTTGGTATTGCTGACGAGCTTATCGTTTTAGATAGTGGTTCAACGGACAACACAGTTGAGCTTTGTAAAAAGTATACCGATCATGTCGAGGTCACTGACTGGCCCGGTTTTGGCAGACAAAAGCAACGTGCACTTGAAAAGGCGACGTGTGATTGGGTGTTATCGATTGATGCGGATGAAGCGCTAGATGAGACGATGGCGCACGCTTTACAATCCTTACTTGAGCAAGAAAGCATTAAGCATAGCGCCTATAAACTGCCCTGGGGAGTCACCTTGTATGGCAAGACACTTCGTTACGGAAGAAGTGCCCGTTCAGTATTAAGATTATTCAAACGTGACGGTGCGAGATATACTTTGGATGAAGTGCATGAAACGGTCATTCCAGTGGCAGGAAGTACTGGTGTGCTGAAAGGGTTTTTACTGCACTATACCCATCGGGATTTTGGCCACGGTTTGGATAAAGCCGCGAATTATGCATGGCTCGGCTCGCAAAAGTATCAACGAAAAGGAAGAAAGTCGCACGGTTTAGTTATTGCGCTATTAAGAGCTATTTGGACGTTTTTCTTAATCTACGTGTTGAGAAGAGGGTTCTTAGACGGTGGTGTAGGGTTTATAGTGGCAATGACGTATGCGCAGGTTAACTTTAATAAGTATGCTGGTTTATGGGTATTGGAAAATGAGTCTCGAGTTAAAAAATAATAAGAGAATAAAATGAAAGTATTAGTGTGTGCTTCTTATCTACATGCATGGAATAGTTTGCGACCAGAATCGGCCATTTTTATGGAAATGGTCCGTCAAGGTCACCAAGTGACTATTATGACTCAAGGTGAGTCTGAGCATGTGAGTAAGCTTGAAGAGAGTGGCATTAAAGTCATCGATGCTTATCCTAAACGTAAGATCTGTTTACAAACGATAAAAAAAATCAGAACAGAGCTTAAAGCGGGTAATTATGATGTCTGTTATGCGTTTAATTCTAAAACCATCCCTAATGCTGCGTTTGCTTGTATCGGGATAGACGTCAAGCTTGTTGTTTATCGCGGCACTACTGGTGGTCTTTATCGACATGACCCAAGTGCGTATCTCACGCAATTGCATCCACGAGTTGACGGTATCGTTTGTGTGTCCGACGCTGTAAGACAGGATGTGGTAAAGCGAGTATGGAAGAATAGAGATAATGTGGTGACAATCTATAAAGGTCACGAACTCGATTGGTATAAAGTCCCCGCAACGGATAGAGGCTCTTTGGGATTAAAAGAGACCGATGTTG
Source organism: Vibrio sp. VB16 (assembly GCF_015594925.2). Classification (NCBI taxonomy): domain Bacteria; kingdom Pseudomonadati; phylum Pseudomonadota; class Gammaproteobacteria; order Vibrionales; family Vibrionaceae; genus Vibrio; species Vibrio sp. VB16. Next base: position 182,499 of record NZ_CP087590.1, read on the forward strand.
TCGCGATAACGGCTGCGCATGTACGACCGAGTAAAGGTATTTCAATTCTTTTGCAGGCGAGCAAATATATAACAGCGCCTAATTTTCATCTAATCTTAGCGGGCAGCGGTTTTGAACCTCATTTTCAAGAAATGAAAGACAGCCCGATGAGTGACAGAATACATTACATTGGTCACCGAACCGATATACCTTCTTTGATGTGTATGGCTGATTTTCAGATACAGCCATCGGTAAGTGGAGAAGGCTTGCCAAGAACGATTATTGAAGCGATGGCTAATGGTACTACTTCTGTGGTTACGACAACGGGTGGTGGACCAGAGCTAGTTGTTGATGGAAGTACAGGTTATATCGTGCCAACCGCTGATGCCAAATTGCTTGGTGAAGCGATGAATATATTGGCCCAAGATAAGAATAAATGCCTGGAAATGGGAGAAGCGGCAAAGCAACGGTTGCAGAGTAACTTTACTTCTCAGGTAACGGTTAAGAAGCATTTGGATTTCTTCGAAATATTGTTGAACGAAAATAGCTAAATGCTTGACTAAATAACAACGTGAGCTTCATAGGTAACGTTATGTCATCGTCGCAATTACGCTAAGCGGCATGCTAATATTAGATTACTTTGTGAAGATCGAATTGAAAAATTGATAAGAGTTAAATTACCTATGCTAAACAATAAAACAGTACTCATCACAGGCGGAACCGGATCCTTTGGTAAACAGTTCATTAAAACCATACTGGAACGATATCAAGATGTTAAAAAAATCATTATTTATTCTCGTGATGAATTAAAGCAGTTTGAGTTGAAGCAAAAATACCCTCATAAAGATTATCCTCAACTTCGTTTCTTTATCGGTGATGTGCGTGACCGTTTACGTATAATCCAAGCCTGTGAAGGTGTTGATGTTATTATCCATGCTGCTGCTATTAAGCAAGTAGATACCGCTGAATACAACCCAACGGAATGTATACGTACCAATATTGATGGTGCAGAGAATGTAATTCAAGCGGCGCTTCATTGCGGTGTAAAAGATGTGGTTGCGTTGTCTACTGATAAAGCGTGTGCACCGATCAATCTATATGGCGCAACAAAGCTTGCTTCTGATAAATTATTTACAGCCGCAAATAATATCCGTGGTTCGAAAGACATCAAGTTCAGTGTGGTTCGTTACGGTAACGTAATGGGTTCACGAGGTTCTGTCATTCCATTTTTTATGGACAGAAAAAAAGAAGGTTTGTTACCTATCACGCATGAAGATATGACCCGTTTCAATATATCTCTTCAAGATGGTGTAAACATGGTGATGTATGCGATTCAGCATCATATTGGAGGTGAAATCTTCATTCCCAAGATCCCGTCTTACAAAATATTAGATATAGCCGAAGCGATTGCACCTGAATGCAAAACGAAGGTGGTGGGTATTCGTCCTGGTGAGAAGCTTCATGAAGAGATGATTACAGATACAGATTCTCTCAATACCATTGATCTTGGTAAGTATTATGTGATTTTACCGTCGGTTTCGCTTCACTATTCTGAAGACGAATATATGGACCATCATAAGGCCGAAAAAGTACCGTTTGGGTTTAAGTACAATTCTGGAACCAACACCGAATGGGAAACCATTCAAGGTTTACGTGACCTAATAGTAGAACATGTTGACCCTAATTTTTCAGTGTGAGGAAAGGCTGTGATTCCATACGGTAGACAAGATATTACTCAACAGGATATCGATGCGGTTGTTGAAGTACTGAAATCGGATTTTTTAACGCAAGGACCAAAGGTTCCTGCGTTTGAAAAATCGCTGACGAATGTGACAGGTGCAAACTATGCGCTAGCGGTAAACAGTGCGACATCGGCTCTGCATATCGCGTGTTTGGCTCTCGAGCTTGGCGAAGGAGATATTCTTTGGACTTCTCCAACCACCTTTGTCGCCTCTGCAAATTGCGGACTTTATTGTGGTGCTACGGTCGATTTTGTGGATATCGATCCGGATACCTACAATATGTGTCCGAAAAAATTAGAGCAAAAGCTTATTGAAGCAAAAAAAGCGAAGTGTTTGCCTAAAGTCGTTGTCCCGGTACATTTGTGCGGGCAGTCTTGTGACATGGAGGCGATACATGCATTGTCTATAGAGTTTGGCTTTAAAATAATAGAAGATGCCTCGCATGCGATAGGTGGACGGTATAAAGAAAGTGTCGTAGGAAGTTGTGATTTTTCGGATATTACTGTATTTAGTTTTCATCCGGTAAAAATTGTAACGACCGCGGAAGGTGGTGCTGCGCTCACCAATGATAAAACCCTCGCTGAAAAGATGAATCTGTTTAGAAGCCATGGTGTGACACGGGATCCTGAACTAATGGAAGGTGAGTCTCATGGTGGTTGGTACTATGAGCAGGTAGAACTTGGCTATAATTATAGAATGACGGAGTTACAAGCGGCTTTAGGTGTTTCTCAAATGGAACGTTTAAGTGTTTTTGTTCGTGAGAGACACAAGCTCGCGGACAAGTACTATCAGCTTTTATCTGGTTTACCCATCGTGCTTCCAATCCAATTAGAAGGTACCTATTCGGGGTTGCATCTGTATGTTATTCGCCTAAAACTTGATGAGATATCTAAAACCCATCTGCAGGTATTTAACGAACTGCGAGAAAAAGGCATTGGTGTCAATCTTCACTATATCCCGGTACATACTCAACCGTACTATCAGAAAATGGGCTTTAAATGGGGCGATTTTCCTGAATCAGAGCGCTACTATCAAGAAGCGATTTCTTTGCCTATGTTCCATTTGATGTCAGAAAAACAGCAAAGTGACGTGGTTACTGCCATTAAAGGGACCCTAAAATGAAAGTTGTAGTTGGGTTGCAAGCAAGAACAAATTCTAGTCGCCTTCCGGGAAAAGTGTTGTTACCGATTGGGGGGATGCCTTTATCGGTACTGGCTGCGAAAAGAGCGGTTAATAACAAACAATTTGATCTTAAAGTTCTTACCTCTGAAGAAGCAACGGATGATCACTTATGCCATACGTTAGAGTCTCACAACGTCCCTTATTTTCGAGGGAGTTTAAATAATGTATTAGATCGATTTGTTAAAGCGTTTGCAGATTATGACGATGAAACCATCGTGGTTCGCTTAACCGCCGATAATGTTGTTCCAGACGCAGAACTCATTACTGAAGTCATTCAAGAGCTTATAGGTTCGTCATTACATTATCTCTGTGCAAACGGAGAAGCCTCTGGTCTTCCTTATGGTATGTCTGTAGAGGTTACTTATCTATCTTGTCTACGTGAAGCGAATGCGTCGACGTCAGAGGGTTTTGACCAAGAGCATGTGACACCTTACGTACGCCGTAAATATGGTGACCGCTATTTAACCACCTATGCTGATAAGCAGTTAGGCCACCTGCGTTGTACGGTAGACAGCTTTGATGACTATATACACATGTCTACATTATTCGACTCAATTGAAAATCCTTTGGATGTGTCTTGTTGGGAACTGGTCGATAGGTTGAAAGCGGATTTTAAGGGAGCAGGCAAGGCTGAAAAGCTTGTATTGGGGAGTGTTCAATTAGGTCTTAACTATGGTATCAATAATGATGCTGGCCAACCGAATATAGAACAGGCTCATGACATGTTGTCTAGCGCGATTAATTTAGGTGTTTCCTATATCGATACCGCTCGCGCTTACGGTGAAAGTGAAGCTGTAATCGGTAAGTGGTTAACACAAGGTTGGCAGGGTCGACAGACCGTCATCACGAAATTAGATCCGCTTGCATCGATAAATGAAAATACCAGTGAAGTACTAGCGCAAAGCTTGGTCGAAAATTCTGTCTTACGTTCTTGTAAAAATCTAAAATTAGATAAGCTGGATGTATTGATGTTACACAGAACATCTCATATTACGGCATTTAATGGTGTGATTTTTGAAAAACTTAAAGCACTCAAATCTGAAGGTTATATTGAAAAATTAGGTGCGTCTGTACAATCGGCAAAGGAGTTGGAGCTCGCGCTTTCTAACGCTGATATTTCAATCATCCAATTGCCATTTAACATACTCGACTATCGTTGGAATGACTTAATCCCTCTGATTCTTCAAGAGAAGAAAAAACGTGACCTTATTATTCATGTAAGAAGTGTTTTTCTACAAGGGCTGCTGTTAACGGATAAAAAAGAGCTTTGGGCAAAGGCATGTGATAATCAAACACAAATACCCGATTGGCTAAAAAGACACGTTGAAGAAACCAACTCTAACAATGTACATCAACTCTGTATTCGCTACGTTTTGTCTCAAACTTGGATTGATGGGTTAGTGTTAGGGAGTGACAATGTTGAGCAAGTTATTGAGAATGCCAACATGATGGCGCTTCCGGCATTAAGTGTTACGCAACTTGCTTCTATCGATACCTCTCGACCTGAAAGTATAAATGACAAGCTTCTGAACCCAGCGTTGTGGACATAATGAACGAGAATAATATGTTTGATTTAAAAGAAATAACCGTATTAGTCACGGGGGCCACTGGATACCTTGGTAAAGAAATGTGTATCGGCTTAGCTTCATCAGGAGCGAATGTACTTGTGAACTCTAGGAACGAAGAGAATGCGAATAGAACGATCTCGGAACTAGCCGAATTAGGATATAGAGCAGAAGCGGCGGTCTTTGATGTAACCGATACTAATTCTATCAATCAGTTTTTTGCTCAATATAAAGGCACTCTGGCCGTCATTATAAACAATGCGTATGCAGGCAAGGGGGGCACAATTGAATGCAGTGAAAGCAGCGATTTTACCAATGCTTATAAAATAACGGTAGAGTCAGCCAACAATCTATTTCAGGCGGCATTGCCACTGTTAAGAGCGTCTGTAAAACGTGTTGGATACGCATCTGTTGTTAATATTTCTTCAATGTATGGCTGTGTTGCCCCAGATTTAGGTATTTACAATACCGCCGAAGGTACTAACCCACCGTTTTATGGTGCTGCGAAAGCCGCTTTGATTCAGTGGAGTAAATATGGTGCCTGTGAGTTTGGAAAGGAAAATATTCGCTTTAACAGTATATCACCTGGGCCTTTTCCAAATATAGCGAACAACGCTGAACCATTTTTGAATGTTCTGGCAAACAAAGTGCCTATGAAAAGAGTCGGGAGTCCAGAAGAGATCCAAGGGCCGGTTGTTTTCTTGGCAAGTAAGGCGAGCTCTTACGTTAACGGTTGCAACTTGGCTGTTGATGGTGGTTGGACTGCTTGGTAATAATAAGCCTTTATTTATGCTAACCCTAAACCATCTTCCTAGAAGGTGATGATCTTTTTTTGGTTTATGCCGGAAGGACGTTAAGTACAAACCGATTAGCGTCATCCCCACGAAAGTGGGGATCTGATTCCAGCAAGATTCCCGTTTTCACGGGAATGACGAAGGGGTTAGTTACGGTTATTAAAACCTGTCACCCTCACGAAAGTGAGGGTCTAATCCCACCTTATCTGTAGGTGGTTTTTTACTTCTTTTAATGGTTGAGGTTGAATGTGTTATTTGGATGTAGAGTCGATGCCTCATTAAAAATGGGTACGGGGCACGTGTACCGTACGCTTACATTAGCGAACCAACTTAAAGAAGAAGGCCACGAAGTGGTCTTTTTCTGTAGAAAAATGCAAGGAAACTTGATTGAGATGCTTAAGACACAACATCAAGTTGTGCCTTTGTCGGTTAAAGAAGATGTTAACTTATCGAATGAAAAGCATTGCCCGCATGCCGCTTGGCTAGAAGTGAGTTATAAAGAGGAAATTGATCAGATAACAGAGGCGATACAAGCCTACCTATCAACAAGTTTGTCCAGCAAATTTGATTGGATTATCGCCGATAATTACGCGATTGAACGTCAATGGCATTCAGCGGTAAGACCGTATACTCGGCATATTATGCAGATCGATGATCTAGCTGATCGGATGCATGAATGCGATTTATTACTTGATCAGAATTTCTATATTAACGGTTCAAGTCGCTATAGCGGTCTAGTCCCTCAGGCATCAATGTTATTAACTGGACCATCTTTTGCTTTACTTCGCCCAGAATTCAAATCAGTAAGGGATGAACTTCAAGATTACTCGTCAAGATATGACAGTAGAAATGTGGTTCTATTTTTTGGTGGTATTGATATTGGCAACGAGACAGAAAAAGCACTTTCCGGTTTATTAGATGTTCCAGATAATAATGATCATTTTGATGTCATTGTTGGGATGAATAACCCGAATATTGAGTCGCTCAAAAAGTTGATAAAAAATAACAGCGACCGAGTGGATTTACATATCCAAGTTTCTAATATGATGGACTATTTTTCAAATTCGTATCTTTATGTGGGCGCGGTAGGCGCGACGACATGGGAGCGATGCGTATTGGCATTGCCCGGTATCGTTTGTTCTGTCGCAGATAATCAAACACAATTAGCAAAAGATTTGAATGAAGTAAATGGGCATAACTTTTTAGGGTTGAGCGAAACACTTTCTTCCAAGGACTATAAAAGGGCTTATGAGTCATTTAAATCGAATTATGTTGCTCTGTATACGCAATCTGAAATTTGTGCAGAAATGATTGATGGAATTGGCTGTCAAAAAGTGTGTAAAGAATTAATTGAGATGTCAGAAAATGAAAAACTATAGAATTCGCCCTGCTGTTGAAGCCGATAAATGGATGGTCTTAGAATGGCGCAATCATCATGATGTAAGATCGGTGATGCTGACAAACCATCTTATTTCTAAAGATGAACATTCTGGATGGTGGGATAAAACCATGCAGATGGAAGAGCGGGAAATCCTGATCTTTGAGAGCAATGACAAGCCAGTAGGTGTGGTGACTATCTATGAGCGAGATATCAAGACCGCGACGGGATGGTGGGGTTTTTACTTAGACAATGCCAACCTTGACCAGGCAGAACGCACCTCGGTGTGGCTAGAGTTAGAGCAGGCCGTGATCGGTTATGCGGATAAAACACTCAAACTGCATGAATTGTATTGTGAGTCATTGAAAGATAATCAGCTTGCTTGGACACTGCATAAAAAGTGTGGTTTTACAGAATGCCAAGCACCAGACTCAGCTACTGAGACAGGTAAAAAAGTGGTGTATATGAAATATGAATACCCACACAATCGAATAGATTCAAGAGCGAGTCTTTATCTGTTTGCCTCTCATAATACGGATTTTTTAGCTGATAAACTTCGTAGAGAATGCGAAATCTACCCTCAATTCCCTTATCAGGTTAAGCAGAGCGAATTTGGTCGCTATATGCTGGATCTGCTTGACCCAAATAATCGAGAGTTAAACGTAGACGATGCCGCGTATTTATTCATCGAGCGTATAGAAGACTTTTATCCGGATATATATACCGCGTCGACGTATGACTCATTGGTCAGCATAGAAGAAAGGCTATTGCAGTATATTGAGTTTATTGCGCAGTTGGCTTCCAGTAGGAAAAATCCGATCTATGTTGCCGATTTTGCTCTGCAGAAAGGCTACCCACACACATTGTCAGAAAGGCTATCGGGTTCTGAATTAGAGTGTTTGATTGCGAGCTGGAATCAACGTTTGTATCAACTGGTGGCTGATAACGGAATACATATTATTCCTTATAGCGATCAAATTAAGCGAAACGGCTCTGCCAATGCCTTTTCCAATAAATTCTGGTATGTGGCAAGAGCGCCTTTTAGTGCTCAATATTTGCAAGCGTATTCTAAGGCTATTATTGGCAGTGTGATGGCTTCAAATATACTAACAGCAAGGGCTTTAGTTCTCGACCTTGATAACACCCTTTGGGGTGGCATCATCGGTGATGATGGAATAGAAGGCATCGCACTTGGTGGTGATTACCCTGGTAATATCTATCGGGATCTTCAATCATTATTCCTCTCCCTTAAAGAGAAAGGCATTTTGCTTACGGTATGCAGTAAGAATACGGAAAGTGTGGCGTTAGAAGCGATTGAAAAGCATACCAATATGCGTTTGCGTAAAGATGACTTTGTGACCTGGAGAATTAACTGGGAAAGCAAAACTTCAAATATACAAGCATTAGCACAAGAGCTTAACATCGGTGAGTCGTCATTATGTTTTATCGATGATAATCCAGTAGAAAGGGCAGAAGTAAGACGCCACCTACCCAATGTTTTTGTCCCTGAGTTGCCAGAAGACCCAGCAGAATGGTTTGAGTTTATCTCGCAGTTACCGGAATTATGGGTGGCAAGTGTGAATGATTCTGATAAGCGCCGAGCGGAATTATATAAAAAACGAGTCAATATTAAAAAAGCAGAATCGAGCTTTGGAGATAGAGAGAGCTTTTTGAAAAGTTTAGAGATGGAAGCTCGATTTGAATCTCTAAATGCCGACAATTTTGACCGCACGTATCAGCTGTTTAGCAAGACAAATCAGTTTAATACCACCACGACAAGGTACAGTAAAGAGCAGCTCAAAGCGTACTCTGATAGTGAGAACTCTTTGGTCATTCACATCAAGACCAAGGACAAATACTCGTCTGACTTTGAAGGCGTGGCTGCCTTAGTCGTTCTTAAAACAGAATCATCGTGGACGATTGATAATTTTGTTATGTCTTGCAGAGTAATGGGGCGAGATATTGAAAAAGCGATACTATCGAAACTGCTTGAAAAGGCGATGCAATCTGGCGTTCAACAGGTAGAAGGTCGTTTTATTGCGAGTAAGAAAAACATGCCGGTAGAATCACTGTATTCGACGAATAGTTTTCAGAATGCGAATGAAAAGTGGCTGTTTAGTCTTACCCAAGACAATATTCAAAGCTATGATCAGATTATTAAGTCCGACTGGGTTAATTAAGGAGCAATAAAGTGGATCCCCTGTTTTCAACTATTGGCGTGTTACATGTCGATCATTATGCAGTAACAACGTTAAATCTAGAAAAAACCTTGAGAGACTTCTTATCTATTCCAGGAAGTAAGCTTCTACGCGGGCCGGGAAAAAACCCAGCCCAAGGTGTATATTATGCTTTCGTTGAACTGAATGGGATGGGAACGGTTGAAATACTGTCTCCGTTGAATGATGAATCACCTATCTTAAGCCATATTAAACAAGGTAGCGGGGCGTATCATCTTTGTTATGCTGTGGCGGATATTGAAGTCGCGGTGGCCAAAGCTCAAGAAAGTAACGCTAAACTCGTTGTTGAACCCAGAGCAGATGGTGCCTTCGATGGCCGAAGAGTCGCTTTTTTAATCCATCCCGATCACGGCTTGTTTGAGGTGCTAGAAGCCTATCCACCGTCTTTTGAGCGATGGTCACCGGTGATAACACCCGTTGTTTCGAATGAAGCAGAGGCTTCAGGACAGGTGCTCACGGTTTATAATCAATTGATGGAAACGAACTATAGCGACATGGGCGAAGTATCAATGAAGGTATGCGCCGAGTGGGACTCATTCAAACATCTATTATTAATAATGGAGATTGAGAAACAGTTCGAGATAAGCATACCTGCGAGTCAGATGTCTGAGCTTGATGATTTAACCAAGATAAATCGCTACATTGATAGTAAATTAAAATAGAGAATAAAATATGCAAATCGCAGGCAGAAAGATTGGTGCAGGACATAAGCCATATATCATCGCAGAAATGTCGGGTAATCATAATGGTGATATTAAAAGGGCGATAGAGCTCATCAAAGCTGCAAAAGAAGCAGGCGCAGATGCGGTTAAACTGCAAACGTATACCGCAGACACGATCACCATCGACCACGACGGCGATGAATTTCTGATCAAAGGTGGTTTGTGGGATGGCTCTCGACTATATGACTTATATCAAGATGCCCATACCCCTTGGGATTGGCATAAGGTATTGTTTGATGAAGCAAAAAAACTAGGTATTACAATATTTAGCTCTCCTTTTGATCATACGGCAGTCGATTTTTTAGAAGCACTTGATGCCCCTGCTTACAAAATTGCGTCATTTGAACTTATTGATTTACCGTTAATTCGAAAGGTCGCATCGACGGGCAAACCTATCATTATGTCGACAGGGAATGCGAACCTGGCGGAAATTGAAGAAGCCGTATTAGCCGCGAAAGGTGCTGGTGCAAAAGAGTTAGTATTACTGCATTGTACAAGTGGTTATCCGACACCTGCCGATCAAGCGAACATCTCGACGATGTCTGTCATGAGAGGAGCGTTTAACTGCGAGGTTGGTTTATCCGACCATACCATGGGCATTGGTGTTTCTATTGCCGCCGTTGCACTTGGGGCGTGTGTCATTGAAAAGCACTTCACTCTTGCAAGAGCTGATGGTGGCCCTGACTCTGCATTCTCATTGGAAAAAGAAGAGTTAAAGTCTTTAGTCGATAACTGTGCGATGGCATTTGAGTCGTTAGGTCAGCCTAACTTTATTAGTACCGAAGCAGAATCTCAAACGAAACCTCACCGCCGCTCATTGTACATAGTCAAAGACATAGCAAAAGGTGAAATATTTACTGACGAGCATGTCAGGTCGATTCGACCGGGCAATGGCATACTGCCTAAATACCTTGATAATGTTATTGGTAGTACAGCGACGGAAGATCTAACATTTGGTACGCCGTTAAAATTTGGGCATTTTAAGTAAGTACTCAATCCGATGTCATTCCCACGAAAGTGTAATGCTGTTCGGTTAGTGCTAAATACTTCGTCATTCCCGTGAAAACGGGAATCTTGGTGAGTTTAGATCCCCATTTTCATGGGGATGACGTCAGTTTTCGTCAGGATGACAGGTTTAAATAACCTTAACCGAACAGCATTGCACGAAAGTGGAGGATCTGGTTTTACGAAGCGAATCAATTGAGATCTCGAGTGTTGACTAACTAAGTAGCTCTTCAATTCTCTTTTTAAGAAGTTCAGGCTCTTTCTCCCAAGCCGTCACTATTTCCGCGAATCTACCCATATCTTCATCTAAAACTAATTTTCTTCTCTCACAGAAAGACTCAAAACCAAGCCCAGCGGTTGAATTTATAGAAACTATCAATGGCTTAGTAGAACAGTTAAGTAGTTGTAATTCTAAAGGTTGTTTTACTGCCAAGTATTGTTCATTAGGATAATATTGTTGATATTGCTCTATTAACTCACTTGGGTGAAGCTTTATTGCGATATTGAGATTGCGTTCTTGACAATATTTTAAAATATACTGATTGAGCCTAACCAAAAACTCAGCGTCTTTAAATAATGGACTAAAGGTTTTAGATGTCGGTTGTGTAGCGAGAATGATATCCAAATCTTGATTTATTGATGATGAAAATCTAAACACAGTATTTACAATTTTCATGCTATCTTTTTTGCCAAGAAAATCTATAGTGACCCCTTTATCACGGACATCTTTAGGTAGTTTTTCTGGAAAGACAACGTGGATAGCTTTACATCGAGGATCTTCGCCAAATACCCAATAGTTTAAAGGTAATCCAGCGATGAATCGACCGACTTTTTTGAATTGCTTAAATACAGGGATCTTATAATAATTACCAACACCATCCTCCATCATTTGGTAATCATCTGCCAAGAGTCGAAATAAACGTGCCATTTTATTTCTATCGTTGTATACGAAAATATCTACATCTTGCGGTGTAAGGCATAATGTTTGAATGTAAGAATTTAAGTAAAAGCAGAGCTTATTTCTGAAGTAATGACCAAGGTTAAATTTTCGCATAGCAGAAGAGTAAATAATTTTACCCACAAGGGTTTTATTAATGTATGTACTCAATTTTTTACGGGATAGAAAAAATAATTGAATATTAGGAGGGAGATCAGAGTTGTCCAAAGTGCTCTCATCAATACCCTGAAAATCTGTAAAAAAAAGAATAGCGGAAGATACTTCTGGGTCATCATTTGCTTTAGATAAAGCAAACAAAAGATGCCTTAGTGTCGAGCATATATACAGACTTTTTCTCATCCTAATTTCCTAATAATCAATGGTTATATCTGTGGAACATTTTATTACCAAGACAATAAGCTATGTTGTTTTAATTTATCCACAATAGGATATAAATCCCAAATAGGAACACCACATAAATCTGCAATGTCTAGCAAGCTTTTCTTGCCATCCGAATAGGAAATTAAATTCATCATTAATCTGACTTCATCACTACCATTTTTTTGAGATAAAGTAGGGTATAAACCTCGCTTACCTAGCTGTGGCTCTCCAAAAACTTGAACTTCAGGATAGATGTTCTTTTCGATTGCTTCTAATGCACGTTTAAGGGCTGTATATCCGCCCTGTAATCCTTCAGGTGTTACGACATCTGTTAAGTTGTCTAAGGATGTGTGGTATTCAGGATATTGACCGTATTTTGTGCGCATTATCGTAGCGATTGGAAGGTCCACTTTTGGTGCGCAATATTGCCTTTCGTCACTACCTCGATCATTCCAAGTATATTTCTTATAGTTGGGCTCAATCCACTTTAATACATGTTGGGCGATATGGTCACTTATCGTGTCACCATCTCTAGATGGCAGATATGAATATGTTCGGTTGTCGCCAATACAAGTAATATTAAATCCAGAAAAGACATTCTTCTTTAGTTTATCCAAGTGTTCACTTAGGTAAACAATCGACCCAATTGTTTCAGGAATAAATACTATTCGGTACGAGTACCTCAAGCTATCTTGCTCTAAAAGCCATTTAGCCAAAAATGTCGTTACGGTTGGGCCGGATAATTCATTGTTTGCCATAGAAGGGTGACAGATATAGGTAGAAATGAAGACTTCTTCAGATGACTGCCCTTTTATTAACAGTTCACCATATGTTAAGTTGCCTTCAAACAGTTCTGTATCAATATGAACATGATAAAGACCATCTTTTAAAGTCTGTCTTTCTTCTTCTGAAATACAGAACCCCCACCTATCTTTATAATAGGAAGTAACATATGGGATGGCCGTTGGCTGGTCAGGTAAAGAATATAAGTGATCTTGAAGTTCATCTAAATGAAAATCTTTTTGTATCGGAGTGCTATAGCCAAGTAAATGAAGGTTATTTTCTTTAAATGAACATATTTTTTTACCTTCAGGGTCAATGATATATGCATCATTGACTTTCCATTCCCTAGGAATTGTCCAATCAAAAACCTTTGTGCCTGTAGGTACTTCATGAAGGGTAAGCTTTGGTAAAATATCGCGAAGTATGCCTAAGGTTTCTCTCACTCCTTCACCTGTGAGACTTCGGTTTATACCCCAAAGAGTACAAGCAAGGTTATGGATATCATTTCCGATCATAATTGTGCCTCTATAGAATAAAGAACATCTAGTGCTTCGTTTTTATCGATTATTTCTGACACGAAATTGAACATTTTCTGTGCATTTATAATTCGCATACCAGATTCAACTTTAGGTCTAGAGCCAGCGTATAGTCCATTCTTCCAAAGTAATTCACCAGCAGGGTTTACGTTTGTAATAACCCTTTTTTCTATATCTCTAACAAATAATTTATATTTTTTTAAAGATTGAAGCCCTTGTGCATCGGTATAGTTACCACTGAATGTTTTAAAGTAACGATAGTTAACTTGTTTAATTTCTTCAATATGGTGGTAGTACGTCATACTACTTTGGTCTTCTAAATCGAGAGAAGCTATTTTGCCATTTAGCGATTTCAAGATACCGAAAGGGGAATCCTCGGCATAGCCGCTGACGTTATCGACACCTTCGAAAAACTTGGCATTTTTACCTATTACAGAAAATGAATAAATTGGGTGTCCCGTTCGAACACTCTCATTAAAAGTACGGCCAATTTCTGTTAAAGCACCCATATGTGAGGGAGTTGTTCTGATATCAAAATTTACACCTTGAGTAAAATCAAAATTGAACAATGGGAGAACAAGAGTGCCATCTTTACCAAGTGATAGTAGAAGGCTATCTAAAATATCATGGGGTGTGATTTTGTACCCAGCTCTTCTTGCTTCAATAAGGGTTCGTTTAATATTGCTATGCAGTAAAAGTGTGTCACCCTTATCAACCCCTGACGACGCCCATTTTTCGCAAAGAATTCGAATAGCTTTTGAGTTCACGAATTTAACCTTTTATATATAGAATTGCAGTCTAGTCTATAATAACACTGTTTTTATTGGCTTTCTCTCTCGCCATATCTGAGGCCTGTATATAGTAGTGCATGATAAAAATATACAAAAAGAAGGTACCAGGGTGCGAAAGAGGCACATAGGTCAATGCCGCTACTGATATAAATATGGGCAGTGTAACCAACGGGATTTTCAACCGAGGATCTTTCTCTTTGAGGCCTCTATAGAGCGGATATCCCAGGAAAGCTAAGAAAATACCCAATCCGATGAACCCGTATTTTACAGTTCTATCTATGTAGGAATTGTGGAAGTTTTTGTTGTCAAATTGTGCGAGGTACTTAGTAACTTCATCTTTTTTAAATTTATCTTGAATAATCGTAATATGTTCTGTTTGTCCGAGTCCAACTAAAGATGGAGAATTGATTATAATGTTATAACCAACTCTCCATAGTTGAAGCCTAATCCCCCAGGATGTATAGAGCTTATTTTCTTGTACCAACTCTATTTCATATATCGTTTTTTCATATCGTTCTAAAATATGTTCATAAGATAGCCCACAGAAACAAAAGATGAGAATAATAGAAACGAAGGGTGATTTTTTTGATTTGAAAGTTAGATATTTTAATGTCATAAAAAACAATATTATTCCAGAAATTAATATCGCTAACCATGTGCCTCTCGTGTCTGTTAAAATAACACATGATAGAAGTCCAATGATGTTAATGTAACTTAGTATTTTATATTTAATTTCTTTTGTGAGTGCCGTTATGTATAGGCTAGTTAGTGCTAATATACTAAGAAAGTTTGCATAGGGAATTGCGTTAAGAGGCAGGCCAGAACGTCCTGACTGTTCGATTAAAAATACATTTAATGTTATTGTTAATATGCTTAAAGTTGAAATAAATATAGTAATCAAAATAGTCTTCGGATTTACTTTTGAATATAAAGGAGCTGAAATCAAAAAGTATAAGAAACTTGAGGTTACCACCCTTATTTCAGATGAGCTATAGCCATTTAAGTAATAAGACAAAGAGCTATAAATCGTCGATATTAAAATAATTAAGATAAATTTTGAAATGTTAACATTAATTTTTTGAATGCGTAATATATGTAGAGAAATTTTTAAAATAATGGACAGTAATATTAATCCAACCAATATTTTGTCACCTTTATGAATTAAAAAAAGCCCGCTCAATACCCAGTATAAGGGGATGTAATGAATTATATTTATAATATCTATTTTTTTATTTACGTTCATATCTACTGCTTATAAGGGTTTACATTTGTGTTTGGGCGTGTTTTTAAAAGCCTCAATATCCACATATATTGCTCAGGTTTTTGACTAACATAATCCTCAATACATTTATTCATCATACGAGCATCTTCATGTTCAGAATTAGTTGGGAATGGTAACGCAGGGTATATATCTAACTGGTACGCACCTGTTTTCCCATTATAACTAACAAATAATGGAACAATCTTAGCTTTGGCAAGAGTAGATAATTTCCCCAAGCCAGATATAGTGGCTTTTTTTGTAGCAAAAAAATCCACGAATACACTGTGTTCAGGCCCTAGGTCTTCATCTGGTAAATAATAGCCTAAGTATCCTTTACGTATTGATTTTATAAATGGCTTTATTCCTACGCTGCGATCATATATTTTACCACCATATTGTACTCTTTGTTTGTGCATCAACCAATCAGAGACTAGGTTTTTTTGTTTCTTCGCCATCGCTGAAACCGGCAACCCCTTTGATGCAAAGAATATTGCAGGTATATCGATCGCCCATGTATGAGGGACTAGCAAAATCACATTTTCATTATTACGTGTTAGGTTTTGCAGGTTCTCGAAGCCGTTTATAGATACGTTACTCTCTAACCATTTTGCTTTTCTCAGTGTCAAAGATGCAAAGCTCATCATGTAAGAAATAGATGTAACATAGGCGCTAAAAAGAATTTTTTCTTTTTCACTAGTAGACATATTAGGGAAACACATATCTAAATTTACTCTAGCTCTGTGATTTGCTTTGTTTTTTATCCTTATAGCCCCATTTGCTAACAACTTAGCAATAAGGTATCTAAATAATACAGGGGTGAAGCTGAAAATAGATGCTGCTAACACAGAGAACCATGTCCCAAAATATTTTGGCGAAAGGAACTGCCATTGGAATTTAGGATTGTGGGCTTTAACATCCAAATCTTGACGTTTCTTCATAGAGTTTTGCTAACTACATATTAGGTAAAAATGTATTATATAGTTAATATCACATATGTGCTAAAAGTTAAGACGTATTCCGATATTTTTCTAGCGGGACAGCCTATGTTAGCATCGTTGGTACGACACCTGCTGCTCTTTTCCCTTTCAACTGATAACTCTCTCCGCTTATCTGAACAATGTGTGAATGATGTAACAAGCGATTGTAGTGGTACGCTGAATTTGGTCACTTAGTTAGAGGTGATATCATCACCTCATAAGTTAACAGGTGGCATTATAAAAAAAACGTAAAAGAAGACTATTTGGCTCTGAATTCAAATTAGAAGCTGCACAACTAGTCCTCGATCAAAAATACTCAGTGACGGAGGCCGCTCAAGCCATGAATGTGGGAAAATCCACCATGGATAAGTGGGTTCGCCAACTAAAAAAAGAGCGCCTGGGGAAAACACCTAAAGCATCAGCTATGACGCCTGAGCTAATTGATATTCGTGAATTAAAAAAGAAGTTAGCTCGCCTTGAAGAGCATAATGGAATATTAAAAAAAGCCACTGTTGATGTCGGATTCACTGAACAATTCTTGATAATCAAGAAACTCAAGCAGAGTCACTGCATAAAAACATTATGCGAAGTTTTTATTGTTCACCGAAGCAGTTATAACTACTGGCAAAAACGCCCAGTGAAAATTGATACTGAAACAGTAAAACTTCGTAGCTTGGTTAGCGAGGCTCACGCCGCTAGCAATGGCTCGGCGGGAGCGAGAACCATTGCTGACATAGAAACAAATCTAGGAACAAAGTGGAGTCTTTATAGAGCAACAAAGTCCATGAAAACACTTGGGCTAGTGAGTTGTCAATTACCAAAACATCGGTATCGAAAGGCTTCACAGGAACATATTGAGACCCCAAATCATTTAGGCCGACAGTTTGCGGTTACGGAGCCAAACGAAGTTTGAGTTGGTGATGTTGCTTATGTTTGGATAGGTAATCGTTGGATGTACCTGGCCGTGGTTATTGACCTGTTTGCTAGAAAAACGATTGGTTGGGCAATGTCATTATCACCCAATAGTCGATTAACGGGTAAGGCGCTTTCAATGGCCTAGGAATCTCGTGGTAAGCCCCAAGGAGTCATGTTCCACAGTGACAGTAATAATGTGTTGGCTAGATTTCATCATACACTAACAGGAAAATTGGTTCATGCTTGAAAGATGGTATCAATAATGCGCTGAGCTTTCTGACCCACATAGCGATCGACCTTATGTGTCCTTCCTTGGTTCTGTCGATTGCTTAGTATCATTATTTGGTGAGGGTAGCCACGCCAATATTTGTAACTCAAGAAGGGCCTGACGCTTGTCCATACTCACATAGTGAAGGCGTCAACAATGAATAAAAGTACAATTTCATCTTATGTTATTGGTGGAGTGGATACTCATAAGGACATCCACGTAGCTGCAATCGTCAATGATTTTAACCAAGTATTATCAAGTGAATACTTCCCAACAACGCGTCATGGATATAAGGAAATGCTAAAGTGGATGTCTTCATTTGGTAAAATGTCACGTGTGGGTATTGAGTGTTCAGGGACGTATGGTTTGGGCTTGCTTCGGTATATACAAAGCGGTGGCATTGAAGTATTGGAAGTAACAGCACCAGATAAGATTGATCGAAGAAAACGGGGCAAGGATGACAAAATAGACGCTGAAAATGCTGCTCACGCAGCGTATAATAAATTACGCACGGTGACGCCAAAGACGCGGGACGGGATGGTTGAGTAATACTTAAAGGTTGCCGTAAAACAGCAATGGCAGCTCACACTGTTGTGCTTCAGATGATTAGAACGAGTATTGCATCTACCTCCGATGAAATAAGAGATACATTAAGACATATGACTCGTATGACTTTGATTCGCACCCTAGCATCAAGCAGACCTGATTTAACAGCTTACAAAAATATTTCTAGTGCATATAGGATCGTATTTAAATCCTTAGCTCGTCGATATCTTGAGCTTCATGACGAGATTGCGGATTTAGATAAAATGATTACACGTAGCAGCACAGTTACGGGGATCCAATGTGGATTAGCCGCTTCAATACGTTCGAGTAAATAAGCTTTGTATGGAGCTAGTTTCGGCGGTTTTTTATCTCGTTGGAAATACGTTGGTATTGCAACTTTTTCCCGTAAATAATGTCTCACTGTATTTCTTGATATTTCAAGTTCCTTGGCGATACGGCGGATACTGTATCCTTGTCGATGTAACACTTGAATTTCCACTAGTTGCTCCTGATTAATCATAGTCCGCCGCTTTATCCATTAAATGTACGAACATTGTGCCTCAGGTGGGGCGATTTTAAATCGGCGTTAGTGGGGCATTTTTACATCGGCTGTAACATTCTGTTTCAATGTGATGGTGGTCAAAAGTGCATTTAGACAACTAGTTGTCACAGGTTATATTAGTATCAGTAAACTTCAACAATTCCCGTACACTCCTGAAACTTTGGGACATGTAATCTAAAGGTTCAGTTTGTTTAGATGGTATCAAAAATCTTCTCGAAGATTTCTGTTAGGTGTGCAATATGTCTTTTCAGATTTATACCGCTTCCTACATGTCTGTAATTTTGGAGTCAGCTCTAGATCTCGTCAACTTCTTGAAGACTAGATTATTATCATAGACGTCGTTTAACTAAGAATGTATCAATTTTCAATAACAATGATCCGTCTATCGTTTGCTATGAATATTGAACACTTCATAAATAATGCAAATACTATGGTTCTGTCAATTTTTTATCGATGCACATTGCTCAGTAAGGTTAACGTCAGTAGAACTGTAAACTTTTTGGTCGCGTGTTACGCTCTGCCAAATCCGCTGCGAATAACATACAGGTGAACGCTTTTATGCCTTTACTTGATTTACTCACGTTTATGTCTGCACCATTATTAAATTAAGTAGTTGATTTTGAACCGACGCCATAGTCTCCGTGTTAATTCAATACCAAATAGTTCCTTTTTATCCCATTATAATTTCAGCTGCTAATCTATGAGCTGATGATATATTCATTAAATATGGGTCCAATGGACTCTTACATTACAAGGATAGGTTGGGGGGATAGTGGTGATTTGATCTCGATTATTTGAATTAATCGACGCTTACAAGTTCGCATATAAGGTCTCGCTATTGTACAATTGGCTACTAAAAAATTTCATATCTGCGATTAGGAGTTTGACCTAAGAGCGGTAGCGTAGAAACTAACAGGGGATCTTGGTGAAAGAAATATTATCGGAATCAAAAATAGCTAGAAGTAATACGGCTGTTATAGATCCTAGAGATAGAGTGGAAAATTATACTGACTTTAAAGGTATAATATTGACGCTATGGAAAGAAAAATGGCTTATTGTAATGATAACAAGTGTTTTCACTATTTTTGCAATGATTTATGCTTTTACTGCACAAGAATGGTGGTCTGCGAAGGCGAAGGTAGTACTTCCACAAGTTCAAGATTTTTCCAATTATGAATTACAGGTGAAAAATTACCAACCTATTTTTGACACATATCAAGAAGATGGTACGGTTCTCATTGATGACCAACTCAATGATTTAGTAGATCGTGAAGAGCTTTTTCAAATGTTTATCAGAGCATTTAATTCTAATTTTAATAAAAAAAGTTTTTTAAACAAAAATGAGTTATTTCAAGATCATAAAATAAAAATTGATGGAAGCGATATTTCAGAAGATTCTCTGCGTAGAGTTTATAGTGGCTGGTATAAGAAAATATCGGCCACTCCAGTATATAAAAATGACAAAAGCGAATTTATATTAAGCTTACAATCTACCTCTAAAGAAATTGCACTTAAAATGCTGAGTGATTATGTATTGTTCGTCAATGAAATTGTTCATAGCGATGCTCTTAATAATCTTGACTCCAAAATATTTTCTAAAAAAAATGAATTGTCTCAGCAGCTTTTTGCACTTGAAAAACAAGCAAAATTAAAAATTGAAGTAGAAATAAAGCGCGCTCAATTTTCCCATGAAATAGCATTGGCAGCAGGTGTTGATAAACCGATTCAGAATATTAGAGGTGAAGATATATTCGTTATAGGGTTAGGTAGTGATGCTTTAGGTGCCAAAATAATAGCTCTAAAAGAAATGAAGAACTTGAGTGTTATAGAACCAAGATTACAACAACTAGGTGCAAAGTTAGACTTGATACAATCGTCAAAATTGAATAGAGATATTAAATTTCTAACATACAGGTTTTTAGAAGAACCGAGCCAGCCAATTTCTAGAGATAAACCTAACAGGTTAGTCATCATCATACTTGGATTAATATTAGGCAGTGGATTGAGTTTTCTAATCGTAATGATGAAGCATATATTAAGATCAAATGAGCAGTAAAGAGTGATATTTATCTGTTCTTGTTTGTATTTATTTGGTGTCGAGGGTGTAAGGAATATATCATCGATTTGTTATTATTATTCATGAATAAATTTTATAGTTATTTAAAATTAATATATTAGGTCAATGTTATGATTGAAAATAGAAAAATAAGAATTGCTATTGTTGGTTGCGGTAGAATTTCAAAAAATCATTTTGGAAGTATTGAAACATTAAGTACTGAATTCGAATTGGTGGCTATATGTGATAATGATCTAAAAGTAATGGAAAAACACTCTTCTCAATATAATGTTCCAGGATATCTAAGTATTGATGAAATGCTTGCGAATGAAAAATTAGACGTTGTTTCTCTATGTACGCCTAGTGGCTTACATTCGCGACAAGCTATCAAAGTGGCAGAGTCAAATGTTCACGTAATCACAGAGAAACCTATGGCAACAAAATGGCATGATGGATTAGCCATGGTAAGTGCCTGTGATGCAGCCGGCGTAAGATTATTTGTTGTGAAACAAAATAGACGCAATTCCACTCTACAATTACTGAAAAGAGCAGTGTCTGGCAAGCGATTTGGGAAAGTACACCTTGTACATTTGAATGTGTTTTGGACTAGACCACAAGAATATTATGATCGCGCACCTTGGTCAGGTACCTGGGATATGGATGGTGGGGCATTTATGAACCAAGCCACTCACTATGTTGATTTGCTGCATTGGTTGTTTGGACCAGTAGAAAAAATACATGCTATCACATCAACAAATCGTGATATCGAAGTTGAAGATACTGGAGTAGTAAATATAAAATGGCGAAGTGGTGCACTAGGGTCAATGGCTGTGACTATGTGTACTTACCCTCAGAATTTGGAGGGTTCCATAACCATCCTTGGAGAGAAAGGCACAGTCCGCATTGGGGGTGTTGCAGTAAACCATATTCAAGAATGGTCTTTTGAAGATGAACGAGAGTACGATTCTGAGATTGAGAACGCTAATTACCAAACCACTTCAGTATACGGTTTTGGGCATCCACCATACTTCCAAAACGTAGCAGATGTATTAAGAGGAAAAGCGGAACCAGAAACAGATGGAAGAGAAGGCCTAAAATCATTAGAACTACTAATTAGCACTTATATTTCCGCTAGGGATAGCAGAGAAGTTGGCTTACCGTTAAACTTATAATATCTTTTGAGATGATAACAATGAAATTGAACAAGTTAAATATTGGAATTGTTGGATTAGGCTATGTTGGCCTCCCATTAGCTGTCGAATTTGGCAAACAATACCCTACAGTTGGTTTTGATTTAAATAAACATCGAGTTGATGAATTGAAATCCGGCCGTGATGCGACGCTCGAGTGTTCACCAGAGGAATTGCAAGAAGCAATACATTTATCTTATACAGAAAAACTTGAAGATATAAGTGAATGTAACTTTTATGTTGTTACAGTCCCTACACCAATAACAGAAGAAAACACCCCAGATCTGAATCCTCTTTGTAGAGCTTCAGAAGCATTATCAAAAGTTGTTTCCAAAGGAGATACTATTGTATTTGAATCGACAGTTTATCCTGGAGCAACAGAAGAAGTCTGTATTCCAATAATTCAAAAGTTGTCGGGGTTAATTTTCAACGTTGATTTTTTTGCAGGTTATAGCCCTGAACGTATCAATCCTGGTGACAAAATAAACCGCTTAACTACAATAACTAAAATTACGTCTGGTTCTACTCCAGGCGTAGCTGATTTTGTAGACGGTGTATATTCTTCAATTATAAATGCTGGAACTCATAAAGCTTCCTCAATAAAAGTTGCAGAGGCAGCAAAGGTTATCGAAAATACTCAGCGTGATTTGAATATAGCTATTATCAATGAATTCGCTAAAATATTTAATAAATTAGATATCGATACAGAAGAAGTACTTAAAGCCGCAGGTACCAAATGGAACTTTTTGCCATTCAAACCTGGATTGGTTGGAGGACACTGTATAAGCGTTGATCCTTACTATTTAACTCACAAAGCTCAAGAAGTTGGTTATCGACCTGAAGTGATTCTTGCTGGTCGCCGTATCAACGATGGTATGGGTGAGTATGTTGCTACTCAACTTGTCAAAAAACTGGCAAGCAATAAGATTCATATTGATGAAGCTAAAGTTTTGATTATGGGATTTACCTTTAAAGGTGATTGTCCTGATGTCAGAAATACAAAAATTATCGATGTGATCCATGAACTACGAGATTTTAATATGTCAGTGGATGTTTATGATGATTGGGCATCGAAAGAAGAGGTTAAACATGAATACGGTATTGAACTCATTAATGAACTAAAAAATGGGCAATATGATGCTATAGTTCTCGCGGTAGATCATAGTGAAATTAAACAAATGGGTGTTGACAAGATACGTAGTCTAGGCAAAAACGCACATGTTCTTTATGACGTAAAGCATGTTCTAAGTCTAAATGACGCTGACATCCGTTTGTAATTAGAAAGGGAGGAAACTCCCCTTCTTGTGTAAGGTATCAGATGAAATATTTTAAACACGAAACAGCAATTGTCGACGATGGAGCCCAAATTGGTGCCGACAGTCGCGTTTGGCATTGGGCTCATGTGTGTAGCGGAGCCAAAGTGGGTGATGGTGTATCATTAGGACAAAATACATTTGTAGGAAATAAAGTTACGATCGGTGATTACTGTAAAATACAGAATAATGTATCGGTGTACGATAATGTGCACTTAAGGGAAGGCGTGTTCTGCGGGCCTAGCATGGTATTTACTAATGTTTATAACCCACGGTCACTCATTGAGCGCAAAGATCAATATCGGACGACGATTGTTGAGAAAGGTGCAACGCTAGGAGCTAACTGCACCATCATATGTGGAATTACTGTTGGCGAATATGCATTCATTGGTGCAGGTTCTGTCGTGAATCGAGATGTAAAACCATTCGCTCTAATGGTAGGTGTCCCTGCAAAACAGATTGGCTGGATGAGCACCTTTGGGGAGCAGTTGGAGTTGCCGATTAACGGACAAATAACAGTTAAGTGTTCACACACGGATCAATCGTATCGATTAGAAGGCGATACATTATCTCTAGTACAAAAGAGTAGTTAGCTATGCAATTTATTGATCTAGAAGCGCAATATAAACACCTTAAAGAGAAAATCGATACTCGTATTCATAACGTGCTTAGTCACGGTAAATACATCATGGGACCTGAAGTATTTGAGTTGGAGACTAAGCTTGCCGAGTATATTGGAGTAAAACATGTAATTACTTGTGCAAATGGAACAGATGCCCTTACGTTAGCGATGATGGCGCTGGGAATTCAAGAGGGTGATGCAGTATTTTGTCCAACTTTCACCTTCTTTGCATCCGCTGAAACTATTGCTTTCGCTCACGCTACCCCAATATTCGTGGATTCAGATGAAGCAACATTTAATATTTGTCCCAAAGACCTCGAAAAACGAATTCAAAATGTTATTGTGGAAGGGAAACTAATTCCCAAAGCTATTGTTGCTGTCGATTTATTTGGTTTACCTGCAAATTATTCTAAAATCGAAGCTATAGCACAAAAGTACGGCATCAAAATAATAGAAGATGCGGCTCAAGGATTTGGTGGGTCAATTGATGGGAAAATGGCAGGCTCTTTTGGTGATATTGCAACGACGAGTTTTTTTCCTGCCAAACCGCTAGGTTGTTATGGTGATGGTGGTGCAGTTTTTACCAATAATGACCACTATGCTGATTTACTACGCTCTCTTCGTATTCACGGTAAGGGTGTCGATAAGTATGACAATGTAAGAATTGGTATAAATAGTCGTTTAGATACTATTCAAAGTGCAATATTAATTGAAAAACTAAATGCCTTCCCTGATGAAATAAAAAATAGAAATCAATTAGCTGATACTTACAGATCTAGATTATCCGAAGAATTGGTTACACCTAAAACCCCAGAAGGTTATGTGAGCTCTTGGGCTCAATTTACATTGAGAAGCCCCAAAAGAAATTTTCATATGAGCGAATATCGAAAAAAGGATATTCCTACGATGATTTATTATAATACTTGCATGCATGACCAAACTGCGTTTGAATATCTATCTGATAATAGTTGTGATTTTCCAATAGCTAATATTCTCTCGAAAGAAGTATTTAGTTTACCTATGCACCCTTATATGAAAAATGATGAATTGGAACTCATATTGAGCATAATTAGATGAAAATTATAATTGCAGGTAATTGGAAGGCACCAATAGTTAAACGACTTGCGAAAAAAATGATGGCTAGAGGGCATGATATCATCATCGCTTCCTTTGAGCTGTCAAGTACAGAAAAAATAAAAGGAATTATATTTGAAGATCTTGGGGAACTTCGGAGTCACTTAGATTACTTTAAATTTTGGAAGATAAATAAACTTGTTAATAAGTATAGGCCAGATGTCGTACATGCACATTATACAAACCATTATGGTTTAATGTCATTATTTATTCCTGTTCCTCTCGTTGTTGCATTGTGGGGATCTGATATATTAATGCCCTCTAAAAAAATTGGAAGAATAAAAAAAACAGTATTAATGATGATAAACAAAATTATATTATATAGAGCTAATTTTGTGCACAGTTCATCTATGTCTGTTATTGATAAATCTATTTTGCTCTGCGCACAAATAGAGAAGAAAAGCGAGGCGTTTTATTGGGGGCTATCTATTGATGAACCTGATGGCGATGCATTATTAATAGTAGAAAAGGCATTAGAGATTGAATTCGGATTAAAAGGGAATGGTTTTTATATATTTCCTCGCGGTTTAGCTCCAGTATATAATCCGGACTTGGTCGCAAAGATTATAAATATAATGTCAGGCATGAAGTTGAATAAAAGTGTAGTAGTCTTAAAGGCATTCTCAAATGATAAAGAAGAAAATAAATTTTTGTCAAAAGTTGACAGGTCTTCTTTTCATTATATCAATAGATTACTAAACGACACTGAATTATATTCACTTTATGGTCGTAGTGCTTACCACTTGTCGCTACCGTTATCTGATAGCCTAGGTGGGGGAGTTATCGAACCTTTACAATTAGGCAGTATACCCATTGTTAGTGATATATTGCCCTATAAAAATTTCATACAACATAGCATTGGAATGACTTTAAAGAGTGAAAGCGAAAGTGACATTATAAATATGTTATCCGAAACGATTGATTCAAAAATGAGCTATCATAAGAATATAGGACAATACAGCCAGGAGCATGTGTTAGAAAAAATAGAAAACATCTACAAAAAGGCAATTGACTTTGGAACGTAGAACCCTTTCCCATTTTATAATTGGCTCAATGCTAACTGGTATTATTGGTGCGTTCACACTACCTATATTTGCTTGGTTTATCCCGTCTGAAATCATTGGTCAATATAGTTTGGCTATTTTGGCAACGAATTTGGTTATTATGATTTCTATGTTTGGGATGGATCAGGCGTACGTAAGAGAATTCCATACATATAAGGATAAAAATTTACTCTTAAGAACGGCTTTTCTGCCTACCATATGTGTGGTTATTCTTGTATTAGTTATTCTGATATTGTTTTATGAGGCAGATATATTAACGTTAGAAGAGAATGCGTCAAATGGCCACTTGGTATTAATTACATTTATTGGGCTAGTTTTTACTAATTTTTTTCTGAAGTTGTTGTCACTATTGTTTAGAATGAACGAATTAGGTATTTCTTTTTCTTTAATCCAATCGGTACCTAAACTTCTATTTTTACTTTTAGTATTGATAGGATGGTCTTTAGACATTGAAATTAGATTATATTATCTATTACTTATAAATTTTTTAGTCGGATTTTTGGTATTGGTCATTTTTAGTATTTATAAACGAAGCTTATGGTTAGAACAAGGCTCTAAACCATCCCTAATTGATACTGAACTTGTCTTTTCTATGATGCGCTTCGGAACACCCGCTTTAATAGGTGGCGTCGCTTATTGGGGTATTAGTTCTCTGGATCGGTACTTTCTAGCTTGGCAATCAGATCTTAACGAAGTTGGTACATACTCAATTTTGATGGGATTAGTATCCGCAGTAATGTTATTAAAAGGAGTTTTTTCAAATGTATGGGCTCCTATTGTATATAAATGGTATGAGACTAATCAAGACAAGGACAATATTCAACGGGTGGCTAACATTGCGTTTCCTGCCATTCTTATATTATGGTCTTTAGTAAGTTTATTTTCTTGGATCATTCCGTATGTTTTTCCCTATGAATATAAAAGTATAGAATACATGATAATGTCTTCTGTAGGTTGTCCACTGATTTTTCTATTGTCTGAAATATTTGGAATAGGTATTTCATTAAAAAGAAAAACCCAATATACATTATTAGTATCTATTACTGCGTTAATCTGTAATGCATTGGGGAATTATTTACTGATACCAATATACGGTGCTTCCGGTGCCTCTGTTGCGTCGCTTTTGTCATTTTGTGTGTATTTGCTCGTCAGAACAAAAATTAGTTCTAATCTTTTATACAAAATAAAAACAGATAATTTGATTGTTTTTGTCTACATTTTCACGATATTTCTTTCTATTATAGGAACTGTTTTTGAACGTGACGAAGTAAGATACTTTTTCGGACTTAATGTTGTTATTTGCATGTTTTATATATATATAAATTACTTTAAAGTTAAGGTGTAAAGAGTGCTCTTTAAAAACCATACTACTAATATTGCACTATATTTATTTTTAATTTTCATATCTTCCAGTGTGATAATTTACCTTTCACTATATACGAATGACAAATTAATGGTGCTTATTTCTTGGTGTATCATAATATGTGCGATTCACTTTAATTTTTGGACTGTAGGAAACACTTTCTATTCTCCTCTGTTTCTTTTTTCCATAATGTACATGGGCTATCCTTTGGGTGGTTTGTATTATTCATTTTCTACGTCAAATTTTGGGAAGTTTTTAGGGTTTGTTAACATCCCACCTGAAGTAATCGTTACTTATATGCAGAAGGGTTTGTTATATGCGCTTGTATGTTATATAGCTCTTTATTTAGGATATTGTTCAGTAGTCAAAAGTAGACAATTTATTCTTAGAGAAAACAATGGTTTTTTTGCTTTTTATGCCAGGAATTATTTTATTTTTGTAGCCATCTTATTGACTTCAGGTCTTGGGTATTGGTTCTATCTCGGGAATTTATTGAGTGGGGGTATGATTAACTTTCTTTTATATTTTCAGGTTTTCCCACATTTGGCAAAAGCAGCAGAAATATCTACTTTGCCATATCACCTATACTATGCTGGTATTTATTTGTGGCTAATAGGAATAATTTCATCAAATAGAGAATTGTCATTTTATTTTGTTACGTTTAGTATTGTCGGGTTTGTAATGAATTTATCTCAAGGCCGAATTTCTCTTGCCGTAACATTTTTGATGTCACAAATAATTTTCGTGGCTATTTGCCGCCCTAAGATTGTATTTAAGCTTCTTATTTTACTTACATCCTTATTTTTATCGGCTTTTGTTGTCTATTTTTTACGTATTATTAGTAATTATCTTTATTTGGGTTTAGATATCTCTGATGTCGGTAGTGGAATATTGAATACCATTATAGGTGGTGGTAATGTAACGGATTTGCAACAACTCGTTTTAATATTTCATACATTTAGCTACGATGATTCATTAATTGGAAGCACTTTTATTGACTGGTTTAGAAATATGGTTGGAAAATATGTTGGATTGTCGCCATCATCAATAGGTTTGCTCATAAAAGAATTATATGTACCTGAAAGCTCCGGAGCTCCAACTCCTGGAGCTATTGGCGAGATGTATGCAAATTTTTCATTGATAGCACCATTAGTAATGTGTTTCGTAGGAGCATTGTTTGCTTTTATTGCAAATTTTGCCATGAAATCCTCGAATTTGTTAATTGCTATGATATATTCAATTTTTTTGAGTCGGTTTGTTTTTATGTATCCTAAAGTTGACTCGACTATGTTTGTCAATTTTCTTTGGGGTGTTGTGCCTCAAATCTTTGCTATAAGCATGATTTATGTAATATATTTTTTTAGTAGGAAAGTGAATGAAAAGGCGGAAAAGAGTCATTCAAATGACTTCGGTTCATCCAAGGTATGACACAAGGATTTTCTTAAAAGAGTGTCAGAGTCTAGTCAACAATAATTATGACGTTCACCTCATCGTAGCCGATGGTGCGGGAAATGAGTGTAAAAATGAAGTAAGTATACATGACGTTGGAGGCTCAAAAAGCCGGATTGATAGATGGTTGAGAGTTCGAAAAGACGTGTTCAGAAAAGCAGTTACTCTAGATGGAGACATATATCATTTCCATGACCCTGAATTAATTTCCATAGGGATTAAATTAAAAAAACTAGGTAAATGTGTCATATTTGATTCACATGAAGACTTTTCTAAACAATTACTTAGTAAACCTTACTTGAATTTTTTAGTAGCTAAGTTGGCGTCATTTTACTTTAAGTTATATGAGTCACTTTTAACTCCTCGATTTGATGCGATAATTTGTGCGACTAACAGTATAGGTTTGAATTTTTCTAGAAAATGTAAAAAAGTCAGTATAATAAATAATTATCCTATTTTAGGAGAGCTAACAACAGTATCTAAAAATAATAAACGTGAAGCAAAAATTGCATATGTTGGTGGTGTATCTAGGATTAGAGGTATCGAAAATGTTGTTGAGGCGTTTAAATATGTTAATGGAGCGGAGCTCAATCTTGTAGGTTCATTCTCTGAAGTGAAAACTCATATGAACGTTATGTCACTAAGTTCATGGGATAGAGTCATAGAGTTGGGCTATTTAGATCGCAAAAATGTCGCTTCTGTATTGAATAGTTCAATAGCTGGAATAGTCACATTTTTGCCATATCCAAATCATATAGAGGCGCAACCAAATAAGATGTTTGAGTATATGAGTGCCGGTATTCCTGTTATTGCATCGAATTTTCCTCTTTGGAGGCAAATTATTATTGGTAATGAATGTGGTTTGTGCGTAGATCCCGACAGTCCGAAAGAGATAGCGGTGGCTATCCAGTATTTAGTCGATAATCCAGAGGTTGCACAAAAAATGGGCAAAAATGGATTTGATGCTGTAAACAGAATTTATAATTGGAATCAAGAAGAATCGAAGCTTATACGATTGTATAGAGAGCTAATCTAATAATTTAATATAACTACAATAATTAAAACTTAAGGTGTATGTATGAAACGTTATTCACTGTCAGGAATTTATAACAAAGCCATGGTAACAGGTGGAGCCGGATTTATTGGTAGTCACTTAGTAGAAAGCTTACTAGCAGATGGATTGGAAGTCATTAGTATTGATGATTATAGTGCGGGAAAGACAGAAAATTTGAGCGAATTACATCGTAAATATGGTGGAAATTTACAAGAGGTGAACTGTGATGTAACGGATTATGATAAACTCAAAACCTACTTTGATGGTGTAGATGTTGTGTTCCACCAAGCTTGTTCAAAAATGACAGTTTGCTTGAAAGATCCACGACGTGATTTACAAATTAATGCAGGCGGTACCTTCAACATGTTGGAACTCGCAAGAGACCACAATGTTAAGAAATTTGTTCATGTTTCCACTGGTTCAGTTTTTGGTAAAGCACAATATTACCCAACGGACGAAAAGCATCCACTCAATCCGAGTTCTTATTATGGAGTGAGTAAATTGGCTGGTGAAAAATATGTGCGCGCTTTCAAAGATTTATATGATATGAATGTCAGCATACTTCGATATTATCATGTGTATGGACCAAGGCAAGAAAGTAGTGATGTTGGCGGTGTGGTTTCTATTTTTGCAAGACGAGCATTAGAAAATAAAGATTTAACAATTTACGGTGACGGTTCACAAATTAGATCGTTTACTTATGTTCAAGATGTTGTTGATATAAATAAATTTGTAGCAATTACTGAAGAAGCAAGAGGAGAGGACTTTAACTGTGCATCAGGTTTATCGGTATCGATTAAGGAATTAGCAGAAAGTGTTTTACATGAACTCGACAAGAAAGAACTGGCCATCGAATATAAAGATTGGAAAATTGGCGATATTAAAGATTTTGACGTGAGTCATGATAAACTAGTTAATATGGGATTCAAATTCCAATATTTAGATTTTCCCGAAGGCTTAACTAAAACTCTAAACTGGAGCAAAAATCATTTCAGTGATAAAAAAGGTTAGTTCCAAATGTATAATTCTAAAACTGTAGCTGTAGTAGTTCCAGCTTATAATGAAGAACTGTTAATTGGTCGGGTCATTGAGACAATGCCAGATTATGTAGATCATATGATCATTGTCAATGATGGTAGTATGGATAAAACCTTCGAAATCATAGAAGGTTATGCCAAAACCGATTCAAGAATTGTACTGGTTAATCATGTTATTAATAAGGGTCTAGGTCAGTCGCTTATTGATGGCTATTTAAAAGCTAAGGAAATGGAAATTGATGCTGTTGCGGTAATGGCTGGAGATGCGCAGATGAACCCAGATGACCTACCAGCACTCCTAGACCCAATAGTTACTGGAAAAGTCGACTATACCAAAGGTAACCGGTTGCTCCGAGAGGAAGTGGTTGAAAGAATGCCAAGGCATAGACTCATTGGTAATTCTGGATTGTCGCTATTGACTAAATTTGCTACTGGATATTGGCAAAGTATTGATCCTCAATGTGGTTATACTGTTATTTCGAGAAAGGCATTAGAAATAATACCAATTGAAAGCATGATTAAAGGATATGGTTACAATGCTCATATTCTTTGGATGCTCAATATTAATAATTTTAAAATAAAAGATGTAGAAATTGAGCCTGTATATGGTGAAGAACAAAGTAAAATAAAATTGAAAACATATATACCTACAGTTTGTAAGTTGCTTTTAGGACTATTTCACAAGCGCTTACTGCACAAGTACATATTGAGAGATTTCAATCCATTAGTTTTATTTTATTTATTCGCATTTGTTAATGGTGTTCTTTTAGCTTTGCCATTGTTCATTCGCCTGATATATAAAGATATGACTGTTGGGTATATACCAACTACCACTTTGATTTTGATGTCTTTTTCGGTAACAAATGCTTTCCTTTCACTGTTTTTTGCTATGTGGATGGATATGGAGGCAAATAAACATTTGACGGATGTCGAGAATGGCCACTGATAAGGACTATAAATACTCGGACTATATAATGCATGGGATTTATTTTTTACTATATGGTTTAGTGAAATACATCCCATCGCCTATTGGTGATCTTTTACGATGGGTAATTAGTAAGCCTTTTCTTATGGCTAAAAATAGGGTGAGAATATACGAAGGCGTGACGTTGTGGTACCCCTATCGAATATCAATTGGTAAGAATGTTACTATTAATGAATACACGTATATTTCAGGTTACGGTTGTGTATCAATAGGGGAAAATGTTCTTATTGGACACCGTGTATCAATACTTTCTAGTGAGCACGTTCATTTAAGTACTGAACAAACTATTCGTAGCCAAGGAGTTGTAGCGAAAAAAGTAGATATTGGCAATGATGTATGGATTGGTGCTAATGTAACAATACTTGCTGGCGTAACGGTCGGAACTGGTTCTATTTTGGCTGCTGGGGCAGTTGTTACTACTGATGTGAAGCCATATACGATAGTAGGAGGCGTACCGGCCAAGTTCATCAGAGCAAGAGTTCATAATGAAAAGCTATGATGCGGTTATAGATCTAACTATAAATTACATTGGTTTGATTATAGCTGCGGGATCAGGGATTATATTAAATATTCTTATCATTCGATTATTCGGATTGGAAGAACTAGGTGTATTTAATCTGTCTTACGCTATATTTGTATTAATGTCACAAATTACTGTGTTTGGAGTTCATCTTTCATGTCTTAGGTTGTGTGCTCTAAATCCTGAAAATTATCGATATATACTGGCTTCAGGCTTACTGGTTACTGGTTTTATTTCATCCTCAATGTCACTTTTGATATACGTTGCTTCTCCACTCCTTTCTGTGTTGAATGTGAGTGATCTGGAACACGGTGCTAATTATATATGTTTAGCGTTGGTTTTTTTCTCTCTTAATAAAGTGTTTTCATTTACTATTAATGGCTTATCTAGAATGCGATTATATGCACTTATTGGTGGGTTTAGGGCTGTTTCAATGTTAGCTTTTGTTGTCTTACTTTTTAATATTGAATCGAAAAAACCGTTAGTTTCGACATTTCTTTTCTCTGAATTTAGTTTATTTTTAATGTTCATGATTTATTTTTTACGAGATATTTCATCGGTTTCATTTAATTGTAGGTTAAAAAAGTCGGCTATAGAACATTATAATTATGGTAAGCGAGTGGTCATTTCTGGTATCAGTATTGAGTTGAATGCCAGAGTTGATGTTTTGGTACTAAGTGCTTTTGTATCGTCGTCGTCTGTTGGTTTATATTCATTTGTTGCAATGTTAATTGAAGGTTTTTATCAATTAATTGTTGTTGTAAAGAATTATATAAATCCCAAAATAGTAAAGCTCTATGCGAGTGGTGAAAAAGAACCATTAGAAAAATTCATTAAAAAGGTGGTGCTAATTGTGACATCTTCTTTTTCATTAATGGCAGCATTGGCGTATTATTTATTTCCGTTAATGGTTGACTTGTTCAATCTTGATCCACGTTTAACGACTGTATCAATAATATTTTTGATACTTATAGGGTTTATGGCTGCGTTGTCAGGTTGGCTATGTCTTGATCAACTGCTAGCTATTTGTGGTAAGCCAGAAGTTAGTTCTAAGATGTATTTTTTGATGGTTTTAGCGAACATATTTTTTAATTACTTATTTATACCTATTTGGGGCTTGAAAGGCGCTGCTTTTGCAACTGTTCTATCTTGGGTTATATTTACTATAATGTTAAATTGTTCTGCTATTCGGTTTCTAAAATTAAATTTAGTCCCTTTTTTAGGGAAGTAAAAATTGGAGTGAACGCAAGTGTGTGGGATTTTTGGTGTTTTTTCAAGTAAGACAACTTCATTAGCTAAAAATGAGGTGCTTTCCATATTTGAAGATGTGTTTTTAATGTCGGAAGCGAGAGGTAAAGAGTGTTCAGGTCTGTCAGTTGTTTTAGAAGAAGACCTTGTTGTATTAAAAAGCGCAGTTTCCGCTTCGGAATTTTTACATACAGAGCAATACCAAAGTTTATTGTCGGATGTCGTTTCTGGTGATTCGCCATTCATAGCAATTGGTCACTCTCGCCTAGTCACTAATGGCTTAGGTGCATTAAACAATAATAACCAACCTGTAACACGTCATTCTGATGTAATAATACATAACGGTATTATAGTAAATGATGAAGAGATTTGGTCAGGTTTAGAATCCAAACCAACCTCTGGAGTTGATACGGAAGCTCTATTAGCTTTATTTCAACACAAAGCAGAAAAAGAGCAACGAAATATTGCTATTTCAAATACATTTTCTGAGTTGAAGGGTAATGCGTCAATTTGCATTCTTAACTCAGAAGGTGAAAACGCAATACTTGCAACCGATAATGGCTCTCTATATTATGCTTTTGATAAAACATTGGATATTTTTGTATTTGCATCTGAATTTTTTATTTTATCAGAAGTTTTAAAAAAGAATAAAAAGATTAGTAAAATGTCAGTTAATCATCTCTTTGCTAACACAGCACTTTCTATAAATTTGGATTCTTTAGATGTTGAAAGTTTTGTTATGAATGATAATGCTGATCATTTATTGTCAACTACAAATAATACCAAAGAACGTACTTGTGGACGAATATTAGATCGATCTGATAAAGACTACCCTGACGGAGTAAAAATAAAACGCTGCACAAAATGTATATTACCGTTTTCGTTTCCTGGAATAGAGTTTGATATAAATGGTATTTGTAATAAATGCCATGAACATAAAAAAACTGTGCTAAAAGATAAAAATGAATTGTTGGAACTGATAAGTAAATATAAGAGTAAGGACGGAAGTCCGGATTGTTTAGTTGGCCTGAGTGGTGGGCGAGATAGTTGTTATGGCTTACATGTGATAAAAAATGAGCTAGGTTTAAATCCAATCGCGTATACGTACGACTGGGGGCTTGTAACTGATTTAGCAAGACGAAATATTGCTAGAATGTGTGGACAACTTGGTGTTGAGCATATATTGGTTTCAGCTGATTTGGCTAAGAAAAGGGAGAATGTACGAAAAAATATTCAGGCCTGGTTGAAAAAACCAGATTTGGCGATGATTCCTTTATTTATGGCCGGAGATAAACAATTTTATTATTATGCTCATCAATTGAGAAAGCAAACTGGTGTTGATCTTTTTATGTTTGCAGCTGGAAATAATTTGGAACGTACTGATTTTAAACTGGCCTTTTCTGGTCTTCAAGGTAATTCTGGTAATGGAATATTAACTCAGATATCTAGCTTTAATAAAGCGAAATTGATGGGAAGTTATGGGTTGCGATTTTTGTCCAATCCTAGCTACCTTAATAGTTCACTATTTGATAGCTTCCATGCTTTTTATTCTAGTTATTTTTTAAAAGATGATTACTCATATTTATATCACTATTTTCCGTGGAATGAAGAAGTAGTCAATTCCACGTTAAAAGATGTTTATGACTGGGAGGGTTCTGGTGATACGTCGACAACTTGGCGAGTTGGAGATGGAACTGCTGCTTTTTATAATTATATATATTACGTAGTGTGTGGTTTTACAGAGCATGATACATTCAGATCAAACCAAGTTAGAGAGGGCGTACTAACGAGAGATGAAGCTTTAGCTTTGGCAAAACAGGATAATGAACCAAGATGGGAGTCTTTACGGTGGTATGCTAATACAGTAGGTTTTAACCTTGATGAAGCTTTGATTAAAATTCATAAAATAAATAAAAGGTATTAAGTAACGAACTTCATTTTTTATAATTTACGATTTTTAATAAGGCAGTAGTTGGTGGTGTATATGAAAAATAGATTATTTAAATTTCTGGTTGATTATTCTTTCCCTCTTGTAGTGTCATTTTTCTATTTTTTGATAAATTATAGTCATTTGTTTTCTCTTACAGCATCTAGTGATCCTCTACAATATGTTGAACCCGCTCTTCATCCCATCGACGGTTTTCCATATACGGACAGAGTTTTGTTATGGTTGTGGATAAGAGTAATCTCAGTTTTACCAATCTCTGTAGGTCAAATCGGTGGGATTGCGACACTCCTACTTAGTACTCTAACATTGGCATTAGTCACTGCGTATTTATATAAGAAGTGGGGGGTAATATCGGGAATATTGTTCACAATATTGTATATTTCGTCTCCCACCATATTAGGAGTAGCATCATATACATATCCGATGCATATGTTAACAATAGCCATTGTTTTATCTATAATAATATTAGATGGTGTTAATGGTTCAGCTAAAAAAATCTTTATCTCTGGATGTTTTTTAGGGATTATGCTGCTCAGCAAAATTCAAGGCTACGCTTTCGTATTTTATATTTTTTATCTAATTGTTACAAACTCAAAGAATATTAAAGACTTTATTAGGTTTGGTTTCATTTCCAGTTTTGGTTGCGCGTTGACTTTGAGTTTAGTTTTTGGGTTTATATTTATATACGATGGCTATGACACGTTGATTGGTTTATTCGCCTCATATTTATCTGGAGGAGCAGAAACTCAATTTTCAGGTAGAGCTTTAGGT
The DNA here is from genome assembly GCF_015594925.2 of Vibrio sp. VB16. Classification (NCBI taxonomy): domain Bacteria; kingdom Pseudomonadati; phylum Pseudomonadota; class Gammaproteobacteria; order Vibrionales; family Vibrionaceae; genus Vibrio; species Vibrio sp. VB16. The sequence continues at coordinate 218,814 of NZ_CP087590.1, forward strand.
GGTCTGCCACCGTTTTACTTTTTTCTTGCAGAACCAACAGCAGTAATAGCAATCATTGGACTGTTATTGCCGATTTTTTTTAAAAAATTCAGATTAATTAAAGAAATATCGATTATTGGGGTTTGTCAATTAATTGGTTTACTCTTGATTTATATCATCACTCAGCGTGGTGGGCCTGTTATAGCAAATTATTTTTTAGATTCCTATGTTGTCGGATTACTGTGTTTCTCAATATGTTTTGGGCATTCAATTGAAAAGCGAACTATAACTGATGTGTATGCTTATTTATTATTAGTTACTTCTTTTGTATATTTAGAGTATTTAGCAGTTACAATGAAGTATAAAAATACGGTATACACACCACTACATCTTAAATACGAGAGCACATTTAATATTGTTCTTTGGAGCATAATGATACTTAGCATCACGATGTTAATTCTATCTAAGAAAGTACTTTCGAAGTCAAAATTGGTCGTCATTTTAAGTTCTGTTGTTTTTGTCTCTTTAGTCAGAATCAATGAAGGTGTTTCGGATGCTAAATTTCGTCGAGAATACAATCGCGGGTATCATGTAACGTCACAATACATTCAATCATTTCTCGACCAAGGCAAATCGGTTTGGACATACGTCAAGCTGAATCGTTCAGATATAGACACCGGTACTGCACGCCTAAAAATGATATTCGATGCGCTTTACTATGATGGTGTTGGTGATGCTTATTTCGGTAGAGACCCTCGAAAAGAATATGACGTTCTAATTACGACAAGTTCGGAGATATACAGTAACCAAGGAAATGATTTTAAGCGTATTGAGCCGAAAAGTTCATCGAACGTAGATGAGAATTTGCAGTTGGATATAAAAGGAATCAATGCAATACCTCAATATGGCGTCAGCGTTGGTGGTCTTGTTGGAAATGCTACGATAACAAAAGTCAGCCAATCTAATGAAACTATTTTTGAACTGATACCTGATGTTGAGAAAGATTTTTTGATCCAGCTTGATTACTCATCTTCTGAACATCTTAATGCAGTAAAAGGCCAAACTGTTTTTCTGGTTCCACAGCAAGGTATTGATGTTTTAGACTTTACAGTTCGACTGTATGTTCAGTTTAAAAATGAAGGTAAATGGTCTAGGGAATCATTCACATTAAAAAATACGGAAGATAAACCTTCTGTATCAATAGATGTTCCTGAGACCGCCGAGAAAGTACAGTACGGATGGATTGTTTCTAATGGGAAATCAAATACACCGACGTCGCTAAGGTTACCTAATATTGATCTTAATTTAATCGATAGCAACGATGGTTCGTCGAAAATGGTAGATGGTTTCAAGTACTGGGTGGTTGAATAAAATGAAAATTGTTACAGTTCTGGGGGCTCGACCTCAATTTATCAAAGCAGGTACAGTTAGTCGTGAAATATTACGTGCAGCAAATCGAGGAGCTGATATTTCCGAAGTTATCGTTCACACGGGTCAACATTATGATTTTAATATGAGCGATGTTTTCTTTGACGAGATGCGAATCCCCAAGCCCAATTATTATCTCGGAATTGGAGGTGGAATGCATGGTGAGATGACCGGTGAGATGATTAAAAAAATAGAGCAGGTCTTATTAAAAGAAAAACCAGATTTTTTGATGGTTTATGGTGATACTAATTCTACATTAGCAGGTGCAATAGCAGCATCTAAGTTAGGTATAAAAATTGCTCATGTTGAGGCGGGATTGAGAAGCTTCAATAAAGATATGCCTGAAGAAATAAATAGAATTTTGACTGACCGGATTAGTAAACTTCTGTTTTGCCCGACCGAAATAGCAGTGCAAAATTTGGAAGACGAAGGTGTTGCGTTGTGGGGCAATTCTGAAGTGTTATATACTGGTGATGTTATGTTAGATGGAGTCAATTATTATAGTCAATTTTCTTCTCCTCCAGACACAATTATGGATGGAGAACCTTTTGTCTTGGCGACCATCCATCGTGCTGAAAATACTAATGATGAAAATAAATTAAGAGCGATAATTCAAGCGCTAGATGAAATAGCGATGGATAAACGAGTATATTTACCATTACATCCAAGAACTGCATCTGTTTTGAAAAGTATGAATGCTAAAGTCAAAAACATTACGTTTATTGAACCAGTCGGATACTTGAACATGTTATGGCTAATCAATCATTGTGACAGCGTTATCACAGATAGTGGAGGTCTGCAGAAGGAAGCATTTTTCTTTAAGAAGCCGTGCATTACCGTGAGAGACGAAACAGAATGGGTTGAATTAATAGAGCAAGGTTACAATAAGCTTGTTGGGGCATGTAAGACAGATATATTGAATTCCTTCCATCAAGGTTTTTCAGGTTTGATGTTTGATCAAGAGTTATACGGTAATGGTCAAGCTAGTGAGCTTATTGTTCAAAGGTTTTTAGATGAAAAATAAAAAAGTTATTTGGATCATTAATCAGTACGCATCGACCTTAGAAACAGGGATGGGAGGGAGGCATTATTATTTTTCGCGAGAGTTCGCAAAGGAGGGTCATAATGTATATTTGATTGGTGCTAGTTATCATCATTTGTTAACCAATCCCGAAACGAATACAAAACCTATAGAATCAAAAGAAGTCGATGGTTTTAAATATATTTCAATTGATATGCCTAGGTATTCACACGCTCACAGTAAAAAAAGAGTGCTTGGTTGGTTTCGGTTTTCTTATAAGATTTGTAAATTACGCCAATTTATTGAGGAAAGACCTGATGTGATAATTGTGTCTACACCATCGTTAGTTTCTGTTTTGGGGGCGAAATATTTAGCAAGAAAATATTCGGCAAAATTAATCTGGGATATTCGTGATATTTGGCCTCTAACTTTAACTAAAATGGGGAGTATTAATAAAAGGCATCCTTTTATTCAGTTGCTACAATATATAGAGAACTTTGCTTGTAAACATGCTGATTATATTACCTCTAATTGGCCATATGCTAATCATCACCTTGAAAAAAGAGGATTAGAGAAAGATAATTTCACATGGATCCCCAATGGATTTTCCATTGAGGAGTTTGAAGATCAAGATGATTTGGATACCGACTTCTTAAAAAACGTGCCGAAATCCAAGTTTTTGGTCGTTTATACAGGAACATTAGGTAAGGCTAATGCAATTGACGTGCTATTAGATGTGGCTGAGTTGTTGAAAAATAATGAAAATATCGTATTTTTGGTTGTTGGTGGAGGAAAGGATAAGTCGGAATTCGAACTGTCACTTCAATCACGAAATCTCGATAACGTTTTGTATTTAGGAACCGTAAGAAAAAAACAGATTCCATCAGTATTAGCTTTAGCTGATCTTTGTTACGTTGGTTTTAGAAAAAGTTCATTATATGAATATGGGAACTCTTTAAATAAGTTACCTGAATATCTAGCTAGTGGAAAACCTATTGTATATTCGGTAAGCTCACCATATAAGCCGGTTGATATTGCTAAAGCAGGTATAACTGTACCAGCTGAAGACCCTATCAAAATATCTTCGGCAATTGTCGAAATATCAAGAATGCCTAAGGCTGAAAGACAAAAACTCGGACGAAATGGTTATTTATACGCAGTTGAAAATTTCGAATATCGGGTCCTAGCTAAAAAATTCCTTAATATTATAGAAGGTTAATTATGGTCAAACGATTTTTAGATATAGTTGTATCTATATTATTGTTATTGTTGTTTTTTCCAATTATGTTGTTGACTAGCTTTTTGGTATATATTTTTTTGGGAAGCCCCATATTCTTTAGACAATTTCGTCCAGGTAAAAATTCTAAAACATTTGAACTTATGAAATTTAGAACAATGCGAGATGCACAACATGATGGAGGGCAGTTAGCTTCAGATGAAAAACGTTTAACGAGATTTGGCGTGTTTTTGAGATCAACTAGTTTAGATGAGCTTCCTAGTTTAGTTAACGTATTGAAAGGTGAGATGAGTTTGGTAGGGCCGCGGCCATTGCTTGTAGAATATCTTCCCTTATATAATGACGAACAACTAAAGAGACATGATGTAAGGCCGGGTTTAACGGGGTGGGCCCAGGTAAATGGTAGAAATGCAATTAGTTGGCAAAAAAAATTCGAATTTGATGTGTGGTACATAGAAAATCAAACTTTGTGGCTTGATATAAAAATAATGCTATTAACTGTTAAGAAAGTATTCTTAAAAGAAGGAATATCAGCTGTAGGACATGTGACTATAGAGCCATTTAGAGGAAACGACAGTGAGTAGATGCGCAATTTTGGGTGCAAGTGGTCACGGTAAAGTTGTCGCTGAAATTGCAGAACTCAATCAATATGATGAAATTCATTTCTACGACGATCGCTGGCCGAACCTGAAAGCTATAGAGATTTGGCCTGTAATTGGAGATACTGACAAATTGTTATTATCTTGTATTGACTATTCTTTAGTGATTGTTGCTATTGGTCAAAATAGAATTCGCCTTGAAAAGCAAACGTTATTAGAAGGTGCAGGGGCATTTTTCAAACCTCTTCTCCATCCTAGTGCAGTGGTGAGTTGTTTCGCTAATATAGGGAGTGGGTCCATTGTTATGGCTAATGCAGTAATTGGTCCTTTTGCTGTAATCGGAAAATCCTGTATCGTCAATACATCTGCCACTGTTGATCATGATTGCCGAATTTCAGATGGCGTTCATCTTAGTCCGGGAGTGAATTTGGCCGGAGGAGTGAATATAGGGCGCGCTTCTTGGCTTGGTATAGGAAGTCAAGTTAACCAAATGATTAATATAGGTAAAGATGTCATGGCTGGAGCTAATTCGACAGTTGTATCAAATATTAAAAGTAATCAAACCATAATTGGTACTCCAGCTAAGCCAATTAAAAATAAAGGATAATCCAGTGCTAAACACTCCATTTTCTCCATGGCCATCATATACGGAAGAAGAGGCCGTTGCTGTAAGTCGAGTATTGCTAAGCAATAAAGTAAATTATTGGACTGGTATAGAATGTAGAAAGTTTGAAGAAGAATTTGCAACGTGGGCTGATTCCAAATACGCGATAGCTGTTGCTAACGGTACGCTTGCTTTAGATTTAGCTCTAGTGGCACTAGGCATAGGGAAAAATGACGAAGTTATAACTACACCAAGGACATTTTTAGCGTCCGCCTCATCAATTATTACAGTGGGGGCCACGCCTATATTTGCGGATGTAGACAAAAATAGCCAGAACATAACATCAAACACGATAGAAAAAGTATTATCAAAGAAAACTAAGGCCGTCATTGTTGTTCACTTGGCTGGATTACCTGCAGAGATGGACGAAATAATGGCATTATCTAAGAAATATGGATTTTACGTTATCGAGGATTGCGCTCAAGCTCATGGAGCTAAATACAAAGGAAAATCAGTAGGTTCTATAGGTCATATTGGTGCCTGGTCATTTTGCCAAGATAAAATCATGACAACAGGTGGAGAGGGGGGCATGGTTACCACCAATAATAAAGAGCTATGGCTGAAAATGTGGTCTTACAAAGACCATGGGAAGAGCTACGATGCTATTTATAATCGGAAACACTCACCAGGTTTTCGATGGCTACATGAAAGTTTTGGTACCAACTGGCGAATGACAGAAATGCAGGCTGTTATTGGGCGTATTCAGTTGACGCGAATGAATGAGTGGACTAGAAAACGTCAAATTAATGGTAGAGCTCTTGATGACGTTGTTCGTGATTTAAACGTAGTTCGAACGGTTCGAGTTCCTTGTTATATTCTACATGCAGAATATAAACATTATCTTTTTGTACAACCTGAGAACTTGAAGGAAGGTTGGACAAGAGACAAAATAGTTGATCTAATCGTTGAGCAGGGTGTTCCTGCTTTTCAGGGCAGCTGTTCAGAGATTTATTTAGAAAAAGCATTTGATAATACTTCCTGGCGCCCGAAACGAAGGTTAGAAAATGCAGTTGAACTCGGTGACACAAGCCTAATGTTCTTAGTCCATCCAACTTTATTACCTTCAGAAATAGAAAAAATGACATTGGTTGTCCGAAGTGTGTTAGTTCAAGCTCAAAAAGAATAGAGTTTTTTTGTCGATTTTGTAAATACATTACTATCGTCACTGTTAGAATTGATCATCATGACAAAAGTAGCGTTTAAACATTAGTCAACTAAAACAGACTTTTTTAATAAACGACAGTACAATACTTATATTACTTTTAATAATAAAAATCAGATGGCTAGATTGAAATTTATTTGGAACTTATCGAGATTTAAAAAACGTCTCATTAGCTTAGTTATTGATTCTATGTTTGTAATTTGTTCGTTTTATGCGGCTTATTGGACGCGCATCGGTCACATAAAACCTCTTGAAGATAGTCTTAATCAATATGTAATTGCTATTACATTAGTAATTACATTAGCTACTTTTACTAAGCTCGGGTTATATAGAGCAATTTTGCGCTATCTCACATTCCATGCATTGGCTGTAGTAAGTATTGGTACCATTATCTCAGCATCAGCTGTAGGTTTATTGGCGTATTATTTCGATGCTTCTGTTCCAAGATCTGTGCCACTAATCTATGGCGCCTATCTTTGTATCTTGTGTGGTGGTTCTCGTTTAATTGTAAGAACTTTAGTTGCTCAATCTCATGCAAAAGGAAAGAAAAAGGTCTTAATTTACGGAGCAGGAGCTGCTGGTCGGCAGTTGGCTTTGACACTCAGATCATCTGAAACGCACCGAGTGATTAGCTTTATAGATAAAGATAGTACACTTGAAAATACGGTTATATTAGGTTTAACGGTAGAACCCGTAAAAAAAGCTGAAAATTTGATAAAGAAACATGATATTGATCAAATTTTGATGGCAGTGCCTAGCGCAACACGGGTCCGACGAAAAGAAATTATCGATACACTTGTTCATCTACCGGCAGAAGTGTTGACCATCCCAGATATGGGTGACATCGTATCCGGAGAGGCAAGTATTGATGAGTTAAAAGATGTCGCAATCGAAGATTTATTAGGGCGAGATCCAGTGACCCCCCAGCAATCACTGCTTCAAGCTAATATTAAAGATAAAGTTGTAATGGTCACAGGGGCCGGTGGCTCCATTGGTTCCGAATTGTGCCGACAAATAATCAAACAGAAACCCAAAACGATTGTACTCTTCGAATTGTCAGAATTTGCTTTGTATCAAATAGATAGAGAGCTAAATTCTTTAGTAAAGGTGGATGGTTTAGAAGTAGAAATAGCCCCTCTTCTTGGTTCTGTTCAACGGATAAACCGATTAGCAGCAACAATGAAAGCTTTCAAGGTTGATACTGTTTATCACGCAGCCGCATACAAACATGTTCCTTTAGTCGAGCATAATGTTGTTGAAGGTGTTAGAAATAATGTGTTTGGTACGTACTATACTGCAAAGGCCGCGATAGAATCTGGAGTTGAGTCATTTGTTCTTATATCTACGGATAAAGCGGTTAGACCTACAAATGTAATGGGCACAACAAAAAGAATTGCAGAATTAGGTTTGCAAGCACTTGCTCAGATAGAAAATAACAAAGAACAGGGTACTCGGTTTTGTATGGTTCGTTTTGGCAATGTTCTAGGGTCTTCAGGCTCAGTTATACCTCTATTCAAGCGTCAAATTGCTCAAGGAGGGCCCATTACTGTTACCCATCCTGACATTATTCGTTATTTCATGACGATCCCTGAAGCAGCACAACTTGTGATTCAAGCTGGAGCCATGGGTAAAGGTGGCGATGTGTTTGTATTAGACATGGGGGAACCAGTTAAAATTGTAGATTTGGCTGAAAATTTAGTTAATTTATCTGGGTTGGAGGTAAAAAGTGATTCTAATCCTTATGGCGATATTGAAATTCAGTTCTCTGGATTGCGTCCTGGCGAAAAATTATTTGAAGAGTTACTTATTGGTGACAACGTAGAAACTACGGCCCATGAGCGAATCATGTCAGCAAAAGAAACATTTTTGCCATTTGATGAATATAAGGTACTTCTAGATGACTTAGATAATGCATGCCATCACTTCGAGCATGAACGTATTAGGCAACTGCTTTTGGATGCTCCAACGGGATTTAATCCTACGGATGGTATCGGTGATTTGGTTTGGCAAAAAAATGTTATTGTTGAAGAATAAAACATACACTAGATCATAATGTAATTATTTTTTGAGAGTCCAGATGAAAATCGCAATCGCAGGAACGGGCTACGTTGGCCTATCAAACGCAATGTTACTCGCTCAACAGCATGAAGTGGTTGCGGTAGATATCATTGCTGAAAAAGTAGAAATGCTGAACAACAAGCAGTCTCCTATTGTTGATGCAGAAATAGAAGATTTTTTAGTTAACAAAGCATTAAACTTCACCGCGACACTAGATGGCAATTTAGCCTATAAAAATGCTAGTTATGTCATTATCGCGACGCCGACTGATTACGATCCAATTACCAACTATTTTAATACGTCTTCTGTAGAAGCGGTGATTAAGCAGGTAATGGCAATCAACGTTGATGCCGTGATGGTAATCAAGTCGACAGTTCCTGTGGGTTACACTGAAAGGATAAAACAAGAACTCGGTTGCGAGAATATTATGTTCTCACCTGAATTTTTGCGAGAAGGTAGCGCTCTGTACGATAACTTACATCCCTCACGAATCATCGTGGGCGAGCAAAGTAAGCGAGCGAAGGTTTTTGCAGGCTTGTTAGTTGAAGGCGCAGAGAAGCAAGATATTCAAGTTCTGTTTACCGATTCAACAGAAGCCGAAGCCGTAAAACTGTTTTCTAATACCTACCTTGCTCTCCGTGTCGCCTATTTTAACGAGCTTGATTCCTACGCGGAAGCACATGGTTTAAATTCTCGTCAAATTATCGAAGGGGTAGGTTTAGACCCTCGTATTGGTAATCACTACAACAACCCTTCATTTGGTTATGGCGGTTATTGTCTACCTAAAGACACCAAGCAACTGTTGGCTAATTACCAGGAAGTGCCCAATAATATTATTGGCGCCATTGTTGACGCGAACAGAACGCGTAAAGATTTTGTTGCGGACTCTATAATCAGCCGAAAACCTAAAGTGGTTGGTATTTATCGCCTGATAATGAAAGCAGGTTCAGATAACTTCCGTGCCTCTTCTATTCAGGGAATAATGAAGCGATTAAAGGCAAAAGGAATAGTGGTCGTTGTCTATGAGCCTGTTCTTAATGAGGAGCACTTCTTTCACTCTAAAGTGATTACTGATCTTGAAGCGTTCAAAGCGATGTCTGATGTCATTGTTTCTAATCGTATGGTCGATGAGATTCGAGATGTTGAAGACAAGGTCTATACGCGAGACCTGTTTGGTTCGGACTAAAAAGCATTCGATATAGAGCACTTGCGGTTTCCTGATTCAGAAGTGAGTGCTCAAATTTAAATTTATTATCTTCAAAAAGAGATGCCTCCAAAATATTCACTTCATTTTCCGTCCTGTCAGCAAATTCATTTATCGTTATCCTGACGCAACAATCAGGAGAAAACCATGAAAGTCATCCACCATGGTGGCAAAGATACCGTTACCGGTTCCTGCCATGAACTGTTCTATAGGGCGAAGCAAAGTATCCTAATTGACTGCGGTCAGTTTCAAGGCAACGATGTTCGACCTTTAAAGGTTGATTTTCCTGTACATAAAATCACAGCCCTTGTTATCACGCATGCCCATATCGATCATATTGGCCGAAATCCATGGTTATTGGCGGCAGGTTTTTCTGGGCCGATAATGTGCGCCGAGGCAACGGCTGAACTGATGCCGTTGATGTTAGACGATGGGTTAAAGCTTCAACTGGGTATGAAACGAAAAAATAGAGCGTCACTTTTAGCCGTCATTAAAAAAAGGGTTCAGGTTTTGAATGCATATAATAGACGTTCAACTGTTGATCACTGACTTGCAATGATGACTCCTATTGATTCTTGTCTTGGTCGTTATTACGTACTAACATATGTGATGACAATGAGTTATTTGAGGTGATAAATATGGAAACCAGAGTTCAATTCAGAATAGATGAACAAACAAAGTCATTAGCGCAAAAAGCAATTGAAAGAAAAGGTGGAACACTAAGTGACGCTTGTCGAAAATTAGCAGAAGACTTGGCTCAAGAGCAGCGTCAGTTTGAAAACCATGATTCATGGCTTACCGATCAAATTAACACGGCGTTTGATAAGTACGACCAGGGAGAAGCCAAATTCTTTTCTCACGATGAAGCCGAAAGAATAATGGAAGATAGAAAAAATAAGATTAGAAATAAGGCAATATAGGTATGAAATTAAAGTGGGAACATCAATCTCTAGATGACCGCTATGATATTTTTGAATATTTATATGAATTTAACGCTTTAGCCGCTGAAAAAACAGACGCTACTATAGTGAATAGAGCGATGTTGTTGTTAGAACACCTACTCATGGGGATAGAAAGAGAAGATAGGAGAGGGCGCTACCTAATTATTCCAGAAATTTCAATGCTACTATCTTATGAGTTCGATGGTGATTTAATTAGAATCCATCGAGTTATCCATACCAAGAAGATGTTCCCAGAGAAATCATAATCCCTTATTCAAAAGATGGAGCGCCTTCGGCTTCTAGAAGCTAGAATCTTGATTACTTATTGCATCGATAGTCCAGAAGTGAGTAACGTGAACGATCAATAATTGAGTCCATAGAGTGCTAGAGACGCTCCCCCCTTTAAGAATCAATGATTTCTGCTTATACTTGCAATTGTTAGCACAATGGATAATAAAAATGAAAACGAGAGAAAGAATTGTTTCCGCAAGTCTCGAGCTATTTAATGAAAGCGGTGAAAGGAATATCACCACCAATCACATCGCAGCGCATATAGAAATCAGCCCCGGCAATCTGTATTACCATTTCAGAAACAAACAAGAAATTGTGCGTGATATCTTTGATTGCTATTCAACTGAGTTGTTGGAGCGTTTTACCCCAGTAGAATCAAAAGAAGAGAGTTTGGTTTTACTTAAACGCTATCTGGATTCAATATTCACGCTTATGTGGAAATATCGGTTTTTCTATTCAAATCTACCAGAGATATTACAGCGAGATGAAATGTTGCATGAACGCTATTTGGGTGTTCAAGAAAAGCTACGCAAAAACCTAGAAACTATTTTTTATGGATTTGTTGATCTCAAGCTATTGAAGGTTAATGAAGAAGAAGCTAAATCACTCGTTACGACTCTACACCTTGTGGCTTCAAGTTGGCTTGGATATCAATCTGCGATGTCGCCAAGAACCGGTATTACAGAGAAGATCATCCATCAAGGTGTGTTGCAGATGATCGCAATTGTTAAACCTCACACAACGGTGATGGGAAGGGATCAAATTCAACTTCTAGAAGATGGCATAAAGGCAATGAACAACTAGGAAGAACAATGCATTACGATGTTTTTAACGGGGATGCCGATGGTATAATTGCTCTTTTGCAGCTTAGAATGGCTCAACCGAAAAAAAGTACCTTAGTGACGGGTATAAAGAGAGATATAAATCTTGTTGAAAAAATTGAGGTGAATGCAGAAGATAGCCTTACCGTTCTTGATGTATCGATGGCAAAAAATATACAAGCATTAGAGGCCGTCTTAAATAAAGGCGTGAAAATTTTTTATGCTGACCATCATCAGTCAGGCAATATTCCAGACAATGAAAATCTAGATGCGCATATCGATTTGGACGCAAATACCTGTACGGCATTGATTATAGATAACCTGCTCGATGGAAGGTTTCATTTGTGGGCGATTACTGCCGCGTATGGTGACAACCTTATCGCAAGGGCGGATGAGCTTGCAGATAACGCGTCATTAGATGCAGAACGAAAGAATGCCTTGAAAGAACTTGGCACACTGATTAATTACAATGGGTATGGCGCAAAAGTAGATGATCTACACTTTCATCCGGCAGATTTATATACAGCGTTGTTAGATTATCCTTCGCCTTTTGATGTCATTTCAGATAAAGCTTCGCCGTTTTATACATTGCAGAAAGCGTATCAAGAAGATATGAATAAAGCGCTTGCAGTTGACGCGATGCACAGCAGTACTGTGTTAAGTGTTTTTGAGCTACCAGATGATGCCGCATCGAGACGAATTAGTGGTGTCTATGGTAACTGGTTAGCGAACCAAGCCCCAAACTCCGCCCACGCGGTACTGACATCAAATGGTGATAATACCTATACTGTCTCTTTACGAGCCCCTCTCAACAATAAACAGGGTGCAAGTACGATATGTAGTCAATTCTTAACCGGTGGTGGTCGAGAAGCCGCGGCGGGTATCAATGCGTTGCCGTCTTCAGAATTGACACTGTTAATTCAAAAAGTAGAAAGCTATTACCAAAGTTGACATCGCAGACGACTCTAATAGATTCAAGATTAAAACCAACTATTTTCAACAGAGAACCGATATGAAATATTTAGTGACAGGTGCTTCCGGGTTTATTGGAGCAAAAACAGTCGAAGAGTTATGTAAGAAAGGGCATTTCGTTGTTGGTATCGATAATAATAATGACTACTACGATGTCTCTCTGAAACAAGCGCGACTTTCCCGAGTAGAACATCCTCAGTTTACGTTTATTAAGATGGACATAGCTGATACCAGCGCAATGACGGCTTTGTTTGAAAGAGAGCAATTTGATAGGGTTGTTCATCTCGCGGCTCAAGCGGGCGTTCGATATTCCTTAGATAACCCACACGCTTACGCCAATAGTAACTTGATAGGTCATTTGAATGTCTTAGAGGGCTGTAGAGCCACGAAGGTCGAACATCTGGTCTATGCGTCTTCTAGTTCGGTCTATGGCTTAAACGCAAGCACACCATTTAAGACTACCGATTCCGTTGACCATCCGGTATCCCTTTATGCCGCGACAAAAAAATCTAACGAACTGATGTCTCATTCTTACTCCCATCTTTATGATATTCCAACCACTGGGCTTCGATTTTTCACTGTATATGGCCCTTGGGGTCGCCCAGATATGGCCCCGTTTATTTTCACCAAGCGTATCTTGGATGGCGACACGATTGATATCAACAACAATGGCGATATGTGGCGTGATTTCACCTACGTCGACGACATCGTTGAAGGTGTTATCCGGATTGCAGACGTCATCCCAGAAAAGAATAACAACTGGACAGTAGAAGCGGGGAGCCCAGCGACGAGCTCGGCACCTTACCGAGTTTATAATATCGGTCATGGCAGCCCTATAAGTCTAATGGACTTTATTTCCGAGATCGAATCGGCTTTAGGAATAGAGGCGAAAAAGAATTTTCGTGAAATGCAAGCGGGTGATGTCTATAAAACCTATGCAGATACACAAGATCTGTTTGAAGCGACAGGCTATAAGCCTCAAGTGGGCGTAAAAGAAGGCGTGGCTAAGTTTGTCGAGTGGTATAAAGAATACAATCAGTCGTGAGTCATTCCAACGGCATCCCCACCAAACCAACGTTATCTCCATGAAACCTACGTCATCTCCACGAAAGTGGAGATCTAACCCACGAAGATTCCCGTTTTCACGGGAATGACGAAGTATTTAGCACTAACCGAACAGCATTACGTTGACTGATGCTTCAAGTCAGATATGCATTCCAACACGGAGCATTGGAACGAGGGTTTGAGGTATAAATATACGACCCAAAGAAAAACCAACGTTATCTCCATGAAACCTACGTCATCTCCATGAAACCTACGTCATCTCCACGAAAGTGGAGATCTAACCCACGAAGATTCCCGTTTTCACGGGAATGACGAAGTATTTAGCACTAACCGAACAGCATTACGCTTGCACGGAAATAAAGCCCGTCAGAAGCTTACTCGGCTCTTAACATTGCCAACAGCTCTTTGGTTTTTCTTTCCATCAATGCCACATCACCTCTGGATTCAACGTTCAATCGAACAACGGGTTCTGTGTTTGAAGTGCGCAGGTTAAATCGCCACTCTTTATATTCAAAATTCAATCCATCGGTTTCGTCAACCAAAAGAGCGCTTGGCTCATAGGCCTCTCTTACTCTCTGTATCGCCGTTATTGGATCGGCAATACGAGAATTGATTTCGCCAGAAACAGGGAAGGATTGAATACGTTCGTTCAGTGTTTCGGATAGTGTTTTATTGTTAACACAGAGTAACTCTGCCACAAGCAGCCATGGGATCATGCCGCTATCGCAATAGGCAAAATCGCGGAAATAATGGTGTGCGCTCATTTCGCCACCATATACAGCGTCTTCTTCTCGCATTCTTTCTTTTATAAACGCGTGCCCAGATTTAGACATGACGAGTGTTCCGCCTTCTGATTCAGCGATCTCAGCGGTATTCCAATAAACACGAGGGTCGTGGATTATTTTAGCATTGGGTGTTTTCTTCAAAAATGCTTCCGCTAGCATGCCAACGATGTAGTAACCTTCTACAAAATGGCCTTTTTCGTCGAATAAGAAGCAGCGATCGAAATCACCGTCCCAAGCGATACCTAAATCAGCACCATGTTTTTTCACAGCAGCGGCCGTATCTTCACGGTTCTCCTGCAATATTGGGTTAGGGATACCATTTGGAAAAGTACCATCTGCTTCGTGGTGTACCTTAATAAACTGAACTGGAATATTTAGGCTTTTGAATTGCGCTTCTATCGCATCGACTACATGACCTGCAGCGCCATTACCCGAATTTACAACCAGCTTCATCGGGCGGAAATTTTCAGGAGAGATATAGCTTAATAGATGCTCTACATAGTCAGATAGAACCGATTTTTTACTATAGTTACCACGCTGAACAACATCGATAAACTCGCCGCTCTCGGCTAGGGCCTGAATGTCGTTGAGTCCACTATCACCACTAATAGGTCTTGATTCCTCACGAACTAACTTCATGCCATTATAATCAACCGGGTTGTGACTTGCTGTTACTTCTACACCGCCGTCTACCTTTAAAAAACTGGTCGCAAAATAAATTTCTTCTGTGCCGGTCATGCCAATGTCTATCACGTCAGTTCCTGCATCTCGCAGCCCGTTAGCAATAGCCAGTTTCAAGGCCTCAGATGTAAGCCTGACATCGCCACCCACAACAACGGTCTTGGGTTTAAGTAGCTGACCAAAAGCACGGCCGATTCTATAGGCAATATCTTCATTCAATTGCTCTCCTAACTTGCCTCTTATATCGTAGGCTTTGAAGCAAGAAAGGTTATCAATTTTATTCATTTCTCTGGTCTCATCTCGTCAATTCTAATTTGTTGTCAGTCATAAAACACTTTCTTCTATGAAGCTGGTGGTCGTTCATGAAGGCTCTGCCGAAGAACGTTTAATCTAAACTGACTCCCGTCACTCCCGTGAAAACAGAGTGCTGTTCGGTTAAGGTTATTTAAATCTGCCATCCCGATGAAAACTGACCTTTTTCACGAAAACCGACGTCATCCCCATGAAAATGGGGATCTAATATCACCAAGATTCCCGTTTTTACGGGAATGACGAAGTATTGAGCACTAACTGAACAGCATTATGTGAAAACGAAAATCTTCTACCCTCGTATTCCATTCATTTGTAGTTACTCATTGCCCGTTATCAACGAAGCAACCAGCTTTTCGGGTTCTGGGTTTTGCTATTTCTGCGGATCTCAAAGTACAAAGAGGCTTGTGCCCGCCCGCCGGTATCGCCCGCGAGTGCGATGGTTTCACCAGCCTTAATTTTATCGCCCTCTATCTTGAGTAGCGTTTGGTTGTAGCCATAAAGTGTCATATCCCCTTTGCCGTGATCCAGCAGTACAACTAAGCCATAGCCTCGCAGATACTCGGCAAATACGACGGTACCAGAATAGACCGCTTTTACGGGTTGTTCGTATTTGGCATCTATTACTAAGCCTTTCCAGTTGACCTGGCCGCTCTGTTTTGTGCCATAGCTGTGTAGTACTCGGCCTTTAAGTGGCCACGGTAGCTTGCCTTTCTGTCTTGCAAGCCCATCCATTGGAACGGTGTTACGTTTTGCGGCTTTCGCGATCTCAGATTTTAAGCGCGTTTCGTTTCGTTGTAATTCCGCTAGGTAACTTTTGTCATTGGAGATGTTGCCTTTTATCTTACCAACGGTTTTTTTACGCTGATTCTGCGAAGAGGCGAGGGCATCTCTTTTCTTGGTTTTTTGCGCCAGTAGCGCTTCAATTTGTTTTTGCTCTTGCACTAGTTGCGTATTTTTTTCATCCAACTTTTTACTGGTGGCATCGAGCGCTGTAATCGTTTCCGACCTCGCTTTGGCGAGGTGTTGAAAATATTGGCTTATTCTATCTTGCTCATCGCTTTTTCCCTGATTTAACATTGCGCCTACATCGTTATTTCTCTTGGTGATGTAATAGGTTTTAATCAGTTCTTCTAATGTGCTTTGCTGTTCTTGTTTTTTCTGTTCTAGATCTATTTTTTGTTGCTTAAACTGATCAAGATTTTGATTGGATTTTTTTAGCAGGCTTTGTGTTTTCTTAATGTCACTTCCCAAAGAAGAAATAGATAATTCTTGCTTCTTCAAGGATTTTTGCAGCTTGTTTAACTCTTTCTGTTGAGAGGTGACGGCATTTTTTTGGCGAGAAATTTCACTTTTTACGCCAGTTAGTTCGTCTTGACTAGCGTAGCTTGAAGGCGCGAATGCCATGCTGCTGAAGCACAACAGGTAACAGGCTCTGCTGAGCCAAATTAATCGGTTGGATTTGATGCTATATGAGTGTTGAGTCATTCGAAGATTATCATCTTGAAAAGAAAGCATTAGTAGAGGGTAGTATACTTCAATTAGTTAGAAGGGGAAGAGGACGATGAAAGTGAGGATAGAGCGGAGAGTGATAAAAGAATCGGCGTACCAACGAAAAAGCGCTCAAAATTCAAGAATCTTGAGCGCTTAAGTATCTTAGTGCTTTAAATTAAACTAGGACTTCACCTGTCATTTCCGCAGGAATTTCCATATCGGTTAGTTTAAGCATCGTTGGAGCAAGGTCAGACAGTTTGCCACCTTCTTTAAACGCAACGTCTTTGTTACCAACATAGATAAGTGGAACAGGTAGATTTGTGTGCGCAGTGTGAACACCACCTGTTTCTGGGTCTACCATCATTTCTGCATTACCGTGGTCGGCAGTGATGAGTAGTTGGCCATCCACTTCTTTGATTGCAGCTACAACCTGTGCCACACAACCATCGATAGCTTCAATTGCCTGCTCTGCTGCTTCATAAACACCAGTGTGACCTACCATGTCAGGGTTAGGGTAGTTACAGATGATATTGTCATACTCACCTGACTTAATGGCGGCGACCAGTTTCTCAGTAAGCTCTTCAGAGCTCATTTCTGGTTGAAGGTCATATGTTGCCACCTTTGGTGAAGCAACGAGGCTGCGAACTTCGCCTTCAAATTCATCCTCTACGCCACCGTTGAAGAAGAAGGTTACGTGTGCGTATTTTTCTGTTTCAGAGATACGTAGCTGGGTTTTACCTGCTTTAGATAGCCATTCGCCGTAGGTGTTTTCTAGCGTCGCTGGTGGGAATGCACAAAGTAGAGGAATGTCTGCAGCGTATTGAGTCAACATAACGAAATCAACGGCTGGAAACTTAGCACGTTCGAAGTCTGTAAATGCTGGTACAAATGTGCGCGTAATCTCACGAGCACGGTCAGCACGATAGTTCATAAAGATAACCGCATCGCCATCTTCAATAGCCGCCGATTCTTGACCTTCTGTTTTTAGTTCTGTTGGCTTAACAAACTCATCGTTTTCATCGCGAACGTAAGCGGCTGCAAGGCCTTCAACAGCAGAGTCATAAGTAAACTCAGATTTCGCATCCGTTAATAGGTTATAAGCTTGCTCTACACGATCCCAGTTATTGTCGCGGTCCATGGCGTAGTAACGACCCACTAGAGAAGCAACGCGGCCTTTACCTAGCTCTGCAAATAGGTCTTGGAAGCGTTGAAGTGATTTTTCTGCGCTACGCGGTGGGGTATCACGTCCGTCTAGGAAACAGTGAAGGTAAACTTTTTCAACACCACGTTCTGCGGCCATTTTAATAGCTGCGTAGATGTGGTCTTCATGGCTGTGAACACCACCTGGAGACATCAGCCCCATTATGTGTACGGCATTGCCAGTTTTCGCGGCTTTGTCGATGGCCGCAACAAGGGTTTCATTGTGTTGGAATTCACCGTCAGCAATAGATTTAGTGATGCGTGTAAGATCTTGATATACCACTCGACCAGCACCAATGTTGGTATGACCAACTTCAGAGTTGCCCATTTGACCATCAGGTAAGCCAACATCTAAACCAGAAGCAGAAATAAGAGTATTAGGCTGATTTGCAAACAAGCTATCCATGAACGGCGTATTTGCATTATTGATAGCATTGCTTGCGCTTTCTTCACGGTATCCCCAACCGTCAAGAATCACTAGCGCCATCGGCTTCTTAGTTGGCATATTTTTAGCTGACATACTTATGACCTCGTCAAATTTTTAAAAGATTCTAGAAAATAAATTAGTGTGATTT
Source organism: Vibrio sp. VB16 (assembly GCF_015594925.2). NCBI lineage: Bacteria > Pseudomonadati > Pseudomonadota > Gammaproteobacteria > Vibrionales > Vibrionaceae > Vibrio > Vibrio sp. VB16. Next base: position 237,300 of record NZ_CP087590.1, read on the forward strand.
TACTACAGTTTTGAGACTAAGCGCAGATTTTTTGTTGGTGCGAGGTTTGTGGTTTGTTGTTCGAAGGCCAGAACTGCCATTACTGATAGTTTGAAATAGTGGTTGTTTAGTAATGACGGGCGTTCGCGACCGCGCAAATTTATTAAGATTCTAGCATCGGCTTGCGTTACTCGTTATACTCTCACACTACTTGAAAAACTAACGCGAAGAGCACTTTAGAAATGCAAGAATATATTGATTTTGTACAGGGCAACATGCTGCTGGCTATGGCTTTTGTTGGTATCGTTGTGGCGCTTATTTTAAACATCTATAAAACCTCGACGGCTAAATACAAAGAAATATCACCCGCTCAGTTAACTCAATTCATCAACAGAGATGAAGGAGTGGTGATCGATATTCGTACGAAGGACGAATTCAAACAAGGTCATATCACTGGTGCACTTCACATTTTACCGTCTGAAATCAAATCTGGAACGGTACCAAACCTTGAAAAATACAAAGAGAGCCCAATTACAGTGGTATGTAAAAGTGGCCAAGCTGCTACCGAGAATGCAAACCTGTTAGCGAAAGCGGGTTATGAGAATGTTAACTTGTTAAAAGGTGGCATTCTGTCTTGGAGCGAAGCAAAAATGCCACTCGTTCGTGGTAAAAAATAAAATTTATTGCACTGGATGTTTTATTACACTACTTAGTTTTATACGCTAAACAGTTTAATACGCTAAATAGGTTTTAATTCGACGAATAGTTTTAGAGCATTTTGCCGAATTAGATGTGATAGCGAGCACGAAATAAGTTGTTCATCTAGTTTTTGTCGACTTGCTCAGTTAGTCTCAGTGCATTCTCAATTTTCGTCCTATTAATGGACTTACAGAATTCTTTGAAAAAAGGTTTAAGGAAAACAACATGGCTGAAGCAGCACCGCAAGAAAACCAACAGAACTTTACTATCCAACGTATCTTCTTAAAAGACCTCTCTTTTGAAGCGCCTAATTCTCCTACTATTTTTCAAAAAGAGTGGGTTCCAGACGTTAAGCTTGATCTTGATACTCAAAGCCGTGAGCTTGGTGAAGGTGTCTACGAAGTAGTTCTACGTTTAACTGTGACGGTTAAAAACGAAGAAGAGACTGGCTTCCTATGTGAAGTTCAACAAGGTGGTATTTTCACTGCTGAGAAAATGGAAGCAGGACAACTTGCACATTGTTTAGGTGCTTTCTGCCCTAATATCCTTTTCCCATATGCTCGTGAAACAATTTCTAGCTTAGTGGTTAAAGGGACATTCCCACAATTAAACCTAGCACCTGTAAACTTCGATGCTTTGTTTATGAACTACCTACAGAATCAAACCCAAGCTGAAGAAACGCCAACTGACGCGTAGACTTATACCTTAGGTTTAGAGCATTCGCTTTTCTCTCTTCTAGATTCTGCTAAAGAGAAAAGAGAACGCTCAAGATTCGATATAAAAATGCACAATGCTTTATGCTTGTGCATTTTTTGCTTAAGCTAACTTAAGACCGACAACACAGACAGGAAAAGTGCATATGATTAATTCTCACAATGCCTATGGAAAAGAGATTGCAATGACAGTGATCGGAGCCGGTTCATATGGGTCATCACTGGCGATTTCGTTAGCTCGAAATGGCGATAATGTGGTTTTGTGGGGGCATGATCCTGAGCATATGCAGCGTCTTGAAAGTGACCGAGCTAACCAAGAATTTTTACCTGATATTACGTTTCCTGACACATTGATTGTTGAATCTGATTTAAAGAAAGCGGTTCAAGCAAGCAGAGACCTTCTCGTCGTCGTACCAAGTCATGTGTTTGGCATTGTACTTAAAAGCCTAAAGCCTTTTCTAAAAGAAGAATCTAGAATCTGTTGGGCAACCAAAGGTTTAGAGCCAGAAACGGGCCGATTACTTCAAGAGGTTGCGTACGATGTTATCGGTGATAGCTATTCGCTTGCGGTTTTGTCAGGGCCAACCTTTGCTAAAGAGCTCGCAGCCGGTATGCCAACTGCGATTTCGGTGGCATCCCCTGATGCTGAATTTGTCGAGCAACTTCAAGAAAAAATACACTGTAGTAAGACCTTCCGAGTGTATGCGAATAACGATTTTATTGGCATGCAACTTGGTGGTGCGGTCAAGAATGTGATCGCTATTGGTGCTGGGATGTCGGATGGTATTGGCTTTGGTGCTAACGCCCGTACGGCATTGATCACTCGTGGCTTAGCTGAAATGACACGTTTGGGCACAGCATTAGGTGCACAACAAGAAACCTTTATGGGAATGGCTGGTTTGGGTGATTTGGTGTTGACCTGTACCGATAATCAATCCCGTAATCGCCGATTTGGTCTCGCATTGGGACAAGGCAAGGATATTGATACCGCACAGGTAGAGATAGGCCAAGTTGTCGAAGGATACCGAAATACGAAAGAAGTTTGGTTGCTTTCGCAAAGAATGGGTGTTGAAATGCCAATAGTTGACCAAATATATCAAGTATTATACCAAAGTAAAGATGCTCGATTGGCAGCGCAAGACCTATTGGCGAGAGATAAAAAAGCGGAAGGATAAGTATGAAACACTGCAAGCCAAGTAATGTATGGCAGACGATTGTAAAGGAAGCACGCGAGCAGGCCGTACAAGAGCCAATGCTGGCCAGTTTTTACCACGCAACCATTATAAATCATGACAGTCTTTGTGCCGCGTTAAGCTATATATTGGCAAACAAATTAAAAACCGCTTCGATGCCCGCAATGGCGGTTAGAGAGGTGGTTGAAAAAGCGTTGGCGGCGGATCCTGAAATTACAGAATCAGCCGCGTCTGATATCTGTGCAACGGTAAACCGAGATCCTGCGGTAAGTCTTTATTCTATCCCTCTACTTTACCTGAAAGGGTTTCATGCGTTACAAGGTTATCGGGTTGCTAATTATCTATGGAAGCAAAAACGTTATGCTCTTGCTACCTATTTACAGAACCAAATTTCTGTTGCATGCCAAGTAGATGCACACCCTGCGGCGACGATAGGCAAAGGTATCATGCTTGACCATGCTACTGGTATTGTTATTGGTGAAACGGCTGTGGTTGAAGATGATGTGTCGATACTGCAAAACGTAACATTGGGTGGTACGGGTAAAGAAGGCGGCGATCGACATCCTAAGATTCGTGAGGGCGTGATGATTGGTGCGGGTTCTAAAATCTTAGGCAATATTGAGGTGGGCCGAGGAGCGAAGATAGGTTCTGGTTCCGTGGTGCTTCAATCCGTCCCTGAGCACACTACTGTTGCTGGCGTACCTGCAAAAATAGTAGGGCGACCGACAACCGACAAACCTTCTGAGGATATGGATCAGGCATTCAACGGTAAATCTAATGTTTACACTGATGGTGCTGGGATTTAGTTGATTTAGCCACGCGTCACTTTTTATACACGCACTGCGTTCGTTTCTAGACTCGAGAAGCGAACATGGTGAGTGGTCCCAGACTCAACACTCAACACTCAAAGCTAACATCTCTCTCCGTAGTCTAAGCGCGTATAAATACCCACACACACCACCGACCATATTACCTATCAACACACCCGCGAATAGCCCTTGAATGCCATATAGCCAACTGCCTATCCAAGCAGCAGGAAGGGTGAAAATAAACAACCTCATAAAACTCCAGTAAAATGCCTGTAGTGGTTGATGCATCGCATTTAGGCTGCTGACGAGCAACATAATAATGCCTTGGAAACCATAACTAAAAGGCACGATGATGAGGTAGAGCCAAATCAAATCATTCACCGCTTCTTCTCGACCAAACAGAGCCGCGATAGGAATACTGAGAGGAATCATCATGATGAAAATAAAAAACTGAAATACCAATGAAAAACGCATCGACATAAACATGGCTTCAAAGCTACGTTCGTAGTTTTTTGCACCTAAATTTTGCGCCATAAAAGGTGTGAGGGCGGAAGTTAAGGACATGACAACCAATAACAATAACGACTCAATACGTTGAGCGGCGCCATAAGCCGCAACGGCAGCAGTACCATGATTGGCTAAAAGCATCATTAGAACGGCACCTGAAATGGGAGTCATTGCAGTAGAAATACCAGCAGGCGTACCTATTTTCAAAACCTGTTTCCAGTCGGCAATAATGTATGAAAAATTGGGTAGACTAAGTAGTTTTTCTCTCTTGATCAAAAGATAGAGTGAGCAGAGAAGGGCGCCAAACCAGCTTACACCACTGGCAATTGCGGCACCTTGAATACCTAACTCAGGGAAGGGGCCATAGCCAAATATCAATAGCGGATCCAGAATGCCGTTAATCAGTCCCGCCACAATCATAATTTTGGCGGGGGTCTTGGTATCGCCTGTTGCTCGAATAGCGCTATTACCAGCCATCGGAATGACCAGCAAAGGAATCGTGACATACCAGATCAGCATGTACTCTTTAATAAGCGGTATGAGTTTATCTTCAGCGCCTAAAAAACCAAACAGAAGCTCAATAGTAAATAGACCAAAGAGCGAGGCGATTGAAATAAGTAGTATTGCGAGTAGTAAACCATGGGAAGTAAAATGTGCCGCATGTTTGTTTTCGCCCTGACCTAATAGACGTGCAATATTCGTTGATAGGCCAATGCCTATCCCCATGGTAATACAGTTGACGCCGAAGGTGACCGGGAAAGTAAAACTTATTGCGGCAAGTGCATCAGTGCCAAGCAAGGAGATAAAAAAGGTATCAACAACATTAAACATCAAGATCGCAACTAAACCAAACACCATAGGTACGGTCATGTTTCGAAGAACTTGAGGTATCGGTGCCGTTAACAGCCCGTGTCTATCTTGCATGCAATATTCACAAAGGGGATTGGGTAGCTAGGATACCGTTTTTTTTGGGGTTCTCATAGAAGGGGATTTTTAAAAGATCACAATGTGTTGAGAGTTTTGAGTCCGAAGCCCCTTAGTGGCTCAAAACCCAAAACAAAGTATTCGTTAGATTAACAACCCGGACCACAATCCAGACAATGTTCAATTGTCTCTGGACCAAGATGTAATTTGGCGTTTAGGTCTCTAAGTGCGGTACGAACGCCTTCTTCTATGACAGGATGATAATAAGGCATGTCTAGCATGTCAGAAACCGTCATTTTATTTTGGTGTGCCCATGCGAGTAAATGGGCAAGATGTTCTGCGCTAGGCCCTATCATTTCAGCGCCTAAGAATCGCCCTGTACCTTGTTCACCATAGACATGCAATAAACCCTTATTGCGAAGCATTACACGTGACCGACCCTGACCTTCAAACGACACTTTCCCCGTCGCAAAGCAGCCACAGTTACCCAAACGTTCCGTTATCTGCTTATACGTTTCGCCAACCATCGCAATCTGTGGGTCAGTAAAAACAGCAGAAATAGATGAGCGTCGAAGCCCGGCCCGGATATCAGGATGACGACCAGCGTTATCTCCCGCTATACGACCTTGATCTGCCGCTTCATGTAACAACGGTATTTGATTGCTTGCATCACCTGCAACAAAAATACTGGCGACAGAGGTTTGTAATGTGAAGTGATCCGCCGTTGGTATTCCCCGAGCGTCTAATTCGATATCCGTGTTCTCAATATCCAGTTTATCCACATTGGCTCTACGACCGGTGGCCGCGAGAACATAATCGACAATAAATAGTTCTAGTTCATCGTCTTGGTTGATGAACTGTATTTCCACTTTATCGTCAACGCGCTTCATGCTTTCAACTTTTACGTCGGCGTTTAAGTAAAATTCTTCTTTAAAGGCGTTGTTAGCGTATGCCATGACTTCTGGGTCAGTGATAGGGCCGACTTGTCCGCCAACACCGAATAGTTTTATTTTGACACCTAAACGATGCAATGCCTGACCTAGCTCAAGGCCAATTACTCCGGGACCAAATACGGCGACCGATTCAGGTAGATCGTCCCAATCAAACACATCATCATTGATAACTAATCGGTCGCCAAGGTCATTCCAAACTGCGGGGTATGCAGGTCGAGAACCTGTTGCGATAATGATACGGTCTGCTTTTATTTCCGTATGCTCATCGACGATCAAGGTGCTGTTATCGATAAATTTGGCATAACCTACAACTTTATCTTCAGAAGGGATCTCATCTACCCCTTCAAGTACAAAGCCTACAAAGCGATCTCTTTCTCTTTTTATTCTGTCCATCACTTCACGGCCATTAATCACTATTTCGCCTTGAGGGTGAACGCCGAATGCAGGGGCTTTTTCAATCTGATGAACACTTTCTGCGGCTGCGATAAGCAGTTTAGATGGCATGCATCCAACTCGGGCACATGTTGTCCCAAAAGGACCGCCTTCAATTATCACGACGTTTTTATTATGTGCTTTTGCTGCACGATAGGCGCCAAGACCCGCTGTACCACCGCCAATGATGGCCACATCTACACTGATTTTTTTCATGAGAGATCTCTTTTGTTAGCTTGTGCTTTGTTTGAATGGTGACTTTTTCTATAGAGTATTGTGCGTAACCGTGAACTAGGATTACGCACAATGTAGAGAGCGTGAATGAACGCTCTCGGTTTGAATGATTAGCCTAAGAATGCCTCTAACTCTTCACTTCCACCAATGTGCTTACCACCAATGTAGACTTGAGGTACCGTTGTTTGTCCTGTTACGGCACGTAATGTAACGGTCGTTGCATCTTTACCAAGTACCACTTCTTCAAACTGAAGGCCCTTCGCTTTTAGATCTTGTTTCGCTTTAGAACAGAACGGACAGCCTGGTTTCGTAAATACAGTGATAGATTCTTGAGTTTTGTATTCAGGTGCGACGTATTTAAGCATCGTATCTGCATCAGAAACTTTGAACGGGTCGCCAGGTTCGTTTGGTTCGATGAACATTTTTTCAACAACCCCATTCTTAACTAGCATGCTGTAACGCCATGAACGCTTGCCAAATCCGATCTCACTTTTGTCTACCAACATGCCCATGCCGTCTGTGAAGTCACCGTTGCCATCAGGGATAAAGGTAATGTTTTCTGCTTCTTGGTCATCTTTCCATGCGTTCATAACGAATGTATCGTTGACGGAGACGCAAAGGATGTCGTCGACACCATGGTCTTTGAATACAGAGTTTAGCTCGTTATAGCGAGGTAAGTGGCTTGAAGAACACGTAGGAGTAAATGCACCCGGTAGGCTGAATACAATCACCGTTTTGTCTTTAAAAAGCTCATCCGTTGTCATACTGATCCAAGCATCACCTTGACGAGCTGGGAAAGTAACTTGTGGTACGTTTTGACCTTCTTTAGATGCTAACATAATAATTTCCTTGGGTTTAAATATAGATTGTAGATTAAGTTTAAAGCCTAATTTGGCAGAAAAAATAATTAATTTAGCGGAGACGTCTCCGTTTCGTTGACGCTATTATTAGATATTTCGTTTGATAGTTCTAATCGTTTAATACTATAGTAACGATAGTTAACTTCTATCTTGGGTATAAAAAATGAACATTCGAGACTTTGAGTATCTTGTAGCTTTAGCTGAACATAAACATTTCCGTAAAGCAGCAGAAGCCTGTTTTGTGAGCCAACCTACGTTAAGTGGTCAAATTAGGAAATTAGAAGACGGGTTAGGGACCACGCTATTGGAGCGAAGCAGTCGCCGAGTTCTGTTTACCGAATCTGGTTTGCAGTTAGTCGATCAAGCAAAAAAAATCCTAAGTGAAGTAAAAACCTTTACCGATATGGCGAGTTTGCAGGGTAAAGAAATGAGTGGTCCGCTACATATTGGTTTCATTCCTACGGTCGGTCCGTATTTGATGCCAAAAATTGTACCTAAGTTAAAAGACGACTTTCCTGATCTCGATCTCTTTTTACATGAGGCGCAAACTAACCAGTTAGTTAATCAATTGGAAGAGGGGCGGTTGGATTGCTTGGTACTGGCTTCCGTCGCTGAAACGGAGCCGTTTAAAGAGATAGAACTTTATACGGAACCTCTCTATGTAGCCGTTCCATGTGGACACGAATGGGCAAACCAAGATGAATTAGATATGCAGATGCTTAATGGGCATACCGTGCTGTCGCTAGGGGATGGGCATTGCTTGAGAGATCAGGCGTTAGGTTTCTGTTTTGCTGCTGGAGCGAAAGATGATGAGCGTTTTAAGGCGACAAGCCTAGAAACACTTCGAAATATGGTTGCCGCGGGTGGAGGGATAACATTGTTACCCGAGCTTTCGATTCCAGAAAACAAGCTTCAAGACGGTGTGAAGTATTTGAAAGCTAAAAAGCCCGTACCATCGCGTCAAATTGTTCTTGTTTATCGGCCGGGTTCCCCGTTGCGACATCGTTTCGAAGAACTGGCAAATTCGATCGCGAGTTATTTGGTATAAGTGAATTTTATCCCCACTTTCGTGGGGATAATGGAGTTTAGTCTCCTCAAACGAGCAGTATGACACTTTTATGTTCAGAGTTTAGAAGAGCGACTCTTCTTCACCTGATTCACCTTGGGCTGAGTAGAGGTCCAACTCATCGCGGTTGGAGTCTTCGATATACTCTTTGGGTTCTGTACCTTTTTCGAAGTATTCAAACATAGAAGAAGAGCCTGACTTTTTGGTTAGAAGCCCAGAATCTCTATCGATACGAATACGGATAATCCCTGGAGGGGTCACTTTTCTTTCTTGTGGCACATTTTCTAACGCCACTCTCATGAAGTCGATCCAAGCGTATTGGGCCGTTTTTGCACCCGCTTCTCCACCTGGAGCTTGCTCATTTTTGCTTAAATTAGCATTTTTGCTGGTGCGGCCTAGTTTTCGATTATGGTTATCAAATCCAACCCATGATACCGCGACAACACCCGGACCAAAGCCGTTGTACCAAGCATCTTTGGAGTCGTTGGTTGTACCTGTTTTACCACCTATATCTCTTCGGCCCAATTTTTGAGCTCTGAAACCTGTGCCATTCCAACCCGTTCCTTTCGACCAGTCACCCCCACCCCAAACGTTACTGTAAAGCAGTTCTCTGACCAAGAATGCATTCTGCTCTGTAATCACTTGTGGTGCATAGTGCTGTTGCTCTTCTTCGTCTGTGACGTCAACTTCATTAAACTCTGAGCTTGAATCATTGGCAGAAGTAACATCAACGGTTTGATTGTCACAGTTATGTTTACACACTACCGTCGGTTCTACTTGGTATTCTAAATCGCCAAAAGGACCTTCTATTTTCGAGATATAATAAGGCTCAACATAGTAGCCCCCATTAGCGAATACGGAATATCCTTGGGCCAATTTGACCGGCGTTAGACTGCCAGCCCCAAGAGCAATGGTCTCCGATTTCGGTATCTTATCTAGCTCAAAACCAAAGCGAGTTAAAAAATGACGAGTATCCTCTAAGCCAACCGCTCGAAGCACTCTGACTGCCATGACATTTTTAGACTGCGCCAAGCCAATGCGCATGCGCGCTGGCCCTACGTATGTTGGCGGTGAATTCTTTGGTCGCCATGCGGTGCCTCCACTTTCATCCCATTTATTGATTGGTGCATCGTTAATTAGGGTTGCCAATGACATGCCCTTATCAATTGCCGCAGAGTAGATGAAAGGTTTGATACCAGAACCAACCTGTCGAACAGATTGTGTTGCTCGGTTGAACTTGTTATGGACGAAGTTGAAGCCACCAACGAGGGATAAAACCGCGCCATCGTTAGGGTTGATGGCAACAAAAGCGGTGTTAGCGTTAGGAACCTGGCTGAGTTTCCAAGCGGTTTCTTGCGTTGTACCTTCCGCTTCATTCTTATCGCCAGACGATTCCTTTACTATGAGTGGCCTCACCCAGATCTGCTCACCAGTAGCTAAGATTTCTGATGCCTTTTTGGGGGCAGGTCCTTGTCGATCGTCGGTGATGAATCTTCTCGCCCACTTCATTGCGTCCCAAGAGAGCTCCGAATATCCACGGCTCTTGATATAAATTTGAGCTGTTTTTGAGTCTACCGACGTCACTATCGCGGGTCTTAGTTCGCCGTAGCTTGGCTGACTCTTTAGGTGGCGCTCCAATTCATCTTCAGTAAGGGATGTTGCACCTTGTGCCCACACTTCTTGCTCTGCACCTCGATAACCATGCCTTTCATCATAGTTAAGTAAATTTTTAATAGCCGCGGTTTGAGCGGTCTTTTGTAACGTAGAGTCAATGGATGTAAACACTCGCATTCCGGAGGTATACGCATCCTCACCATATTTATCTACCATCCATGCACGCGCAATCTCTGCAATATACGGAGCATTAACCTCTATTTCTGCTCCGAAGGAGCGTCCAGTCAGTTCTTCGTTTCGTGCTGCTTCAAACTCTTCTTGAGTGATGTATTTTTCATCGAGCATTCGAGACAGTACAACATTGCGTCGCGTCGTTGCGCGGTCAATCGAGTAGATAGGGTTCATCGTGGAAGGGGCTTTAGGTAAGCCTGCGATTAGTGCGACTTCACTTAGTGAAAGGTCTTTTGCTTCCTTTCCAAAATAGACTTGTGCGGCGGCACCGACACCATAAGAACGGTGACCCAAGTAAATCTTGTTTAAATAGAGCTCTAAAATCTCATCTTTTGTCAGCAACTGCTCAATATGAAATGCAATGAACATTTCTTTGATTTTACGGATCAATTTCTTTTCGTTAGATAAGAAAAAATTTCGAGCGAGCTGTTGCGTAATGGTACTCGCCCCCTGTTTTGCTGAACCGGACATGATCACAACGACAGCTGCACGGGTGATACCGATTGGGTCTATGCCAAAATGTGAGTAAAAGCGACTATCTTCCGTTGCAATTATCGCTTCTAGAAGTTCGTCTGGCATGTCCTCCAATCTAAGAGGGATTCGGCGCTTTTCACCAAATTGAGCGATGAGTTTATTGTCTTTGCTATACACCTGCATGGGTGTTTGTAACTCGACATCTTTTAATGTTGCCACATCTGGAAGTTGAGGCTTCAAATAAAAATAGAAGCCAAAGATTGTCGTCACTCCAAGAATGATGCAAATCACTGAAAGTATGAGTAATCGCTTTATGAACTTCACCGAAAATTTCCTGATTGGTTGAGGTCGTCTAGTTACGAATCCGAGTACATTAAGGCGAGAGCTTAGCACAAGGCATTTAGCTATGACCTCAAAATTTATTTTCTGTCTCACTCAAGACCTTTAAATGGAGCAAGATCAACATGGGAGAATCATTGATAATAGGTATTGATATTGGTCGCTTTCACCTAAAAGCTATTGTGCTGAGCGCAAGTAGCGAACGGTATATTCTAAAGTCTTATCAACAAATCATCACGTCCACTGCGCTATTTTCTGAAACTAATCTGTTTAATCATCAAGAAATTGTAAAAAAACTCCAAGTTTTAAAACAGAAGTTACCTAGATTCCCTTCAAATGTCGCCGTTTTTATACCTGATAACGAGGTATTTCATAGCATTATCAATATTGATTCGAAATTAATAGCGGCTGAAATTCAGTTCGCGGTTGAACAAGCGTTATCTATAGAATTCACAATACCTATACAAGATCTTAACATTGATTTTGTGAAAATTGATGGTAAAAACGGAATAAATTCATCGACGATAGAAATGGCGGTTTATGCGACCTCTCGTGAAGGCGTAGAAATTCGAATAAATGCACTACACCAGGCCGGCTTCAAACCTGTATTCATAAGCAGTGAAGGTCAATGTTTATCCGCGTTACTGTACTTAATAGAAAAACGAGCCACTGCTGAACGATTAAGTGAAGCAGAACCAAAGACACTAATTGAGGCAAAAAAAATTCGACATGGTTTGCTCCATATCGAAGAAGAGATCACAACCATGTGCTGTTTGAATCAAGACAACTTCACTCATATTAAATCATTGCCGTTTGGGCTATCGACTATGAAGGTGTTAGGTGGTGAGCAATTCTTTGAACAATTGAGTCAGGGCCTATCTTGTGAACTGGAATCGATGCTTATTTCTGGGCTGGTCTTTGATGAGTTCAAGTTTTGGTTGAATGCTGAAGCAGATGACTCAGTTTATCCTTGTTTTCAAATCGTCCAACGCTTCAATAATGTGAGGAACCGCAATTACCCCAACCAACAAAATCAGTTTGAGACACTAATCATTGAAATAGAGTTGCTAAAGCTGACAGACCTCGTTGATTCAGAAAAAGATGTTACAGAGCTTAATGGTTATGCAAAGGCAATTGGAATCGCGGTTGGCTACGATATCTGGAATAAGGGCCAATGCGATGCATAGAATCAATTTTTTCCCGTGGCGCGAAGAAGAGAAGAGACAGAGTAAACGACGTTTCTTGCGGTTGATGGTTGTGGTTGCTGTTGTCACGGTCTTTTCACCGTTTTTCATTAATCGTTACTTCCAATCTAAGGTAACAGAAATTCAAACGTCATTGGCTGAACTCAACGCCCTTCAACAAGCGTTAAATCAACGTTTGACTCAGTTAGTTTCCTTAGAGGCACAGCGACAAAAAACAAGTGAAAACCTCAGTCATATTTTAGAAATACAAGAGAGTAGGTATCTTACTGCCCTTGCTTTACAACAACTACCACCGCTTATTCCTGATGCTCTTTTTTTAGAAGAGTTAGGTATTCAACGTGACGATATAATTTTGAAAGGAGTCACAAATGAAGTGAATCTGGTAAACGTATTTGCAGAGGCATTGAAAAGCAGTTCAGCTGTCTTTGAGTTTGAAGTTAACTCCATTACAGCAAAGAACCAAAACCCTGAACAACATGACTTCTCGCTTTCATTTCGTTTTGATCAGAAAAGGAGAGGCAATCAATGAATAGTTGCAGAATGAGTTGGACAGCGTACATCCTACAACTGAAACAGCTGAGAATAGAAGATATTGTGCAGTGGCCCCTTTTTTTTAAAGCGAGTTTGTTGGGGGTTATATCTCTTATTTCTCAAGCGATAATGTGTTGGTTTTTCATCGTTCCCAAGATAAATGAATTTGATGGTCTAACCGATTCATATATTGAAATGCAAACGATGATAGCGGCTAAAAAGAAACACTTGACGCAAATGCCGTTTTTAAATCAAACCATTGATGCCCAAGATAAACAACTCGCCCTATTTTTAGACAGTCTGGTTGACGAGAATAGCCTCTCAAACGTACTCGCTTCGATAAGCGAACTTTCTAAGCGAGAGAACCTTGAGCTTATTCAGATAAAATGGGGCCCCAAAGAGCCTTTTCGTTTCCTATATCGAATACCTATTCACGTTGAATTAAGTGGACGATACGGCGATTTTATTTCTCTTTCACTGGCAATAGCACAGCTAAAAACGGTGGTAGTACTTGACCAGTTTCATTTAGAAAAAGAGCGGAGCAGTCGAGGGATGTTGAAAGCGACGATGACAGCGTATACGTTCCAACATCAAGCCGTGGTAAGTGCGAATGAATGAGAAAAAACGTTATCTGCTATCAGGTTTGTTGATACTAGCGGCTCAAGCCTACTACCTTGAGAGGCTGCATGGAAAAGAGATCAAAACCAATGCTATCCATGTTAAGAACGCCACCAAGATAAACCAAGTGGAAAAAATAAGAGATCCCTTTGCAACAGAAAGTACTGTCTCATTAATTTCTCCTACTCTAAGCAAACCGTTGTTTAAACGTAACAAAAAAGTTAAGGAGAAAGATCTAGAAACCCTATTTATCAAACTGCGTTATGCGAATGCAGTGAACGTTGTGCAGTTAATTGAGCGCAATGGTGGCAAAAGCCTGCTCAGTGAGCAAGGCAGTATCAGTTTTGATGAAAGAACGAATATTATCATCTTGAAAGAGGGGCCAGAACCGATTAATGAAATTACAGAAATTATCCATCAAATTGATGTTCCAGTGAGGCAGATCCAGATTGAAGCACGTATAGCGATCATCAATGAAGGTAACATCGAAGAGCTCGGTGTGCGTTGGGGAGTGTCATCAAAAAAAGACCATCTCGTTATCGGTGGCTCGATTGAAGGCATTGCTGATATTGGCTCATCTGGTGACGAATCTTCCGGATCGGATATTAGCGATTATCTCAATGTGAATCTTGGTAGTACATCGGTTAACTCATCGAGTATCGCATTTCAGATTGCGAAATTAAGCTCCGCCACTTTGCTTGATCTAGAGCTTTCGGCACTTCAGTCAGAATCTAAGGCAGAGGTTATTTCAAGCCCTAGGCTACTGACTATGAATAAAAAGCCAGCTTATATTGAGCAAGGAACAGAGATTCCCTATCTAGAGTCGAGCGAAAGTGGAGCCGCAACGGTTAAATTTAGAAAAGCGGTGTTGAGTTTAAAGGTAACCCCCCAAGTGGTAGAAAAGAATCAGATCATCTTAGATTTACTTGTCACTCAAGATAGACCGGGTCAGATTGTCAAAACCGGAACGGGTGAAGCGGTTGCGGTTGATACACAAAGGATCGATACGCAGGTCATTGTGAACAATGGTGAAACAATTGTTTTAGGTGGTATCTTCCAAACCACCAGCATACGTTCCGTTGATAAAGTGCCGTTGCTTGGTGATATACCGATAGTGGGAAGGCTATTTAGGCGCAATTATGACAATGAAATGAAAAGAGAATTACTTATATTTGTCACACCAAAAATAATCGATAATTAGGTTCTAATCATTTGATTTGAATTGTTTTTGTTGATTTATTTGTGTGTGTTTATTAGATGATTTTTGATGAAATTAAGAAAACAAAGTAAAATTAGGTTGCATTACGGTCAGCAGATCTAGATAATTTCGGGTCTTATCACGACAGTACTGTGAGGGATCGGTGTCACCAATGAAGTTCGCTGAAATTAATTAGCAACCTAACGAGTGGCAATGACATTGAATTAACGCTGTAAATTAATGTTGAACATGGCTGAAAAACGTAATATTTTTCTTGTTGGCCCAATGGGCGCCGGCAAAAGTACAATAGGTAGACACCTAGCATCGCAACTGCATATGGAGTTTTTGGACTCAGATACAGTTATCGAAGAACGCACAGGCGCAGACATTGCCTGGGTATTTGATGTTGAAGGTGAAGATGGTTTCCGCATACGCGAAGAAACGGTTATTAACGACCTAACTGAACAACAAGGTATTGTTCTAGCGACGGGGGGTGGTTCGGTTAAAAGTAAAGATAACCGCAATCGTCTATCTGCTCGAGGCATTGTTGTGTATCTTGAAACAACAATCGAAAAGCAATTAGCTCGTACAAACAGAGACAAAAAACGTCCACTATTGCAAACGGATGACCCAAAAGAAGTTTTGGAATCACTCGCGGGTGAGCGTAATACTTTGTATGAAGAAGTGGCGGACTATACTGTTCGTACTGATGATCAAAGTGCTAAAGTAGTAGCAAATCAAATCGTAAAAATGCTAGAAGAACGTTAAGTTCAATTACGGAGAGCAAACCATGGAAAAGATCACGGTTGATCTTGGTGAACGAAGCTACCCTATCTCTATCGGCGCCGAGTTATTTAATAACTCGGCGTACTTTTCTTTTTTATCCCCTAACAAAAAAGTTGTTGTTGTCAGTAATGTGACGGTTGCTCCGCTATACGCAGATAAAGTTGTTTCGCTTATAGAGAAGCAAGGTTGTGACGTTTCAGTGCTAGAGCTACCTGATGGCGAAAAATATAAAACGCTTGAAACATTTGAGACCGTAATGGGCTTTTTGTTGGAAGGTAATTTCTCACGAGATGTAACCCTCGTTGCGTTAGGTGGCGGAGTTATCGGTGATTTAGTCGGCTTTGTAGCGGCTTGTTACCAACGCGGTGTTGATTTTGTCCAGGTACCAACCACGTTATTATCACAGGTAGATTCATCTGTTGGTGGTAAAACCGCCGTTAATCATTCTCTTGGCAAAAATATGATTGGGGCGTTTTATCAGCCTAAATCCGTCATTATTGATACCAATTGTTTGGCGACGCTTCCAGATAGAGAGTTTGCAGCGGGTATGGCCGAAGTCATTAAATATGGCATCATTTATGATCAAGACTTCTTTGTTTGGCTAGAAGAAAACATGGATAATCTTTATGCACAAGATAAGCAAGCACTTACTTATGCTATTGCTCGTTGCTGTGCAATTAAAGCCGAAGTTGTCGAGCAAGATGAAAAGGAGGCGGGTATTAGAGCTCTGCTTAACCTTGGTCATACGTTCGGACACGCGATAGAAGCTGAATTGGGTTATGGCAATTGGTTACATGGAGAAGCTGTTTCTTCTGGAACTGTGATGGCGGCTAAGACAGCTCAGCTACAGAGTTTGATTACAGAACAGCAACTTGAAAGAATAATCGCTATACTTAAGCAAGCAAAGTTACCAGTGCACACACCAGAGTCGATGTCTTTTGATGACTTTATGAAACATATGATGCGTGATAAAAAAGTACTATCTGGTCAACTACGCCTTGTTCTTCCAACGGGTATTGGTTGTGCTGATGTCGTGTCTAATGTTCCAAGTGAGAAGATTGAGCAAGCGATAGATTTTTGTCGGCGTTGATTTATTATCTAATTCATTAACTTGAACTTAATAGGATAGCTTGAATGAGTTTGGCCCACGAGTTGCGTGTTTTAGATTTAGAGTCGCAAATAGAATTGCTGGATCGTTTACGACTACTAACGCGATTTGGTTCTAACTTAACCAATATTACCGGAGATAAAAACTCCGGTAAATCTTGGATAGCACAACGCTATTTAGAAGCTTGGGCTCAAGATAAAAATCAATCCCTTGTTATGTGCCATGCCAACCAGACGGATGCACAAAAGCGAGCCATACTGTTAAATCAGATAGTCCCCAATCCACTTTTTAATGAAAATGATGCCATTGCCGATAGCTTCAGTCGAATGATTGAAGATAACCCGTGCGATGTTGTTATAGTTATTGATGACGCGCAGTTATTAAGCGAAGCATTATTAGCAGAGTTATGGACGCTGGTATTACAGGCGCAAGTTAACCCGCAATGGAATATTAATGTAGTGTTGTTTACTACAGGTAATGATTTGGATAGTGTTTTATCTCGTTTGAGCTATGGCCAAGAAACAAAACCCCTCTCATTAGAGGTAGAGCCGCTGTCGGCTAAAGAAATAGAAATGTTTATGGAACTCTTGGTATTAAAATATGTACCGGGAGAAGACGAGAAAAGAAAGGTTCGGAATAAAGTTAAAAAAACGCCACCGCTACCAGGTGCTTTGATGGCATTAGGAGAGAGTAAAGTGGAAAAACGAATAATCATTCGCTCAATTATTGGTTCACCAATGAAAATAGCGGCATTGGTACTTATTTTATTTTTGCTTATCCTTGGTGGCTACTTTTGGTTTTATAGCCAATCTGGGCCAACAACAGAAGACTCGACTAACATTGATAGCCAGCCAGTGGAGCAAACCGTCATACCAACAATTGAAACCCTCGAAGACGGTGGTGCATCGTTATCAGGCAATCAAGAAATGATTGACGAGACTGGAGCCGTTGACGATTCCAAATCTTTACCGCCTGCAATAACCAATAGTTCTGCGACTGTCGGTCAATCTGATGATGGTCAACGAGTGGTAGTGCCTTCAGTGGTGGTTGACGCTCTGTTAGAAGGTGACACATCAAATTCGCAAGTTATCGATGATGCTGTGCTTCAAGCCCAGCTAGAGCAAGCGCCTCCTGTTGCCCAAACTGAATTTAAACGAGACAAGGGTGCGCCACCTCTAGTGACCTTTTCGTTTTCTAAACAAGAGTTAATGGCGGTGTCTGACAGAAATTATACGCTGCAAATTGCTGCACTTCAGTCTTTGGATGAAACACAAAGATTTATCACCAAGTACGGTATAGAAAAAGACGTTAGAATTTACCCTACAAGTCGTGGTGATACCCAATGGTTTATCGTCACCTATAAGGATTTCACCACCATTCAAGAAGCACGTAACGCAAGGGTTGAGTTACCTCAAGCCGTGCAAGATTTAGAGCCGTGGGCCAAATCTATGCTTCAAGTACACAGAGAAATTGAGCGTGCAAATTAACGCTAAGCTTAAAATGTGTTACAGTCCGCAACCTTGTGAATTAGTCGGTGGTTTGAAGCGGTAAATGAAGAAGCAACGTGCCTTTCTGAAATGGGCTGGTGGGAAATATGGGCTTATTGAAAATATACAAAGCCACCTGCCACCTGCAAAAAAATTGATCGAACCATTTGTTGGTGCGGGTTCTGTTTTTTTGAATACCGATTATGAAGAATATCTGCTTGCGGATATAAATCTGGATCTGATTAATATCTATAATTTGGTAAAAACAGAACCAGAAAAGTATATCGAAGAATCCAAAAGGTTCTTTAAACCTTCGAGTAATCGAAAAGAGTTTTATCTCGATATTCGAGCGCAATTCAATGCAACTGACGATGTCTGGTTCCGGTCTACCGCTTTCTTGTATATGAATAGATTTGGCTTTAATGGGCTATGTCGATACAACAAAAAAGGCGGATTTAATGTTCCGTTTGGTTCTTATAAAAAACCTTATTTCCCTGAAAAAGAGCTGATTTTTTTTGCTGAAAAGGCAAAAAAAGCAACGTTTGTATGTGAAAGTTATACCGATACTTTTTCACGAGCACGAAAGGGCAGCGTTATTTATTGCGATCCGCCTTACGCTCCACTATCCAATACGGCAAACTTTACTTCCTATTCAGGCAATGGATTTACGCTTGATGATCAAGCGACCTTAGCTGAAATCTCTGAACGTACAGCTAAAAAACGTGGTATCCCAGTGCTTATCTCAAATCACGATACGGCTCATACTCGCCGCCTATACAAAGGTGCAGAGCTAGATACCATTCAGGTAAAGCGCACTATCAGTCGAAATGGTGCAGGTCGAAAGAAAGTGGATGAACTTTTTGCTCTGTTTACGCCACCAGAAGAGATATCAGACGATAGGGTTAAAATGAGCCTTGTATAAGGGTTATCACTTATACCCAATTCAGGCCACTTAGCACTATGATCTCTTGGTTTCCTTAGGTAGAATTGCGACCACATTTCGCCCAATTCTATAAAGAGACCGAGTATGAAAGATTTTCTTATTGCCCCTTCAATTTTATCTGCAGATTTTGCCCGTTTAGGTCAAGATGTAGAAAAAGTGCTCGCAGCAGGTGCTGATGTTGTGCATTTTGATGTAATGGACAATCATTTCGTACCAAACCTCACGTTCGGCGCGCCAATCTGTAAAGCACTAAGAGACTATGGTATTACCGCTCCAATTGATGTGCATTTAATGGTTAAGCCTGTTGACCGAATTATCCCCGATTTTGCAAAAGCTGGTGCAACCATGATTACCGTGCATGCAGAAGCGACCGATCATCTAGATAGAAGCATTCAGCTAATCAAAGAATGTGGCTGCCAAGCTGGAGTGGTGTTTAACCCAGCGACCCCTTTACACTATCTTGACTACCTGATGGACAAGGTGGATATGATTCTATTGATGTCGGTTAACCCTGGCTTTGGTGGTCAATCATTTATTCCAAGCTCTCTAGATAAATTGAATGATATTCGCCAGCGTATTAAAGCATCTGGTCGTGATATTCGATTGGAAATTGATGGCGGAGTTAAGGTCGATAATATCCGTGAGATAGCGGAAGCCGGTGCCGATATGTTTGTTGCTGGTTCTGCAATCTTTAATCAGCCTGATTATAAAGCGGTCATTGATGAGATGCGTGCAGAGTTAGCTAAAGTGAAAAGCTAGAGGTTCATTAACTTCACGAAAAACAACGTCATCCCCACGAAAATGAGGATCTAGAAACACCGAGATTCCCGTTTTCACGGGAATGACGAGTTGTTAATGTATTCGAAATTCGTCATCCTCACGAAAGTGGGGATCTAGAAACACCAAGATTCCCGTTTTCACGGGAATGACGAGTAGTTAATGTAATCAAAATTCGTCATCCTCACGAAAGTGGGGATCTAGAAACACCGAGATTCCCGTTTTCACGGGAATGACGAGTCGTTAATGTAATCGAAATTCGTCATCCTCACGAAAGTGGGGATCTAGTTCCACCAAGATTCCTGTTCTTACGGGAATGGCGAGTCGTTAATGTAATCGAAATTCGTCATCCTCAAGAAAGTGGGGATCTAGAAACACCGAGATTCCCGTTTTCACGGGAATGACGAGTCGTTAATGTAATCGAAATTCGTCATCCTCACGAAAATGGGGATCTAGAAACACCGAGATTCCCATTTTCACGGGAATGACGAGTCGTTAATGTATTCGAAATTCGTCACCCTCAAGAAAGTGGGGATCTAGAAACACCAAGATTCCCATTTTCACGGGAATGACGAGTCGTTAATGTATTCGAAATTCGTCACCCTCAAGAAAGTGGGGATCTAGAAACACCAAGATTCCCGTTTTCACGGGAATGACGAGTCGTTAATGTAATCGAAATTCGTCATCCTCACGAAAGTGGGGATCTAATTCCACCGAGATTTCTGTTCTTACGGGAATGGCGAAGGATTTTGGTAAAAATAAGATGTATGACTCTCGTTATGGAGAACAAAATGTCATTTGAGAAAGTAAAATTCATCGCCTTTGATTTAGATGGAACGTTATTAGATAGCGTGCCGGATTTAGCCTTCGCGGTAGATCAAACAGTACAAGCGTTAGGTCATGACCCTATCGAAGAGATTCAAGTACGTGATTGGGTAGGAAATGGTGCTGACGTACTTATTGCTAGAGGTCTTAGCCGAGATATTCACGTAGATGAAAACTTAAGCTCAGATGAGATTAAGAAGGCGCGTGAGATGTTTGATTGTTTTTATGCGGAAAGTGGTCATAAACTGAGCCCTCTTTACCCTACTGTTTTTGATACTTTGTGTCAGTTGCAACAGCGTGGGTATATCATGTCATTGGTTACCAATAAGCCTTCCAAGTTCGTGCCTGAAATTCTAGAACAACATGGGCTTACACACTTCTTTTCCGATGTCATTGGTGGTGAAGACTTCCCCAAACGTAAACCCGATCCTATGGCATTGAACTGGCTGCTCGAAAAACATGGTTTTTCGGCGGACGAGATGCTCATGGTAGGGGATTCAAAACACGATATATTAGCCGCGAAAAATGCACGTTGCCTTTCGTTTGGTCTGACGTATGGTTATAACCATGGCGAGCCCCTTTCTGATTCCAATCCGGATATAGTTGCAGACCAACTCTCGACATTATTAGAAATATTGCCAGAGGCAGTGTAAAACTCTGGAATTATGCGCCTCAATGAGTACACTGGATTACACCCAAGTTACGGCAAGGTGCTTGGGTGTAATGTTATTGAAAATCAAGATAATACTCCGGAATATTAAAGCGTTTAGCTAGATATGACGGCAATTAACTAAAGTTTATAAGTAAGCAAAGGAAATCATAAAATGAGCAAACCTATCGTATTAAGTGGTGTTCAACCATCAGGTGAACTAAGTATTGGTAACTACTTAGGTGCTCTACGTCAGTGGCAGCGAATGCAAGACGATTATGATTGCCAATATTGTGTTGTGGATCTGCATGCGATTACCGTTCGTCAAGATGCGAAAAAGCTTTATCAAGCAACCTTAGACGCACTGTCGATTTGCCTTGCTGTTGGTGTAACACCAGAAAAAAGCACGTTGTTTGTTCAGTCTCACGTTCCTGAGCATGCACAACTCGGTTGGATTCTTAACTGCTATACCCAAATGGGTGAGCTAAATCGCATGACTCAGTTTAAAGATAAATCAAAGCGTTATGCGAATGATATCAACGTGGGCCTATATGACTACCCAGTATTAATGGCGGCGGATATTCTCGTCTATCAGGCTGAGCAAGTTCCTGTTGGTAGTGACCAAAAGCAACACCTAGAACTCGCACGTGATATCGCAAATCGCTTTAATAATATCTATGGTAAAACCTTTGTCGTGCCTGAACCTTACATTCCTGAGGTCGGTTCACGCGTAATGAGTCTTCAAGATGCGACGAAGAAAATGTCGAAATCGGATGATAATCGTAAAAACGTTATTACGCTTCTTGAAGATCCAAAGTCGATCACGAAGAAGATAAAGAGCGCGGTTACTGACCCAGAAGATCCGCCACGCGTGATTTACGATATTGAAAATAAGCCGGGTATCGCTAACCTGATGGGCCTTATGTCTGGAGCAACGGGTAAAACTTTTGCAGAAATTGAAGCCGAATATCAAGGCAAGATGTATGGCCACTTGAAGGGTGACGTAGCAGAAGCGGTGGTTTCAATGCTTGAGCCTGTGCAAGCCGAATACAAACGTATTCGAAATGATAGAGCCTACCTTGATTCAGTGATGAAAATGGGCGCGGACAAGGCGTCTGAGCGCGCTGCTATCACGTTGAAGAAAGTCTATGAAGCGGTGGGATTCGTTACTCGTCCTTAGGGCTTGTTGACCTTTCATCGAGCGAATTAGTTACTACATCAGTGGAAGCCACCTTAAACGGTGGTTTTTTTATATCTAAAAATCCCTTTTTTACAATGTATTGAATCAATCCGGAAAAATAGGATTCTCAATATTGATAATACGCGAAATTATTAGAGGCTAGATTGCCCTTTTGACGTAAAAGTTATCGATTGCTTTCTCATATTTAATGAAATTGGTTCCAAATTTAAAATTGTCAAAAAAGTAAAGCATTACATTCACATTACCTTGTTGAACTTTGCTCTAGTATTTGTGATGTAAATTCTAGGATTGATTTACATCACAAATACTAGTAATTCGATTGAGCTGTTCGAATTAAATACAACAATAAAGAGATTAGCTAACCAACACTGTGTTTCATGTGTGGCGAGTTAGAAGGTGAATTATGGATAATAACTTTTTTAAAAAGAGTGTCTTAGCTACAGCGCTATGTGCTGTTTCATATTCCGCATCGGCCGAGATTTTTATTTCTCAGTATGTTGAGGGTGGGAATCATAATAAAGCGATTGAGATTGCGAATACCGACTCGGAGGCGGTGACGTTAGAAGGCTATATTCTCGCTAAATCTGCAAACGGAAATGGGATTTGGGGGAATGATTACATACTAGATGATGTAACCATCGGCGCCAATGATGTGGTGGTGTTTTCAAACTCTCAAGCAAACGCTGAAATTCAAGCCGTAACCGATTTTACAGACAACGGAGTCATTAACCATAATGGAGATGACCCTATTGCAATACTCAACGCTTCTGACCGTAGCGTGCATGATGTCATCGGCGTGATGGGAGATGTAGATTGGGGGAAAGATGTCACATTAGTTAGAAAGTCTTCTGCTCATAACCCTTCTGCTAACTATTCTGCAAGTGATTGGGACTCTTTAGAAAAAGATGATATTACCAATCTAGGCCTTTTAGAAGAACTGCCTATGCCTGTCGCATTCGACTGTAAGGTTGATGGACAGGAGCCATTATATACCCGTATTTCCGATATTCAGGGTGAGGGGGATGCATCCCCTTTGTTGGCTGAAGACTCATACAGCAGTAGTGATAGCTATTTTGTTAAAGGTGTTGTGACAGCAGTTACCAGTTCCATTACTAAAGGCTTCTTCATACAATCATTGGCCGCTGATTCCAACCCAAAAACCTCTGAAGGCTTATTTGTCTTCACCAATAGTTCGTCATCAGAAGTGGTTGCCGGTGATGTGATTTGTGCTTACGGCAAAGTGAAAGAGTACTACTCAAATACGCAGCTTTCTATTGATAAGGATGATTGGGTTAAGCTTTCTGAACAAGCGGTACCTGAAGCAACAGCAATGAAAGTGAGCAACACAGATCAGGATTTTGAGCAAACACTTGAACGCTATGAAGGTATGTTGGTGAAAACCGATGCCAACCTTGATATGCGTGTGACGAGAACCTTTGGTTATGATTACGGTTCACGCCGAAATAACATGGTTCTTGCACAGGGTCGCCCTAATATGCAGCCTAACCAATTATATGTGGCAGGGTCTGAAGAAGCGGATGACCAATCTGAACAGAATGCGATTAAACGTCTATTTGTCGACTCAGATGAAAAAGCGCCAAATGGTGTGATTCCATATTATCCTGACTTTGCTAGAACCGATGCGGACTCAGATGGTTCTACAGAAGACTATATTCGAATCAATGACAGAGTTGATGGTTTAGAAGGTGTACTTGCTTACACATATGGCGATTTTCGTATGATCGTTACCAATACGGTAACGGCAGAAAACTTTGAACATCTATCACCGAGAACCGATTCGCCTGAGCTATATGAAGGTGATCTTCGAATAGCAACATTTAACGTACTTAACTACTTTAACTCGCCTTTTGGTGGAGATAGTAATCAATTTGGCAGTAACCGTGGTGCGACAACGCAAGAAGATTTTGAGTTGCAACAGGAGAAAATTGTTCAAGCTATTCTTCGATTAGATGCAGATATCATTGGTCTTATGGAAATTGAGAACAATGGGTTTGGTGATAAATCAGCTATCAAGCAATTGCTCGATCAAGTTAATAGCCACATCTCTAAGAAAAAAAATAAGTATGCTTTTGTTTCATACGATGGCAATGCTGACGGTGTTATAGATGCGAATGATTCTGTGGGAACCGACGCCATTGCTGTTGGCGTTATATATCGTCCTAAAGCGGTGAAGTTAGTTGAATCTAGAGTCATCCTAATGCCATCTCAGCAAGCTCCAGAAGTAAAAGATTCAGAGGGTAAAGTCATTGAGGACGGTAAGAATTATCAACGTGATTCTTTAGCGCCAACGTTTAAAGTAAAAGGTATGAAAGGTAAGCATGGCAACAATAAGCTGACTATCGCCATAAACCACTTTAAATCGAAAGGCTCTAAATGCTGGGAAGATGCCGCTCCTATTGAAGATGGTGGACAAGCAACCAAAGACCTAGATCGTCAAGGGTCATGTGAAAACTTCCGTGTTTCCGCTGCCGTTGCATTGGGTGAGGCGCTTAGTCAAATTGATGGGCATAAAGTCATTCTTGGTGATATGAACTCTTACGCGAAAGAAGACCCGATGCTTGTTCTAACGGAATTTGATTCACAAAGTCTCGGTCGTGATATTCGTGCAGCAAGAAATACCTACATAGATGGTGTTGAGTTGCATGGTGATGAAGGTGAGGTGATCAATAAAAGTTATGGTTATATAAATGCCATCTCTCTTTTCCACCCAGAAGCATGGAGCTATTCGTACAATGATGAAGTGGGTTCTCTGGATCACATCTTAGTCAGTGATTCTTTAGAAGCTAAAGTTGTCGATGCTGTGGATTGGCATATTAATGGTGGGGAATCGACTTTATTTGAATACAGCAGTAAGTACACTGGTGACCTTCCTAAGTACGCAGACCATTATCGTTCATCAGATCATGATCCTGCCGTGCTCGAGCTAGACATGAAAGGAGGCGGTGTTGGTTTTGCTCTACTTATTGGTTTAGCGGGTTTTGGCTTTGTTCGTTCTCGTGAGCAAGCTTATAAGTAAGCCCTCTTAGTTTGTTAATAAAGGCCAGCACGGCTGGCCTTACTTTTCTTTTGTTCGTTTTTTCTTGCCTTTCATTTTGCCTATAGCACAATACTGCCTTAGTAAAACTGCCTATATGACCATTATGTTACTCATTATCGATAACTACGATTCATTTACCTACAACTTGTATCAATATTTTTGCGAGCTTGGTGCTGACGTGAAAGTGATAAGAAATGATCAAATTGATCTTCAAGGTATTAATACGCTTAACCCTTCTCACCTTGTTATCTCACCGGGTCCATGTACGCCAAATGAGGCCGGTATATCATTAGAGGTGATAAAATACTTCTCTGGGAAGTTACCTATATTAGGCGTCTGCTTAGGGCATCAAGCCATCGCTCAAGCCTTTGGTGCTGATATTATTCGTGCAAGTAAAGTCATGCATGGGAAAACATCTATTATTAGGCATAACAATAAAAGTGTATTTAAAGGCTTGAATGACCCTTTAACCGTGACTCGATATCATTCACTTATTGTTGATGCAGATTCACTTTCAGACTGCTTTGAACTGACCGCGTGGACTGAAAAAAAAGATGGTTCTGTGGATGAAATTATGGGTTTTCAGCACAAAACGTTACCTATCGATGCCGTCCAATTCCATCCAGAGTCAATTAAAACAGAACAAGGTCACGAACTGTTGGCTAATTTCCTACGTCGCTAACTTAATAACTAGATTCATTACTGGTTATATTTTGAGTTATTAATCTCTTCGTAATTGTCAAAGATCTCTTTTCTTAACATTTTTTTTCTCTAAAATAAAAAAATCCAAATATGAAAATTTATGCGCAGTTAAAAATACTGCCGTAGATAAACTGTATGAAATTGCTGTAGAAAGTGATTTAGACAGTAATATTTTGGGGGATTATATTTATAACAGTGACTAATTAATGAATAAATCGTCAATAATGGGCCTTTCTCGCTGAGCAGTAATTGGAAAATAAGTATCAATAGCTATTGAATTAGTTAATAAATTGTTAATACAATGCGAGAGTAGAATAAATCACCAGTTGGCTAATTCATTTGTGGAATTAAAAATGGCCAATAGCGCGAATATGGAGTGTTAATCAATGGATAAGAAAGTCGAACGTAATTGGTTCAATGACGTGATGGTACCTTGTTACAACCCGATGGAGATGATTCCTGTTAAAGGTGTTGGCTCTCGAGTATGGGATCAACAAGGTAATGAGTATATCGACTTCGCGGGGGGAATTGCGGTTAGTTGTTTGGGTCATTGTCACCCGGTAATGGTGAATGCGATAACAGAGCAAGCGAATAAGATTTGGCACTTAAGTAACGTTATGACCAATGAGCCTGCGTTACGTTTAGCAAGAAAGCTCACCGAGATCTCATTTGCGGACAAAGTGTTTTTTGCTAACTCTGGTGCAGAAGCGAACGAAGCGGCTCTCAAGCTTGCTCGACGCGTTGCCGCGGACAAATACGGTGATGATAAATCAGAGATTATCGCCTTTAAACAAGGCTTCCATGGGCGAACATTCTTCACCGTAACTGTCGGTGGTCAAGCCGCCTATTCCGATGGCTTTGGTCCGAAACCTGGCAATGTTACTCACCTAGATTATAACGATATTGAAGCGTTTAAAGCGCAAATATCGGATAAAACCTGCGCCGTTATGATGGAGCCTCTTCAAGGGGAAGGCGGTATTGTCTCTCCGAGTAAAGAATTTGCTCAAACCGTTCGTGAATTGTGTGATAAACACAATGCACTTCTCATTTTTGATGAAGTCCAAACGGGTAATGGCCGTACCGGTACCTTTTATGCCTATGAAGGTTTGGGTGTAACGCCAGATATCTTGAGCACAGCAAAATCGTTGGGTGGTGGTATCCCTATTGGTGCCATGTTAACAACGGATGAATTTGCACCTCACTTAAAAGTCGGTACGCACGGTTCAACATACGGTGGTAACCCATTAGCGTGTGCCGTTGCCGAAGCGGTGGTAAACCTTGTCAGCAAACCTGAAACACTTGCTGGAGTAAAAGAAAGAGAGGTTCTTTTCCGCGACGGGTTGGCTAAAATTAATGAGAAATACAATATTTTTGCTGAAATTCGAGGGCAAGGCCTTCTTATAGGTGCTGCGTTGAATGATGAGTGGCAGGGCAGGGCGCGCGATGTGCTTGTTGCTGCAGGAAAAGAAGGCTTGATGTTGTTAGTGGCTGGAGCAAGCGTTGTACGTTTCACACCTTCACTTGTTATTGACAAAAAAGATATTGAAGAAGGTCTAGCGAAGTTGGATAAGGCTATCGCTTCAATCGTGTAAGAAAAATGGAACTTTGAGTACCTAGTCTCTGGTGACAATCTAGAGTCTAGGAACCATAACTGCGAGGAGTATTGCAGATGCTGGTTGTTAGGCCAATAAAAAATACGGACTATGAAGCGCTACATGTATGCGCTGTCGAGTCTGGTCATGGATTCACATCCCTTCCTGTAAATGAAGAATTGCTGACTAATCGAATCAATAATTCGGTAGAGAGCTTTAGTAAACCCAATGTGACGGAACCCGGTGATGAAGGGTACCTAATGGTTGGCTTTGATTCAGAAACAGGCGAAATAGGCGGTACAACTGGCATAGAGGCATCGATTGGGTGGGATGTTCCATTCTATACCTACCATATTAGTAAAATAGTCCACTCATCACCTAAGCTTGGTGTGAATAATATTGTTAAGTTACTGACATTTGGCAACAACTACACGGGTTGTTCGGAAGTCTGCACACTATTTTTAAGACCAAGTTTTCGTGCGGGCCTCAATGGACGTTTGATGTCTAAGTGCCGATTTTTGATCATGGCAGAGCATCCAGAGCGTTTTTCTGAAACAGTATTCGCTGAAATGCGTGGTGTATCTGATGCTGATGGTAACTCGCCATTCTGGCAGTGGTTGCAAGAACACTTCTTCTCCATTGACTTCACCTTAGCTGATTATCTTACAGGTATTGGGAAAAAAGGGTTTATTGCAGACCTTATGCCTAAGCTACCAATTTATATCAACTTGCTAAGTAAAGAAGCACAAGCGGTTATTGGTAAAGTTCACGAGAATACAGTACCCGCACTTAAGCTCTTAAAAAGAGAAGGTTTTGTTTGTCGAGACTATGTCGATATCTTTGATGCAGGTCCGACCGTTGAATGCGACCTAATGAATATTGTGTCCGTGCGAGATTCATTTAAAGCCAAGGTAAAAGTGAGAGAACATACTAGTTCGCAAGATTATCTGATGATTAACACTTCTTTTGAGAACTTCCGTGGCACAGCGGCGAAAGGTGCTTTTGATAAAGAGACGAACACCGTACTTATATCACCTGAAGTGGCGAAGGTATTAGAAGTTAAAGATGATGAATACGTTCGGATGCTCACCCAATAGTGACGCTTGATTGAGTAAAGTGAAACCGTAAAGATTAAGGAAAAAAGATGGAACAGTGTTCTTCAGTTCAATGGATTGCAAATCAATGGGTTGCTGGTCAAGGCGAAGCAATGAATTCGACCTCTCCTTATAACGGTAACGTTATTTGGCAAGGTGTTAGTGCGACGTCTGCACAGGTAGAGCAAGCAGTAAAAGCCGCGCGCACTGCATTTGTTGATTGGAAAAAATTAAGCTATTCAGAGCGAGAGACTTATATTCTTGCTTTTGCTGAAGAAGTGAAGGCAAACAGCGAAGAGATTGCTCAAATTATTGCTAAAGAGACAGGGAAACCTATCTGGGAAACTCGTACTGAAGCGGGTGCGGTTGCAGGTAAAATCGCGATATCTATCCGTGCCTATCATGAGCGTACTGGAAACACACAGCGTGAAGTTGGTGATAACCAAATTGTACTTCGTCACAAACCACTTGGTGTTATGGCTATATTTGGCCCGTATAATTTCCCTGCTCATCTGCCTAACGGACATATGGTACCTGCTCTTTTGGCAGGGAATACGATGGTTTATAAACCGTCTGAACAGACACCTGCGACAGCCGAACTCATCGTTAAATTATGGGAGAGAGCTGGGTTACCAACAGGGGTTATTAACCTTGTGCAGGGGGCAAAGGAGACCGGTGTAGCACTTGCCGAATCGAAAGGCATCGACGGTTTACTCTTTACCGGAAGTGCAAATACTGGCCATATTCTTCATCGACAGTTTGCTGGTCAACCTGACAAGATGCTTGCTCTAGAGATGGGCGGGAATAACCCGATGGTGATCTCAGAGAATTATGGTGATCTTGATTCTACGGTCTATACCATTGTGCAATCCGCATTTATCAGTGCAGGTCAACGCTGTACTTGTGCTCGTCGCTTATATGTACCGGTAGGCGAAAAAGGCGATGTATTAATCAAAAAATTGACTGAAGCGACGAATAATATTTTGGTTGATGAGCCATTTGCTGAGCCTCAACCTTTTATGGGGCCGCAGATCTCTGTCCAAGCCGCAGCATTTATAATAAATGCTCAAGCCAACCTCATAAAGCTAGGTGCAGAATCGATTGTTGAAGCAAAGCATACTAGCGCAGCCTTTGTAACGCCGGGCCTAATTGATGTTACCAATATTAAATCTTTGCCAGATGAAGAATATTTTGGACCGCTTCTACAAGTTGTGCGTTATGAAGGGCTAGAGAAAGCCGTTGAGCTTGCCAATGATACTCGTTTTGGCTTGTCAGCAGGGTTAGTGTCTACTGACGACGGTGAGTGGACGTATTTTGTTGACCATATACGAGCTGGTATCGTAAACCGCAATCGTCAATTAACTGGAGCAAGCGGTGATGCACCGTTTGGTGGGCCCGGAGCCTCGGGTAACCTACGACCAAGTGCCTATTATGCCGCTGACTATTGTGCGTATCCAATGGCTTCAATGGAAGGAAGTGAAACAGTACTGCCCACAACGTTGAGCCCGGGTGTCAAACTATAATAGTTAAGTTTTAGAGCGCTCAATATTCATTTTTGATTTAAACCAAGGAGGTATTATGTCACCTAGCATTCTGTTTCAGTCCTTATGGAACGATTATATTGAACGACTTTGCCCTTCTGCAGACAACGTTCATGACCTGCTTGAAGAGGGAGAGGATCTTATCAATGACCATATTGCTTTACGTACTTTCTCATTGGCTCCACTTGGATTGGAAGTGTTAGCAAAACCATTTCTGGATCTTGGTTATAAAGCGTGCGGTGACTATGTTTTTGAAAGCAAAAACCTGACAGCAAAGCATTACGAGCATCCTGATAAGACTCAACCTAAAGTGTTTATTAGTCAATTAGAGGTGGGATTATGCTCACCGCAATTGCAATCAATTGTAGAAAAATTAGTTCTTCAGGTCGATTCTGAAAAGCTAGCCAGTAGCGATTTTCTTCATCATGGCCGTTTGTGGAATATCAGCCATGAGGATTATTTACTGTTATCCAAAGAAAGCGAATACGCGGCTTGGCTAGCTGCCCATGGTTATGGCGCGAATCATTTTACAGTGAGCGTGAATCAGCTTAATGCCTTCTCTAGCGTGAAAGCCGTTAATGATCATTTAAGAGTTGCGGGCTTTGCTATTAATGAGTCAGGTGGGGAAGTAAAAGGTTCAGCGGAAGTGCTGTTAGAACAGTCTTCTACAATGGCTGACAAAGTCCCCGTATTATTTTCTGATGGAAAGCAGATCATTCCCGGTGGGTTCTATGAATTTGCTTTAAGGTATCCGATGAACAACGGCGAACTGTATCAAGGCTTCGTTGCGGCTTCTGCCGATAAGATATTTGAGAGTACGGATACGTAAGATGGGGGGGTTATTCCAACCCCAAATCTAATGGTGTTTTGCTTGGTCTACCACCGATCTCTCTGGTTAGCTTCGGTACGATATACCCAGAAACACGAGTAATGACCTCTGCCATAATCTGTTTTGCTTCTTGGTCACTGACATAGAAGTGAGCAGCCCCTTGAACCTTGTCCAATACATGTAAATAGTATGGTTGGACACCCACATCAAATAACGTTTCATTGAGATTAACTTGAGCGTCGACACTGTCATTAACCCCTTTTAGCAAGACGGATTGATTGAGTAAATGTACACCAGAAGATCTTAGCTTACCTAAGGCATTAGCGAGTGGTTCATCGATCTCATTGGCATGATTAATATGAGAAACAAAGACAACCTGTAATCTTGTATTGCGAAAAATTTGGCAGAGCTTTTCGGTGATTCGGGAAGGGATGACAACAGGCAAACGGGAGTGAATTCTCAAACGCTTGATATGCTTGAACTCCCCTAGTGCATCAATGAGCCACTCTAATTCATGGTCTTTTGCCATCAATGGGTCGCCACCAGATAATATCACTTCGTTAAGTTCTGTATGCTTGGCTATATAGTTAAGGCTTTGCTGCCAGACAACTTTGTTTCCTTTATTGTCGCTGTAAGGAAAATGTCGTCTAAAACAATATCGACAGTTAATCGCGCAGCCACCTTTTAGTATCAGTAAGGCTCGGTTACGGTACTTGTGTAAAATGCCTGGATTTTCATTTCCCTGCTCTTCCAACGGATCAGAAGAGTAACCATCATGAATCTCTAACTCTTCACTAACGGGCAGAACTTGGCGAAGAAGTGGATCATGGATATTTCCTTTCTCCATTTTGTCGACAAAGCTTTGAGGAATTCTTTGTGAGAACTGCTTTCTTGCGGTGAAGTTTATCTGGCCATTTTTATCTTTAGGCCACTGAGATTGAGGGATTCCAAGCTTTTTAAGTAATATTTCAGGATCGGAGATCGCATTCGTTAATTCAATCAGCCAGTTTTTCTCAACAGCGACGGTTTTTAGGGGTATGATATGCGACATTAAAGTTTAACTCGAAGAAAATTTAAGAGGACAAAATGGCTACAGTTAGCACTAATGAATTCAAAGGCGGTCTTAAGCTAATGCTTGATAACGAGCCTAGTGTAATCCTTGAAAACGAATACGTAAAACCGGGTAAAGGACAAGCATTTAACCGTGTGAAAATTCGTAAACTTCTTTCTGGTAAGGTGCTAGAGAAAACATTTAAGTCTGGCGAAAGTTTTGAACAAGCAGACGTGATGGATATTGATCTAGACTACTTGTACTCAGATGGTGAATTCTATCACTTTATGGACGCAGAAACATTCGAACAAACTGCGGCAGATGTAAAAGCAGTTGGTGATAGCGCTAAATGGTTGGTTGAGAACAACACTTGTATGGTTACTTTATGGAATGGCAATCCTATCACGATAACGCCACCTAACTTCGTTGAACTAGAAGTCACTGAAACCGATCCCGGCCTTAAAGGTGATACTGCTGGTACGGGTGGTAAACCTGCAACACTCATTACAGGTGCCGTCGTTCGTGTTCCTTTATTTATCCAAATTGGTGAAATAATTAAAGTTGATACTCGTTCTGGTGAAT
This sequence comes from Vibrio sp. VB16, assembly GCF_015594925.2. NCBI lineage: Bacteria > Pseudomonadati > Pseudomonadota > Gammaproteobacteria > Vibrionales > Vibrionaceae > Vibrio > Vibrio sp. VB16. Next base: position 270,104 of record NZ_CP087590.1, read on the forward strand.
ATGTAGGACGCGTTAAGTAAGCGGGTTTTTAGAAAGAAAAAAGGGATTGATGGTAAAACATCAATCCCTTTTTTATCGTCATAAGATTTAAATCATAAAGATAAAAATCACACTCAATGCTGAAATCAAACCAGCGATAAAGTAGCAAACAATCTTACCAACCACACCAGTGTGCAGTTTCAGGTCATGCATACCGTGGTGAACACGGTGCATGGCATGCCACATTGGAAGGGCCAGCGTTCCGATGATAAAGAGAGCGCCAATAAAGCTGGTTGCAAAATCGGCAACGCGCTCATAGCTCATCGCTTCTGCATCAATAATACCGAGGGGCGCAAGGATACCTATCACCAATACGGTAATGGGGGTGATCATAGCAAACCAGGTACCGCCGGCACCGAATAGACCCCACCATACGGGCTCGTCTGAACGTTTTGGATGTTTATTAACCACAATGAGCTCCTTATACGATGATGAGTACGATTAATGAGATAGCAGCAACGGCTGCCCACTGACCAAGCACAATGATCTTCGTGTCCACGAGTTTGCCTTTCAATCGAATCGGCATTACTTGTGGGAACATCGTAAAGAATGTGTGTGCGTGGTACAGGCTCCCGGCTAACGAGACGATATTGATCGCCACGACAACAGGGTTTGCCATAAAGGTTAGCCAAGCGTCCCATGATTCGGGGCCCTTAACTAAGCTGCCTAGCCCGAAAGTTAGGCACAGTGTGAAAAATATAATGGGTAATACAGTCGCTTCACGGATCATGTACATGCGGTAGAAATTGCTCTTCTGCCACCATGTTGCTTTCATTTCGCGAACGTAAGGTTTACGGTTACTCATCCTTAGTTCTCCTGAGGTTTAAGCATAGCAATCACAAAGTCTTTAGAAGACTCAACTTTACCTTGGTTTACCGCCGCGGCAGGATCAACACTCTTCGGACAGACATCAGAGCAGAAGCCGACAAACGTACAGCCCCACACGCCATTGTCACCGTTAAGCAGTTCCATGCGCTCTTCTTTACCATTGTCACGGCTATCTAGGTTGTAGCGATGAGCAAGTGCGATGGCCGCAGGGCCAAGGAACTCTGGATTCAGACCAAACTGAGGACAGGCGGCGTAACAAAGGCCACAGTTGATACAAGCAGCAAACTGCTTATATTTTGCCATTTGCTGTGGTGTTTGGTTGTTTGGACCATCTTCCGGTGTGCGGTCATTACCGATAATATAAGGCTTAAGTGCTTCAAGACGTTCGATGAACGGCGTCATGTCGACGATTAAGTCTTTCTCGATAGGGAAGTTGGCTAACGGCTCAATCAAAAGGCCATCAGGGTAATCACGTAAGAACGTTTTGCAGGCCAGCTTAGGATAGTTGTTCACCATCATGCCACATGAGCCACAGATAGCCATACGACAAGACCAGCGATAGGACAGGTCTTTATCTAGGTTATCTTTGATGTAACCCAGTGCGTCAAGCACGGACATTGTGTCATCGAAAGGAACTTCGAAGGTTTGTTTATAAGGCTCGGCGTCTTTTTCTGGATCGTAACGCAGAATATCGACTTTTTGAATTCTAGTACCCGTCATTACTTCTGCTCCTCTGCGGCTTGTGCGTCTGCGGCTTCTTTCGCCGCCGCTTCTTCTGCTGCTGCCCCATACAGGCGAGCTTTAGGTTGAGATTTCGTGATAGTAACATCACTGTATTCAATCGTTGGTGCGCGTCCTTCGTTGAAGAGCGCCAGTGAGTGTTTCAAGTAGTTCACATCATCACGTTCGGTACAGCCTTCATCTAAACGTTGATGCGCCCCGCGAGATTCACGACGAAGAATAGCCGAGTGAGCCATTGCTTCTGCCACTTCAAGGCCATAACCAATCTCAATGGCATAAAGAAGATCGGTGTTGAACACCTTTCCTCGGTCTTTAATGCTGATTTTCTTATAACGCTCTTTCAGCTCGGTCAGCTTATTCATGGTCTCTTGAATGAGGTCTTCGCGGCGGTAAATACCACAGCCCGCTTCCATAGAGTGGCCCATTTCTGTTCGAATGGTCGACCAGCTTTCATCGCCTTCTTGGTCCATCAAGCCTTGGATACGTGCTTCGACCGCTTTCACTTGTTTTTCAATCGCGTCGTCGTTCCAGCCGGTAAACGTTTCCGCGCGTTTCACCGCACTTTCGCCCGCCACGCGACCAAATACCACGAACTCCGCCAGCGAGTTTGAGCCTAAGCGGTTTGCACCATGTAGACCAGAAGAGGCACATTCACCCACGGCGAAGAGACCTTTGATTTTCGTTTCGCAACTCGGATCGGTTTCAATCCCACCCATGGTGTAGTGAACCGTTGGACGAATTGGGATCGGCTCTTTTGCCGGATCGACGTTAACATACGCCTTCGACAGCTCACAAATAAACGGCAGACGCTCTTGAAGGTATTCTTCACCTAAGTGTCTCAGGTCTAGATGCACCACATCGCCAAGGGGATGGTCGATGGTGTTGCCTTTTTGCTGCTCGTGCCAAAACGCTTGAGAAACTTTGTCTCGAGGACCCAATTCCATATATTTGTTTTTCGGCTCTCCAACCGGGGTTTCCGGTCCCATGCCGTAATCTTGCAGATAACGGTAGCCATTTTTGTTGACGATGATGCCGCCTTCGCCACGACAACCTTCGGTCATCAAGATACCTGTACCAGGAAGGCCGGTTGGGTGATATTGAACAAATTCCATATCACGCAAAGGAACACCGTGGCGATACGCTAATGCCATACCGTCGCCGGTAACAATGCCGCCGTTGGTGTTGGTGTTATAAACCCGTCCCGCGCCACCTGTCGCCAGTACAACAGACTTCGCTTTAATCGTAACAAGCTCGCCTTCGGACATGTGAATCGCAACCAGACCCTGAATCTCGTCGTTTTCAACCAGTAGGTCAACCACGAAGTACTCATCAAAGCGTTTGATTTGATTGTACTTGATAGAGGTTTGGAAAAGCGTATGCAACATATGGAAGCCCGTTTTATCGGCGGCAAACCATGTGCGTTCTACTTTCATTCCGCCAAAGCGACGGACGTTCACTTCACCGTTTTCTTTCCGGCTCCATGGACAACCCCATTGCTCCATTTGGATCATTTCTTTTGTTGCGTTTTCAACAAAATATTCAACGACATTCTGTTCACATAACCAGTCACCACCACCAACCGTATCGTTGAAGTGGTTATCAAGTGAATCTTCATCTTTGATGACGGCGGCAGAGCCACCTTCAGCGGCGACAGTATGTGAACGCATTGGGTAGACTTTAGAAATCAGGGCTACTTCTAGCTCAGGATTTGCTTCAGCCGCTGCGATTGCAGTTCGAAGACCAGCGCCACCGGCGCCGATCACTGCGATATCTGTGGTAATTATTTGCACAGTTATCCTCCAGTGTGTGTATTTGCAAAGTAATAGAGATGAACTTAAGCCCATCACTGTATGCGATGCGTATTTAGTTTTAAATTATTTTTTGACCTGAAACTAGTTTACGGGAGCGATGTCAGGAATAAATTGATATTGGCGGTTTTTTATCGTAGAAATATGACAGCAAACTTGGCATTTATTGAATGTGTGATGCTCATCACTGAGATGCGTTTTATGAATTTAATTTTCAACGTGTGTCATTTGGCTTTGAATACATACCAATCACTTACACGGACTTCGAAATATGAATAACGAGAGCTGGCAACCTAGTGCGAGTATCGATTCGCTCAAATTAAGAGCGAAATTGATTGCTGATATTCGACATTTCTTTGTCACTAGGGGCGTACTTGAAGTGGATACGCCAGCAATCAGTCATGCGACCGTGACGGATATACATTTACATACCTTTAAAACCGACTTTATTGGTCCTGGTTATGCCGGTGGGCAAGCATTATATCTAATGACAAGCCCAGAATTTCATATGAAAAGGTTATTAGCGGCGGGCAGTGGCTCTATTTATCAGATGTGTAAGTCTTTTCGAAATGAGGAAAATGGGCGCTATCATAATCCGGAATTCACCATGTTGGAATGGTATCGAGTAGGGTTTGATCATCACGATTTAATGGATGAAATGGACGAGTTATTACAGCTTGTATTGAATACTGGGAAATCGGTTCGGATTACTTATCAACAAGCGTTTTTGAGTACTTTAGAGGTGTGTCCGCTTGAAGCCTCTATGCAGGAACTAAAAGAGGCAGCAGCTACATTGGGTTTAGGTGATATTGCGGGCCCTGAACAAAACAGAGACACCTTATTACAGTTGCTGTTTAGCTTAGGTGTTGAATCTAAAATTGGTTTGCAAAGTCCCGTATTTGTTTATGATTTCCCTGCTACACAAGCAGCTTTGGCCAAAATTAATCCAAGTGATCCTAGGGTCGCTGATCGGTTTGAGGTTTATTTTAAAGGTGTTGAATTAGCGAACGGTTTTCATGAATTGGACGACCCACAAGAGCAACTCTCTAGGTTCATAGAAGATAATCAAAAACGTAGAGAACAAGGTTTAGAAATGCAGCCTATTGATTATCATCTTATTGATGCATTAAAGGCAGGTTTGCCAGCTTGTGCTGGCGTTGCATTGGGTATTGATAGGCTACTGATGCTCGCTCAGGGAAAGGAACATATTGACGAAGTAACCGCGTTTTCTTTTCCAAGAGCCTGATGATAGATATAAGATCGTGAAAGCGCATCGTTCAATCATCTTAGGGCTAACTTACTAGTATTCCTGTGCCTACAACGGCCAAAATGGCACCTAACCATGCGAATCGATTTGGTCTCTGTCTTAGATAGAGCCATAAGATGGGTAGAATCATAATCGGGGTCGTTGAAGAGAGTAAGGCGACCATTCCTACATTGCCGTCTCTTAGCGCATAAAGAATGAGCGTCATTCCAATCGCCATCGCTAAGAAGCCGCTGATAAAAGTCACTCCCAATACCCTTACCGTTATTGGTTTACTTGACCTCGCTATTTTAGATCCTGTCGCCCTAAATAATGCATGCGCTATAAACGCAGCGATCATTCGGATGGCGGATGCAGCAACAGGATCAATGGCGGTTTGCATAACGGGTTTGGCAATGATACCACCAAGAGCCTGACAAATTGCCGCGAGTAAGCCAAGAGAAACACCAATCCATACATTGCCTTTAATCGCTTCCCAGTCGTGCTGACCTTGTTTTTTCTTACCAAAGAATATAGCGGTAAGAACGCCAGCGAAAACTAAACTTGCCCCTACAAATTCAATGGTACTCATCGTTTCGCTGAAAAGAAAATAGCCGAGAATAGAAGAGAATACGGCGTGACAGGCGAATAATAGCCCGGCTTGCCTTGGCCCCATTCTATTCATACAGGCAAATAGTGCGGTATCTCCGATAAAAATACCAATCAATCCAGACAAAACCATGGGGGTAATATGAACCGATGTTACTGTGAACCAGCCACCAGTAAAGGAAGCCATAATAGTTAAAATTATGGCCGTACAACCCATACGCCATCGACTATAAGAAAACGCACCCAAGTGGCGGGCTGGGACGACAGAGATGATACTGGAGATTGCCCACAAAAAAGCTGCGGCTAGGGCTAGCCACTCATATGACATAGTGATTTCTAAGCATTATATTGAATGGACCAACTATGCCGTAAAAATCACGCCACAACTAGATCCGAGTGAGTAATAGTTTTAGTTTTAAGGAGAATGTGTTTAAGCGCAAAATGGATTATAGACGCAAATAGGTATGAACCATTCCTTACAATACAGCAGATAAAATAGACGAAGCCAGTAGATGTTTGCTACTGGCTTCGTCTGTCGACTACTAAAAGACTCTAAGTCATAATGAGTACGGCGACATAAACAATAAGCAACCCGACTATCCCCATAATAATCCCCATTTTTGCCATATCCTTACTTTCAATAAGTCCTGTGGAATAAGCAAGCGAGTTAGGTGGGGTAGAAACCGGCAGTATCATACCGAGTGACGCAGAGAACGCGACGACGACGAGCAGGCCTTGTATTCCGCCTATTGCAGATAAGCTCTCCATAGAGGCACCGATAGCCGCGGCGATAGGCATAAGCAGGTTAGCTGTTGCGGTATTGGACATAAAGTTAGCCATGAGCCAACAGACAAGAGAAAGCGTGATAACAACAGCAAAGGGCGACAATGCGCTATAGTCAATAGCATGAGCAAGTGCCACGGCAAGACCTGTCTTATCTAAGCCAATACCGATAGCAATACCCCCTGCTACTAACCACAGTACATCCCAGTTAATCTGTTTAAGTTCTTGTTTACCCATGATGCCTGTTAGCGTAAATACGGCCAACGGAATAATAGAGACCACGTACGTATTCATGCCGTGAAGCTTGGTGGTCATCCAAAGTAATATTGTCGCAGCAAAGGTGATGTAAACGACGATAGCTCGCCAACTTTTTTTAAACGTACCATCCAATTTGAGAACCATTGTTTTCTGCGATGAAGGAAAAAACTTCTGTAATAAGAACCAAGCCAGTGTTAACTGGATAACGACAAACGGTAAGCCCATCATCATCCAGGATAAGAAATCAATACTGTTCTCTCCAGTGAGGTACTGAAGCGCTATGGCGTTTGGTGGGGTGCCGATCGGTGTCGCGATACCACCTGTATTGGCAGCAATCGGTACACATAGAACGAGGGCTTTAATGCCTAAGTCCCCTTTAGGCGCTGACGCAACAATAGGACCTAGCAATGCGAGCATCATTACGGTTGTTGCTGTGTTGGACATAAACATGGAGAAAACAGCGGTAATAAGCATTAAACCAAGCATGATGAAGCGAGGTTCTGTTCCAAATGGTTTTAATAAAACACGCGCTAGGTTGTTATCAAGCTCGTATTTGGACGCCGCAATCGCTAGTGCGAATCCACCCATAAAAAGGATGATGATTGGTGATGAAAATGCACTAAAAATATCGGTGTATTTCATCAACTCTCCTAGTTCATGACCTTCAGGAGGGGTTCGAAATAGATGCAAACCTTTATTTGAAATCATGATCAGTTCTAGGGCAATGATTAATATAGAGGTTGCAAATACAGGTACAGGTTCCAACACCCAAAGTAGAGCGGCTAGAAGAAATATGGCAAGTAACCGATGTTGAATAAGGGTAAGGTTATCTATCGGAATCGAATCTATTGGTAGCATGAGAACAAGCGAAGGTATGGCAAAGCAAATGAGTAGCTTGATCAAAATCCCAATATCAAATTTTTTCTTCATCTTACATACAACCCCATAAGTGTGACCCAGCAGCTAAGTTTGCATTCTCATATTTCTATTTCGCGACGTAGCCTAAGGCAGAAAGTTAAAAGTGTCTGCAACCTAGCATAAAGTAAGCGGTTTTTTGTTACTAAGATCAGCTTGGTGTTTTGAAAATGAAAATAGATTTTTTGTAAGGGATGTGTTTTTAGTCAAATTATAAGACGAATTTTAGTCAGGTTTTGTAACGGGGGTACAGTAGGTATTAATAATGAAGTAGGTGTCAGGTTACATTATTGCACGTAACCCGACATTCAGGTGATTTTGCATCTATTTGATGTTGGCGTACGCCGTACCCAACTTCGTTGAAATACCATTGCCCATGCTAGCGTCAAAGTCGATAGCATCTTTGCTGAATAAGTTGATTACAGTAGAGCCAAGTTTAAATCGACCCATTTCATCTCCTTTCTTCAGAGCGACTGAGGTATTACCATTTGCGGGATAATCCCAGCAATATACAGTGTTGCCCCTTGGTGGAGTGACCGTTCCTGCCCAAATGAGCTCAATGCTACCAACAATCGTGGCGCCAACTAATACCTGTGCTAACGGGCCGAATTTGGTGTCAAAAATACAGACAACCCGTTCATTACGAGCAAATAAATTTGGGATGTTTTCAGCGGTTAATGGGTTTACGGAATATAAGTCACCCGGTACATAGATCATTTTGCGCAGTACGCCGTCGCAGGGCATATGAACACGGTGATAATCGCTAGGAGAAAGATAAAGAGTCGCAAAGCTACCGTCTTCAAATTCATCATACAGCGCTGTATCTCCACCTAGGAGTTCTAGTGCTGAAAAATTATGGGATTTAGCTTGGATTATCTGGCCATTTTCGATAGGACCGAACTGACTGACACAAGCATCTGCTGGATGCGTTATTACCTGTGCATCATCATTCAAGGGACGTGCGTCTGTTTTAAGTTCACGTACAAAGAAATCATTGAATGTTTTAAAGTAAGCGGGATCGGAATGCAGCGCCTCATCCATATTTATTTTGTATTGTTTAATAAACATGGTGATCACTGCGGTCGTAACACGACCTAATTTGGCCGATGCCAATTTACCTACTACTCGAGTGATCGCGTGTTTTGGTGCCCACAATTGAAACCAAATTTTAATTTTGTCTGATAAAGTCATATCTAATTTAAAAACTCATTGTTTAGACGCAGATGTTACTCAATTTATGAGAAATTGTCAGTATTTCTGCGATGTCACATCGTGCCATGGTATTTGTATCTAAAACGTAACGTGCAGAGTATAGACAATACTTATTAATCTGCTTTTTTGTTTCGAGAGTATTGGCGGTTGGCTTTGTTTTCACCCATGCTGTCAATTATTCGGTGATAGCTGTTAAATCGTTCACGACTTATTTCGCCTGCCTCTACCGCTTTTTTGAGCATGCAGCCGGGATCATCAAGATGTTTGCAATCTCTAAATTTGCATTCACCTAAGCGAGACTTAAATTCAACAAAGGCTTGGGTAACTTCATCTGCTTCGAGGTGCCATAATCCAAACTCTCTGATGCCAGGTGAATCAATAAGGTCACCACCTGTTGATATATGGTACAAGCGTGCAGCTGTCGTCGTGTGTTGACCTAATCCAGAGTTAGTAGAGACAGCCCCTTCCTCTATATCAACCTCTGGCATTAGTGCGTTGACTAAGCTGGATTTACCAACCCCTGATTGGCCGACGAAAACGTTAATTCTATTTTGTAGTTCAGCCTCAAAAGCGTCGATACCATAGCCAGTTTCTTTACTGACAAAGAGCACTTTATAGCCGATCTTTTCGTAGGTTTGTAGCTGAATTGCATACTCTTTTATCTGTTCTTCGTTTAGAAGATCAATCTTGTTCAGTACGATTAAAGGCGATATTTTTAGTGTTTCAGAAGCGATCAAATATCGGTCAATAATATTGAGAGACAATTCAGGTAAAACAGAAGATACAATAACCATCTGGTCAACGTTGGCGGCGACTGGCTTTAGGCCATCATAGTAATCTGGTCGAGTTAAAACAGACACTCTTGGCTCGACCGCTTCTACGACACCTGAAATGCCAGCCATAGATTCAAGTCCAGCGCGCCAAATAACCTTGTCACCAGAAACTAAGCTTTCAATTCCTCGACGCAAATTACAGCGATGAATTTCTTTTGTTTCTAGGTCTTCAATATCAGCATGTTGGCCAAAGCGAGTGATGACCAAGCCTACTTTCGTAGTGCCTAGCATCTCTTCATCCCACTGGATGGTTTTTTCTTGCTTTAGTCTTTTGCTCTGGTTGGAACGAACACGTCGAACCTGACCTTTGGTTAGCTTATTCTTCTTAGTCACGTTTACCTTTAGCTCATTCTAGGCTTTATCACTATCTGTTGGACGAGTATGATACCTCTTTTACAGGCAAAATAGGCAATTCATCTATGTCATTCAGCGATCAAAACTTAATTTGGGTCGATCTTGAAATGACGGGTTTAGACCCGGAGCAACACAAGATCATTGAAATAGCGACAATTGTTACTGATAGCGAGTTAAACATTCTTGCTCAAGGCCCTGTCCTTGCAATCCATCAATCGGATCAAGAATTAGAGAAAATGGACGATTGGTGCACAAATACACACACCAATAGCGGATTAGTTACCCGTGTAAAAGCGAGCGACATTGATGAAAGCGAAGCAATAAAGCAAACCATCACTTTCTTAGAAAAATGGGTACCGAAAGGTAAGTCGCCTATTTGTGGAAATAGTATTGGGCAAGATCGACGTTTTTTATACAAACACATGCCTTTACTCGAAGAATATTTCCACTATCGTTATGTCGATGTGAGTACATTGAAAGAGCTGACTCGTCGCTGGAAACCCGAAGTATTGGATGGTTTTGAGAAAACCGGAAGCCATTTAGCTTTAGATGATATTAAAGAATCTATTGCGGAACTAAAATATTACAGAAGTACGATTTTCTCTATCTAACAAATTGATATTGTTTTAACGACCCCAATTTTTAATGCAAAAATGGCGTCGTTAAGCTGTTTTTTACGTTGCAATTTATGAATATATAATTTGCTTATCGTGATTATTGATGCATTTCTGTTTTTATTGGTTCATTTTTCATCAAACAGCAAGAAAATGAATTATTTTTGTAATAAGGACTTGCATCACAAAAAAATGCTCTTATAATTCGCAGCCCTGAACGATGAAAGACGTACAGAATGCGACACTAGCTCAGTTGGTAGAGCGCAACCTTGCCAAGGTTGAGGTCATCGGTTCGAACCCGATGTGTCGCTCCAAAATCTTTCAGTCTCAGGTAATTAGTTCTCACGGTACTTAACGGTGATGCTTAGTTTTATAAGTAAGAAGTATACGGACGCGGGGTGGAGCAGTTTGGTAGCTCGTCGGGCTCATAACCCGAAGGTCGTTGGTTCAAATCCAGCCCCCGCAACCAATTTTAGATGGCTTGAATATTTTCAGGTTATCAATGCGACACTAGCTCAGTTGGTAGAGCGCAACCTTGCCAAGGTTGAGGTCATCGGTTCGAACCCGATGTGTCGCTCCAAATTATTTGTTGTTAAAAATAGATAATACAGTTCTCACGGTACTTAACGGTGATGCTTAGTTTTTTATAAGTAAGAAGTATACGGACGCGGGGTGGAGCAGTTTGGTAGCTCGTCGGGCTCATAACCCGAAGGTCGTTGGTTCAAATCCAGCCCCCGCAACCAATTTTAGATGATTTGAATATGTTCAGGTTATCATTGCGACACTAGCTCAGTTGGTAGAGCGCAACCTTGCCAAGGTTGAGGTCATCGGTTCGAACCCGATGTGTCGCTCCAAATTATTTGTTGTTAAAAATAGATAATACAGTTCTCACGGTACTTAACGGTGATGCTTAGTTTTTTATAAGTAAGAAGTATACGGACGCGGGGTGGAGCAGTTTGGTAGCTCGTCGGGCTCATAACCCGAAGGTCGTTGGTTCAAATCCAGCCCCCGCAACCAATTTCAAGTTCTCACGGTACTTAACGGTGATGCTTAGTTTTATAAGTAAGAAGTATACGGACGCGGGGTGGAGCAGTTTGGTAGCTCGTCGGGCTCATAACCCGAAGGTCGTTGGTTCAAATCCAGCCCCCGCAACCATTTTCAAGTTCTCACGGTACTTTAACGGTGATGCTTAGTTTTGCAAAAAGTATACGGACGCGGGGTGGAGCAGTTTGGTAGCTCGTCGGGCTCATAACCCGAAGGTCGTTGGTTCAAATCCAGCCCCCGCAACCAATTTTAAACAATGTGAAAGCGTTATTTTCATAACCTTCAAGTTGTTATTAAATAGTTTATTTCAAACGCTCTTTTCCTAATGCTGTGAAGCATTACTCCCCATGAAAATGTACCTCACTAGTTTTATACTGCTAGCTTTTCCACCGCTTAAACTCAAGCGGAATGGACGTTTCCTATCATTTAAGAAAAATAATCAACAGACTTATCCACTTATTTTTTTCTGTGGATAACCTAGTGAGTAAAAGTCAGATCGACTAAAAAAAAGCAAATACTCCGCAAGATCCTCTATCTGCCACACAGAGTTGCATATCTTCTTATTTTACCGCAAGAGTATGTTTTATAAGGTTTATTAGTTAGTTTGGCGAGATCAAGGTAAAAAAAGAAAGGATCATTAACTTGTTGTTTATTGATCTTCGTCATTTCTTTGATTTGTGTTTAACTTTTTTAATTGAAATGTTTTGAGGGGAAGCAAAAGGTTTTTTCCACATTCTCAGCTTTGCGAACGATATCAATCAAGTCCCTTAAGCTACGCATCTCTGGGCAATCCTTTTTGTACTACTCTAATCAGGCGTTTTGTTTTATTGGACAGGGTTGATAAGTGTTCACTATTCGTATTTCCACTTGGTACGTGTTTCATCTGTTCTGCTATCGCCCAGTTCACATGCTCATCCAGTGTCGATGTGAGTCCCAGTTTGTCTTCCAATGCCCAAACAATGTCTTGGGAGTATGGGGCGTTGCCTAAGGCAATAGAAATATTACGCAACCATTGAGTGTGCCCAATTCGGCGTATCGCGGAACCTTCCATATTTTTAAGGAACTCTTTTTCGTTCCAAGAGAACAGCGTTAATAAATCGGGCGACGAAAAATAGGTTCGACGATGAAAATCTTTTTGTTGCGTTAGATCTGAAAAACGGTTCCATGGGCAGACAAGCTGACAATCATCACAACCATAGATGCGATTACCTATGGCCTTTCGATACTCTGTAGGAATAATGCCGTCATATTCGATAGTAAGATATGAGATACATTTTCTAGCATCCACAACGCCATCCTCAATAATGGCTTGAGTCGGACAAGAAGTGATACACGCATTACACTTACCACATTCATTTTCGACTACATCATCGACAGGTAGCGGGATATCGACAAGAAGTTCACCTAGGAAAAACCACGAACCCGCAGTGCGATTAATAATGAGGGAGTGCTTTCCTGTCCAACCGATGCCTGCTTTTTCGGCTAAAGGTCGTTCTAATATTGGTGCGGAGTCGACAAAGGGGCGATACCCCATAGTGCCAACTTCAATTTCTATCATCTTACCTAATTGGTTTAACTTATTTCTTACCAATTTGTGATAATCGCGCCCTAAAGAATACCGGCTAATGTACCCTTGCGTAGGGTTATTAAGGTTACTCGCAAACTGGGCTTCTGGAGGAAGATAGTCCATGCGAACGCTGATTACTCGGACTGTTCCCGGAAGAAGTTCGTCTGGGCGAGAACGCATTGTGCCATGGCGTGACATCCATTCCATCTCTCCATGATATCCTGCCTTTAACCAATTAAGCATTGCCTCTTCATGCTGAGATAGGTCAACATCACAAATACCAATTTGTTGAAAACCAAGCTCTTTGCCCCATTGTTTAATTTTTTCTGCTAAAGCTAGGTAGTTCATAAGGATAGTTAGATAGATGAAGGAGTAGTAATTTTACCTGAATTAGCGTGATAGAGCTATTCCGTGGGTTAAGGTAAAGGTGAGTAAATATAACAAAGCTTACCATTTTTTCCTTTCAGGTCTTGTCTCTCAAATCAAACACGATTTACTTTTCTGAACCTTTTGATTTTTATATAGTTGAATTTTGATTTATATACAGTGACTTTTGATTTATATATAGTGACTTTTGATTTATAAATAGTTGAAAAACTATTCCTAACTAGGCTGGAAATGGCGTTCATTAGGATAAAATACTACCATCATCACCAGTGGCTTAATGTGTAATATGAATACAAAACAATTTAACTTAATAGACGAACAAGCTACCATCAAAATGGGAAGCGAACTCGCACAGCTATGTTCAAAACAGACCACTATTTATTTACATGGTGATTTAGGTGCGGGTAAAACGACATTCAGCCGTGGTTTTGTTAAAGCGCTTGGACATCAAGGTCATGTGAAAAGTCCTACCTATACGTTGGTCGAACCTTATCAATTACAGGATTGGCAAGTTTATCACTTTGATCTATATCGATTAGCGGATCCGGAAGAATTGGAGTTTATGGGAATTAGAGATTATTTCACACCAGACGCTATCTGTTTGGTTGAGTGGCCTGAAAAAGGTGAAGGTTTATTGCCCAAAGCAGATTTGGACATTGAATTACGCTATCTAGGAGAGCAAAGAACTGCACTTTTGATAGCAAATAATGACTATGGAAATATGTTGCTTAATCGTTTGGAGTTGTTTTGATCTGTAAGCAAATCAGAGCCTTTTATGTGTTCATCACCAGTTTATTATTAATGGTGACATCAAATGCCTTTTCTAATGAACTGGAAAGCGTGCGTGTTTGGCCTTCGCCAGATGAAACTCGAGTCGTCGTCGATCTGAAATCCGAAGTGGATTTCAGTTACTTTACGCTATCTAGCCCATATAGAGTGGTGGTTGACTTAAAAAATACCAACCTTACCGCTAAACTACCTGTCTTAGTTAAAGATAGTAAGATACTCGCGAAAATTAGAAGCAGCACTGCGCCGTCTAAAGGCACATACCGATTGGTCTTTGAATTAAAAGCAAAAGTCACCCCAAATCTATTCAAACTCAAGCCCACACCTGGTGGACAATATGGTCATCGTCTTGTTGTTGATTTGCCGCATTCGTCAAAATCTAGTTCAAAACCGAATCAACCAGTAAGCAACGCCTCTGCAACAGCAGTCAGTAAAGATGCATCCCAATTGGCTGGAAATGCAGACATTATTGTCGCGATAGATGCTGGACATGGTGGTGAAGATCCCGGTTCTATAGGCCCCACTAGAAAATACGAAAAACATGCGACATTGAGTATCTCTAGAAAGATAGCAGAGCAACTCAATAGTGTTCCTGGAGTTAAGGCAGTAATGACTCGAAAGGGAGACTATTTTGTTAATCTTAATAAACGTTCTGATATTGCTAGAAGCAGCAAAGCACATTTACTCGTTTCTATACACGCTGATAGTTTTCGATCCGCTAAACCGAGAGGTGGTTCTGTGTTTGTGCTCAATACTCGCAGAGCCAATACCGAAATTTCGAGATGGGTAGAGAAACATGAAGAACAGTCAGAATTACTCGGTGGGGCAGGTGAAGTATTGGCAAAAACCAATACCGATAAAAATGTCAGTCAAACATTGCTCGATCTGCAATTTAGTCATTCTCAAAAAGAAGGCTATAAAGTTGCAACGAATATACTCAAAGAGATGGGTAAAGTTACTCGTCTGCACAAAAAAGAACCTGTTCACGCGAGCTTAGCGGTTCTAAAATCACCGGATATACCCTCTGTCCTAGTTGAAACTGGCTTTATTTCGAATCCAACTGAAGAGAAACTATTGTTCCAGAGAAGCCATCAAGACAAGTTGGCTAGAGCGCTATCTAAATCGATAGTTCAGTATTTTGAACAAAACCCACCAGAAGGGACGTTGTTTGCACAACGCAAAACCGCTAAAAAGCACAGAGTAGTCAGAGGTGATTCTCTTTCAGCCATTGCGAAACAATATGGCTCCTCTACACAAGCGATAATGAAAGCGAATAACCTAAAGAGTTCAGGGTTAAAAATTGGGCAAGCGCTGATAATACCGGGTAGCAGTAAACCGATAGCCATCGCTAAAGCGAGCAACCCTATAGAAACAGAAGAGGTCACTCATACCGTAAAATCTGGTGAGTATTTGGGCAAGATTGCCAGTAAATACAAAGTGTCAGTTGCGAGTATCAAACAACAAAATAGTCTGAAACGCGAAACCCTGTGGGTTGGACAAAAATTAAAGATTACGGTGAAGCTAAAAGATCTACCGGTTCGGAAACACAAAGTGAAGCGGGGTGAGTTTTTGAGTAAGATAGCTAAAAAGTATGGTGTCACGATCGACAGCATAAGAAAAACGAATAAGTTACGCTCAGATACCTTAGCGGTTGGACAAATATTGTTAATACCAAATAAATGACGATAAAAATTCTGCCAGCCCGCCTGGCAAACCAAATCGCGGCAGGAGAAGTGGTTGAAAGACCAGCTTCAGTCGTAAAAGAGTTAGTAGAAAATAGCTTAGACTCTGGTGCGACTCGAATCGATATCGATATAGAGAAAGGTGGCAGTAAGTTAATTCGTGTTCGTGATAATGGTAAAGGTATTGTTAAAGATGAATTGGCGCTGGCGCTTAGCCGTCACGCTACATCAAAAATACATACACTTGATGACCTCGAAGCGATAATGAGCCTAGGGTTTCGTGGTGAAGCCTTAGCAAGTATCAGCGCCGTATCACGATTAACGTTGACTTCTCGTACGGCAACTCAAGAGCAAGCATGGTCTGCTTATAGTGAAGGTCGTGACATGGAGGTAAAACTTCAACCAACGGCGCATCCTATTGGCTCTACTGTAGAGGTTTTAGACTTATTTTTTAATACACCTGCGCGTCGTAAGTTTTTACGAACGGATAAAACTGAATTTACACATATTGACGAGCTTCTTAAACGTATCGCATTAAGTCGATTTGATGTCACTATCAATTTAAAACATAACGGTAAATTAGCACGCCAATACCGTACCGCAAAAAATAGTGTTCAAACTCAAAAAAGAATTACAGCAGTATGTGGTTCGAACTTTGTTCGTCATATGTTGAACATTGAGCTAGAACATAATGGTTTGCGCTTGCATGGTTGGATTACTTCACCTGAAGGCGCAAGACAACAAAGCGATCTTCAGTACTGCTACGTTAATGGGCGAATGATGCGCGATAAATTGATTAATCATGCTATCCGCCAAAGCTATGCAAGCAGTCTGCGCCCAGAACAGTTTGCCAGCTATGTGCTTTTTATTGAAATTGACCCCCACCAAGTCGATGTTAACGTCCATCCGGCTAAGCATGAGGTTCGTTTTCATCAGGGGCGTTTGGTGCATGATTTTATTTATCAAGCGTTAGCAGATTCGCTGTCGCAAAGCTTTCGTGTTGATGAGCCCAAGACGTTAGAGTCGGCATATCATACCGAGCCAGTTGATAACACTCAGAATCAGGTGATGGAAGCGGTTAATCATGTTCCGGCATACCCGGGAAGACCAGACTATGCAGCTAGTGTTGAATTAGGTAAAACAAAAGAGAGGGATAGTCTCGCCTCTCAAGAGGATTCCAATACAAACTGGGCTGAGCCTTTAAAAGCGGCACGTGTTAAAACTGATCGTTCGCGGTCAGAGAATCACAAACCGGAGCCGAAACCGTCAAAGCGAGAGGTAAAAAATTACAATGATTTGTTGGCTACGCCACATATAGAGCCAATAAAGCGGGCCTTGGTTGAGCCACAAGTCATCTCAGTGCCAATTGAAACGCAAGTGAGCTCTATAGGTAAGGCGTTTTCGATTGTAGGACAACAGTTTTTACTCACGCAATCAGATATCGGTGAAGTATTGATCTCGCTTATGAAAGCCGAGTGGTATCGGATACTTGGACAGCTACAAACAGACAAGCATTTTTTGACTCCGCAGCCATTGTTGGTTCCGTTGTCAATAAAGATTACCAAGCAAGACTTAACAGCGTATAAAAAGTATCAAGACCTGTTAGATTCGTTTGCGATACAACTTAAAGAGAAAAACAGTTCGAGCATATTGGTTATGGCAGTCCCTCAACCTCTACGACAACAAAACTTACAAAAGATCATACCAGAACTGTTATCGTTCTTAACCTTGATGGAGAGTGCTTCATCCACTACTGACGTTGCGAATTGGCTCGCGGATCAGATTACTCTGGTTAAAAGTAGCTACACTTTATCTGAAGGTATACAACTGTTGTCCGAATTAGAACAGTTATGGAACGGAATATTACCTCTACATGACTCAACTTTTGTCCAAACGGTTAATTTTAAGGACACGATTTCGATGTTTGTTAAAAGCTAATTGTTAACAATTACAAAGTTTCGCTATTTGAAACGGATCTATAACTCGCACTCACTGATGAACATATTTTGAAAATGAAGAATGAATTACCTTTAGCTCTATTTTTGATGGGGCCAACCGCATCTGGTAAAACAGAATTGGCGATAAAATTAAGGCAGAAATTTCCAGTTGAAATTATTAGCGTTGATTCTGCTCTTATCTATAAAGGTATGGATATTGGTACGGCTAAACCGGATGCGCGTGAGTTAGCACTCGCCCCACATCGATTGATCGATATTCTCGACCCAATAGATGCGTACTCTGCTGCGGATTTCCGACGAGATGCCTTGCAGCAAATGAGTGATATTGTTTCTGAAGGTAAAATTCCTCTGCTTGTAGGGGGAACTATGCTCTATTATAAGGCTCTATTAGAAGGGCTTTCTCCTCTCCCTGCGGCGGATCAAGATATTCGTAAGCAAATCGAAGAGGAGGCCTTAACGTTAGGTTGGGACACCCTTCATCAGCAATTACGAGATCTTGATCCCGTATCGGCACAGAGAATCCACCCAAATGACCCTCAAAGACTATCAAGGGCATTGGAAGTTTATCGAATTTCAGGTAAAACTTTAACTGAACTGACGCAGATAAAAGGGGAGCCTCTCCCATATAATGTTAAGCAGTTTGCAATATCTCCTAAGGAACGAACGGAACTACATCGTCGTATTGAGCTTAGATTTGAAAAAATGATCGAAGCCGGGTTTGAAGAAGAGATGAAAGCACTCTATGCTCGAAAAGATCTTCATGTCAATTTGCCTTCCATTAGATGCGTTGGCTATCGACAGATGTGGGATTATTTAGACGGGAATAGCAGCTTGGAGGAAGCGATTTTTCGTGGAGTCTGTGCTACTCGTCAATTGGCCAAGCGGCAGATTACCTGGTTACGCAGCTGGGATAATTTAACTTGGTTAGATAGCGAGAACATAAATGAAGCATTTGAGATTATCTCTAACGAAATAGCCTCAAACTAAAAATGCTGTGTATAATGTGATCGTTTTTGCGTGAAAGTCTTATCTTATTGAGCTATAGCTTAAAGGGCATAAGTAAAAGATGGTAAGGCCTATTGGATTCATTTAGCTCAAAGGCAAAAACAGCACCAATAGCTAAATAATTACAACAAACAAATAAGGAAAATAAAAATGGCTAAGGGGCAATCTTTACAAGACCCATTCTTAAACGCGCTACGTCGCGAACGTGTGCCTGTTTCAATTTATTTAGTGAACGGTATCAAACTTCAAGGTCAGATCGAGTCTTTTGATCAATTTGTGATTCTTTTGAAAAATACTGTAAATCAAATGGTTTATAAGCATGCTATTTCTACTGTCGTCCCAGCACGCGCAGTGACTCATCATACAAATACAGATCGTCCACAAGGCGACCGTCCAGAAGAGAAATCAGACGATTAATAACTATAGACACTTAATAGTAAGGGATTCATTGCTTGTTTGACCGTTATGAAGCCGGTGAACAGGCTATCCTTGTTCATATCAACTTCACGCAAGAAGGTGAGTGGGAAGATCTTAGCGAGTGTGAATTGCTCGCTTCTTCAGCAGGAGTGAATACGCTACAAGTTATTACTGGTAGTAGACAAGCTCCGCACTCTAAATACTATGTTGGTGAGGGTAAAGCCGAAGAGATTGCGCAAGCAGTCCAATTAACTGGGGCCGAAATCGTGATTTTTAATCACGCTCTCTCTCCTGGCCAAGAAAGAAATCTTGAACTTCTGTGCCAATGTCGAGTAATAGACCGTACTGGTCTTATACTCGATATTTTTGCCCAACGAGCTCGTACTCATGAAGGTAAAATGCAAGTGGAGCTCGCACAGCTTCGCCATCTTTCTACTCGCCTTATCCGCGGGTGGACTCACTTAGAGAGACAAAAAGGTGGTATAGGTTTAAGAGGCCCTGGAGAAACACAGTTAGAAACCGATCGGCGTTTATTGCGTGACAGAATCAAAGCGATATTACGTCGCTTGGCAAAAGTTTCTAAACAACGTGAACAAGGTAGGCGTGCAAGAAATCGAGCAGAAATACCTACAATCTCACTTGTAGGCTATACCAATGCGGGAAAGTCGACATTATTTAATCGAATTACTAACGCGGGCGTCTACGCGGCAGATCAATTGTTTGCTACCTTAGACCCAACGCTTCGTAAAATCGATTTAATGGATGTTGGGCCAGCTATTTTAGCGGATACGGTTGGTTTTATCCGACATCTCCCCCATGATCTAGTTGCGGCCTTTAAAGCAACATTGCAAGAAACGCAAGAAGCTGACATTTTGTTACATGTTGTTGATGCTAGTGATGACCGATTTCGTGAAAATATCCACGCGGTTGATGTAGTATTAGAAGAGATTGATGCTGATGAAGTGCCAACTCTAATTGTCATGAATAAAATTGATAATCTTGACGGTCAGAACCCCCGTATAGAACGAGATGAGGAGGGCATCCCTCAAAGGGTTTGGGTTTCAGCAATGGAAGGTAAGGGAATCGATCTCTTATTTGAAGCGCTAACAGAGCGCTTGGCAAGCCAAATGGTTCAATATCGATTGCGAGTTCCGCCGCAGCACCAAGGCCGACTTCGTAGTACATTCTTTGCAATGAAGAGCATTCTGAGCGAAGAATATGAAACAGATGGTAACTTATTGATCGATATCCGAATGCAACAGGTAGATTGGTCTAGACTTGAAAAAAGAGAAGGGGCAGTGCTGGGTGACTTTATCGTTTACCACAGGGCTGCTACAGTATAACGTCATATCATGATGGAGCTTTCTAATGGCGTGGAATGAGCCTGGAAATAACAATGGCAACAATAATGGCCGCGATAATGACCCTTGGGGTAATAAAGACGATCGTGGTAAGCAGTCTGGTGGCCGAGATCAAGGCCCACCAGATTTAGACGAAGTATTTAATAAACTGAGTCAAAAGCTGAGTGGAAAGTTTGGTAAAAAAGGTGGCATACCTTCAATTGGTGGTGGCGGCGGCGGCGCAATAGGTTTCGGCCTCATCGCTGTTGTAGCTATCGCTATTTGGGTATTCTCGGGCTTCTATACTATAGGCGAAGCAGAGAAAGGAGTGGTATTACGCTTAGGTAAATATGATCATATCGTAGACCCTGGTCTGAATTGGCGCGCTCGTTTTGTTGATGAAGTGACACCTGTAAACGTGCAAGCAATTAGAGCTCTGCGCGCATCAGGTACCATGCTGACTAAAGATGAAAACGTTGTAACCGTCGAAATGGGTGTTCAATATAGGGTTTCTGACCCATATAAATATTTATTTAGAGTGACCAGTGCTGATGACAGTTTACGTCAAGCGACAGATTCTGCACTTCGCGCCGTTATTGGTGACTCGTTGATGGACGCTATTTTGACCAGTGGCCGTCAACAGATTCGTCAAAGTACGCAAGAAACGCTAAATCGAATTATCGATAATTACGATATGGGTTTGATAATTGTTGATGTGAACTTCCAATCTTCACGTCCTCCAGAGCAAGTTAAAGATGCATTTGATGATGCCATCGCTGCTCGAGAAGATGAAGAGCGTTTCATTCGTGAAGCGGAAGCTTACAAGAACGAAATTCTTCCTAAAGCAACGGGTCGAGCAGAACGTTTGAAGAAAGAAGCTCAGGGTTACACCGAACGTACGGTTAACGAGGCTCTTGGTCAGGTTGCACAGTTCGAGAAGTTACTTCCTGAATATAAAACAGCGCCAGATGTTACTCGTGATCGTTTGTATTTAGATGCAATGGAAGAAGTGTATAGTTCGACATCTAAAGTGCTGATTGATTCGGAATCTAGCGGTAATTTACTTTATCTACCAATGGATAAACTTGGACAAAGTTCAGGTAGTTCGACATCAAAAAGGGCATCGACATCAACGTATGATGATTTGCAGTTAGAGTCTCAACGTTCTGACGCCGCTCCGGTTGACACATCACCTGATCGCTCAACTAGCACACGTCAAGGGAGATACTAAGAATGCGTAAATTAACTATCCCTGTAATTTTTGCTGCGCTAGCGTTAATGCTAATGTCACTATTTGTTATTCCTGAAGGTGAACGTGGGATCGTTATTCGATTTGGTCGAATATTAAAAGATAACACCGACATGTCTAGGATTTACGAACCAGGTTTGCATTTTAAAATGCCGTTGTTTGACAACGTAAAAAAACTTGATGCGAAAATCCTAACGATGGATGGCCAGGCTGACCGTTTCGTAACGGCTGAGAAAAAAGACGTGATTATCGATACCTATGTTAAGTGGCGAATCGAAGATTTCGGTCAATACTATCTAGCAACTGGTGGTGGTAATCAGCTAACAGCTCAAGCGCTTCTTGAACGTAAAGTTACTGATATTCTTCGTTCAGAAATTGGTGCTCGTGAAATTAAGCAGATTGTATCTGGTCCTCGTAGTGAGCTAATTGCCCCCGTTCTTGGTGAAGATGGTGAGACGATCCCTGTGTCTGCTCTTGAAGCTTTAGAAGTGGATGGTGAACGTGACATAATAATGTTGGAAGTATTGAACGATACACGTCCAAGTGCAATGAAGGACTTAGGCGTTTACATTGTTGATTTCAGAATGAAGAAAATAAACCTTCCAGATGAAATCAGTGAATCCATCTATCGTCGTATGCGTGCTGAACGTGAGTCTGTTGCTCGTAAACACCGTTCTCAAGGTCGTGAAAAAGCTGAAATTATTCGTGCTCAAGCGGAACTTGAAGTTGCAACAGTACTTGCAGAAGCAGACAAAACAGCTCGAGTAACACGAGGTTCTGCAGACGCTGAAGCGGCTTCTATATATTCAGGTTCATATAGTAAAGACCCTGAGTTCTATAGTTTCTTGCGCTCATTAACTGCTTATCAAAAATCGTTTTCTGACAAGAGTGATATCCTCGTTCTTGATCCAAAAAGTGATTTCTTTAAGTATATGAATGATTCGAGCGGCGGAGCAGATAAGTAATTGCTTATCTACTGAGGACGTTAAGTCAGCGGTAAAATAGAGGCTCCTTCGGGGGCCTTTTGTTTTTTTACTCATAAGAGCATTTTCTTAGACGCTGACGTGCGTGAGAATAGTAAATCTATAACACTCAAGATCAGTCGCTAGCAGGCTGTTTTTATTAAGGGAAGTGAATGAGTAATTCGATATGGGTTGCACTAGGACTAGTCCTAGTTGTGGAGGGAATAGGGCCACTTCTTGCCCCCCAAGGTTGGCGGTCAATGGTCGCGCAACTTAGCGAACAATCAGACAACCAACTACGCAGAATCGGTGGTTGTCTGGTGGTTGCAGGGGCCGTCATTGCGTTCATGGTTTCCTAAATGTACACGGTTTGACGTATGCAATAGGCTCGTCGTTTCTTGAATCTAAAGAGTGTTTGTTAACACTCGTTGTCAATACGTCACCTTGGCAAGACCTAAAACTTGAAATTCAAGATATTTCGACCAAATAACCATCAGCCCCTTGCATCCCCTTTTGTGATCTGTATAATACGCCGCACTGGCTTAAGTCAGTTGTGAACCAATGAGCACTGAGGAGTAGGGTTTTCTTTTATTAGAAACTACCTAGTAACGTATACTCAGCTTATGTTCGCAGTTAATAAAATACTAGACGTAAGAGCTAGTTCAAATTTAGCTGACAACGTTTCCTAATTTTGGAAGCCACGGTTTCACATGAATCAATCGGCATTCACCTGTTTATATAGGTTTGAGTGGCGATATTGTTTGTGTAATTTATTTATTATTGGAGCTCTGTCTCATGCAGAACCAACGTATTCGTATCCGCCTTAAAGCTTTTGATTATAAATTAATTGATCAGTCAACAGCGGAAATCGTAGAAACAGCAAAACGTACCGGCGCGCAGGTTCGTGGTCCTATTCCACTACCTACACGTAAAGAACGTTTCACTATTCTAGTCTCTCCACACGTTAACAAAGATGCGCGTGACCAGTACGAAATTCGTACCCACAAGCGTCTGATCGACATCGTTGAACCAACTGACAAGACTGTAGACGCTCTAATGCGTTTGGATCTTGCCGCTGGTGTTGATGTTCAAATCAGCTTAGGTTAAGGGAGATTAGTAGAATGATTGGTCTAGTCGGACGTAAAGTGGGTATGACCCGCGTATTTACCGAAGAAGGCGTTTCTATCCCAGTTACAGTTGTTGAAGTAGAAGCTAACCGTGTATCTCAAGTTAAAACACTTGATAACGACGGCTATGCAGCTATCCAAATTACTGCTGGTACTAAGAAAGCTAACCGTGTAACTAAACCAGAAGCTGGTCACTTTGCGAAAGCAGGTGTTGAAGCTGGTCGCGGTCTTTGGGAATTCCGTTTAGAAAACGGAGAAGAGTTTGAAGTTGGCGCTGAGCTAAATGTAGAACTATTCAATGAAATTAAAAAAGTAGACGTTACTGGTACATCTAAAGGTAAGGGCTTCCAAGGCGTAATTAAGCGTTGGAACTTCAGTACTCAAGATATGACTCACGGTAACTCTTTGTCTCACCGCGCACCGGGTTCAATTGGCCAATGTCAAACTCCAGGTCGTGTGTTTAAAGGCAAAAAAATGGCGGGTCACATGGGAGCTGAGCGTGTTACTACTCAAAACCTTGAGATCGTACGTGTTGACGCTGAGCGCAATCTGCTTCTTATTAAAGGTGCAGTACCAGGCTCAATCGGCGGCAACGTGATCGTAAAACCAGCTGTTAAAGCATAACGTCTAGGAGTAAGTAATGGAATTGATAGTTAAAGGTGCTGATGCACTAACTGTTTCCGAAACTACCTTCGGACGTGAGTTTAACGAAGCTCTTGTACATCAAGTAGTTGTTGCGTTTGCAGCAGGTGCTCGTCAAGGTACTCGTGCTCAAAAAACTCGTTCTGAAGTATCTGGCGGCGGAGCTAAGCCTTGGCGTCAAAAAGGTACTGGCCGTGCACGTGCTGGTACAATTCGTAGCCCAATCTGGCGTACAGGTGGTGTTACTTTTGCTGCGAAACCACAGGATCACAGCCAAAAAGTTAACAAAAAAATGTACCGCGGAGCTATGAAAAGCATTCTTTCTGAGCTTGTTCGTCAAGAGCGTTTAATCGTTGTTGATAACTTCTCAGTAGAAGCACCAAAAACTAAAGAGCTAGTAGCTAAGCTTAAAGAACTTGAGCTTAATGATGTTCTAATCGTAACTGGCGAAGTAGATGAAAATCTATTCTTAGCTGCTCGTAACCTTTATAAAGTTGATGCTCGTGACGTAACTGCGATTGATCCAGTAAGTCTTATAGCATTTGACAAGGTTCTTATAACTGCTGAAGCAGTTAAGCAAGTTGAGGAGATGCTGGCATGATGACTGAAGAGCGTCTACTAAAAGTTCTACGTGCTCCACATATCTCTGAGAAAGCAACTATGGCTGCAGAGAAAGCGAATACTATCGTTTTCAAAGTAGCAAAAGATGCAACTAAAAGAGAAATCAAAGCAGCAGTAGAAAAGCTATTTGAAGTTGAAGTTAAGACTGTAAATACTCTTATTCTTAAGGGTAAGACCAAGCGTCAAGGTCAACGTGAAGGCCGTCGTTCAGACGTGAAAAAAGCCTACGTTACTTTGAAAGAAGGACAGGATCTTGACTTCGTTGGCGGTGCGGAATAACAGGAGTAGTTTAGAATGGCTATTGTTAAATGTAAGCCGACTTCCCCTGGTCGTCGTCACTTAGTTAAAGTTGTTAACGCTGACCTTCACAAGGGTAAGCCATACGCTCCACTTTTAGAGAAAAACTCTAAAAATGGTGGTCGTAACAACAACGGTCGTATTACAGTACGTCACATCGGTGGTGGTCATAAACACCATTATCGTTTAATTGACTTTAAGCGTACTAAAGACGGTATCCCAGCGAAAGTTGAGCGTATCGAATACGATCCAAACCGTAGCGCAAACATTGCTCTAGTTCTGTACGCAGACGGCGAGCGTCGCTACATCATTGCACCAAAAGGCATCCAAGCGGGTGACCAATTACAATCTGGTGTTGATGCGCCTATCAAAGCAGGTAACACTCTGCCGATGCGCAACATCCCAGTAGGTTCTACAGTTCACTGTGTTGAATTGAAACCAGGTAAGGGTGCACAAATTGCTCGTTCTGCAGGTGCATACGCACAAATCGTCGCTCGCGACGGTGCATATGTAACTCTACGCCTACGTTCAGGTGAAATGCGCAAAGTTCTTTCTGAAGGCCGTGCTACGGTCGGTGAAGTTGGTAACTCTGAGCATATGCTACGTGAACTAGGTAAAGCTGGCGCAAATCGCTGGCGTGGTGTTCGTCCAACCGTTCGCGGTGTGGTAATGAACCCAGTCGATCACCCACATGGTGGTGGTGAAGGCCGTACTTCTGGTGGCCGTCACCCTGTTTCACCTTGGGGTATGCCTACTAAAGGCTTTAAGACACGTAAGAACAAGCGCACCGACAAGTACATTGTACGTCGTCGTAATAAATAATCTATAAAGAGGAATCGCCATGCCACGTTCTCTCAAGAAAGGTCCTTTTATTGACCTACACTTGCTGAAGAAGGTAGAGAAAGCGGTGGAAAGCGGAGACAAAAAGCCTATTAAGACTTGGTCCCGTCGCTCAATGATCATACCAACTATGATCGGTTTGACCATCGCTGTCCATAATGGTCGTCAGCACGTACCAGTATTTGTAACTGATGAAATGATCGGTCACAAACTGGGTGAATTTGCACCTACTCGTACTTATCGCGGCCATGCTGCAGATAAGAAAGCGAAAAAGAAATAGGGATTAGATAATGGAAGCTATCGCTAAACATAACTTTGCCCGTATTTCGCCTCAAAAGGCTCGTTTAGTTGCAGACCAAATTCGCGGTAAAACTGTTGACCAAGCTCTAGAAATTCTAACGTTCAGCAACAAAAAAGCTGCTGTTCTTATTAAGAAAGTTCTAGAGTCAGCAATCGCAAATGCGGAACACAACGAAGGTGCGGACATTGACGATCTTAATGTCGCAAAAATCTTCGTAGATGAAGGTCCTATCATGAAGCGTATTATGCCTCGTGCTAAAGGCCGTGCCGATCGTATCTTGAAGCGTTCAAGCCACATCAGTATTGTTGTAGCAGAACGCTAGAGACTAGGAGAGTAAGCAATGGGTCAGAAAGTACATCCAAATGGTATTCGTCTTGGCATCGTCAAGCCTTGGAATGCTACATGGTTTGCTAATACCAAAGATTTCGCTGACAACCTAGACGGCGACTTCAAGGTACGTCAGTTCCTAACTAAGGAACTACAAAAAGCATCTTTGTCACGTATCGTTATCGAACGTCCTGCTAAGAGCATCCGTGTGACTATTCACACCGCTCGTCCAGGCGTTGTTATCGGTAAAAAAGGTGAAGACGTAGAGAAGCTACGCACAGCTGTAGCTAAAATTGCAGGTGTACCGGCGCAAATTAATATTGCAGAAGTACGCAAACCAGAGCTAGATGGCCAATTAGTGGCTGATAGCATAGCGTCTCAGTTAGAGCGTCGTGTCATGTTCCGTCGCGCTATGAAGCGCGCAGTACAAAACGCAATGCGCTTGGGTGCGAAGGGTATCAAGGTTGAAGTAAGCGGTCGTTTAGGCGGCGCTGAAATCGCGCGTACTGAATGGTACCGTGAAGGCCGTGTTCCTCTACACACTCTACGTGCTGATATCGATTACGCAACTTCTTCGGCTCACACCCAATATGGTGTGATCGGCGTTAAAGTTTGGATTTTCAAAGGTGAAATTCTAGATGGTATGCCGGCTGCTAACGCAGTAGAGCCAAAGGCTGACAAGCCTAAGAAGCAGCGTAAAGGCCGTAAATAAGGAGACGACTGATGTTACAACCTAAACGTACTAAATTCCGTAAGGTTCAGACTGGTCGCAACCGTGGTCTAGCTAAAGGTACTGATGTAAGCTTCGGAACCTTCGGTCTGAAAGCAGTCGGCCGCGGCCGTCTAACTGCACGTCAGATTGAAGCAGCACGTCGTGCGATGACGCGTCACGTTAAGCGTCAAGGTCAAATCTGGATTCGTATTTTTCCAGACAAACCTATCACTGAAAAACCACTTGAAGTTCGTCAAGGTAAAGGTAAGGGTAACGTAGAATACTGGGTCGCCCAAATCCAACCTGGTAAAGTTATGTACGAAATGGACGGTGTACCTGAAGAGTTGGCACGTGAAGCGTTCCGCCTAGCGGCTCGTAAACTGCCAATCAAAACAACATTTGTAACTAAGCAGGTGATGTGATGAAAGCACAAGATCTACGCGAAAAAAACGCTGAAGAGCTTAATTCAGAGTTATTGGGATTGCTTCGCGAACAGTTTAACTTGCGTATGCAAGCAGCGACTGGTCAATTGCAGCAAACTCATACTCTACGAGCTGTACGTCGTGATATCGCACGTGTGAAAACTGTTTTGACTGAGAAGGCAGGCGCATAATGAGCGACAATATCCGTACTATGCAAGGCCGTGTAGTTAGCAACAAGATGGACAAGTCTATCACTGTAGCTATCGAGCGTATGGTTAAACACCCAATTTACGGCAAGTTCGTAAAGCGCACGACCAAACTGCATGCACATGATGAAAACAACGAGTGTGGCCTAGGCGATACAGTTGAAATTTCTGAGTGTCGTCCATTGTCTAAGACTAAATCTTGGACTTTGGTAAGCGTTTTAGAAAAAGCGAAAACGATTTAATTTTTGCGATTTCTATAACGAAAATAACGGCTCCAATTTATTTTTGGAGCCGTTAGTTTTTTGTCTACCCAATTTTAAAAAAGGGTGGTACAATTCGCAGCCCTTATAAAAGGGGCAGCCCGACCCGAGAGGGTCTAGTATTAATTTTTAGCGGAGCACTAACATGATCCAAATGCAAAGTACGCTCGACGCTGCGGACAACTCCGGCGCTCGCAGAGTAATGTGTATTAAGGTTCTGGGTGGCTCTCACCGCCGTTATGCACACATCGGAGACGTCATCAAAGTTACTGTAAAGGAAGCAATTCCTCGCGGTAAAGTAAAAAAAGGTGATGTTCTGAAGGCGGTGGTAGTTCGCACCCGTAAAGGCGTACGTCGCCCTGACGGTTCTGTCATTCGCTTCGACCGTAATGCTTGTGTATTGTTAAATGACACTACTGAGCAACCAGTCGGTACACGTATCTTTGGTCCAGTGACTCGTGAACTTCGCAATGCGAAATTTATGAAAATAGTCTCTCTGGCACCAGAAGTTCTGTAAGGAGCGGCAACAAAATGGCAGCTAAAATCCGTCGTAATGACGAAGTAATCGTTCTTGCTGGGAAAGATAAAGGCAAGAAAGGTAAAGTAACTAAGGTTCTAACTACTGGTAAAGTTATAGTTGAAGGAATCAACCTTGTTAAGAAACACCAAAAGCCGGTTCCGGCTCTAGGTCAACAAGGTGGCATCGTTGAACAAGAAGCAGCTATTGATGCTTCCAACCTTGCAGTCTTTAATGTAACAACTGGTAAAGCAGACCGTATCGGTTTCCGTTTGGAAGATGGTAAGAAAGTTCGTTTCTTTAAATCTAACAACGAAGTCGTTTCTAACTAATAGAAGTAATTTGGAGTTCTACTATGGCGAAACTGCATGATTACTACAAGTCGTCTGTAGTCGCTGAATTGACCAAAGAATTCAGCTACTCAAGCGTCATGCAAGTCCCTAGGATTGATAAAATCACCCTAAATATGGGCGTTGGTGAAGCAATTAACGATAAAAAACTGCTGGAAAACGCAGCTTCTGATATGGCGATCATTTCTGGTCAAAAGCCACTTATCACTAAAGCGCGTAAATCTGTTGCAGGTTTTAAAATTCGTGAAGGCTATCCGATTGGTTGTAAAGTAACCTTGCGTGGCGAGCGTATGTGGGATTTTTTCGAGCGTTTGATTTCTATCGCTCTTCCCCGTGTACGTGATTTCCGTGGTGTTAGCGCTAAGTCTTTTGACGGACGCGGTAACTACAGCATGGGCGTTCGCGAGCAAATCATCTTTCCGGAAATCGACTACGATAAAGTCGATCGTGTGCGCGGTCTTGATATTACTATCACGACAACTGCTGCAAACGACGAGGAAGGCCGTGCTCTGCTGGCTGCCTTTAACTTCCCATTCCGCAAGTAAGGTGAAGGGTTACTGTTATGGCTAAACAATCAATGAAAGCACGTGAAGTTAAACGTGCAAAGCTTGTAGCTAAGTTTGCTGAAAAGCGTTCTGAACTAAAAGTTATCATCAGCGATAAAAACGCATCTGAAGAAGATCGTTGGAATGCAGTTCTTAAATTGCAATCTCTACCACGTGATTCAAGTGCATCTCGTCAGCGCAACCGTTGCAACCAAACTGGTCGCCCACACGGTTTCCTACGTAAGTTCGGTCTTAGCCGCATCAAGGTTCGTGAATCTTGTATGAAAGGCGAGATTCCTGGACTTCGTAAGGCTAGCTGGTAATTGCCGCTTAATCATTTGGAGTATATATTATGAGCATGCAAGATCCGATTTCGGATATGCTGACCCGCATTCGTAACGGTCAATCAGCAACTAAAGTTGCTGTGAAAATGCCTTCTTCAAAGCTTAAAGTTGCAATTGCTACTTTGCTAAAAGCTGAAGGTTATATCGTTGACTTCGCTGTCGAAGGCGAAGCAAAACCAGAGCTAGAAGTTACGCTTAAGTACTTCCAAGCTAATCCTGTAATTGAGCAAATCCAACGTGTTTCACGTCCTGGTCTGCGCGTCTATAAGAATAAAGACTCGCTTCCATCCGTGATGGGCGGTTTGGGTATTGCTGTAGTGTCCACTTCCAAGGGTCTTATGACCGACCGCGCTGCCCGCAAGGCAGGTCTTGGTGGTGAAATTCTCTGCTACGTAGCTTAATAGGAGTAGATTATGTCTCGTGTCGCAAAAGCACCAGTCTCTATTCCAGCAGGCGTAGAGGTGAAATTGAACGGCCAAGAAGTCACTGTAAAAAGTGCAAAGGGTGAACTATCTCGCGTTATTAATAGCGCAGTAGTAGTCGCACAGGAAGAAAACAACTTAACTTTCAACCCAGTTGAAGGTGTGTTTAAAGCGAATGCTCAAGCAGGTACTGCTCGTGCACTAGTTAATAACATGGTTGTTGGTGTTACTGAAGGCTTTACTAAGAAGCTAGTTCTTAAAGGTGTAGGTTACCGTGCTGCTGTTAAAGGCAACAACGTAAACCTAACTCTTGGCTTCTCACACCCTGTAGAGCATGCTCTACCAGAAGGTATTAAGGCTGAGTGCCCTAGCCAAACTGAAATTATACTGACCGGTTGTGATAAACAACTTGTTGGTCAAGTTGCGGCTGACATTCGTTCTTACCGTGAACCTGAGCCTTATAAAGGTAAAGGTGTTCGTTACGCAGATGAACATGTGCGTACTAAAGAAGCTAAGAAGAAGTAAGGTAACACTATGGATAAGAAAGCATCTCGCATCCGTCGTGCTACACGTGCACGTCGTAAGATTGCAGAACTTCGCGTAACTCGCTTAGTTGTACACCGTACTCCACGTCATGTGTATGCACAGGTAATTGCCGCGAATGGCTCTGAGGTTATCGCTTCAGCTTCTACTGTAGAAAAGGCGATCCGTGAGCAAGTTAAGAATACTGGTAACGTTGACGCAGCTAAAGCAGTAGGTAAAGCTATTGCCGAGCGCGCTATCGAAAAAGGCATCTCTGGTGTTGCATTCGATCGTTCTGGTTTCCAATACCACGGCAGAGTAGCGGCGCTAGCAGATTCTGCTCGCGAAGCTGGTCTTAAATTCTAAGGTAGGGTTTGGAAGATGGCTAAAGAACAACAACAAGCTCAAGCTACAGATTTTAACGAAAAGTTAATCGCTGTTAACCGTGTTTCAAAAACGGTTAAAGGCGGACGAATCTTTAGCTTTACTGCACTGACAGTAGTTGGTGACGGTAATGGTCGCGTTGGTTTCGGTTACGGCAAAGCTCGTGAAGTACCGGCTGCGATTCAGAAAGCAATGGAAAAAGCGCGTCGTAACATGGTTACGATTACGCTAAACGACGGCACATTACACCACGCGGTGAAAGGTCGTCATACTGGCTCTAAGGTTTACATGCAGCCAGCAGCAGAAGGTACAGGTATTATCGCCGGTGGCGCAATGCGTGCTGTACTCGAAGTTGTTGGCGTTCACAACGTTCTTGCGAAAGCATACGGTTCTACGAACCCGATTAACGTTGTACGCGCGACTATTGATGGTTTGAGCGGCATGAAGTCACCAGAAATGGTTGCTGCCAAACGTGGTCTCACTGTTGAATCTATTTCGGAGTAAGAACACGATGGCAACTATTAAAGTAACTCAAACTAAAAGCTCAATTGGTCGTTTACCTAAGCACAAGTTGTGCTTGAAAGGTTTAGGCCTTCGTCGCATCAACCATACGGTTGAACTTGAAGACACACCATGTATTCGTGGTATGGTCAATAAAGTTCGCTATATGGTTAAAGTTGAGGAGTAATCAGAATGCGTTTGAATACTCTACAACCGGCTGCGGGTTCTAAGCCTTCTAAGAAGCGCGTAGGTCGTGGTATCGGTTCAGGCACTGGTAAAACAGGTGGCCGTGGTCACAAAGGTCAAAAGTCACGTTCTGGCGGTCAAACCCGTCCAGGTTTTGAAGGCGGTCAAATGCCTTTGAAACAGCGTCTACCTAAATTCGGTTTCACTTCTCGTAAGAGTTTAGTGACTGCTGAAGTTCGTCTAGGTGAACTAGCGAAAGTAACGGGAGACGTTGTAGATCTTAACAGTCTAAAAGCGGCTAACGTTATCACTAAGAACATCGAGTTTGTTAAAGTTGTTCTTTCTGGTGACCTAAGCAAAGCGGTAACTGTTAAAGGTATACGCGTGTCTAAAGGCGCTAAAGCTGCAATTGAAGCTGCCGGCGGTAAAATCGAGGAATAATCTCGAAGGTTGAGGTACAGATGGCTAAGAAACCAGGACAAGATTTTCGTAGTACTCAGAGCGGCTTGGCTGAACTGAAGTCGCGCTTACTATTCGTAGTAATAGCGTTATTAGTATTCAGAGCCGGTTCTTTTGTACCGCTACCTGGTATTGACGCAACTGTACTTGCCGATTTGTTCGAACAGCAAAAAGGCACCATTGTAGAAATGTTTAACATGTTCTCTGGTGGTGCTTTAGAGCGTGCATCTATATTAGCACTGGGTATCATGCCGTATATTTCGGCGTCGATTGTTATCCAGTTGCTAACTGTAGTACACCCAGCGTTAGCTGAACTCAAGAAAGAGGGTGAAGCAGGGCGTCGTAAGATTAGCCAATATACACGCTACGGAACGCTTGTGTTAGCTACATTCCAAGCTCTAGGTATCGCAACAGGCCTACCAAACATGGTCGACAATCTGGTTGTTATAGACCAAACCATGTTTACCCTGATTGCAACCGTAAGTTTAGTAACTGGTACCATGTTTTTGATGTGGTTAGGTGAACAAATTACAGAGCGCGGAATTGGCAACGGTATCTCGTTAATTATATTCTCGGGTATCGTCGCTGGATTGCCTTCGGCAATTGGACAAACAATCGAGCAAGCGCGTCAAGGTGAATTGCACGTACTTCTTCTGTTGTTTATTGCAGTACTATCTTTCGCTGTGATTTATTTCGTTGTTTTCATGGAGCGTGGTCAACGTCGTATCGTCGTTAACTATGCAAAACGTCAACAAGGTCGTAAAGTTTTCGCAGCGCAAAGTACACACTTGCCACTTAAGATAAACATGGCTGGTGTTATTCCTGCAATATTTGCATCGAGCATTATTTTGTTCCCAGGAACATTAGCTCAATGGCTTGGTCAGAACGGTGAGAGTGCTACATTCGGTTGGTTAACCGATGTGTCACTAGCGCTAAGCCCTGGTCAACCGTTATATGTAATGCTTTATGCATCAGCGATTATTTTCTTCTGTTTCTTTTATACGGCGTTAGTATTTAACCCACGAGAAACAGCAGATAACTTGAAGAAGTCTGGCGCTTTCGTACCAGGCATCCGCCCAGGTGAGCAGACAGCGAAATATATTGATAAAGTGATGACTAGACTAACCCTAGCGGGTGCTCTATACATTACCTTTATTTGTCTGATTCCTGAATTCATGATGGTCATGTGGAACGTACGTTTCTATTTTGGCGGCACCTCACTACTTATCGTAGTGGTTGTAATCATGGATTTCATGGCACAGGTACAGACTCATCTGATGTCACAACAGTATGATTCTGTGTTGAAAAAAGCGAATCTAAAAGGCTACAACCGCTAATAGCGGAAAAAGCTTTAGATTCCCATTTACGGAGTTTAGCAATGAAAGTTCGTGCTTCCGTTAAAAAAATCTGTCGTAACTGTAAAGTTATCAAGCGCAACGGTGTTGTGCGTGTGATTTGCAGTGAACCAAAGCATAAACAACGCCAAGGTTAATCAAACAGAAATTTTTACTTGAAATGTAAAGGTTGGTCGAGTATATTGCTCGGCCTACCTTTTGCGTGCAAAAGAAGTAGTAAACCGCAGCGTATCCTCTACGGGCTTTGCTGCGGATAATTTCTTATTTAAGTACTAGGAGTGAATAGTGGCCCGTATAGCAGGCATTAACATTCCTGATCAAAAGCATACTGTAATCGCGCTTACTGCGATCTACGGTGTTGGTAAAACTCGCGCTC
The DNA here is from genome assembly GCF_015594925.2 of Vibrio sp. VB16. NCBI lineage: Bacteria > Pseudomonadati > Pseudomonadota > Gammaproteobacteria > Vibrionales > Vibrionaceae > Vibrio > Vibrio sp. VB16. The sequence goes on from NZ_CP087590.1 coordinate 304,454, forward strand.
AGGCTATTCTAGCTGAAGTGGGTATTGCTGAAAATGTTAAGATCAGTGAACTAACTGAAGAGCAGATTGATCAACTGCGTGATGGTGTCGCCAAGTACACTGTAGAAGGTGATCTACGTCGTGAAGTCTCGATGAACATCAAGCGTCTTATGGACCTTGGCTGTTATCGCGGTCTTCGTCATCGTCGCAGTCTACCACTACGTGGACAGCGTACTAAAACCAACGCACGTACCCGTAAGGGTCCGCGCAAGCCGATCAAACGTTAATCGGATAAGGTAGAGAGTACAATGGCAAAACAACCAACACGCGCTCGTAAGCGCGTACGCAAGCAAGTAGCTGATGGCGTAGCGCATATTCATGCTTCTTTCAATAACACAATCGTTACGATAACAGACCGTCAAGGTAACGCACTAGCTTGGGCTACTGCTGGCGGTTCAGGTTTCCGTGGTTCTCGTAAGTCTACTCCGTTCGCAGCACAGGTTGCAGCTGAACGTGCAGGCGAAGCGGCCAAAGAATATGGTCTAAAGAACTTGGAAGTTATGGTTAAGGGCCCAGGTCCTGGTCGTGAGTCAACTATCCGTGCGCTAAACGCAGCTGGATACCGCATCACTAATATTGTAGATGCAACTCCGATCCCTCATAACGGTTGTCGTCCACCTAAGAAACGTCGCGTATAACGTTTTCGTTTCTAGGAATATTGGAGAAGAATCATGGCAAGATATTTGGGTCCTAAGCTAAAGCTTAGCCGTCGCGAAGGTACAGACTTATTCCTTAAGTCTGGTGTCCGTGCGATAGATACCAAGTGTAAAATTGATAACGCACCAGGTGTGCATGGCGCTCGTAAAGGCCGTCTATCTGAATATGGCGTTCAGCTTCGTGAGAAGCAAAAAGTTCGTCGTATGTATGGCGTTCTAGAAAAGCAATTCCGTAACTACTACAAAGATGCTGCACGCCTTAAAGGCAATACAGGTGAAACCCTGCTTCAGCTTCTTGAAGGTCGTCTTGATAACGTAGTTTACCGCATGGGCTTTGGCGCAACTCGCGCAGAAGCACGTCAATTAGTTAGCCATAAAGCTATTCTAGTTAACGGTAAAGTTGTAAACGTTCCTTCTTTCAAAGTTGCGGTTAACGATGTTGTTTCAATTCGTGAGAAAGCTAAATTGCAATCTCGCATTAAAGCGGCTATTGAAGTTGCTGAACAACGCGAAAAACCAACTTGGATTGAAGTAGATGGCAGCAAAATGGAAGGAACATTCAAGCGTATGCCTGAGCGTTCAGATCTATCAGCTGACATCAACGAACACTTGATCGTCGAACTTTACTCTAAGTAAGGTTAAACTAAAGAGAGGACACAATGCAGGGTTCTGTAACAGAATTTCTTAAGCCACGTCTTGTTGACATCGAACAGATCAACTCGACACATGCGAAAGTAACTCTTGAGCCATTAGAGCGTGGCTTTGGTCATACTCTAGGTAATGCGCTTCGCCGTATTTTACTATCTTCTATGCCGGGTTGTGCCGTAACAGAAGTAGAGATTGAAGGCGTTTTGCACGAATACAGCACTAAAGAAGGCGTTCAAGAAGATGTTCTTGAAATTCTTTTAAACCTTAAAGGTTTGGCTGTGCGCGTTGCCGAAGGCAAAGATGAAGTGTTTATAACACTGAATAAGTCAGGCTCAGGCCCTGTTGTTGCAGGTGACATCACCCACGATGGTGATGTAGAGATCGCTAACCCTGAGCACGTTATTTGTCACCTAACGGATGACAAAGCTGAAATCGCTATGCGTATTAAAGTAGAACGTGGTCGTGGTTATGTTCCGTCTTCTGCTCGTATCCATACTGAAGAAGATGAGCGTCCAATCGGTCGTCTACTTGTTGACGCTACTTACAGCCCAGTCGATAAAATCGCCTATGCTGTAGAAGCGGCACGTGTAGAACAACGTACTGATTTAGACAAGCTTGTCATCGATATGGAAACGAATGGTACTCTGGAACCTGAGGAAGCTATCCGTCGTGCAGCTACAATCCTAGCTGAACAATTGGATGCATTCGTAGATCTTCGTGATGTACGTGTTCCTGAGGAGAAGGAAGAGAAGCCAGAATTCGATCCGATCCTACTGCGTCCTGTAGACGATCTTGAACTAACAGTTCGCTCTGCTAACTGTTTGAAAGCAGAAGCGATTCACTACATCGGTGATCTTGTACAGCGCACTGAGGTTGAGCTACTTAAAACGCCAAACCTTGGTAAAAAATCTCTTACAGAGATTAAAGACGTACTGGCTTCACGTGGTCTTTCTCTTGGCATGCGCCTAGAGAACTGGCCGCCTGCGTCAATCGCTGAAGATTAATCGATACTAGTTAGAAGGATTAGGTCATGCGCCATCGTAAGAGTGGTCGTCAACTCAACCGCAACAGCAGTCATCGTAAAGCGATGTTCAGCAATATGGCTTGTTCTCTTGTTAGTCACGAAGTTATTAAAACTACCGTGCCTAAAGCAAAAGAACTACGCCGCGTAATTGAGCCTTTGATTACACTAGCCAAGACCGACAGTGTTGCTAACCGTCGTCTGGCATTTGCTCGCACTCGTGATAACGAAGTTGTGGCAAAACTATTTAATGAACTAGGCCCGCGTTTCGCGAGTCGTCAGGGCGGATATACTCGCATTTTAAAATGTGGTTTCCGTACCGGTGATAAAGCTCCAATGGCATACATTGAGCTTGTAGATCGCCCAGAAGCTTCTGAAGAAGCATCTGCTGAGTAAGTTCTGATAGAACTAAAAAGCCGAGCGTAATGCTCGGCTTTTTGCTTTCTAAATTTTGAATCTTGAAATTCGAATGGGTACGCGACCCGGTTTCGAGAAGAAAAAGCCCGCCTAAGAGGCGAGCTTATTACCACTCAGAACTCACTCTCTAAGAAATCAGGCCTTCAGTGCTTGCTCTAAATCTTCAATAATGTCATCTATATGTTCAATACCTACCGATAAACGAATCATTTCAGGACTCACACCAGCTTGCTTTTGCTCAGCGTCATCTAACTGTCTATGTGTCGTAGAGGCAGGATGGCATGCTAGAGATTTGGCGTCACCGATATTTACTAGGCGCTTGAAAATCTGGAGTGCGTCATAGAAGCGTACACCGGCTTCATAGCCATCTTTTAGGCCAAAGGATAGAATCCCCGAAGGTTTGCCCTTCATGTATTTTTCGGCAAGAGAATAGTATTTAGAGTCGGGTAGTCCTGCATAACTTACCCAACTGACTTTCTCGTGGTTTTGTAAATACTCGGCTACCTTGAGGGTATTTTCGCAATGACGTTCCATACGTAATGACAGTGTTTCTAAACCTTGAAGTAGCATGAATGCATTCATAGGGGAAAGTGCGGAACCCGTATTGCGGAGAGGGACGGTGCGAGCACGACCGATGAATGCCGCAGGACCGAACGCTTCTGCGTAAACGACGCCATGGTAGGAGGGTTCTGGAAGGTTAAATACAGGAAAGCGGTCTTTATGCTCGGCCCAAGGGAATTTGCCTGAATCAACAATCATTCCGCCTAAAGTCGTTCCATGCCCACCTATGTATTTGGTTAAGGAATGGACAACGATATCAGCGCCAAACTCGATAGGTTTACAGATTGCAGGTGTCGCAACCGTATTGTCGACGATGACAGGGACTCCCTGTGCGTGTGCAAGGTCAGAGAGCGTCTTGAGATCAATGATATTACCTGCGGGATTTCCGATAGACTCGCAATAAACTGCCTTGGTTTTATCGTCAATGAGTTCGGCTAGGCTTTCAGGTTTATCATCTTTGGCAAAACGAACCTCTATTCCCAAATTCGGCAGCATATGTGCGAAAAGAGTATAGGTACCACCATACAATTGTGGCGTTGAAACGATGTTATCGCCTAACTGGGCTAAGGTTAAGATCGCATAATGAATAGCTGAGCTACCAGAACTTACGGCGAGACCAGCGATACCGCCTTCTAAAGCGGACACTCGTTTTTCGAGGACATCATTGGTTGGGTTCATAATGCGTGTGTAGATGTTACCTGGAACGGCCAAATTAAATAGGTCGGCGCCATGCTGAGCATTGTCAAACTCGTACGCTACGGTTTGATAGATGGGGGTTGCGACTGATTTGGTTGTTGGGTCCGTCTCGTAACCGAAATGTATGGATAGGGTTTCGTCTCTCATTTTTTCTCTCTCTTTATCTACGTCCTTGAAATAAGAGATACAGAATCGCATAAACCTAAGCCACTAAACAAGTGGTTAATTTTATGTTGAAGGATTGTAAACAAACTAAACTCACCAGAGTGGTGAGTTTAGTTTGATGTTTTAATTGTACAGGGCATTATTTGTTTCTATAGGAAACGGTCTATTTCCAAAGAGAACCAAGGGAGCTTAGCAATCCGCTAGAGGCACCTTGTCCGGTTAAATATTCTAAAATGACAGGGGCAAATTGACTGACCATTGATGGGTCTAAGCCCAGCTTGGTAAAAATGTCTGTTACCGCACCCATATCACCGGCCATGTTAAGTAAACCCGGAGCCGCGCTGGACAAGCTGCTCATGCCTGGAATAAGGTTACTTAATTCACTTGATTCGCTACCTGATAGAGAACTTGATGCTAGGGCTAGAAGTGCACCTGCGCCTCCTGATGCTTGCTCTGGTGATACATTAAGTTGACTAGTAAGCGCATCTAGTAGGGGAGAGCTTTCTTGTTTCGACGCCTCGGTGGAAAGCGAACCTGCCATCGATTTGATTGCGTCTGTATCTAATTTTGTATCTGAGTCTGAACCTAAACCAAATAAAGCGTGGCTCGGCATTGAAACTATTAAAGTGGTAAGTGCTGCTAATAGCGTGATTTTTTTCACGTTAAATCTCCGTTTTAAGAAGGTCTATTGTATAGACCAATGACATAACGAAAAGTATAACCTGAGTTTCGTGAAAAATTGTTAGCACTTTGTTTTATATATAAGAATTCGTTCGTGTTTTAAAAATTGAAGGTGAGTGGCAAAAGTGGGCATAAAAAAAGCGGTGAAGATCACCGCTTATTCAATCAAGGTATAGACGATTAAAGGATGTCTAGTAACTCAACTTCGAATACAAGTGCAGCATAAGGAGGAATGGCAGCGCCTGCGCCACGTTCGCCATAAGCTAGGTCTTGTGGGATACATAGTTTCCACTTAGACCCTACAGGCATAAGTTGAAGTGCTTCAACCCAGCCTTTAATTACGCCAGTTACTGGAAACTCAGCTGGTTCGCCACGTGAAACAGAGCTATCGAAAACAGTACCGTCAGTTAACTCACCGTGATAGTGAACACGAACTTGCTTATCTGAAGTTGGTACTTCACCAGTACCTTCAGTGATCACTTCATATTGCAGGCCAGATTCTAGTACTGTTACTTCAGGACGTAGAGCATTGTCCGCTAGAAAGGCTTCGCCATCAGCCGCTGCTGCTTTAGATACTTCAGCACGAGCAGATTCTGCGCGAGTGTGAATCTCTTGAAGTGCTGCGTTGATTTCGTCAATTTCAATTTCAGGCATATCTCCAGTTAGCGATGTTGCGATACCTTTAGCGATAGCGTCAACATTAAGACCTTCAAGGCCACTACCTGCAAGTTGTTGGCCCATTTGTAGACCAATACCGTAGCTTGCTTTTTGTTCTACTGTATCCAGTTTGATGTCAGACATGTTGTCTCTCTATTGTTCTTGAGTAAATAAAGCGCACAGGATACCAGTATTAGTCGCTTGAATAAACTGTGTAACTGTTTTCAATTAATCGCTATCCTGTATTCTCTTTAAAAACTATAATTGGTTAACAGTTTTTGGTTTTTTGATTTTTTTGTTAGCTATATAACGTGCTGTAAATAAAAGGAGTGATCTCTATGAATCGTCGAAATAGGAAGAAACAAGAAATGGGCCTTCTTGATGGTTTCAAAGATAGAGTCACTAAAGTAGATGTAAGTTCTATAAAAGAATTTTGGTTCAGCTTACCCAAGCTGCACCAATGGGCATTGATGATTCTTGTTCCGTTTGTCATCGTATTGCTTTTCATACCAGTACCTCCGGTAGAATCGGAAATAAGCACGGAGATAATTAAGAAGACGAATGTGGAGCCTGTTCGAAAAGAGGTGACGGTCAATACAACGTCATTAAGCGAAGAAGGCGGCACTAAGCATGCTTTGACAACAACTGATGAGTGGAAGGAGTATACGGTTCAATCTGGTGATACATTAGCGAAAGTGTTTCGTGCGAATAGCTTATCAATGGCAGATCTGAATGCTTTGATTGCGATAGAAGGATTAGATAAACCTTTAAGTAAGATCAGAGAAGGCCAACTTGTTCGATTTAAACTCGCGACGGAAGGGCATCTAGATATTCTACAGCTCGAAAAATCGGGAACATCTGTTATGTTTTTCCGTTTGTCAGACGGCGGATATGGAAGAAGTAAGTAAACTGACCTCCAGATGTTACTTATCTGGCATGTTATCGAGGTCGTTTTTTTCTGTATGCTCTGTTAAGAGTGCGGTAAGGAATCAATGGCATTACGATCAGAATAATACCTACCAAAGTAAGTAGATCAGGTATCTCGTTAAACCACCAAACACCGAATAGAGTGACAAAAATGAGTCCAGAGTATTCGGCGAGGGCTATCTCATCGGCTTGTGCTTTTTTATAAGCAAAAACCGCAAGTGCATTGTAGGCCAAAACACAGAGTGAACTCGCCAAAATCCAAAAATATTGAGTAAGTCCTAACGGTTGCCAGTCGAACAGAGCTAACAAGCCAGAAATGGGTAGAGAAATAACACTTGTCCAAAAAAGGGTATGAATAACCGAGTGCTCAGATGGTAGTTTACGGACTAAAACGTGGAATAGAGCAAGTGACATCGCGGTGCCTAACGCGAAAATTGCAGCCCAGTGAAACTGAGAGGGTCGTAGCACAATTAACACACCCGTGAAGCCAATTATCGAGGCGATGACTTTTTCTATTTGTAGTGTTTCTTTTAATAACCAAATTGATAAAGGCAACATTAACAGCGGCCCCGCATAAAAAACAGCATTCGCCGTTGCGAGAGGTAAGTGAGTAATAGCTACCACCATACATCCCGCCCCAATTATGATTAGATGTGATCTAATGGCTGTTATTTTCCAATTAACCGCGGGGTCATTCTGTTTTTTACCTCTAAAGTAAAACGGTGCAGCAACGAGTGTTGCAATAAGTTGGCGTAGGAATACATACTGGTAAACTGAAGATTCATTATCTAAAAGCTTAACGGCTACGTCAGATAAGGAGGCGAGCAGGTTACCAAATATTAATGCTAATAACGCGAGTCGCATCGTATTCATTGCGGGCAAATTTATTTCTCTAGTCTCATATCTATATGGGGAATGCCGTCTTCAAGATAAGAATCGGTATAGCCTTTGAAGTCATACCCCTGATAGAAATCTTTCAGGTATTCCTGGGCTTGAATATCGATGGTTTGATTGGGCCATAACTCTTGGCATTCGATCAATGCCTTGCGAAATAATTGGTGCCCAAGTCCGTTGCCTCTCGCTGATTGTTTGATTGCAATTCGACCTATTGAGACCTTATCGAAACTTATGCCGGGTTCCAGCAATCGAGCACACGCAACAATTATTCCATCCTGATAGCCAATAAGTTGATAAACCCCATTAGATAAATCTTTTTCATCTAGTTCAGGGTAGGGGCAGTTTTGCTCTACTACAAAGACATCAACGCGTAACTTAAGCAGTTCATACAGCTGTATTGTGGTGAGTTCTTCAAAACTTAGGCGTTGCCAGTTAATCATAAATTGCCTTTCTGGTTTATTTTTTACGAAAATAGCAACTAAGTGATTAACAATCATTAACTTTTGTTAATTAATCTTTCGCTTTTAGACGTGACTTTATTCTACTTAAGCTGATATGGGTAATTCCAAGATAAGCGGCTATCTGATAATCCGTTAGTCTCGATTCTAGATCAGGGTAGTGGTTGCAAAAAATCTCATAGCGTTCTTCAGGAGAGTATAGCAACATAAATCGTTCTTTTGATTCTTTGTATATTAGCTGAGTTTCCAGTAGTTTTATGTATAAAGGGTTTGCTTCTTCTCGCCATATTCGTAATGCATCAATAGGAATACAAAGAAGGCTGACAGCGGTGAGAGACTCTAAAAGAAATGGCGAAGGGCGGTCGCTAATTAAGCTTTCAAATCCGATGATCCAGTCTTGTTCCCAGTAGAATTCTTTGCTGAAGCTTTTACCATCTTCCGTTAAGTAACAAGAGTGGCAGAGTCCATCTAATAAAAAATAAATATGACTGGGCATGTCTCCTTGATTGATCAAAATATGACGGGTTGGAAGCTCTAATGGAGAAACGAGTTCACTGACTTCTGCAATTTCTTCATGTGTAAAACCATGCTCTTGTAATTGGTATAGCAAATCCGGATTCATCTCATTTATCTCCCACATAAAAAAAGCCGTACTCTAAAGAGCACGGCTTTTATCATAGACGATTTATCGATTACTTTTGTAGATCTATTTTATAGACAGCAAAGCCTACTTCATCCATACCCACTTTTGTCATTGGGTATTGACCTTTTTCTTCTACAAATTTAGCCGCTTTTTCACTAGGAGAAGTTTCAAAGCGAATGTCTAAATTCTGGGCACCCATGATAGGAGCAAATGACCAGTTATTATCAGCACTTGGTGTCACTTCCCCTTTTTCTTTACTTACTTCACTGATGTAAGCGGCTAGGATGCTTCGGTTTTCATCTGGTGCATCAAATGCGATGAAATCTGAACCTGTTCCAGCAAACTTAGCACCGTAGGCGCGGTAGTTGTTCGTCGCAATGATGAAATCTTGCGACATATCAACAGGCTCTCCCTGATACGTTAGATTGACAATACGTTGTGAATCGGGGTTGACAACTTTACAGCTGCCATCGTATTTAGCTGGTTGCGTAAGGTCGATTTGATAGTTTACTCCATCAATAACATCAAAGTTATAGGTACGGAAATCATCCCAGTTTACCAGTGACTGCGGTCCAGCATTATTGATATCAATTTGGTTGAATTGACCTGATGAACACTCTAGCCATTCTTTTACTTCTTTACCTGTAACTTTTAGAGCAACTAATGTGTTTGGATATAGGTAAAGGTCCGCAGCATTACGGAAAGTGAGCTGGCCTGACTCTACTTCTGTGTAGCCTGATGGGTCATTTTTACGGCCACCAGCTTTAAATGGTGCAGCGGCAGAAAGGACCGGGATACCGTCTAGATTTGGGTCGCCTTGGATGAACTTTTCCACATACGATTTTTGTGCAGCGTTCACAATTTGGACAGTCGGGTCATCTTGAACAAGTGCTAGGTAGCTATACATTACATCGTTTGCTTTACCAATCGGTTGGTTGACAAACTCTAACGTAGCGGCGTGATCAGCAGCAAGTGCTTTTACAATACCTTCATCGTTTTCCGCCAAAGATGCTTTTGCTTTACGATCATAAATAGCGCGCGCTTCTGATTTGCTGCTGGTAACCTCCCACACACCTTTCTTCTTATCGAAGTCTAGCTCTAGGTCCATCACACCAACGTGGCTACCCCAACGGCCGGGCATAACAGCAGCTACGCCATTGATTATACCATTTTCGTTGTCAACACCTTGAATACCATCATACCCTTTACCAGGGAAGACAGAGTGAGAGTGACCAAATGCAATGGCATCAATACCCGCTACTTCACTTAGGTAGATGACAGAGTTTTCAGCGCCTTTTTTATATGGGTCTTTTGAAATGCCTGAGTGAGGGATTGCAACGATAACGTCAGCACCCTCAGCTTTCATCATAGGAACGAATTTTTCTGCCGTTTCTTTGATGTCTTTCGCGATAACTTTACCTTCTAAATTCTTTTTATCCCAAGTCAGAATTTGAGGTGGAGCAAAACCGATATAACCGATACGAATTGAACGAGGAAAACCGTCAGAATCTTTAAACGAATATTGTTTAATAATATAAGGCGTAAAGTAGTTTTCACCTGTTGCCTTGTCATAAATATTCGCGTTGACGTAAGGGAAGTTGGCATCATTTACGGATTCTTTAAGGAAATCTAAACCGTAGTTGAATTCATGATTACCTAAGTTACCGACTTGATAACCAAGTTGATTCATTGCTTTATAAACGGGATGAACTTCGCCAGATACTATGCCTTTAGACGCCATGTAGTCAGCCATTGGACTACCTTGAATTAAGTCGCCATTGTCGACAAGAACGCTGTTAGTTACTTCATTACGAGCTTTTTTAACCAATGTCGCTGCGCGAGATAGGCCAATTTTTTTAGACTCTTTACCTTTGTAGTAATCGAATGAGTAGGCGTTACCGTGGATATCTGTCGTTTCTATAATACGTAGGTTAACTGTTTCTGCATTTGCAGAGCCTGACATTGCTAGCATGCTGGTTAGTACAGCAAGAGATAGTGGCTTAATGGTCATTAATTTGCTCCAATCCTTGTTAATTAACGTGGGTCGAATGAGACCCTACAGTGCAATATGTTCGGGGGACATACCATATCGTTTGATATTTAAGTGGTGAAGGTATCAGATTTCTATGCAAGAAATGTTATATCTCCTTCACGAAATGTGACATTCATATGTTAAATATCTCTGATTTGTCTACTTTATCTCCTTTCACGCAACCTCGAATTAATCCCTTATCACTTTTTAGAATAAAAAATAAACTTTTAGAATTTCAAGTAATATATAAGTCTGTTCATAATACAATCATCAACTGCAAATGAGATGGCGGCATGAAGAGCTCGGACATACACAAAATATCCCCTAGCGATAAACCTAAACTGGTGAGTAATAGTATAACGCCTGTTTTCGGTAAAAGCCGTTTAAGTCGGGGAGAAGTTGCACTTATTGGTGCAGGGCCGGGTGACGCTGAGTTATTAACGATAAAAGCGCTGAGTTTTTTACAGCAAGCTGATGTCGTGCTTTATGACTACCTTGTCTCTGATGAAATTATAGCGCTCATACCTGACGAAACCATTCTTGTGTGTGTTGGTAAAAAAGCGGGACATCATAGCGTTCCTCAGGAGAAAACGAACAAGTTGCTCGTTGATTTTGCTCAGCAAGGTTATCGCGTTGCCAGAATTAAAGGTGGTGACCCGTTTATGTTTGGCCGAGGTGGCGAAGAGTTAGAAGTGCTTTTTGATGCAAATATCCCATTCCAAGTTATACCAGGGATTACAGCTGCGGCTGGTGCAACGGCTTACGCAGGTATCCCTCTCACTCATAGAGATTATGCACAGTCTGCGCTCTTTATTACCGGACACTTGAAAGAGGATAGTGACCAACTCGACTGGTCGACGGTCGCAAGAGGCAAGCAGACGTTAGTCATTTATATGGGCTTGATGAAATCAAAACATATTCAAAACCAATTGATTGTTCACGGCAGAGCAAGTGATACCCCAATTGCGATTATTGAGCGAGGTACGCAGGCCTCTCAGCGAGTGTTGAAAGGTTCGTTAAATCAACTGGCAGAGTTAGCGGTACAAGCCGAATCGCCTTCATTAATTGTGATAGGTGAAGTGGTTCGTTTGTCAGAAAAACTGGATTGGTTTTCTAATGTGCAACCTCAACGTCAACCTATCGAACAATATGCTTAGTTAGTGTTTATAACATTAACTAAAAATGAATCAGAGACAGATAACAATATTAGCCACGCTCAGCAAAGAGCCAAAGGAAGAGTCAACATGGATCAACAAAGATTTACTCACTTAAAGCAGCTCGAAGCTGAGAGCATCCATATTATTCGTGAAGTTGCGGCAGAGTTTCAAAATCCGGTAATGATGTATTCCATCGGTAAAGATTCCTCTGTCATGCTTCATCTCGCTCGCAAAGCGTTTTATCCAGGAAAGATTCCCTTCCCACTACTCCATGTAGATACGGATTGGAAATTCAAGGAGATGATCGAGTTTCGAGACAAGACCGCTAAGAAATATGGTTTTGAGCTTTTAGTGCATAAGAACCAAGACGGTATTGAAATGGGCATTAGTCCATTTGTGCACGGTTCTTCAAAGCATACCGATATCATGAAAACACAAGGGCTCAAACAAGCTCTAAACAAATATGGTTTTGATGCCGCTTTTGGTGGTGCCCGTCGTGATGAAGAGAAATCGCGTGCGAAAGAGCGCGTTTATTCGTTCCGTGACAAAAATCATACGTGGGACCCGAAAAATCAGCGTCCTGAGCTCTGGCATACCTATAACGGACAGGTTAATAAGGGCGAAAGTATCCGAGTCTTCCCTCTCTCCAATTGGACTGAGTTGGATATTTGGCAATACATTTATTTAGAAAACATTGAAATTGTTCCACTTTATTTGGCGGAAAAACGGCCTGTTGTTGAACGTGATGGCATGTTGATCATGGTTGATGATGAAAGAATGCCTATCGAAGAGACAGAGAAAGTGGAACAAAAGAATGTGCGTTTCAGAACATTAGGTTGTTACCCATTGACTGGAGCGATTGAGTCGGAGGCGACAACACTACCTGAGATTATTGAAGAAATGCTTGTTGCAACGTCGAGCGAAAGACAAGGTAGAGCGATAGATCGTGACCAATCTGGCTCTATGGAACTTAAGAAACGTCAAGGTTATTTCTAAGGAAAGATATATGAACAGCGCAGTAGAAGCTCAACTATCCGAGCTGGGTATTGAAGAATATTTAAATCAACATCAACACAAGTCCTTACTTCGTTTCTTAACCTGTGGTTCTGTAGATGACGGTAAAAGTACTTTGATTGGACGTTTGCTTCATGATTCAAAACAAATATATGAAGATCAACTTGCCGCCGTTCATTCGGATAGCCAACGTGTTGGTACGACAGGTGAGAGACCTGACTTAGCCCTTCTTGTTGATGGGCTTCAAGCGGAGCGTGAGCAAGGTATTACCATTGATGTCGCTTACCGTTATTTTTCTACTCAGAAACGTAAATTTATTATTGCTGATACCCCTGGCCACGAGCAATATACTCGAAATATGGCCACTGGTGCATCAACGTGTGATGTTGCCGTTATATTAGTGGATGCACGAAAAGGCGTACTTGATCAAACACGTCGCCATTCATTTATTGCCAGCTTACTTGGAATCAAGCATTTCATCGTAGCGATAAATAAAATGGATTTGGTAGAGTATTCAGAGCAACGATTTGAAGAGATAAAGGCTGAGTATTTAGATTTTTCTGAAAAACTAAAAAGCGACGTTAATATTCAATTGTTACCTCTATCGGCATTAGAAGGCGACAACGTCGTTGACAGAAGTGATGAGATGGCTTGGTATCAGGGGGAACCATTACTTACTCTTTTGGAAAATGTGGATCTTTCCGTACAAGCTAGCAGCGCAGAGTTTCGTTTCCCAGTTCAGTATGTGAATCGACCAAATCTTGATTTTAGAGGTTTTGCTGGCTCATTGTCTTCAGGGGCCGTTTCCGTTGGAGATGAAATAAAGGCACTACCTTCGGGTAAGGTTTCTAAAGTTGCTCGGATCGTAACGTTTGATGGTGACTTAGATACGGCGTACGCAGGTCAAGCGGTTACGCTGACATTAGAAGACGAGATAGATGTTAGCCGTGGAGATTTATTAGTATCCGATGGTGCGGCTATTGAATCATCTAATCATGTACTAGCCGATATAGTTTGGATGACAGAAGAGCCTCTCAATATAGGCCGTCAATACGATATTAAGATAGCGGGTAAAAAAACGTTAGGACAAGTTGATGTTATTCGTCATCAGTATGATGTGAATAACCTGTCTCGTTTTGATACCAACGCTATTCCTCTTAATGGTATAGCGCAGTGTGAGTGGTCACTTACAGAAACAATTCCGATCGATAAGTACGTAGATAGCCCGGATACGGGTGGTTTTATCATTATTGATAGACTGACCAATGTGACGGTTGGCGCTGGCCTTGTGCGAGAGCGTTTAGACCAAAAAGATGAGTCGTCGAATGTGGGGGATATCAATGCCTTTGAACATGAACTTAAAGCGTTGATTCTCAAATATTTCCCATCTTGGGATGCGAAAATTTGAGATGTAATGAAGGCTCTTTAAATATTGTCTTTCTCACAGAAAATGGCGTCATCTCCACGAAAGTGGAACGCTGTTCGGTTAGTGCTAAATACTTCGTAAATCCCGTGAAAACGGGAATCATGGTGATATTAGATCCCCATTTTCATGGGGATGACGTCGATTTTTGTGAAAACAGGTCTGTTTTCGTCAGGATGACCGGTTTAAATAACCTTGACCGAACTGCATTCCGTGCAAACGGGAATGGCGACATTGGGTATTAGCGGTAATTTAACGTTGGTTCATAAGATTAATTCCGCTATTTTGAGGGCAAGTTATGTGGGAACAAAGCTTTATATTGACGTTATTAGTCGGTGTTGTCGCATGCTTGCTCTGGACTAAACTTAAACCCAGTTTTATCTTTGCAGGTGCTGCATTTATCGCCTTTATTACTGGTCAGATAGAACTAGAAAGTATCGCGAATAACTTTACTAATTCGTCGTTACTTACCCTTATTTTGCTTGTCCTTGCTTCCTGTGCACTTGAGAAAACGCGACTAATTAGTTGGGTTAGTTATCATATTTCTGAAGGGAAACTGGGAACGGTTGTGGCGAAACTGGGGTTGTCTACGGCAATACTTTCATCTTTTACCAATAACACGGCGGTTGTTGTTTCCTTAATAGGGGCAATAAAACGTAATCAACAACATCCACCATCTAGATTGCTCATTCCTCTTTCCTATTCTGCCATTTTAGGGGGAACGTTGACGTTGATTGGTACCTCTACCAATTTAATCATCAACAGCTTTGTCGAAAATGTGGGCTTACCAAGTCTTGGTTTTTTTGCACCAACGATGATTGGTTTGGCCGTACTCTCGGGTGGGTTGCTCATTCTTATCCCCCTCAGTTATTTGCTTCCAGATAATGAGGACCAGAATCAAGACGATCTACCTTATTTTCTTGAGGCTAGAGTTGAAGCAGGCTCTCCATTGGTAGGGAAAACAATTACTGAAAATGGACTAAGGGCGTTGCGTAAACTTTTTTTGGCGGAGGTTATTCGAGATGGCGAGGTCATCACTTCGGTGACGCCTGACTTTGTATTGCTAGCTCGAGATAGATTGATGTTTTGCGGTGATATAGAAAGTGTTGCGACATTGCAAGAAATTAAAGGCATCACACTGTTTGGACAGCACCATCTCAATGGACAGAATTTGCTTGAGGTCGTCGTCAGCTCTTCTGCCTCGATATGCAATAAAACGCTTATTTCAAGCGAGTTTAGAGATCGTTTTGATGCAGTAGTGGTTGCAATTCGAAGAGGTCATGAGAGATTAGAGGGTGGTTTAGGGAAGATAAAGTTAGCGGCCGGGGATACACTTATCATTGTACCTGGTAAACGATTTGAGTATGAAGTTAGTCGTCATAATCGAGAATTTTTATTGGTGAATGATCTCGACTCAAGCGCCAAACTTGATTTGAGTAAGTCAAATATAGTTTTAGTTGGTTTTGCTTTTGTTATTGGTTTCGCTTTGCTTGATATTGTACCAATAATCAAAGGGCTAGCCGTTTATCTTTTTGGGCTGTTAGCGCTCGGTATCATCAGTTTTACTGAATTACGCCGTCGTTTTCCGATAGATATTGTTGTCATCGTAGGGTCCGCCTTGAGTATTGCTCAGTTGATGCTTTCGTCTGGGCTATCGACACAAATGGGGGCATTTTTTATTGAAGCCCTCAATGGATGGGGTGTTTTTGGTGCGTTAGTGGCAACCTATTTTTTGACTCTCGTGCTTACAGAGCTTGTCACCAATAATGCCGCGGCCGCATTGTCGTTTCCGATAGGGTACAGCATGGCTGTCGCTTATGGTGTGGATCCTATGCCTTTCATTATGGCCGTATTATTTGGAGCGAGCGCAAGTTTTGTCTCTCCTTACGGTTACCAAACCAATCTACTGGTATATAGCGTAGGAAATTACCGCATTAGTGATTACATACGAGTTGGTATTCCCATCTCAATCGTTTACTCCATTTTAGTTTTAACGTTGATCCCCTATTTTTTCCCATTTTAATGTAAGGAGTTGCTTTCTCATGGCAGAAAGAAATACGTCTACCCAAGATAGTAATATTGTGTGGCACCAACATACTGTGAATAAAGAGACCAGAGCGAGGATTAAGCAACAAAAGCCAGTTGTACTCTGGTTTACGGGGTTATCCGGTGCGGGTAAGTCTACCGTAGCAGGTGCACTAGAGAATGTGTTGGCAGATATGGGGTTTCATACCTATTTACTGGATGGCGACAATGTACGCCATGGGTTATGTAAAGATTTAGGTTTCTCCGAGCAAGATAGAAAAGAGAATATACGCCGAGTTGGTGAGCTGTGTAAGTTAATGGCGGATGCTGGTCTAATCGTTCTTTCCGCTTTTATTTCTCCCTATAGAGAAGAGCGTCAAATGGTAAGAGAACTGCTCCCAGAAGGCGAATTTTTAGAGGTATTTGTCAATGCATCGATGGAAGTGTGTGAGCAAAGAGATCCAAAGGGTTTGTATAAAAAAGCCAGAGCAGGAGAGATTAAGAATTTTACGGGGATAGATTCGAATTACGAATCGCCGTTACAACCAGAAATTAACTTACCAGCAGGAGATAAAGAGGTTAATGATTTGGTTGAAATATGTTTAGCCGTATTGCAGCAAAAAGGCATCATAACTTCTTGATGCCTTGATCTTATTATCAAACCAATTGGTCAATCGTTCCTTTGGTTTCAGTTTGAACGGTAAACTTCTGACTCAGTAAACCAACAAGTTGGTCAAAATATTTCATGTTTGGTTTATTGCCTAGAAGTTTACATAACTCATTTCCAACGGGGCTTAAGCGATAATAGAGTAATCGACTACCTTTCCCCATGGGCTGGAGTGAGACGATTTTCCCTTGGTAGTCGAGCAATAGCGCCGGGTCAAATTCAATCTCGCCTGACTCTAATTCGGTGCCAATAACTAAACCCAACTCAATCAGAAGTAAGATACTTGAATAGGGGAGTTGATAGCTACCTAAGTTAATGGTTTCTTCTACGTCTCTTTTGGTAAAACTAAACAGACCGCTTTGGGTTCGAAATCCAATAAGCAGTTTTTTTGAGTTATCCCCACCAAAACTGCATGATAATGCGGCTGCTTTTTGTAAATATTGCGCCTCTTTTGGTGTCATGTCTTTTAGCACCTGCAGAGCTTTTACTGATGTAGAACCAGGGTTTGTCACTTCAAGCTTTAGGATTTGAGCCCAAAGCCTTTGCATGGAGCTATTGTGAATATCCTGAGCTAGATCGAAAAATCGATTGAGCCAATCTTGGTCTGGGTCGCCAGCGGTTTCGTCATTGCAGAATGAATGTGAGAACTTGATGATTGTTTCTAAATTTTTTTGCCTTTGTTCTCTGCGTTGCTTGTCTCTATTTAGTGCTCTTTCTAAAATGGATTTCTGCGTGGGACTCGACTGTAATAACGCCTCCAGTCCATAGGTTTCGGCTATGCTAGCCACACGGCTAGCACTATCTTTGATGTAGCTAGATTTCTTTTTTGAGTGGTCACTATTCTGATTCGTTTCACTGTTATCTATAGTAACGGGTGCTCTTTTTTCTGCCATGCCCCACTATCCTATTCCGTTTTAGTCAGTAAAAATGTAACGTGTTATCGCGTTATATGCCACTGATTTGGCGCAATGCTTGAGTAACTAATGCTGAATTTTGAAGATTATAAGATCTAAAGCGATAGTGAATGGTGTTGTGACTATTACAATTAGCAATAAAAAAACCTGTGATATCGCCATTCATTATATATAAAATTGTTGTGGATCAGGAGGACAGTAGTTATCTCGATAAATGTTTGCCTTTAGCTCGTGTTTCAAATTTTATCTGATATGATAATTAAATGTTAAAGTTGTTAACTATTGTGAGATTCAAGATGGCACAGTCAAACGACAATAAGTTTAAAAAGCAGCTATCTGCTACATTGCTTTTCGTTATATATGTAGCAGTATTGGCTTATCTGTCTAATTTTTTGATGTAATAATCAATCAATGAAAACAAATAAACCAATAAGTAAGTTAGATTATTTTTTGATTACTGGTCATCATAAACTTCCACCGCCATCCCTTCGATAACATATCCCACTTCCGCTAGTTCGTGACTGACCGTTTCTGTCTTTAGTCTTCCTACGATATATACGACATCCCATAATTCCTGCACGGGAGCTCCGCCTTTAAAGCGTACATAGATTAATTGGTTTGGTGGCGGTGGTGGAACGTGAATGCAAGCCCCTAAAAAGGGAACAAGCATAAATTCAGTAACCATATTTTCATCACCCTCTAGCGGAATAACAAAGCCAGGGATCTTAACAATACTTCCGTTCAATTCCTGTCTAACCCCACCCAATTTGGACTGTTCAGGTGAATCTTCTTCATGACTGAGTTGCAAAGGCATGCCAACACTATCTACAAGGTTTCTTTCATTTTCTGGAATTAAATCTATCCACTCCAATTGCAATATATCGGATTGCTCTAGTGAGGAACTTTCACCTGAAGCAACAGCTTGAATGGGTATAAGAAAGACGCTTAATAAACTGACAATTAATGCTACATTTTTCATATTCTACCTATGATGTTTATATTCGAATTGTCATGCCATCCGCCAATGATTGACGGTAAGCACTAAATGCTGGAATAAAACCGATAATGACACCGGCAAGTTGAACAAGTCCTAAAAGCATCCATTCGTGACCAGTGATCATGGATAGCTCGACGTTGACGCCATAGAGCTGCTGGATAATCGGTTGAGCAATTGCGAGCAGAGAGTAAAGACCAATGAGGCCAGCCACGATACCTACGAAGGTTAATGCGCTCGCTTCACTTATCAGCAATATAAATATGTGCTTGGGTCGTGCTCCCATCGCTCTTAAAATGGCCATTTCTCTGCGTCGTTCTTGTAGGCTAGTGAGTAGGCTGCTTAGCATCCCTAGTAAGCCTGCTACAACGACAAATCCGGATACCGCCATTAATGCTGTTTCTGCCACTGACATCATGCCCCACAATTCATGTAAAGCGATACCCGGCAAAATAGCGCTTAGGGGTTCCTTTCTATACGTGTTTATTTTCCGTTGTAAGGCAAATGTGTGAATTTTAGATTTCAATCCAAGCATGAACGCAGTTATTTGTTCAGGCTGGAATTTTCGTTGAACTAATGTATCAACATTAGGTGTATTACCTAAATTTGCGCCTGATTCCCACCCAACATGAATGGCTTCTATCGCTTCTAATGAAACGTGTACGGTTTTATCTACAGGTGTACCTGTCGGTTCAAATATGCCGACAACCTTAAATGGGATGTTGTCATGTCGACTAAAAGCAACATCACTTATACCGTGAGCAATAATGATGTCACTACCAATGCTGTAACCGAGTTCTTTTGCTACATCGGCACCTAGAACGGTTTCAAACAACGAGTTAAATGGTCTTCCTTTTTTAAGTTCAAGTGGCTGTTTTTTTCCGTACCTGAAATATTTGAAGTAGTCTTGATTCGTCCCCATGACTCGAAAACCCTTGTGCGAATCGCCGAGAGAGATAGGAATAGCCCATTTTACAGAGCGCTGTTGGCGGATTTCTTCAAAGCTTTTCCAATCTATATTAGCGGTTGCATTGCCTATTCTAAAGACAGAATAGAGAAGAAGATTTACAGAACCAGAACGAGCACCGACAATAAGATCTGTGCTTGAGATAGTATTTGCAAAACTGCTTTTTGCTTGGGTTCGTATGCGTTCAACCCCCATCAACAAAATGACAGAAATGGCAACGGTTAATATAGTGAGTATTGCTGTCGCTTTTCTGTTGGTCAGGCTTTTCCAAGCTAAGTGAGCGATGGTTTTCATTTCGTCCCCTTAGCGAGTGTTAACGCTTGTTCATTAAGGTCATTGAGTTGAATGCTTCGATCGAACATCGATTCAAGCGTTGGGTCGTGGCTGACAAATATCAGTGTAGACTTGGCGAATTCAGCCTCTTCCATAAGCAGTTCAATAAAGGCGGTTCGGTTATCAAAGTCTAGTGAAGAAGTGGGTTCATCCGCGATAAGCAGTTCGGGACGTCCAATGAGCGCTCGAGCAGCGGCTACGCGCTGTTGTTGCCCGATACTTAATTCAACAATGGGTTTATTGAGTAGCTTTTCATCTAGGTGTAAACGTTTTAGCAGCTGGGCCGCGGTTTTTCTTAGCTCACCACCGACGTTTTTCTTTCGAATGCTTGAAAAATGACAAGGTAGAATTACATTGTCAATCATTGATAGATAAGGCAGTAGATTAAATTGTTGAAAAATGTAGCCGATATGATCGGCTCTAAATTTATCTCTTTGGTTCTGCTTCAGCGTAGAAATGTCGGTATCTAAAATCTGTACTTTGCCATTTTGAGGGGAAATTATCCCGGTTAGCAAGCCAAGTAGTGTCGACTTCCCACTTCCACTTGGTCCTTTAATAAACAGATGTTCACTTCGATTAATATCTAATTGATCAAACTTTAGCGTTGGTGATATATCGTTCGCCCAACGGTAACTAATCTGTGAGAGCGAGACAACTTTGGTTGGTTTGTTCATTATTTGTTCCATTGCCATGATGTAGGTGACCACATCTGAAAGAGTGACGTAGCCACCTATAAGCTAAAACTGAATAAGAGTGTGATTACTGTTAAGTTCTAGCGCTTTTTGGCTAGTATCCGTTAACAAATTGACGCTAATTTTATCCGTCTTAGGAAAGTGCTCAAACCACGTCGTTTTCACCTGATGTAGCTTAGTTATATCACTGCATTCAAAATGATATTCTACGGTGAATTGGCCATGCCCACTTTCTTCATGTTCGCTTCCCTCATGCCCATCATCGGTGTGCATGTGCTCATCATGCTCATGAGAGTCGTCATGGTCATGTTCATCATTTTCATGCTCATCATGCTCGTGTTCGCCATGTTGTTCCTCACTTTCCAATGTGTTGGTCACGTTAATATGTTCTACACGGCAGTTGGCATCTTGAGAGATAAGCAAAATACTTTCTGCTTGTTTTAGGGTTTGCTCTGCTTGTTCAATCAGTTGATGTTGTTGTTCGTCTGCTGGCGCATGTTCAAAGCCGACAATATCAGAACCCGGAGCTGTAATTTCTACTAATAACTCGTTGCCTTCCTGAGCCATATTAAACTCAACGTGGCCATGTATGTGAGCCTCATGTTGGCGAAAACCTTCTTCGGCATGTGCTGATGCTGCTAATACGAGTGTCGATAATAGTGATAATTTGAATATGTGTTTCATGGTTGAAAAACCTCAATTTGAAAATAATTATATATAGTTAGCCCGAGTTCAGGTTATTTATTTATGATGAGTGAATTGAGGATTTCGGCGGTGCTCGTGCTTTTTCTATCGGTAGAGTTCGAAAAGCCGCCGCGATAGAATCAATATCTGTTTGAAAGTGTTTTTGAATGATAACGGGTAAAACAGGTAATGCAGATGACACACCATGAATTGCGTGAGAAAAAAGCTGACAATGATGATGTTCGTGATGTGCTTTATCAATATCTAGCTGATGTTCAATGAATGCAAAGCCTGTCCATAGTACAAGTACTAAGACAAATGAGGTTAACCTTTTTACGGTAAGGCGAGTATAACCAACAAACTGTGCGTTCATAATTGATGCAAAATGGGTGCTAAGACTCTAAATGTAATAATATAACAATTACACTGCAAGACAAATGTGAATAATTGTCATCAATGATTGAAATTTATCGGTCATGATAAAAATGACGCAATAGCGTCATTTTTTCAGAAAAAGATGAACAAAAGATTACAAGTTAGAAGAAATAAAATTAAGCACTTGAGTTATCTCGTCTTTTACCAATGTACCTTCCTTTACAAAGAGAACTTTGCCTTCTTTATCTAGCACAATAATGGCTGAACTCTCTTCTTGTAGTTGCCAAGATTTTGCGACCGTCCCATTTTTGTCCAGAATAATAGAAGACCATGGGAACTCAATCTTACTGTCTTCAGCGGATGATTTTACAAATGAACCGGTACCCCACATCGCATCATCTTGGTTGATAATGGTGGTTGTTTGATAGCGATCTGCTGGAAATTTTGATGCGGTTATTGCCGCCATCAAATCAGCGTTCATTTTTTTTGCGCTTTTTCTTCCCGCTATAGCTTGAATAACTCTAACTTTGTTGGGGAGATGTGAGCTGTTCCACTCTTTATAAGCGATACCTTTATTTTCAACAAAAAGTTCGCCGTGTTTCGCAATGGCAACATTAGGTACGGTTTGCTCTAAGGTAATAGTGTGCGTGAAGCCCAATATTGGTGAGGCGCACAGTATCAATGCAGTGAGAGACTTTACTTTCATTTTATATTCCTTTTATTTTATCTTAACCCCTTATTAAGTATGGGGTTTATCTTCCTAGAAATAAACTGAGCCTTCTTAAGGATGGCGTTTAACTAGGTATACATAGCGTAGTTGAAAAAGTAAAAAAAGGTGACGATTTTTTTGAACTTGGCTCTAAAGTTGCATTTATTCTGAGTAAATTATTCATTGTGTTTAGCTGTCAGAGTAAGTTGTAAAGATTTGCCGCGACGGGTTTGGTATTGATGAAGGGAATGTTACTTATTATGACTCGAGTTTTTTCCACCTATCGCCCACTTCAAGTGGCCCGTTTTGTAAAAAACCTTTTTAAGGGGGAGTTTTCAATTGAAGGTGTTGGTGTATTTTATTTCGATAGCGGAAGAGTTTTGCTTCCTGATTTAACGGATAAGAAAAAACTATCGATAATGAAAGAGGTGAACTTTACTATCGATATCCTAACTATTGCTATGGTCTAAACGTTGGTTTCTTGAGCATCAGTTCAACGTATAAAAAAATAAGCTACACGCTTGGTGGAAAACAGACACCCGTTCCACCTAATCCACAATACCCGTTTGGATTTCTTGCTAAATACTGTTGATGATAGGTTTCTGCAAAATAGTATAGGTTGGCCGCTGTTATTTCCGTTGTGATCTGCCCTTTTCGTTGTTCATCTAATGCGGATTGATATTGTGCTTCGCTCTCTTTGGCTATCTTAAATTGCTCGTCACTAAACGTGTAAATGGCAGAACGGTACTGGCTGCCGAGATCATTCCCTTGACGCATGCCTTGAGTCGGGTCGTGTTTCTCCCAAAAATAATTGAGAAGTTGTGATAGTTTGATGATGCTAGGATTGAATATGATTCGTACGGCCTCAGTATGACCTGTTTTGCCAGTGCATACTTCTTCATAGGTTGGGTTCTCAGTGTGGCCGCCACTGTATCCTACAGAAGTCGAGTGAACCCCTTCAAGTGGCCAGAATAAACGTTCTGCTCCCCAAAAACATCCAAGTCCTAGCACTATTTCTTCATGACATTTAGGCACTGGAGCGGTAATGTCGGTATCGTTTACAACGTGTTTTTCGGTGACGGATATCGGTGTCGAACGACCTTTTATTGCAGTTTCACTTGTCACTACGCTCTGTTTGTTGAACATGATACTTGCTCCTTTTCCTGTCTTCATGGATTGAGTATAAGGGATTGTCTTCTTCTGCTTATATCGATATCAACTAATCAGAAACAAATGCTTATATAACAAAAGGCTTATGTGATATTTCGCTAATAATACACATAATATGACATCTTGATAACACATGTGTATAAGGTTGATTCATTATGAGTTAAGCTTTGTTCATAAGGATATGTCGTCGCGATAAGGTTCGTCTCAGTCTGTGTTTCAATATATTAAAATAATAAAAAAATTGACCGCTGTTTTGTTTATGTTGTTGCTATTAAGCAAGGGGGCATGGGCAAGTATTGCTTTAAATATTGAAGGGTTAGAAGGGGATCTTGAAGAGAATACGAATGTATATGTCGCTGCAATTTCCGAAGAGGATTACTCTACATCGCTTCGCTTTCAGTCTCGTCTTCGAGATACTATTATCACCGCACTTAAAGCACTTGGTTATTATCAACCTGAAATTGCCTTTATTATCTCTGAAAACGAGGAGACCTTGACGGCTAAAGTTGAAAAAGGTGAGCCTGTATTGATTGAAGTTGTCGACATTGAATTAGAAGGTGGAGCGAAACAAGATCCAGATTTTCTATCATTGATTGCGAAGTCTGGCTTGGTAGAACAATCGATATTAGATCATAGTAAATATGACGCACTAAAAAAGAGTATTCGAAATTTGGCCTTGTCGAAAGGGTATTTTGATGGAGATTTCACAAAGACGGCACTAGAGGTTGCACCTGAGCTTAATCAAGCCTTTATACGATTACATTATGATAGTGGCGTTCGGTATAACTTTGGAAAAACCATTATTGTGGGTAGCCAAATCGAAGAAGATAAAGTGCGCTCTCTGATACCTTATGAAGAGGGCAAACCATACTTAGCTTCCGACGTTGGTTTGCTTAATCAACGTCTATCAAATACAGAGTGGTTCTCTTCCGTTTTTGTCAAACCAGATTTGAAAAATGTGGAAAAGAATCAATTGCTACCAATGGAGGTATCTCTTGCTCCGCAATCGAAGAATAAGATAGAAACGGGTATAGGTTATTCTACGGATGTTGGCGTTAGAGGGACATTAAAGTGGAACAAACCATGGGTTAATACGTACGGACACAGTTTTGATTCAAGCTTATCGCTCTCTTCTCCAGAGCAAACCATTGTATTAGGTTATAAGATCCCTTTAGAAGACGTGCTTAACGAATACTATCGAGTTCAATACGGTATGAAGTATGAAGATAAACTTGATACAGATAGCTTAGAAGTGAACACGGTTGTTGAACGGCATTGGCAGTTGGACAATGGTTGGCATAGAAACCTCTTTTTAAGGTATCTACATGAGGACTTTACTCAAGGCTCTCAAAATGATGATATAAAAATGGCGATTCCAGGCGTTTCCTTTTCTAAGACGAAAAGCTCTGGTGGCTCAATGCCTAAGTTTGGTAATAAGTATTCGGTGAGTTTTGAATTGTCTGATGACAGCGTGATATCAAGAGCACGAATGCTGCGCATTCAGACCCGTTCAACTTGGATTAATAGCTTGGGAAGCAATCATCGGGGCATCGCTCGTGTCGATTTAGCGGCAAACTTTGTCGATAATATTCTTGATCTTCCTCCTTCAATTCGTTTTTTTGCTGGTGGCGATAATAATCTGCGTGGTTACGATTATGAATCTATTTCTCCTACAGATGATACTGGCGCGCTTATTGGGGCTAAATACATGGCGACGAGTTCACTGGAATATCAATATCGAATTAAAGGAGATTGGTGGTTAGCGGCGTTCGTCGATGCTGGTGATGCTTGGTCTGCGACACCAGAAGCCAAAATTGGAACTGGTTTTGGTGTTCGATGGGCATCTCCTGTCGGGCCGATTCGACTTGATTTAGCCTGGGGATTGGCTGAGGAGAGTGGTGATCAGTTCCGCGTTCATTTTGCGTTGGGACCAGAGTTATGACGAAGGTAGCGGTTAAATGGATAAAGAGATCTTTATTTGGTGTTATAGGGCTGATTTTACTTATCTTGTTGCTCTTATTGGGACTTCTGTTTACCAATAGTGGTCTTAATGCTGTTATTTGGGGGGTTCAGAAAGCCTTGCCTCAATTGGAGATTAAGGAGAGTGAAGGGGCGCTGTTACCAGAGTTCTCTCTGTTTGATATCTCCTATAAGTCGGAAGAACTTAATATTGAAGCAAAAAGTAAAGAGATTACTTTAGCTATCACGCCTAGTTGTTTTCTTATCCCGTCGGTTTGCGTTGAACAGCTGAAAATTGATGGTCTAGACTTTGCTTTAACTGGATTGCCACCCGTGAGTGAAGAACGCTCTTCTGAATCATCAGAGCCTTTAACTGAAATCCGACTACCAGTCCCCATTTATGTTCGCAGCCTATCGCTGTCTGATATTGACCTAGATATTTTGGGAAATAAAATTGGCTGGCAGACCTTTACCAGTCAAATAGAGATGAGTGGTAGCAAATTAACCATCCATCCCACCATTTTTGAGGACGTTAACGTTGAATTGGCAGAGGTTGCTGATAAAGCGTCTGAATCAAAAGGCGTTGCCAACACTGATCAAACCAAGCCGTCAATTACATTACCCGATGTGTTGATTCCTTTAGAGGTTGATCTGGAGAAGTTTGACTTATATCGTTTTAACGTAAAAGGTGAAACGCCCGTTATAGTAAATCATCTTGGCTTATCCACGCACGTACAAGGCTACGCGGTTAATGTAAAACAGCTGACGTTAGATACGCCACAAGCTGATATCGAATTGAAGTCAGAAATTGAACTGAGAGACGGCTATCCGTTGGTTTTAGACGTGTCGGCATTGGTCAAGCAGACGGAGCTAAAAGGGCAAAATCTCGTAATAAGAGCAGAAGGGAGCGTAGCAGATCTACAGTTAGATGCGCAGCTTACGGGCGTAATTGAAGCGCGCTTAAATGGGCGAATTGAACCGCTTGACCCTGAATTACCGTTTGATATCGAATTGACTGCCGGTCACGCGCAATGGCCATTGACTGGGGTTGCTGATTACACCGTGGATGTAGACCATATAAAATCCAACGGTTCATTAAAGGGCTATCAACTAGATATCGCGACCATTGCCGACGGAAAAGGTATCCCACCTCTCGACCTTACAGTAAAAGGCGAAGGCGATTTAGAACACGTGGAACTAGAATCTATTCTACTTAAAACACTCGGCGGGGAGGTTTCTGGTCAAGTAATGGCAAATTGGCAATCCCCGGTTAATTGGCAAGCCAAATTGGGCCTGTCAAATATTCAACCTGGATTGGAGTGGGAACAAGCAGAAGGTGTCGTTAACGGATCGTTAACGACCACTGGCGAGTTATTTGATTCAGGGGGGTGGCAGGTTGAATTACCTCTTTTGGATATCGAAGGGGTAATTAGAGAGTACCCTCTTAATATTGAAGGTGAATTACTCGCGAGCGATAAAAAGGGAACCGGTGATCTAAAAGTGATGACAAGTGGACTTGTTGTCAAGCATGGACCTAATGGACTAAATATTTCAGGACAATTAGATAAAAAGTGGGCGATGGATACAAGTATTAATTTTCCTGATATTGAAAAATCCCTTCCTGATTTTAAGGGCAGTGTTAATGGTCAAATTGCATTACGTGGTGAGCTTAAGACACCTGAAATTCGCACCGACCTTTCGGCAGAAAAAATCGCGTATCTAGATATTGCGACTATTTCTAATATTACTCTGTCCAGTGATTTAGCGCCATTACCAGCACCTGCTGGTGAACTTGACCTTAAGGTAAGTAATGTTGTATATGAAAATAAAATCATAGATTCGATTGATCTTTCGTTTTCTGGTTCGCAAAAAAAACACCAACTTAGCCTTGATGTGCTGTCTGATTTACTAAAAGCGAATTTGCATATTGCTGGTGGTTTGCATGAAAAGCCTGAATTAGTTTGGAAGGGGACACTAGATAAAGCGGAACTATCTACGGTACAAGGTCCGTGGGGTTTAGACCACCCTGTTGCGGTTAGTTTTCTTGTCGATAGTCAAGTTGCGAATGTCCAAGCCCATTGCTGGACACAAGCTAACTCGGAGGTTTGTTTAAGCAAAGATCTCGTTGCAGGGCAATCTGGTGAAGTGCATCTCGACGTTCAAAATTTTGGGTTTAGTCAGCTTGATATGTTTATCCCTAAAGGGACCAATATCGAGGGAGAATTCAATGCTGAAGCATTGGCAAGTTGGGGGCCAAATAAAAAGCCAGATGCTGAATTTAAGATCTCATTACCTAAAGGAAAGCTAACACAACAGATAGAACAACCCATAGTCTTAGCTTGGGAATCTATTGTACTTAGTGCTCAGTTACATAAAGATAGTCTTGCGGTCGATTGGCTTTTTGATCTTGCAGATAATGGGGATATCAAAGGAAACCTGAAAGTACCAGATGTTCAAGCCACACATCAAGGGCTGGATGCTCAGATAATTTTAGATAACATCAATTTAGACATGATTCAGCCTTTAGTGGGAGAGTACAGTAAGGTTAATGCGGATATAAATTCTGATATAAGAATTTCAGGCCCAGTTAAGCATCCAAAAGTTAATGGTAAATTTATCATCGGTGACATTATTGCACAGGGTGATATTGCGCCTGTTGAAGTTAATAATGGAACCATTGCCATCGATTTCTCTGGTTATGATGCGCGACTAAATGCGGATATCGAAACACCTGACGGTGTGTTACAACTTGATGGAGACGCAAATTGGGAAGATTTATCCGCTTGGTCAACCAATGTGAAAGTGTTTGCCGAAGAACTGAATGTCACTCTTCCTCCGATCGTTCAAGTAAAAATAAAGCCAGATATGCAGATCGCTATTACCCCTAAACGAGCGATTATTGAAGGCGATATCTATCTACCCTGGGGAAATATTACGGTTGAAGAACTGCCGCCTAGTGCTATAGGCGTCTCTTCCGATGAAGTGATTTTGAATAAAGACCTTCAGCCTGAAGAAGGAAGTACAGCACTTCCTATCGAAGTGGAAACAAACGTAAATATCCATATTGGTGACGACTTTAAACTGGCGGCTTTTGGTTTAAAGGGCGAACTCGTCGGCAAACTGAATGTCACCCAAAAAGACAAAGGGCCATTTATTGTTGGAGAGGTTGAGGTGGTGAATGGCGCTTATCGATCTTTTGGACAAGACTTAATCATTGTTGAAGGGAAAGTGTTGATGAATGGCCCGCCAGATCAACCTTATCTTGCTATTGATGCGGTACGAAACCCAGACAACACGCAAGATGATGTTGTAGCAGGTATTCGAGTAACGGGCCCGGCAAACGAACCAGCAATCGAGGTCTACTCTAAACCATCTATGCCGCAACAGAATGCTTTGTCCTACCTATTGAGAGGACAAGATCTTGATGGCGCTGCTGGTGGAAGTAGCATGACAACAGCCTTAATTGGCTTAAGCTTGGCTAAGAGTGGGCAGCTAGTAGGACAAATCGGTGAAACCTTTGGTGTGTCTGATCTGCAGTTGGACACCGCTGGATCTGGAGAAGAATCTCAGGTAACGGTCAGTGGTTATCTGACTCCAGAATTACAAGTGAAATATGGGGTTGGTATATTTGATTCATTTGGAGAATTCACGGTTAGGTATAAATTAGTCACCGATTTATATTTAGAAGCGGTGTCAGGAATGGATAGTGCAGTTGATCTGTTATATCAATTTGAATTTGATTAGGGAGTAATACATGCGACATCTGGTTTTTGTTTACGGAACGTTGCGTAAAGGTGAATCTAATCATCACGTACTCAGTGAGAGTGAGTACCTTGGTTTTTTTGAAACCGAACCGAACTATCAATTGTTCAATTATGGCTCCTATCCAGGCGTTACGCAGGGCAATTGCAAGGTGTTAGGTGAAGTGTATAGTGTTGATGATGATGTTCTACAACGCTTGGATATTTTAGAGAATGTTCCCATTGATTACGTGCGTGATCCAATAGAGACACCTTATGGAATTGCATGGATATACCTTTATCAAGGAGGAAGTAAACTTGACGAAGCCATCACATCGGGTAATTGGTTATATCGGAATAAATGATTGTCAGTTTCCTTGTTAGTGATAAAAAATAGCATCTTAATCAGCTTCTAAAAGCGCAATGATATTACCTAAGCCGATATATCTAGCTATATTCCTCTCATTTTCTAAATGACAATTAAGTGGGAGATAATATGGACGTTCAGGGTTTACTTATGACATTAGTCATTGGTGGTATTGCAGGATGGTTAGCGAGCATTATTATGAAGGGGTCAGGTCGTGGTGTGCTTATAAATGTCATCGTTGGAGTATTAGGTGCTGTTTTGGGTAAATTCCTCTTGTCTGCCTTGGGTATTTCTCTCATTGGTGGATTTATTGGAACCATAGTCGTTGCTACATTAGGTGCTGTGATACTCATTTCTCTGCTTCGACTTATTAGAGCTTAGTATTCGGTCACCTCTCAATATTTAAAAACGGATAACAAATAAATTAAAACCGCCTATTCTTGAAAATAGGCGGTTTTAATTTACGTAGATTTAATTCGCAGATTTGTAATTGTTATTCGTTTGGATTTTCTGCAATAAACTGTTCCACTTTATTGACCATCGCTTTAGACCCAACAAAGAAAGGCACACGCTGGTGTAACTCGGTTGGTTTCAGCTCCATGATGCGATTTTTACCGTCAGACGCTATGCCACCGGCTTGTTCAATGATGAATGCCATAGGATTACATTCATAAAGAAGGCGAAGCTTACCATTAGGATGACTTTCTGTGCTCGGATATAAGTAGATTCCACCTTTTAGTAAGTTTCTATGGAAATCAGCAACCAACGAGCCAATATAGCGCGAAGTATAAGGTCGATTCTCTTCAGGCACACTCTCTTGACAATATTTTATATACTTTTTAACCCCTTGCGGGAAACGAATATAGTTGCCTTCGTTGATTGAATAAATAGAGCCAGTTTCAGGGGTGATTAAACTTTCGTGAGATAAGCAGAAAGAACCGATGGAAGGGTCATAGGTAAAACCATGCACACCATTACCCGTTGTGTACACCAACATGGTAGATGAACCATATATGACATAACCCGCGGCAACTTGTTTGTCACCCGGTTGTAAAAAGTCCTCTTGAGTTGGTGGCGTGCCAACGGGTGAAACGCGGCGGTAAATTGAGAAAATCGTACCGACGGAAACATTGACATCGATATTAGATGATCCATCTAACGGGTCCATTAAGAGCACATATTTTGCGTTTTTATTTAGCTCTTTATTAAATGCAACGGTTTCATCTTCTTCTTCGCTTGCCACTCCGCACACTTGATCACGAGCTTCTAGTGCAGCTTTGAATTTGTCATTTGCGTATAAATCCAGCTTTTGTTGTTCTTCACCCTGTATATTCTCAGCACCAACCGAGCCAGTTATATCAACAAGTCCTGCTTTATTGATTTCACGGTTTACGATTTTTGCTGCAAGTCTAATTGAGGCCAATAATGAAGATAGTTCTCCACTAGCGTGGGGGAAGTCACTTTGTTTCTCTACTATAAATTCGCCAAGTGTGCGAAATTCAGACATGTTATATCCTTAACGTTTTCTGATGATTTAGAGGGCTTTTTAGTTACAATGACTTATAGCGCTAATTCATTATTATATGTTCGTTGCAACAAGCTCAATTGTATGGCATTAAACTTTTTATTGGTAATGAAGTAACTACTTGATATACAAATTGTTTCAACTACGTATCACATATTATCTGCAACTGAGTCGAATGATTGCTTTTCTCTGATAGATCGATCACATTAGTGCAGTCAAACAGGCAAGCTTAGGAAAAATAAAATGCACATTCATATTTTGGGGATTTGTGGAACCTTTATGGGGGGCGCAGCGGTGTTAGCTCGTCAATTGGGGCATAAAGTAACAGGGAGCGACGCAAATGTGTATCCTCCCATGAGTACGTTACTGGAATCTCAAGGTATAGAAATTATTGAGGGTTTTGACCCCACACAACTAAAATCCAATCCTGATCTTGTGGTTATTGGTAACGCCATGAGTCGAGGTAACCCGTGTGTAGAGTATGTCCTTGATCACAATCTAAAATATACGTCTGGTCCACAGTGGTTAAAAGAGTTCCTCCTCCATGATAGATGGGTATTAGCCGTCGCTGGCACCCACGGAAAAACAACAACAGCAAGCATGTTGTCATGGATACTTGAAGATTGTGGTTACGAGCCTGGTTTTCTTGTGGGTGGCGTTTTAGGGAATTTTGGGGTATCTGCGCGTCTAGGAAGTAGCATGTTCTTTGTGGTTGAGGCTGATGAATATGACAGTGCATTTTTCGATAAACGGTCAAAGTTCATTCACTATCACCCTCGCACCTTAGTAATGAATAATCTCGAGTTCGATCATGCTGATATTTTTGATGATCTAGAGGCAATTAAGAAACAATTTCATCACTTAGTACGAACAATCCCGAGCAATGGTCGAATATTCTCCCCTAAATCCGAATTGGCGCTTCAAGATGTATTGGAAAGGGGTTGCTGGAGTGAACAAGAGCTGATCGGAGATGAATCTTGTGACTGGAAAACAGAAAAAATCGAAAAAGACGGCAGCAAATTTGATGTTTTTTTTCGTAGCGAATTAGTTGGTACGGTCAGGTGGAATTTGGTGGGTGATCATAATGTTAGCAATGCATTGATGGCGGTGGCAGCAGCAAGACATGTCGGCGTTACTGCTGATCTGGCTTGTGAATCCTTAGCGTCGTTCATCAATACCAAAAGACGCCTTGAACTAAAAGGTGAGGTCGCAGGTATCACGGTTTATGACGATTTTGCTCACCACCCTACCGCGATAGAACTTACACTAGATGGGTTACGTAATAAGGTGGGGAAGCAAAAGATAATCGCGGTATTGGAACCTCGCTCAGCAACGATGAAGATGGGTATTCATAAAGAAACGCTCGCGACGTCGTTGTCTAAAGCTGACTCTATATACCTGTATCAGCCAAATAATTTAAAATGGTCAGTAGAAGACATTGCCAAACACTGTGATCAACCTACTTTTGTGAGTGATAATATAGATGTGTTTGTTGCTGAAATATTGCAAGAAGCAGCGGAGGGTGATCAAATACTCGTGATGAGTAATGGTGGCTTTGACGATATCCACGATAAGTTGTTAGGTGGATTGGCATTGGCTAAGAGTAAATAGATGTTATCCAACCGAAATAGTAGATATTTTAACAATGCAGAGAATGTAGATGATTAAAGACAAAACAATTACCTTGGCATTTACTGGCGCCTCTGGTGCACCTTATGGTTTACGGTTGCTAGAATGCCTGCTAGCGGCAGATTATAAAGTTTACCTGCTAATTTCTTCAGCGGCTCGTGTTGTGATGGCAACCGAACACAATTTAAAGTTACCTAGTGGTCCCGATGCGGCCAAAGCGGTGCTGATTAAACAACTGAACTGCAAACCTGAACGACTAGAAGTGTGTGGTAAAGAAGATTGGTTTTCTCCCGTTGCCTCAGGCAGTGCGGCACCTAAAAAAATGGTGGTTTGTCCCTGTTCTGCAGGTAGTGTGGCGGCCATTGCCCATGGCATGTCGGACAACCTTATAGAACGAGCGGCAGATGTGGTTATGAAAGAACGCGGTCAGTTATTATTGGTCGTGAGAGAAACCCCTTTTTCTACATTGCATTTAGAGAATATGCATAAGCTTTCTCAGATGGGTGTGACTATTATGCCCGCGGCTCCAGGGTTTTATCATC
Source organism: Vibrio sp. VB16 (assembly GCF_015594925.2). Taxonomy (NCBI): domain Bacteria; kingdom Pseudomonadati; phylum Pseudomonadota; class Gammaproteobacteria; order Vibrionales; family Vibrionaceae; genus Vibrio; species Vibrio sp. VB16. The sequence goes on from NZ_CP087590.1 coordinate 337,838, forward strand.
AACCTAAAACTATCGATGACTTGGTCGATTTTATGGTGGCAAGAATATTAGATCATCTCGATATAGAACAAAAACTCGTTGCGCGTTGGGGATATGACAACCGATAAACTGGCTTGTTAGCGTAGCGGATAAGCATCTATTCTCGCGGCTAGTATCTTCATAACATTACGTATACAATCACTGTCGACTCATCGGGGTGCTCAATAGTTATTTTTTAAATAATCAACTATTGGGCTGAGATTAAGTTTTCCTTAGAACCCGTACACCTGAACCAGATAATACTGGCGTAGGAATTGAGCGGGATAAATCAAAAATCCTCCCTCAAGCCTGTGCCGCTCAAAACATGGAGAGCGTCCAGTGAAATACACTATTTCAATTTTAGCTTCAACCTTAGCTGTAACCCTTTCATTTTCTACTTTTGCCGCCGATAAACTGACGGTATATACCTATGATTCTTTTGCCGCCGATTGGGGCCCAGGCCCAAAAATTGAAAAAGCCTTTGAAGCTCAATGCGGTTGTGACTTAGAGTTTGTCGCATTAGATGATGGGGTGTCTATTCTCAATCGATTGCGTCTAGAAGATAGCAACAGTAAAGCGGACATCATTTTAGGGTTAGATACGAATTTAATGACGGAAGCAAAAAAGACAGGGTTGTTAACAGAACATAGCGTAGACACCTCTACTACAACACTGCCTAAGGGTTGGTCAGACAGTACATTTGTTCCTTTTGATTACGGCTATTTTGCTTTTGTATATAACAAAGATAAGCTACAAACCCCACCTAAGAGCTTAAAAGAACTTGTTGAAGAGCGTGATGATTTAAAAGTGATATACCAAGACCCACGTACTTCTACACCCGGACAAGGTCTATTACTTTGGATGAAGTCTGTGTATGGCGACGACGTTAGTAAAGCGTGGGAAATGCTGTCTAAAAAAACCGTGACCGTGACCAAAGGCTGGTCTGAATCGTATTCGATGTTTTTAAAGGGAGAAGCGGACCTTGTTCTTTCTTACACCACTTCTCCTGCTTATCATTTGATTGCTGAAAATGATGCAAAATATGCCGCGGCTATTTTTAATGAGGGGCATTATATGCAAACTGAAGTAGCTGCAAAAGTGAAAGGTTCCAAAAATCCTAAGCTCGCTGACGAGTTTATGAGCTTTATTCTAAGTAATGAGTTCCAATCAGCAATGCCAACAGGTAACTGGATGTACCCAGTGACGAATGTTCCACTGCCTGAAGGTTTTGAGACGCTGACGATTCCGGAAAAAGCACTTTCATTTTCTTCTGATGAAGTGTCGAAAATGCGCAAAAACTGGATAAGAGAATGGCAATCAGCTTTAGTCCAATAATACTCAATCAGACATGTTTGTAATTAATTTCCCCGATTGGTAGAAGCTGAGTTTTCAATAGAGGTTGAAGTGTCGAGTGTCCTAAATTATGAATAAAACGCCGAAGTTAGGCATTGTTATTGCAGTGTTTATCGTGGTTTTTGTCACCTCGGCGTTTGGGGCGCTTATTTCATACGCGCCCAATCTTGACCTCACTCAGATAGTGTCTGATCCTTACTATCTACATGTCACTAAATTTAGTTTTTATCAAGCTTTCTTATCAACGCTGCTCAGTGTTGGCTTAGCTATACCCGTAGCGCACTCGTTATCAAGACGGGACTTCATGGGTAAATCGTTTCTATTAAAGTTATTTTCAAGCACACTTGTTTTGCCTGTTCTTGTGGGTGTTTTCGGTCTGTTAGCCATTTATGGAAATAGCGGTTTATTGGCGACGTGGCTCAATAAATGGAATGTTGAATTGCCCTTCTCAATATATGGCCTGAATGGCATATTGCTCGCGCATGTATTCTTTAATTTACCTTATGCTAGCCGTTTGTTACTTCTTTCTTTAGAAGGTATTCCTCCAGAACAACATAAACTCTGTTCTTACCTCGGTATGAGTCATTGGTACAAATTTAAGTGGGTAGAATGGCCAAGGTTGCGACAGCAGTTACCTCATGTTTGTGGTTTAGTGTTCATGCTCTGTTTTACGAGTTTTGCTACCGTTATGGCGTTGGGTGGTGGGCCAAAATCAACGACAATAGAGTTAGCGATATACCAAGCCATCAAATTTGATTTTGACTTGCAGGCTGGTGCGTTATTAGCAATATGGCAGATGTTATTGTGCGGTCTGTTATCGCTATCAATACAAAAAATAAGTAAGCCAAATAATTTAGCTATGCAATCCAATCGCCACCCGATCTTTTTTACCAAAGACAATAACCGCGCAAAATTATGGGACTGCAGTTGGATAGCCTTTGCGTCATTTATCGTCTTACCACCACTGATGATGGTGGTACTGAGTGGATTGAATTCAAAGCTGTGGCAAGTGCTTCAAGATGACCGGTTTTGGCAAGCGGTTAAGGCATCATTAAGTATTGCTTGTTCGGCGAGTGTCATCGCTCTGTTTATTGGTGTCGCTATACTTCAAACAAGTCGAATATGGAGAAGTAAGGGCCGTTCTAACTATGCAAATGGTATCGAACTTATTGGCACTATTATCCTCGTTACGCCCGGCTTGGTGATTAGTACAGGGCTGTTTTTATTGCTTAGAAAAATAACCGATGTGTATAGCCTCGCGTTTATTATTGTGGTTGCTGTTAATAGTTTGATGGCGTTGCCATATGTAATTAAGACATTGTCTCAACCATTCTTTCAGATATTGCAACAGTATCAATTTCTCACCATGAGTTTGGGGATGAAAGGCTGGCGTCGATTTTTATTGATAGAATGGAGAGGATTACAAAAACCGATAGCGCAAGCATTTGCGATAAGTTTTATGCTCTCTATGGGCGATCTTAGCGCAATAGCTCTGTTTGGCAGCCAAGATTTTAGAACCTTGCCTTTGTATCTTTTTCAACTATTAGGTAGTTATCAAATGGAAGCAGCAGCGGTGGTATCCTTAACGTTATTGCTATTAAGCGTAGGCAGTTTCACTTTAGTCGAAAAGGTATTTGGGAAAACGTATGCTCCACGTCGCTAATGTTCAATATCGCTATCATAAAGAAGTGTTTAAATTTGATTTTATGCTTGAAGATGGCCGCATTGTCGCGCTCATGGGGCCTAGTGGCTCTGGGAAATCAACTTTACTGGCCCTTATTGCAGGGTTTATCCATCCAGAAAGTGGGAACATAGCGGTTAATGACGTCTCTTTGCTAAACCAAGAGCCTCATTTAAGGCCTTTCGCCATGCTATTCCAAGAACATAATTTGTTCAGCCATCTAACGGTTAGAGAAAATATAGGTTTAGGGTTACATCCCGGTTTAAAGCTAACGGTGACACAAAAAGGTCAGGTAATTGATGCGGCTAAACAGGTCGGCATTGATGAGCTATTAGATCGAACACCAGAGAAGCTCTCCGGTGGTCAGAAGCAGCGTGTTGCATTAGCACGTTGTTTTGTTCAACCACATCGTATTTGGTTGTTAGATGAACCTTTTTCGGCTCTTGACCCTATTTTAAGAGATGAAATGTTGATGCTCGTTAAACGCCTTGCGGACGATAGACAGATTACCGTAGTGATGGTGACGCATCATATTAGTGATGCAAAAGCGATAGCGACGGATTTCATCTTTGTCGATGAGTATAAAGCGCTCATCCATGAGCCCATCATTCAATTAAGTGCTCAACACAGCAACGAAAAATTACGTGCGTTTGTGAAAGCGGGCACAAGTTGACCTAATCGGTTGAAAGTTTCTGGTTCTAGATAAACTCCGTTTCGACAATTATCACTTTATTCTCTTTTAGTCGTGATCTATATAGCGGCTTGAAGTAATATTGGCGACCTTAAAAAGCTCGGCTTTTCTTTCTCTATAAATAGGAGAATAGTCGCTCTTATCTGCCTATAATATGTGTATCAATAGGCATCACAGAATAGAATAATAGACGCGAGTCTACTCCAACATAGAGGTAATCAATCATATGGCATTTGCTTTGGGTCAGCGCTGGATAAGTGATACAGAAAGCGATTTGGGTTTAGGTACTATCGTAGAGTTGGACGCAAGAACCGTGACGTTAATGTTCGCTGCGTCTGAAGAAAATAGAGTTTATGCCCAAAAAGAAGCCCCAATTACCCGCGTTATATTCCATGTTGGAGATTCAACAGAGAGCCAAGAAGGTTGGTCTCTAAAGGTAGAAGAAGTTTTAGTAGATAATGGTCTTCTAACCTATGTAGGTACAAGAGAAGATACGCAAGAAAGTGGCATTATGCTAAGAGAGATATTCCTTAGTAATCAAATTCGATTTAATAAACCGCAAGACAAACTGTTTGCAGGTCAGATAGATCGAATGGACAACTTTGTATTGCGTTATAGCGCGTTGAAGAATCAATACCAACAGCATAAGAGCCCTATGCGTGGTTTATGCGGAATGCGTGCAGGCCTTATCCCCCATCAATTATTTATCGCTCATGAAGTAGGGCGCAGACACGCACCTCGAGTTCTGCTTGCTGATGAAGTGGGGTTAGGTAAAACCATTGAAGCCGGAATGATTATCCATCAACAAGTGTTATCAGGTAGTGCAGAACGTGTTCTTATTGTTGTGCCGGAAACACTACAGCATCAATGGCTCGTTGAAATGATGCGTCGTTTTAATCTGCATTTCTCTATTTTTGATGAAGAACGCTGTGTCGAAGTTGATGTTGATGCGGAAAATCCATTTGATACTGCGCAGTATGTGCTCTGTTCTTTGGATTTTCTGACCAAGAATCAAAAGCGCTTTGAACAAATTGTGGATGGTAATTGGGACTTGCTGGTTGTCGATGAAGCACATCACTTAGAGTGGAGCGTGGATGCACCTAGCCGTCAGTATCAAGTTGTAGAAGGGTTAGCGAATAATACGGCTTCTGTTTTGCTATTAACGGCAACGCCAGAGCAGTTGGGTCATGAGAGTCATTTTGCCCGTTTGCGTCTTCTTGATCCCGACCGTTTCTATGATTATCAAGCTTTTGTTGAAGAAGAAAAGCAATATGAACCGGTTGCTGACGCGGTAAGTAACCTGTTTTCTGGAAATAGGCTTGAAAATAAAGTCAAAAATCAGATAACGGAACTGCTTTCTGAACAAGATGTTGAGCCACTATTTCGAATTATTGAAGCAGAACTTCCTGATGAAGAGAAAGATAAAGCCCGCCATGAGTTGATCGATAATCTTATGGACCGCCATGGTACTGGACGTGTGTTGTTTAGAAATACACGATCGGCAATTAAGGGTTTCCCAAAGCGTAAGGTTCATTTGTTGCCAATGGTCATGCCTGAACAGTATGCACGAGCAATGCGAGTGTCGAACATGCTCGATAAAGATCTACCTTCAGAAGCAAAGGCAATACGAAAGCTCTATCCAGAAGAGATCTTTCAAGAGCTAGAGGGTGGTTCGTGGTGGCAGTTCGATTCCCGAGTTGATTGGTTGATTGAGAAGGTAAAAGAGAAGCGCTCAGAGAAAGTTTTAGTGATTGCTTCTAGGTCGACTACTGCACTTCAATTAGAACAAGCATTGAGAGAACGAGAAGGTATCCGTGCCACCGTTTTCCACGAAGGCATGTCAATTATAGAGCGAGACAAAGCGGCTGCTTATTTCGCACAAGAAGAAGGTGGCGCTCAAGTTCTTATTTGCTCTGAAATTGGATCTGAGGGGCGAAACTTTCAGTTTGCTAATCAACTAGTCATGTTCGACCTGCCATTTAATCCTGATTTATTGGAGCAGCGTATCGGTCGCTTAGACCGTATAGGTCAGCAACGAGATATCGATATTTTTGTGCCTTATCTTGATGGTTCTTCTCAGGGTATTCTCGCTCGTTGGTTTGAGGAAGGGCTACAAGCTTTTTCCGAAACTTGTCCTACAGGGCGCGCGGTTTATGACAAATATTCCGACGAGCTGGTGGATCTTCTTGCGGGTGGTAAAGGTAGCGACCTTGAGCAGTTGATAAGTGCATCCAATAAACTCAATCAAGAGCTCAAAGCTCAACTAGAAAATGGCCGAGATAGATTGTTAGAGATGCACTCTAATGGTGGCGAACAAGCTCTGAAAATAGTAGAAAAGATTGCCAGTACCGATGGCGATACAAACCTGATCACATTTGCGCTTAGCCTGTTCGATACCATTGGTCTGAATCAAGATGATAAAGGCGAGAAAGCACTCGTTGTTACTCCTTCTGAACATATGATGGTACCAAGTTATCCCGGTCTTCCATATGAAGGTGCAACCATCACCTTTGATCGTGAGACGGCACTATCTCGTGAGGATATGAACTTCATTAGTTGGGAACATCCGATGATTCAAGGTGGTATAGACCTTTTATTGAGTGAAGGAGTTGGAACTACGGCGGTTTCTCTGCTTAAAAACAAAGCCTTACCCGTTGGCACTATGCTATTAGAACTTGTCTATTTGGTTGATGCTCAAGCGCCAAAACGAAGCGGGATCAGTGGATATTTACCACAGACACCTATTCGTTTGATGATGGATGGCAAAGGGAATGACCTTTCAGAGCAAGTAGAGTTTGAAAGCTTTAACCGCCAATTGAGTCCGGTCAATCGCCACTTAGCGAGTAAGCTTGTATCGAGTGTGCAGAGCGATATTCGCAAGCTTATTGAAGCAGGTGAAAAATGTATCGGTGGTAAGCTCGACATCGTTAGAGAGCAGGCGCAAAAAGAGATGTTTAGTACTTTAAATGGCGAACTTGAGCGGTTACAAGCACTAAAAGCGGTAAACCCAAATATTCGTGATGAAGAGCTACAAGCGATAGAAAATCAAATCCTAGAGCTGACGGGGTATATCTCTAAAGCGCAGATTCAGCTCGATTCATTACGACTCATTGTAGTTTCGCATAAATAAGATTAGGTTGATCTGATCTCAATGATAATAAAGCACAAGTTATCGGTTATAGGTTTCTTGTGTTTTATTAGATAGCTATCAAAATTTTTACTGAGAAATCGAAAACTAATGATCGACTATTTTCCAGCGAAAGATCCTATCCAAATAATAGACCAAGATGACCATATTTTAGTGGCCAATAAACCTGCTGGACTGCTTTCGGTTCCCGGTAGGCTAAAAGAGCATTACGACAGTCTCTGGAGTCGATTGGTGGTTGAATACCCAGAAATTCAGGTCGTTCATCGTCTCGATATGGCAACGTCTGGTTTGATGTTATTTGCGTTAAGCAAAGATGCGGAACGACATATTAAGAAACAGTTTCAATATCGATTGACCCATAAAGTTTACTACGCAAGAGTGTGGGGTAATCTTGAACAAGATAAAGGGCTTATCGATTTACCTCTCATCTGTGATTGGCCTAATCGGCCAAGACAAAAAGTGTGTTATGAGCATGGAAAACCATCTCAAACACACTATCAAGTGGTAAGCCGAGAAGCCCATACTACTTTGGTTCGATTGCTGCCCATCACTGGACGATCACATCAACTGAGAGTTCATATGATGGCAATAGGTCACCCTATTATTGGCGATGAGTTCTATGCACATCCAGAGGCGCAAGCTTACAGCAATAGATTAGAACTGCATTCAACTGAGCTAAGTTTTTATCATCCAAGGAACGATGAATTAGCCACAGCCTTTGTCGCATGTGATTTTTATAAAGAGGCAAAAGAAGAGATATTGCAACACTTTACCGCAGATAAAGTGTTGCCAAATTATAAACTATTAAAAAATAATTAAGAACCAGAGTGCGCGATTTTACTCAACAGCATTTAATTTGATTCCATCATTAATGCTAATGTTGCCGCTTATCCTTGCGGTTTTACTACCAGTACATTAATTGGTGAGTTTTGAACAACTTTGCTTGCCACAGACCCGAGCACAACTTTATCTACTTTTGAACGCTTGTGGCTAGGCATGATGATTAAGTCTGCGCCTAGTTTACTTGCGAATTCAAGAATAGTGGCATAAGGCTTACCCTCTGCTACATGTGTTTTATAGATTACATCTTCCTTTACGTGCTGACTGGCAAATTTTTGAAGCTGTCGTTTAACGTCTTGCTTCATCTTATTTGCTGCATCTTTTGGAAAATAAGTCGCGACCATCGACATGTGAATACCAGGAAGCACAGTCAAAAGATGAACCTCGGCATTGGATGCTTTCGCATGCCAAACGGCCAGTTCTACCGCTCTATCTGAAAAGCCTTTATCATTTAAATCAACAGGAACAAGGATTTGTTTATACATTATATTATCTCTACATTAGGAGGGCGTTCACCCTATTTATCCCTATTCAGTTATTTCTGGCATTAACGATTAATTGTTAATGCCAGAAAAATACTACGCGCTTAGTTTATCCTTACGAGCGCGACGTCTCTGATTTAACCCTAAACCAATAACTAATAGCAGTGCAGGTACAAATACCCACTCTTTCATTGGTCGTTCGGCTTGTACAATGACCGACTTGATTTCCCAATCGAAGTCGACTCCCGCAGACTCTGCTGGGCTGCCAAATTCAACCATGTCGACGATCATTTTATTGTCGGTTTCAACCAGCATCAAACCCATAGATGCAATTCGTTCTTCTGCACCTTTTGCGTCGTCTTCAAATGGTAAAACAACGGTTTTTTCGATGTATTTACCTTCTAAGTTTTCACCAGAGACTCTTAACTCAAGCGATTGTCCCACATCGAGATTTTCGGTAATTTGAGCTATCTCTACTCCTGAGTAATGATCTTTCGCTGGATAGACCATATCCCACCAAAATCCGGGTCTAAAGAAGGTAAATGTTAATATGAGAAGAAGCACCGTTTCCCACCACTTACTCTTAGTAAACCAATACCCTTGAGTTGCTGCTGAAAATATCAGCATAGCAGTAATCGAAGACGCTACTGTTAGGAATAAATGCCACCAAGTGTCGACACCCATTAGTAACAACTGGGTGTTAAATACAAACATAAATGGCAAAATTGCGGTTCGTATATCGTAGGTGAAACCTTGTATGCCCGTGCGAATAGGGTCAGATTTCGCTATCGCCGCAGCGGCAAAGGCGGCGAGACCTACCGGCGGCGTATCATCGGCTAGAATACCGAAATAGAACACAAATAAGTGAACAGCAATCAATGGGATTATCAGACCATGAGCGGCGCCAAGTGTTACGATGACCGGAGCCATTAACGTTGATACCACAATATAGTTTGCTGTAGTTGGTAGCCCCATACCGAGCACTAAGCTGATAACGGCCGTAAATAGCAGCATTAATATGATACTACCGCCAGAGATGAATTCGACAAAGTCGGTCATGACCAAGCCAATACCAGTAAGCGTTACCACACCCACCACCGTACCAGCTGCTGCAGTAGCAACACCGATGCCTATCATGTTACGAGCACCTGATACAAGGCTTTCTGACAGGTCGACAAAGCCTTCTTTAATACTCTCTTTGATATCGCCTTCTTTTGCAAAAAACACCATAAGAGGACGCTGAGTTAGTAAGATGAAGATCATAAAGACCGTTGCCCAGAAAGCCGATAGGCCTGGGGAAAAACGCTCAACGGTTAGACACCATACCAATACAACAATAGGTAACAAGAAGTGGAGACCAGACTTAATCGTCGGCCCAGCATCAGGCACTTCTAATAGCTCCTCGTCTATAGACATATGAGCGTGCTCTTTATATCTGGCCGATATACTGACCAGGCCTAAATAAGCGAGAAGAAGTACAACGGTTACGATAGGCGTTGCGGCGGCACCGAATACATCCTTTGTCCAACCGACGCCATAGTAAACGGCGGCACCTAGTACACATAAGCCGAGGATCGAACCGACAAATGAAAGCATACTGTTTAGGAGTTTTGGTGTATGACGTCGCGGTAGACCGACCATTCCTGCCTTACATGCTTCTAAGTGAACAATGTAAAGCAAAGCGATGTATGAGATTAGAGCGGGTAATATTGCGGCCTTGATAACTTCCACATAAGAGATGCCGACATATTCAACCATTAAGAAGGCAGCGGCACCCATAATCGGTGGTGTTAATTGTCCATTGGTAGAAGCGGCAACCTCTACGGCACCAGCTTTTACGCCAGAGAAGCCAACACGCTTCATTAAAGGGATGGTAAATGTGCCAGTGGTCACTACGTTAGCAATCGATGAGCCGGACACTAAACCTGACAGGCCTGATGCTACAACTGCTGCTTTTGCAGGGCCTCCACGCATATGACCAAGTAGAGAGAAGGCGACTTTGATAAAGTACCCCCCAGCGCCAGCACGATCAAGCATTGCTCCAAACAATACAAATAAAAATACAAAAGAGGTAGAAACACCTAATGCAACACCAAACACACCTTCTGTTGTTAACCAAAGGTGAGACATTGCTTTATTTAAGCTCGCTCCCTTGTGGGCGATAACATCTGGCATATATGGGCCAGCAAAGGTGTAAAATAGAAATACGGCGGCAACCACCATTAATGGTGGACCTAGTGCTCGACGCGTTGCTTCCATAAGGAGCACCATACCAATAACAGCAGCAACAATATCAAATGTTGTAGGTGCACCAGAGCGATCGGCTAGTTCAGCGTAAAACAAATAGATATAGCATGCGGAAAAGCTACCTGCTAACGCTAAAACCCAGTCGACCAGAGGAACTCTGTCACGTGATGAATGAGTAAGTGCTGGATAGGCCGTAAATGCTAAAAAAATAGCGAATGTTAAGTGGATAGATCGGGCTTGTGTATCATTAAGTACGCCAAAGTTGAAAATAAACGGTAATGGTGATGCGTACCAAAGTTGAAATAATGACCAGCAAAGCGGCACAAACCATAAAACGCGGCCAGGAACGCCTTTCGGGTTTCGAGCTCCTGTATCGGATTGGGCCACCATTTCTTGCACATCTGGAGACGGTTTGGTTGTCTGCGTCATGTACTTTATCCTTATATTGATGGTCTATTGTTGTATGTCAAAGCAAGAGCGAAATATGTTTAGGTTATAAAAGGTGAAAGATTCTACCTTTCAAACAGAGCGGCTCCGTTTTAGCTTAGTACAGCAAATGGATTTATCTGAAAATAGTGTTAAAGAAAATCTTTAACAAATAAATTGATAAGGAGGCAAATGCCTCCTTAATTTAACGAATAACTTAAATTAATTATTTAAGAAGGCCAACTTCTCTGTAGTATTTCTCGGCACCAGGGTGCAGAGGAATAGAGATCCCTGCTTTTACCATATCTTCTTTTTTAAGGTTAGCGAACGCAGGGTGCAGGCGCTTAAAGGTACTAAAATTCTCAAAGACTGCTTTAGCTAAATTGTAGGCAACTTTATCTGACACATCGGTTGTAGTCACCATTGTTGCGGCAACACCGAAGCTATTAATATCCCCTTCTGTACCACGGTAAGTTCCTGCAGGTAGAGAGGTATAAGTATAGTATGGGTTGTTACCGACAATCTTATCAACTTCAGGGCCTGTCGCGGAAACAAGTTTAGCATCACATGACGTTGTTGCTTCTTTGATAGAGCCATTTGGGTGACCGACCATATAAATGAACGCATCGATTTTATTGTCACAAAGTGCTTGCGAACGCTCTGAACCTTTCAGTTCTGAAGCCAGCTTGAAGCTGTCATTTGTCCAACCAAATGCATCCATTACCACACCCATCGTTGCACGATCACCAGACCCTGGGTTACCAATGTTTACGCGCTTACCTTGAAGGTCTGCAACGCCATTAATTCCTGAATCTGTACGGGCTATGATGTTAAATGGTTCGGTGTGTAAGGAGAACATTGCACGTAACTTTTTAAATTCACCTTGCTCTGAGAATTTGCTTGTTCCGTTGTATCCGTGATATTGCCAATCAGACTGGACAACACCAAAGTCTAGTTCGCCTGCACGCATGGTGTTGATGTTATAGATCGAACCACCAGTAGATTCAACAGAACAACGAATGTTATGGGTTTTGCGTCCTTTGTTTACTAGTTTACAAATTGCACCACCAGTTGGGTAGTAAACCCCAGTGACAGAACCAGTACCAATAGTAATAAATTCCTGAGCGTTAACTGCGCTTGCACCCAGTATTGTTGCTGCAATTGCACCAACTTGGACAAGTTTTCGAAATGCCATGAATGTTCCTTTTTATTTATTATTTATCCTGTAGTGCTTAAGTCTAGCTGTTACAGGCGCTTCCTGTCTGGAAAAGGCATCTTTTTCAATCAAATTCATGAAAAAGTGGCCGTATGGTAACAAAAAAAGGGTTCTACTTATAATAATCCTAAATAAATCAAAGATGAACTTTGCGCTACAGAGGGATAGCGAACGATTGGTTTTTTGTTTTACACAGAGAAATCAGCCACTTAGTGTAATGACTGATTCATGCAAGGAGAGTTTTTATTTGTGACATAAGTCACGGTCTCAATAGTGCTTTTTTAGCGACTATGGGGTTTTGACCTATCTGCCAAAGAAAAACCATATTGGCACGGCATAGATTCAATTATTAACCAGAGTATTCAAAAAGTGAACAAACGGAGTCAAACAATTGCTTGGTCGTTACATTCATCGTTGGTGTAATAAATATGGTGTCATCGCCGGCGACAACGCCCAATATACCTTCTGACTTACCTAAAGAATCTAAGAGACGAGCAATGAGTTGTGCTGCGCCAGGGCCAGTATGAATGACGACAATCGCATTGTTATGATCTATGTCTAAAACAAGCTCACGTAATGGACTTGATGTGGTAGGAACGCCAAGCTCAGCAGGCAAACAATAGACCATTTCCATTTTGGCATTCCTCGTCCTTACCGCACCAAATTTGGTGAGCATTCGAGATACCTTGGATTGGTTAATATTGTCAAATCCCTCTAATTTCAGAGCATCAACAATTTCACCTTGAGAGCCAAATCGTTCTTCTTTTAATATTGCTTTAAAGGCTTTAACTAAATTATCTTGTTTTTCTGTATTGCGCATGATGTTTTATTCGTCTCATACCATTCAATGGCAGCATCTTCTCACATTCTCTCTATACTCATCAAATAATCCCCCGAAATTTGTTGTTTTTATCACTCTAATGAGTGACAAAAAACTTTAGAGTTGCTACATCTCATCTACATTTACCATTACAGGTAAGTTCTAGATTTCAATACGACTTTTGTAGCACGTCATATGTGAGTTGCGCTAAGTCGCAAAGCTGACGTTAATTAATTGTAATCGATTAATGATTCATTTAATTTCGTATGTATACCCTATATTAACAACATAAAATTTACGTGAATCAAAATTAATCTTAACTTATCAAGGAGAACTACTATGAAAGTAGCCGTTATTGGTGCTGCAGGTGGAATTGGACAAGCTCTAGCTCTTTTATTAAAAAACCAACTTCCAGCAGGTACTGATTTAGCCCTATATGATATCGCTCCAGTTACCCCGGGTGTTGCCGCTGATTTAAGTCATATCCCTACGCCTGTCTCTATCAAAGGTTACGCTGGCGAAGATCCAACGCCAGCACTTGAAGGGGCTGATGTCGTACTTATTTCTGCTGGTGTTGCCCGTAAGCCTGGAATGGATCGTGCTGATCTTTTCAATGTAAACGCAGGGATTGTTAAATCTCTGGCAGAGAAAATTGCAGTGACTTGCCCTAAGGCATTGGTTGGTATCATTACTAACCCTGTCAATACAACGGTTGCAATCGCAGCTGACGTATTAAAAAAAGCGGGTGTATACGATAAGCGTCGTTTATTTGGTATTACTACTCTTGATGTGATCCGTTCAGAAACCTTTATTGCGGCACTAAAAGATAAAGATCCAGGTGAAGTCCGCATTCCTGTGATTGGTGGGCATTCTGGTGTCACGATTCTTCCTTTGCTATCTCAAGTTGAAGGTGTAGAGTTTACTGACGAAGAAGTTGTTGCACTGACTACACGCATTCAAAATGCAGGTACTGAAGTTGTGGAAGCAAAAGCCGGTGGCGGTTCTGCAACCCTTTCTATGGGCCAAGCAGCATGTCGCTTCGGCATCGCTTTAGTTAAAGCGTTAAGTGGTGAAGAGGGTATCGTTGAGTGTGCATACGTTGAAGGCGCTGGTGAACATACTCGCTTCTTTGCACAGCCCGTTAAATTAGGCAAAAATGGTGTCGAAGAAGTATTAAGTTACGGTACATTGAGTGCATTTGAGACACAAGCGCTTGATGGCATGTTAGATACATTGAATGGTGACATTACTAAAGGCGAAGAGTTCGCTAAGTAACAATTAGTCATCCAGTGATTAAAAGGCAGCGTATCTACGCTGCCTTTTTTGTTACTATTGTCTCGTCCTGAATTGTATTGAGCAACACGCTTGTGTTAGGTTAATTATGTCTAAACTGATGAAAAAATTGGAATCGTTATCGCAGGTTGGTAATGATGCTGAAATGAAAATTGCCATTCAGCTTTTATTACTGGATACCGACATATCTGAAATGAGCGCGATTGCATTTGGTAAGCGTTGTGGGGTTAGCAACGCCTCTATTGTTCGCTTTGCTCAAAGTTTGGGATATAAAGGGTACTCGGTGTTTAAGTTCGACTACATGGCATTGCAAGCGCAGCGAAGTAGTCGTTCATTGTATAGCGACCCTAGCCGAAGCGATTCTCTGCAAAATATCATCAAAACATCGTCTTATTTATTAACGGAAAGTTTAGAGCACAGTGTTGAGTCATTGACGGAAGATAGGATAGAAGAAGTATCGAATCTATTTTTTAACGCACAATCCATTGCTATTTTTAGCCTTGGCTCATCATCTGTGGTTGCGTCTCATATCATGCAGAAATTTATGCAGTTGAATAAATCTGTATGTTTCCAATCAGACAGTTATTTGCAAGATTGTTTCGCTCAGCAATTAGGTAAGAAAGATGTGGTATTGGTATTGAATGCAAATGGTGAAACGGAAGAGATTGTATCTAGAGTAGAGGTAGTGAAAAAATCAGGGTGTAAAGTTATAGCGATCACCCGAGGTGGTCAATCGACTCTGAATGATCTTTCCGATGTGACCCTTCCTTTCTTTTATAGCGAAGAGCATCTCGATGTGATGAGCAGTGTTGCTCAAATCTCGCAAATGGCCATATTCGATATTGTTTTCTATAGATTGATATCTTTGATGGCTGAAAGGGACAATTCTATCGATGAGAAGAGAAAGCAGACAATATTTAAATTAGGAACAATATAAAAGAGGGTGATGGAAATCCTCTTCTACTATCTCTCTCACTCAACAGCTTTTTCTGGGTCTGCGTCTTATTTATTTCGTTTTACAGCCAAATGGGCAAGGGCAATCAATGCGTCTTTATATTCTGATTCTGGCAAGATAGTAAGTTCTTCAATAGCTTTGTCTGCTTCGTTATAGGCCAATTGAGTGGTGTATTCGAGAGAGCCAGTTTCTTGCATGACAGCTAAGATATCATCCAACCTTTCCATACCATTTGCTTTTTCTATTGCTTCACGAATCATCATGCTTTGCTGCTCGTTACTGTTTTGCATGGCATAGATAAGAGGAAGGGTAGGCTTTCCTTCAGCTAGGTCATCACCAACGTTCTTCCCCATCTCTTTCCCGTCAGCAGTGTAATCAAGCACGTCATCAATCAACTGGAACGCCGTACCAAGGTATTTACCGTAGTTCTGCATTGCGAGCTCAATGTCCTCAGATGCGTCGTTTAGAATGGCACCTATCTGAGTGGCCGATTCAAATAACCGAGCTGTCTTGGAATATATAACCTGCATATAGCTCTTTTCAGAGGTATCAGGATCATTGCAGTTGATCAACTGTTGCACTTCACCCTCAGAAATTACATTTACCGCTTCACTCATTAATGAAAGGATCTTTAAGGATCCTAAGCTTGTCATCATTTGGAAAGAACGAGTATACATATAATCGCCAACTAAAATGCTAGAAGCATTACCAAAGGCTATGTTAGCGGTCTCTTTTCCCCTGCGCATATCTGATTCATCAACAACGTCATCATGGAGTAAGGTTGCAGTATGGATAAACTCAATAAACGCAGCCGCCATTTGGTGATCATTTCCCTGATATCCAAGTGCTTTCGCCGACAAAAGGGCAAGAAGTGGGCGAATGCGTTTCCCACCGCCACTAACAATATAAAAACCTAATTGGTTTATTAATGTTACTTCTGAGTTCAATTGAGCTTGAATTATTTCGTTTACTTTTACCATGTCACTGGCAGTAAGTGCTTGGATAGCTTTAAAATCCATCTTCTTTCCGGCTGAGTTCAGTTCCCATAAGGGCATCTGTTTCTAATAATTGTCTAATATTACACTAAAAAACATTGAAAATTACACCATCTAAAGGCATGATTCTCCCACTTTTGTTTGGCGATTATGTTTTCGCCATTTTTTTACAAATATGGCTTGTCATAGGAAGTACATTCACGTAGAATCTGCGCCCTATTGATGATTAGTTTAGCGCACACCCCAAATGCTCGTACAATTGCATAGGCTGTGCGGAAAAAGCGGAGTAAAAAATGTACGCTGTTTTCCAATCTGGTGGTAAACAACACCGAGTAAGCGAAGGCCAAACCCTTCGTTTAGAGAAATTAGACGTTGAAACTGGCGCAACAGTTGAGTTCGATACTGTTCTTATGGTAGCTAATGGCGAAGAAATTGCTATTGGTGCTCCTCTTATTGAGGGCGGTAGAGTAACTGCGGAAGTGATTCAACACGGTCGTGGCGATAAAGTTAAAATCGTTAAGTTCCGTCGTCGTAAGCACTCTCGTAAGCAACAAGGCCATCGTCAGTGGTTCACTGAAGTGAAAATCACTGGTATTAGCGCTTAATTTAGTTAGGAGAGATATACAATGGCACACAAAAAAGCTGGCGGTTCTACTCGTAACGGTCGCGATTCAGAAAGCAAACGTCTTGGCGTTAAGCGTTTTGGTGGCGAATCAGTTCTAGCGGGTAATATCATTGTTCGTCAACGTGGTACTAAGTTCCACGCTGGCACAAACGTTGGTATCGGTAAAGACCATACGCTTTTCGCTCTATCTGAAGGTAAAGTGAAATTTGAAGTTAAAGGTCCTAAAAACCGTAAATTCGTAAGCATCGAAGCTGATTAATTTTTAGTTTCAAGCTGAATTTAAAAGCCCTGCCGATTAGGCGGGGTTTTTTATTTATAGCAGAACATAAATAAAGAGATATCTTGGACTAAAGAGTTTTTTCTTTATGTTCTATTGAGCAGATAGTAATTGATCTTGGGTGATCGATCTGATTGATGTTGGATCTGCTAAAATTATTATTATTCCTTTAGGATGATAGTTGCACCCAGTGCGGAGTAAGAGATGAAATTCGTAGATGAAGCGGTTGTAAAAGTAGAAGCGGGTGATGGCGGTAACGGCATTGTAAGTTTCTGGAGAGAAAAATTCATTACCAAAGGTGGCCCGGATGGTGGCGATGGCGGTGATGGCGGCGACGTATATCTGGTTGCCGATGAAAACTTGAATACCCTTATTGATTACCGTTTTCAGCGTTTTTATCCTGGTGAACGTGGTCAAAATGGTAGTGGTGGTAACTGTACTGGTAAGCGTGGGCAAGACAAAGTTCTTAAAGTCCCCGTTGGTACACGTGCAGTAGATATACACACCAATGAAATCGTTGGTGAAGTCGCTGAGCACGGAAAACAAGTGATGATCGCAAAAGGCGGTTGGCACGGTCTAGGTAATACACGTTTTAAATCTTCTGTGAACCGAGCTCCACGTCAAAAGACAATGGGTACTAAAGGTGAGGTGCGTGAACTGCGATTAGAGCTGCTACTGCTTGCTGATGTAGGTATGCTAGGCTTGCCGAATGCAGGCAAGTCGACCTTTATTCGTTCAGTGTCTGCGGCTAAACCTAAAGTCGCTGATTATCCCTTTACAACCTTGATCCCTAGCTTAGGTGTGGTGAGTGTTGTTCCTGGAAAGAGCTTTGTTGTTGCGGATATTCCCGGGCTTATCGAAGGGGCTGCTGAAGGTGCTGGACTGGGTATTCGCTTCCTCAAGCACTTGGAGCGCTGTCGCGTTCTATTACATATGGTTGATATTCTGCCTATTGATGGTAGTGATCCTGTGCAGAATGCACTTACTATCATTGACGAACTTGAGCAGTACAGTGAGAAAGTATCGCAAAAACCTCGTTGGTTGATCTTTAATAAAATTGATCTTCTTCCTGAAGACGAAGCAAATGAGAAGATCCAAGAGATAGTCGATGCTTTAGGATGGGAAGATGAGTATTTCAAAATTTCGGCTGTAAACAAGAACGGGACCAAAGATCTTTGTTATAAGCTCGCTAATTTCATGGATGCGCTTCCAAGAGAAAAGATTGAATTGACTGAAGAAGATAAAGTCGACTTTATGTGGGACGATTATCATAAAGATGCAATATCTGGCAAAGATGTTATCACAGAAGATGGTTGGGATGATGACGATGACGACGACGATATAGATGATGGTCATGTTATCTATGTTCGTGACTGATGTTCTCTAAATTAATCTTATCAATGAAACCGCGACAGTATGTTGCGGTTTTTTTATGCCTAAATCATGTTATACGTTTGAATTTTGAGGCAATATATAGCGTATAGGCGATTACAATGCTTTTATCTCGAACAAAATTTGATCACGAAAGATCAATAGACCCTAGTATAAGGACATTAAGTGGACACAAATATGAGTATAGAGGATAAGCAACGCGCTATTTCTCGATTAGTTGCTCAAGCAGGGCAGATGTTGTTGGCTCATGGAGCAGAAAGTACTCTGGTTGCGGATATTATGCGACGCATGGGGCTAGCAAGTGATGCTGACGAAGTAGAAGTGTCTTTGTCTGCTAACTCAATTGTCGTGACGACATTTATTCATGATCGTTGTATGACGACAACAAGGCGAGCGCCAGATCGCGGCATAAATATGCGCGTTGTTACTCAAATTCAACGTATCTGCATCATGATGGAGAAAGGGTTACTAGATTACTCTCTAGCACAGGATAGACTAAATAAGATCAGTCCCGCTAGGTATAATCGTTGGTTGGTTGTTCTAATGATAGGGCTATCTTGCGCATCATTTAGTCACTTGGCCGGAGGTGATTGGTCTATTGTCTCGATTACCTTTTTAGCCTCAGCTATTGGCATGATCGTAAGACAAGAGATAGGTCATCGGCACTTTAATCCTTTAATTAACTTTGCTGTAACGGCTTTTGTCACCACACTTATTTCCGCTCAAGCGATGGTATATGGTATTGGTAACCACCCTTTTATAGCAATGGCATCTTCAGTATTGATGTTGGTTCCTGGTTTTCCATTGATCAACTCTGTTGCTGATATGGTTAAGGGGTACATAAATATAGGTATTGCCCGTTTTGTAATGGGAAGTCTGTTAACACTGGCAACCTGTTTAGGTATCGTTGGTGCAATGACGCTGGTCGGCGTCTGGGGGTGGGTAGGATAATGGAAATAGTAATTGGTCTTCTAAATGATATGTTTTTTGCCTCTATTCCTGCTGTCGGTTTTGCTCTTGTATTTAATGTCCCACAAAAAGCACTAAAGTATTGCGCGGTTGGTGGTGCGATTGGACATGGTTCAAGGTATCTGATGCTTCAATATGGTGTGCCTATAGAATGGGCGACTTTTTTTGCTGCGACAATCGTTGGTATGATTGGTGTCTATTGGTCTCGAAAGTTTTTGGCTCATCCAAAGGTGTTTACCGTCGCGGCATTAATACCCATGGTTCCTGGTGTCTTTGCTTTTAAAGCCATGATCGCATTAGTAGAGATAAATCATTTGGGTTATACCCCTGAATTGGTATCGGTATTGATGGAGAACTTTTTGAAAGCGATGTTTATTATCGCAGGCCTTGCCATTGGATTGGCGATGCCAGGCTTACTCTTCTATCGACGCAGATCCGTGATTTAAACGAGAAGTATCATAAAATGAAAATTAGCATGATAGCCGCAATGGCGAAAAACAGAGTGATAGGTAAAGAGAATCAAATGCCCTGGCATTTACCCGCTGATTTCGCTTGGTTTAAGCGATGTACTATGGGGAAGCCGATTATTATGGGTCGTAAGACCTATGATTCTATTGGCCGTCCTCTTCCTGGCAGACAAAACATTGTCATTAGTCGTGATGTATCGCGAGTGATAGAAGGTGTAGATTGTGTTACTTCGCTTGAACAAGCGGTTGAGCTTGTTACTGAGCATGATGAAGTGATGATAATTGGTGGTGGATCTATCTATCAAGCGTGTTTAGAGAAAGCGGACTGCTTGTATTTAACCTACATAGAATTAAATGTAGAGGGTGATACCAAGTTTCCTGATTGGGGAGACGAGTGGAAAGAGACCTATTCGGAGTCGTTTTTAGCGGATGAAAAAAATGCTCATGACATGCGGTTTGTCGTTCTTGAAAAATGTGCCTCTTTGGACACGTAGATTCTATTTACAGTAGGGCCTAATCCGTCAGTTTAAGCTAATTGCTCTGTGGTTGTTGACAATTAGCTTAAGCTATCTTGGCTGAAAAAGGTTTTATCTTCCCAGCGCAGCATGGTTAAAGTGCCACCCCAGACACAGCCAGTATCTAAACCTATCGCGTGTTTATTTTCAAAACCTGACAGAGCGGCCCAATGACCAAATAAGATGGTTTTATCCAATTTTATTCTCTGTTTTAACTTGAACCAAGGAACCAGTTTTTTAGAGGTGACGTCTTGAGGTGGGAGCTTACATAGCATATCTAGGCGACCATCTGTAAAGCAAAAACGCATGCGAGTAAAGGCGTTGATAATGTACCTGTAGCGCTCGATTCCTTGCAGATCATCATCCCAATAATCTGGTGAGTTGGCATACATTTCTTCTATGAGCCATCTCCAGTTATCCCCTTGCAGCTCAGCTTCTACTTCTTTAGATGCTGCACAGGCTTGTTTTCTATCCCATTGAGGAGAGATACCCGCATGGCAAACGACAAACTCGTCATGTTCAGCAATCAACGGTTGATGCCGTAGCCAATCTAGAAGTTCATCTCTATCTGGTGCCGAGAATATGGGCAGTGTTCGGTCTTTTTTCTTTTGTGGGTGAATCCCCAATGAAACGGCAAGTAAATGTAGATCGTGATTACCTAAAACCGTTATCGCCGCAGAACCAAGAGACTTAACGAATCGCAATGTCTCAAGGGATTTAGGACCTCGGGCAACTAAATCACCAGCAAACCAAATAGTGTCGTGTTTCGGATCGAAATTGGCTTTGTTTAACAGTAGTTGTAACTCATCAAAGCAGCCTTGAATATCACCAACAATGTAGTTCGCCACGTAATTACACTCTTTAATTTAAAATATTTGGAATAGCTAAGCTAAACGGATCGACCTCTACGATGAATTCAGTACCGTCAGCATCATTCATTATGTATTGACCTTGCATTACACCAACAGGCGTCTCTATTGCCGTTGCACTTGTGTAGGTGTAATCGTCATTACTTTTTATATAAGGTTGCTTTCCAACAACGCCATCGCCTTCTACTGTCATCTGTTTTCCATCTGCATCCGTAATTAACCAGCGTCTTCCAATGAGTTGAACTGTCTGGTTACTTAGGTTTTTGATGGAGATGATGTAGGCAAACACGTACCGTTTGTGTTCTGGTTGAGATTGCTCTGCTACGTACTTCGCGTGTACTTGGCATTTGATACAAGGTTGAATAACGTCCATGTTCACCTCAATAGTTCAATTGTCGATAATAGCGTTGTGGGTTTTTGTTTTTATTCTAGCTGTGATGTTTCTCTAACCAGTTTGCCATGTCGACAAATTGCTCAAGGGTTAAATTCTCAGGGCGCATACCTGGATTGACTCCTAGAGCTTCTAATGTTTCAGTATCTAACAAGTGCTTGTAGCAGTTTCTAACTGTTTTGCGTCTTTGGTTGAACCCATCTCTGCATACTCTATCTAACCACTTTAAGTCAGTTGCCGGATAAGGAATTTCTTCATAAGGAACCAAACGAACGACGGCTGAATCTACTTTTGGTGGTGGGATAAAGGCGGTTGGTGGCACCTCTAACACAGGCACAACTTTGCAGTAATATTGAGCCATTACGGTCAATCGACCATATGTTTTACTACCAGGGCCTGCGGCTAATCGATTGACGACTTCTTTTTGTAACATGAAGTGCATGTCTTGGATATCTTTATGAAATTTAAAGAGATGAAACATTAATGGTGTAGAGATGTTATAAGGCAAATTACCAAATATACGTAACTTATTGTTCGGTTTAATCAACTGAGTAAAGTCAAATTTCATCGCATCACCTTCATAAATCGTCAGTTTTGACGAAAGATCGGGGTGATTACGTAAACGTTCAGCTAAATCTCTATCAAGCTCAATAACGGTAAATTTATCGATCTCTTTCCCAACGGGTTCTGTAATTGCACCAAGTCCTGGCCCAATTTCAACAAGGTTTTGCCCGGGTAAAGGGTTGATAGCAGAAACAATACCATCAATAATATAGGGGTCATTCAGGAAGTTTTGACCAAAACGTTTCCGCGCTTTGTGTCCCAAGTGGACATCATTTCTCATTATTATCTCTCAATTAAAGGACCCTTATTAACAAAAGGTTTTTTTTCAACTAATTCTATCGCGTGTTTAAGAGCGGTTTGGAAACTTCCTGTGTCCGCTTGCCCTGTTCCTGCTAGATCAAGTGCTGTACCGTGATCGACAGATGTTCTTATATAGGGTAGACCAAGAGTAATGTTTACTGATCGTCCAAAGCCTTTATATTTCAACACAGGCAGAACTTGATCATGGTACATACCAAGCACGGTATCTGCGTCTGCTAAATATTTTTCATTAAAAATGGTATCTGCCGGTAACGGCCCAATCAAATCAAAATCACACTCTGCCCTAAGCTTGTCAAGGGTTGGGGTGATCGTTTTGATCTCTTCATCCCCTAAACAGCCATCTTCTCCTGCATGAGGATTGAGTCCACATACATAGATTTTAGGGGATTTGATGGCAAATTTATTGACCAAGTCGTCATGAAGGATGCGGATTATACTCTCTAGCCGCTCTGCTGTAACGGCTTTTGATATATAAGCTAAAGGTAAATGGGTAGTGACTAAAGCAACACGCAGTCCTTCTGTTGCTAACATCATGACTACTAAGGGAGTATTCGACTTTTCAGCAAAGAATTCGGTATGCCCACTAAACGCGACACCGGCTCGATTGATTGCGCCTTTGTGGACCGGACCTGTTACGACAGCGTCGAATTCTCCGCTCATACACCCATTATTGGCACGTTCTAATGTCGCTAAGACATAGTGGCCATTTTTTTCGTTTAATTGACCCGCGACTGAAGGTTCCGCTTGCGAAATATGATCAACAAGCAGTGAACCTGCTTGTTGGGGTGTTGCTGCGATGGCGACATCGTAATCGACAAGCGTTACATTGATCCCAAGCTCTGCTGCTCTTTGAGCTAACAAGGTTTTATCTGCACAGACCACAATCTGGTGTGCCCAATCCGATTGCGATAAGGCTAAGACAAGATCTGGCCCTATTCCAGCGGGCTCTCCTGCTGTGACGATAATTCTTCTGGTCGACATTATTGTTCTTCACCTTCGTCATTTTCAATAAATTCAACAAACGCACTGGCTCTTATTTCTTGCATCCAAGCTGAGGCTTCTTCATTGAATTTACGATTAAAAAGAATTCTATAGGCTTTATTGGTTAGTGCTGTATCTGTTTTGTCAACTTCACGTCGATCAAGTACCTCAACAATATGCCAGCCGTGAACGGTCTTGAACGGCTCACTTATTTGACCAATGGGTAATATCTCTACTTGGTGCTTAAATTCTGGGACATATAAATCTGGGGTTTGGTAACCCAACTCCCCATTTTTAGCCGCAGAACCTGGGTCTTGGCTGTGTTGCTCTGCGAGCTCACCAAACTTGATCTCACCAGATTCGATGCGACGAGCGTAGTTCTGTAGTTGTTTTTGGGCGCCTTCATCACTGAGTATTACCGAGGTTTTGATCAAAATATGTCGGGCATTAACCTCTGTGACTGCAACAGTTTCTAACCCTCTAGTATCAGCGATTTTGATGATATGAAGCCCAACACCACTTCGAAATGGCCCAATAACCGCTCCTTTTGCCTGAGTTGTTATTTGATCCGCAAATATTGTTGGCATTTCTTCTTTGCGTAGCCATCCCCAATCACCACCTTCTAATGCCTTAGGTCCTTTTGAGTAACTGATTGCCATGGTAGAAAAATCTTCACCCTGATCAAGCTTCTTAATAATATCGTTGGCCTCTTTCTCAAGCGTTTGTTTGTCGGTGCCATCTTCAAGTCGTAATTGGATATGTTGAAGTCGATATTGTACAGAGGCGTTGGTCTCGGTAGCGAGTTGCTCAGACAAGCTTTCTACTTCTGCTGGCAATATGTTGATTCTACGACGAACGAGCGCATTACGAGCTTCGGAAATCGCGATCTCTTTCCTGACTTGCTCTCGAAACGTGACATAACTTACACCATCTTCAGTGAGTGAGTTTTGTAGTTGGTCGACCGTTAAGTTTCTTTCTTTGGCGATTTCTTGAACCGCTTGATTCAAACGGTTGTCATCTATCTTTACTCCAAGGCGTTCTGATTCTTGGAACTGGATAGTATCGACAATAAGCTTTTCTAGTACCTGCTCACGTAATACGTCGATGTCTGGCAAAGCTTGGCTGCCTTTCTTCGAGTTGGTTTCAAGCGTGATGATCGCGATATCAATATCACTTTGTAATATGACACCATCATTTACGATTACCGCGACTCTATCTAGCTCAACGGGTGCAGCCATGCTTGAGGCTGACAGTACAGATAAAAAAACTATTAGGGTGTGTTTCCACATTTTCATTTAATGTATACCAATAAATTTGTGTTGCTCAATGGCAAGACTGTTAATTTCCAAGTGCGAAAGGTCGACTATAGCCTAAAGCGGCATTAGATGAATCGACACCGGCTAAACCTGAACCACCGGCTATCGTTTGGCCAAAACCTACAATACCAAAATTCACTGTAAAGTTTTGTTCATACGTCGGTGAGTCTACCCCGATTTCATCCCAACTATAGAGTTGATTGCTGTATGAGAATCCGATATACCAACAATCACTGGTATAGTTGACCCCTGCTAACCACTCAAGGTTCACTTTTTCGTTGGTATCGTAGAAATACTGTCCATTCAGTTTCCAACTTCGGCCGAGGTTATAAGCGGTAATAAACCCTAACTGGCTAATACCTTCACGTGTGTAAGATGTATAATCATCTTCGCTGATAAAGTCGACATTGTTAGCAATATAGCCCAGTGAAACGTAACGATAGTTTAGCTGGCTGTACCCACCTGAGTATCGATATTCCAATGTGCTATCAGCAAGTTGCACTTTAGATGACGCGGTGTCGAATTGAAATCCACCTTGATAATAAAGATAGTCATCGTAGTTAAACTCAGTATCCAATGCCCAAGCTGAATAAGACGATGATGTTTCGTTTGAGACGGAATCATTATAGGAATCGTTGAGATAGAGGATCTGTCCAAATGAGAGATTCATTCTCTCTTTAAATTCATCATCAAAGAAACGCGTGGATGCACCATAGCTGAATTGATTTGCTGGAGCAATATAGTCAACACTGCTGTACTTTTTACTTCGAAAAAGCCCGTCGTAATCAAGCTGCAGCTTGGTTGTATCGTACCCAGAAAAGATTTCCGATTGATCCTCTTCAGGAATATACAGATACTGGATCTGCGGTTCAAGTGATTGGGTATAGCCTAAAATTTGAGTGGTATCGCGCTCTAGATACAATCCTGAGTGAATTCTTATCTGAGGAATGGTTCGTGAAACCTGCTCTTCATAATCATTGCTTGTGGTTAGGTTGTCAATGTCTTGCTCATAATAGGTTTGGAACAGCTTTGCTTCAGCAGTAAACGTGCCCCAAGTGGTGGATAGCGGCAAGGCTAGCGTTGGTTCAAAGTGTAAACGGGTAGCCGATGGGCTATCCGGGTCATCCGTTTCGAATCGACTGACATGGCTTAGTAAATTAAAATCGAGTTGAGAGTAAAAGTGGGGCGCGTAATAGTTGTATTCTATTTGAGGCATCAAACGATAGGGATAACTACCGGTTGACAATACTTGAAAGTCTCTTACCAATAATGTGGTATCCCAACGTTCGGATCGGTAGGATACTTCGCCAGATTGAAGGAGCTGCCCGTCTTCACGATTACCTATATTAGAATCGATGTCGGTGAAGTAGGTGATATCACTGACTTTCGAGTAGTCAATTTCAAACTTCCACGCCTCTTTAAATACGCCAGTATGGCTCCAGTTAAAGCCCCAACGGTCGCCTTTATCGAGGTATTTTTTGTCATCAGGAAGATACTCTGTGCTGAATGAGCCGGAACCTATTTCTGTGAGATAACGAAATTTTGCATCAAGCTGTGTTCCACGTTTCTCCATGTAATTAAAATCAGTCTGTAGATCATAATTAGGAGCAAGGTTCCAATAGACGGGAACGGTAAATCCAAAACCATTTTTACTGTCTAATGAGATAGCTGGGTATAGGAAGCCTGTTTTGCGCGTATCACCGATTGGAATGGTTAAATAAGGCAGATAAAAAATGGGTACAGAGAGAACTTCCACTCTTGGATTAAATAGAGTTGCCTCTTCATCAATCTGATCAATTTCAATCGATGACGCTCTTAATCGCCAAGCATTGTCGCCTTCTGGACAGGAAGTGATCGTGCCATCTTCCAGTTCATAAAATGCTTTATCTTTGCGATAAATAACCTTCGCGTCACCACGGCCGTCCTCACATAGAAACTCATATTGAGTATTTTCCAGTGTGGCAACGTCTGAATCTAGACTTGTTGTGGCTTTATCTGAAATGGTTTTTATCCGACCATCATAAGAATGCACATTACCTTCAGCAACAACTATATTATCTTGTTGGTGCAAGGTGATTGTGTCAGCGGATATACGCTTATGTCCTTGGGTAATAACAACGTCACCAGTATAGGTCGCTTTATCGCCATTTATCGCTTCGACGTTATCAGCTTCAACATGCACAGGGACTTCTGTGTCATTTTTGGTGGATGAATCCACAATCAAGCATTGATCTGTAGAGGGCATTTCCTGCACACTAGGGTCTTGTGACGTTTCAGCTTGAGTTGTTGGCACGAATACGGCTGCACTAATAGATGCAGCTAACAATGTGCGAGGGAAAAGTAGCATCGAGTTTAACTATCCTGTGTAACTTGATTCATTCAGAGGTCAAATAGACCTGTTCTGATATAAAATGTTCCTTATAATAACCTGAACTTGTGATGATGGGCATCAAAAACAATCTTAACTATTGAGTTGTGTCGCTAATTCGAAGTAATTTTAGTTCAAAGCAATTGAGCGTTCAAACAATGTAAGATCACAATACATAACAAAAATTCATAATTGAGAGCATAATAATGCACATTTTTGGCAAAATTTTAGGCATATTTTTTGGTTTCCTTTTTGGAGGAGCTTTTGGCGCACTGTTTGGTTTGTTCTTAGGGCATCAGTTTGATAAAGCAAGAAGACTTAGCCAAGCAGGATTTAGAGCATCCAGCGCCTTCTCCGGTGGACCCAATCAAGCGGAAAAACAGGCAGAATTTTTTAAGGCTGCTTTTTCTGTTATGGGCCATGTTGCTAAAGCCAAAGGGCAAGTAACCAAAGAAGAAATTCAGTTGGCCGACACGATGATGCAACGAATGAACCTTCGAGGTGACCAGAAAAAGGCGGCTCAAGATGCATTCCGCGAGGGGAAATCAAGTGGTTTTCCGTTGAACGAAATACTTGAACGGGTTCGCATATCATCTGGAGGAAGGCATGATCTTTTACAGTTTTTCTTAGAGTTGCAGATATCAGCCGCATTTGCTGATGGTGATCTTCATCCTTCAGAAAGGACCGTTCTGCATGCTATCGCTAAAGGGTTAGGGTTTTCAACTCAGCAGCTTGAACAGAGATTGCAAATGCAAGAGGCGGCCTTTCGTTTTCAAAGAGAGGGCGGAGCTGGCGGTTGGAATCATTCTCAAGGGCAAGGCGGTGCTTGGCAACAAGCAACGACAGCGGATCAGCTTACGGATGCTTACAAAGTGTTAGGCATCACCGATGATGTGGATTCTAAAGAAGTGAAGCGAGCTTATCGTAAACTAATGAATGAGCATCACCCAGATAAGCTTGTAGCAAAAGGTTTACCACCTGAAATGATGGAAATGGCCAAAGAGAAAGCACAGGATATTCAAGCGGCTTACGACCTGATCAAGAAAGAGAAAGGGATTAAGTAGAACAAAGCTCGTTGTCTCCACGAAAGTGGAGACTTCAGAAGTACAATACTTGCTGTATTTATAGGAATGGCAGTATTAGGTTAGAGAGAAGACAGCACCATTATTTGGCCTCATTTAAATCCCAATTGTAATCGTATTTGACCTTATCGAGATTAAGAGAAAGCGTTGGTCTATATTTTTTAAGATGATTGGTCAGTGCTTGCTTAGAACCAAAATCCTCGGGAAACCACTCGTAAATAGAAGACAGTACCGTTTTATTACCTGACTGCTTAACACCTTTGCCGCTATTGATGAAACTGCCTGCCGCTTGCTCCAATAACATCTCTTGATTCATTGCATCAAATGCGACTGGTTGTAGGTTGGGACAACCTAAACTTGCACAGTTGACCGCATAATGAGTACGAGCATCTTGCCAGATTGGTCTTAGAATTCTGTGTTCAATATCGTTTAAGCTTAGCTTCTCATCTGTAACGACGACTATTTCATCACCCCATGGACCAAAGCTAAACAATCCGCCTAGTTTGGTAATAGATTTGATGGGGTAGTTGTCCAGAATAACATTTACGGTCAGGGCGTTATATAAATTTACCCAATAAGCGTATTGTTCTGCTTTGTTGTAGGTTCGAGGGTCGAGCTTAGCCATGTCTGATATATAAGACTTGAGTTGTTGCTTATCAGATGGTGTTACGTGTTTATAACGAACAAGCGTATTTTCTTTCTTTTCAACAAGATAATTGTCTAAAAAATATTGCCATTTAAGGTGAGAGATAGCTTGAGTATTTTGCTCGTCCGCTCGGTTCCAATAGTCCCAAAGCTCGGCTTTTGGCGCTGAAAAGGAAAAAGTGGAAAAGAGTAAGCTAATGCAAAGTAATATATATTTCATAGGTAACCCAATTGGAAAAATATGTTCATTAGGATAGACCACGAGAGTGAGAATTAAATTTCATTGAATTGAAATTGATTAGGTAGGGCTTGAACTCATTTAAGAAGAGCCAGCCCCGAGGGAGTAATCGAATCACTCCCGCAGGGCTGGTTTTTGCCATGTCTACTTCATATACGTTGGGATATTATCTTCATACGCAGAGATTTTTTCTTCATGTTGAAGCGTTAATCCAATATTGTCTAAGCCGTTAAGTAAGCAGTGGCGACGGAACTCATCTATTTCAAATGAATACTGTTTGTCGTTTGCGGTTACTTTCATCGCTTCTAAATCAACGGTAACCTGAGCGCCTTCGTTTGCTTGGACAAATTGGAATATTTCATCCACTTCCTGATCGGTTAAGCGTACAGGAACCATTTGATTGTTGATTGAGTTGCCGTAGAAAATATCAGCAAAACTAGGGGCAATCATTACCTTGATACCATAATCTGCCAGCGCCCACGGTGCATGTTCGCGTGACGAACCACAACCAAAATTTTCACGAGCGATGAGGATTGAAGCGTCTTGGTAACGACCCTCGTTCATGACAAAATCAAGGTTAGGTTGCTGACCAGCATCATCGAGAAAGCGCCAATCATTGAAAAGGTGCTGACCAAAACCTAATCGTGTTACTTTTTGAAGAAACTGTTTTGGAATAATGGCGTCCGTATCGATATTTGCAAGATCCAAAGGGACAACTAAGCCTGTGTGATTTTTAAAACCTGACATTGTTTGCTCCTTATAGTTTACGAATATCAACGAAATGACCAGCAATTGCGGCGGCAGCAGCCATCGCTGGACTAACTAAGTGTGTACGACCATCACGACCCTGACGACCTTCAAAGTTACGATTACTGGTTGAAGCACAACGCTCTTTTGGACCTAAGCGGTCATTATTCATCGCTAGACACATAGAGCAACCTGGCAAACGCCATTCAAAACCAGCGTCGATAAATACTTTATCAAGGCCTTCTTGTTCCGCTTGAGCTTTAACTTGCTCAGATCCCGGAACGATCAGCGCTTGAACGTGATCGGCAACTTTGCGACCTTTTGCAACCGCCGCGGCTGCACGCATATCTTCTATGCGAGAGTTTGTACATGAACCAACAAACACTTTATCCACGTTATAGTCAGTCAACGCTTTTCCAGCTTCTAAGCCCATATAGGCTAATGCTTTTATAGCGGAAGCTTTTTCTGCAGCGTCTGCAAAATTTTCAGGAGCAGGGATAGGCTCATCGACAGCAATAACTTGACCCGGGTTTGTCCCCCAAGTGACTTGAGGTTTAATGCTTGATGCTTCAAGGATAACGGTTGCATCAAAGGTTGCATCATTGTCTGTTTTTAACGACGACCAATATTCAATCGCGGCATCCCAGTCTGCGCCTTTAGGGGCAAATTCACGACCTTGAATATAGTCAAAAGTGGTTTGGTCTGGTGCGACAAGTCCTGCTTTAGCCCCAAGCTCAATAGCCATATTGCAGACAGTCATACGACCTTCCATTGAAAGGTCACGTATCGCTTCACCGCAGAACTCAACGACATAGCCTGTACCGCCGGCAGCGGTTGTTTTGCCGATGATAGCCAGTACGATATCTTTCGCTGTTATGCCGTCGGCTACCTTGCCTTGGACGTCTATTTTCATCGTTTTAGCGCGATCCTGCTTTAATGTTTGCGTTGCTAAAACATGCTCCACTTCAGACGTACCAATACCAAAAGCCAGAGAACCGAAAGCACCGTGTGTTGCAGTATGTGAATCACCACACACAATGGTCATGCCTGGAAGGGTAATACCTAGTTCTGGCCCCATAACATGCACTATGCCCTGGTATTTATGGTTTAGGTCATAAAGGGTAACACCGAATTCTTCACAGTTTTTCGATAAGGTTTCCATTTGAATTCTAGCCATTTCGCCAGAAGCGTTAATGTCTTTGGTGGTCGTGGAAACATTGTGATCCATTGTGGCAAAGGTTTTACCCAACTGGCGTACTTTACGACCTTTCTCACGCAAGCCATCAAACGCTTGCGGTGACGTGACTTCGTGAACTAAGTGACGGTCGATATATAGAATCGGGTTTTCGCCTTCGGCTGCAACAGCAACGTGTGCAGCGTAGACTTTTTCGTATAAGGTTTTAGACATTGCTTCTTCCTTGATGGAGTCGACTGGCTACTCGGTATGGAGTCGCCATTTTCTATTAAGTTAAACGTTTTTATTCATGTAACTGTTTTTGTTTGCAAAAATTCGACTAGCACAGATTCTATTAGCGGAAAATGTAACCAGCGATTTTATCGCCCATTTCAGATGTAGATAGAGCGGGCTTGTCACTAGCAAGGTCTCCAGTGAGCTCCCCGGCTTCTAACGCTCTAGACACCGCCGTTTCGATATCTTGTGCTGCTTGCTCTTCTCCTAAGCTGTAGCGAAGCATTAAAGCCGCAGAGAGGATTTGAGCAACAGGGTTTGCTATATTTTTGCCTGCAATATCAGGGGCTGATCCACCAGCTGGTTCGTACAGACCAAAATTGCTTTCATTTAAGCTTGCTGACGGAAGCATACCCATAGAGCCAGTAATCATGGCGCATTCGTCAGAGATAATGTCCCCGAAAATGTTCGAGCAAAGCATCACGTCAAACTGAGACGGATCTTTGATGAGCTGCATTGTCGCGTTATCGATGTAGATATGAGATAGCTCAACATCTGGGTAGTCTTTAGCGATACCTTCAACAACTTCGCGCCACAAAATGGAACTTTGTAGAACGTTAGCTTTATCGACAGAACATACTTTTTTATTACGTAAACGAGCAGATTCGAAAGCAATTCTAGCAATGCGCTCTATCTCATATCGATGATAAATTTCGGTATCAAATGCTTTCTCATTTGGTCCTTCGCCTTCACGACCTTTCGGTTGGCCAAAGTAAATACCTCCCGTTAGTTCACGCACAACGACGATATCAAATCCCTTTCCTGAAATATCGGCACGCAGTGGTGAAAAAGACTCTAACCCTGCGTGGATTTGGGCTGGACGAAGGTTACAAAATAGCTGAAAGTGCTTACGTAATGGAAGCAAAGCACCGCGTTCGGGTTGATCATTTGGCGCTAGATGTTCCCATTTTGGACCACCTACCGAACCAAATAGAACCGCATCGGCTGCTTCACAACCTTTAACAGTACTTTCAGGTAAAGGGCAGCCGTGATTATCGATTGCGATACCACCGACATCGTGTTCTTCTTTAGAGAACCTGATTCCGTGCTTCTTCTCTATAGCGTCTAATACTTTATGCGCTTGCTGCATTACTTCCGGGCCAATGCCGTCTCCCGGTAAAACGGCTATTTTGTATTCTTTGCCTGCCATGGTCATGTTTTTCCTGTGTATGTTAAGTTGTAATCGGTATTTTTAAACGGTTTGTGTATTTTTTTTCGACTGCTTAATTTCGGCAACTTGATCCGCACGATGAATACTGTTTATTACATGCAATAGTGCCTGACCTGAAGCCTCTACGATATCGGTGGCTAGACCGGTTCCGTGGTATTTACAGCCTTTATAATTAGCAATAATGTCAGCTTGACCAAGGCCATCTTCGCCTTCACCTTTTGCAGTGAGATCGAATTTATCCAACACTATTTCGTATCCAGTTAAGCGATAAATACATTGATAAAGAGCATCAACAGGGCCGTTACCTACCGCAGCCTCACACTGCTCTTTATCACCACACTGCAATTTGATTGAGGTGGTTGCCATTACGCTACCCGATTGTACGCTCAAATAGTTCAATTTGTAGAAGTCGTCCTCATCACGAAGATTAGCAAAATGCATTAACGCTTCTAGGTCATAATCGAAGATCTGGCCTTTACGATCCGCTAGTTTTAAAAAGTCATCATAAAGTGCATCCAGATTGTATGACTCTTCCTTGTAGCCCATATCATCCATATGACTTTTAACTGCTGCTCTGCCACTACGACTGGTCAAGTTCAACGCTTTGTTTTTAAGTCCAATAGACTCAGGCGTCATAATCTCGTAGGTATTTTTGTTTTTCAATACGCCATCTTGATGGATACCGGAGGAATGACTAAATGCGTTAGCACCGACAATCGCTTTGTTGTCTTGAATTGGCATATTACATAGCTGACTAACAAGGCGGCTCGTACGGTGTATTTCATCGTGTTGTAGACCCGTGTGAACCCCCATCAATTCTGAA
This sequence comes from Vibrio sp. VB16, assembly GCF_015594925.2. Taxonomy (NCBI): domain Bacteria; kingdom Pseudomonadati; phylum Pseudomonadota; class Gammaproteobacteria; order Vibrionales; family Vibrionaceae; genus Vibrio; species Vibrio sp. VB16. The sequence goes on from NZ_CP087590.1 coordinate 371,232, forward strand.
CGGGTTTTAATTATCATCGCTATTTCTTCTAGCGAGCAATTACCTGCACGTTCACCAATACCATTAATTGTCCCTTCAATCTGACGAGCGCCAGCCTGAACGGCAGTGATGGAGTTTGCGACCGACATGCCCAGGTCGTCGTGGCAGTGAACAGAGATAACCGCCTTATCGATATTAGGCACACGGTTGAAAAGTTGTTTGATAATGCTACCAAACTCACTCGGTACTGTGTATCCGACAGTATCCGGGATATTGACGGTTGTTGCACCAGCATTGATTGCAGCCTCGACCATACGACATAGATTATCGATAGGCGTACGTCCAGCATCTTCGCAAGAAAACTCCACATCATCGGTATAGTTTCGAGCGCGTTTTACTGCTTGAACCCCCATCTCTACGACATCATCATAATCACGGCGCAATTTGTCTTTTACATGAATCGTGGACGTAGAAATAAACGTGTGGATTCGAAATGCTTCTGCTACTTTTAATGATTCAGCCGCAACATCAATATCTTTGGCTACGGCCCTTGATAGTGCACAGATACGGCTGCCTTTGATGTTTTTAGCAATGGTTTGTACAGATTTAAAATCACCGGGTGAGGAAACAGGAAACCCTGCTTCTATTACATCGACACCGAGACGTTCGAGGGCATAGGCGATCTGCAACTTCTCTTTTACCGTTAAGCTTGCTGAAAGTGCTTGTTCGCCATCACGTAATGTGGTGTCGAATATAATGACTTGATCGTTCATACCTGCTTCCTTTTCGTGTCTATGTTAACCATTTATCTCTGTTAACTGTCTGTTGAGTTTTATTTAGTTATAAAAAAGCCCGCTTGTTAGCGGGCTTTTAGAAATCTATGTGGTGTTTTTCGTCCACTGCCTACCCGCGCGATTGTTTCACGATAAGGAGGAGGTTGAGGAGTGTCGAAAAATTAAATGTCATTTTATGTTTTTTTCCAAAAGTAAATGATATCCACAAATTTATGTTTCAATTAGTACCGCACTAGATGACTTGCGTCAAGTCATATGTTGGGTTTTTATTCAAAATTATACGTGAGTGAAAAGGCCAAAAATCATTCTCGTTTTTAAAGTGCTACATACCGACGCCATCATTTTAAGAGGAAATGCGTTATTAATTAATCGAATAAACAAATATTGATGAATTAAACGAGTACCATCTTAAGGTCAAAGGCAACTATAATTAATCAGTTGATTAATTGGAGCGTAATTATGTCACGAAAAGCGGGCAGACCTAGCGAGAGCACTCAGGCGCGAGAGAAATTGATTAGTCATGCTCGAGAGCTCTATATGGTGATGCCGTATGAGAAGGTATCTACTCGATTGGTGGCAGACAGTGCCGGCGTAAATATTGCCATGATTCGCTATTACTTTGGTAACAAGCAAGGTTTATTCGAAACGGTAATCCGAGACACCATGGAGCCGATTAATCAACAAATGAAGGCGATGGTTAAGCCTTCTAGTCAGGAAAGTTTAATCGGTTTAATGCGGGCTTATTATCAAACTATGATGAATACACCTGAATTTCCTCGCTTGATAGCCCAGATAATGAATATGTCTGAATCGGATATGCAGCGCAGACTACTTGAAAGAATATTCAAAGAGGTGACAAAACCGGCACAAGAAACGATGTTTAATCGTCTTTTGGAAGAGGGAGTTCTCAGAGAAGGTGTCGACCCAAAACTGTGTCGTGTTACTTTTTTTAGTATGATGGTTTTTCCTTTTATCGCCCCTCGCGCCATGTTGGAGTTCCATGGGGTAGAGCTAAACTCGTCGTTTCTTGAACAACTTTTAGAACACAATATAAAAACCTTAACACATGGTTTTTTGTCACCAGAACATCAAATTTCTCTTGGGGGAAATAATGAACATTAATCGCAAACTTCTTTTCTTTCCAGTTTTGGCTATTGGTATTGTTATTCTGTTTACTGCGATCAAAATGAAGCCGGATCTCTCGGTCAAACCCGCGGGAGATAGAGCGCGATTAGTTAAAGTGATGCCTTTAGAGCTAAAGGCGATGGCGCCAATTGCAATCGGTTTTGGAAAGGTTGCGCCTAAGTTTGAGTGGAAAGCGATTGCTGAGGTCACAGGTAAGGTTGTTTACAGAAATCCTGAGTTAGAAAAAGGGCGTATTCTTCAAGCGGGGACAGAGGTATTGAGAATCGACCCACTAGATTATGAATTGAAACTTGCCCAAGCAGAAGCGGATTTAAGTTCCAGCAAAACGCAATTAGCCAAGCTTAATCAAGAAGAAAAAAATCTAAAAGGAACAGTGAAGATAGAGAAAAACCGACTTTCAATCAGTCAAAATGAACTGGATAGAAAGCTTAATCTAAAAAAGAGAGGGCTTACTTCTCAATCTGATGTCGATCAGCAAAACCAAACCTATCTGTCCCAACAAAAACTGGTGCAGGATATGCAAAATCAGTTGTCTCTCTATCCCGATGAAAGAAAAGTGTCTCAAGCTCAAGTAAAAGTAAATGAATCTAAGGTAACTGAGGCAAAACGCTCACTAGAGAAAACCTCGATTGTATTACCGCAAGATCTTCGTATTGCAGAGGTCGATATTGAAGACAATCAAGTTGTGAACCTTCAACAGACGATGGTGACGGCACATGGTACCAACACGATGGAGGTGGAAGCACAATTGTCTATTCATGATTTGCAATTGATTGCCTCCAGTTTGGCGCATTTCATAAACAATGATTCAGGTATTTCACAACCAGATATGAGTGGTATTGCCTCTTGGATTGAGTTATCGAGTGGTAGCTTGACCGCTCGTTGGCCAGCAAAAGTCGCTCGTATCAGTGAAACGGTGGACGCTACTCAGGCGACTGCTGGGGTTATTTTAGAAATTGAGCAAGATTATTCAACCTTAAACGCGAGCAATATCCCCCCACTAGTGAATGGTATGTTCGTTAGTGCAGAACTGGTTGGTCAAGAAAACCCGAGTTGGGTAATACCAGAGCGCGCGCTTCATGGTGACAGTGTGTATATCATGGACGTGGACAACAAGTTAGATATTAGGCCGGTCTCTGTTTTGTATCGTAGAGATAATCAGGTGGTGATTGATGGCGAATTAGAGCACGGGGAGAGATTGGTGTTAAACGATGTGTTACCTGCTCTACAAGGTATGCTGCTCAAAATCGAAGGTGCACAGTCAGTACCAGCTGAGGAGGATGCGGCATGATCCGTTTCTTTACTAAGCATCCAACCGCATCGAACCTATTGATGTTGTCCCTGCTTATATTGGGTATAACATCACTTTCAACCATAAAACGGGAAACCTTCCCCGAATTTAGTCCCCCCTATATTATGGCTGGCGTTGTGTATCCGGGTGCGTCCCCGCAAGAAGTTGAAGAGAGCATCTGTATTCGTATGGAAGACGCCGTTGATGGTCTCGCGAATATCGAAGAGACCCGCTGTGAAGCGGTCGAAGGCTCTGCAAGACTGATTATAAAGCTAAATGAAAAGGCAGATATCAGTAGAATGCTGGTGGATGTGCAGACTCAAATCGACTCAATAAATGACTTTCCGTCAGAAATTGAGTCCCCAGTTGTTCAAGAACTCGATTGGAATGAGCCCGTTGTTGATGTCGCTATTACCGCGGATACTTCGTGGCCTGAGCTTAAGGCTTATGCGGAAGAATTAAAGCGCATTATGAAGCTTGATTATGATGTCTCTTTGGTTGATGTAAGTGGCTTCTCAGATCATCAATATAGAGTTGAACTAAATACTCAAGCCATTCGTCAACTTGGGCTTAGCGTTGGGGATATTGCAACGCAGATAGGCAAACAAAATATTAAACTGCCAAGTGGTAATATAGAAACCCCAGACAAGAATTTTTTGATTCGATTTGATGAAAGACGGGTGACACCGGAAGAGTTAAAGACGATTGTTGTTGGCTCTGGTCCTAATGGTTCGATTGTTCGTTTGAGGGATATAGCGACTATCACGGACCGGTTTGAATTAGACGAACAGAAAGTGCTGTTTGATGGTCATCCATCGGCGGTGCTAAAAATAAGCAAAAACAAAGAAGATGATGCCTTAAGAATCAAAGATAACGTCGTCCGTTTCGTTGATGATATGCGCTTAGTTGCACCAGATGGCGTCACTCTAGAGCTGACAAATGATCTGTCGTCAGTGTTATGGGATCGTCTCACCATGATGCTACGTAATGGTTGGCAGGGGATAGCCTTGGTGTTTGCAACCATGTGGCTATTCTTTAGCTTTCGATACTCTTTTTGGGTCGCCGCTGGTTTACCGGTCGCTTTTTTGGGTGGCCTATTCTTAATGGCTCAATTGGGCTTGTCCATCAATATAATGTCTTTGGTTGGGCTTTTAATGGCAATCGGTATCATGATGGATGATGCCATTGTCATAGCAGAATCCATCGCTTCGCATCTAGATCGAGGGCAAAAAATAGATGATGCCGTTGTGAATGGCGTTAAAAAAGTATTGCCCGGTGTTATTTCTTCATTCTTAACAACGGTTTGTATCTTTGGAAGTTTACTGTTTCTTGATGGTGAAATGGGGGCGGTGCTAAAAGCGGTACCACAGGTTCTTATTCTTGTGCTGTCATTAAGTCTAGTTGAAGCGTTTTTAATCCTGCCTAATCATCTTTCTCACTCTTTGCATAAGGCGAAAAAAGAACGCCAACCCGTCAAATTTAAACGAGTACTGTTGGAACGATTTGAACTTTTCCGCAATACCACACTTATTCGTGCCGTTGATAAGGTTGTAAAGTACCGCTATGCCTTTATTGGCGGTGTGTTCACTATGTTGCTTGCCTCCATTGCACTTATTGTTGGAGGCGCGGTTAAGTTTGTCCCGTTTCCTGATTTAGATGGTGATATTGCTGAAGCGAGAATTATTTTACCTCCAGGATCATCACTTAGCCAAACGGAAATTGTTGTAGATAAACTGATTGAGTCTGCAAAACGACTGAATACCAAGTGGACAGAGGAAATGGAAGATGGTGTACCACTTGTGCAACACATTACCAGCCAATTCAATGCCAATCAGGATGCCGATGAATCTGGGCCTCATATAGCGACGGTACGCCTAGACCTTTTGGGGGCAGAGATTCGAAATACTGTGATTGATGATTTTGTCGATGCATGGCGCGAAGATATCGGTGAACTAGCGGAGCCTATTTCGTTGGTCTTTAAGCAACCAACAATGGGTCCGGGTGGTCGAGATATAGAGATCCGCGTTAAACACGACAACCTTGATGAGTTGAAAGCGGCCTCTATTGATATACAAGAATACCTGAATGAGTTTTACGGAGTTTATGGTGTTCTAGACGATATGCGCATGGGGAAGGAAGAGGTATTGATCAAGCTTCGTCCAGGCGCAGAAACCTATGGCGTAAACGGACAGATTATTGCTAGTCAACTCAGATCCGCGTTTTTCGGTCAGACAGCAGATGAGATTCAAATTGGCGTTGAAAATATCTCAATTGAGGTGCGTTTAGATAAAGCTCAAGCCGGTGACTTACAACAACTAGCTAATTTCCCCATCATAATGGCCGATGGTAGCCAACTGCCCCTTGGTACAGTGGCAACGTTAGACTTTCAGAGAAACTATGTGCGCATCCAGCGAATCGATGGGCTTAGAACCATAAGTGTTTATGGCGATGTTGATAACTCGAAAGTCAGTTCGGCATCGATAATTTCTCAATTCCAAACGGAACAAGCTCCAAAACTGAAGATAAAATATCCCGGTTTGCGATTTGATTTTGAAGGTCAATCTAAAGATTCGGCTAAAACCGCCTCATCGATGGGTAAAGGTTTCTTGCTTGGTCTCTTTGGTGTCTTTGTCATCCTTAGTTATCAATTTCGTAGCTACCTAGAACCCTTCGTGGTGATGCTTGCGATACCTCTTGCCTTTATTGGCGTTGTCTGGGGGCACTTCCTTTTAGGGCACGCTCTTAGTATGCCGAGTATGATGGGTTTTGTTTCATTAGCGGGTATCGTGGTCAATGACTCTATATTACTGGTTCAATATATACGACATCATGTCGATGATGGAGACAGCGTGCATGATTCGGTAGTGAAGGCGAGCAGAGAAAGGTTTCGAGCCGTATTTTTAACCTCTATGACCACCGCCGCGGGCTTGTTACCACTGCTTACCGAGACAAGTTTGCAAGCCCAAGTTATACAACCGCTTGTTATCTCAATCGTATTCGGTATTTTTGCCTCTACATTGTTGGTATTGTTTATGATTCCTGCAGCTTACTCCATATTGGCTGACTGGGGCTTTATTCATAAACACAAAGAAATCTAGTGTCACTATCCTCGTGAAATTGTAAGTGGATCTGTTAAGAAAAGTATCCCTAAATTCCTGTTAAAATGGGAATTTAGGTGGTATTCGATCCACATACTCGTGAGAATGACGAGTTTTATTCATTTTAACCGAATCGAACGGCACGAAAAGAGGTATTTTAGGCGCACAAAACCTTCTGTTTTCTCGTTTTATAAATAACGATTCAATTATTTCATTTTTGAAATTGTTTCTCTCTATATTTGCAATTTAACTTATCTTTAACAATCACTATCCTATAGGTTAAACAAGGATGGTGAATTGTGGTAATTCAACTAACAGCAAAGCAAGCCGCGGAATGGATAGAAGATGGTCAAGCAATAATGCTAGGCGGTTTTATCGGTAGTGTTGTTCCTGAGGCTATAGAAAGGGCGATTGGAGAAAGGTTTGACTCTTTTAACACACCGAAAAATCTAACCTTAATATTCGCCGCTGGACAAGGAGATGGAAAAGGACGGGCTGTGAATCATTTGGCGAAAGCGGGGATGGTATCGACAGTGATTGGTGGTCATTGGGGTTTGGTTCCCAAATTGCAAGAACTTGCCGTATCTGAGCGAATTCAAGGTTACAACCTACCTCAAGGGATTATTTCACACCTTCTTAGGGACACCGCTGCTGGCAAGTTAGGCACGATTAGTAAAGTTGGGCTCGGTACATTTGTGGATCCTAGAGTTGAAGGTGGAAAGATCAATAAAGTCACCAAGGATGACTGGGTAGAGCTTATTGAGCTACAAGGTGAAGAGCACCTTTTTTATCATAAGTTACCAATAGACATTGCCATATTACGCGGAACAACAGCAGACGAAAATGGCAACATCACTATGGAAGATGAGTGTCTAATTGTAGAAAGTCTCGCAGCAGCACAGGCGGCGAGAAATAGTGGTGGCAAGGTTATTGTGCAGGTTAAGCACGTCGTTAAAGCGGGAGAGTTATCCCCTCATGCTGTAAAAATCCCCGGTATATTTGTTGATGCAATCGTTCAATGTCACGATTTAACAGAACACATGCAAACCTTTGCAACTCAGATGAATCCTGCATTTGTCGGAGAATATTCTGAGCCTAAGCAGACAATCAAAGCATCACCTATAAAATTGGATGCAAAAACAGTTATTGCTCGTCGAGCAGCAATGGAACTGAAACGAGGGTCTATCCTTAATTTAGGTATTGGTGTGCCTGAATATATTGCAGCGGTAGCCAGTGAGTCTGGCGTACTCGATCAGTTTGTATTGACCGTTGAACCTGGTGCAGTTGGTGGGAATCCTGCTGGAGGGTTAGATTTTGGGGCTTCGTCGTATCCTCAGGCAATTATCAGCCAAGATCAAATGTTTGATTTTTATGATGGTGGTGGGATAGATCAGGCGTTTCTTGGTTTAGCTCAGTGCGATAAAAAAGGAGATATTAATGTCTCTCGATTTGGTGACAAAATAGCCGGCTGCGGTGGTTTTATTAACATTACCCAGAATGCTAAACAGGTCTATTTTTGCGGAACGTTTACAACAAAAGGGTTGGAAATCGAGTGTAAAGATGGGCAACTGAACATTCTTTCTGAAGGTGAAAATACCAAGTTTTTGTCTCAGGTCGAACAGATTACTTTTTGCGCGAAGCAAGCCCAATTAAGTAACAAAACGGTATTGTATATTACAGAACGGGCGGTGTTTAAATTAGAGGCAACAGGAATGGAGCTGATAGAAATTGCGCCGGGTATAGACCTAGAAAAAGATGTTCTATCGAAGATGGAATTCAAACCCAAAATCGCCTCTAACCTAACCGAAATGGATAAAACTATTTTCCAAACTCACTTTGATTTAAGGATGAATAATGACAGTGGATAAAAAAGTCGCGATTGTAACGGGGGCAGCCCGAGGGATTGGAAAAACGATTAGCCAACAGTTGATAAAAGATGGCTTCTTTGTGATTGCAATTGATATGGCGGTGATAGATTGGCAAAAAAATGAAGCGTTTTATTGCTATCAAATCGATCTTTGTGACCAGATTGTAGTCGCCAATTCAATAAAAGATATAAAAGAGAGATTCCATGGCGTCGACGTACTTGTCAATAATGCCGGCATCACCAGAGATGCAATGCTTGGCGATATGTTGTCTAGCGATTGGGATAAAGTACTCGATGTTAATCTAAAGGCCGTTTTTATCCTTACTCAACAGGTATCAAAAATAATGTTAGAGCAAGGCTCCGGGAGCATTATTAATATCTCTTCAATCGTTGGAACCGACGGAAACATAGGTCAAAGCAATTATGCGGCTTCAAAAGGTGGCGTAATAAGTATGAGTAAAGGCTGGGCGAAAGAGCTAGCAAGAAAAGGCGCTCAAATTAGAGTTAACTGTGTTGCGCCTGGTTTTATCTCCACCGAGATGACCAATGAATTACCAGAAAAGGTCATTGAGTTTATGCAGAATAAGACGCCTTTAGGCAGAATGGGAACCGCGCAAGATATTGCCGATGGCGTTGCATTTCTAGCATCAAGTAAGAGTCAATTTATCACCGGGCAGGTACTAAAGATTGATGGTGGCCTAGTCTTATAAAATCACCCTTGGAGCGATCATTTCCCCCTTTGATGAAATGATCGTTTTTTATTCTATAACGCTTATTAGAATACCTGTGGTAAAACGACGACTTCGGTTTTTGCCCAAATATCATGAAAACCCCGTTTTTTAATATCAAAAGGGACCAAAAGATTCGCTAGACCAAAACCAGAAGTACCAATTCGAATAAGCGCTTGAGTACGGGATATTAGGCTCCCATCAGGATTCTGAACTCGCAATTTCCACGTTCGCATTCCAACGGTCTGTCCTGCTTTTGTCCAAAAATAGACAAAGAAACCAATCCAAATAACACCTAAATAAAGGGTGAAGACATGGCTCCAGATAGGGTGTGAACTTAATAATTCACCCGGGTCTTGGTATGAGCCGTAAGTCATCACGCCTAATGCCACACAGGCTTCCAAAATGGCAATAATCAATCCTGCAGCAAACATTTCAATAGCAAGAACGATAATACCATCATACAAAAGAGCGGCTAAACGTCGAATGACGCCTGCTGGGGGTAAGGATTGATTTGTTGTCATTTTAGTTATTCTGATTTGATTTTTGAAACAGCATATAGATTTGTCGAGTATTTGAAAAGAGAGCTTATCGGCAGAATGTTCATTTTCAATTCCGATATAGGCCAATTAAACGAACATAAATGAAGCCGATGGCTCAATTTGATTGAAAACAGTGAATATCCTTATAAAATAAGTTGGATCAACTCAGTCGTTAGTGGAGCATATGTGAAAGATTTTGATGTGAATTTGTTGCGAGTAATGGCTGTCTTGCTCGAAGAGCGTAATGTTACAGCAGCGGCTGATCGTCTATGCCTAAGTCAATCAGCGGTGAGTAAGCAACTGGCAAAATTACGTGAAGCATTTGATGACCCGTTGTTTGAGCGTACGTCTAGGGAGATGACACCAACGCCCAAAGCATTATCTCTTGCGCCAAACATCCATGAGGTACTTAAGCAAATTGATCAACTCACCATTCCTTCAACGTTTGAACCAAATAAAAGCAGGCGTAGGTTCAATATTGATTTGGTAGAAACGGCCTATACGGTTGCCTATCCGTATTTTATGCCTAGTTTACTCAAACAGGCTCCGAGTATTAGTATTACTAGCCGAACTTGGAATGAAGACAGCCTCGTGTGTTTACTGAGGCGTGAAATAGACTTTGGAATCGCAATTTTTGAGTGGGATGAACGGGCTAAATCCCATGTTAATGCTATCCCTGAAGAGCTGAATTATATTGAACTAGTACGAGATCATTCCGTTTGCCTCATGAGAAAAGGACATCCAGCCTTAAACGAAGATTGGAACATTGACACCTTTCTGAAGTACCGTCATCTGCAGGTGACTATTGGTGGTATTAGTGGGTGGTTGTTAAAGGAAATACTGCTATCTGAAAATCGGCAGCTAGACAATGCTGTTAACATGTCAGATGTGCCAAGTGCCGTTAAATTGTGCGGACAGAGTGATCTGTTGATGTGTTATCCAGAGTCTTCGGTAAAAGTACTTAACATGGATGCTAATCTTATTGTTAAGCCTATTCCTGTAAAGTTGGACTCGGGAGGATATTTTTTATTATGGCACCGACATTTTGAAAATGATCCCAGTCACAAATGGTTACGAGAATTGATCATTAAGCTCACGCCCAGTTGTGTTTCTGATATTTGAATCAAATGGGCAAACGTTATTTTCTGAAGATTCTGGGTATGTAGAATGAGAACCGATGGCTACATGGCTAATTATTCAACAACTGACTCACAACTAAGGAATTTCCTCTTGCACCCCTTAGTTTCATCCGTATAATGCCAAGCATCAAAGGGCAATAGCCTTACGATGCCGGTGTGGTGAAATTGGTATACACGACGGATTCAAAATCCGTTGCCGAAAGGCGTGGCGGTTCAAGTCCGCCCACCGGTACCATTATTTAAACAACAAAGCCTCGACTCATGTCGGGGCTTTGTTATATCTAGATTAATCAAAATATCACCTCGTTTTTTCTTTCGATTTATTACTTCATTTTTCAGTCAAATAAGCTTCCTTTATCGACCTTAAAAACCTTGCGCCTGCCCATCGCCTGATCTTCGCGTGTTAATTCGGTGCTCAAGGGAATCTAAGTAGATCCTTGATGTAAAATAATTTCTTTGAGTTGTTAGCTATCTTTATGTTAGCTCTTTTATTTTATGAGATATTTCTGCTAACTATCGATTCAAAAACTTAGCATTTATAACGTGATCCTTTTAACCCTTTCATTTTTATTACAATGTTACTCTTTTCCTTTCCGTTTTTTGGTAGAAGGTTCTACGCCATGCAACATGTTCTAATTATTGTTAACGATGCTCCCTATGGTTCTGAAAAGCTTTTTAATGCTTTGCGTCTTGCTATACAACTTAATGAGCAAGAGGGGAAACTCGTTAGGGTGGGCTTATTTTTGTTGTCTGATGCCGTGACGGCTGTTTTACCTAAGCAATCTCCGAATGAAGGCTATAACATTCAACAAATGCTGGAGATAGTGATTGCGCAAAATAGCCAAGTAAAGTTTTGTGGCTCTTGCGTTCAGGCTCGTGGGTTATCTGGACTTGATGTTATTGAAGGCTGTGAATTTGCCACGATGGATGACTTAGCTCAGTGGGTAATTATGGCCGATAAAACCGTCAGTTTTTAGATGTAATATCATTGCTGCGGTCTTTGTTTCTGTCTATTGCCTAGACTTCGTGTGTAGAAAAGCCCGTAGCAATAAGCCGCATGTTCTTTGAAGGCTTTGCCCATAATCTTGAACCAGAATTTACTTTATCTTATTATTGATTAATTAAGTGATTAATGGTCGATATAATGAATATAACTTTTATGCACAATCCTAAAAAAGACGATATTAACTGTCTTTATAATGGTTTAGTGGATTTCAATGAGATTTTTTTTCCCAATTTTGAAGAGAATACATTTGGGTGTTTTCTAAAAAATGATGAAGAGAAAATTATTGGTGGTTTAGCGGGAAAGATTATTTATTCTAATATGTTAATTGATTACTTTTGGGTAGAAGAATCAAATAGGTTATCAGGTGTTGGTCAAAAGCTTATTAAGCTGGCTGAAGATGAAGCCAAAAAGATGGGTGTCTGTTATATTAATTTGGATACTTATTCATTCCAAGCACCCAAATTTTATGAAAAAATGGGTTTTCTAGAAGTTGGTCGGTTTGTTAATTATCCAAAAAATGGCACAGATAAGGTGTTTTACCAAAAAAAATTGAATGAATGATCATCGATAATTATACCTACAAAATCCTAGTATTTATTGATACAGCAAAGCCGCCACCTAAGATTAAAAATATGTTGATGAATCTAAGATGAGATATAGAGTAACCGGAACCTTTCTTATTTTTATCATATGGTTAAATCGCTTTTGTTAGATAAGTGGCGTCATCGACATAACGACAAGTAAAAACAAGGACACCGAATGGCGTCCTTGTTTTTCTTGGTTAGAGTCGATTAGGCTTTTTCTATTTTAACTGGTATTCCGTGTCGGGCAGTGGAGCCAAAGGTGGCATCTCGATATAAGCTCGCCCCTTTTCTTGTTGGATCGACAGCATTAAAGGCGTTGACACTCATTCCGCCTCTCCTTTCCTTAATCCCAGCAAGTGTTTGACCATCGATGGTAATGTCACTGGCACCAAATGCAGTGTGTCCAAAACCAAGGGGTATCGCTATACACCCTTTTGCGACGGTAGAGTCCGCTTGGACAACACCTTCAATAAAGGTACCTTTTGGTGATGTTACCCGGGCTGTGTCTCCACTTTTGAGCCCATATTTATTGGCATCAATCTCGTTCATCTGAATAAAGTTTGATGCACCTAGAGCAGTAATATTTTTTAACGTTACCGAATAAGGACTACGTAGATGATGTTTAAAAGTTGAAAATGATAGCGGGTACTCACTTTCACTCCATAGTTCACGGATGGCAGTACCATCCCAAAACCTTTGCTTGTCATAGACCGGTTGGCCATCGAGGTACTCTCCAGAATGGAAGTTAGTGATATGTGCTAGACCTTCATTATAGACTTGAAACTCAGCATCCCATCTCATCATTTCATTGAAGAATTCACCTTCGTAACGGCTGTCCACTGGATAGTAGCGTCCGCCTCGGGTGAATAGGAACATGGTGGGTCCTATTTCTTCTGCTTTTAGTCGAGCTTTCAGTTGCGGATATATTCGATCTACACTGGTAAACTTAACGTCTTCTTCTGTTGGATTAGGGAGTACTTCATCGCTATGAGCTAGATTCGCCAATACGGGAATATAGTAATCTTCCGGTGTGTGGATAGCTTTTGTATTGCCTGCTGTGTCTTTAAAGGCGTTGTCACCAAAACCGGCAAGGTTTAGTTGCTTTGAAACATCGATAAGGAACTGTTCCATACACACCCGATTGCCATCGGCATTTATTGGTGTTCTAGGTGAAATAATTGGGAATGAAACGACATCGCCCATTAACTCACTACCCCATTGACGAGAAGCGCCCCACTGTTCATATTGTGCCAAATCTGGCACGAAATAATCTGCGTAAATATTGGTTTCATTAAAATACGGGTCTGACGCGATAATTAGGCCTAATTGCTTTGGATCTTTGATGGAATCTTCGACCTGATCTTTCAAACCTGAACACGCATAAAGAGGGTTATTGGCCCATGCTATCCAAGCCTTAAACTTGAACGGGTTGCCGTTGGCATGAGCAACAAGTAGTTCACCTGCATTGTCTTGGACAAAGGTTTCATTCCACGGAGAGTCCGATGGGAATGGGTTGATATTATTTGCGACTTTTTCTTTATATTCGTTACTTTGACGATAGTCACCAGAACGTTCAGCATTAAAGCCACTCACGTGGGCATGTTCAAACGCCATCATATCGTATAGAGGTGAGGTATTCTCAAAGCCCATACTACCGGTATGCAACATGCCACCTTTGGCGTTATGTGCACCCACTAATGTGGCAAGCATTATCATTGCGAACCCAAACTGTCCACCATCACTGGCATTACATCCAGTATTTGTTTCGATCGAGACACGACGCCCGTGAGAAGTGAACTCCTTAGCGAGTTCTATGATCTTCTCTTCTGGTATTTGACACTCGTTAGAGTAGTCAGACATCGAATATTTATTAACTCGATCTGCCAATAAAGAGAATGCAGTGGCTACCTGTATGGCTTGACCATCGTTGTCCGCTATCTCTCCGACAAAGGTAACATTACAAGGTGCGGAGCTGTCTGCGGTTGTTAATTGCTGGCTCTTAGCATCGATAACCATCTTGGTATCCGCGTCTCCCTTACCGCATGCCTCTGCGGTGAGGAATCGACGATACAAAGGATGTTTTTCATCAATAACAACTAAGAACGGGGCGTTGGTGTAATTGATCTCACCAATTTTGCTTGCGCCTTCTTGGCTGCACGCCGCTAGATAGGATTTATTGTATCGTTTGTTATTGATGATGTACTGCATCATGGCATGCATTAATGCGGTATCACCGCCTGAACGTATAGGTACCCATTCACATTTATCAGATGTAGATGATGAGGTTAGTGAGCGCAAGATAGGATCGATAACAACATATTTGAATTTAGGATTTTGTGTACGGGCATCAGCGAGACGCTTAGACGCAGAGTTTAAACTGATGCCGCTTAAACCTGGGTTGGTACCGATAAAAATAGCAAATTCACAATGCTCAAAATCTGTGGTCGGCAGCGCACCACTATTGGCTCCGTCTTCGACTCCTAATGCACAACCAGCAACCTGTTGGTGCCCGCAATATGAATCTTTGTTGCCGATATTAGGGGTTCCCCAGCTCGCTTCAGAAAAACGTTTATAGAATCCCCATCGAGCAGGATCTTCAGAACAACCGGTCACTAATAATTGATTTTTCTTTGGACCAAAATCAGGATATCTTGGATTAGCAACGGTTTTCTCGTCATAGATATCCGTTAATCCTTCGACTGCACCTTCACCGAATAGATCGCCACCTTCAACAACTTCTTTGAGCAATTGTTCATACGAGATAGTCTTCCATTGATTTTCGCCGCGTTTCCCTGCTCGCTTTAAACACGTTGTCACGCGACGAGAATCCGTTATCGCATTCGGTACTGCATTGCCTCGTCCACATAGTGTGGCTCGATTTTGATTTCCTTGTTCTCCAGAAAGTTGCAACATGGCCTCTTGTGGAGAAACATCCATTGCTATCGGTCCTCCGGAATTGGTAGAGAGCGCATATGGGTTGCCACATACACGCAGTATTTGGTCAGTTTCATTGTCAATCCGTATACGAGCTCCACACACGTTATAACAGCCAAAGCACTTGGTAAATGCAAAGCGTTGCTTCGGGTTATTGACGAGTTTATTGTCTGGACCAAAAATGAACTCAGGCTCAGGGCTTAATGGTGCATAGCGGCTTATGTCAGCACTTGTTTCAGATGCTCTGGCTTTTGTGATGCTTGTCATTCCGCCTGTGATGGTTACCGCGGCTCCAGTTTTTAAAAATTGTCTACGATCCATAATTAGCGCTGCCATGTCGGTTCGGAGTTCAAGCTATGCGGTTGCTCATTTTCTGCATCCGTTAAGCCAATGTAGTAAACGTTAGGTTGAGTATTTTTATCTGATTGCAGCACTAACGCTTCTTGTGAGTTGAGTAAGGTCGCTATTTCGCTGTCTGGATCATTAAGATCGCCAAAGACACGAGCACCACCAGTACAGGTTTCGACACAAGCGGGTAAAAAGCCTTGAGATGTTCTCTGAATACAGAAATTGCACTTGTCTACTGTTCCAGTTTTACTGTTGGTAAAACGTACACCGTCATAAGGGCAGGTGTAGACACAGAAATTACAGTTGATGCAACCGGTTGAGTCAACAACAACAATACCGTCTTCATTTCGTTTGAAGGTTGCGCCAGTAGGGCAGACCTTGGTACATACTGGGTTTTCACACTGATTACACAGGAGAGGAAGGTTAACTACGTAATCTTTGCCATTGATTTGAGTGCTGCTTTGCAAAACTTGGGTACGATGTTCGTGAGCTTCGTTACCATTTTCTTGATTGCAAGCGGTAACACAGGCTTTACAACCATTGCAACGGCGAAGATCAATTGCCATTGCTAAGCGTTTGATTTTTGTTTTTGAATCGCCAGCCATCACTGATGCAATAACAGGAGAGGCTGACACCAGTGATACGGTAGTTCCGCCGGCGAGTAGCTTAATCGCTTTACGTCTATCCATTATGATTTTAGCCTTATTTTTCTTTTTTATTTAGAGTGTTATACCAGCGATTATGGTGCTGTTTAGCCCAGTTCTCATCGCACTTACCATTGATCATATTGCTTAAGCCACCTTCGGATATTACGGTAGCCATAAAGATATGTACCACGGCGAATGCACCGATAATCATCGCAGAAATGATATGAAGAGAAATAACAACAGGCGCGGTATTATAGGTAGGCGCTATTTCAGGAAAAAATAACATAAGGCCTGTAATAGATAGAATTAAGAAGTTGATTGCGAATACCCAAAACCAAAGCTTCTCGCCACCATTCGCAAACCCTGCTTCTGGATGTTGTTTGTCGCCGAAGTTTATGTATCCACCTGCTTTTTTAAACCAGTCAATATCATATTTTTTAAATAGCTGTTTCTTCCACCATATTGTCACCATGATAGAAGCACCAAAAATGAACGGAAATACGGCTATTTCATGCAAACTGGAGGAAAATTGAACCGCGTTTGCCCAACTCGTGCTACCAGGTTCGAATAGAACTTTTGCCGCACCAATAACGATGCCAGTAAGAATCAGAATAAGGCAAGGAATTGCTCCTAACCAATGTACAATTACGCTAGGAATCGACCAGCGTTGCATCATCTTGCCGCTAAAGCCTCCGTCTATCTTGGATGTTCCATTTATCAAGACAAATAAGCTCATGAGCAGCGCGACACCAAAAACGCTCGCGACTAACAACCATGACAAAGCTGTTTGACTCGACAGAAGATCGAGCCATATAGAAGATTGTTCCATAATAATCCTGCATTATTAATATTAAATTATGGTTTAACCAATTAGATAAA
The DNA here is from genome assembly GCF_015594925.2 of Vibrio sp. VB16. Lineage (NCBI taxonomy): Bacteria > Pseudomonadati > Pseudomonadota > Gammaproteobacteria > Vibrionales > Vibrionaceae > Vibrio > Vibrio sp. VB16. The sequence goes on from NZ_CP087590.1 coordinate 388,214, forward strand.
CACTCATTAATTAATATTAACGGTACCCATGTTGGATGTCGTTAATATTATAAATCTACGATGTATCTAAGTTGTTAAAATATTTAGGCAGCATGTTACTACTGGTAATATGTGCAAATAATAAAAATTACTATTAGTAACTTGTATGTTTTTTTGATGTTACCATTGGTAAGTTAAAGTAATTGTGATTTTTACCATGTTTTTATAATAGTATTTTTCTGAAAACGCCTAGTTATCTAGATAATTAATAATTTTTTGATTTAAATCATTAAAATCAATGGGGATGATTTTATACATCATTTGAATGGAGTGTAACTAATTGTTTGTATTGATTTTTTAAACCTATTTTTCTAAGAAAAGGGTAGTTAGGAGGTGATATTGGTTACATGTTTTTATTCGTCATTATCTAATTGTCAGTAGTAACGCTACTGAACAGATTGTTATAACGTGAACATAGTATGTGGAAAACTGGTAGGTTTTAATATTATTGAGTAAGTATTCTATGTATCTCTGATTTTAGATAATCCAAGGCAATCTCTCTTGGTATCTGCTCTGAAATGATAGATTCTCCGATAGATTCAATAATACTATTAATAGCGATTATCTTTAACCTATTATGATGATATTCATTTGTAACGGATATTTGAAAAATATCTGCATAAGATTCTATAAAAAAATCTTGAATGTTTTTAGAAAGATCTATGTTTTTTGGGTAAGATTTAAGAGCCGCAACGGTTAAGTCATAAATCTCGCCATTTGTTTGCATACAATTAATATAAGATTCACAAAGAATAGAAATAAGATCGGTGATGGATTGATTACTCGATTCTTTGGCTGTTTGAATCGATTCTATCAGACGATTATCGATGTCTTGATATATTTGCTTTAACAAATTTTCTTTGTTTTCAAAATGGTTATAGGCTATGGGTTTAGTTACTCCGGCCTCTTCTGCGACAGTTGATAATGTTAATGCTTCTGAGCCACGATTTTTGATAATCGATACAGCGACAGATAATAACTGTTCTCTTCTCTCATCTTTGAGCATACGTTTTGACATTTTCCACCCGAGATAAGCTTAAACAAGCAAATAAAATAACTGACTGAAAATAATTATACTTTTCGCCTACCACGCGCACAAGGAGATAAACAACGATTAACAAGGTTTATTCCGACTAACAATATTAGTTAGAGGCATTATTGTAAAAGGCAACCCATGGGCTGCCTTCGTTGCATTGTAAATTCGACTCATCACCACATGAGATCATCTGGTACAACAAATTCTGCATAGGGGTCGTCTTCGGCGAGCTCTTTTTCTGAAGAAGATTTGTTTTCAATGACAGCTTCCGCATCCCTTTCTGCGATTTTATAAGCAACAGATGAAGGGATAACAGCATAATTGTCTTCATATCTAGCGACAGAAAGAATCCCTTTAATCAGTTGTCCTCTTGTTTCGTTATCTACGTACAGAGATTTAACTAGAGTCCCGTCGGTAAAGTTATATTTTATATCACCATGCTTCTGATCGATTTTATTCATTTCAATGAGCTGTTTTACTTGAGCCTTAAGTTCTCTGCCTAGTTGCTGCTCATCTCTCTGCTTATTGAGTTCGATATCTCGTAGCCTTTGCGATTCTTTGTTTTGTTCTACTGCCGCTTTGGCTTCACGAGCCTGAACTCTTGATTTTTTGGAGCCTTTTGTGGCCTTCTTTAATTTCTTTTCGTTTACTAAGCCAGCCTTTAGTAACTGGTCTTGCAAGCTTAACTTTGCCATGTCTATTCCAAGTTGGTTTTTAATCATGTTCTCATTTATAGCCGTTATTGACACTTTTTATTGGTTAGCTAATTAAAAATGTTTAACACGCATGATATCAATGAAGGATCAGCAGTCTGAAATGTTAACATTAATTTTGAATGCAATCTAAACGGTTCCCGCTAACTAAGTCTAATTGAGTTTTATGTAAGTAAAAAAGTAACCATCTCATTTTTGAGTCAAAGTTCAGAAATGTGGATAATATATTAATAAATAAAGAAAACACTATAGATAGTTCCCTTCAATGTGGGTAGCCTTGCTCATCAGTGCGTAATATAATGCACGTATAATAAATTGAGAGAAAAAGGAATTCTTATGAAGAAGTTAGTAATGCTCGCGTCCACATTGTTAGTGCTGTCTCCCCAGTTGGTTCAAGCTGAAGCTTATGTCGGTGGCAAGTTGGGTTATTCTTGGTTAGATGGGTCGTGTCCAACGGATAGCTCGTGCAGCGATGACGGTGGAGCTGGTGGTATTTATGGTGGTTATAACTTTACAGATATGTTCGGTTTAGAAGCTGGTTATGATTATTTGGGTGATTTTAAAGCGGCACCTTTTGATGATTCAATGAAGGCATTCACTCTAGCGCCAAAACTGACGGTCCCAGTTAATGATATTGACTTATACGGTAAACTTGGTGCTGCATGGGTTGATTATGCAGATATTAACGATACGGTACTATTAGCCGCAATTGGCGCTGAATATGGTTTTTCAGATAATATTTTTGGACGAGTAGAATACCAACGCGTCAATAATATTACTAAAGGGGTCGTTGATAATTTAGATGTAAACTCTTTTTTCTTCGGACTCACCTATAAATTTGGCTCTAGTGCGCCGGCCGCTGTTGCTGTCGCTGAAGAATTAACACCAGAACCGATTCAAGAAGAAGTGGTCGCAGAGGCGATACCAGTACCTGAAACAAGATTGTTCCAAGAGTACGGTGTAGAGCTGTTTGATAATGACAGTTTTGAACTTGCACCAAATAGCGAACGGTATTTCGATTGGTTGGTTGGTGTATTGAATAAATACCCTCAAGCTGAGGCTGAGATCATTGGACATACTGATTCACGAGGTTCGGAAAAATATAATCAATCATTGTCACAACAACGTGCACAATCAGTAGCCGATTATTTGTATACTCAAGGAATCGAAGAATCAAGAATTACTGTCCGTGGTGAAGGTGAAAGCAAACCGAAGGCTTCAAATGATACTGAAGAAGGCCGTATGGAAAATCGTCGCGTAGAAGTCATTATTGATGAGTTTGAGATCACAGAATAGTGGCGTGTGATTTTATTCAATATTAGTCAATTTTGGTAAATATGGGAAAGGTTAGAGCACGAGTTGGCTCTGGCCTTTTTCTTTGTCTGTTGCGCTTGGATTGATGCGTTCAATATCGATGAAATCATATGTAATATATTGAAATCAAGTAAATTAATCATTACCCATTCTTATTGAGTAATAATTAGTTGAAGCTTTAATTTGTTGGCTTAATCTCTGTTATTTATTGATATGGATCATCGCAATAGACGGAATGTTAGACCTAAAAACAGGATTTGTGATTTGTTACGCAGCAGGGGCAAACATTAAGGGCTAAGTTTTTACTTAGTTAGTATTCAACAAGGGGAGGTGGTGAATGTTTTCGACAGGGGATAAACCTGGTGAAGGTTCATATGTATGCGCAAAATGTAAGATCGCTGTTGTATTAGGTGACGACAGAGAAATACTACCTTATTGTCCGTGTTGTGAATCAAATGAATACATGGCTCGAAATTGGAGCGAAGAAGAAGCGTGATCTTTTAGCGATAAGCTTAAGCCTCGATACATTCGAGGCTTTTTTGTATCTGATGTCTAAGTTTATTGTGGCCCCCGAAAGGGCTGTGTCATTATGAGTAAAATACTTATCAGAGTAAGAATCTTAATATGTTAGATAATGTTAATTTGAATCTACTGCGCTCCCTTCTTATCTTATTAGAAGAATGCCATGTTACTCGATCGGCTGAACGACTTAACATTACTCAATCTGCCGTGAGTCGGCAATTAGCTCAACTACGAAACCTATTTAATGACCCCTTGCTCATCCGAGACGGTAATGAATTACACAAAACACCTAAAGCAGTTGAACTTAAAGTTAAACTAGAGCAGTTGTTTGGTGAATTTAAAGACCTTATTGAAGAGCAATCTTTTGAACCTGAGAAGTGGGCAGGGGAAGTGAGTTTCTCTTGTAGTGACTATGTCGCCCAATATATTTTTCCAGAAATTGTTAAAAAAGTAAGTGGTTATACCCAAACAGCCAAATTTAACTATCATCTTTGGCAGCCTCATTTAATCGATAATTTTGCAAACAGTCCGATAAAGTTGGCTTCTACCCTTTTAGCGAATAAACCCAGAGGTTTATCTGGAAAATTAATTGGTGAGGATAATTTGGTTTGTGTTATGAGGAATACACACCCTTTGTCTAGTAAACACGAACTTTTTCTTGATGATGTTCTTAGCTTCCAACATGTCATGATCACCGGTGGTGGTGATAAGAACAGTGAATTTGATGCTCGTTTATCTGCACTTAAAAGAAGCCGGGATATTGGTTTAAAGGTTCCCTTTTACTCTGCGGCATTGAGTTCATTGATGAACACCGATTACTTGCTTGTTATTCCTCAACATATTGCGAGAAATATGTGCGCGCATTTGCCTATTTCTTATTACCGTCTTCCGATTGACTTGCCAGTGCAAAGGTATTGGCTTATATGGCACCCAAAATATGATAACGAACCTTCCCATCAATGGGTAAGAGAATTATCTTATGAGATTCTTCGACATTCGATTTACTCAGTAGGATATGATTCTAACTGATGGCGATGATGAGTATTGTTGATTTCATTTAATGACGATTTATTGTTAGCTTGACGATAGTTCGGATATTTTTGTCAAAAACGTTGAAGGAACACAATGTGACATTCTCAGTTTGGTTATCTCTTTTCACCATCTGCTTATTGGGTGCTATGTCACCTGGACCCAGTTTAGCCATAGTAGTAAAACACAGTTTAGCTGGGGGTAGAATCAATGGTGTTGCAACAGCATGGGCACATGCAACTGGCATAGCGATGTATGCGTTTGTTACTCTCGTTGGGCTAGCGACTTTGCTGCATCAATACCCCACTTTATTTACCATGATTAGCTATCTAGGTGCTGTTTATTTGGCCTATTTGGGTTTTTTGGCCTTAAGGTCTAAAGGAGGCGTGGCTGCCAAGCTTGAGTCGGGAGAGAGAGTCAGTGTGTTGCAGTCGGCAAAAGAAGGTTTTTTGATATCAGTAACCAGCCCTAAAATAATGATTTTTTTTACCGCCCTCTTCTCACAATTTGTCGGTGTGGGGTCAGAGTTATCCAGTCGGGTGATTGTGGTCGCGACACCTTATTTTGTTGACGGTTTATGGTATACCTTTCTTGCTTTTATGCTCTCTTCACCAGCATTACTTGATAAATTGAAAAGCAAAGCAATCCTCATTGATCGGCTCTCAGGTATTGTTCTTATTGCATTGGCATTAAGGGTAGTTTGGGTCGCATAGGGAGTAGGTAACTAATATTTACTGATCGTCATAGTAATGAATTCATGTATAAATGAAGCATCTAATAATTCATTCACCTAGCTTATTGATTATTATCAATGAGCAAGGGCAAAAATTTGTGTAAAAGTAATGCTCTTCCTTCTAGAGCTATTTGAGAAAACGATGACGACCAACAGTTCAAGTGATCCATTGAATAAAATGTATTCAAAGGATGTAAACCTTATTTCTACTACGGATACTTCCAGTATTGTTACTTACGCGAATAGTACTTTCTGTGATGTCGCTGAATATCAAGAACAGGAACTGATTGGCAACCCTCATAATATGGTTAGGCATAAAGATATGCCTAAAGCCGCATTTGGTCAGCTTTGGCAGTATATAAAATCGGGTAAAAGTTGGATGGGATTGGTCAAAAACCAATGTAAAGGTGGTGGTCATTATTGGGTCTCTGCTTTTGTAACTCCGATAATGAATGAGAAAGGCGAAATAATTGAATACCAATCTGTACGCTCAAAACCAGAACCAGAGCAGGTTGATAGGGCGGCTAATCTCTATAAAAAGATGAATAATGGAGATAACGTATCTCGCCAACGTTTTTCATCTCTTTCTATCAACGTTTTGCTTTCTGCGCTTGTTATGTTGCAAGCCATTCTATTGTTCCTTGGAGTAAACACTGTTTACATCGGCTTTTTTGGTATAAGCCTCGGCTGTGTTCTACTCGCTTCCTCTCTCTATCAGAAATCCAGGTTTAATAAAATCGCAGAGTTGGCTAAAGATTCCTATGACAATCCATTAATGGAGAAACCTTATACAGGTTATTTTGATGATTGCTCTAGGGTTGAATTAGCGTTAATGATGAGAAGGGCAGAACTGCGTGCTGTCTCGGGTAGAACGACAGAAGTGACAGGAAAAATTTTAAACTCTGCAGAGGAGGAATTCAGGACGATAAAATCAATTGAACAGAGTTTAGGTCAACAATTTAGCGAAACGGAACAAGTCGCGGCGGCGGCGGAGGAGCTCAGTCAGTCAATACATGAGGTAGCGAGCAGTGCTTCTCGTGCCTCCAAGGTAACAGAAGAAGCAAATCAAGAGTCTCAAAAAGGTTTAGAAAGCATAGCAATAACGATAGAAGTCATTGATAAACTTGCAGCAGAGTTAGAAAGCTCTAGGTCTGTTATTGATAGTCTTGCGCAAAACAGTCAGAAAATTGAAGGTATCCTTGACGTTATTGGAAATATTTCTGAACAAACTAATTTATTAGCGTTAAATGCCGCGATAGAAGCGGCAAGGGCAGGGGAGCATGGTCGAGGTTTTGCCGTTGTTGCCGATGAGGTACGTTCACTTGCGACGAAAACAAGATCGTCTACTAATGAAATTCAAGAAATGATCGCCCAATTACAAGCAACCGCAACGAATGCCGTCGATATCATGACGCGTGGCGGTGAATTATCATCCGAATGTACTGATAGAGCCAATCAAACTGGTGATGTACTTAATAACATAAGTAGCATGTTGAATCAGGTTACAGATAATAGCCATCAAATCGCTGTATCCGTTGACCAACAGGCTAGTGTAACGAATGAAGTTAATCGCAATGTTGCAAATATCAAAAATCTAGCAGATGAGACACTACGGGTTTCGAGCTCTTCTGTATTGAGAACAAGCCAATTAGTTGATGACCTTGATGGCCTGCAAAGGCTTATACGCCAGTTTTGATGGTAATATGCAGAAAAGGCTACAGTGTTTGGCCTTTTCTGTTTCTGCTATATACTAATCCTATGACAGAAAGAACATCAGTGATCTGAATTAGGTTTAATAGAGAGAACGTTTTGCTCTATCCTTTAGATTGAATCTCCCATGAGTATCAAAAAAGAGTCAGCAAAATAATCACGTGGCAATAATTAAAATTACAGTAGACAGACTTCAACCCGGAATCCACATTCGATTGCCCGTCAAATGGAATGAGCACCCGTTTTTATTTAACAGCTTCAAACTTAAATCTCAAGATCAGATTGATCTCATTAAACATTTGGAAATTCAATATGTATATGTTGATTCCGCTCAGAGTGATGCTGCCCCCCTTCCTGTCAAAGAAATACCAGATGTAGATATCGCTGATTCTGAAAGTATCGACTTTGAAGCGAAAAAAATGTGGGAAGAGAAGCAAGCTCGTATAGACAAACTTAATGTCTATAGAAAAAGAGTGATCAATTGCGAGAAGGAATTCGAACGTTCGCTGTCTCAGTTACGCTCTGTTATGAGTAAGGTAAGGAATCGCCCTGAGTCTGCAGTTGAAGAAGCAAGACTTATGGTTGATGACATCGTTGAAAAATTGTTATCGGACGATAGCGTCACATTGCATCTGATGAATGGCAAGAATGAATTTGAAGATATGTACTTTCACTCACTCAACGTGTCGGTGCTTGCGATGATGATAGCGAAAAGCAAAGGTTTCGATTCACAACAGATTAAAGACATTGCATTTGGTGCACTTTTTCATGATATCGGTAAGATTAAGCTACCGACGACTATCCTTAGAAAACAGACTGCGCTTACGGTACCGGAAAACAATTATTTAAAATTGCACCCAAAATATGGATTAGATATAGCGGAATCAGCAAAAAACTTTCCAATATCAACCAAGAACATCATCATCCAACATCATGAAACGTTGGATGGTTCAGGTTATCCCAATGGATTAAAAGGGGATGCGATAGATGAGCTTTCTCAAGTCGTCTCGCTAGCCAACGCTTACGATAACCTATGTCATAACAATATCGTTGCCGAGCAGAAAATTCCTTATTATGCTTTATCTCATCTATATAAGAACTGTAAACACCTCTATAGCGCAGACAATCTAAATCTTTTGATCAAGTTTATGGGCGTTTACCCACCAGGAACGGTGGTCCGCCTATCTAATAAAATGGTTGGATTAGTCATTTCAGTGAATGCCAAGCATATATTGTCCCCTAATGTACTGCTATATGATCCTAAGGTGCCACGGACTCAAGCCCCGATATTGGATCTGGCGGATGAAGATTTAAAAATAGCAGGAACTATCTTACCAGCCAAACTTCCGGAAAATATAAGAGAGTATTTAAACCCTCGCTCTCGTATAGCGTATTTTTTTGATAGCGATGAATAAGTAAAAACACACTTTATCCACAACGACCTGTGTATAAAGTGTGTGTGAACCATGTATTAATCGGTATTGAAATAAAACACCAATAAAACTACTTTTTTCTCAGAAAACAGTTGCTAAGTTAAGTGCACTCTCTATAATGCGCCTCACTGACACGGTAGAGCCCACAAGGCTTTGCAGGTAAATCAGTAAGACGAGCAGCTTGGAAAAGCCCTTCGAAATTAAAATGAAAAAGTATTTGACTCTTCACTTTAAATCGCTAGAATGCACGTCCGCTTCAAGGAAAGCTTTACAGCAACCGAGAAGCAACGCTCTTTAACAATTTAAACCTATATCAATCTGTGTGGGCACTCGTTGATGACAATCGAAGATGATTCTCTGCTTTAGGGCACGAAATCAACAACGGTTTCAATGAACTGAGTGACCTAATTTGATGCTTATTTTGTTTTTACTTTTTTAAAAGTGAAAGCGAATTAACTTCGAACACAGTTATTTAAATATCACTCTGTTGGAGTGATAGAACTTTAAAGAACACTTTACTATTTAACCTTCGGTTATCTAAAGTAAAAGGCAATTTAAAGTCAGTATTCATTGAGCCAAAAAGAACTTAAATTGAAGAGTTTGATCATGGCTCAGATTGAACGCTGGCGGCAGGCTTAACACATGCAAGTCGAGCGGAAACGATGTTAACAATCCTTCGGGAGCGTTAATAGGCGTCGAGCGGCGGACGGGTGAGTAATGCTTAGGAATTTGCCCAGTTGAGGGGGATAACTATTGGAAACGATAGCTAATACCGCATACGCCCTACGGGGGAAAGGAGGGGACCTTCGGGCCTTCCGCGATTGGATAAGCCTAAGTGAGATTAGCTAGTTGGTGGGGTAATGGCTCACCAAGGCGACGATCTCTAGCTGGTCTGAGAGGATGATCAGCCACACTGGAACTGAGACACGGTCCAGACTCCTACGGGAGGCAGCAGTGGGGAATATTGCACAATGGGCGAAAGCCTGATGCAGCCATGCCGCGTGTATGAAGAAGGCCTTCGGGTTGTAAAGTACTTTCAGTAGTGAGGAAGGCAGTAAGTTTAATACGCTTATTGTTTGACGTTAGCTACAGAAGAAGCACCGGCTAACTCCGTGCCAGCAGCCGCGGTAATACGGAGGGTGCGAGCGTTAATCGGAATTACTGGGCGTAAAGCGCATGCAGGTGGTTTGTTAAGTCAGATGTGAAAGCCCGGGGCTCAACCCCGGAAGGTCATTTGAAACTGGCAAACTAGAGTACTGTAGAGGGGGGTAGAATTTCAGGTGTAGCGGTGAAATGCGTAGAGATCTGAAGGAATACCAGTGGCGAAGGCGGCCCCCTGGACAGATACTGACACTCAGATGCGAAAGCGTGGGGAGCAAACAGGATTAGATACCCTGGTAGTCCACGCCGTAAACGATGTCTACTTGAAGGTTGTGGCCTTGAGCCGTGGCTTTCGGAGCTAACGCGTTAAGTAGACCGCCTGGGGAGTACGGTCGCAAGATTAAAACTCAAATGAATTGACGGGGGCCCGCACAAGCGGTGGAGCATGTGGTTTAATTCGATGCAACGCGAAGAACCTTACCTACTCTTGACATCCAGAGAAGCCAGTGGAGACACAGGTGTGCCTTCGGGAGCTCTGAGACAGGTGCTGCATGGCTGTCGTCAGCTCGTGTTGTGAAATGTTGGGTTAAGTCCCGCAACGAGCGCAACCCTTATCCTTAATTGCCAGCGAGTTATGTCGGGAACTTTGGGGAGACTGCCGGTGATAAACCGGAGGAAGGTGGGGACGACGTCAAGTCATCATGGCCCTTACGAGTAGGGCTACACACGTGCTACAATGGCGCATACAGAGGGCAGCCAACTAGCAATAGTGAGCGAATCCCAAAAAGTGCGTCGTAGTCCGGATTGGAGTCTGCAACTCGACTCCATGAAGTCGGAATCGCTAGTAATCGTAGATCAGAATGCTACGGTGAATACGTTCCCGGGCCTTGTACACACCGCCCGTCACACCATGGGAGTGGGCTGCAAAAGAAGTAGGTAGTTTAACCTTCGGGGGGACGCTTACCACTTTGTGGTTCATGACTGGGGTGAAGTCGTAACAAGGTAGCCCTAGGGGAACCTGGGGCTGGATCACCTCCTTAAACGATGATTGCTCATGATGAGTGTTCACACAAATTGACATAGGTTTAGAAGTTAAAAGAGAAAGGAATTGTACTTCCTAGTAAGCGAGATGGTAGATCTTCGCTGACAGAGGAGTGGTTTGCTGTCTAGTTCCGTACAACTCCACCATTTTTAAGTGTTTTTATCTCAATCGAGATGAGAGTGTTTAGAAATGGTTTTTTTCTTTAAGTAGAATGAAATCTCGCTCTTTAACAATTTGGAAAGCTGACTGATAAGTTGATTGTTTTCACTTTTAAAAAGTGAAATAAAACGGCTCAAGCTGTGATTAATTTATCAAAATAAAAGTTCTCAAATCCTAAATCTTTTAGATTTAGGTACTTGTTGTCACTTCGGTGATAACAAACCAACACACATTCAAGTGTTCTTGGAAACAGCTAACTTCGGTTAACTGTTTAATATTTGAGTCCGGCAAAATCGAAAATGTTGTCTCGCTCATTCAAATAATGAGGCAACGATAGAAACCTTGGTTGCTATTACAACAACAGAAATGTTGTATTGCGAAGTGGATTTTTGGTTTAGGCAAAGCGCGTTTAAATTTGACGCAGGGAACAACCGTCTGGTTGTGACCAAGCAAATTTAATAAGCAATGCAGAATAAATCAAAAAGACCGAGCAAGACCCTTTGGGGTTGTATGGTTAAGTGACTAAGCGTACACGGTGGATGCCTTGGCAGTCAGAGGCGATGAAGGACGTATTAACTTGCGATAAGCGTAGATAAGGCAGTAAAAGCCACTTGAGTCTACGATTTCCGAATGGGGAAACCCACTAGCATAAGCTAGTATTATTAACTGAATACATAGGTTAATAAGGCAAACCCGGGGAACTGAAACATCTAAGTACCCGGAGGAGTAGAAATCAACCGAGATTCCGAAAGTAGCGGCGAGCGAAATTGGATTAGCCCTTAAGCTTTTAATGATGCAGGTGAAGATTCTGGAAAGTATCGCGATACAAGGTGATAGCCCTGTAACCGACACGTCATTTTAAGTGAAAACGAGTAAGGCGGGACACGTGATATCCTGTTTGAATATGGGGGGACCATCCTCCAAGGCTAAATACTACTGACTGACCGATAGTGAACCAGTACCGTGAGGGAAAGGCGAAAAGAACCCCTGTGAGGGGAGTGAAATAGAACCTGAAACCGTGTACGTACAAGCAGTAGGAGCAGGCATTGCGTCCTGTGACTGCGTACCTTTTGTATAATGGGTCAGCGACTTATATTTAGTAGCAAGGTTAACCGTATAGGGGAGCCGTAGGGAAACCGAGTCTTAACTGGGCGTCGAGTTGCTAGGTATAGACCCGAAACCAGGTGATCTAGCCATGGGCAGGTTGAAGGTTGAGTAACATCAACTGGAGGACCGAACCGACTAATGTTGAAAAATTAGCGGATGACTTGTGGCTAGGGGTGAAAGGCCAATCAAACCTGGAGATAGCTGGTTCTCCCCGAAAGCTATTTAGGTAGCGCCTCGGACGAATACTACTGGGGGTAGAGCACTGTTAAGGCTAGGGGGTCATCCCGACTTACCAACCCTTTGCAAACTCCGAATACCAGTAAGTAATATCCGGGAGACACACGGCGGGTGCTAACGTCCGTCGTGGAGAGGGAAACAACCCAGACCGCCAGCTAAGGTCCCAAAGTATAGCTAAGTGGGAAACGATGTGGGAAGGCTCAGACAGCCAGGATGTTGGCTTAGAAGCAGCCATCATTTAAAGAAAGCGTAATAGCTCACTGGTCGAGTCGGCCTGCGCGGAAGATGTAACGGGGCTAAGCTATACACCGAAGCTGCGGCAACATAATTTATTATGTTGGGTAGGGGAGCGTTCTGTAAGCCGTTGAAGGTGGACTGTAAGGTCTGCTGGAGGTATCAGAAGTGCGAATGCTGACATGAGTAACGATAATGGGAGTGAAAAACTCCCACGCCGGAAGACCAAGGGTTCCTGTCCAACGTTAATCGGGGCAGGGTAAGTCGACCCCTAAGGCGAGGCCGAAAGGCGTAGTCGATGGGAAACGGGTTAATATTCCCGTACTTCTTATAATTGCGATGGGGGGACGGAGAAGGCTAGGTGAGCCTGGCGATGGTAGTCCAGGTTCAAGGGTGTAGGCTAATTTCTTAGGTAAATCCGGGAAATTGTTAGGCTGAGACCCGATGTCGAGTCACTACGGTGATGAAGTCATTGATGCCATGCTTCCAGGAAAAGCCTCTAAGCTTCAGATTATAAGAAATCGTACCCCAAACCGACACAGGTGGTCGGGTAGAGAATACCAAGGCGCTTGAGAGAACTCGGGTGAAGGAACTAGGCAAAATGGTACCGTAACTTCGGGAGAAGGTACGCTCTTGACGGTGAAATCCCTTGCGGATGGAGCTATCGGGAGTCGCAGATACCAGGTGGCTGCAACTGTTTATTAAAAACACAGCACTGTGCAAAATCGTAAGATGACGTATACGGTGTGACGCCTGCCCGGTGCCGGAAGGTTAATTGATGGGGTTAGTCTTCGGACGAAGCTCTTGATCGAAGCCCCGGTAAACGGCGGCCGTAACTATAACGGTCCTAAGGTAGCGAAATTCCTTGTCGGGTAAGTTCCGACCTGCACGAATGGCGTAATGATGGCCACGCTGTCTCCACCCGAGACTCAGTGAAATTGAAATCGCTGTGAAGATGCAGTGTACCCGCGGCTAGACGGAAAGACCCCGTGAACCTTTACTACAGCTTGGCACTGAACATTGACCCTACATGTGTAGGATAGGTGGGAGACTTTGAAACTTCGTCGCTAGATGGAGTGGAGTCGACCTTGAAATACCACCCTTGTATGCTTGATGTTCTAACGTAGGCCCCTTATCGGGGTTGCGGACAGTGCCTGGTGGGTAGTTTGACTGGGGCGGTCTCCTCCCAAAGAGTAACGGAGGAGCACGAAGGTGGGCTAAACACGGTTGGACATCGTGTGGTTAGTGCAATGGCATAAGCCCGCTTGACTGCGAGAATGACAATTCGAGCAGGTGCGAAAGCAGGTCATAGTGATCCGGTGGTTCTGAATGGAAGGGCCATCGCTCAACGGATAAAAGGTACTCCGGGGATAACAGGCTGATACCGCCCAAGAGTTCATATCGACGGCGGTGTTTGGCACCTCGATGTCGGCTCATCACATCCTGGGGCTGAAGTCGGTCCCAAGGGTATGGCTGTTCGCCATTTAAAGTGGTACGCGAGCTGGGTTTAGAACGTCGTGAGACAGTTCGGTCCCTATCTGCCGTGGGCGTTGGAAGATTGAAAGGGGCTGCTCCTAGTACGAGAGGACCGGAGTGGACGAACCACTGGTGTTCGGGTTGTCATGCCAATGGCATTGCCCGGTAGCTAAGTTCGGAATCGATAAGCGCTGAAAGCATCTAAGCGCGAAGCGAGCCTTGAGATGAGTCTTCCCTGGCACTTTACGTGTCCTAAAGGGTTGTTCGAGACTAGAACGTTGATAGGCAGGGTGTGTAAGCGTTGTGAGGCGTTGAGCTAACCTGTACTAATTGCCCGTGAGGCTTAACCATACAACACCCAAGGGGTTTTGTGGACTCAATGTAAGAACATTGAATGTGTGTGAACTTTTATTTAGGTCAGTAATCCAGATTATTAAAGTTTTCTAAGTTATTAGGAAGCTTTACCAAATTTGCTTGGCGACCATAGCGTTGTGGACCCACCTGATTCCATGCCGAACTCAGAAGTGAAACGCAATAGCGCCGATGGTAGTGTGGGGTCTCCCCATGTGAGAGTAGGACATCGCCAGGCTTTAATATCGTTTTATCTTTTTTAGGAAAGATAAGGCAAAAACAATCAAAGCTAAGTTTTATAAGACTTCGATTGTCGTAAGAATACCATGTGGAGTGGTAGTTCAGTTGGTTAGAATACCGGCCTGTCACGCCGGGGGTCGCGGGTTCGAGTCCCGTCCACTCCGCCAGTTCTTACAAGAAAGTTCAGAAGCCTCAGCAGAAATGCTGAGGCTTTTTTGCGTTTATTGTCTCGTCCTGAAATGTGTTTACATATTGAGGACTTTAAAATGGACAATCCAACACCCAATCGAGCTCAAAAACACTATGGTATTCAGGGACGCAGCACCATGCTCATGTGGCTAAGAAAGCATGGTAAGCTAGATTGGTCGAAACCAATTTATGTACCCAATATGCCTAAATCAAAAGAGACTCCAGCTCAAAAAATCATGCGCCTCGAACGTCAACTAGAAGAAGAAAAAATGAAGAATATCGTCCTTAATGGGATGGTTGATATCATGGATAAAGAGTATGGGGCAGGTTTAAGAAAAAGTACAAGTAATACCAATCTGGAAAATTAACTGATCAGGTCTACCCAAGTCCTTGAACACATTCTTGTTACCCTTTTTCTGCTCTCTAGGAAACTATTCCATGCGGAACAAATTTGGGAAACGATATCTTCGTAATCTTCAAAACTTTGGTTTGCTAGATAACGTTGTCGTAACCAACTCCACACTTGCTCAATCGGATTGAGCTCTGGTGAATAGGGAGGCAGTTTGATGATACTCACGTTATCAAATTCGTTAGCGATGTCATCTGTATGCCAGCCAGCGCCGTCCATAACCACGACAGCATGTCTCCCTTTTTCTGTCATATCGGCTATTTGCTTTAAGTGCTCAGTCATAATGTCTTTGTTGACCCAAGGCACGACCATAGCTTCTCCAATTCCTCTGCTAGGACAAACAGAACCGAACAGATAAGCGTACTCAAATTGTTGTTGTTTTATCGCTCTTGGGCGTGTTCCTGTTTCAGCCCACAAACGAGTTGTGGTGTTCTGTTGTCCGAATCTAGCTTCGTCCTGAAACCAGATATCAACGTGCTCAAGCCCAATGTGACCGGGGATCTTAAGGATCGTTTCTATTTTGAATTTTTTTAAAATCCTCTTGGATTTCATCTGACTGTTTAGGGTGTTTCGAACGAGATGTTATCCACGAAAATCCCATATGATTTAGTAAATAATAGATAGAGTCAGGGTGGTAGTGTTGACCAAATTTCTGAACAATATATGTATGAATGTCACTGCCAGTCAGTCGACCACCTGATGAGTTTTCAGCTTCTGTTTTGATGTATTGGCTGAGTTGCTCACGTTGAGCCAGAGTCAAAAATGCTGGTCTTCCAATTCGTGGTTTTTCTTGGAAACCATCGATACCTTCTTCTAGAAAGATTTGAACCCATTTATTCACGCTGGTTCTGCTCACTTTAAGAGATTTTGCAATTTGGGTTCTAGAAGCTCCGTCTTTGAAGTGTGCCAAGGCCAAAAAAACGCATTTTCATCTGCATAGATTTTTGCTGACTAGCAAGCTTTTTGAAGTCGATATTATTGAAGCTATCCATTGCGATATTAGGTTGATTCGGGAAGCTTCAATTAGATCATATTTTTACTTAGATTGGTATAAACGCAAAGGGAGTCCCGTCCACTCCGTCAGTTCTTACAAAAAAAAGTTCAGAAGCCTCAGTAGAAATGCTGAGGCTTTTTTGCGCTTTAAGTCAATAGGGATAAGGAAAGTTACCTGAACGACAATATGGTTGCCATGGAGCTGACTCAATGGGCAAAAGAGTAGGCGCATTGCTAAGCGTACAGGGGGGCTTTTAGCGGACGGTGGAGTGGTGTCCATATTAACTAATTTATAGAAGTTGCTATTAGCCTCTCTAATCGCATCTAATACATTAAACTTATAAGTTGACCCACAATGTAAAATCTTAGCTAAAGAGGCTTGAAGGTCCTTAGGGGCTCCTTTGCAATGTAATGCGGCGTGACCTATTAATCTTTTTCTCTTTGTCTGGGATAGGGAGGAAACCTATTCAATAGTCGAGGCAAATTAGTTCGACCTCTGCCCCATCTAATAAATAACCGTCATCTTCGATCTCCCAATATTTATTGTTAATTTCAATGTTGGAAAAGATCGCTAAAAATGGCCTCTCTAGTGGCTTCAGATATAGGAGAACGCCAATAGATATAAAAGTCCATAGTTGAACCGTTTATCTTCATTGTGGGAGGTTCCAGAGCCGCCAAGCGCTACTGCTTCAACTTTTGGTTCGGAAGAAAGATTAGCACGAGTTGAGTTATATTGTCAGGTAGCATGTGTGGCATGCCCCCTTAGAGATGAAACTTCATTAATTATGGCTAAAGGTAAGGCAAACATAACGAAAGCGATCTTATCAGTTTTATCGTTTGAATTTGAAACGAGTTTGTTTGGCCGCAATCGATGAGTTTGTAGGGATACTGAATGAACAAGATCAAAAAAAGCCACGTCTTTCGACATGGCTTTTTGAAAGTGGCTCCCTTTGCTGGACTTGAACCAGCGACATACGGATTAACAGTCCGGCGTTCTACCAACTGAACTAAAAGGGAACAGATTTTGTGATGGTGCCGACTACCGGAATCGAACTGGTGACCTACTGATTACAAGTCAGTTGCTCTACCTACTGAGCTAAGTCGGCGCCGTAACATTAAGCGTCTGCGTAATGTCTAAATGTGGCTCCCTTTGCTGGACTTGAACCAGCGACATACGGATTAACAGTCCGGCGTTCTACCAACTGAACTAAAAGGGAATTGTAACATTAAGAAAAATGGTGCCGACTACCGGAATCGAACTGGTGACCTACTGATTACAAGTCAGTTGCTCTACCTACTGAGCTAAGTCGGCCCGTATTTTTCTTTTAAATAGATGTTCATTTGAACACCAATTTTAATTATGGTGCCCGGAGGCGGAATCGAACCACCGACACGAGGATTTTCAATCCTCTGCTCTACCGACTGAGCTATCCGGGCAACGGGCGCTATTAAACGGTTTTTCTCTGTTAAGGTCAATAGAAAATAGCAAAAAATATTGCGTTTGATGATTTTTTATACTTAACGAGCTGTTTAGTCTAGTTAGTAGGCTTGAAAGCACTTGTTTGTATAGAGAAAGGAACTCTGAAAAGAATGATTTATTAATGAAAAAGCAAGTAAGAAAGCATAAAAGGTGTTGATAGCGATAAGTGATGGCATAAAAAAAAAGCCACCTCTTGCGAGATGGCTTTCTAAATGTGGCTCCCTTTGCTGGACTTGAACCAGCGACATACGGATTAACAGTCCGGCGTTCTACCAACTGAACTAAAAGGGAATTATGATATTTCGTAGAAACAATATATCAATAATATGGTGCCTCGAGGCGGAATCGAACCACCGACACGAGGATTTTCAATCCTCTGCTCTACCGACTGAGCTATCGAGGCAAAAAAATGGTGCCGACTACCGGAATCGAACTGGTGACCTACTGATTACAAGTCAGTTGCTCTACCTACTGAGCTAAGTCGGCGCACTTAATTTTTTTGCTTACACGTTGAAGTCGTTATTACCGACACCAATGTTTATTATGGTGCCCGGAGGCGGAATCGAACCACCGACACGAGGATTTTCAATCCTCTGCTCTACCGACTGAGCTATCCGGGCAACGGAGCGCTATTAAACGGATTTTCGAGCCTATCGTCAACTTGTTTTTGCAAAAAAATGGCAAAAAAGTGACTGTTTGGCGCGATTTTAGTCAATTTGAACTTTTACGCTGAATATTTGCTCTCTTAAATGTCTGACTAGTCTTAGTTTGCGTTAAAGTCTTTTTTATAATTCGTTACTTTTTGTAGGTATTTTCTCGACTCGTTATTTGCATGTTTTTGAGTCAGTGCCCAGTAAACTTGATTAGGTTGCAGTGAATTCAGTTTTGTCATTGCGCGACTTCTACTACCTCTATCAAATGTATTCAATACACCACCTGTCCCACCATTATAAGCAGAAATCATGCTGTACTCTAAAGATAGAGTGTCGTTAACGTCTTTTAAGTAGCGGTTTTTTAAGATATAAAAATATGCCGTGCCAGTGTCTATGTTCTTTTCAGGATCGAATAAGTATTCGGGGGTCGGAATGCCTGGTTTTTTCTTAACCAGTTTAAATACGTCGGCACCTGCTGTTTTGGGAACAACCTGCATCAGACCATAAGCGTTAGCCCAACTGACTGCGTACGGGTTAAAGCTGCTTTCCGTCTTAATAATTGCGTAGATTAGGTCTTCAGGGATGTCGTATTTTTTGGACGCTTTTTGCACAATATTCGCGTATTTGTAACTTCTCACTTCATAGTGCTCTTTTACCATAGGTATTTCGACGTAGAAGGCTTTTTTGAAATCAACATTTTTGGTTTTTAGTTGTGTGGCGATCAGGTAATCTGCAAACCTATTTGCACGCCATCGCCATTGGATAGGTTGATTTTCATGATCAACGACCTGTTTGTAAAGGAACGGTTGCCCCTCTAGCGTGATACTAGACGAAGAAAATAGGTCGACACTTGCAGGATCATCAGGTGTTAAAAGCGTAGTAATAATTGCATTTTTTAAGTGTTTTTTTGGATCTGTTGGCGACACTGTTTCTACGACAATCGTGCCATCAGAGAAATTCACTTCAGAGCGGCTCAGATAATTGTCGATGTATTTAACGTAATTAATTTTGCCTGCCATTCGAATTTCATGGCTGCCCCAGCGTTTTTCAATACTTCCGGAAAAGTTGCCTATTAAGGCATCTAAGGCACCTTGATCTTTCTGAAATTGGCCGGGCAGTTGTGCTAAATGTTTTGCGAATCGATTGGTAGGTTGATAGTCAATGTCATAGAGATGGTTTTCAACAAACTCACGACTACAACCAACTAAAGCGACCAACAGTATTGAAACTATATATTTTTTCATATGACGTATAAACAACAAAGATGGCGATAAGCCATCTTATTAGACTATTGTGAGTTATTGAGTTGGCGGCGTATAGCCCTCAATAACAATATCTTGACCTTCGAATAGAAACTTGACCATTTCGCCTTCGAGTAATTTTCTATGTTCAGGATCCATCATATTGAGTTTTTTCTCATTGATCAGCATAGTTTGCTTACTTTGCCATAGTGCCCACGCTGGTTTTGAAATATTGTCAAAAATACGTTTGCCTAATTCTCCCGGGTAGAGTTGAAAATCTAGCCCTTCACCTTCTTTTTTCAGGTGTTCACAAAATACGGTACGACTCATAATTTTTCCTTCGTTGGTTCTCAAACATGCACTTCAAAAGGAAGGCTTAGTATCAACTGCTTAACAGGAGCAGCCAGACCAACCTCTTCTGGTTGAGATATGTTATACCAGAGACCCTTCGTTCCTTCCATTATCAAATCAGGTTGCTTGGTTAATTTGATAAGTACTGGCGTAATGTCGAGATGGTAGTGGCTAAAAGTATGTCTAAAGCTTATCAACGTTTTGTGGACCTCAACATGGTCATCATGTATTGAGCGAATATTTAGCTGATGGGACAAATCTGAGTTGCTGTTGTCGGGAAAGCAGTACAACCCTCCCCAGATACCAGTTTGCGGCCTTTGTTCTAACCATACTTTATTGTCGTGATATAGAATAGCGAACCACGTTTCTTTTACTGGTTTTTCTTTTTTTGGCTTCTTGGTTGGAAACTCTAGCTGTCGCTCTTGTTTCTTGGCTTCACAATGGTCATTAACTGGGCAGAGTGGGCACTTAGGTTTACTTCGCGTACAAACGAGTGCGCCCATGTCCATCATTGCTTGATTGTATCTATCAACGTCAATAAGGGGAGTGTGTGTTTCTGCTATCGCCCAGAGTTGATTTTCGACACTTTTTTTCCCGGGCCACCCGTCAATCGCAAATGCTCTGGATAAGGTACGTTTAACATTTCCATCAAGTATTGCGTGAGGCTGCTTTAAGACGGAAGATAAAATGGCGGCAGCGGTAGAACGTCCCACTCCCGGAAGGGCGTTCATCTGTTCTACGTCATGTGGAAACTCCCCATTATGATGCTCGACCACCATTTTGGCAGCTTTGTGCAGATTACGTGCTCTAGCGTAGTAACCTAAGCCAGTCCATAGGTGAAGTACTTCATCCTGGTGAGCGCTAGCAAGGTCATCGACGGTTGGAAACTTTTCTAAAAAACGGTCAAAATAGGGAATGACGGTAGTGACTTGAGTCTGCTGTAACATGATTTCTGACAACCAAACTTTATAAAGCGTTTTATCTTTTTGCCATGGTAGGCTTTTTCGGCCAAAGGATTCGTACCAATTTAATATAGCGCCTGCAAATGGAGTCACGACATTCTCTTTTCTGTTTTTATTTGTAGCGAAATTGCACCACAATTAAGGATGTGTGTAAAACACATATATATTAAGGGTATTTTTTAAAGAAAATTCCTTGCACCATGGATGAAACTTTGGATAATCCACGCTTTGATTGAACAATGAACAGGCAAAGCCGATGAGCGAAGTAACGACAAACGAATATACTGAAGATGGTAAGTTAGTACGAAAAATACGTAGCTTTGTACGTCGTGAAGGACGCCTAACAAAAGGTCAAGAAGCGGCTTTAACAGAATGCTGGCCTACGATGGGTATCGATTATCAAGATACGCTGCTAGATTGGCAGGCGGTTTTTGGCAATGGTAATCCCGTTGTATTAGAGATTGGTTTTGGTATGGGGGCGTCATTGGTAGAGATGGCTAAAAACGCGCCAGAAAAGAATTTTATTGGCATCGAAGTACATAGCCCTGGTGTTGGTGCCTGTTTGAGTTTGGCAAATGATGCCGGTGTGACTAACTTGAGAGTGATGTGCCACGATGCGGTTGAAGTATTCACTCATATGATTCCAGATAACAGTTTGACTACGTTACAACTGTTTTTCCCTGACCCTTGGCATAAAAAACGCCACCACAAGCGCCGCATTGTTCAATTGGATTTTGTCGCTATGGTACGTCAAAAATTGGTTGTTGAGTCAGGTGTTTTCCATATGGCAACAGATTGGGAAAACTATGCTGAGCATATGATTGAAGTAATGAACGAAGCGCCAGGTTACGAGAATATCGCGTCTGATGGGGATTATATTCCTAGACCAGAAGAGCGACCATTAACCAAATTTGAAGCGCGTGGCCATAGGTTGGGTCATGGGGTTTGGGACATTAAATACAAACATGTAGGTTAAGAGATTACCGAGTGTCAGGTGTAATGCTAAAGAGCTTGATTTATTCCTTAGCTTTACACCCGCGAGTCCTTATTACATAAACCCTTCTAACAGGTCATTTAAAAACAGTTTTCCTTTTTCTGTTACCTGCCAAGTATATTCACTTTCCTGTAAGTACCCTTTCGCTACTGCCCAGTTTATTTTAGGTTGGATAACATCAATGCTTAGTCCTGTTGTTTCAATGAAATCTTGTTTTGGACACGCCTCGATGAGTCTAAAACGATTCATAAAGAACTCAAATGGACGATCGGCATTTTCTACTTCTGTTTCACTTTGTAAATAGGGTTTGATGAGATTTAAATAGCCTTTAGGGTGTTTTACTTTGGTTGTTCTGATGATTTTACCATCGGCGAAGCTGAGCTTACCGTGAGCGCCACAACCAATGCCTAAATAGTCACCAAAACGCCAATAGTTCAGGTTGTGTTGGCACTGATAACCGGGTTTACTGTAGCCAGATATTTCGTACTGGATATAACCTGCACCAAAGAGTTTCTGATGACCTAAATCGAATATATCCCATAGTGCATCATCATCCGGTAATATCGGTGGTTTTGAGTGGAAAAGCGTGTTTGGTTCTATAGTTAGTTGATACCAAGAAAGATGAGGAGGATTAAGCTCAATGGCTTTTTCGAGATCAGTGAGAGCCTGGCCTACCGTTTGATCTGGTAGACCATGCATCAGGTCCAAATTAAAGCTTGTTAAACCTATCTTGTGAGCAAGTTTTGCTGCGGTGATCGCTTCTTCCTTACCATGGATCCTTCCTAACCTTTTTAGCTTGGATTGCTCAAAGCTTTGTACGCCAATTGATATTCGAGTTACCCCTTCCTTTTTATATTGCTCAAAACGCTTGGCTTCAATGGTGCCAGGGTTGGCTTCCATGGTGATTTCAATATCTTCCTTGAAGGGTATTCGGTTACCAATTTCTTTTAACAGCCGTCCAATTTCGTGAGGAGATATTAAACTAGGTGTCCCACCGCCGATAAAAATAGAGTGTAACCTTCGATGGTCTTGTTCGATGGAATAACGTGATATATCGGTATCTAAATCTTCAATTAGGGCGTCAATATATTGCTTTTCTGGGATCTTAGCTTTTAGCGCATGAGAATTGAAATCACAATAGGGGCACTTTTGAACACACCATGGGATGTGAACGTAAAGACTGAGGTTTGGTGGTGTTAGCATCGGTTTTGACGGGGTAAACATAGGTTATTGTTCGCTACTTAATGTGGCAAATAATTGTTTTAGCGCTTTGCCTCTGTGCGATAACTGTTTTTTCTGAACGGAATCAAGTTCAGCCGATGCACAGTTTGTTTCGGGTACCCAGAAAATAGGGTCATATCCAAATCCATTTTTGCCGCTTGGTTTCGTCAGAATTCTGCCTTCCCATTTTCCGTGGCAAACAATGGGAGTTGGGTCATTTTCGTGTTTCATTAATACTAATACACAGTGAAAACGTGCCGTTCTTTTGTCTTCAGGAACATCAACCATATTGGCTAACAGCTTATCTAAATTCTGTTTATCTGTCGCGTTTTCACCAGAGTAACGAGCAGAATAGATGCCTGGAGCACCCAACAAACTGTCGACTTCAAGGCCTGAGTCGTCGGCAATAGCAGGTAAGCCTGTTTCTTTGGCAGCATGTCGAGCCTTTATTATGGCGTTCTCAATAAAAGTGGTCCCTGTCTCAGCTACTTCTGAAACATTGAATTTACTTTGAGCGAATACATCAAAACCAAAATCAGAGAGTAGGTCTGCCATCTCTTTTACTTTGCCTTGGTTTCCTGTTGCCAATACTATTTTCTTTGTCATAGGTGTGTACTTCGTAATCAATTGAATTTAAAAAGCTCTCACAAGAGAGCTTTAATGATATCTGGGATGTGGGAAGGAGAGCTTACTCTTATTTGCTTATGCCTGCCTAATTCACCTTTTTCTATCTTAATATCACCTTTTGCAGTTTTAAATTGCTTAGATAAAAACTTGGTTAAATGGGCGTTAGCTTTTCCGTCTACTGGTGGTGCCGTAATTGCAATTTTAAGCTCTTCTCCATGCAGGCCAACAATTTTGTCCCTGCTGGCCTTTGGTTGGATATAGAGCTTAAGGACAAGATCATCGAGATCTTGTGTGATTGCTGACATTATAGCTGTAGCCAAATAGGTCCAATAAGATCGCTCATCAGGAAGTTGGCAAATTGAAGCCCTATAAACAATACCAACACACTTAAATCAAAACCACCCATCGCTGGAATGATTCGACGAATTGGTGCGAGTAATGGATCGGTTAATTGATGGAATACAAATTCGATTGGGCTGCGGCCTTGACTTACCCAGCTCAATATCGCCCTTAGAAGGAGTACCCAGAACAATAAACCGCCGGCGGCTTTTAATAGCGATAAGAAACCATATATTAAGAAATCGACACTAAAGACGAGCGTCCCATTTGCAACTAGAATCAAGGCAACAAATTTTATAACACACAGTAAATAAGCAAACAGTACGGTGGATAAATCTAAGCTACCTATCGACGGAATGATTCGGCGAAGCGGGCCGACAATCGGTTGAGTGGCCTTAATTATAAATTGAGAAAAAGGGTTGTAGAAATCGGCGCGAGCCACTTGTAACCATATCCTCAATAATACCACCATGATATAGAGATCAAACACGGTGGAAATAAGAAAGTTCATTGAATTCATTGTGGACCCTTAAGGTTAAAACTAAACTGGTTAATTGGTAATTAGAAGAGCTTTTCCATCTCTTCTGCTCTAGAAACGGCGGCTTGCATTGCTTTGGCCACAATCTCCGTAAGTTGGTGTTCATTAAAAGTGCGTAAGGCCTCGGCTGTTGTACCACCTTTTGAGGTAACCTGTTCTCTTAATGTAGAAATATCGATATCGGCATTTGCAATGACCATTTCAGCTGCACCAAGGGCAGACTGTTGGATAAGTAACCTTGCGGTCTCCTTGTCAAAGCCTTGAGCTATCGCTTCATTTTGCATTGCTTCCATAAACAGGAAAAAATAAGCAGGAGCGCTTCCAGCCGCAGCAATGACGTTATTAATAGCAGATTCTTCGTTAACCCAACATACTTTGCCTACGGCCTGCATAAGTTGGCTGGCGAATGTTTTATCAGCGTCACTAACCAATGGTGTGGCATAAAGGCCGCTCATCCCTTTACTTACTAATGCTGGCGTATTAGGCATGACTCGAACTAAGTTAACTTCAGTTTCTAAAAACGTATTTAGTCTCGTTGCAGAAATGCCAGCGGCTATTGATATAACCAGTTTATTTGATAAATCGACAGTGGTTAATCCACCGCAAACTAATTCCATAATCTGAGGTTTTACCGCTAGCACAATAACATCAGCACTGTTGGCCGCTTCTGCGTTGTCCCCTGTGGTATTGATATCATACAGAGTCGTCAATAAATCGCGCTGTTCCTTATTTGGGTCTGTGGCTATAATGTTGCTTGAATCATATCCACTTGATGTAAGCCCTGCAATAATTGAGCGAGCCATATTACCAGCTCCAATAAAGGCGATTTTTCTGTTTTCCATTGACTGACCTCTTCCGTAATTAACAACAAATTAAGATGTAGTAGGGTAATCTCTAGCACCAAAAATAGCGGTGCCAATACGTACCATCGTGCTTCCAGCCTGAACAGCGGCTTCCATATCACCACTCATGCCCATAGATAGTGTATCTATTTCTGCGTATTTATCAGCGAGTTTCTGTTGAATAACGGCTAATTGAGTAAAAGCGTTCAACTGAGACTCATAGTTGGTTACATTTGCTGGAATAGACATCAATCCTCTTAAAGTGAGGTTAGGAAGGGAATAAATCAACTCAGCTAATAAAAAAACTTCTGCTTCATTAATACCTGACTTAGATTCCTCCCCACTTGTGTTTACTTGTATTAAAACTTGTAAAGGTGGTAATTCGTTAGGTCTTTGGTCGTTTAAGCGTTGAGCAATCTTGCCTCTATCGATAGAGTGAATCCATTGGAAATTTTCGGCAATAGGTTTGGTTTTATTGGATTGGATTGGACCAATGAAGTGCCACTCTAACCCTGCATTGTTAAAGTTTTTAGTAAAATACTGTGCCTTTTCGACACCTTCTTGGACGTAGTTTTCACCGAATGCTTTTTGTCCTGCCTCGATCGCTGCTTCTATGGCTTCTATGGGTTTGGTCTTACTCACGGCCAAAAGTTGCACGGAACTTGGTTCTCGACCACACTTATGTTCGGCAGTGCGCATCTGTTTAGTGACCTGTTCAATATTTTGTTGAATACTATACATAATTGACTTTATTAAGGAATTTATATGGATATCACTGAGCTATTAGATTTTAGTGTAAAACATAATGCCTCAGATCTACATCTTTCTGCTGGTGTTGCCCCTATGATACGCATTGATGGCGATGTTAGGAAGCTAGGTATTCCTCCTTTAAGTCATTCTGAGGTGCATCACCTGTTATTTGAAATAATGACGGATGCACAAAGAAGTGAATTTGAAGAGAAGCTTGAAGTCGATTTTTCGTATGAGATTCCACAAATAGGCCGATTCCGCATCAATGCTTTTAATCAAAGACGTGGGTGCTCAGCTGTTTTGCGCACCATCCCAATGGATATCCCTACGCTAGAAGAGTTAGATGCACCAAGTATATTTAGTGAAATTTCCGAAATGGAAAAAGGCTTGATATTGGTCACTGGGCCAACGGGTTCTGGAAAATCAACAACGTTAGCGGCAATGGTTAATCATATCAATCGTAACTTTAATAAGCATATATTAACCATCGAAGACCCAATTGAATTTGTGCATTCAAATATTAAGTGTTTAATTAATCAACGTGAGGTGCATAAAGACACCCATAGCTTTAAGGCCGCGTTAAGGTCGGCACTGCGTGAAGACCCAGATGTCATTCTTGTTGGTGAATTAAGGGACCAAGAAACCATTAGTTTGGCGTTGACGGCTGCAGAAACGGGTCATTTGGTATTTGGTACTTTGCATACAAGCTCAGCGGCAAAAACGATTGATCGAATTATTGATGTTTTCCCAGGAAGTGACAAATCGATGGTTCGGTCAATGTTGTCTGAATCTCTTAAGACCGTTATTGCACAAAAATTATTGAAAAAAATTGGTGGTGGCCGAGTTGCATGTCACGAAATTATGATGGGCACACCCGCAATCCGAAATCTTATCCGAGAAGATAAAGTTGCCCAAATGTATTCCATTATTCAAACGAGCTCTTCCGTTGGTATGAGAACAATGGAACAGAGTGCGAAGCAGCTGTTGGCGAAGAATATCGTCGACATTGATGAAGTAAATAAGAAAATTGAGATGGAGGCGATGTCGTTTGGGTCATAAACCGATGGATCTTAACAAGGCTGTTGATATTAATACTCTTCTGTATGAGATGAGCGTCAATAAAGCGTCAGATATATACATTACGGTCGACTCGCCTTGCCTGCTGCGTATTGACGGGCAATTGCGTGCCATCGGAGAAAAACTGAATAAAGAGAGCGTCTCTTTTTTGCTTAATGCTCTGATGGATGATGAAAAAAAATCGGAATTTGATCGAACCAAAGAAGCGAACTTTGCGATAGTACGCAATAGTGGCCGATATCGTGTGAGTGCTTTTTTTCAACGAGAGCTGCCTGGTGCTGTGATAAGAAGAATCGAGACAGAAATCCCTACCTGTGATGAATTGATGCTCCCAGAGATAATGAAAGAGCTTTCCGTTGCAAAAAGAGGACTCGTTTTGATTGTCGGTTCTACTGGTTCAGGGAAATCGACCACCATGGCAGCAATGACTGGATATCGAAATCAGAACAGAAGCGGTCATATTTTGACAGTGGAAGACCCAATTGAATTTGTTCATGAACATGACCAATGCATTGTTACGCAAAGGGAGGTTGGTGTTGATACTGAAAGCTATGAAGTGGCATTAAAAAACTCACTTCGCCAAGCACCAGATATGATCTTAATTGGTGAGATTCGTAGTCGTGAAACTATGGAATTTGCCATGACATTTGCCGAAACAGGCCATCTATGTATGGCGACATTGCATGCAAACAATGCGAATCAAGCGTTAGAACGCATTCTTAATCTGGTTCCTAAAGACCATAAAGAACAGTTTTTATTTGACCTATCGAGCAACTTGAAGGGCATAATTGGTCAACAGTTGATTATAGATAAACATGGACAAGGCCGACATGGTGTTTTTGAGGTATTACTTAATACACCAAGAGTTTCCGATCTTATTCGGCGCGGTGATCTTCATGAACTGAAACCAACAATGGTTAAATCAGCAGAATCAGGTATGAGGACATTTGACCAGTCGCTTTACCAACTTGTGGTAGAAGGCAAGATCACAGAAGTTGATGCACTACACAGTGCTGATTCTGCAAATGATTTGCGACTAATGATGAAGACAAATAGGGGCGAACTCGACAGTAGTGCATTGTCAGGTGTAAAGGTAGATATGGGGTAATTAAAACTCGAGCTGACGAAAATAAGTATTATTACAACGCCTATTTTCGTTAGCGCCACTGAGATTCAAACCAACTTTCCAGGATAACTACCGCTGATTGACAGTCAATATTACCTTTACTCAGTGCTTTATAGCCACCCATCTCGAATAGGTCAGCTCTCGCTTCTGCTGTTGAAAGACGCTCATCATGCAGTTTTACAGCAAAACCAAACCGTCCATGTAGTCGATTAGCGAACTTCTTTGCTTTTGGGGATATGGTTTCTAGTTCTTTACCGTGTAGATCAGTAGGGAGACCAACAACAATTAGATCGGGTTGCCACTCTTTAAGCATTTTTTCAATATCCCCCCAATTTGGAATGCCGTCGTTAGCCTTAAACGCTTTTAATGGTGTTGCTGTACCCGTTATCTCTTGCCCAACGGCGCTACCG
Organism: Vibrio sp. VB16; assembly: GCF_015594925.2. NCBI lineage: Bacteria > Pseudomonadati > Pseudomonadota > Gammaproteobacteria > Vibrionales > Vibrionaceae > Vibrio > Vibrio sp. VB16. The sequence goes on from NZ_CP087590.1 coordinate 416,892, forward strand.
ATACTTTTTGTACCAAAATCGAAAGCAATAATGGTTTTAGAATTTGAACTCATTTTGTACTCTTAGTTATTGAAATGTATTGCTTCTATTGAATGACAGGTTTTTAACCGATGTTTAAGCATGTCCCGTATCTGCCGACAACTGACTTGGCTCAACGCCTAACATCTGCACGGCTTTTTCCCATCTTTCTTGTACCGGAGTTTCAAATATCACCATTGGATCAGCCTCTACGGTTAACCAGGAGTTTTCCGCTAATTCATTTTCTAGCTGTCCTGCTGTCCAACCGGAATAACCAAGAGCAACAATATAGTTGTTAGGTTCTGCTTCTGTCCCCAATACGCTCAATATGTCTTTGGACGTGGTGACACTAAGGCGATCGGTCATTTGAATACTAGAAAGGTATTGATCTTTCGGTTCATGAAGAATGAAGCCTCGATCTTCCGATACGGGGCCTCCGTTAAGCACTGAGGCTTCCAAGCTCTCTTTATGGATCTGTGGGTGAACAGAGTCTACATCTACTTTTTTCAACATTCCGCCTACTGTAATGTTGATAGGAGCATTGACCACAATCCCCATTGCACCGTCTTTACTATGCTCGCAAATATAAATCACTGAGCGATGAAAAAGCGGATCTCGCATGTTAGGCATTGCAACTAAAAAGTGGTTAGCTAAATTCATATAGACTCCATTACCCGATCATTTATTTACTCGACGCTCTATGGCATCCATCAACTTGCCTGTAATTGATACATCGAATGCGGCTTCTATTTCTTTAATACACGTTGGGCTGGTGACATTTATTTCCGTCAATCTGTCACCGATAACATCTAGACCGACAAATATTAACCCTTTCTCTTTTAGTGTCGGAGCGACAGCCATTGCTATTCTTCTGTCCGTTTCACTCAATGGTCTCGCTTCGCCTCGGCCTCCTGCAGCAAGGTTACCACGGGTCTCTCCTTCTGCTGGGATACGAGCTAAACAGTATGGCATCGGTTCACCGTCGACCACTAGAATGCGTTTATCACCATTACTGATATCCGGAACAAATGTCTGAGCCATGGCATAATTTTGCCCATGATTGGTTAGGGTTTCGATAATGACTGAGACATTCGGATCGCCTTTCTTAACACGAAATATTGACGCTCCACCCATTCCATCTAATGGTTTTAAAATAATATCGCCGTGCTCTTCTTGAAAAGCTTTAATTTTATCGGACTTACGAGTCACTATTGTCGTTGGTGTGAGATCAGGGAACCAAGCGGTAAACAGTTTTTCATTACAATCACGTAAGCTTTGTGGCTTATTAACAATTAAAGCACCGTTTTCTTCAGCGCGCTCTAAAATGTACGTCGCATAGATATATTCGGTATCAAAAGGGGGATCTTTACGCATTAAAACAGCATCTAATTCAGAAAGTTCGATGGTTTGCTCTGATCTGAATTCAAACCATGAATTAGGATCTTCTTTTAACGTGACTATTTTGGTATCTGCAATCGCGACACCTTGTTCTAGGTGAAGATCGTTCATCTCCATATAGTGAATTTCGTAGCCGCGTTTCTGTGCCTCAATCATCATGGCAAAGCTAGAATCTTTTTTAATATTAATGGACGAAATTGGGTCCATTACTATGCCTAATTTAATCATTGTGTTCTCCTCTGTTTAGGGTCGCCAAGGCAGATTAGCCAAGATCACCGAAGCGGACCTGTAATGCGGTAATTGCCGTTAGTGCAGCCGTTTCTGTTCTTAATACTCGCGGGCCTAACAGCGTTTCTTCAAATTTATATGATTCCGTCATGGCGATCTCTTCTGCAGATAGGCCGCCTTCAGGACCAATAAGTAATCTAACTTTTTTAATGGGTTCAGGTAGTGTGTTGATAGAGTATTTTGCCCTAGGATGAAGGTTTAATTTAAGCGCATTGTCTTCTTCTCCACACCACTCTTCTAATTGCATGATAGGTCTAATTGTGGGAATACAATTTCTTCCGCTCTGTTCACATGCTGCGATTGCTATTTTTTGCCACTGATAAAGTTTTTTTTCAAACCTTTTGGTATCCAATTTTACACCGCATCTTTCGGAAATTAGCGGAGTGATTGTATTAACGCCGAGCTCGACAGATTTCTGGATTGTAAATTCCATCTTGTCGCCACGGGAGACAACCTGACCTAGGTGAATATCTAACGGTGACTCAATACTACATTCCACTCTTGCCAGGGCTTCTACAAGAACCGACTTTTTCGTGACTTCTGTAATGGTTGCAGGAAACTGTGCGCCTGTACCGTCAAATAAGAGTACCTCTTGGCCTGGTTTCATTCTTAGTACGCGGCCAACATGGCCAGCTGCATCTTCACCTAAAGAGATAATGCCAAGATTGTCTATGATTTCTGGATGGTAAATTCTAGGTACGCGCATTGCTGGTGGTCCTGAGGTTTATTTTCTGTTGATAACATGGATGCATTTTGCTGAAAAAACAAGGGTATTACGTTAGGTTGTTTATCCTAAGTTATTCCAGTTTGCTCTAATAACCTGACTAGGTTAATTGAATGCCTGTGTAAACGAGTTTTTGTTTGCACTCTCTGCAGCTGTATTGTGCGTTGCCATTTTGTGCCTTGTTATGGCGACGAATAGTGAGTGGGTAACAGTTGCATTGACATTGATATTCAAATGTCTTTCCTTGAACCGAGGTGATTTCAAAGTTGTGTGTGGTTTTTGCACGCAATAGAAATACACGTTCCATCATCATCTTCCACTCTTTCCCATGAGGCTTCACACGGCCAAATCGCTGGAAAGTGATTAAATGTGCTAATTCGTGTGGGATGACTTCTTGCAAGAACGGCTCTCTATTTTCACTAAAAAGAATCGGATTAAGACGAATTTCCCAGCCTTGTAGATAAGCCTTTCCGGCGGCCTTTCCTCTAAGTTTAAAGTTGATATCAGGGATCGGAAATGATTGGCCAAAATATTGATTCGCAGTGGCAACATGATGACACAATGCTTTTTTTGCTTGATAAGTAAGCTCTATATTGCCCAAAGAAAACTCCTAAAAAAAACGCCTCAGTATTATCTGAGGCGCTGATTATAAGGTGAATTCTATTTTCTTACTATGGTTTCGCGATAAGCATGCCATGTACCATACCCAAGTATTGGAATGACCGCTAGCATTCCGACGCCGTAGGTCGCAAAGCCAATTAGGGTACCAATACAGATCATTATCGCCCAGACAATCATTGCCGATAGGTTTTCTTTTACAGCATTGAAACTTGTAAACACGGCAGTCATCATGTCTACACGCCTTTCCATCATTAACGGGATAGAGAAAGCAGAAATACTGAAAATCAACCCAGCAACCACTAACCCGATAACGGCGTTAGTAAGAAGAAAAGGAATGAAGTCAGCTAACGGTGCGCTTTCAACTTGTGGGTAAAAAACATGCACAAGAGCGGCAATTCTCATCCAAAAAATTAGAGTAACAGTGAGCAATACCGCGAATGCCCATTGAGAAGTAGAGTTTCTATTGATCGCTTTTATAGATTTAAGAAGATTAGCTTGATGACCTTTCTCGCGCTGCCAACTCGCGTCATACAGTCCAAGCGCTAAAAATGGACCTATTAGCATAAATACGATAAGACTAGGTAACACAATAAGGTGTGATCCTTGCCACTGAGTTAATTGAACTACCGCGATCGCGGCGGCCATAAAGCAAAGCCCATAAAAAAAACTGATGGTTGGTAGTAGGAAAAAATCCTTAATACCCAATCTCACCCAACGAAAGGGCGCGGAAGCATCGATCTTATTGCAAGCAATCGTTCGTGCGTAGTCATGATCAGGAACATGATGTTGTTTAGATTCTTTTTTATGTAGTTTATCTGGCACAATTGTAGCCATGTGGCCTCCCTAGAAGAGATTAACAACTTGATGACCAATTCCAACAAATAGAGGTTCATTAAATCTAACGACGATGAACCTCTATTTACAAAAATTGAAGGGATGAAAACGTAATAACAAAAGTGCATTCGATAATGAGATTGCAACTCAGTATTATTTTCATCTAGGTTAAGTCTAGTCCAATTTTGGGGAGAGGAAAGTGAAGCGTTAAACGAATGAATTTTAGGGAAAAAATAACGAAGCCCTCTATAATTGAGGGCTTCGTGTTATATTTTAAGCGTTTTTTTAACAGAATAAACGTTAATACTTTAGCCCAGCAAAATCGCGTAGAACGTCGACTTTATCTGTCGCTTCCCAAGGGAATTCTTCACGGCCAAAGTGGCCGTAAGCTGCCGTTTTCTTATAGATTGGTTGAAGAAGGTCGAGCATTTCTTGTAGGCCATATGGACGAAGATCGAAGAACTGACGAATGGCTTTGATGATGACGTCGTGGGACACTTTTTCGGTTCCGAATGTCTCGACCATAATCGATGTTGGATCAGCAATACCAATGGCATAAGAAAGTTGAATCTCACAGCGATCTGCAAAACCAGCGGCAACAATATTTTTAGCAACATAACGAGCGGCGTAAGCTGCACTGCGATCCACCTTTGATGGATCTTTGCCAGAAAATGCTCCGCCACCGTGACGAGCTGCACCGCCATAAGTATCCACAATAATCTTACGACCAGTAAGACCACAGTCACCCATTGGGCCGCCAATAACAAAACGACCCGTTGGATTAATAAAGAAGCTAGTCTCTTTACTTAGCCATTCAGAAGGAAGTACTGGCTTGATAATCTCTTCCATCACTGCTTCGCGCAGATCCGGTGTAGAAATAGTATCGCTGTGTTGAGTTGAAAGAACAACGGCATCAATACCTACAATCTTGCCTTGATCGTATTGGAAAGTGACCTGACTTTTAGCATCTGGGCGCAGCCAATCTAGCGTCCCATTTTTACGAACCTCTGCTTGTTTTTGAACAAGTAGATGAGAATAGGTAATAGGTGCAGGCATTAATACTGCGGTTTCGTTTGTTGCATAACCAAACATGATGCCTTGGTCGCCAGCACCTTGCTCTTTTGGATCCGCTTTATCAACGCCTTGGTTGATGTCTGGAGATTGCTTACCGATGGTATTCAGTACTGCACAAGAGTCCGCATCGAAACCCATATCTGAATGAACGTAGCCAATTTCACGAACGGTCTGACGAGTGATCTCTTCAATATCTACCCATGCAGATGTGGTTACTTCACCACCAACCATGACCATGCCAGTTTTTACATAGGTTTCACAAGCAACACGTGCTTTAGGATCTTGCTCAAGGATGGCATCAAGAACAGCATCTGAAATTTGGTCTGCGATTTTATCTGGATGGCCTTCTGAAACAGATTCAGAAGTAAATAGATGTTTAGCCATAGTAGACAGCTCCGTATTAAAACGTTAAAAAAGATGCCATGTAGCACCTCTAAAAAATAAGAAAATGAATTGTGCAAAAAATACGCTTGAGTAGGCGTTTTTACATCTAGACGTCTATTTTAGTATTTGAAGCTAGAAATACAAGTTTTTTTTGAACTGGATCATAGAGTACGTGAATACAAATTTAAGTAGATGAGATGACTTTCATCAAAAAGTGTTAGATATTCGCTAATAATTGGCGAGGAAATCGATTGCAGTCCTAATTTCGCTCTGAGAGAATATAGCGCCGCTATTAATTAACTGTGTTTAGGTTAACTAGCGTTCACCTTAATCAATGAATTCGTGTATCTACTCAGGAGCAGACATGCCTTCTCAACTACCTTCTCAGCAAGAGCTAGCAAATGCAATCCGTGCCCTTAGCATGGACGGTGTTCAAAAAGCCAACTCAGGTCACCCTGGCGCACCTATGGGTATGGCTGATATCGCCGAAGTACTTTGGCGTGGTCACCTAAACCATAACCCACAAAACCCAGAGTGGGCTGACCGAGATCGTTTTATATTGTCTAACGGCCACGGCTCTATGCTGATTTACTCTCTGCTTCACCTTTCAGGTTACGAGCTTTCTATTGACGACTTGAAAAACTTCCGTCAGCTACACTCGAAAACACCAGGTCACCCAGAATATGGCTATGCACCAGGCATTGAAACCACGACGGGTCCTCTTGGTCAGGGTATCACTAACGCCGTGGGTATGGCATTAGCTGAAAAAGCATTGGCCGCTCAGTTTAACCAAGAAGGTCACGACGTTGTTGACCACAACACTTATGTGTTTATGGGCGATGGCTGTTTGATGGAAGGTATCTCTCACGAGGCGTGTTCTCTTGCGGGTACTTTAGGCCTTGGTAAGCTTGTTGCATTTTGGGATGACAATGGCATCTCAATCGATGGCGAAGTAGACGGTTGGTTTACAGACGACACACCGAAACGTTTTGAAGCGTACGGCTGGCATGTTATCCCTGCGGTAGATGGTCACGATGCAGCGGCTATCAATGCAGCGATTGAAGCGGCGAAAGCAGAAACGGGTAAACCTACTCTTATCTGTACTAAAACAGTGATCGGTTTTGGTTCTCCTAACAAATCAGGTACTCACGACTGTCACGGCGCACCACTAGGCGCAGACGAAATTGTTGCAACACGTAAAGCGTTAGGCTGGGAGCACGGTCCTTTTGAAATTCCATCGGAAATCTATGCGCAATGGTCTGCAAAAGAAGCAGGCGCAGCTAAGGAAGCAACGTGGAACGAGAAATTTGCAGCTTATGAAGCAGCATATCCAGAGCTTGCAGCAGAATTCAAACGCCGCGTAAACGGTGAGCTACCAGCAGAATGGGAAGCAAAAACGTCTCAAATCATTGCAGACCTTCAAGCTAACCCAGCGAATATCGCTTCACGCAAAGCGTCTCAAAATGCATTAGAAGCGTTTGGTGCGATGCTACCTGAATTTATGGGTGGCTCGGCTGACCTTGCGCCTTCAAACCTCACCATGTGGTCTGGCTCTAAGTCAATCACACCGGAAGATGCATCGGGTAACTACATCCATTACGGTGTGCGTGAATTCGGTATGACGGCTATCATGAATGGCTTAGCCCTTCACGGTGGTTTTGTTCCTTACGGCGCGACCTTCCTGATGTTTATGGAATACGCACGTAATGCCTTACGCATGGCTGCACTGATGAAAGTGCAGAATATCCAGGTTTATACGCATGACTCCATTGGTTTGGGTGAAGATGGGCCAACGCACCAACCGGTTGAGCAGGTTTCTTCTCTACGTTTGACACCAAACATGAGCACATGGCGCCCTTGTGACCAAGTTGAATCCGCCGTGGCTTGGAAATTCGCTATTGAGCGTAAAGACGGCCCAACATCGCTTATCTTCTCTCGCCAAAACCTAGCACAGCAAGAGCGCGACGCGTCTCAAGTTGCTGACATTGCTAAGGGTGGCTACATATTGAAGGATTGTGATGGTAAGCCTGAGCTTATCCTTATTGCCACTGGCTCAGAAATTGAGCTTGTCGTTGCAGCCGCCGCGCAACTGACAGCCGAAGGCAAAAAGGTACGCGTTGTCTCTATGCCTGCAACGGATGTATTTGATAAGCAAGACGCCGCTTACCGTGAAGCCGTTCTACCTGCTGACGTAAGAGCCCGTGTTGCTGTTGAAGCGGGTATTGCTGATTTCTGGTACAAGTACGTTGGTTTTGACGGTCGTATTATCGGAATGACCACCTTTGGTGAGTCGGCTCCAGCGGGTGAACTCTTCAAGATGTTCGGCTTTACTGTCGAGAACGTGGTTAAAGCCGCGAATGAAGTGCTCGCGTAACCGTACGAGCCATCGCGAAATAAAACCGAGCAGATTGCTCGGTTTTTTTCTGCATGCGATTTATCTCTATATCCAGTATTATCCTTGTTCAAACAAAAAGGATGAGATTTCAGTCGATGCTAAGAATAGCAATTAATGGCTTCGGCCGGATAGGTCGTAATGTGCTGCGTGCGCTTTATGAAAGTGGTAAAAATAACCAGATTCAAGTTGTTGCCGTAAATGAGTTGGCACAACCGGATGCGATGGCGCATCTTCTTCAATACGACACTAGCCATGGACGTTTTGGTAAAAAAGTATCTAACGACCAAGAACACCTTTTTATCCATCATCAGAATGGTGAGTTCGATTCGGTTAGAATTCTTCATTTAGCGGATATTGAGCTACTGCCGTGGAGAGATCTGCAAGTTGATGTTGTTTTAGACTGCACGGGTGTATATGGAAATAGAGACGATGGGCTTAAACATATTGCTGCGGGCTCAAAAAAGGTACTGTTTTCTCATCCAGGAGCAAACGATCTAGACAATACCATCATCTATGGTGTTAACCATAAAACACTTCTGGATAAGCATAATATTGTGTCAAATGGATCCTGTACAACTAACTGTATCGTACCGATAATCAAGGTATTAGATGATGCATTTGGAATCGACTCTGGCACCATCACGACAATTCATTCATCGATGAATGATCAACAAGTTATTGATGCTTATCATCCGGATCTGAGAAGGTCTCGCTCTGCTAGTCAGTCAATTATTCCTGTGGATACGAAACTTCATAAAGGAATCGAAAGAATATTTCCGAAATTTTCCAACAAATTTGAAGCAATTTCGGTGCGAGTGCCCACTGTAAATGTGACGGCAATGGATTTAAGCGTCACAATTAACACAAAAGTGAAAGTTAATGACGTAAATCAAACCATCATAGAGGCATCTCAGTGTACATTACGTCACATTGTTGACTATACTGAGAAGCCTTTAGTTTCGATCGACTTCAATCACGATTCACACAGTGCAATCGTGGATGGTTCGCAAACTAGAGTGAGTGATGGTCGTCTAGTGAAAATGCTAGTTTGGTGTGACAACGAATGGGGTTTCGCCAATAGAATGCTAGACACAACTATTGCAATGCTGTCATGTAAAAAGTAGCTTAAATAATTTATTTGCCCATTGAAATAAATGAAATCTACCCCCACATGACATAGCAGTTAAAGAATTTCTATGCTTGGTATATGCCGAGCTAAATAAACTTTCTTAAATTTATAAATCGAGAGGACAAACAATGTCTGTAATCAAGATGACTGACCTGGATCTAGCAGGTAAACGTGTATTTATTCGTGCTGATCTAAACGTGCCAGTAAAAAACGGTAAAGTAACTTCTGATGCACGTATTCTAGCATCACTTCCTACTATCAAGATGTGCCTAGAAGCTGGCGCCAAAGTAATGGTTACTTCACATTTAGGTCGTCCTACAGAAGGCGAATATGCTGAAGAGTTCTCTCTAGCACCTGTAGTTAACTATTTAAATGATGCACTTGATTGTGAAGTAAAACTTGCAAAAGATTACTTAAACGGTCTAGAACTAAACACGGGTGAGCTTGTTGTTCTTGAAAACGTTCGCTTTAATAAAGGCGAAAAGAAGAATGAAGAAGCGCTTTCTAAGAAGTATGCGGCGCTTTGTGATGTATTTGTAATGGATGCGTTTGGTACTGCTCACCGAGCTCAAGCTTCAACTCACGGTGTTGGAACTAACGCACCAATTGCTTGTGCAGGCCCTCTTCTTGCTGCAGAACTTGAAGCACTAGGCAAAGCGATGGACAATCCAGCGCGTCCTCTTGTTGCTATTGTTGGTGGTTCTAAGGTTTCAACTAAACTAACCGTTCTTAAGTCACTCTCTAAAATTGCCGACCAGCTTGTTGTTGGTGGTGGTATTGCGAATACATTTATCGCAGCTGAAGGTCACAATGTAGGTAAGTCTTTATACGAGGCAGACCTAGTTGAAACCGCTAAGATATTGATGAAAGAATGTGCAATCCCTGTAGCAACTGATGTTGCTTGTGCAAAAGCATTTGATGAAAATGCGGAAGCGGTAATCAAGCATGTTTCTGAGGTTCAAGATGACGACATGATTTTTGACCTTGGCCCAGAATCTACTGCGGTTCTTGCTGAAATTATCAGCAACGCTAAAACCATTCTTTGGAATGGCCCTGTTGGTGTATTTGAATTCAAAAACTTTGAAGCAGGCACCGCTGGCATCTCTAAAGCCATTGCTGATTCAGAAGGTTTCTCTGTCGCTGGTGGTGGTGATACTCTTGCGGCTATCGACAAATTCGGTATTAAAGCAGATGTTTCTTACATCTCAACAGGTGGCGGTGCATTCCTTGAGTTTGTTGAAGGCAAAGTACTTCCTGCTGTAGCAATGCTAGAAGAACGTGCTAAAGCATAATGATTTATGGAGGCGGGAATATACTCTCGCCTTTGTGTTTGCTGATGCTGGCTATTTATTGTTAGAATGCCTGCGCGTTATGAGCAAACGATTGCAAATTTTTAAGAATTTAATTTAAAACGACAGAAAATAGGACTCATTCCATGTCTAAGATCTTCGATTTCGTAAAACCAGGTGTTATCTCTGGAGCAGACGTACAAAAAGTATTTGAAGTTGCAAAAGAAAACAACTTCGCACTTCCTGCAGTTAACTGTATTGGTACTGATTCTGTAAACGCAGTATTAGAAGCAGCAGCTAAAGCTAAAGCTCCTGTTATCGTTCAGTTCTCTAACGGTGGTGCTGCATTCTTCGCTGGTAAAGGTGTTAAGCTAGAAGGTCAAGGTGCTGCGGTTCTAGGCGCTGTAGCGGGTGCTAAATATGTACACGCTGTTGCCGCTACTTACGGTGTTCCAGTTATTCTGCATACTGACCACGCAGCTAAGAAGCTTCTTCCTTGGATTGACGGAATGCTAGACGCAGGTGAAGAGTTCTTCGCTCAAACGGGTAAGCCTCTATTTTCTTCACACATGATCGATCTTTCTGAAGAGTCTCTTGAAGAAAACATTGAAATTTGTGGTCAATATCTTGCTCGCATGGCGAAAATGGGTATGACTCTAGAGATTGAACTAGGTTGTACTGGTGGTGAAGAAGATGGCGTAGATAACTCTGATATGGACGCGTCTGAGCTTTACACTTCTCCTGAAGATGTTGCATATTCATATGAGAAGTTGAATGCTATCAGCCCTAACTTCACTATCGCGGCATCTTTCGGTAACGTACACGGTGTTTACCAAGCTGGTAACGTTGTACTTACTCCAACTATTTTACGTGACTCTCAAGCTTACTGTACTGAGAAATTTGGTCTTGCACCAAATGCACTTAACTTCGTATTCCACGGTGGTTCTGGCTCTTCTGAAGAAGAGATTCAAGAGTCTATCGGTTATGGTGTTATCAAAATGAACATCGATACTGATACTCAGTGGGCATGTTGGGATGGTATCCGTCAGTACGAAGCTGCTAATCGCGATTTCTTGCAAGGTCAAATCGGTAACCCAACTGGTGAGTCAGCACCTAACAAGAAACATTACGATCCACGCGTATGGTTACGTGCTGCTCAAGTTTCTATGGTTACGCGCCTTGAAAAAGCGTTCTCTGATCTTAATGCTGTAGACGTATTATAATTCGTTTAAATCGTTAAATAGTAAAAACCGCTCGATTGAGCGGTTTTTTTGTGCTTAAATTTCACAACTGCATAACAATAAACAACATTAGTAGTGAAAATGTCGTTATTCTTAATTTAGAGTCTGGATCTTTTCTTGGTGGTTGCGTTATCGTCTACCGAACAAGAAACGTGTCTCTTTATGAACGATAAAACAACAGCATGCTAATGCAATATAAATTAATTTTATGTAATTTTGTTTTGAGCTGACTAAAGCGGTATAAATCACGACGTCTTTGCTATGGGAATAAAATTCTTATAGCCGTAAAGGACGTTGTATAACTAATGTTTAAGGATGGAAAAATGGCGAGTGAAGACACGGTAGTTGCAGGTGTAACGGAGAGTCTCTCAATGGCAGAGACGTGGCTTACCGATAACTCAGAACTATTGATTCAATACGGCGTAAATATCCTCTCTGCTGTGCTGATTCTTTTTATTGGTAACTTGATTGTAAAAGGTATAGCAAACACGGTCGCCAAGGCTTTAAATAAGAAAAACTTGGACAAAGCGGTTGTTGATTTTGTCCATGCATTAGTTCGTTATCTTTTGTTTGTCATTGTATTGATTGCTGCGTTAGGTCGCCTTGGTGTTCAAACCGCCTCTGTGGTTGCGGTTATTGGTGCTGCAGGTTTAGCCGTTGGTCTAGCCTTACAAGGATCGCTTTCTAATTTTGCCGCGGGTGTCCTTATTGTTGCGTTTCGTCCATTTAAGTCGGGTGACTATGTTGAAATCGGTGGTGTAGCTGGCTCTGTTCAATCTATTCAAATATTTCAAACGGTATTAACCACACCTGATAATAAAATGGTTGTTGTTCCTAATGGTAGTGTGATTGGTGGGGCAATTGTTAACTATTCGCATCATGATACTCGCCGTATTGATCATGTTATCGGTGTATCATATTCTGCAGATCTTCAGAAAACTAAAGAAGTAATTACTCGAATCCTTGAAGCTGATGAACGTATTTTAAAAGAGCCGGGAATCACAGTTGGTGTCGTTGCTCTTGCTGATTCATCGGTTAACTTTGTTGCTCGCCCTTGGTGCAGCACTGCGGACTACTGGGCCGTTTATTTTGATACCCTTCAAGCTATAAAAGAAGGCTTGGATAAAGAAGGCATTGAGATACCATTCCCACAGATGGATGTGCATCTAAACAAAGAGGGTTAAGTTACAATCCTCTCATTATAAAAGGCCCCTTAATTGGGGCTTTTTTTTGGACAAAAATTGAGTGTTATTTTTTGTATTTAGAAAGGGTTACTTCCAAGACTAAAAAATCATTAATTGAATTGTAAATTTTGTCCGTTATAGATGTTGAATGATAAGTCCTTTGGCAAGAGAAGCCGCAATCAGAAACATAATTAGAGCGACACCTATATCGATACTTGCTTTGACCTTGGGTTTTGACAGTGTTGGCGCGAGCTTAGATGCCGCAATTGATAAGGCAAAAAACCAAACAAATGAAGCGGTCATGGTGCCAATAGCGAAAGATAACCTATCACTCCCTTCAAATTGACCTCCAATGGAACCGAGGACAACAACGGTATCCAAATAGACATGTGGGTTGAGTAGAGATACAGCGAACACACTTAGAATTACGCTGCGTCGACTTTTGGTAATGGTATTGATATTGAGATTTTCAGTTTGAGATTGAAAGGCACTTTTTAGAGATAAGTAACCGTAAAAAGTAAGAAAAGCAATACCACCAATAGTTACCGTGCTTAATAGAAGTTCGTTTTGAGACAAAATGGCACCGCCACCAAAAACACCAAGTGAAATTAATAATGCATCTATCAAGCTGCACAACGTAGCGGCGGTTAAGTGATGATTCTTTTTTATCCCTTGATTTAAAATATAAGCGTTCTGCGCACCAATGGGGATGATCATGCTCGCTCCCAACCCAAAACCTTGAAATAAAATCCAAAAATTCACACCTGTACCTTAATGTTGTTTAGAAGTTGAATACAGCATAATGAATGCACTAACATAAATAAATTTAATAATATTAATATATAATAAGCAAAGCTAATGACTGCAAAGGAATAACAATGAGAGGTTTGGATTACCGATGGATAGAAACGCTAGATGCGGTGGTGGACTATCGCAGTTTTGAGAAAGCAGCAAAAAAATTGTGCATTTCTCAATCGGCTGTTTCTCAAAGAATTAAGCAGTTGGAGAAGTGGTCTTCACAACCAGTCTTGGTAAGAGAGCAACCACCGAGAGCAACGCTTGTAGGTCAAAAACTTTTAGGGCTTTATCGTAGGGTTTCTTTGTTGGAACAAGATCTCCTACCGGATCTAAACAGCAGCGATAGTGATCTACCCATCGATGTGTCAATAGCGACGAATGCAGACAGTTTAGCCACTTGGCTGTTGCCAAGCCTTGCTCCGATTCTTTTGGAGTCCAAATTAGCGCTTAACTTCATTGTTGATGATGAAAACAGAACGTTAGAGAAACTAAGGACAGGAGAAGTAGTGGGAGCAATATGTATAGAAAACAATTCAATACCTGGTTGCGTAGCCGATTTCTTAGGGGTTTCAGAGTATATATGTGTAGCAAGCCCGGACTTTTGCCAACGTTATTTCTCTGACGGTGTTACCAGAGAATCCTTAATGAAGGCGCCAGCTGTTGTATTTAATCAATACGACCATATGCATGAGCAATTTATTCAAAAAAACTTCTCTTTGTCGATCACAAGTGTGGTTAAACATACAGTAAGAAGTTCAGAAGCGTTTGTTAATTTGACCACCTTAGGAGTGGCGTATTCATTGATTCCTAAACTGCAAATTAGTGATGAACTTAAAAAAGGGAGCTTAGTTAATATTGTTCCTGAGCTTAGTATCTCTAACCCGTTATATTGGCATCACTGGCAACTGGAAAGCGGTGTGCTTAAGCAGCTTTCTAACGCAATTATCCAATACGCAAAAGAAAAGCTGCCACAACAGAAATAAATCTAACGTTTTGATGACGTAAATGAAATTTTAATCGTTAACATATCATTCTCAAATAGTAATTAAGGTTATTGGAATGAAAAGAATCCTTACGTCAGTTATCGTTATTTTATCGCTCTACAGCATACCTTCTTGGGCTGAGAACTGGAATTTTCCTCATATAGAAACATCTGGTTATGGTGAAGTGATTGTCAAACCTGATATGGCTGAGTTTACGGTAAGAGTGGAAGAGTCAACGCTTACTGCAGAAGATGCAAAGAAAAGAGTGGATGACGTCGTAACCGCTTTCATAGCAAGACTAACCAATGCCGGGGTATCTAGAGATGACATCTCAGCGACGAATATTCATCTGTCTCCCAAATATAGTTACCCAAAATCAGGAAAATCAGAGCTTGTCGGGTATCAAGCATCGAGAAGCATGACGGTTGTTGTGACGCAGTTAGAGCATTTGAATACCTATATTGATGGGGCGTTAGGTGATGGCATCAATCGTATAGACACTATTCAGTTGAAAGTAACCGAACACAAAAAATATCAAGAACTAGCCAGGGACGAAGCCATTAAAGATGCCAACGAGAAAGCGCAATCTTTGGCGAAAGGGTTCGGAATGGATCTCGATGGTATTTGGAAAATATCGTACAACAATTCATATGCACCACCGATTATGATGAAAACAATGGATAGCCGAAGCGAGTCATCTCCTGCCGGATATGACGATTCTGCTTTAGTCATTAAAGATAGAGTATCGGTGATATACAAATTGGCAGACTAAACGACAAGTATTAGCATTTTTGAGATCATCTAGTGTCTTGTTTAGAAATAGATATGGGCAAAAATAAAACGTTGAAAGGACGCGGGGCTCATATCCAGAATATGACCTCACTTGCAGTGACAAGATATAAAAAACAACAAAAAAGACATCTTCAGATGCCTTTTTTGTTGTAATACGATTAGTGGAGTAGACGAGCTCTAATCGTGCCTTCAATCTCTTTCAGTTTTACAAGAGCTTCTTGCGAACGGCTTGCTTCTACATCAATAACCACGTAGCCCATATCAGAGTTTGTTTGTAGGTACTGACCCGCAATGTTAATGCCTTCCTCAGCAAAGATGGTATTTATCTGGGTCAGGATGCCTGGACGGTTCTCGTGGATATGGAGTAATCGAGATGCCTCTTTATGGATTGGTAAAGATACCTCAGGAAAGTTCACTGAAGAAAGCGTTGAGCCATTATCAGAATATTTAGCAAGTTTACCCGCTACTTCAATGCCGATATTCTCTTGTGCCTCTTGAGTCGATCCCCCGACATGAGGTGTTAAGATAACATTGTCAAACTTCATCAATGGTGATTCAAACGGATCTGCATTTGTTTTTGGTTCTGTTGGGAATACATCAATCGCGGCGCCACCAAGATGACCTGATTCAAGTGCCTCACAAAGCGCTGGTATATCCACGACCGTTCCGCGAGCGGCGTTAATAAAGATGGCGCCAGGTTTCATGCGTGAGAACTCTTCAGCACCCATCATATTTTTAGTACCATCAGTTTCAGGTACGTGAAGTGAAATAACATCACATTTATTAAGCAGTTCGCTCATGGTATGAACTTGCGTTGCGTTACCTAACGATAACTTGTTTTCTATATCGTAAAAATAGACGCGCATGCCCAAGTTTTCAGCAATAATGCCGAGTTGGGTACCGATATGTCCGTATCCGATGATGCCAAGTCTTTTGCCGCGAGCTTCGTATGAAGCATCGGCTGATTTTTTCCATATCCCACGGTGTGCTAGAGCATTTTTTTCTGGGATACCTCTTAACATGAGAAGAACTTGACCTAATACCAACTCAGCTACGCTGCGCGTATTGGAGAATGGGGCGTTGAATACTGGAATGCCACGTTTTGCTGCGGACTTCAGATTTACTTGGTTTGTCCCAATACAGAAGCAACCAACGGCAACGAGCTTGTTTGCTGCTTTGAATACTTCGTCTGTTAAATTTGTTCGGGATCGGATACCAATAAAATGTACATCTTTTACCGCTTCTAGCAATTCGTCATCAGATAAAGAGCCTTTGTGGTATGCAATATTGGTATAACCAGCAGACTCTAAAACCTCTACAGTTGAAGGGTGTAGACCTTCTAACAGCAGTATTTTAATCTTATCTTTTTCCAGTGATACTTTAGCCATTAATTCTCGTCCTTAAAATGGGGGATGTTTCGTCGGCACAAATTATAGTAATCAATGTATAACCTTTGTCTGACTTATTTGCCAAACGATGCTGCTGTACATTTTCTGACTCCTAAATTATCAAAAAAAGTGACAAAAGGGTAAGAATATTACGGAATAATTAATAAAAAACGGCGCATAAATGCACCGTTTGTAGTCAAATTACGGAATTCTATTATTTACTCTTCGATTTTTGCACCATTTGGTGTACCAGTAATGACAACATCAGCACCGCGATGAGCAAATAGACCAACGGTAACAACACCTGGCAAAGCATTAATTTGATCTTCTAGTTGCTTTGGATTGATAATTTTTAAGCCATACACGTCAATGATAATGTTTCCGTTGTCCGTTACCACGCCTTCGCGATACGCAGGATCACCACCTAATTTAACTAGCTCGCGCCCAATGAATGAACGAGCCATTGGAATAACTTCTACAGGTAGGGGAAACTCGCCCATGACATCAACTGCCTTGCTGCCATCGACGATACAGATGAATTTGTCTGAAAGCGCGGCAACAATTTTTTCACGTGTCAGTGCTGCTCCACCGCCTTTGATCATCTCTTTTGCGGGGTTGATTTCATCTGCACCATCAACATACACATCTAGCTTATCGATTTCGTTACAATCAAAGACTTCGATTCCCAGTGCCTTCAGTTTCTCTGTTGAGTCTATAGAGCTAGATACCGCCCCTTTGATGTCATCTTTCATGGTTCCAAGTGCATCAATGAAGTGTTTAACTGTTGAGCCTGTACCAACTCCAACAATGCTTCCTGCTTCAACATACTTGAGTGCAGCCCAGCCAGCTTCCTTCTTCATTTCATCTTGTGTCATGATGTTCTCCAGAACGTATAATTTAATAGTAAGGGTATGATAGTCTCGATAATGCGTGCGGGATTATAGCGACTAATTGACTAATTTCCCAATGGAGACCGTGACCACTGCCAAACTTTACTTGGTGTAATAATGATAGGTAGTGGGACATCCCAATTTTCATTTGGTAACTTGTCAACTTGTTGGCAGTCGTGAGCAATGCCAATTGGAGTTGCGCCTCGTCCGGTTTTAAACCATTGTTCCAACGTTCTATCGTAATAGCCTCCCCCCATACCTAATCGGTTCCCAGTCACATCGAAAGCAACAAGTGGCGTAAATATAATATCGAGTTGAGCGATAGGAATAAGTTTGGTTTGGTCGAGCTTAGGTTCTTTTATATTGAATTTGTTTTCAATCATTGGCGTGTCTACATCGTAACGCAAAAAGAGCAGATGACCTTTAGCAAAAGGGTGTAAGACTGGTAGGTAAACGTTTTTGCCTTTTTGCCAGAAATATTCGATGGTGGGGTGCGTATCGAGTTCGCCATCAACAGTAAGATAGACGGCGATGTTTTCTGCTTCTTGCAGTCGCGGTAGTTGTTTTATCTTCGACAGCGCATCGTTAGCCGCTATGGTTTGATCAAGAGAAGAAATATGATTTCTCTTTTGCCTGATCTCTTTACGTATTGATAAACGTAAGTCTTGCATGAGGATACCCCAGAGTGCCGTTGAGGATTAATGGCCCTTGAACCAGCTGGTTCAAGGCGGATCAGCAATGGTTACCGTAGGCTTCTCGATACGAGTCGAGCTTGCGCAATAGTAATCAAGTACTAACCCTTGGGTATTGCTTATCGGCTCAGGGACTTAAATCCTGCTGACAAACACCCCAGGGTAAAACAGTTTAATACGATCCTAGACAAATAGTCTACTTAGTAAAATCTATTTGGGTAAATTAAGCGCTTCATCTAATGAAGCACTGAGCTGTTCAATGCGTTTTGAAATTTGATCTTGATTGGTATCTTTTTTATTCTGCACTTGTTGCAATTCATAGCAAACATTGAGGGCTGCGATAGTGAGCAATTTTTCCGTATTGGACACTTTAGTTCGCTCTGTCATTTCTTTTAATCGATTATCAAGATCTTGCGCAGCTTCACGCAAAGACTCTTCTTGTCCTGGAGGACAATTAACTCGAGTTAACTTACCCAATATTTCAATTTCAACCGCATGATTACTCATAGTGAACTAACTCTTATCACGTATATACCCAAGTCACCTACGCTATAAAGTCACTTGGGTATATATTTGTGCTATAGCCGAACAAGCACTATAGAAAATGCCATGTGAAGATTCAAGTATTTCACACTATTACTAGTAAAATGGCGAAGTGACAACACAGTAATTCAACAATGTGACCAAAAGGTAATCAAATTTTCTTTCAGTTTTCGCTAACAAGTGGAAATGCTAGAATGTGTTATCTTTAGTAAAAATGCGAGCAATCATGAGCAAAACAACACTTCCAGATTATGTAACTATAGCATCTGGACTTCAGGCATCTAGCCTTTCTGTTACCCCAGCAGAATTACACGGGTTATTAGTTGGAATGTTAAGTGGTGGGTTGTCTATTTCAGACAAAAGTTGGCAACCACTGATTTTTGATTATACCAATGATGGGATGGGGTGGCCGGACAGAGCATTAAAGTATGCGGAGTCCGTGTTATCTCTAAGTATCGAGGAGCTAACAGGCACAGATATGGAACTGTTTATGCTACTTCCTGATGATGATGCCGATTTGATGGAAATGGCGGATGCGTTGTCTGAGTGGGTTAACCATTTTATTTCTGGCCTTGGTTTGGTCAATGAGGCTCTGAGAAAGGCGCCTAAAGACATAAAAGAAGCCCTTACTGATTTAGAAGAGATCAGTAAGTTAGGCATAGATGAAGATGACGATTTAATAGAGCAAGCTGATTTACTAGAGCAAGTTATCGAGCATGTAAAAGCGTGCGTACTTACTATCCATGCAGAGTTTGGTAAAAAGCTGCCTCAAGATAAAGTGAATACAACGATACATTAAGGCGATACCACGAAATGAAAACATACGACGTTGTAATTGCTGGCGGGGCGATGGCGGGATCTACTCTGGCTTTGGCTCTTAGCAATGTATCGAAAGGCGTTCTTTCCATTGCGGTTGTTGAACCTTACCCGATGGAAAAAGAAAATCATCCTGGGTTTGACTCACGGTCTATTGCTTTGTCGTATGGTACTAAGTTGATCTTAGAAGGGTTTAAGCTTTGGCCTAAAATCAGCCCACTTACGACTGAAATCAAATACATCCATGTTTCTGATCGTGGACATGCAGGAATTACAGAGATAACAAAAGACGAGCGTAATACGCCGGCGTTGGGTTATGTTGTAGAACTGGCTAATATCGGTTCTCTCTATAGTGAACTTATTTCAAAATCAGATAATATCGACTATATATGCCCAGACTCTGTAGAGCGAATTTCAAGGCATGCGGATAATAATAAAATTATACTCAGCAGTGGCAAAGAGATTAAATGTAAACTTCTTGTTGCTGCAGATGGTGCCGACTCAATATGCAGTCATATATTGGGCCACAGCAACCGCGAGTTTGATTTTGATCAGGTCGCCGTTATTGCCAATGTAGAGATATCGGAACATCACAATGGAAGAGCGTTTGAGCGTTTTACACCAAGTGGTCCACTCGCATTATTACCTATGTCTAAAAATCGAATGTCCGTTGTGTGGTGCTTGAAACCTGCAGAAGCTGAAAAAATGGTCGGTCTATCAGACCAAGCATTCATAGAAGAGTTACAACAAGCTTTTGGATGGCGGTTAGGTAAAATAATTAAAACTGGAGTGACGGCTAGTTATCCATTGATCTTAAAACAAAAAGATCAAATAGTGTCTCACCGCTTTGCTACTGTTGGAAATGCAGCACAGTTGCTTCACCCTATGGCAGGTCAAGGGTTTAACCTTGGCATTCGTGATATTGCAAGTCTAGTCGAAAATATTGATGGTCAAATAGATGCGGGGGATTATTCAGTATTGAGTGGGTACAGGAAATGTCGGGAACAAGATCGTTCTCGCACGATAGCTTTAATTACTGGTATGGTACAAATATTCTCTAATGATTGGTTGTCTCTGCGTGTAGGGCGAAACCTTGGATTAATGGCGATGGACAATATCCCTTTATTAAAAATGCCTCTGTTGCGAAGAACAATGGGTTTGGTGAAAAGGTAAATTATGATGCAGAGTGTAGACATTGCGATAATTGGCGGAGGAATGGTCGGATTAACCCTTGCCGCTGCTCTAAAAGATACCGATTTGCGAATAGCGGTTATTGAAGGTTATGAACCGGAAAGAACATTAAATATTTTGGCTGACGTTAGAGTTTCAGCCTTAAGCCGTGCAAGTGAGCAAATATTAAAAAATGTAGGGGTTTGGTCTGGTATAGAACAAAGAAGAACATCCCCTTATTGCGCAATGGAAGTTTGGGAGCAAGATAGTTTTGCGTGTATAGAATTTGATTCTACACACCTTGGTCAGCCCAATTTAGGACATATTGTAGAAAATAGGGTCATTCAGCTCGCTTTGCTTGACCAAATAGTAAGCCAAGAAAATGTGTCGCTTTTCATGCCAGCTAAATGTAATTCGCTTGTCATGGGTGAAAGTGAAGCGTGGTTAACGTTAGATAGTGGCGAGTCGTTAACCGCGAAATTGGTTGTTGGTGCTGATGGTGCAAACTCTTGGGTTAGACAACAGGCTGATATTCCGTTGACGCATTGGGATTATGGACACAGCGCCTTAGTTGCTAATATTCAGACTTCTGAAGATCATAAAAAAGTCGCAAGACAAGTATTTACCCCTCTTGGACCCTTAGCTTTCTTACCTTTATCTGATACGAATATGAGCTCGATTGTGTGGTCAACAGAACCGAATAGGACTCAGCAATTACTTACTATGTCAGACATCGAATTTAATAAGCATCTCAGTGCAGAGTTTGATATGCGACTGGGTAAGTGCAAACTGATTGGCGAGAGACAAGCCTTTCCTTTGAAAATGAGATACGCCCGAGATTTTGTTATAGATCGAATCGCCTTGGTTGGTGATGCTGCACATACTATTCACCCACTGGCTGGGCAAGGCGTGAACTTAGGCCTGTTGGATGCAGCTTCTCTTGCTCAAGAAGTCATTCGTTTGTGGAATGCAGGTGAAGATATAGGTAAACGCAGTAACCTACGTACATACGAGCGTTGGCGTAAAGCTGAAGCGGCAAAAGTAATTGCGGCCATGCAAGGGTTCAAAGATCTATTTGAGGGCGAAAATCCAGCTAAAAAGTTAATTCGAGGACTTGGAATGACACTGGCTAGTCGCTTACCAGGTGCAAAAGATGAAGTAATGAAACGAGCTTTAGGGTTAAAAGGAAACTTACCTGACCTAGCAAAACAACAAAATATATCGCAGCAAGTTTAAACCTTATAACAAGTTGTTCTATAAACTAAAAAGTTTGGCAGGTGCCAAACTTTTTAGTTTTGTAATTAGTTTAATAGTCAGTATATTATTAAATAATTATGCGTCTGAATAGATTGAGAATCTCATTATGCGTAAGCACATCGCAGCCTCATAATTTCTTGGTTTATTTCTTTTACTGTTTGGAAATGACGCTTTTCTGCCTTTTCAGGAATGATTAATTTCCCATTATCAAATTCAAATCTGCCTATCCCGTAGATGTATATTCTTCCCTTAAAAAGTCGACTTATATGTTTCGCTATCATACTTGGTGTATAGCGCTTAAATAGCCTCATATTTTATCCTTGTTATATACCGTACGATGTAGATTATACCTTGAGGTATGTGAACATATTGTGATTGAAATGGTGGAATCCCGTCACGATGTGGACTAAATTGGGTTTTTGTGCTGATTAAGTCAAAATCGAAGCATTTATGCTATCTGGTAGTGATGTGTGCCTCAAAATAAAACATTAATTAGCAATTGATGAAATACTCAAAATACGCTATTGATGGAATTTTATACAAACTACGATGAGCACTTTAAAAGAATAGACCATTTTCTGTTTTTTGTAACAAAAGAGGGTGCTAAGAGATAAAAAAAACCCGCCAAAAATGGCGGGCGAATAGTCATAGATGCATTACACAAAAGTGGATGTAACTGACTCAATCAGTGGATTCACTTTACCTGCTCTTAGATGTTAACGGAGTATAAAAGCAGGGAAAGGGAGCATATAGGAGGTATGTATTAATAAGTATATATATTCATTAATCGGAATAAAAATTCATGATTAATATCGGCTTATTATACATTTGTTCCATTTATTTGTCCCCTGTTACAGAAATTCTTAAATTTGATAACGCTAATTTCTAACACTATCGGATAGTTGGGGGAGGGAATTCAGATTTTATCGAGGATGTGGAATGTAACTTCGGTCATGTTGCTTTCGTTGTTCATTGCTATTTTTTGCATATTCAGTGCGATTTGTTAGGGAGTCGTGAGGCAACATTCGATATGTTACCTCCTCCTCGGTTCTAAATTCACTGTGATTTTTTACATTATTCTTCAATAGTATATGGGAGGTTCTCTATCTGCCAGTTAGTGTCGGGTTGACTGGTTAGTCTTAATGTTGTTTCTTTATCTAGGTTGTTCGGAAGAATAATCAAGCCAATAGTGATGCCGTCGGCATATCTATAATGCGCAAATAATGCCCCTACACTGCGCCAGTTTTCACCAACGCTTCTTTCTAGTTCTAATGGTAAATCAAATGTCGATTCAAGGTGGCCTTTAACTATCGCCATCGCCCTTTTGTTCGTCCCTCTATACTTTGCTCTTGCGACGGTTTCTTGGCCTGTATAACAACCTTTGCTAAAGCTGATACCATTGATAGCTTGTAAATTAAATGCCTGAGGGATTTGAGTGTTTTGGGTCGCCTCTATGATTCTTGGTATCCCTTTTTCAATATCAAATTTGTCCCAGATATCTTCTTCTGCGAAAAATGCACTGTGTAAGCTATCTAAAATTGCTTCGACTGCATCACAATTCAAAACTAGGAGCCATCGATTATTCTCAATTTTAACGGCGCTTCCACCGTCTATCGCTCGTACGTTGCCACGAGTTGAGCTTAAGTTGTCTATGACGTTATCCGCATTGCTACCAAGTAGACCAATAGTAATATCAGAACTGATATCAAGTTCTACTTTGGAAAAAACAGAATATTTCTTTATTTCTTTCAAAGAGGTTTCAATCGTTGAGGAGTGATGAAAAAGCGCGTAACCATCTTTGTTCTGAAAACAACGGAAGATACTAAATACTTTGCCTTTCGCGTCACAATGAGCAGCTAGCGTCGATTCTTGGGGGGTGAGAGTCGCTAGATCACAGGTAAGTTGGCCTTGTAGGTATGACTCTTTGTCGTCTCCCGTGACCGATATTAAATTCCATGATTTAAGATCGGTCACCACTAATTCTGGTATATGGTCAGTTGAATTTAGTTCGAGCTTTGTGAATCGGTTTTGCCATTTCATAATAGTATCGCCTTGGCTATTTCATTCTTAGAAGAGGTATCTTATTGCCATAATGTTAATCTGCTTACATTTTTTTGTCAGCTATCCTTTCATTATTGTTTATACCTATCGGATTAGCGTTATCATGTCGAGGTGGTTGTAATATTCAGTATATAGGACTAATCAGAGGTAGTTAGATGTATAAACGAGAAGATAAAGCACGTATTAAATGGGCATGTCGAAGGGGCATGCTAGAACTCGATGTTGTCATCATGCCGTTTTATGATGAGTGCTTTGATTCACTTTCTGAAGATGAGAAGCATGATTTTGTTGCTCTTTTAGAATGCGATGATCCCGACCTTTTTAATTGGGTGATGCAGCACGGAAGAAGTGATGATGAAAAACTAGCTAATATGATTGATAAAATTGTTGCGCATAACAGAAGCAAACTACGCTAATAATAGCTTAGTTAATCTGTACTTACGCCCTTCAAAAATGGCTCATCTCATCCAAATTAGTCTTTTAATTTTTATGATATGGGCTGTGCTACTTTCCACTCTACCCACAGTGGTCTCCTTGTATTTGATTGTTCCTATTGTTCGGCTGATTATTGTTGGTGACTTCTCTTCGAATACTGGAAGGTTAGAAATTTATTCGTCTGGTGAATTGAAGTTGAACAATCATCGAAGTAGGTGCAGAAGTGTTTTTATTTTGTATAAGCCAATTATGGTTCAGATCACCACGCTTGAAGGGACCAAAATTAATATTTGGTGTGATGCATGTATTGAGAAAGATTATCGTCAGTTCCTCGTGATGCTCCGCTCTATCATTGCAAAGAAAAGGGAGTGATAACCATTACTCCCTTTTGCTTCGCAATTAATCTTAAGATTCTTCTCCAGGGACTAATATCGTTGGTCCAGAACCTTCAATAAGCTCAGGGTAGTCGAGCGTATAATGCAGTCCGCGACTCTCCTTACGCTTCATTGCACAGCGTACCATTAACTCCGCTACTTGGAGCAGGTTACGCATTTCCAATAGGTTATTAGATACCCTGAAATTACTATAATAATCATGTGTTTCTTGTTGAAGCATTTGAATTCGTCTCATCGCGCGCTCCAAACGCTTATCGGTACGAACAATGCCCATATAATCCCACATAAACAGTCTTAACTCATGCCAGTTATGTTGAATGACTACCTCTTCATCCGAATTATTTACCTGGCTTTCATCCCAAGCCGGTACTTTTGGAGGTAGCTCGGCATCATCGAGCTTTGTCAGTATATCCTTTGCCGCAGACCATGCATAAACCACACACTCTAAAAGGGAGTTGGATGCCATACGGTTCGCACCATGTAATCCTGTGTAACTCACCTCTCCAATCGCGTATAGGTGGTTTAGGTCGCTTTGACCTTGTTGATTCACCATTACACCACCACAGGTATAGTGTGCTGCGGGTACAATTGGAATAGGTTCCTTAGTCATATCAATGCCAAGGTCCTGAAGGCGCATATGAATGGTTGGGAAATGTTTTTCAATAAACTCATCGGGTTTGTGACTAATATCTAGATACATACAATCCGCCCCCAATCGTTTCATTTCGAAATCTATCGCTCTCGCCACTACATCACGAGGAGCGAGTTCTTCTCTTTTATCAAAGTCAGGCATAAATCGAGAACCATCAGGGCGAAGCAGGTACGCTCCTTCACCTCTTAAAGCCTCGGTAAGTAAAAAATTACGCGCTTCAGGGTGAAATAGACAAGTAGGGTGGAATTGATTGAACTCCATATTCGCAACTCGACACCCCGCACGCCATGCCATTGCAATACCATCACCAGACGATACATCAGGATTTGAGGTGTACTGATAAACCTTAGACGCGCCACCAGTTGCTAAAACAACAAATTTGGCTCGAATAGTTTCAACGTGTTCATCGTTACGGTTCCATATGTAAGCACCGATGATTTTTTTCTTGTCGCCGCCAACTTTATCTTCAGTAATGAGATCAAGTGCGTTGTATCTTTCAAAAATAGAAATATTGGGATGGTTATGCGCATTATCTTGTAAAGAGGTTTGCATCGCCATTCCGGTTGCATCAGCCGCATGTAAGATACGACGATGGCTGTGGCCACCTTCTCGTGTTAAGTGGTAGCGTGGCTTTTCTTCGGAATAGTCTTCTTCTCTATCGAATGGCACACCACCATCGATAAGCCACTGCACACATTTTTTGCCGTTTTTGGCAATAAATTCCACGGTTTCTTTTTCACAAAGATCGGCTCCTGCTATGAGCGTATCTTCTACGTGAGACTCAATACTATCGGATTCATCAAATACAGCAGCAATCCCTCCCTGCGCATAAAAAGTCGACCCTTCACTTCTAGGCCCCTTACTTAATACAACGACTTTTGCATTTTTAGCAATACGCAGCGCTAGAGTTAGGCCAGCCGCTCCGCTACCAATAACTAATACGTCACATTGATGATCTCGATTTGTGTCCATAAATCTTTTTTCCCGTTTAGAGCACGAAACTACGCAGTCTTATATTACTTGAGTTACGCCAATGATTATGTGGCTAAAAGGCGTTGCCTTCAAATTTCTTTCACAATAAGGACAGAAGAACGGTTGCAATTCGGTAATATCGCCCTCACTATCCCAATTAAAGAAGCTGGTTAAGTTGAAGTGGTGGGCGTTTAAAAGCGCGAATTTGAACAACGGATAATCAGTTAATTTGTGTTTACACAGTACACTGTTCAATAAATTGATAAATTATTCAATAATCATTGAACTTCTTTCATTTACTAGAGTCACAATAGTGCTCATGTAAACTGTGGTGTCAACACTACATTATTGAATAATAAAAGTTCATATCTGAGAAGATAAGGCCGATAACATAGGAGTATGTGCTCGAATGAACGAGCAGTTGACCGATCAAGTACTCATTGAGCGAGTTCAGAATGGAGATAAGCAAGCATTTAATCTTTTGGTCATTAAATACCAAAATAAAGTGTGTAATCTAATCTCTAGGTATGTTGGTAATTCAGGTGATGTCCAAGACGTCGCACAAGAGGCTTTTATTAAAGCCTATCGTGCTATCCCAAATTTTAGGGGTGAAAGTGCGTTTTATACTTGGCTCTACAGAATTGCTGTCAATACCGCGAAGAACCACATAGTTGCGCAAGGAAGAAGACCTCCTGCAAGCGATGTTGATGCTGATGAAGCTGAATATTACGAAACGGGTAGTGCGTTAAAAGAAATATCGAACCCTGAGAACTTAGCGTTGTCCAATGAATTGAAACGTGTAGTTTTTGGTGCGATAGAAGCATTGCCTGAAGATTTAAAAACAGCGATGACACTGCGAGAGCTGGATGGCTTGAGTTATGAAGATATTGCTGCAGTAATGGACTGTCCTGTAGGGACAGTTCGTTCGCGTATTTTCCGTGCAAGAGAAGCGGTTGAAAAGAAAATTGAACCGCTTTTGAGACGTTAATGTTTTTTCTGGTTAACTCCAGAATACTGATATGGTGAATTAAATGGCTGACAAAGAACTACTTTCAGCACTTATGGACGGAGAAGCTGTGGATGAAGCTCTAATTGCAGAGCTCGAACAGGACGTTGAAAGTCAGGACACTTGGAAAAACTATCATCTTATTGGTGATGTTATGAGAGGTGAAGCCCCTGAAACAGCAAATTGGAATATTGCTGGAAGTGTAGCAGCGGCGCTCGATGCAGAGCCTAGACATCAACCAGTGGTTACCCCATTAATTGAGTCTCAACCTACTCCAGCACAAGCTCGACGACGTTTACCCGCATGGTTAACACAAATTGGCCAGGTTGGTGTGGCCGCGTGTGTTTCTCTTATGGTAATAGTTGGAGTGCAGCAGTATGGTGGTTCTGAATCTACCAGTATTGCATCTAAACAATTACCTGTTCTGCAAACTATTCCTTTTGCAGGTAGTGTAGAACCCGTAAGCTTGACTAGAGACTCAGTGTCTGCAAAACAGAATAATGAGGCTCAACAACTGACGCAGCAGCGCACGCGTATAAATGCGATGCTACAAGATTATGAACTTCAACTTCGCCTATCGTCTGAGCAATCAGGTGTTAACGGGTTAGAAGTAGATTCGGTAACTGAATGAAAAAATTTCTGATCAGTGCTTTGACACTGTTCAGTTTGATATCAACACAAGCCTCAGCTGAAGAAATATCAGCTGAGGCTTTGCTGCATCAAATGAACCAAGCAAGCAAGCACTTAAATTATGAACTCTCCTACATTCTGATTAAAAAAAACAGTATTGAACCTCTTCGGTACATGCATGCTAATGACAATGATATGGTCTACGCGCATCTTGTTTATTTAAGCGGACCAGTTAGAGAAGTTATTCGTCGCGGTCAAGAAATTAGCTATATAGAACCGGGCGTAGAGCCTTTTTCTATTGAGTCAGGAAACATGGTTGCGCCCCTCATTCCTATGCTTGATAGCGATATTGGAAAACTGAGTGAGTATTACGACTTTGTACTGATGGGGCGGGCTAGAGAAGCCAATTCGGCTGCACAAGTTGTTCGCGTTGTACCTAAAGACGGTCAACGATATTCTTATGTAATGTGGATAGATGAGAAATCTAAATTACCTCTTCGAGCCGACCTCGTTGACAGAGATGGTGAAGTATTAGAGCAGTATAGAACGATCTCTTACACGGTGAGTGATCGTATTGCTTCAGCATTAGTTAAGTTAGAGGACGTTAAGCTACCAAATGTTATCTCCATGCCTAAGCAAGAAACGACTGAGTCATTTTGGAAAGTAAAATGGATACCGTCAGGGTTCGAAGCACACAATTTAAATCGCTATAAAATGGTTACGACACAAAAAGTGGTAGAGAGCCAAATGTATAGCGATGGATTGTTCAGTTTTTCGGTTTACGTTTCTGAAGCGGATGATCTGTCACTAAAAAACAAACTAATTAGGCAAGGAAGAAGAACACTTCAGAGCTTCGTTAGAGGAAACAAAGAGGTGACTGTTGTAGGCGATATTCCACCAGCGACAGCAGTTAAAATAGCCAAATCAGTGAACTTTAGTGCTCCTGCAGAATTAGAATCGTCTTTGAAGTCAACGGAAGAGGTTTCTACCCAATGATGACAGCACTGGCAACCGTTGTTACTGTGAAAGAGACAAAACAGGGATATCAAATTGGCTTATCCTGTGAACAACAGACCAGCTGTAGCCATTGCTCCTCACAAAAAAGTTGCGGTACGGGTATTGTCTCTAAAGCGATTGGCAATAAGAGCCATGCATGGACATTGATGACTCAAGAAGATGTAAAGGCAGGACAAATGATAGAGATTGGTCTGCCTGAAAAAAACCTGCTTCAATTCGCTTCTCTTGTTTATCTTCTCCCTCTCGCGGCGTTGATGTTAGGGGCGCTATTTGGACAACTGGTTATTAGCCCATTGTTCGGTGGTGGAGAAGTCAGTGGCGGGGAAGGATGGACGATACTATGTTCCCTTCTTTTTATGGGGGGAGGAGTCTGGCTTGCTCGACATTTTTCAACTAAGCTTCAATCGAAATCAGAACAAATTGTCACTTTATTAAGAGTGTTTGGTGACAAAATCGATATTGCTGAGCGAGTATCTTGACGTTAGTTAAAGGTAACAAATAACATCAAATTAACGTTTGAATGTAAATGAAGATAGCGGCAAAGCCTGAAATTGGGTAGAATCGCGCAACTTGATCGAAATACCATCATTGATGCGTATTTTTCCCATTCAATTTTAGCAACGAGTTAAGTCACACCAACCTATGAAGCACATTCGCAATTTTTCTATTATCGCCCATATCGACCACGGTAAGTCGACACTTTCAGACCGCTTGATCCAAATTTGCGGAGGCTTAAGTGAACGTGAAATGGACACTCAAGTCCTTGATTCTATGGACATAGAACGCGAGCGCGGTATCACAATCAAAGCTCAGAGTGTTACGTTAGATTATAAAGCTCAAGATGGTGAAACATATCAACTGAACTTTATTGATACCCCAGGCCATGTAGACTTTTCTTATGAAGTCTCTCGCTCTTTAGCCGCATGTGAAGGCGCGCTTCTTGTTGTTGATGCAGGCCAAGGTGTTGAAGCTCAAACAGTAGCGAATTGCTATACAGCGATTGAAATGGATTTAGAAGTCGTTCCAATCCTAAATAAAATTGATTTACCTGCGGCTGATCCCGAACGTGTCTCTGAAGAGATCGAAGAAATCGTAGGTATTGAAGCACTAGAAGCAACATGTTGCTCGGCTAAAACAGGGCTAGGTGTTGATGCGGTACTTGAAAACATCGTTCGCTCAATTCCAGCACCAAAAGGCGATACCAAAGCCCCGCTGCAAGCATTGATTATTGATTCTTGGTTTGACAACTATCTTGGTGTCGTTTCTCTGGTACGTATTAAAAATGGCGTATTGAAGAAAAATGACAAAATTAGAGTGATGAGTACAGGGCAAGATTGGGGTGTGGACCGAATTGGTATCTTCACACCTAAGCGCCTCGATACTGATCAGCTTAGTACTGGCGAAGTAGGCTGGGTTGTTTGTGGTATCAAAGACATACTGGGCGCCCCCGTAGGTGATACATTAACGCATGCTAAGCACGGAAGTGTAGAGGCACTACCGGGTTTCCAAAAGGTTAAGCCTCAGGTATATGCAGGCTTATTCCCCGTTTCGTCAGACGATTATGAAAACTTTCGTGATGCGCTAGGTAAACTTAGCCTAAATGATGCCTCTCTTTTCTATGAGCCTGAAAGTTCAGCCGCTCTAGGTTTTGGTTTTCGATGTGGTTTCTTAGGCATGTTGCACATGGAGATCATTCAAGAGCGTCTAGAGCGCGAATATGATCTCGACCTAATTACTACTGCTCCGACAGTGGTATACGAAGTTAAGAAAAATAATGGTGATGTACTCTATGTTGATAGCCCTGCGAAACTTCCTGCAATTAATGACCTAGAAGAAATTCGCGAACCAATAGCACGTTGTAATATTCTTGTGCCTGCAGAATATCTAGGTAATGTTATTACGCTATGTGTCGAGAAGCGTGGGACACAAGTAGACATGGTTTATCACGGTACCCAAGTCGCGATTACTTATGATGTCCCAATGGCGGAAGTGGTTTTAGATTTCTTTGATCGATTAAAATCAACCTCTCGTGGATACGCATCGCTTGATTACAATTTTCATCATTTTATTGAATCCGATATGGTACGCGTAGACGTACTTATTAACGGAGATAAAGTGGATGCACTTGCGATTATCACTCATAAAGATATCGCTCAGTCTCGTGGGCGTTTACTTGTCGAGAAAATGAAAGAGTTTATTCCGCGTCAAATGTTTGATATCGCAATTCAAGCCGCAATTGGTAGTCATATCATTGCTCGTTCAACGGTTAAACAGTTACGTAAAAACGTTATTGCAAAATGTTACGGTGGTGATATTAGCCGTAAGAAAAAACTGTTGAAAAAACAGAAGGAAGGTAAGAAACGTATGAAGCGGATAGGTAATGTTGAATTACCACAAGAAGCTTTCCTTGCGATTCTTCACGTCGGCAAAGATTAATAATACAATCTAGACCAAATTTTAATAAAGAAAGGGTATTTCAATGCCCTTTCTTCTTTTTAGAAATAAAGGGAAATCGATGGCTAACACATTCTCACTTATATTGGTAATAGTAACTCTTGTTACCGGAGTTGTTTGGCTCCTAGAAAGATTAGTATGGGGAAAAAGACGCCAGCTAAAGGTTGCTGAAGTACAAGCGCAAACAAATGGCTTAACAGAAGACATTACGCGTAAACTTTCGACACAACCATGGTGGATTGAAAATAGCGTATCAATTTTTCCGGTTATTGCTTTTGTATTAATACTGCGTTCGTTTATTTATGAACCATTTCAGATTCCATCTGGATCAATGATGCCAACATTGTTGGTGGGTGATTTTATCTTGGTGGAGAAGTACGCTTATGGGATAAAAGATCCTGTGTTTCGCTCTCAATTAGTCGAAACAGGCAAACCAGAACGTGGTGATGTTGTTGTCTTCAAATATCCACCACAACCTAATATTGACTATATTAAACGTGTGGTTGGTATGCCTGGCGATACCGTACGATATAATAAGAAAAAAGAAATTTGTATTCAACCACAAGGTGAGCAAACGTGTAAGCAAGTTGACTTGTTTAACGTAGTAGAAAGTGAATTTCAGCAACAAGGTATTCCTCTTATTCAGCTTGATGAAAAGCTAGGAGAAGCGGATCACCAAATTTTAATTAACCCGCTTCGCCAAGATAATGTTGGTGCGTATCAACCACGTGGTGGTGTGAGCGAGTGGGTTGTACCAAAAAACCAGTACTTTGTTATGGGAGATAACCGTGACAATAGTGCAGATAGTCGTTACTGGGGCTTTGTACCAGAAGCGAACTTAGTTGGCAAAGCAGTCGGTATTTGGATTAGCTTTGAGTTTGAACGTGGTGCAAGCAGTGCACTACCTTCATGGATTCCTACAGGTGTGCGTTTTAACCGCATCGGTGGCATAGATTAATATTAATAGAGAGAGCATGGTTACTACTCCAATCTCCAAATTAGAGAAAAAGATCGGCTATAAGTTTAATGATGCTGATCTTTTTCATTTGGCGCTTACTCATCGTAGCGCCAATGGAAAACACAACGAACGTCTTGAATTTCTGGGCGATTCAATTTTAAGTTTTGTCATTGCAGACGATCTTTATCACCGTTTCCCTAAGATTGATGAAGGGGACATGAGCCGCATGCGTGCAACTCTAGTGCGTGGAAAAACGCTAGCGGAACTAGGACGTGAGTTCGTTCTAGGAGATTACTTAAAATTAGGTCCAGGTGAGCTAAAAAGTGGTGGTTTTCGTCGTGACTCAATTCTTGCGGACGCAGTGGAAGCAATCATTGGTGCCGTTTATCTTGATAGCGATGTTGAGGGAGTACGAAGAATTATTCTCTCTTGGTATCAATCTCGTTTAGAGTCGATTGAGCCGGGTGTATCACAAAAAGATCCAAAGACTCGCTTGCAAGAGTGTTTGCAAGGGCGTAAAAAGCCGTTGCCAATCTACACAGTGACTAATATTAAAGGTGAAGCCCATAACCAAGAGTTTACGGTTTCATGTATTTTAGCGGGTGTGGATAAACCTGTTATTGGAATTGGAACCAGTCGCCGCAAGGCAGAACAAGCGGCTGCAGAAATAGCACTGGAGAAAGTAACCAATGGCTGAAGATAACAATGAAATTGATTTGGATGCATATTTTGCTAAAAATAGTGAGAAAAGCGTCTCTACAGAGGATCAACGTTGCGGATTTATTGCGATTGTTGGTCGTCCGAATGTAGGAAAGTCGACTCTACTCAATCATATTCTTGGGCAGAAAATTTCGATCACATCGCGAAAACCGCAAACTACTCGCCATAGAATTATGGGTGTAGAGACAGATGGTGACTTCCAGGCTATCTATATTGATACCCCTGGTTTACATATTGAGGAAAAGCGCGCGATTAACCGATTAATGAATCGAGCAGCAAATAGTTCATTAAGCGATGTTAACTTGGTTCTGTTTTTAGTGGATGGCACACACTGGACTAACGACGATGAGATGGTGTTGAACAAGCTGAAGAAAGCGAATTTCCCCGTTGTTCTTTGCATGAATAAGGTAGATAACGTCAAGGACCGTAACGAAGTTATGCTCCATATGCAGGCGCTATCGGCCAAGATGGATTTCGTTGATGTCGTGCCTATTTCAGCTAAAAATGGTAAGAACACAGACGTACTGCGTAAGCATGTTCGTGAACACTTGCCTCTAGCCGTACACCACTTTCCAGAAGAGTATGTCACCGATCGTTCTCAGCGTTTCATGGCATCAGAAATCGTGCGCGAAAAACTGATGCGTTTTACTGGTGATGAATTACCATATTCCATTACCGTTGAGATAGAGAGATTTGATTACAACCCTGACACGGATGGGTTTCACATCAATGCCTTGATTTTTGTCGAGCGCAGCGGCCAGAAAAAAATGGTCATCGGTAAAGGTGGCGACAAAATAAAGACGATTGGACGTGAAGCTCGTTTAGATATGGAAGAGCTGTTTGGTCGCAAGGTTTATCTAGAAACATGGGTTAAAGTGAAATCTGGCTGGGCCGATGACGAAAGGGCGCTTCGTTCATTGGGTTACATGGACGATTTATAAATTCTCCCATGAAAAACAGCAGCACTCTCAGGTGCTGTTGTTTTGCTTTTAGAAATCAACTGGCTGCATGGTGTAGCACATTTAAGGAACATGTATTTAGCTTCTTAGGGATGTACTATGATAGAAAACCTGCAGAGATGTTTTGTTCTTCATCGGCGTTCCTATAGCGAATCCAGCTTAATTCTTGATGTATTCAGCGAAGAATATGGACGGGTTAGCATTATGGCCAAAGGAGCCAGAGGAAAACGTTCCAATTTAAAAGGTGCATTACAACCCTTTACACCTTTACTCATGAAGTGGTCTGGAAAAGGCAGTATGAAAACACTTCGCCAGGCCGAACCAATTAGTTTGGGGCTGCCAATCCACGGTATTAATTTATACTCTGCACTGTATGTGAATGAACTGCTCGATCGAGTAATAGAAAATGAGACACCTTACCCCGCATTATTTCACGACTATCTTCATGCCCTTACAGAACTTGCACAAACTGAAAATCCAGAACCTGCGCTTAGGCGTTTTGAATTAGCGTTGTTGTCCTCTTTAGGTTATGGCGTAGATTTTATGCATTGTGCAGGGACAGGAGAACCCGTTGATCCTGAAATGACCTATCGATTTAGAGAACAAAAAGGCTTTATTGCGAGTGTTCGCAACGATAACCTTACTTTCTTTGGTAATGAGCTTATTGCTATTTCAGAAAGACGTTTTTTAACTAAAGAGCAGCTAAAAGCGGCAAAACGCTTTACACGTATAGCCTTAAAGCCTTATCTTGGCGGTAAACCATTAAAAAGTCGGGAACTATTTGCTGTCAGAACAGCCATTCCCAAAAACACGGAGTAATGAGAAATGAGCTCTATTCTTTTAGGGGTCAATATCGACCATATTGCCACTTTACGTAATGCACGAGGAACAAAATATCCCGATCCTGTACACGCAGCTGAGATAGCGGAAAGAGCAGGTGCCGATGGTATCACGGTTCATTTACGTGAAGATCGCCGTCATATCTTAGATCGAGATGTGAGAATTCTTCGTGAAACCATTCAAACTCGTATGAACTTAGAAATGGCGGTCACCGATGAGATGGTCGAAATAGCGATCGAGACCAAACCTGAATTTGTTTGTCTTGTCCCTGAAAAACGTGAAGAACTCACCACTGAAGGTGGCTTGGACGTTAAAGGCCAATTAGAGAAGATTAAAGCGGCAACCAAGAAACTCACTGAAGCCGGTATTAAAGTCTCGTTATTTATTGATGCTGATCGTGAGCAAATTGACGCAGCCAAAGCTTGTAAAGCACCATTTATAGAGCTTCATACTGGTCATTATGCGGACGCAAAAACAGAACAAGATCAACAAGACGAACTCAAAAAAATTGCTGCGGCTGCAAGCTATGCAGATGACCAAGGCATAACAGTAAATGCAGGCCATGGGTTAACGTATCACAACGTTGGTGCTATTGCCGCGCTTCCGGAGCTCTATGAGCTTAATATAGGGCACTCTATCATGGGACGCGCTGTGTTTGACGGCTTAGACAAAGCGGTTGCAGATATGAGAACGGCAATGATACAAGCTAGACGATAGATCGATGGCTATTGTTGGGCTAGGAACTGATATTGCGGAAATTGAGCGGTTAGAGAAAGCGTTATCAAGAAATGGTGATGCTTTTGCCAAAAGAATTCTGGCGGAATCTGAATATCAAATCTATCTAACTCTTAAGCAGCAAGGCCGTTTTTTGGCTAAGCGTTTTGCTGCAAAAGAAGCCGCGTCTAAGGCTCTGGGGACGGGGATTGCCCATGGCGTTACCTTCCATGACTTCGTCATTAGCAATGATGAAAATGGCAAACCAATTCTAATGTTAGAAAACAGAGCCAAAGATATTGCCGATAAGCGAGGTATCACGCATGTACACTTGTCTATTTCTGATGAACGACATTACGCTGTCGCGACAGTAGTGATGGAATCTTAGTCACCATTTAAGCTGTATCTATTATTAAGATACAGCTTTTATTTTAGGTATAAATCTTATTTGAGATAAAGCTTCGCTGTCGTGAGAACTTTGTCCATTTCGTCTTGCAGTTCAAATAGCTCTGGTTCGATATCTTCTATACTTCTTCCCGAACGAAGTGATTTTTCAATCTCAGCACACACCGCTTTTAATTTTGGAACACCGCTGTATGAACAACTGCCATGAAGTTTGTGGATGTAGTGCAAGAGTTCATCTGTTGAATAATCATCCTCTTCTAATACCTGTTCCACTACCACTGAAACTTCAGCAATAAAGTCTATTAACATTTGTAGCATTTCTTTGGCAAGTTCCACTTTATTGGCTGCCTGTTTTAGTGCGGTTTGCCAATCAACAATAACATCTGTTTTAGGTTTGTCGGTCGGACTCTCTATTATCACTTCAGAGGGCAATTCAAGTTTATCAACTGACTCCTGAGCGTTTGGGTTCCAGTGAACTAATACCTGCTGAAGGATATGCTCTTCTATCGGTTTTGTTAGATAATCATCCATGCCAGCATTGAGTAAACGATCTCTTTCACCGCTCATTGCGTGTGCAGTCACAGCTATAACAGGGGTATCGTTGTTTAGCTCTATTTCTCTTATCTTCCTACTCGCCGTTACCCCATCCATATGAGGCATCTGAATATCCATAAGCACAATATCAAATTTCTGCTTCGTCGCTTCGTCTATTGCCTTTTTGCCACTAGAACAAGAGACCACATATTCAACACGTTCCGAAAGCAATGCTGTAATCAATTTTAGGTTGGCAGGATTGTCATCTACTGCCATCACTTTGAGGTCCATTTTTTCGTAGTCGTCTATTTCAACGACTTCAGGTTCGGCTAGCACAACACTTGTTTGTTGTTGATGCTTAGCAAGTGAACCTAATAGTTTTCTGCGTGAAAGTGGTTTTGTCATACACTGGATGTGAAAGGTTTCAGAAATTTTTTCTGCTAACGCAAGTTCTGTGCTTGGAATCGCGATGATTACTTGATCCGCATAGGTTTGAGTTTTTTCTATCCATTTGCTGACCTCTTTAAAGCTATTCTCTTTTTTAGGAGAGAGACTGATTAATGCACAATCTTGTCTATCGAAATCATTTGGCACGCTGGTTTGGTAGGTAACCAGTAAGCCTTCTTGGCCAAGTTGTTGTTGAACGATCGAGGCGGCCTGCATATTTGGTTCAATAAGGAGAACACGCTTATTTTGCAAATATTGGCTTTCAACCTGATGAAGCTGCGGAAGATCAGTCGTTGCAAGACGTAAAGTAAACCAGAATGTAGAGCCTTGGTGTAACCGACTTGTTAGGCTTATTTCTCCCCCCATTTGGCCAACTAATTTCTGGGTGATGACTAAGCCTAAACCTGTCCCTCCATAACGTCTCGAAATACTCGCGTCTGCTTGGCTAAATGCTTGGAATAGTTGAGACTGCTGTCTTTCAGATATGCCTATACCGGTATCTCGAACCATAAATTGTAGCTCAACACTGTCGTCTTTTTTTGCTCGTAACTCAACGCTGATATCAATGTTTCCTCGCTCAGTAAATTTAATTGAGTTACCCATTAAATTTGTCAAAACCTGCTGAATACGTAACGGATCACCAATGAGCCCCGCAGGGATTTTAGGATCGACCTTGAGGGTGATTTCCAATCCCTTTTCATGAGCGGTGGTCGCCTGCAAGCTAACCACTTCTTCTAGACTTTCTTGGAATTCAAACGGGATATTTTCGAGCAATAGCTTACCGGCTTCAAGTTTCGAGAAGTCTAAGATGTCATTGATAATATGTAATAGGTTGTTGGCGGAACGTTCAATAGTTTGTAGATAATCAGTCTGGCTAGAGGATAGGTTTGTCTTGAGCATTTGGCGCGTAAAACCAATTACGCCATTAAGTGGTGTTCTTAATTCATGAGACATATTAGCCAAAAATTCAGATTTAACACGAGCGGCTTCCTGAGCCCGTTTTTTGGCGATATCTAATTCAACATTCTGAATCTCAAGTTGCTCTAATGTTTCTCTAAGATCGGATGTTGCTTGGTCAATACTATGCTGCATTTCTACATGGTATTCAGACAAAGACATTGCCATGGCATTGATACCATTTTTGAGCGAATCGAGCTCACCATGCATTGTGCCTTCAATTCGTGAATCTAGATGACCACGACGTATTCGGTCGACGGTCTCTTGCATGTTGGTGATGGGTTGTGTTACATCGTGCATTAACCGATACGCAAATACAGCAGAAAGACCAAGACCTAGAACTAATACGACGAGCGCCGCAAAAATTTCCTGATATTGTTGTAATCTAAGCGTCGATAAATCGAGCTCCATGGAAATGTAACCAAGGGGTTGATTGAGGTCAGTCGCGGTCTCACTCTGCAGAAAAAACTTCCCTTCGGCAATAATTGGTGCTCTTAGTATTAAACGGGAGTCAACCAGTTCGATGTTGGTCAAAAGTGGTATCGGTTTATCTCGGGGGAATGTTAGCGCTTCAAAATTTGGATGAAAATTAGACGTTACAAATAGCTGATGGTTAGCATCAAAAACGGCAATGCTCCGAACGATAGCCGAATTTTTTCTGTGCGCGTAACTAATAATGCGCCGAACCGCTTCATGGCTTTGTTCCGTCATCCCATATTCGCTTGCAATCGCGAGAGGTTCTAGAATACTCGTTCCTGAAGAGATCAGCTGAGTTTCCAAATCGTTATAACGATTTGAAGTAAAAAATGTACTCAATAACAAGCCAACAATTAATGTTGGCGCTAAAGTTAGAGTGATTACGCGGGCTCGTAGGCCATATCTGGTCATTATTATCTGATTACTTATTCGCTAATTACAATGCGGTCTGGATATGGGAAAATATATCAATAGCTTAAACAAAGCACATCAATTCGACAATCTTCCCAAGTAAGAATAGTGATACTAGGACAAAAGAGACTTAACATGGCGCGTTTTTATCAACCTAAAAAGAAAACTTCATTAGATACAAAGCATCAGCAGGTTCGTGTTGAAAGGCTCGATCATCAAGGTGCTGGAATAGCATTTTTAAACAAAAAAACAGTTTTTATCGATGGCGTATTGCCTGAAGAAGAAGTGTTGATTCAACTCACTGAGAGCAAAAGTAAATTTTCTCGTGCAAAGTTAATCAAAATACTTAAATCAAGCCCTGAACGTATGGAAGCATTTTGTCCTGTTTATAAAGAGTGTGGAGGTTGCAATATGCAACACCTAAACCATTCTGCACAGGTAGAATATAAACAGAATTCTCTTCGTCAACTGATAAAAAAATTCTCTGGTGAAGAACTCGAGTTGGCAGCGCCAATTCTTGGCGAAGATCAAGGCTACCGACGTCGTGCGCGCATAAGCCTGTATTTCAATACCAAAGGTGGCCAAAAAGAGAACGGTTCAAAACTTGAGTTTGGTTTTCGCAAAAAACAGAGCAAACAAATTGTTCAGGTATCCCATTGTGCCGCCCTAGAACCCAAGCTAAATGAATTACTGCCTGAATTGTATACTATGCTCACTAGTTTTAAAAAACAGACAGAGTTAGGCCATTTAGAGCTGGCGTTGGGGGATGATCAACCGGTTCTTATGTTGAGAGTGATGAAACCGTTACCCGATGTAGATTTGTTATCGTTACGTGAGTTTTCAAAAAGAAAAGCGTTAGCGCTTTATGTTTTATCGGATCAAGACACATTACAGCTATTGGAAGGCGAAAAGCCAGCATACAGTGAAGGTGGCTTTATTATTCCATTTTTGCCGACGAACTTTATTCAGATTAACCGAAAGGTGAACCAACAGATGGTGAGCCAAGCGATAGAGTGGCTAGATATTACCAGCGAAGACAGAGTGCTTGATCTTTTTTGTGGTCTCGGGAACTTTAGTCTGCCAATGGCAACTAAAGCAAAAGCGGTTGTTGGCGTCGAAGGTATACAAGAAATGGTGGACCAAGCCAAAGCTAATGCTAAGAAAAACGAGATTAATAATGTCGAGTTCTTTCAAACCAATCTTGAACAAGATATATCAAATAATGAGTGGGCTAAATCTAAGTTTGACAAGGTGTTGCTAGACCCTGCTAGAGCAGGGGCAAGCGGCGTTGTAGATCAACTTTTTGAGCTTGGAGTTAAGAGCGTAGTGTACGTTTCTTGTAATCCTGCTACGCTTGCCAGAGATTGTCAGAGTTTACTTGACCAAGGCTTTAAATTGACCCGACTAGGCATGCTGGATATGTTTCCACATACTAGTCATTTAGAATCGATGGCTCTGTTTCAAAGAAATAGTAAATACCAAATAAATAAGACGACAGACGACGTGTCAGTCTTCAAATAGAAAAAGCTAGGAATTAAAATGGTTGCGGTACGTAGTGCGCACTTAAACAAAGATGAAGAGTTTGAGTTAGAGACATGGGTTTCTAGCTTAGGACAGGATAATAAAACCAGTAAAAAGCTTCTGGAAGTCTATAGGCAGTGTGAGGCTCACCTTGAGGGTAAGGAGCAAGCATCGTTATTGCTTTGGAGAGGTCGCGAGATGATCGAAATATTGATCACACTCTCTATGGATAGAGCAACCTTGATTGCGGCTCAGTTATTTCCTGTTGTTTCTAGCGGTTTCTTTGAAAGAGAGGCGCTGGAAGAAGTCTATGGTAAAGAGATTATCAAGCTTATCGATGGTGTTGAAGAGATGGCCGCTATTGGTCAACTCAACGTCACCAGAGCGGATTCAGCTGCGTCTGGTCAAGTGGATAACGTCCGTCGTATGCTACTCGCTATGGTCGATGATTTTCGTTGTGTTGTTATCAAGCTTGCGGAGCGCATCTGTAATCTTCGTGAAGTCAAAGATAAGCCTATTGAAGTGCGCCAAACCGCAGCAAAAGAGTGTGCCAATATCTATGCACCTCTGGCCAACCGACTTGGAATCGGTCAGTTAAAATGGGAAATAGAAGACTACGCGTTCCGTTATCAGCAATCAGATATCTATAAGCAAATTGCCAAACAAATTTCAGAGCGTCGAATTGTGCGTGAGTATTACATCGATGATTTTGTAGCAGATTTAATGTCTGAAATGAAAGCAACGAATATCAATGCTGAGGTGAGTGGTCGTCCCAAACATATTTACAGTATCTGGCGGAAAATGCAGAAAAAAAATCTCGCATTTGATGAACTATTTGATGTTCGTGCGGTAAGGATTATTGCCGATGAACTTCAAGATTGTTATGCCGCACTAGGTATTGTTCACACCAAATACAAACACCTTCCTAGCGAGTTTGATGACTATGTTGCCAATCCAAAACCAAACGGATATCAGTCTATCCATACCGTTATCCTTGGTCCGGAAGGCAAAACAATCGAGATTCAAATCAGAACGAAACAGATGCACGAGGATTCTGAACTAGGTGTTGCGGCGCACTGGAAATATAAAGAGGGCGCATCGACTGGACGCAGTGGCTATGATGAGAAAATCACGTGGCTGCGTAAATTACTCGATTGGCAAGAGGAAATGTCTGACTCTGGTGAAATGTTGGATGAACTTCGTAGTCAAGTATTTGATGATCGTGTTTATGCCTTTACTCCAAAAGGTGATGTCGTTGATTTACCAATGGGAGCGACACCACTTGATTTTGCCTATCATATTCACTCTGAGGTAGGGCATCGATGTATCGGCACAAAAGTGGCCGGAAGAATTGTACCGTTTACCCATAAGCTTGAGATGGGGGATCAGGTGGAGATCATTACTCAAAAAGAGCCGAACCCATCAAGAGATTGGTTGAATAGTTCACTTGGGTTTGTTCACTCAAGCAGAGCTAGAGCCAAGATTAACGCCTGGTTTAGGAAAGAGAGCCGTGAGCAGAATGTAGAAGCGGGTCGGGAAATCCTAGAGACAGAATTAGCAAAAATTGGCGCAACAGTGAAGGATGCCAATGATTACGCACTTCGACGGTTCAATGTAAATACACCAGATGAGCTTTATGCTGGCATTGGTAGTGGTGACTTGAGAATAAATCAGGTTATCAACCATATAAATGCCCTCGTAAATAAGCCGACGGCAGAAGAAGAAGATAAACAAGCGCTAGAGAAACTACAAGAATCAGAATCTAAATCGTCAAGCCAAAGCCACTCCCATAAAGACGCCATCGTGGTTGAAGGGGTCGACAACCTCATGTCTCATCTCGCACGCTGTTGTCAGCCAATACCTGGAGACATCATCGCCGGTTATATTACACAGGGACGGGGCATTTCTGTCCATAGAAGTGACTGTGAGCAACTGGCAGAGTTAAGGTTACATGCACCTGAACGTATTATTGACACGGTTTGGGGAGCGAGCTTTGCGGGTAACTTTATACTTACGTTAAGGATTGAAGCATTAGAGCGAAGCGGCTTACTTAAGGATATCACCACGCTGCTGGCAAACGAAAAGTTAAAGATTTCTAGCATGAAAAGCCGCAGCGATTATAAACGTCAAATGTCGATAATGGATTTCAACATAGAGGTCAGAAATGTTGAAATACTTAGCCGAATTGTTTCAAGGATTGAGCAGATTAAAGATGTCATTTCAGTCAGAAGGTTAAACTAGAGTCTCTCAATACGCTCTATTCTATTATTATAAAAAGGTTAAAAATGACAGCGAATCCCATTGATGAATTGATTTTGATTATGTCCCAACTCAGAGACCCAGAGCAAGGCTGTCCTTGGGATCTAAAACAGAATTTTGAAACCATCGTGCCTCATACTATTGAAGAGACATTTGAGGTAGTGGATGCTATACATAATAAAGATTGGGATAATCTCAAGGAAGAGTTAGGTGACCTTCTTTTTCAGGTCATTTTTTATAGTCAACTGGCGAAAGAACAACAGCTTTTTGATTTTAATGATGTTGTAGAAACGGCCAACGAAAAGCTTATTCGTCGTCATCCTCATGTATTTTCTCAAGCTAAATTTGAGAGCGTTGACGAATTAAATGTGCACTGGGAAGAGGAAAAGGCGAGAGAGAAGGCCAAATTAGGCAAAACAGAAGAGAGCATTCTCGATTCTGTACCGTCGTCGCTTCCTGCGCTTTCAAAGGCGAATAAGATTCAAAAACGCTGCGCTAAACATGGATTTGATTGGGATACGCTTGGGCCTGTGGTAGATAAAGTAAAAGAAGAGCTCGATGAAGTTCTGGAAGAAGTGCTTCAGGTAACGCCTAATGAAGAGGCAGTAGAGGAAGAGTTGGGCGATCTTCTTTTTGCCACGGTTAACTTAGTTCGTCATCTAGGAAAAGATCCCGAAGCAGCATTACGTAAAGCAAACAATAAATTCGAAAAGCGCTTTAAAGGTGTTGAGCGTCTCGTTCGTGAGAAAGGAAAACAATTGGACGATTTTAGTTTGGATGAATTGGATGCAATGTGGGATGTTGTGAAAAAGGGTGGTTAGTGAACGCTACCGAAAATAGGTTTCTCAATCGATAAGATCTGACCAGTTGCGCTGTGCCTTGCTAGAGTGAAGTATCGGTGTCTATACTTTGTTCCGAGAAATAAGCCTAACCGCTCTGCGTCAGCTTATGATTGGCGGAATTGATTTGAAGCAAAAAATAAATTAACCAAGTGTGATAAGTTTCACGTTGTGGCGATAAAGGGCTTCTGGTATATTTACATCCCGTCCA
Source organism: Vibrio sp. VB16 (assembly GCF_015594925.2). NCBI lineage: Bacteria > Pseudomonadati > Pseudomonadota > Gammaproteobacteria > Vibrionales > Vibrionaceae > Vibrio > Vibrio sp. VB16. The sequence continues at coordinate 460,674 of NZ_CP087590.1, forward strand.
GAAAGCACCTTTTTTCCCTCATTCAACCAATTTCAGGTTAAACATGACGACAAATTACATTTTTGTTACTGGCGGGGTTGTATCCTCACTAGGTAAAGGTATTGCAGCCGCATCTCTTGCCGCTATTTTAGAAGCTCGTGGTCTTAAAGTGACCATGATGAAGCTTGACCCTTACATCAACGTTGATCCGGGCACAATGAGCCCAACTCAGCACGGTGAAGTATTTGTTACAGAAGACGGGGCAGAAACCGATCTTGATCTTGGTCATTATGAACGATTCATTCGTACCAAAATGACGAAACGTAACAACTTTACTGCAGGTCGTGTTTACGCCGATGTTCTTCGTAAAGAACGTCGTGGCGATTACCTTGGTGCGACTATTCAGGTTATCCCACATATTACTAATGAAATCAAAGATCGTGTTTATGCCGGCGCTAAAGGCCATGATATCGCACTTGTAGAAGTTGGCGGAACTGTGGGTGATATAGAGTCGTTGCCATTTATGGAAGCGATTCGTCAGCTAGCGGCTGAAGTAGGGCGTGAACATGCTATGTTTATGCACTTAACATTAGTACCTTATTTAGCTGCCGCTGGTGAACTGAAAACGAAACCGACTCAACACTCTGTTAAAGAGCTGCTATCTATTGGTATACAACCTGATATTTTGGTTTGCCGTAGTGATCGTATTATCCCTGCGAATGAACGTAAGAAAATTGCTCTTTTCTGTAACGTACCAGAAAAAGCCGTTATCTCTATGAAGGATGTAGATTCAATCTACAAAATCCCTCAATTAATAAAAGCTCAATCTTTAGATGATTTAGTATGCACACGCTTCGGTATTGATGCACCAGACGCTGATCTATCTGAGTGGGAGCAAGTCATCTACGAAGAAGCAAACCCAACAGCGGATGTAACCATTGGAATGGTCGGTAAATATATCGAGCTTCCAGATGCTTACAAATCTGTTAACGAAGCGCTGAAACATGCCGGATTAAAAAATCGACTAAACGTAAAAATTAAGTACGTTGATTCTCAAGATGTTGAGAGTAAAGGTGATGAGGCGCTAGCAGGTCTAGATGCTATTCTTGTTCCCGGTGGATTTGGTGACCGTGGTATTAACGGGAAAATCCTTGCGGCACAATACGCACGTGAGAATAAAGTGCCTTACTTAGGTATCTGTTTGGGTATGCAAGTCGCCTTAATAGAGTTTGCAAGAAATGTTGCAGGACTTGAAGGGGCACATTCAACAGAGTTTGATAAAGAAACAAAGTATCCAGTGGTAGGATTGATTACCGAATGGGTCGATGGCGAAGGTAAAGTTGAAGAACGTACTGAGCAATCTGATCTTGGTGGTACTATGCGTCTTGGCTCTCAGCTATGTCATCTAGAAAAAGGCACATTGGCAAAAGAGCTCTACGGTAGCGCGACAATCCATGAGCGTCATCGCCACCGTTATGAAGTAAACAACAATCTTCGTCCGCAAATTGAAAAAGCAGGCCTTAAAGTATCAGGCCTATCCGCAGACAAGAAACTTGTTGAGGTAATCGAGAATCCAAACCATCCGTGGTTTGTTGCATCTCAATTCCACCCAGAATTCACATCTACACCTCGCGATGGTCATCCGTTGTTCGCAGGATTTGTAAAGGCAGCTGGTGAATATCAGCGCGGTGAATTAGAAAACAAATAAGTAATACAAGAATCCGGATAATCGCACATAAGGTGTGGTTATTCTTAGTTTTGATATACAAATGAATGAGAGGAAACATCAATGTCTAAGATCGTTAAAGTTCTAGGTCGCGAAATCATCGACTCACGTGGTAACCCAACTGTAGAAGCTGAAGTACACCTAGAAGGCGGTTTCGTCGGTATGGCTGCTGCTCCATCTGGCGCATCTACTGGTTCTCGCGAAGCTCTTGAGCTACGTGATGGTGACAAAGCCCGTTTCCTAGGTAAAGGTGTTCTTAAAGCGGTTGACGCTGTAAATGGTGCAATTGCTGATGCTCTAACTGGTAAAGATGCTAAAGCTCAAGCTGAAGTTGACCAAGTGATGATCGACTTAGATGGCACAGATAACAAAGCTAAATTTGGTGCTAACGCAATCCTAGCGGTATCTCTTGCGAATGCTAAAGCAGCTGCAGCAGCTAAAGGTATGCCTTTGTTTGAGCACATTGCTGAACTAAACGGCACTCCAGGTCAATTCTCTATGCCTCTACCAATGATGAACATCATCAATGGTGGTGAGCACGCGGATAACAACGTTGATATCCAAGAATTTATGATTCAACCTGTTGGCGCTTCTACTCTTAAAGAAGCTCTACGCATTGGCGCAGAAGTATTCCACAACCTAGCTAAAGTACTTAAAGCTAAAGGCCTCAGCACAGCAGTTGGTGATGAAGGTGGTTTCGCTCCTAACCTAGAATCTAACGCTGCTGCACTAGCTGCAATCAAAGAAGCTGTAGAGCTTGCTGGTTACGAGCTAGGTAAAGACGTTACTCTTGCTATGGACTGTGCAGCATCTGAGTTTTACGACAAAGAAGCTGGAAACTACAACATGAAAGGCGAAGGAAAAGTCTTCACTTCTGAAGAATTCAACTTCTACCTACAAGATCTTGCTAGCCAATACCCAATCGTATCTATCGAAGACGGTCTTGACGAGTCAGATTGGGATGGTTTCAAGCATCAAACTGATCTTATGGGCGACAAGCTTCAATTAGTTGGTGATGATCTATTCGTAACTAATACTAAGATTCTTGCTGAAGGTATCGAGAAAGGCGTTGCTAACTCTATCCTTATCAAGTTCAACCAAATCGGTACTCTAACTGAAACTCTAGCTGCAATTAAGATGGCTAAAGATGCTGGTTATACTGCGGTTATTTCTCACCGTTCAGGTGAAACTGAAGATGCAACTATCGCTGATCTAGCGGTAGGTACTGCTGCAGGTCAAATCAAAACTGGTTCTATGAGCCGTTCTGACCGTGTTGCTAAGTACAACCAACTTATCCGTATTGAAGAAGCGCTAGGTGCTCGTGCTCCTTTTAACGGTCTTAAAGAAGTTAAAGGTCAATAATCCATTAGGATTGTTTGATTTTGTAACTCTTTAGTTGTGAGTATTATTTAAAAGCGTCTCTTTGTGAGGCGCTTTTTTATGTCTAAAGGAACCTAGGTTCTAGAACTGAAACGATGGCTTTGCTCTCTTTTAGATTCAGACTCTTAGATTCATGGATGAACCACTAATCTCGCCCCTAGCCCCAATTTATGCTATATATACTTCCCATATCATCCACAATTAATACAACGAGAATAATCTAGCGTGCGTCTATTTACTCTTGCCTTAGTACTACTGTTTTCTTTACTGATCTACACCCTTGTTTGGGGGAAGAACGGTATGCTTGAGCGTACCAATGTAGTGAGTGAAATAGAGGTTCAGCAGTCGGTAAACAGAGAGTTGAATGAAAGAAACGCGAAGATGTTTGCCGAAATCGAAGATCTAAGACAAGGGCTAGACGCTATCGAAGAGAGAGCGAGAAATGAGCTTGGCTTAGTTAAAGAAGGTGAAACTTTTTATCGAATCATCGACGACAGCTCTCAATAGGTCGAATGCGTAAATGACGACTCCACACTTAAAACCACTTTATGCCATTGTTCCTGCTGCCGGTATTGGTAGTAGAATGAAAGCAGATCTGCCTAAACAGTACTTAAAGCTGCACAATAAAACCATCTTAGAACACACCGTTGATAAGCTTTTAGAACATCCTAGTATTGATAAGGTTATTATTGCCGTTTCTGATGACGATGCTTATTTCAAGCAGCTTTCATTGGCGTCGAACAACAATGTTATCCGTGTAATCGGTGGTTTAGAGCGTGCTGACTCGGTGTTGTCTGGCCTTGATTATTTATTGCATACGGTTAAAAAACCAGATGCGTGGGTATTGGTACATGATGCGGCTAGACCTTGTATAGATTTAGCTGATATCGATAAATTGATCAAGCAGGTAATGGTGACAGAAGACGGCGGTATTTTAGCGGCACCGGTACGAGATACAATGAAACGTGGAAACCGTTCGGCTTCGATAAATGAAACCGTAGATAGAGAAAATTTGTGGCATGCATTAACACCCCAAATGTTTAAGGTTCAGCCACTACATGATGCACTGGTTGGTGCGATGAAGGCAGGCATTAACATTACTGATGAAGCATCGGCAATGGAGTGGGCGGGTTGTAAGCCTAAGCTAGTTATAGGAAGGATGGATAATTTTAAGATAACGCAGCCCGAAGATTTAGCTTTAGCCGCTTTCTATCTAGGTGAACGCGTTAGGTGAACGAATATAACATTATCTCGAAAAAACTTTAACCACGAAAGAACAATAGACCCTAGTGTTTAGGAAAAAGGAAATAGTTGATGATCCGAATTGGCCACGGTTTTGATGTGCACAAGTTTGGTGGTGATGGACCAATAATAATTGGTGGTGTTTCTATTCCTTATGAACAAGGATTGATAGCGCATTCTGATGGTGATGTTGCACTCCATGCTTTAACAGATGCACTTTTAGGTGCCATATCGCAGGGTGATATTGGCCGTCATTTTCCGGATACGGATGAACAATGGAAAGGTGCAAATAGTCGTGAGTTGATGAAAGAAGTATACCGACTTGTCAACGAGAAAGGCTATCAAATTGGCAACCTAGACGTGACCATTATTGCCCAGTCTCCTAAGATGTTACCTTATATTCAGTGTATGCGTGATGTTATTTCAGAAGACCTACGAACGTCTGTGGATAATGTAAACGTGAAAGCAACAACAACAGAAAAACTCGGCTTTACCGGAAGAAAAGAAGGCATTGCGTGCGAAGCTGTTGTTTTATTAAAGAAGATAGAAAACTAATGACAGATATCCTAGCCGAATTGGCTTATTTACATGGTAAGCCAACTTCAAAAGCTAAATTGAAAGCGAAACCAGAGCACTTTGTTGTAAAAGAAAATCTGGGGTTTGAATTTTCGGGATCTGGTGAGCATTTAATGGTTCGTATTCGTAAGACAGGTGAAAATACCAGTTTTGTGGTAAATGAATTAGCCAAAGTATGCGGTGTTAAATCTAAGAATATCGGATGGGCCGGTTTAAAAGATAGGCATGCGATAACTGAACAATGGCTCAGTATCCAGCTTCCAAAATTGGATACACCTGATTTTTCAGTGTTTGAACAGCAGTATCCAAGTATTCAAATTCTCGAAACGGCACGCCATAACAGAAAACTCCGTCCGGGAGACCTCATTGGTAACGATTTTGAAATTACGTTGTCTGAAGTGACGGATACAGACGATGTCGAAGCGAGAATACAACAAGTGATCGAAAACGGTGTGCCTAATTATTTTGGTGCGCAAAGGTTTGGTAGAGAAGGCAATAACCTATCTGAAGCAAGACGTTGGGGTAGAGATAACGTTCGAACTAAAAACCAGAATCAACGTAGCCTTTATTTATCGACTGCCCGTTCTTGGATATTTAATCACATTGTGTCAAGCCGGATGAACAAAGGGGTTATTAATACCCTGATTGCCGGTGATATCGTGAGTCAACCTGATAAGTTAATTGAGATTGATGAAGCAAACATATCAAGCTTTCAGGAAGAATTAGAGGCAGGTAAATCAACCTTAACAGCGGCATTAGCTGGAGATAATGCTTTACCTACAAAAGAAGATGCGCTTGAGATAGAACAGGCTGTGGTTGATGCAGAGCCTGAGCTGATGGCTCTCATCCGAGGTAACAGAATGCGTCATGATCGAAGGGATGTACTATTAAGGCCTTTAGGTCTTCGCTTCAAAGTGGAAGATAGTATGATCCAACTTTCATTTTCATTAACATCTGGCAGCTTTGCAACTTCTATTGTTAGAGAGTTAATTGAAGAAATCCCAGTAGAGCGTCATTTTGATCAAGGATAAGTAATGAAGATTCTACTAAGTAATGATGATGGTGTGCATGCAAATGGAATTAAAGCACTTGCTGAATCATTAAAGGATATGGCCGAAATTGTTATTGTTGCCCCAGACCGGAATCGCTCTGGTGCATCAAACTCGTTAACACTAGAAAACCCTTTAAGGGTGGTCGAAATCGAGAAAAACATTTATTCGGTTCAAGGGACGCCAACAGATTGTGTTCATTTTGCATTAAATGAGTTGCTTAAAGATGACATGCCCGATCTTGTACTTTCTGGAATCAATCATGGTGCTAACTTAGGCGATGATGTGCTTTATTCAGGGACGGTTGCCGCCGCAATGGAAGGACACTTTCTTGGTGTTCAGTCGATTGCATTTTCATTGGTAGGCGATCAACATTTTGAGACCGCGGGTAGAATTGTTCGTGCGATTGTTGATCAACATAATATGTCGCCTATTCCGGCAAACCGACTTCTTAATATCAATATACCGGATGTACCATTTGATGAACTGAAAGGGCAGCAAGTCACACGACTTGGCGCACGTCATCACGCAGAAACCATGATCAAACAACAAGACCCTCGAGGTCATGATGTTTATTGGTTAGGGCCTCCAGGAAGAGAGCAAGATGCAGGTTTAGGTACCGACTTTTATGCGATAGAGAATGGACTGGTTTCTATTACTCCAATGCAGGTCGATTTAACGGCGCATGATTCTCTTGGTAGCATGGATACTTGGCTAAAAGGTAACGTGAAATGAGCAACCCTCAAGCAGATAGATTAATAGATTTTCTATCTTCTAGTGGAATTCAATGTCCCAAAGTACTCGATGCTATTCGTCGAGTACCGAGAGAACATTTTATATCTGAAGCGCTAATGCATCAGGCCTATGATAATAATGCTTTACCGATTGCTCATGGGCAAACAATCTCTCAGCCATATATTGTTGCCAAGATGACGGAATTGTTAAACTTGTTCCCTAATTCTAGATTACTAGAAATAGGAACAGGCTCAGGATACCAAACCGCGGTGTTGGCCCAGTTAGTGGACAGAGTTTATTCCGTAGAACGTATCAAATCATTGCAATGGGATGCGAAAAGGCGACTTAAGTTACTCGATATATACAATGTCTCTACTAAGCATGCCGATGGTTGGCAAGGATGGTCGACTCAAGCTCCTTTCGATGCGATCGTCGTTACCGCCGCGGCTACTCAGGTTCCGCAAGAGTTGTTAGCTCAGCTAGCAGACAAAGGGTGTTTAGTTATTCCAGTTGGTGGCGATAATCAACAATTGTTGAAAATAGTAAGACAAGGTGGTGAATTCATTTCAACGGTTATTGAACCGGTTCGATTTGTACCTTTAATAGCAGGTGATTTAGCGTAAAGCATGAAAAGTAAATTGAAACTGATATTTTGTATAAGCATTTTGAGCTGCGTACTTATAGGGTGCACGGCAACTTCTCCTGCGCCGGTTTCAAGCATCAATAAAGACTACAGTACGATTGAAAGAGGCAGTTACAGAGGAAGTTTTTATCAAGTGCAAAAGGGAGACACCCTTTATTTTATCGCATACGTCACAGATAAGAATGTAAATGACTTGGTTCGTTACAATGGACTTGCTGCTCCTTACACGATCAGACCGGGACAAAAACTTAAATTGTGGCAACCTGCCTATAAATCTCCAGCCTATGGAGGATCTGGCTCAGGATCTTCCGCAGTCACTGTTGCATCAGTAACCGCAGCTAGTACTGCAACTGGTGGAACATCTGTTTCATCTGTTTCTGGGGGGAAATCAACAACTCAATCTGCAAAAAAACCAGCCAATAAGACGACAAAATCAACTTCAAATAATTCAAGTTCAACCAAAAACCCCACTAAAAAGAATGTTGATCAGAGTAAATCAAAAGAGTATGTTGGCTCTAAGAGTAAACAAAATGTTAACAAAACTGTCAGTAATCCAAAGCCAAAGAATAACAAGATTTCTAAATGGATTTGGCCTACTAAAGGTAGAGTTATTAAGAAGTTTTCTTCCGGAGACCAGGGAAATAAAGGTATTGACATAGCAGGGCAGCGAGGTCAATCCATCATTTCTACGGCAGGCGGTAAAATCGTTTACTCTGGGAATGCACTTCGAGGATACGGTAACTTAATTATTGTGAAACATAATGATAACTATCTAAGTGCATATGCCCACAACGACCGTTTGCTAGTAAGCGAAGGACAAAATGTAAAAGCAGGACAAAAAATAGCAACCATGGGAAGTTCTGGTAGCAATAACGTAAAACTGCATTTTGAAATTCGTTATCAAGGTAAGTCTGTTAATCCACAGAGGTACTTGCCTTAAGAAAAAATTACTTCAACGACATTTATAAAAAGAATGTCTTGCTAGCTCGCCAAGGGGAGGCACTATGGGTATCAGCAATGCAGCAACAAAAGTCGAAGAGTTCGAGACAAACGAGAAAGCTCTGGAAGAGCTGGGTTCGGGTCGTCTTGTACAAGAAGTTAAATCTAAAAAGGTAGCTAAAGAAGAGTTAGAAGTCACCGCTAAAAGTCTAGATGCAACACAACTTTATCTTGGGGAAATTGGTTTCTCTCCACTATTAACGGCAGAAGAAGAAGTGTTGTACGCTCGAAGAGCTTTACGCGGCGACGAAGCAGCACGTAAACGTATGATTGAAAGTAATCTGCGTCTTGTGGTTAAGATATCACGTCGTTACAGTAACCGAGGACTCGCGTTACTTGATCTCATTGAAGAAGGCAACCTAGGCCTTATCCGTGCAGTTGAGAAATTTGATCCAGAACGTGGATTTAGATTCTCTACATACGCCACGTGGTGGATTCGTCAAACAATAGAACGTGCATTGATGAACCAGACACGCACCATCCGTTTACCCATCCACGTTGTTAAAGAGTTAAATATCTATCTAAGAACCGCGCGTGAACTTTCACAAAAGTTGGATCACGAGCCTACAGCAGAAGAAATTGCTGAAAAACTAGATAAGCCTGTGAGTGATGTCAGTAAGATGTTACGTCTAAACGAGCGAGTAAGCTCGGTAGATACACCGATTGGTGGTGATGGCGAAAAAGTACTACTCGATATTATTCCAGATACTAACCACTCAGATCCTGAGGTATCAACTCAAGATGATGATATTAAAAATTCGCTTATCGACTGGTTAGATGAATTAAACCCTAAGCAGAAAGAAGTACTCGCGAGACGGTTTGGATTACTTGGTTACGAGCCGTCAACACTTGAAGAAGTCGGCCGTGAAATTAGCCTAACACGTGAACGTGTACGTCAGATACAGGTGGAAGGTTTACGCCGGTTACGTGAAATCTTACTCAAGCAGGGATTGAATATGGAATCTCTATTTGATGTTGATCAGATGTAATTTTACTTGGCGAAATTGAAAGGCGTTTGCTTGGTTAATCTATTAACCTAGCAGCGCCTTTTTCATTGCTTTTAAAGCAGCTTTTTCAAACGATACAACTCATCTAAAGCCTGCCTTGGCGTTAGGTCATCCGGGTCGATATTCGATAACGCTTCTTCTACTTCACTTGGTTCAGGTATTAAGCTGAGTTGATTAGCAATATCGACTTCATTTTTGTTTCCACGTGGTTGATCGGCAAGTTTTTCTAGTTGATTTAGTTTTGCCCTTGCGTTTCTGATTACGGTCTTAGGTACGCCTGCTAATCCAGCCACAGCTAAACCGTAGGATTTGCTTGCCGCGCCTTCTTGCACAGCATGCATAAAGGCGATGCTGTCACCATGCTCGACGGCATCCAGATGTACATTGGCTAAATGGTCGACTAAATTTGGCAATTCTGTAAGCTCAAAATAGTGGGTAGCAAACAGCGTCATTGACCCAATTTGATTGGCCAGCCATTCTGCACTGGCCCAGGCCAAAGACAGCCCATCATAGGTACTGGTTCCGCGACCTATTTCGTCCATTAACACTAAGCTGTGTGGGGTTGCGTTGTGTAGAATATTGGCGGTTTCAGTCATTTCAACCATAAAGGTTGAACGACCAGATGCGAGGTCATCAGAGGCGCCAATTCGAGTGAAAATTCTGTCAATCGAGCCAATAACGGCCTCTTCTGCTGGTACATAGGAACCAATATGGGCGAGTAATACAATAAGCGCAGTTTGGCGCATATAGGTTGACTTACCCCCCATATTTGGACCTGTAATAATCAACATCTTACGACTTGGGTTCAGGTCGATAGGATTCGCAATAAATGGGTCATTCATCACCTGTTCAACAACCGGGTGTCGTCCATTTTTTATCTGTATTCCAACGGAATCAGTCAATTTTGGACGGCAATAACCTAAGCTATCGGCTCTTTCTGCCAAATTTTGCAATACATCTAATTGTGAAATCGCAGACGCTAAATTTTGCATCTGTTCTAAATGAGGAAGCAATAAGTCAAAAAGTTGCTCCCAAAGTTGTTTCTCTATCGCCAGTGCTTTAGATTTAGAGCTTAGCACCTTATCTTCATGTTCTTTTAGTTCTGGAATGATATAGCGTTCAGCGTGTTTTAGTGTTTGTCGACGCAAATAGTGTGCGGGAACGAGATGGCTCTGGCCACGGCTGACTTGAATATAAAAGCCATGTACGTTGTTGAACCCCACCTTTAGCGATTCTATACCGTGTGTTTCTCTCTCTTCCAATTCTAGTTTTTCTAAATATTCTGTCGCGCCGTCAGCGAGTGTGCGCCATTCGTCGAGTTCTTCACTGTACCCTGGAGCGATGACGCCACCATCTCTGATAACTACAGGAGGGTTTTCTTTCACTGCGGTTTCTAATAGATGACAGATGTCGTCCATTGGTGCGGCATATTGAGCCAGTTTAGCCACGTATGGATTTGATAAGGTTTGCAAATAGCTTTCAAGTTCAGGAAGTTGTTGCATAGCATGACGTAGGCGGGCTAGATCTCGAGGTCTAGCGGTACGAATGGCTAAACGAGCAATGATTCGCTCAATGTCACCAATCTGCTTAAGAACCGGCTTGAGCTCGACAAATGCACCTTGATCTTTTATCTCTGATATTGCCGACAAGCGCTGATTTAAAGTCTCTTTGCAACGCATAGGCTGATGCAGCCAACGTTGAAGCATTCGGCTTCCCATCGCGGTAGAGCTATGATCGATTACAGATCCGAGTGTATTGTCGTATCCACCCGATAGGTTTTGCGTTATTTCTAAGTTGCGGCGAGTGGCTGCATCGAGGATCACAGAATTATCTTGGCTGTCAAAGGTGAGCGAGCGAATATGTGGCAGTGCCGTTTTTTGAGTATCCTTTACATATTGAATTAGGCATCCAGCGGCACATAGGCCTAAGCTCGCTTGTTCTACGCCAAACCCAATTAAATCACGTGTACCAAACTGTTGATTGAGCTGTTGTTTAGCGGTGTCTAATTCAAATTCCCAAACTGGACGACGACGGCTCCCTTTAATGCTTGAAATAACATCGATAGGTTCAAAGTCTTCAGGGAAAAGGAGTTCTTTTGGTGTGGTTCGTTGTAGCTCTGCAAGCATAGCCTCTTCAGTCTCAGGCTGAGATAACTGAAAGCGGCCAGACGTAATATCTAATGTGGCATAACCAAATTTGCCTTTCTGGTGATAAATAGCCGCAACTAGGTTATCAGAACGTTCTGAAAGTAAGGCTTCATCAGTCACAGTTCCAGGCGTTATGATGCGAACAACTTGTCGTTCTACTGGGCCTTTACTGGTGGCGGGGTCGCCAATCTGTTCACATATAGCTATAGATTCGCCCAACTGAACTAACTTGGCGAGATAGCCTTCAACGGCATGAAAAGGAACGCCAGCCATCGGAATCGGTTCACCAGCAGACGCCCCGCGTTTTGTAAGCGAAATATCTAAAAGCTGGGACGCTTTTTTAGCATCATCATAGAAAAGCTCGTAGAAATCGCCCATACGATAAAATAGTAAAATCTCAGGATTTTCTGCCTTGAGTCTTAGGTATTGTTGCATCATCGGCGTGTGTGTGTGAGTCGCTTTTGTCATGGTGACCTTAGTGATCGCTAGTGAACTGATTTTTGTGACGTTAAGGATACTTGAATCGACATTACAGGCAAGATGATTTAGAGGAATTTTGGATCGTCCTTCATCCAGGTAACGTTAATTTAATATGAGTGACATTCCTCAATGTCGTTCTTTTCGTTAGATATAAGGGCATTGCATAACCATTCATTTTTTGGATTGTCTGAGGTTGAAAATAATGAGCAAATAAAAATGAGTTCTTTGACAATGATTTTTAGAGCGTTAGGATATGTAAATAAACAATAAAAATAGAGTCAATAAGAGGGTTTTTGACCGATGCTATCACTAAGCGAATTAAGCCAAAAAGTAGGTGTTTTATTAGCAGAAAATAACCATGTTTTGGTTACGGCAGAATCTTGTACCGGGGGAGGTATTGCGTCTGCCATTACCGATATTTCAGGGAGTTCCGCTTGGTTTGATAGAGCGTTTGTTACTTATAGCAATGAAGCAAAAATGGACATGATTGGTGTCAGTCCTAAAACACTCAATATCTATGGTGCGGTAAGTCAGGAAACGGTAGAAGAGATGGCATCTGGAGCGTTAAGACATTCACAAGCAACGATATCAATATCGGTGAGTGGGATAGCGGGTCCGACAGGAGGAACGGAGGATAAACCAGTAGGAACCGTATGGTTTGGCTGGAAAATAGGCAACCAGTTTGAAGAGCAAGAGATGGTTTGTTTTAGTGGTAATAGAGAAAGAGTCCGCGAACAGGCGTGTTATCACGCCCTTGCTAAGTTAGTAGAGCTATTAAGTTAAGTTCATTATCGATGAAGAGCGAAAGTAGGCAGTGATAGGTGCCACTTAATTGCGCCCAATCGAATGATCAGTGTGGCGAGAGCGCCCGCGATAAATGCCGTTCTATTGCTGTAGTCGAAATAGAGTGCTCCAACGTGAATACTGCCACCGATAATGCAAGCGGTGGCATAAACTTCACTTCTTAGCACCATTGGTATCTCTCGTGCGAGTACGTCACGAATAATACCGCCACCACATCCAGTAATAACCCCCATAATCACGGCAATCAAGTACGAGTCTTGAAATAATAGTGACTTTTCTACACCAATACCGACGAACGCACCTAGCCCGATGGCATCACAAACTGGCAATACAAACCAAGGTAAACGCTTCGGTCGACGAATAATTATCATGGTTAACAAACAGGTGATGATAATTATCCAGATGTAGGCGATGTCTGTAATCCAAAATACAGGCGTAGCACCTAATGCCATATCTCGGATAGATCCGCCCCCAATAGCTGTAACGCTACCAAGCACAATGACACCAAATGGGTCCATCTTTAACCGTCCAGCGAGCAGTACGCCTGAAATAGCAAAAACAGCGGTTCCAAATATATCAATAAAGTAAAGTAGGGTAGAATCCATAGGTGACTAAAAACTAGTTAGGGTGAAAATTGGCTCGATTTTACTCCAATTTCTAGTGTGATGACGAAGTATTTATCCTAATCCGTCGGATTACATTAATGATGGATACACTACTGCGTATATTTTATCTAAGTGTCTCCGGGTTGTATTCCTTTCTGGCGATGTCAAAAAACTCACAGGCTTGTGCCACTGCCTTTAATGAACGAGGAGTGGGGCGGTTTAACCAATCGGCATTGAGCGACCAGATAAACTGATGCTTAACTGCGGGTATTTGCTCTTGCCATGGTTGCCAAATTTCCGTGTTTTGTATCGTGTGAGGTGACGTAAACATCACTTCTGGTGCCTTTAAGATAACTTGTTCTAAACCTACTTGTGGGTAGGGTATTGGGGATTGTTCAAAGATATTCACGCCACCACAGAGTGAAAAAACCTCGCTAGGCCAATGGTTTTTCGCAATGGTGTATATGGGTTTGCTACTTAGTTGATAAAAATAGGAAACTGGAACGTTATTGGAGTAGTGGTTTTGTAGCCTCTTTAGTTCTGTTCTATAGGCTTGTGCATTGTCATGACCAATTTTTGCAGAGTCTGCATATTGACTTAATTCGTCAATTCTATCGGCTATTTCAGATAAATAAGTTGTATCGGAATAATAGATGGAAAAACCAAGCTCTTTAAGTTGGTTGAGAGCCTTCATTGAACCACCAGATCGCCAAGCAACAATAAGATCTGGATTGAGAGCGACAATCCTTTCGATATTAACGCTGTCAAAACTGGCCACTATTTCTAGTGATTGCGCCTCTTCTGGATAGTTACTGTACTTGCTCACTGCAACCAGTTTATCACCTAACCCTGCCGCGTAGATTAACTCAGTGGAAGATGGGGCAAGTGAGATCACTCGATCTATGCAATAAGCGAATGAGGAGACTGAAAATAATAAAACGAATAGAGTAAGACGCAAGCTAAATACCTTGATAAAACAAAAACATAATTATGCTTTGCAGTGCTATCCAGACAAAAAGTCGCCATGCGAGTAGTTTTTGGATCTGACCAAGATGCAACGCCCCCGGTGCAACTCTGCCACCTATTTTTGGTCGGATAGTTTTATTGTTGCCGTAAATAGCGGGGCCACCTAAGGAGAGCTCTAATTTATTGCCAACCGAAGAAAGAAGCCAAGCAGATCCGGGCGTTGGCCATGTTTTACTCTGCGTTAATACTTGAGTAAAAACCTGCATTGCATTCTTTCCAATGATGATCATGATACTGAACATGCGCAGTGGTATAAACTCAACCAGTGCCAACATTCGAATAGAAGTAAGGCCAAAAGGGAGGAACTCACTGCGGCTAGGAGACCATGCTCTGGCTAATTCGGATATTAACCTAAACATGAGCGCGCCAATCCCGCCGGTTAAGCCAAACCAAAAAAGCACGGACACAACGTTTCGACCATAACCCAAAATCAAGGTTTCAGCACCCGCTTTGCCAATACCTAATGGGGACAAAGACTTTGTTTCTCTATTTAGAATCGGCAGAAGAAGGCTTCGGGCAAGTTTTTTATCTTCTTTTGCAAGCGCATCCGCCAGAGCGTGGCCCAGTTTTTCACTATTTCGCCAATCAATAGCAAGCAATAAAAGAGCAAGATCGAACAACTGAGGTTGCCAAACCAATGGTTTTAGTGCGACCAAAACGGCAAATGCGGGCAAGGTCATTAACATCCACGCTAAAGAGCCTGAAAGAATACTTTGGGAATGGCTTTTATTAGTATTGACCTTTTCTGCCAATATTCTGGCAAAGGCGCGCCATAATGTCGCAGGATGAGCCGACATAGGAATAGGTAAGATTAAGTGGAAGAGCAAGCCCCCCCACAAAACCAATAGAGCGCCATTACTTACTATCTGGTCGAATGCTGTTTGCATATTGGCTATTTCAACAATTTAACCATGTTGATGACCATTTCAGATGAATTTTTTGCGGCCAGTGGCAGAAACTCATCAAAGCTCATTGGAGACTCTTTATCCGCAACATCAGATATCGCGCGTACAACGACGAATGGGATATTAAATTGATGACAAGTCTGAGCAATGGCTGCCGCTTCCATTTCAACGGCGATAACCGACGGAAAATAGTTGTGAATATATTGTGCTTTCTCATCGGTACAGACAAAAACATCGCCAGTACAAATAAGACCTCGAACAGAGTGTTGCCCATCTTTCATCGCTATCGCTTTCTCAGTTATTCTGATGAGATTATCATCGGCTGTAAATGCGGCGGGTTGTGCTGCCATTTGCCCCATTTCATAACCAAATGCGGTAACGTCTACATCGTGATGACGAACCTCTGTTGATACAACAACGTCACCTAGGTTTAGGCTCGAGTCAAAGCCTCCGGCAGAGCCAGTATTAATGACAATATCTGGACAATATTGGTCTAAAAGAATGGCGGTTCCAATGGAAGCGGCAACTTTACCAATACCCGATTGAAGTAAAACAACATCAACCCCTTCTATCTGGCCAGAAAAAAAAGTACTGCTTCCTTTTTTCTCTTCTACACAGTTAGACAATGCGTCTTTTAAGATGGACACTTCTTGTTCCATCGCACCAATAATGCCGATTTTCATGATTTTCTCTTAGAGATTTAAATAGATAGCTAATGTGAGATTGTAGCATATAGATTTGGACTGGGAATCTAGAATTTAGACGCGAGCCTATGCTTATCTGGAAAACGAACTGTTCAGCAATGTGGATATCATAAAGCAGATATCAATAGGTTGGGAGGCTCATTGTTAAGTGTACTAGGAGGTCACTTTATATACGTACATGGACGTTTTGAGTACTTGTTGTTTAAGACTCAAGAACAAAAAAGGCCAGCTAAAATAGCTGGCCAAAACAAAGTTTGGAAGGAAACCTTTGTTATATAAAAAGATTAAGCATTTGAAAGCATCAACGAATCTGCTTTGGCTTCCAAATTAGTACCCCCCATCAAGTAAGCATCTACTGCGCGAGCACATTCACGGCCTTCGTTGATACAACGAACCACTAATGATTGACCTGTACGCATATCACCTGCAGCAAAGATACCTTTTTGGTTGGTAGCAAAGTCTTCTGTCGCGACGTTACCGCGATCATCCAATTTGATGTCAAGTTGGGCGAGAACACCGGTTGGTTCCGGGTGAAGGAAACCCATTGCCAAGAAAGCTTTATCACAAGGAACAACGCGTTCACTACCTTCAACTTCTTTAAAGTTTGGACGTTCGCCTGGTTTCGCGTCTTCCCACTCTATATCCGCTAAACGTAAACCCGTTACCTGACCTGATTCGTCACCGATGAACTCTTTGGTTAGAATGTTCCAGTGACGTTCACAACCTTCTTCATGGGAAGACGATGTACGAAGAATCATTGGATACTCAGGCCATGGCATGTTTACAGGACGCTTCTCTGGTGGCATTGGCATGATTTCAACTTGAGTAATACTTGTTGCACCATGACGGTTTGATGTACCCACACAGTCAGAACCAGTATCGCCTCCACCAATGACAATCACGTTGCAATCTTTCGCATGAATCTCTTCAGTCTTTAGATTCATGTTGTTTGCACGGCGGTTATTTTGACCGAGGAATTCCATCGCAAAATGAACGCCTTTAAGTTCACGCCCTGGGATCGGAAGATCACGAGGAACGGTAGAACCTCCGGTTAATATAACGGCATCAAAGTCTTGACGAAATTGCAGAGCGTTAATGTCTACACCGATATGAGAATGGGTTTCAAAAATGATTCCAGCATCCTCCATCAGGTTGATTTTACGATCAATAACATCCATGCCTAGTTTAAAGTCAGGGATACCAAAACGTAATAAACCACCTATTTTCTCATCACGCTCATAGACAGTCACGCAGTGGCCAGCGCTGTTCAGTTGTTCTGCAGCAGCAAGACCAGCCGGACCTGAACCGACAATGGCCACTGTTTTACCAGAGCGAATACGTGGCTTTTTAGGTTGAGCATACCCTTCACGGTACGCAGTCTCTACAATCGTTTTTTCAATGTTACAGATAGTGATTGGGTCTTGGTTAATACCCAGTACACAGGCTGTCTCACAAGGAGCAGGGCAAATACGACCCGTGAACTCTGGGAAGTTATTTGTGCTGCTCAGAATGTGCCATGCTTCTTCCCAGCTATCACGATAGACCGCATCGTTAAATTCAGGAATGATATTACCAATAGGGCAGCCGCTATGACAAAACGGCACGCCACAATCCATGCAACGAGAAGCTTGAGTTTCAATGTTTTCACCAAACTCTTCGTTTAGAACGAACTCTTTATTGTTTTGAATACGAACACTAGGGTCGGTCTTCTTTGGCAGTTCACGACCATGCTCTAAAAATCCAGTAGCCTTACCCATTATACTGCCTCCAACATTTCCGTGTTTACTGCTTGAGCATCCGCTTTGCGCTTTTGCATTACTGCTTTGTAATCGCGTGGCATTACTTTGATCATTTGCGCTAAGTTTGCGTCAAAATCATCAAGGAAAGCTTTTGCTACCGAACTTCCAGTGAACTTGATGTGTTTAGTTAACATATCTTCAAGAAGATCTCTATCTTCTTGTTCAATTGGATCTAGGTCGACAAGTTCGGGGTTAAGTCTCTTATCGAAGTCCCCAACTTTGTCCCAAACATAAGCCGTACCGCCACTCATGCCTGCTGCAAAGTTTCTACCTGTTGAGCCAAGGATAATGGCAATACCACCGGTCATATATTCACAACCGTGGTCTCCAATACCTTCTACAACTACTTTCGCACCTGAGTTTCTTACACAGAAACGTTCGCCAGCAAGGCCTCTAATGAATGACTCACCAGAGGTTGCGCCGTAAAAACAGACGTTACCAACAACGATATTCTCTTCTGGCACAATGGTAGTGTTTGAATCCGGGTAGAGCACGAGGGTACCGCCAGATAGGCCTTTACCCCAGTAATCATTCGCATTACCTTCAACTTCAAACTTCACACCTTTTGCAAGGAATGCACCGAAGGATTGACCTGCAGAACCGGTGAATTTGACTTCCATCGGTTTTGGTAGCCCTTGGTCTTTGTATACTTTCGAAATTTCATTCGATAGCATAGTACCGGTACTACGATCGGTGTTTATTATTGGCAAGCTTGCTGAAACCGATTCGCCTTTCTCTAATGCTGGTTTCGCTATCTTAATCAGCTTACGGTCAATAACATCTCCAAGTTGGTGGTTCTGTTTGATTTGGTTATAGACGCCATCTGCTTCACGCGCTTTTTCAACATGAAGTACAGGTGTTAGGTCAAGGTTCTTATATTTCCAATGTTTAATATCATCACGTACTTTTAATTTGTGAGATTGACCAACCATTTCTTGAATAGTGCGGAACCCAAGTTCTGCCATTACTTCACGTAGGCCTTCAGCCATGTATTGGAAGAAAGTAACCACGTCATCTACACGGCCGTCGAAGCGTTCACGCAGTGTCTTGTTCTGTGTGGCGATACCTACAGGGCAAGTGTTTTTATGGCACTTACGCATCATGATACAACCTTCAACAACCAGTGCAGCCGTTGCTACACCCCATTCTTCAGCACCTAACAGTGTTGCAACTGCAAGGTCACGTGGTGTTTTCATCTGACCATCTGACTGAACAACAATACGGTTACGTAGACCATTTTTCAGCAACGTTTGGTGCGTTTCTGCCAATCCCAGTTCCCAAGGAAGGCCAGTATGACGAATGGACGAAATAGGTGAAGCACCTGTACCGCCATCAAAGCCTGCAATAAGGACGACATCGGCTTTGGCTTTTGCAACGCCAGAAGCGATAGTACCTACACCGGCTTCAGACACGAGTTTCACGTTCACTCGGCCATCACGGTTCGCATTCTTCAAGTCGTAGATCAGCTGAGCCAGATCCTCGATTGAGTAGATATCGTGGTGCGGTGGTGGTGAAATCAAGCCGACACCTGGAGTAGAGTGACGAGTTGCCCCGATCCAATCATCCACTTTATCGCCTGGTAATTGACCACCTTCGCCGGGTTTCGCTCCCTGCGCCATCTTAATCTGAATTTCATCAGCATTCGTGAGGTAGTAAGAGGTAACACCAAAGCGGCCAGAGGCAACTTGTTTAATTGCTGAACGTTCCCAATCTCCATTCTCTTTTCTTTCGAAACGATCAGGATCTTCACCACCTTCACCGGAGTTCGATTTCGCTCCAATACGATTCATCGCAACAGCAAGTGTTGAGTGCGCTTCGTAGGAGATAGAACCAAAGCTCATTGCACCAGTGGCAAAGCGCTTGAGAATGCTTTCAATTGGTTCCACTTCTTCAAGAGGAATGGATCCAGAAGGGTTGTTAACGAAATCTAGTTGACTACGTAGTGTTGCTGCGTTGTCCCCTTGAGCGTCTACAGCATTGGTATACTGTTTGAACTGATCGTAGTCTTTGTTACGCGTAGACTTTTGAAGCAGTGAAATCGTTTCTGGATTAAACAGGTGTTTTTCACCACGTTGTTTCCATTGATAAACACCACCCACATCCAGCATCTGTACTGGAATCTCACGAGTCGGGAAGCCGATACGATGACGTACCAATACTTCTTTCGCAATGTCGTCGATAGTCAAACCTTGAATACGAGTAACGGTACCTGTGAAGTACTTATCAACCACAGATTTGCTGATACCAAGCGCTTCGAAGATCTGTGCGCCATGGTAAGACTGCAGTGTAGATATGCCCATCTTAGAGAAGATCTTAAGCAAGCCGCCATTGACACCATTACGATAGTTGCAAAACAACGTTTCTGATGGCGTTTCTGCGTCTAGTTTCTTCTTCTTCTGAAGGTCAACAATGGATTCCATTACTAGGTAAGGGTTAACCGCATTGGCACCATAACCAATAAGTGTTGCGAAATGGTGAGTTTCACGAGCATCACCTGTTTCAACAACGATGTCACATTTAGCACGTAATCCTTTACGAATTAAGTGATGGTGAACGGCACCAACAGCAAGCATGGCAGGAATCGCAGCATGATTAGAGTTGGTTGCACGGTCAGTCAGAAGAATAATTGAGTAGCCATCGTTAACCGCATCTTCAGCATACTGACAGATTCGTTTAAGAGCGCGCTCTAGCTTGCCTTCTTCTTCACTTGCACGGAATACTATATCAAGCGTTTTAGCTTGGAGGTATTCGTTATCAATGGCTCGTAGTTTCTCTAACTCAGAGTTAGAAAGAACAGGCGACTCAAGCTCAACTTTTTGACAGTGTTCTGCTGTTTCAGTTAGTAGGTTCTGATCTTTACCTAGGTAAGTATTCAGAGACATAACCATACGTTCACGAATCGGATCAATAGGTGGGTTGGTTACCTGAGCAAAGAGCTGTTTAAAGTAGTTAGATAAGTGTTGGGACTGGTGAGAAAGTATCGCCAGTGGCCAATCTGCGCCCATGGAGCCTAGAGGTTCTTTACCTTCTCTAGCCATCGGAACAATAATTTCGTTTACTTCTTCAGTTGTGATACCAAAAGCCTGTTGGCTATGAAGTAAGCGTTCTGCAGAAGGTTGGTGATGCATGTTATCCGCATCAGGCAACTTCTTCAGGCTTAATAAGTTGTCTTTAACCCACTGCTGATAGGGCTGAGATGAAGCGATACCATCTTTCACTTCTTCATCAGAAATAATGCGGCCTTGTTCAAGGTCAGCCACAAAGATACGACCTGGTTGTAAACGACCGTGATATTCCACATTGTTTGGTTCAATCTCTACCACACCAGATTCAGATGCCATCACTAGGAAGTTATCTTTGGTTACTGTATAGCGAGAAGGGCGAAGACCGTTACGGTCTAGTGTCGCTCCTACTTGAACACCATCAGTGAAACAGACAGAAGCTGGGCCATCCCATGGTTCCATCAAGTTCGCGTGATATTGATAAAATGCACGGCGGGTCTTGTCCATGTTTTTGTTTTCTTGCCACGCTTCAGGAATCATCATCATGAGTGCATGTGGCAATGAACGACCAGAAAGAACCAGCAGTTCTAGCGCCATATCAAAGTTAGATGAGTCCGACATCCCTTCCTGACAAATAGGAAGCAACATATCGATTTCAGCTTGAGTGAACAGATCTGACTCAAGAATCGCTTCACGGGCCTTCATCCAGTTTAAGTTACCGCGTACGGTGTTAATTTCACCATTGTGTGCGATATAACGGAAAGGCTGAGCTAGACGCCATCTAGGGAAGGTATTGGTAGAGAAACGAGAGTGTACTAACGCTAGAGCGGTAACCATGGCTGGATTGCCAAGGTCTAAGAAGTATTGAGGTACTTGCTCAGTAGTTAACTGACCTTTATAAACAAGCGTCTTATAAGACATTGAGTTGATATAAAACTCGTCTTTGATATTAGAGACACTTTCTAGGCATACACGAACGGTGTAGTTACGTAATACATACAGTTTACGTTCAAGTTCTTCAGGTGTTGTTCCTGGGCTACCAGAAATAAAGACATGCTCGAATTGTGGCTCAGTAGTTAGTGGATCATCACCAAGCATAGAGTTGTCTACAGGGAGAACTCGATAACCTACGATTTCTAGATCGAGTCGACGTGCGTTACGCTCTAAAATATCGCGGCACTGCTGACGTTTGTACTTATCTTTAGGGAAAAGTAATACGCCCACACCATACTTTTCAAAAGACGGTAGCTTAATACCAAGCTTTACCGACTCTTCAAGTAAAAATTCATGAGGTTTTTGTAGCAAGATTCCAGCACCGTCTCCGCTGCATGGATCACAACCTTGACCGCCACGGTGTTCCATTCTCGCTAGCATATCTAGCGCCTGGGTTACAACGTCGTGCGATTTACGGTTTTTTAAGTGAGCAACAAAACCAATACCACAAGCGTCATGCTCCAATTCAGGAGTATAAAGACCTTGTTTTTTCTGCTCTCTATCTACCATAAGATACATCCTTCCAATTAAATTTCAGGCGTAACATGCCTAAGGCATTTCCACCCTGTCATTTTATTATTTGTATAGTTCATAGCATCACCAAGTGTGGTTAGCTTGAGTCCATTCCGTTCTTCACAGGAAATTTATTTGTGAAAAAAACATTTCCGTCAGTGTTATCCGTTGTTATCAGGCCACTTTATGGTGGTTTGTGTTGGCGGGTTGGATATACACAGATTATTCTGCATTAAAATGCGGGCCCTTTCCCTAGGGTTTTAAATGCAGACATCCATCCATCCTACAATTTTGTGTAGCTTAATTCCATCAAAAAGTTGAGCTTGATTCTGTTTTTTTAATAAACACATGAATAATAAACAGTAAAAATGCCCCAAAGATGCCAATTTCAAGCGAAGATAGTGCATTTTTATTAGAATCTGTATCGCTTTATTGATATGGGATAGTGAATCACTTTGTACCACTGCCTATAATTTCGCGGCGTTATTTTTCAATGATGTAATTTTCTTTCATATGCACTCAATAACCAGAAGTAGGTAGTTCGAATCGATGCAATTACATGAATTAGTCAATACCCTTGGTCAAGACCTTCAACATAGATATGGAGAAAAAGTCCATAAACTAACGCTACATGGCGGTTTTAGCTGTCCTAATAGAGATGGAACGCTAGGGCGAGGTGGTTGTACTTATTGTAATGTGGCTTCTTTTTCTGATGAGAAAACTCAGAAACAGAGCATCTTAGAACAGCTAACAGAGCGAGCGGGGGAGGTGAAGAGAGCCAAAAGGTATCTCGCTTACTTTCAAGCTTACACAAGCACCTATGCTGAAGTTCAGACCCTTAAAAACATGTATGAAGAAGCGTTAAAGCTCGCGGATATGGTTGGTTTGTGTGTAGGAACTCGGCCAGACTGCGTTCCTGACGCGGTTTTAGATTTGTTATCTAATTATGTTCAGCAAGGTTACGAGATTTGGCTCGAGTTGGGTTTACAAACAGCAAACAACGATACGTTGAAACGTATAAATAGAGGGCATGATTTCGAATGCTATGCAGAGATCACTAAAAAAGCTCGGGCATTGGGTATAAAAGTGTGTACGCATCTCATCATCGGTTTACCAAAAGAGACCAAAATCGATTACCTCGACACGATGGGGAAGGTTTTGGAAGTGGGCACGGATGGTATAAAACTTCATCCACTGCATATCGTTGAGGGGAGTACGATGGCCAAAGCGTGGAGAACTGGTCGATTAGAAGCCCCAGAAATGGACGAATATGTTGCTGTAGCCAGTGAACTTATTCGAATGACACCTCCAGAAGTGGTGTATCACAGAGTCTCTGCCGCCGCCCGCCGCCCGACTTTACTTGCTCCACTTTGGTGTGAAAATAGATGGTTAGGGATGACAGAAATAGGACGAGCATTGGACAAAGATGGTGCGCAAGGCTCTTTGACCGATGTTCCATTCGTGTACTCAATACCGATAGTTAAAGAACAGAGCAGAACAAACTGATATATTCGTAACAATTATTTATAAATGAACACGATACGAAATGGACAACCTGTTTTATCAGATAGCAAAATGGAATTACTTTGCAGAAATAGAAGTGCTGGTGGTTGTAATCGCATTCTCTATCATCGTTATGCAGAGGCGAAAGTATCAAAATCAAATTACCTCTTACTATAAGAATGCGCCAATCGCAATAATGGTGATTGATAGGGAGTCAGGTATCATTTCGCTATCTAATCGAAGTGCTATGCAACAACTAGGCATAAGAAAAATTGGGGAAAAATACCTATACCCATCAGGGTTAGAAGAGGCCTCTTTTTTAAAGACATTTAAACCGATCAGTGGCAAGCGCTTTCAAAACCTTGAACAGACGTGGACCACTTCAGATAGACCTCCAATCCATATTGACTTTTCTGGGCAAAAAATTCGTTTCAATAACCGTTCATCTTGGTTGTTGTATGCAACTTTGCATCAAAATTCTGGCTTAGAAAATGAACAAGTGAAAACCTCCTTAAGGATTGCTAGAACCTCGCTCGATACACTTTCTGAACTAATTTATATCAAGAATAAAGACGGTCATATTGTCGATACCAACCACGCCTTTGATAAGTTTTGGAAAGGAAGAGTTGACGAGTCCGATGTCGATATTGAAGGAATCCTTCAAGGAAGAAGTACACAGAGGCGTTGGACAACCGATCCCGAAGGTAGAGGTTGCTTGCTAGAAACCTCACAATCGACACTACTATCGAGCGATGGCGAGGTTCTTGGTTCTCTAGGTATAAGCCATGATGTCACCGATTGGTTTAAGATGCAGCAGG
Source organism: Vibrio sp. VB16 (assembly GCF_015594925.2). Classification (NCBI taxonomy): domain Bacteria; kingdom Pseudomonadati; phylum Pseudomonadota; class Gammaproteobacteria; order Vibrionales; family Vibrionaceae; genus Vibrio; species Vibrio sp. VB16. Next base: position 485,309 of record NZ_CP087590.1, read on the forward strand.
ACCTACGTGATGAAATGGAGAAGCGCAAGGGAACAGAGATAGCTCTGGCACAAAGGGATACTATTTTAGAATCCTTGTTAGAATCTTCACCCGACGGTATTGCATTGTTCAATGAAAACAAAGTGTATGAAGCATGTAACCAAGCCTTTGCTGATATGCTGGGCATTGCTGACTACACGACGCTAGTGGGAAAACGAATTGAAGAGGTTTTGCTACAGAAAATGGATAAAGATATCTCTCGCACCGATGAGCAAGTACTCAAAGACGGTAAACCATTGAGATATCGTGAGCAGACGTTTGATGAGAACGGTCATCCTAGATGGTTTGACGTTGTAAAATCGCCTTATAAAGATCCTAACTCTGGGGCGAATGGTGTATTGCTTATGACTCGAGATGTGACCGATAGTTGCCTAGTGGAAATGCAGTTGGAAGAGATGAATCATGAATTAGAAAGGCTAAGCTTTTTGGATGGCTTAACGCAAATAGCGAATAGAAGAAGCTTTGACGAACAACTTGATACGATATTGAATATTCATAAAAGACAAAAAATGTCACTCACAGTGATGCTGTGCGATATCGATTTCTTTAAAGACTTTAATGATAACTATGGGCACCAAAAAGGTGATGAAACGTTAAGGCTCGTAGCACAGTCATTTCAACAGGTCCTGACACGTTCATCGGATTGTGTAGCAAGGTATGGTGGCGAAGAATTTGGCTTCGTTATTCCGAATACCAATTACAACGGAGCACAAGTACTGGCAAGAAAAATTCATGATGTGATTAAGGAGCTAAATATTAAGCATGAGTTCTCGTCAGTGAGCGATCGAATTACATTGAGTATTGGTGTTGTATCGGTAACACCGACGAGCAACGATGTGCCCAATAGATTAATAGGCTATGCAGATCAGGCCCTTTATTCAGCGAAAAAACAGGGGCGAAACCAGACCCGATATCATCAAAATTAGTGGTAAAAAGTGATAGGTAGTACTTACAAGCTACTTCCTAATGGATAGAATAGCGTATCTTCTTTTTCTCGGAGTAATAAATGAAACCAATCAAAAGCTTAGCTCAGTATTATGTTGATCTTCTCGTTAAGCTAGGCATTCTTCGGTTTTCGATTCTTCTCGCCCTTGCGCTCGTCGCTCTTGCGGTTTTTGTTCAGGTTGGCATCACACTAGGCCTGCAAGGGAATGTTGATGACATAGACATTATTCGCTCTGTTTTCTTTGGGCTTCTTATTACCCCATGGGCGGTGTACTTTTTGTCTGTTGTAGTGGATCAGTTAGAAGAATCTCGCCAGAGACTTTCCAAGTTGGTCTCTAAGTTAAAAGAAATGCGTTCACGAGATAAAGAGCTGAATAATCAATTACAACAGAACATAATTAAGCTCAATCAAGAGATAGAAGAGAGACAAAAAGCGGAAGAAGCTCGACAAGATGCTATCAATGATCTTGAGAATGAAGTTTATCAGAGAGAGAAAACGCAACTAGAGCTAGCTGAACGGACGACACTACTTCGATCTTTTATCGATACATCACCAGACCTTATTTATTATCGAAATGCAGAGGGTATTTTTTCTGGATGCAACCGAGCGGTTGAAGAACTAACGGGTCGTTCAGAGCAAGAGTTAGTTGGTTTGACTCCTTGGGATGTTTACAGCAAAGAAATTGCACAGGAAGTCGTCACCACGGATGAACTGGTTTTTCGTAATAATGAAGAGATCACTTATGAACAATGGTTAGAATATCCAGACGGAAAAAAAGTCTATTTTGAGCTTCGTAAAGTACCATTTTATAACAAAGAAGGGCGTCACCTAGGATTGGTTGGCTTTGGGCGAGACATCACGGAGCGTAAGAAGTATCAAGATGCTTTAGAAAAGGCGAGTAGAGATAAAACCACCTTTGTCTCTACCGTGAGCCATGAATTAAGAACCCCTCTTAATGGCATTGTTGGCTTAAGTCGAATGCTGCTAGATACTTCACTTTCGGAAGAACAGCGCCAACATATGCAAACCATCAATGTCAGTGCTATTACCTTGGGTAATATTTTTAACGATATTATCGATATGGACAAATTTGATCGTCGAAAATTAGAATTATTGCCAAAGGCGATCAATCTAGAAGATTTTGTTTCAGAGATGGAGAGTATTTCGGCGTTGATGGCCGAACAAAAAGGTTTGCGATTCGATCTAGAGCGACTGACCAACTTTCCTAGTTTTATCGAAGCCGATGCGACCCGTCTACGTCAAGTGCTTTGGAATTTAATTGGAAACGCCACCAAGTTTACCAAAGAGGGGGGTGTGGTAATGAGTGTCGGCGTTGATGTTGAAGATGGCATGGCCGACATTGTATTTGAAGTAGAAGATACGGGCATTGGTATACCTGAAAAAGAACTCGATAAAATCTTTGCGATGTATTATCAAGTGAAATCGGGTAAGGATAATTTACATGCAGTAGGAACTGGGATTGGGCTCGCTGTCTCCAAGCAATTGGTCAAAATGATGGGCGGAGATATCCTTGTCAGCAGTGAAGAAGGGTTTGGAAGCACCTTTACTCTAAATATCCGCGTACCGGTTGTTAAAGCGGTCACTGAAGTGAAGAACAAGCCGAAGAAACAAAGAGCGATTCGTATTTTCATGATAGAAGATATTCAACTGAATATTACGGTTGCTAAATCTTTGCTGGAAAGTTTGGGTCACTCTGTTGATATCGCAATGGATGGGGAGGACGCCATCGCACAGTTCTCCCCAGACAAATATGATTTAGTTTTGCTGGATATTCAGTTGCCAGATATGACGGGTTTTGATGTCGCACAATACTACCGTGAGAAATTTACAGAGTTACCTCCATTAGTTGCATTGACTGCGAATGTAATGAAAGACAAAAAAGACTATATCGAAAAAGGAATGGATGACGCACTTAGTAAGCCTCTCTCAGTAAAAGCGATTCAAAGGGTCATTGAAAAATGGTGTATTGAAGATGAACCTAAAAAGAGTGGGGAACCACTAAAAGAACAAGAAAAAATATCAAGCTCAGATGTTGCTTCGACGCTTTTAGATATTGAAATGCTCAAATCCTATGTGGATATCGTTGGTACGCAGCCAGTGTTAGAGAGTATAAAAATGTTTGAAGAGATGTTGCCGGGTTATTTAGAGATATTAGACTCTAATATGGTGGCGCAAGATCAAGACGGAATTGTATCGGAAGCGCATAAAATAAAGGGTGCAGCCGGGTCTATCGGATTAATGCATATTCAAAAAGTCGCACAAAAAGCTCAGTCACCAGAAATGCCAGCATGGTGGGAAAATATTGCGGACTGGGTTGATGAGATTAAAAATGAATATCAAAATGACATTGAGATCTTGAGAGCATGGTTAGCGGGACAAGATAAGTAATAGCGGTTGAGTTGGATAACTGTAATATAAGCTTAAGGTGATAGGCGACTAATTTATAGTGCCTATCGCCGAAAGCGAATTTGTTACTCTTCTAAATCACCACAAAAGCGATACCCTTCACCATGGATCGTAGCGATGATTTCTGGTGTATCTGTGATTGATTCAAAATGCTTACGGATACGACGAATAGTGACATCAACCGTACGGTCATGTGGCTTAAGTTCGCGTCCAGTCATCTTCTTGAGAAGATCCGCTCGAGTCTGGATTTTTCCTGGATTCTCACAAAAATGAAGCAGTGCTCTAAACTCTGAACGAGGTAGCTTATAGCCGTCACCCAATGGGCTGACTAAAGAACGGCTATTTATATCTAATATCCAGCCATTAAATTCGTACTTTTCAACACTTCTTTTCTCTTCAGAGACGGTATTATCGTTCATTGAGCGAGTCAGGAGGTTGCGTGCTCTAATAGTAAGTTCACGTGGGTTGAATGGTTTGGTGATGTAGTCATCGGCACCTATTTCTAAGCCCAAGATCTTATCAACTTCATTATCACGACCAGTTAAAAACATAAGAGCAACATTTGCCTGCTCTCTAAGTTCACGAGCTAAAAGTAGTCCATTCTTGCCAGGGAGATTGATATCCATGATAACCAAATTAACTTGGTTATCAGCAAGTACATGATGCATTTCTTCACCATCACTTGCTTCGAATACGGTATATCCTTCAGCTTCAAAAATACTTTTTAGCGTGTTACGAGTAACTTGCTCATCTTCAACAATGAGTATTTGCGGGGTTTGCATTGGCGACACCTAAATTGTAAAGATTTTGTGTATATTTTAAATAATTCTAAGCAAAAAGTAACATATGGGTAAAATCTTTGCGACAACTTGTAACAAAAACCGTTAAAAAACACTTTAACTAGGTACGCCAGTCCCTGGAAATAACCTATTTTTAGAGGTAAACATATAATCGAGTATGCTTGTTTACATTTTTGCTATATTTGCGATGGATTTTATTATCTTAAACGTATCGCAACAATAACAGTTTGTTAATTCTTTTCACTTTGTTGATTTACATCAATAGATATAACATAACATTTGCTCTATTTATTGAGTTTTATGTCAAGGAAGCAAGCGTGGGTAAAAATTCAAAATTGCAGAGTATTTATAAGGATGTTTATTTCTTTATTAACAGCGAGTTAAATCTGCCTCAGTTTTCCATTAATACCGCATGAAATCCGTACATCTGTGTAGGGTTAAAAGATGAAATTGATAGGGTAAATGAGGTAATCAAGAGAGTTTTGAGTGATTTTAGTTATTGCAAAATGTTGGATGGTGATTTAAAAAGAGCATGGTTCGAAGAAATTTGTGCTGTAAAAATGCCTCAGAATTCATGATAGAGCTCGAAATACTGTTCACCATAATGCCATATAGCTCGTGGAAAATGATCAGCTCTATTTCATATCCTGCTTAGAAAACAACTTCTCGAGATGATACGTGGTTTCTCTCAGAAGATCGTCTTACAAAAATATTAATAGCAGATATTCATTAGCAATGAATAAGTAAAACAGAATTTAAAATCAATCACAGTTGATCTGTGTTTCGAGAGACTGTGTAAATCAAGGAGGAAAAATGAACGATATACTTCCAGATATATGTGACAAGTACGAGGATCAAGTAACATTGCTTGACCTGCCACTACAAAACTTTGGTCAGCGCTATGCTTTCTTTGGTCAAGTGGTCACCGTACGCTGCTTCCATGACAACTCTAAAGTGAGAGAAGTTTTGGAACAAGATGGAAAAGGTAAAGTTCTTTTTGTCGATGGGAATGGTTCCCTTAAGAAAGCACTATTAGGTGATCAACTTGCTATCTTAGCTATTGAGAATGGTTGGGAGGGAGTCATTGTTAATGGTGCAATACGAGATGTTGCGGTTATGTCGGAACTCGACATCGGTATTAAAGCCTTAGCAGCATGTCCATTTAAAACGGAAAAGAAAGGCGCTGGTGAGGTAAATGTATGCCTAACCATGAACCGTCAGATGGTTCACCCAGGCGATTATGTTTACGCAGATTGGAATGGCACATTGTTGTCAAATAAATTGCTCGAACTCTAAAAGCGAAAACCTAAACCCACTTCAACACCTTGCTGCCACTGTTCGTAATCGAAAGTGGCATGCAGGTCTACATTATCTGATATTTTCATTAGGCTGGTGACTTCGGCGGACACTGTACTTTCTTCAGTCCCATCTTCAAGAAACTCTTTTGTAGTATGAATTGTACTTTTAAGCGACAGTCTTTCATTAAAGGTATAACTGACCCCACTTAGAAAACCATTTTCACTATGTTGCTCGGAAGAGTTGTCTAAACGTGCCCCTACATAAAGATCGACAGAGTCAAACAACGAATAAGCATAGCCGCTATCTATCTTCCAAGAATCAAATTCATTATTGGATTCAGTTTGACTAGACAAAAACAGTTTATGAGGTGAACCTTCATTTTGAGTTGGGAGATTTGGTAACGTAACGGCAAGGGTGTGAGCCGAAAAAATAGAAAGGCCGACACATATGAATAGTGTTGTCTTCATTTTCGCCTCCCTGCTGATTGTTATTGTTATTATGATGGTTCGATTTTTGTTCTGACTTTGATTATCAGTAACTTTAATTAAAACACAAAATCAGAAAAGGGGATCCTTCCATTTTGTTCTTTATATAGTTGTTTTGGTTATTTAGAGATTGATATTCCATGCTATTTGTTTGAAAAACAATCAGTTAATAAGTGAGTCTCAAAAATGGTTTTTTGTCGGAAATAAGAGGCTGAGCGAAAAAAAATTGAACTTTAAATTGACTCTATGAGTGAAAATCGGTAAATGTATGGGTAAGCAAACACAAAACACGAATGTAAATACATAATTATGCATACAGTACGCCACACAATAATGACCATAACCATTATTACCGACATTACCAATGTTGGGGCAGGCTGCTAAACGAAAGAAATTTCAAAAAAAGGCCTGTATCCAAGAAGATACAGGCCTTTTTTTATACAAGTTTTAAACATACTGGAGGTAGGGATGCGAGTTCTCAAGTTTGGTGGATCATCGTTAGCAGATGCTGACCGTTTTTTAAGAGCGGCAGACATTATTGCGAACAATGCTCAACAAGAAGAGGTAGCGGTGGTTTTATCCGCACCAGGGAAAACAACAAATAAATTGGTTGCTGTTATTGAAGGCGCACTTCGAAACGGTGACGCCGATCTGCAAATTGCAGAGTTAGAGAACTCTTTTGCTCAACTATTTACAGAAATAAAAGCGATATTGCCGAATGTAGACAATGCAGCATTTGATGAGCAAGTAAATGTATCTATGTTGCAACTACGCCAGTTCGTCCATGGTATTGCGTTGCTAGGCATGTGCCCAAATAACGCGAACGCTCGAATCATCAGTAAAGGAGAGAGGATCTCGATTAAACTGATGCAGGCGGTATTGGAAGCGAAAGGTCAAGCGGCAAGCCTTATCGATCCTGTCAAATTTCTGTTTGCTAAAGGTGATCACCTTGAAGCGATGGTTGATGTTGAAGTTTCAACGTTAAACTTCAAAAAAGAACCACTGCCTGTTGGTCACGTGAATATCATGCCTGGTTTTACTGCGGGCAATAAAAAAGGTGAACTTGTCACCCTTGGCCGTAATGGTTCTGATTACTCTGCTGCTGTTCTTGCTGCTTGTTTGAGAGCGGATTGTTGTGAAATCTGGACAGATGTTGACGGTGTTTACAATTGCGATCCACGTTTAGTTGACGATGCGAGGTTGCTTAAATCGCTTAGTTACCAAGAAGCCATGGAACTGTCTTATTTTGGTGCATCGGTACTTCACCCTAAAACCATTGCCCCTATCGCTCAGTTCCATATTCCTTGCTTAATCAAAAATAGCTTTAACCCTCAAGGTGCGGGTACACTAATTGGCCAAGACACTGGCGAAGATAACCTTGCAATTAAAGGTATTACAACGCTAAACAAACTGACCATGGTAAATGTATCAGGCCCAGGAATGAAGGGCATGGTAGGAATGGCGAGTCGTGTATTTGGTGCGATGTCCTCATCAGGTGTTTCTATTGTATTGATTACTCAATCTTCGTCGGAATACAGCATTAGTTTCTGTATTGAAGCCGTCGATAAGCAACGAGCTGAACAGGCTCTGCATGATGCCTTTGAACTTGAACTAAAAGATAGCCTATTAGAACCAGTCGAATTTATTGACGATGTCGCGATTGTTACCTTAGTTGGTGATGGTATGCGTACATCGAAAGGCGTCGCATCGCAGTTTTTCTCATCACTTGCAGAAGTGAACGTAAATATCGTTGCTATTGCACAGGGCTCATCTGAGAGAGCTATCTCTGCCGTGATTCCTGAAAACAAAGTGTCTGAATCTATCAAAGCTTGTCACGAGAACTTCTTCAACTCTAAGCATTTCCTCGATCTATTTATCGTTGGTGTGGGTGGTGTGGGTGCTGAACTGGTCGATCAAGTACAACGTCAACAAGCAAAATTGGCGCAAAAGGGTATTGTTATTCGCGTCTGTGGCCTTGCAAACAGCAAAGGTGTTTTACTTGATGCGAAAGGATTGCCTTTAGGTGACTGGCGTGATCGTATGGAGCATGTTTCTGAGGAGTTCTCATTAGCTGCGCTTATCTCTACGGTACAACGAAATCATATTATTAACCCTGTGTTGGTGGACTGTACGTCTAGCGAAGGAATAGCAGAGCAGTATGCTGATTTTCTAGCCGCTGGATTCCACGTCGTTACTCCGAACAAAAAAGCGAATACAGCAAGCATGGCGTATTATCATCAGTTGCGTCAGGTCGCTCGTAGTTCTCGTCGTAAGTTATTGTATGAAACAACGGTGGGTGCAGGTCTTCCTGTTATTGAAAACCTTCAAAATTTGATCTCTGCGGGTGATGAGTTAGACAAGTTCAATGGTATTTTGTCCGGTTCCCTGTCCTTTATCTTTGGTAAATTGGACGAAGGTTTGACACTTAGTCAAGCAACCAACATTGCAAAAGAGAATGGTTTTACAGAGCCTGATCCGCGAGATGATCTATCGGGTATGGATGTCGCTAGAAAACTGCTTATCCTTGCTCGTGAAGCAGGGATGGAGCTAGAACTAGACGATGTTGTTGTTGAACAAGCGTTGCCACCGGGTTTTGATGACACCGGTTCTGTGGATGACTTTATGGCTCGTTTACCAGAAGCGGATGCTTATTTCGCTGATTTAGTCGAGAAAGCGGCACAAGAAGACAAGGTACTTCGTTATGTCGGTGAAATCGATGACGGTAAATGTCGAGTACGAATTGTTGCTGTTGATGGAAATGATCCAATGAATAAAGTGAAAGATGGAGAGAATGCTCTGGCATTTTATAGCCGTTATTATCAACCCATTCCACTCGTGCTGCGTGGTTACGGTGCTGGTGCTGAAGTCACCGCAGCGGGCGTATTTGCGGATGTAATGCGTACCTTAGGCTGGAAACTAGGAGTATAACGGATGAATTCAAGTGATATGGCTGTTGTCGTTTATGCGCCTGCTTCTATCGGTAATGTAAGCGTTGGTTTTGATGTGTTAGGGGCAGCAGTCTCTCCTATTGATGGTACGCTTCTTGGTGACCGTGTGTTGGTGAAAGCGGGTGATTCTCCGTTTGAGTTAAAAACATCAGGTCGTTTTGTTGCAAAATTACCTACCAATCCTAAAGAGAACATTGTTTACGATTGTTGGGTAGTTTTTGCTCGTGAATTAGATAAGAAAGAGATTGTACTTAAGCCTCTAGAGATGACTCTTGAGAAGAATATGCCTATTGGTTCCGGGTTAGGTTCGAGTGCTTGCTCTATCACTGCTGCTCTGGATGCACTCAATCGTTTCCACGGTCAGCCGTTGAATGAAACAGAACTACTTGCTCTAATGGGAGAGATGGAAGGCAAAATCTCTGGTGGCATCCATTACGATAACGTCGCGCCGTGTTACCTAGGTGGTTTGCAATTGATGCTAGAAGAGCTCGGCATGATCAGTCAAGAAGTGCCCTGTTTTGATGAATGGTATTGGGTTATGGCCTATCCAGGTATCACCGTGTCTACCGCAGACGCGCGTGAGATATTACCATCGCAATACCGCCGTCAAGATGTCATTGCTCACGGTCGTCATTTGGCTGGGTTTATACATGCTTGTCATTCTGGGCAACCTGAACTCGCAGCTAAGATGATCAAAGACGTGATCGCAGAACCATATCGTGAGAAACTATTACCGGGTTTTGCTGATGCGCGTAAATATGCAATGTCTGCAGGTGCACTCGCGACTGGAATTTCGGGGTCAGGCCCGACACTATTTAGTATTTGCAAAGAAAAAGATGTCGCTGAGCGAGTTGCTCGCTGGTTAGAACAAAATTATATCCAAAATGAAGAAGGATTCGTTCACGTTTGTCGTTTAGATAAACAGGGTTCGAGCGTGACAGGAAGTGAGCTATGAAGCTGTATAACATCAAAGAAAATGACGAACAAGTATCCTTTGGGCAAGCTGTACGCCAAGGGTTAGGCCGCAATCAAGGTCTATTTTTCCCATCTGAACTGCCAAAGTTTGATGATGTGGATGCACTGCTAGCAGAAGACTTTATCTCCCGCAGTGGTAAGATTTTATCCGCACTTATTGGTGACGAACTGAGTACAGAACAGGTGCTTGAACTCGTTGGAAATGCTTTTCAATTTCCGGCACCAATCAAAAGTGTTAAAGACGGCATTTATGCGCTTGAGCTATTCCACGGACCAACCTTGGCGTTTAAAGACTTCGGTGGCCGCTTTATGGCTCAGTCACTTGTTGCCGTAACGGATGGTGGCAAAATTACTATCCTGACCGCAACATCTGGCGATACTGGCGCTGCTGTAGCCCATGCCTTCTATGGAATGGAAGATATTAATGTTGTGATCCTTTATCCAAAAGGAAAGATCAGCCGCCTACAAGAGCAGCTTTTCTGTACTTTAGGTAAAAATATTCACACGGTTTCAATCAACAGTGATTTCGATGCGTGTCAGTCCTTGGTTAAACAAGCATTTGATGACCAAGCGCTGCGTGAAGAGATTGGCCTAAATTCGGCTAACTCAATCAACATTAGCCGCTTAATGGCTCAGATCTGCTATTACTTTGAAGCGGCCGCTCAAATGAGCAAAGCAGAGCGTGAGAACCTCGTTATCTCCGTTCCAAGTGGTAACTTCGGCAACCTAACAGCAGGCCTGCTAGCGAAAGCACTGGGTTTACCAGTTAAACGTTTCATCGCCACGACTAACGTGAATGATACCGTTCCTCGTTATCTAGAAACAGGGAAGTGGGATCCAAAACCAACGATTGCCACCACGTCTAACGCCATGGATGTTAGCCAGCCAAATAACTGGCCCCGCATTGAAGAGCTATGCCGTATTAAAGGCTGGGGCTTAGATACATTAGGCAAAGGTGTGGTAACGGACGAGCAGAGCGCAGAATCGGTAAAAGAGCTGAACGATCTTGGTTACCTATGTGAACCACATGGTGCTATCGCTTACCGAAGCTTAAATGAACAGCTCCAAGACGGCGAAACAGGCTTATTCTTATGTACCGCTCATCCTGCTAAGTTCAAAGAAGTTGTGGACGATATTCTAGGAACCGATATTGAGGTACCCGCACCGCTTGCCAAGCATGCTGTGATGGAAAACCTATCGGAAGAGCTGGATGCTGATTTTGAAGCGCTGAAAGTGGTGTTGAGAAAGGTTCAGAAGTCATTCTTATAAAAACGTGTAGTTAGGCATCAACTGCCTACAACCGTTGATACTGAGTGTTAAGACTTACTTAAAGCGGGTGATTCAATAGAGTCACCCGCTTTTTTATGCCTATACCAAATTAAGTAAGTTTGTAATCAGCATGACTATTAAAGTTTTTCTTTGTGTGTTTTAAGCTGATGGACTAACTGTAATTGAATGGATTTTATCACCAAAAATTTCTGTGAAGATCGATTGTGAGTAAGACTGACTCCATTTCCTTCTGCGGAGCTAACCATCGCTCGCAGCTTGTATTGACTAAAAAATAATAAACTAATAACAAAAATGAGAACAAAAATAATGGAGTCAACTTGAGGAATAAATGCCAAAGTGGCAGATGAGAGCAGTAAAGATAAAGAGAAGATATTAACGATATTGTGTTTTAGCCCTAGTTTTCTTGCGTCTCTTTGTACAATGTTATCTAAAAGGTAATTATTTTTTCTTGTTATTAAGGTGTTGTCAGTAAGTTGAGAGCCTGTCGCTTGGTAGGGTTTTCGGAATATCATTGATTTACTATAGTAACGTTGCTCATAAATCCACTCCTAATGGTGTGTGGGTTAGGCATACTGTTAATAAATTACGTACAAAGAGGATTCGTTTTTACTAGGGCATCATCTTCATAAAGAATTCCGCGAACTTTTTGTCTACGCCATCTTAATGTATTTGCCGTATCGGTTTATCTACTCTCCCTGCAATATACGAAAGTATTGTCGAAGTAATGATATTTACCTAAAGCAACTGCTTTATCAATACGCTAACGCAGCACCTTTTTATCTCTTGCGGCTAGGGCGGCAAAGCAGGTACAAATTAATGCTACAGCAGCGATAAGCAGTAAAGGAATGGTCCATGAATCGCTTTTAGCGTGGATCTGACCAACAATCGTTGGGCCCGTTGCTGCTAGAGCATAGCCAATGCCTTGGGACATGCCAGAGAGCGCTGCGGCTTGGCTGGCATTTTCGGTTCGCAAGCCAATAAATGACAAAGCAATGATAAACGTAGAGCAATTCGTAAGGCCAAACAGTCCAACCCAAAATATGGCTAAATCGGGAAGGTAAAGTAAGCCAATTAAAGCGATAAACACACTAAAGGCACATACAGTAATAAGCCATCGCTGGTTGTTCTTTCTGCCTAGCACTGGAAGTAACAGTAACCCAGGGACCATTGTCGAGAACTGCAAAAATCCGTAGATATAGCCGGCATCAATCTCACTGTAACCAAGGTCGTTTAATATTTTTGGCAGCCAACCTGCTAAAGAGTAAAAGGTGAATGAGTTTAGACCTAAGGCCAATGTAACTTGCCATGCGACACTGCTTTTTAGCAAACTGCGTATTGAGGTCGAACTGTCGACAGTATGTTGGTTTTTCACTTCCGACGTTTTTTTTCTGATTTTTGGAAACCAGATGGTGAGAGCGAGGATAGGAAATAATACGTTCATAAAGAGAGCAAGCTGCCACCCAGTTGAACCAAAAAAAGTAAGCTCAGATAGAGGCACCATTAGGCTAGAGCTTAGTGTTGAGCCAATTCCCATCGTGAATATATAAATAGAGGTGACGACCGCGATGCGTGTCGGATAGTTGATTTTTACGACCACAGGCAAAAGTACATTCCCTATGGCAATGCCGATACCGATGAGAATGGTGCCCAAGTACAATGTTGAAATGAACCCCCATGACCGTAGACCAATACCAAATGAAATGAGCAATAGCGCAAGCAACAAGCTAGGTTCTAAGCCCAGTTTGCGAGACAAATGGGTAACCATTGGGGAAAACAGGGCAAAAGTGAGCAAAGGTAATGCGGTGAGGAAGCCAGCAGCGGATGAGGCTAGGTCAAGATCATGCATTATCTGCGCGAGCACAGGGGCCAGACTTGTAAATGGACCTCTTAGATTGAGCGCTAAGAATAGTATGCCTAGCATAATTAGAATGCTTACTCGGGTAGGCGCTCTCATGTGTTGATTCGCTTCTGAGGTAGATAAGGAGTTATAGCCTACAGAGCATTGGGCTGGGAAACAATTGTAGGGAGTAAAATATCGTTAAATTAGAGCATAAAAAAGAGATAAAAAAAGGCGCTAATGTAGCGCCTTTTCGCTAAGGCATTATTATATCGTGATATTACCAGTTCCAGCCGTTCTCAATCCAACTCCAGTATGTCGCAGGATAAGGTGCTTTTAGAGGTGGAGGGCCGACTAAGGCAAATGAGAGTACCAAGTTCCCTATGATAAGGAACAATACCGCCCAAAATGTGAACTTTTGTAGATTATTTAAAACTCGGCCATTCGCTGGTATGGTTTTGCAAAAATCAAAGACTTTAGGCATCACGCACATGAGAAGACCAACCATGGCGACAACACCAGTTTGCAAGAAATAGCCCCAAAGATACATGTGAACCCCCATGAAACGACCTTCTGTGCCTTCGAACTCAAACCAATGGAAGGTTGAATGGCGCATACTCATGTAAATATCTATGGCAGCAATAATCAGAATGAAACCAACAAACTGTGATCGTGGACCATACCTCAATACAAAGCAGGCAGCCATCATAACCAACAAGATTAACTGCCGAGTAATTAGACAACTGGCACACGGCATATCCCCTAGCCACAGTTGTTCGTAGAACGTTGCAACGAAGACACCAAAGCCTAATATAAGGGTTGCAATGGCAATGATGTTGTAGAAATTCTTTTCATTGATATTAATCATCTTAGCGCTCTCCTTATAGTGGTCCATATAAATATGGGTGTTTCCAAATGTATGCGACGATATAAAGTACTAGTGTCAATAATGAAATAACAAACCAGCGGATAGATCGGCCCTCTTTTTCTGGTGAGCGTATTAGCCACCAGACAACCATGGTCATAAATACGTAAACCAACGTGTTCATATAAATTCCTCGATGCTTATGTTGCTTTAATAATGAATATGAATGATTCGATGACGAGATTGTGGGGTATGAGGAAAGTGTTAAAGCTGATGCAAGACAATCAGAGAGTAAAGCAAACAAAAATCAAATAATTGATATAGTGATGAACGGCTATTCGGTTAGTTCAGTAGTAAAGGGGGAGCCTCTACTACCTAGATCGGTGAGCCATGAAGTTTAATGTTCAGATTTAGTCTTATCAAAAAGGTTTGGTTTTTGTAAATACTCATTAAGACCAAATAGTTGACCTGTATCACTCTTGTTTAACGCAGAAAATCGCTGATAGTTATATTCCGCCCCTCTCGGGTTATTAGATTGTTGATCTGCAATACTTAAAAGGTAATAACTCAGTGGGCTAGGGGAGTTTTCAGATGCATAAAATAGGTAAGGATAGGCTTGTTCACTTCGATCGTTTAGAAGCAGAGCTAACCCTAATGTCGTATTGGCGATGTTACAACGAGGGTTCTTTTCAAACGCCTGATTTGCCTGAGTCAAAGCGCGATGTTTGTCTTCTAGTTGGCCTTGATTTAAATACCGCATAGACGATATATACGAACCGAGAGAGTCGAGTAAATAGTATTCTCTGCCTTGTGCTCGTAGCTCAACAAGCTCTTTCTCAATGCCATCCAATTCTTGAAAACCTTTTCCTTGATAGAACAAAGAAATGCCTTTGGCGATGACCCGCCAGTCGTCATAATTTTGAATGGACGTAATTCTATGACTGGCAACGTTATAACTAGATTCAACCGGCACGACACGCGTTTTAACATCTAAAATAAGATCACCAATAGGTGAGAAAAAATTGTCGATAGTAAAACGTTGTTCGAGTTGCAAACTAGATTCTGGATTTCTATGATTTTCCAACGACATCTTTATTACATAACCAGAATCTGTCTGTTTAATCCAACTTTTCAGCTCAATGCCTTCAGATTTAATCTGTTCAATGGCTTCTGGTGTTAATTGAGAATAACGATATCCGACGATATTCTTCGATGAGTTCAAGCCAAAGAAAATGTATTCGTACACACTTCGTGCGACAGTGAAATCCTGATTTTTATCCAAGACAATATCATGAAATACAACGGGAATAATTTGATTACCCATGACTGAAGGTTGATTAACATTAGGCTGAAGATCTTGCCAATATAGAGCCAAACCAGCAAGTGTAATGGCTAGGGAAAGCATCAATACTGCCGCCATTTTATGACGATAAGGTGTTTTTTCTTTCTTCTTGTCGGATTCCAGTCCAGGGTTAGTCGCCTCATTATTAGAGAGGTTATTTTGTTCCGGTTTAGATATTGATGGTAAGGCAATAACGTCTATATCAAACAGGTACCCTTGCTTAGGAATGGTTTTAATAATGGAATAAGGTCTGCTTTTGTCTCGTAGTTGCGATCTTAAAATACTGATAACTTGCCTGACCAAATTATCGGACACTTGGCTACGCTCCCAGACTTGAGAGGCAATATCTTTGGTATTTAGAACTTCACCTTGATGTTGAATAAAAAAGGTGAGCATACGTGACTGTAGAGGTTCGAGATGACAAATTTCTCCACCGACAACCAGAAGATGTTGTTCTGGAGTGAAAATAATTTCCGGAGAGAGGCCTAATTGATAATGTAAGGCGGATGACATAGAGCTCCGTGTTTGGTATTAGGCTAATAACTTAGTGGGAGCCTATCGATTTTATCTTGCGGTGACAAGGTAGAAGGCTGACCAACCTAGCAAGAATCAAAAAATCTACAATTTATAGCCCTAATACAGGTTGAACCAAATTACGTCGGTGCGAGAGTATCAACTTTTGTCACCAGTCAGTCTATTCATCCGTTGAATGTAACCAACCGTCACTTACGGCAATATTGTCAAATAGATAAGCTTGGTCATTTTACGATGAGGTGATAAATGAGGGAGCGTTCGGTTGCAAGGTTACTTTCTTAAATTCTCAATTAAGGGGAAAAGCGTGAGATATAATGCATGTAGGATAATTAGTTAATTCAAAAAAACCACAGGACATATTTGATTATCCTGCGGCTTCTTTATCGGTTTATAGCGACGATGTTTACATAGTTTCTGTAAAAGTACGCGCAACAACGTCTGCTTGCTGCTCTGGCGTCAGCGAGTTAAAGCGTACAGCGTAACCAGATACACGAATCGTTAGCTGAGGGTACTTCTCAGGATTCTTGATAGCATCTTCTAGCGTTTCACGCTTAAGAACATTAACGTTAAGGTGTTGGCCACCTTCAACAAGTGGTGTTGTCTCTACTGCAACTTCACGGCTCTCGAATTGACCCAAAGATGAGGCTGAAACAACTTGATCAGCTTCAAAGCCAGAAACAGCTGCTATGCAACGAGCTTCGTTTTTTTCTGAGTCTAGTAGCCAGATAGAGTTTAGTAGCTCATCGTTTGCTGCTTTAGTGATTTGAATACCTTGGATCATAAACTTCTCCTAGTTCACTTACGTGATTAAATTAATTAGCATATTTCGATAACTTGTTGCAGCCATAATAATATTGATTTAGGTCAAAATACAACTAAAAACCTTGTTTTTTTTGTGCTAATTTTATTGATGTAGGTCAAGAACCCTTTAGTTTCAGTGTTTTCCCGTAAAATGCTGTTCTATATGATAATTTTATCACTTACGCATTGTAGTAAATTGACTACATTTCCGTATCATACTGCTAACTGCATTGCTTAATTAAATTAACAATCTGAGTGTTTGTATTGTTCCCCTTATTACTATAACGTCGTTAAAAACTAACAAATGAAAGAAAGAGTTCTAATGGTGAGTAAAAAATTTATTGGTGCGCATGTATCTGCTGCGGGTGGAGTAGAGAATGCACCAATTAGAGCGAAAGAGATTGGTGCAAATGCGTTTGCCCTGTTTACTAAAAATCAAAGGCAATGGGTGGCTAAACCCCTAACAGAAGAGAGTATTAATCAGTTTAAAAAAAACTGTCTCGAATTAGGTTTTGGACCGGAAAAAATACTTCCTCACGATTCCTATCTGATTAATCTTGGCGCACCAGAGCCAGAGAAGTTAGAAAAGTCGCGTGCCGCATTTATCGATGAGATGGAAAGGTGCCAGCAACTTGGTTTACATTTGCTCAATTTTCATCCTGGGAGCCATTTGAAACAGATCTCAGAACAGGCGTGCTTAACGGCAATTGCAGAGTCGATTAATCTTGCCCACCAAGCTGTGCCAGATGTTGTGGCTGTTATTGAGAATACAGCAGGGCAGGGAACTAACCTAGGTTGGCGGTTTGAACACCTTGCTGAAATAATTGCTCAAGTGGAGGATAAAGAACGGGTAGGGGTTTGCCTTGATACCTGCCACACTTTTACTGCTGGGTATGATCTGCGTACGAAAGAAGCATGTGAAAAAACGTTTGCTGAGTTTGATAGTGTCGTTGGTATGCACTATTTAAGAGCGATGCATCTAAATGATTCAAAAGTGGATTTTGATAGTCATGTCGATCGTCATCATTCTTTAGGTAAAGGGAAAATTGGCTGGGATTGTTTTGAATATATAGCTCAAGATAGCCGATTTGATTCTATGCCTTTGATTTTAGAAACAATTGAACCTGAGATATGGGGAGATGAAATACAAGCTCTCCGTCATTTAGAGATGCAAAAGTAAGCAAAATTGAGGCCTTGAATGACGAGTTAACAATAAAATAAAAAAGTTGGCATCCTTCTTTCATCACTAGATTAAGTAAACGATCTTTATATCGTGCGCTACACAAACCTAGCCACAAGAGGATGCCAATATGCGTTTTTCATCTTTGTTATACAGCCGACCTAGAACCCCAGTGCCATACCGTCATGTACAAGGTAGGGGCCACTTTAGAACCCCTCAAAGACATGCTTGATCACACTCGAATTTAGTCGTCGGAGATCATCGGTTCAAAGAACCCCGCTTTCTGTTTCTCTTTTAGTTGTATATTATTCACTTCTTGTTTTAAAGGAGTGCAAACATGAGTGATAGATTGGCCTGGAACGACGTGATTGAACAAGAAAAAAAGAAAGATTACTTCAGACAAACCTTAGCATTTATTCAGTCTGAACGAGAGGCCGGCAGGGTTATTTATCCATCAGATGCGGATGTTTATAATGCTTTTTTTCTGACCGAAATTAGCGATGTAAAAGTCGTGATTATAGGGCAAGATCCTTATCACGGTCCGAATCAAGCTCATGGTCTTTGCTTTTCAGTTTTACCAGATGTTAAGACACCCCCGTCGCTCGTCAATATCTATAAAGAATTGGCGCAAGATATTGCTAGCTTTGAAATACCGAAACATGGCTTTCTCCAAAGTTGGGCTAAACAAGGTGTCTTGTTGCTTAACACCGTGCTGACTGTGGAGCAAGGCAAAGCGCATTCTCACTCTAAAGCGGGTTGGGAGGCGTTTACAGATAAGATAATTTCCGTGATTGATACGGAGTGCCAAGGCGTCGTTTTCTTGTTATGGGGGGCACATGCACAGAAAAAAGGTAAAGTTATTGACCGTAATAAGCACTATGTTTTGAATGCTCCTCATCCTTCACCATTATCGGCTCATCGTGGTTTTTTTGGGTGTAAGCACTTCTCTTTAACCAATAAAATTCTGGTTGAGACAGGTCGAAAACCGATTGACTGGCAACCTAATTTTGATTGATATCCATATTGTTAACCGGTAATTAATTGGTTGAATTTCGACCACTATCAAAGCACGCTTGCCATTCTTTATATACACTTATTAAGGGTATGGATATAACTAACCTGAGTTCAGGTTAATTAAAAAGGAGAAGCAAGCAATGATGATGGAGCAGATCCACCGCGAACACGGGTATATGGTACGCTTGTTAGCTATTCTTAGGAGCAAATGGAATGCACTTAAGGATGAGAAGCCAATTAATTACAGTTTGATAAAAGAAATTGTTGAGTACCTATCTAGCCATTCTGAAACTGTACACCACCCAAAAGAAGATATACTTTATCGTTATTATGTTGAAAAATATCCAGTAAATTCTGGAATTAAAAATTTGGAACTTGAGCACCAAAAGTTGTCTGAGAAAACGCAAGATTTTATATTAATTGTGGATATGATTCTTCAAGATGCTGTGGTACCTCAGGATGTCTTTCTGGATCAGTTAGAAAGCTTCATACAAAACCAGAAGCGTCATTTAGATATTGAAGAGAAAGAGATACTACCGCTGATAAAAAGTACCTTTACGACAGAAGATTGGCAGGAAGTGGAAAGTCGCTGGGATCATAGCGATGATGATCCTGTCTTTGGCAATACTATTGCTGACCAATATAAGCAACTTGCTGAACGTGTCAGGCAAGTGAAAACTGAGTAAGAATGATGGTTTAGTATAAAAAACAATTACCAATTGTAGGTTTAGAAACAGGTACTTGAGTGCCTGTTTCTGTATTTTAATTGGTATTTAATACTGATCGTTCTCTTTTAAACCATAACTATTGCAAACATCTAATTCCATCAACTCTCTTTGTAAGCGTTGACGATCTTTAATTGCTTCTATTTCACGCCATCGGCGTTTCGCTGGCTTGGCACGACCAGAACGCGTTGGGTTAGAGTCCGATTCCATAATGTCATCTAGTAGAAAGCCTTCCATGTTGACCTCTCTTATTTAATGTACTCCTAACGGAGTCTTTTAAGTACCATAAGTGTGGTAAGAATAACTATGATGTGTTTCTCATTTGTTACCCTTTGATGAAGCTTTTATTAGGAAATCTACCTTAATTCACAGTTTTATACGGCCGAACTGTTTAAAAATTAATCAGTTAGCACCTTCCTCCCGAGTTCTGGTTTTGTAAGTTGACTTCTGAATGAGTTCAACCAGAATGTTGTAGGTAAAATATTCTATTCGCCATCATCCACGGAGAGGACCTTGTGGCAGAAACTATTCGTTTACTTAACGATCTTTTATGGGGATCGATACTTGTCTATATACTCGTCGGTGTTGGGGTCTTCTTCACTGTTAAATTAGGTTTTATTCAGTTTCGGCATTTCACCCATACATTTAAAGTGCTTAGAAATAGCCGAACCGTTGAAGGTTCAGGTATTTCTTCATTTCAAGCTTTGTGTACGAGCTTAGCGGCTCGAGTCGGAACCGGTAATATGGCTGGTGTGGCAATTGCGTTGACGGTTGGTGGCCCAGGAGCGATATTCTGGATGTGGTTGATAGGTATGCTAGGTATGGCGACTTCTTTTGCTGAAAGCACCTTGGCACAGCTTTATAAAACCCGAGATGACGACGGTAATTTTCGTGGTGGTCCAGCTTACTACATGGAGAAAGGATTAGGGATGCGCTGGTTAGGCGCGCTTTTTTCTGTGTTTTTAATCATTACTTTTGGTTTGGTATTTAATGCAGTTCAAGCCAACGCTATCGCGAGTGCAATGGAAACCGCTTTTGGCTGGGATTCAATGTACGTCGGCATTTTCGTTGTGATCCTATCGGCATTTGTTATTTTTGGTGGTATTCGCAAGGTTGCGCGTACTGCAGAAATCGTTGTGCCCTTGATGGCACTTGCTTATTTAGCGTTGGCGGCTGTCGTGGTTGTCTTAAACGTAGATAAGGTGCCAGGGGCGCTGTTTCTCATTGTTAAGAGTGCTTTTGGGGTTCAGGAAGCCGTGGCCGGTGGGGTGGGGTATTCGATTTCTCAAGCTGTCATTAATGGGGTTGAGAGAGGTTTGTTTTCAAATGAAGCAGGTATGGGCTCTGCGCCTAATGCAGCAGCAACGGCAACGCCATATCCTCCACATCCTGCATCCCAAGGTTATGTACAGATGCTTGGCGTATTTCTTGATACGATAGTGATATGTACAGCCACTGTCGCGATTATTCTTGTGTCTGGTGAATACGAACTTCACGGATCCATTACCGGCATCGAACTGACTCAAAAGGCGTTGAGTTCTCAGGTAGGCGAGTGGGGAAGTTCATTCATTGCCATTGCCATTTTTCTTTTTGCTTTTACTTCCATCATTGCAAACTATTCCTATGCAGAAACGAATCTGACTTTTCTAGAGCATAATCATAAAACAAGCAGTATGGTCTTGCGTGTATTGGTGTTGTGTATGGTGATGTATGGATCGATCGAAGCATTGCCAACGATATGGGCACTGGCGAGTGTTTCTATGGGGATGATGTCTATCGTTAACTTGATGGCGATAATGTTGCTGTCTGGTATTGTGATTAAACTCGCCAAAGATTATAACCGTCAATTAATTATGGGACGAGTGCCCAAATTTAAACCGAATGAGTTTCCAGAGTTAATGGCTCAACTAGAAAAAGATGTTTGGGATGATTGACTAAAACCATCCATTGTTGAGAGCGATTAAATAAATAGAATAAGACGTGCTGACTGGGTGCGACTTTTTCTATAATCTAGTCGCATAACAAATAGAATTACCAGGGAAGAAAAAATATGCTCATTGTTGTTTCGCCGGCTAAGACATTGGATTATGAATCCCCGTTAGCTATTGAAAAATATACTCAACCAGAACTGATTGGTCATGCTAAATTACTCATCAACGAGTGCCGGAAGCTAACGCCTTTGGATATTTCCACCTTGATGAAGGTAAGCGATAAGATCGCTGGCTTAAATGTGGCGAGATTCGAACAGTGGAGTGAAACCTTTACCCCAGAGAGTGCTCGTCAAGCTATCTTGGCCTTTAAAGGTGATGTTTACACGGGGTTAGATGCCCAAACGATGAGTGAAGCTGATTTTGATTATGCACAATCTCATTTACGTATGTTGTCTGGTCTTTATGGGGTATTAAGGCCGCTAGATCTTATGCAACCATATCGCCTAGAAATGGGTAGCAAATTGGCGAATGAACGTGGTTCAAATCTGTATCAATTCTGGGGGAGTGTGATTACCGAAAAGCTTAATTATGCTTTAAACGAACAGGGCGACAATGTTCTGATTAATCTTGCGTCTAATGAATATTTTAAGTCGGTAAAAACCAAACAGATTGATGGCACTGTTGTTACGCCAATATTCAGAGATTGCAAGAACGGCCAGTATAAAGTGATCAGCTTTTTTGCCAAAAGAGCTCGTGGCATGATGGCTCGCTATATCATCGATAACCGTATCTCCTCAATTGAGACTTTAACTCAGTTTGATGTGGCAGGTTATTATTTTGTAGAAGAAGAGTCATCAGCGACAGAGTTGGTATTCAAGAGAGAAGAGCAGAATTAGAAGATTAATCGAATAAAAAAGCGTCATTTCCAGAGTATGGATATGACGCTTTTTTGTGCATAGAGTGACTAAAGGGTCTATTTATTGACGACTATTTTTTCTTTTTATTTTTCTTCTTCTTTTTCACTGGTGCTGCGGTCTTTGCTTTGACTTTCTTCTTTTTGCCAACATTTGGTTTTTTATGCGTTGGGCGCATATCTTTCACAAAACGTTCTTTCACATCATCTTGGATATAACGAGCAATACGAGCCATCATTGATTGGTCGTGTGCTTCGATTAAAGATATCGCATTACCTTTTTTACCGGCGCGAGCAGTACGTCCAATGCGATGTATATAAACATCGGCAGTACGCGGTAGGTCATAGTTAATCACATGAGACACATCAGGAAGGTCGATACCACGAGCGGCAACGTCCGTCGCGATGAGTACGTTCACCTCGCCTTCGCGGAAACGACGAATCGCATTGTTGCGGCGATCTTGTTGCATCTCACCTTGGATCCAGCTACACGGTATCTGTGCACTTTCTAGCAGTGATCTTACATCCGCTAGACGATCTCGGGTTTTTACAAAGATGATAGACCGATCAGCCTGTTCTTTGAGGATATGCTTTAACAGCTCGTTTTTGTGTTTTAGTGTGTCGGCACGATGATACCACTGAGTTATCTTTTTACGCTCACGTCGAGAAGGATCCGCTTCAATTTCTGCTGGTTCCTTTAGAAGATCGGCAGTAAAGCCTTCCACGCCTTTGCCTTCTAATGTCGCAGAGAAAAGCAGTGTCTGCTTTCTCCATCGGCATTCGCCAGCAAGACGGTCGACAACGGGTGCAAAGCCCATATCTAACATTCGATCCGCTTCATCAAGAATCAACCATTCGATAGCGCGGCAATCAAATTTTTCACCATCGATGTATTCCATTAATCGCCCCGGTGTTGCGACGACAATATCTTGTGTTTTTGCCAGAATATCAGCGTGATCTTGATACATTACACCACCGGTAATCGTAATGATTTTCAGGTTGGTATTTTTTGCTAGTGCACGAGCTTGATCGGCAACCTGCATTGCCAACTCTCTTGTTGGCGTTAAAATAAGAACACGAGCTGGTCCTGCTCTTCTGCGAGGAAAATCCTGCAAAAATTGCAAAGCAGGGAGAACAAAAGCAGCGGTTTTTCCTGTTCCTGTAGGCGCAGAAGCAAGAATATCTCGGCCATCTAATGCTAGTGGGATCGCCTCAGCCTGAATTTGAGTCGGGCGCTCAAAACCCAGTTCGGTAATAGCTTCAACAAGGTTTTCATCAAGCTCAAGGTCAGAAAAATTATTGATCACAGTAGGATCTCCACAAGCAGTAGTTAAAAGTTCGGTCGCGCATTATAGAGGAATAATGGTTATATCAACATCATTATATCTTACATCTTCAAATAAAAATCTTTCGTTAGAGCAATAAAGTCTGCGGAGTATTGCCCAGCTTGATGAATGATCAAATTTGATGGTTCGGTTTTGTGTTCTTTTAGGCTCAGTTCTATTAATAAACGACTGACGGGCTTGGTATCCGTTGGTGCAACTTGGCATAACCGAGAAACCGACCACCCCAAAGATTTCGCGGCAGAGATAAACGCCATGCCCTCAACTAGCGGGAGAATAAAGTTCGCTTTTCCATCTGGTGCTAGTCGCTTTTCACATACAACCAATAGCTGGGAGTGCGATAAAGAATCGGTATGTCGTGCGGTCGCTCTATGGGATGAATGAGATTGCTCACCATCAGTGAAATAAGGGGGATTACAAATAATCGTGTCGAATGGATTTACGGCTTCCCATTGTAAAATATCGCCATGAATAAGATTAATTTGATCAGTCCAACCTGAATGATGAAAATTGATTTTCGCAGCATCATAGGCCTCTAAATCTATTTCAATCGCCGATATTTGTGCATGTGGAAAGCGTTGAGCACACATTAATGTAAGTAGGCCAGTTCCCGTACCTATGTCTAAAATAGCGTTGCTTTGATCTGAGTCAATCCAAGCACCTAACAGTACGCCATCGGTACTGACAGGCATGCCAGAGAATCCACCATAAACGTTGAACCTTTTGAATTTAAAGTCTTTTGTTCTTTTTTTTAATTCTGTCATTATCTTCTGTATACACTCTAATATGCGGAGTTTATAACTAGTTTGAATTAATTGAATGAAGTTATTATCTATATTCTGTAGTGCAAATCGTTCATTATTCGAGTCGTATAAGCTGTCTTTTTCTATATTACTGGTCAATAAAACTGCCTTACTGTTCATATTGTGAAGTTAAATTCCGTTTTTATTAACCTTATTGATTGTTTTTCTCTTTTTCTTCATTATCACCAACCTTAAAAAGTCAGATGTTCTGGCTGTTGTTGAATTGATGAAATATTATTATAAGGTTGACCTATGAGTCAGAACTTAAAATTAACGGATATTATTGCTGTAGGATTTATGCTCTTTGCCTTTTTCTTAGGGGCGGGAAATATCATTTTTCCTCCTTTGGCAGGGCAACTTGCTGGTGATAATGCGTTTTTAGCCATGATCGGCTTCCTGCTAACGGCTGTAGGGCTACCTTTGATAACTATTATAGCAATAGCTATTGCTGGTGGCACGTGGGAGTCACTGACTAAAGACCTCCCCAAACGAGCAGCAACAATAATGGCCGTTTTAATTTTTGTCATCATTGGTCCTGCATTTGCGGCGCCACGTACCGGTCTTGTTGCCTATGAAATGGCGATTAAACCTTTCATTGCTAATGCAGCACAACTTGATCTCACACTGTTCTCGATCTTATTTTTCTCCGTTGCTATGTTTTTTGCTTGGTTTCAAGGCAAGCTTATTGATGTGATCGGTAAGTTTTTAACTCCCGCGCTATTTGTCACACTTGTTGTTCTAGCGATTGCTGTATTTGTAAATCCTCAGGGCACTATTTTGGCCGCTCAAGGTGATTATATCTCTCAACCTTTGATCAAAGGGTTTCTTGAAGGTTATAACACCATGGATACCTTTGGTGCGTTGATGTTTGGTATGTTGATAGTGGATTCGTTGCGCAGCAAAGGCATTACGGATAAAGCCGCGACGACAAAATATCTAACTATCGCCGCAATTATTGCTGCGTTAGGGTTGGCATTTGTTTATATCTCACTATTTTATTTAGGTGCAACAAGTGGTGGTGTAGTAGAAGGCGCGGATAATGGTGGGATTATTCTTAGTCAATATGTGCAATCACTATTCGGTTCGTCTGGTCAACTTGTCCTATCGACTATCGTGTTACTGGCGTGTTTAACCACAGCTATAGGGTTAGTATCGGCCTGTTCTGATTTCTTTAGTACGCTAACTCCGATTACCTACAAGGCTTGGGTCATCATCATCGGTGTTATATGCGCTACGGTAGCAAATGTTGGCTTAGCTCAACTTATTTCACTATCAGTGCCTGTGCTATTTACGCTGTATCCGGTGGCGATAGCGTTGGTTGCGTTAACGTTTTTTAGAAAGCGTTTACCAAATCCACAATTAGCCTATCGGAGTGTTATTATTGTTTCGCTGTTATTTGCCGTAATAGATGCCGCGAAAATTGCTGGGGTGGATGTTTCGGTATTTACGTTCTTACCATTATTTGAATATGGTATGGGTTGGTTGCTACCGACAGGGTTAGCATTGATTACAATGCTATTTGTTGGTCGCAAGAAACAGAAATCTCTGGTGGAAGAAGCAGCCTAGTTTTTTACTGAAAAGTCCTCTCTTAATCCAATGTCCTCGCGGTTTACGCAGGGGCATTGTTGTTTGTAGTCAGCAGTATATTGCTTAGGTTAAGGGAAGGTTACCTATGCTAAGCGAACCAAGCTTATGAACCTCTAGATCTGTTGAATGCTAGAGGTTCAAAGTGTTTCTTGGTATTCAGTGAGGATTTGTTCACACCAATTCGCAATACGTACATCACTATATTCGTACTGAGAGTCTTCATCGAGTGCTAATCCTACAAACAATGAACCATCTTCAGTAAGGGCTTTTGATGCCTCAAATTTGTAGCCATCCGTAGACCAATACCCAAGAAATTGTGCACCTGTCGGTATTAGCTCATCATGAAGTAAGCCCATAGCATCCAAAAACCACTCGCCATAACCTTCTTGATCACCCAAACCAAACAGCGCGACGTGCTTGTTCTTCAATGAAACCCCTGCGATTTCTTGCCAAATCGCACTCCAATCTTCCTGTATTTCACCAAAATCCCATGTTGAAATGCCCAAAATCAATAGGTCATAATCGTTCATTACACTTAATGACGTCTCTTTGACGTTGTGAATGTCGACGAGTTCTTCTCCAATAATGGCACGTATTTTTTCCGCTGCCATTTCTGTATAGCAGGTGGTTGATCCGTAGAAGAGTCCAATTTTCATGTTAGATAGATTCGCATATTAGGTCTTTGCTAAGGATTTTACCTATAAACAGGGTATGATTGCAGTCCTTAGTTCCTGTTTTGATAAAATTCTAGTAATTTAGCTTTTGCTGAATTACTCTGAAAGCCAGTGTTTGAGTGATGATAAAAGATGAATGACCAAGCTTTTGTAGAACAGTTCCTCGATGCTTTGTGGATGGAAAAAGGGCTTTCTGAAAATACCCTGTCTTCATATCGAAATGATCTTTCTAAGCTGATTAAGTGGATGGAAGATAATAACTTAACGTTTACCACTATTACTATTTCTGATTTACAAGATTATCAAGCGTGGTTAACAGACGAAAACTATAAGCAGACGTCTAAAGCGAGAATGCTGTCAGCGATTCGCCGTTTATTTCAATATTCGTATAGAGAAAAAGTGCGAACTGATGATCCTAGTGCATTGCTAATTAGCCCTAAGTTGCCAAAGAGATTACCTAAAGACCTTTCTGAACAACAGGTTGAGTCTTTGTTAGATGCACCAGACCCTAATGACCCTTTGGAACTAAGGGATAAAGCGATGTTAGAGCTTCTCTATGCGACAGGGCTACGAGTGACTGAGCTGGTTAGCTTAACAATGGAGAATATGAGTCTGCGTCAGGGTGTCGTTCGTGTTATAGGCAAAGGTAATAAAGAACGTTTGGTCCCTATGGGAGAAAATGCAGTCGATTGGATTGAAAACTTTTTGCAGGATGGACGGTCTATTCTATTGGGTGAAAAGAGTTCGGATGTGGTTTTTCCTAGCAAAAGAGCCAAGCAGATGACAAGACAGACATTTTGGCATCGAATTAAACACTATTCAGTGATCGCGGGAATAGATACAGACCTGTTGTCACCCCATGTATTAAGACACGCATTTGCTACACATTTGCTTAATAACGGGGCAGATCTCCGTGTGGTGCAAATGTTATTAGGACATAGTGACTTATCAACAACGCAAATTTATACTCATGTTGCCACGGAAAGGTTAAAACAGATCCATTCGCAGCATCATCCTAGAGCATAAATAAGTAATAATTTTAAAAGGTGTTATTAATGAGCGTGTTACGCAATATATTGATTTTAGCTACTCCATTTTTCGTTGCGGCATGTGATGCCGCGGATACAAATGCTTCGGATACTACAAGTGCCGTTGAGGTGACGACCCCGATACAAGAAACCGTAGACAGCGCCGCTGAAGCTGGAAGTCAGTTTGATGAAGCCAAATTAAGGCGTCGTTTTGAAGCAATGGGGGTGAGTATTGTTTCTATTGCACCCGCAAGCATCGATGGTTTATATGAGGTTGAGACATCGAGCGGGTTGGTTTTCTCGAATGCACAAGGAGATCAATTTATCGCGGGTACTTTGTATGCACTTGGTGACAATGGTGAATATGTGGATGTGCTTGCCGAGCGACAAGCGCCACTTAATGCAGAAAAAATAGAACAATACACCGAAGACATGATTGTTTACCCCGCTGAAAATGAAAAATATGTGATTACCGTATTTACCGATACAACGTGTGGATACTGTGTGCGATTGCATCGCCAAATGAAAGACTACAATGATTTAGGTATTACGGTTCGCTATCTTGCTTATCCTCGCCAAGGTCCAACAGGTGAAGTGGCTCAAGAAATGGCCAATGTATGGTGTGCAGAGGATCCAGCTAAAGCAATGACACTATCTAAATCGGGGCAACCTTTCAAAGCAGGAACCGCGGATATAGAGCAGTGTGGGCAAAAAATTATGGAGCAATATGCATTGGGTCGTGACTTAGGTATCAGTGGTACGCCTGCTGTATTTCTACCAAATGGCAAATTGTTGGCCGGATATATGCCACCAGCGGGTATGTTCCAACGCATTGAACTAGAGATGGCACAATAAATACGATGATCATATGAAAGTCGGGTAGTCATTAATTTTCCTTCTAATACCTCCTTTTTATATATAAGGGTGTTTTAGAGAGAAAGATCATTCGGCTTTCAAATGCCATTGCAAGCTGGCTATTTGCTCTAAAGACCTATTTCACACACCGAGTAACCTAATTCATCATGACAGAAATAAAACGCCGTCCTCAAATAGACCTTTCAAACCTTCCGGATTCTATTCCTGAATTGCTTAGGCGCATCTATATCAGCAGAGGTATAGATAATATTAGCCAGCTTGAAAAATCGGCCCAAGGGTTACTTTCTTATAAAGCACTGGGTGGGATAGAAAAAGCCGTAGAGCTACTTTTTGCCGCTATTGAGCAGGGTAAGCGAATTATTGTTGTGGGCGATTTTGATGCCGATGGCGCAACCAGTTCGGCTTTGTCAGTACTCGCATTACGAGCTCTCGGTTGTCATAACGTTGACTATCTCGTTCCCAATCGGTTTGAAGATGGGTATGGGTTGAGCCCAGAAGTGGTTGATCAAGCCATTGAGTATAAAGCCGATGTCATCATGACTGTGGATAATGGCGTCTCCTCTATCGAAGGGGTAAAATACGCTAAACAAAACAACATTCAAGTCATCGTTACCGATCACCATCTACCGGGAAAAGTCCTTCCCGATGTTGATGCGATGGTGAACCCCAATCTAGATTCGTGCCAATTCCCATCCAAATCTTTGGCTGGTGTTGGTGTGGCTTTTTATCTGATGCTTGCGCTTCGTGCGTTCATGAGAGAGCGAAATTGGTTCTCATTGAAAGGTATACCGGTACCTAATCTTGCTGAGTTTCTGGATCTGGTGGCGTTAGGGACGGTTGCCGATGTGGTTTCTCTTGATGAGAATAACCGTATATTGGTCCATCAAGGTGTTCAGCGAATTCGTGCAGGAAAAGGACGCCCCGGTATTCAGGCGTTGATTGAAGTATCAAAGCGCGATGCGCGTCGTTTGATAGCCGCAGATTTTGGCTTTGCTTTGGGCCCAAGGATTAATGCAGCTGGTCGTTTAGATGATATGTCATTTGGTGTTGAGTTGTTGATGAGTAATAACATACACGCCGCAAGAAGAATGGCCAGTGAGTTAGATGGATTAAATCAAACTAGACGTGAAATAGAACAAGGCATGAAACAAGAAGCGATGGCGTTTTGTGAGCAGCTACAATTTGGTGAGGACACCGAACTTCCCTATGGGATAGTGTTGTTTCAGAGAGACTGGCATCAGGGGGTTATTGGAATTGTAGCCTCTCGAATTAAAGATGAATTTCATCGTCCAGTCATTGCTTTCGCTGACGGTGGCGATGGCGATATAAAAGGGTCATGTAGATCCATCCCCGGGTTGCATATGCGCGATGCTCTGGATCTTTTGGATACAACTCATCCGGGTTTAATTCTTAAGTTTGGTGGCCATGCTATGGCGGCCGGTTTAACCATTAAAGAAGAGAACTTCCAGACCTTCGCGTCACTATTTGATGAGATTGTACGCAACAAGCTTGATGAGTCCGCATTGCAAGGTATTGTTTTATCTGATGGTGAATTACAGCCAGAACAGTTCTCAATGAATACCGCTACGGAACTTCGAGAAGGTGGCCCTTGGGGACAAAATTTCCCTGAACCTATCTTTGATGGTGAGTTTAGACTACTGCACCAAAAATTGGTTGGTGAGAAGCATCTGAAAATGATGGTGGAACCACTTTTCAAAGGACAGCCTACTAATATAATGTTGGATGCTATCGCATTTAATGTGGATTTAAGACGCTGGCCTGATGCCACTGCAAAAACAGTCAAGCTTGCTTTCAAGCTTGATATAAATGAGTTTAGAGGCAATCAGTCATTGCAATTGATGGTTGATCATATTGATTGTTAGATGAGTTTCATAAATGCTTGCCGTTTTGAGCGCATTTCGTTCGAATCTATTATTCAAATGAATTAATAGTATTACAATTTTTTCTGTATCTTCATCACATTTTTGAGTAGAATTCTTCGGTTAAATTCTATTCATAAATGTTGAGTAAACATGTTTGAAATCAATCCTATTAAAAACCGCTTACAGGACGTGACACAGCGCACGAATATCCTGAGGGGGTACCTTTGACTATGACGCCAGAAAAGAGCGTCTAGAAGAAGTAAATGCAGAATTAGAACAACCAGATGTATGGAGCGAACCTCAGCGAGCACAAGCGCTAGGCAAAGAGCGTTCTTCTTTAGAAGCCGTGGTTGAGACCATTGATCTTCTTGATCAAGGTGTCGAAGATGTTGACGGTTTACTTGAGCTTGCGGTTGAAGCTGAAGACCAAGAAACCTTCGATGAAATAGAGCCTGAACTTGCCGAGCTTGAATCCAAGTTAGAAAAACTTGAGTTTCGCCGTATGTTTTCCGGTGAGCACGACAGCTCAGATTGCTATATTGATCTTCAATCAGGCTCTGGTGGTACTGAAGCGCAAGATTGGACCGCTATGTTACTTCGTATGTATCTTCGTTGGGCTGAATCCAAAGGCTTTAAGACCGAAGTCATTGAAGTCTCTGGAGGGGAAGTCGCTGGTTTGAAATCGGCTACTGTGCGGATATCAGGTGAATACACCTACGGTTGGTTACGCACAGAAACAGGTGTACATCGCTTGGTTCGTAAGTCGCCGTTTGATTCTGGTGGTCGTCGGCATACTTCTTTTGCTTCTGCATTTATCTATCCGGAGATTGATGACAACATCGCTATCGACATTAACCCTGCTGAGCTTCGTATCGATGTATATCGTGCATCGGGTGCCGGTGGGCAGCACGTAAACACCACAGAGTCGGCGGTGCGTATTACCCACTTGCCAACCAATACCGTGGTTCAATGTCAGAATGATCGTTCGCAGCATAAAAACAAAGATCAAGCGATGAAACAGTTAAAAGCAAAACTGTTTGAGCTTGAACTACAAAAACAAAATGCAGAAAAACAAGCGAATGAAGATTCGAAATCAGATATCGGTTGGGGCAGCCAAATTCGCTCTTACGTATTAGATGATTCTCGTATTAAAGATTTACGCACCGGAATTGAAAACCGCAATACACAAGCGGTTCTTGACGGTGATCTAGATAAATTTATCGAAGCCAGCCTGAAGTCAGGCTTGTAAGCGCATTATAAGGGCAAAATAAAATGACTGAACAGGTACAACAGCCAAACGTAGAAGAGAATAAGCTGATTGCTGAGCGTCGTGCTAAATTAGATAACATCCGCACTAACTGTAAAGCAAATGGTCACCCTAACGATTTTCGTCGCGATAGTTTAGCGGGCGATATTCAAGCGCAATTCGGTGAAAAAACGAAAGAAGAGCTAGAAGAGTTGAGTCTAACTGTTGCTATTGCTGGTCGTATTATGGCTAAGCGTGGTCCATTTTTAGTGATTCAAGAAACCTCTGGCCGCATTCAAGCTTACGCTGCGAAACCGGTTCAAAATGAATTAAAAGAAAAATATCAGGGCTTAGATATCGGAGATATCGTTGGCGTAAAAGGTGTTCTACATAAATCAGGTAAAGGTGATCTTTACGTGAATATGGAAGAGTATGTATTGCTGACAAAAGCATTACGTCCATTGCCTGAAAAATTCCACGGTTTAACCGACCAAGAGATGCGTTACCGTCAGCGTTACGTTGACCTTATTGTGAACGAAGACTCTCGTACCGCTTTCATTATCCGTTCTAAGCTGGTCACTGCAATTCGTAATTTCATGATTTATAAGCAGTTCATGGAAGTAGAAACACCAATGATGCATGTTATCCCTGGTGGTGCAGTTGCACGTCCATTTATCACCCATCACAATGCGTTAGATATCGATATGTATCTCCGCATTGCACCTGAGCTGTATTTGAAGCGTTTAGTCGTAGGTGGTTTTGATCGCGTATTTGAAATTAACCGTAGTTTCCGTAATGAAGGGCTTTCTCCACGACATAACCCAGAATTTACTATGATGGAATTCTACATGGCGTACGCAGATTACAATGACCTTATGGATCTGACCGAAGAGATGCTGCGTACGGTGTCTTTAGAGGTACTTGGTGCGACTTCAATGCCTTACGGGGAAGAATTGGTAGAGTTTGGCGGCACATATCCTCGAATGAGTATGTTAGAAGCGATTAAACAGTACAGCCCAGAACGCGCTGACATACAGTCGATGACCTATGATCACGTACAAGATCGTGATTTTATGGTGAATATTGCTAAGTCTTTACATATCAATGTTGAACCATTCTGGACATGTGGACAACTGCTTGAAGAGATCTTTGGTGAAACGGCTGAACCACAACTGATGCAGCCAACGTTCATCACAGAGTATCCAGCAGATATCTCGCCACTTGCTCGTCGTAATGATGATAATACCTTTATTACCGATCGTTTTGAGTTCTTTATTGGTGGTCGTGAAGTGGCTAACGGCTTCTCTGAGCTTAATGATGCAGAAGATCAAGATGCTCGGTTTAAAGCACAGCTAGACGCAAAAGATGCTGGTGATGATGAAGCGATGTACTACGACGCAGACTATATCACGGCTCTAGAACACGGTTTACCGCCAACAGCTGGTCAAGGTATTGGAATCGACCGTTTAGTGATGCTGTTTACTAACACGCATACTATTCGCGACGTTATCTTATTCCCAGCAATGAGACCGCAAGCGTAATCACTGCAGTGAATTGAAGATAAGACCACCGCCAATGCGGTGGTCTTATCTTTTGTACCGATGTTAATGCCGAGTTATCGAGAATACAATTCATGGAATATCAATTTGTTAAAGGTTTAACTGGTGAGTACCGCATTAAGTGCAGTATGGGTCACGAAGTAATTGGTCGTTGGTTAGAACAAGAAATATATACCGATAAAGTCCGTATTGCGTCACTACTGGTGGCAATAGAGCAGATAAAATCAGAAGATTCCCAAGAGTATTCGCTGCTCGGTAAAGAAATCAGCATTGTAATTCGACGAGACGAAGTGACCGTCCAAGAAAACGCATTAGCGCATGAAGATGATACGTTGCATGACAGCGAATTCGATTTTTATGACTGTGAGAGCGATGCCGGTTGTGGTTTCGAAGACTTTGAGCAACTCATCCAGTCTTGGTGTGATTTCATCAAGTATAACGCTAAGTAAGCATCCTCAGTTCAGGCCAAATCACGTTTCGTTAAAGGGTATCATGAGCAGCTATCTCCATTTCATTCGCCAGCAATGGCCGTTATTGTCATTTGGTTTTTTGACCGTGTTCATTGGAAATGTCGGACAATCTTTCTTTTTAAGTTGGTTTGGCGCAGACATCCAGAACGACTTAGCCTTGTCGGCGACTGATTACGGAATGATATATGCTATCGCAACGCTTTGTAGCAGCATGACTATTATGTTTGTTGGCGGGTTAGTCGATAAGTGGAATGTTCGTCGTTTTGTTACGCTTGTCGCCGTCATATTAGTGATAGCTTGTGTCGTTATGTCTTACGTTATTTCTCCCATCATGCTGTTCTTTGCTTTTTATATGTTGAGATTAACGGGGCAAGGGTTACTTCCTCATACCGCACAGACCACTATGATTCGTTCATATTCTCATCAAAGAGGAAAAGCGATTAGCTTAGCGTCTAGTGGTGTCGCATTAGGTGAAGTGATTTTACCTATCATTGTTGTGCTATTAATCAGCTGGCTAGGTTGGCGTTCAAGCTGGCTAGTTTTTGCAATGATAGTGGCTTTTGCTTACTTACCGCTTGCTCACATTCTGTTGGCTAAATCGCCTCACATTAAACCTAATGTTAAAAAAACCAATGTTCAGGGACAAGCGGATAATAAAAGCGGTCGGCGACACGTGTTATCAGATTGGCGATTTTGGGCGATTTTACCCGCTGTTATGGCTGCGCCTTTTGTCGTGACTGGCGTGTTTATACAGCAAAATTTTCTGTTAACTCAAAAAGAGTGGGCACCCAGCTTATTGGCAAACAGTTTTATTGCTTACGGTATCATGCATTGGTTAAGCTCGATGGTGACCGGAAGTTTGGTAGACAAGTACAGTGCGAAGCATTTACTTCCTTTCATGATCATCCCTTTGTTTTTTGGATTATGTGTACTTTCCGTATTCAACCAAAGCTGGTCAGCCGTTGTATTTATGACGTTATTTGGTATGGGAATTGGGGTGTCGGGTCCAGTGATAAACGCACTGTGGGCTGAAGTTTATGGAACCGAAAACATCGGTGCAATCCGTTCTATGATGACCTCACTGATGATTTTTGCTACCGCCGCCGCGCCGTGGATTTTCGGTTTCTTCATCGAACTTGGATGGAGTGAGCGCACACTATTTGGTGCACTTTCAATGGTTATTTTCTGTATTGGAATGATGGTACTGCCTGCTTACCGAGCGTATCTAAAGCGATAACGTTATCCATACTTGCAAGGTTATCGCTTACTAGGATCTAACTATGAGAGCCAGTTAGGCCAACGGTAGGTAGATCTTTGTGATTAATTCGTTTTCATTCACTTCATGAACAAAGTTCATATATTGGAAAAAACAAGGGAAATCTCTTAGATCTTGGCCACTTTTTGGCAACCATTGTTGGTATAAATAATAGACTGTGTCGCTTATGGAATCATGGCTACCATGATGAATTGCCAAAGCACATCGACCCGATGGAATGATACCCGCCTTTACGCCAAACTCATTTTCTGGGACAGCACCTTCATGGCTTCCACAGATCTCAAATCGAAAACTTTCTTCTACGGTATCATTTGGGTCACCGTAGGGAACACCAAAGGTTTCATTGTTCTTAATAGGGGATAGACCAGTAGATTTTCTCCATGCGATAAACTTACTCGCCGTATCATAAACCTTTTGAGGATTACCTTTGTGTTCTATAAGGGCAACAGGTCTTTCGTCAAAATCGATAACGTTAACGTCCATTATTTTATCTCCGTTAATAGGTGGATTAAATTCATATTTTGAGTGCCAAAATGGCCACTCCGGACGACGTCTAAATTGAGAAGGCGATTGCTCAAATATCCTTGAAAATGCACGAGAAAATGCTTCTGGGCTATCGAAATGAGCTTCATAGGCGATATTTGTAATACTTTGTTCTGGTTCAAACACTAACCGAAACGAAGCACGTTTCATTCTACTAAGCTGAACAAATTGGATAACGCTTAATCCCATATATGATTTAAAAATACGATGAAAATGAAATTTTGAGCATGCCGCAACGCGGCTTAGCATTTCAAGTGACATATCGTCATCTAAGTTACTACTTATATAGTCGCAAACTCTTTTTATCTGTTTTTTATGGCATTCAGAAATATTCATTTTTTCTCTATGTACTTTTATCGTCTCATTGACCTAAATGTGTAATAAACATTAATGCATTCAGGTTAATTTAGAAGTCACGCAAATGATACTGTTAGATAACCCCAGATACCTGATTGAGATTGCGGTATTCCTTTTAATTTTCCTCGGCCAATCCCCCTGTATTCATACCCCGATTCAGTGTTGAAACTATAACCTGCACAAATTTGGGGCTTGCTTTATTCCTGCCTTAATTTAGTGAGTCTTGCGCACCAATACGGTGCGAAAATTAGAGCTTGCTTTGTTTTTAAACACTAAAGATTAACAAAAACAATGAGATATAAAACTGGCACAGCTCTTGATTGTTATTTCACTGTTAAAGGAATATATGCTCAGAGAGGATGCAATGAAACTAATTAACGCCATTATAAAACCATTCAAATTAGACGACGTTCGTGAAGCTTTATCGGATGTTGGTATTGAAGGTATGACGGTCTCCGAAGTTAAAGGCTTTGGTCGTCAAAAAGGACACACAGAACTTTACCGTGGTGCCGAGTATCAAGTGGACTTTCTACCGAAAGTAAAACTGGAAATCGCCACTCAAGCTGAAAACGTAGATCGCGTAATTGAAGCGGTAAGCAAAGCTGCACACACAGGAAAAATTGGAGACGGTAAGATTTTCGTTTATGACTTAAGCCAAGTTGTACGTATTCGTACTGGTGAAATGGATAGTGAAGCACTTTAAGGGATTGGAGAATATATAATGGAACTATTAACTACAGTAACTGAACTTCGTTACGCACTGGACACTTTTTTCTTCTTAATTTCAGGTGCGTTGGTCATGTGGATGGCAGCCGGTTTTGCCATGCTAGAAGCGGGTCTTGTTCGTTCAAAGAACACCACTGAAATTTTAACTAAGAACTTCGTACTTTATGCTATCGCTTGTACCATGTTCTTGTTGATTGGCTACAACATTATGTATGTAGATAATACTGAAGGTGGCATCATTCCTTCGATTGGTGCACTCATCGGTTCACAAGCTGAAGGCGCAGATCACTCTCTAGAATCAGATTTCTTCTTCCAAGTTGTCTTCGTGGCGACATCAATGTCAGTGGTTTCTGGTGCGGTTGCTGAACGTATGAAACTATGGGCATTCTTAATCTTCTCTGTTGTTCTTACCGGGGTTATCTATCCTGTTGAAGGATACTGGACTTGGGGTGGTGGTTTCCTTGCTGCTGCTGGTTTTAGTGATTTTGCTGGTTCAGGTATTGTACACATGGCTGGTGCCGCTGCTGCGTTAGCGGGTGTATTGCTACTCGGTGCTCGTAAAGGGAAATATGGTAAGAACGGTGAAGTTCACCCAATTCCTGGTTCAAATATGCCACTTGCGACACTCGGTACATTTATCCTTTGGTTCGGTTGGTTCGGCTTTAACGGTGGTTCTCAGTTAATGCTTTCTGACTTCGAAAACGCGACGGCGGTAGGTCAAATATTCCTAAACACGAATGCTGCCGCAGCCGCAGGTGCTATCGCCGCTCTACTGGTGTGTAAAACAACATGGGGTAAAGCAGACCTAACGATGATTTTGAATGGTGCATTAGCCGGTCTTGTCGCTATTACCGCTGACCCACTATCACCATCACCTGTTGCCGCGATTATCATCGGTGTAGTGGCAGGCGCGCTCGTTGTATTCTCTATTATCGCGTTTGATAAAATCAAGATTGATGATCCCGTTGGTGCTATCTCTGTACACGGTGTATGTGGTCTATTTGGTTTATTGGTTGTTCCTGTAAGCAATGCGGATGCAACATTTGGAGCCCAGCTTCTCGGTGCGGCAGTTATCTTTGCTTGGGTATTCGGAGCAAGTCTAGTGGTTTGGGCTGTACTGAAAGCGACAACGGGTATCCGAGTGACGGAAGACGAAGAGATGGAAGGCATGGACATGCACGACTGTGGCGTTGGTGCTTACCCAGAGTTTGTTTCTCTAAAGTAATCGTCATTAGGCTTTAGTTATAAGTAATAACAATTCGTAATATTAAACCCGCCCTTGTGGCGGGTTTTTCTTTTGTTTATTGATATTTATCATTGCAGAAACTATTTTTTTAAATATAATAGCGAACGATAACTATTATCATTTGCATCTATGTTTAAGGAATTACAATGAAAAAAGTGCTATCTCTTTCTGCCCTAGCTTTGATTTCTATTAGCTCACCTACTTTTGCTGCCGAAGAGGTAAATGTTTATTCTTATCGTCAACCGTTCTTGGTTGAACCAATGTTTAACGAATTTACTAAAGAAACAGGCATCAAAGTTAACGTTAAATTTGCTAAGAAAGGTTTGGCAGAGAAGCTACAACAGGAAGGTGAGTATAGCCCTGCAGATGTAATTTTAACGACGGACATTAGCCGCTTAGCGGAATTAGTTGAAAAAGATGTCGTTCAGCCAGTGCAAAATGATGTGATTGAACAAAACGTTCCAACACAATACAGAGACAGCAAAGATGAGTGGTTCGCTCTAACGCTACGCAGCCGTAATGTCTATTCTTCTCGCGATCGTGTGGGTAAGTTGGGTGCGGAATTTGATTATGCAGATTTAGCGAATCCAGAATATAAAGGTAAAATTTGTACACGTTCTGGTAAGCATGCTTACAACGTTTCCCTTGTTTCTGCGATGATAGCGCATAAGGGTGAAGCTGAAACCAAAACTTGGTTAGAAGGTGTCAAAGCGAATCTAGCACGTAAACCTCAAGGTAACGATCGTGGTCAAGTAAAAGCGATCAAAGAAGGTTTATGTGATGTTTCATTAGGAAATAGCTATTACCTAGGTAAAATGGTTAACGATAAAGAGCAAAAAGCATGGGCTGATGCAGTTTATATTAACTACCCGAATCAAAATACCACCGGTACTCATGTCAATGTAAGCGGCATGGCAATGGCTAAGTATTCTCCAAACAAAGAGAATGCGGTAAAACTGATGGAATTCCTAACTGGCGATATTGCTCAAAAAATGTATGCTGAAGTGAACTTCGAATACCCAGTTAAAGAAGGTGTGAAGCGATCTGAACTTGTCGCATCTTGGGGTGATTTTAAAGCAGATGATCTTGCATTAGAAGAGATAGCCGCCAATCATAGTAAAGCGGTAAAATTATTGGA
This sequence comes from Vibrio sp. VB16, assembly GCF_015594925.2. Lineage (NCBI taxonomy): Bacteria > Pseudomonadati > Pseudomonadota > Gammaproteobacteria > Vibrionales > Vibrionaceae > Vibrio > Vibrio sp. VB16. Next base: position 524,415 of record NZ_CP087590.1, read on the forward strand.
CGAAGTGAAGTTTGACCTTTAATAAGGGTGAACTAACCCGTAACTCCAACGAAAGTGTAATGTAGTTAGGTTAAGGCTATCTAACTCTGTGTCCCTACAAAAGCAACGTCATCCTACGAAAGCGGGGATCTAATTTCATCAAGATTCCCGTCTCCACGGGAATGACGGTTTTTTTTGTTCTAACCGAACAGCACTGCATGAAAGTGGGGATATGACTTTACAAAGACTCTCGTTTACACGGAAGTGACGACATATTAAATCGAGTGCATTTATTTTATATGCTGTTATATAAATGAAAGAAAAAAATCGTATTTGGAAAGCCAGTAGTGGGAGTTTGTCTCTGCTACTGGTTTTGCCGATCTTAGCTATCTTCTATTTGTCGCTTGGTGACTCAGGTGATCTTTTTGCACATCTAATTTCTACGGTAATGCCTACCTATATCTACAACACTGTCGTTCTTGTATTGGGTGTGCTTGTTTTAGCGCTGTTATTTGGCGTGCCAAGTGCATGGTTAATGGCGATGTGCCGATTACCGGGTGAAAGAATATTGCAGTGGGCACTCGTACTGCCGTTGGCTATGCCAGGCTACGTTGTTGGGTATATTTTTACGGACTGGTTTGATTATGCGGGTCCAATACAGATATTCATTCGGGCGTTTTTTGGCTGGCAGGCTGGAGACTACTGGTTCCCTGATCTACGCTCGCTAGGTGGTGCGATGGCCATTTTAGCTTTGGTTTTTTATCCCTATGTTTATTTGATGGCCAGAGCCGCCTTTATGGAGCAGAGTGCCAGTTTACTGCAATCGGCAAGGCTACTTCGGTGCTCGCCATTCGAAAGCTTTAGACGATTGTCTCTTCCTCTCGCACGTCCTTCCATTGCCGTGGGTTTGTCTTTGGTGGCAATGGAAACGATTGGCGATTTTGGCACGGTTAGCTATTTTTCAGTTAATACTTTAACCACGGCCGTTTACGATACGTGGCTTGGTTATTCAAATCTCAATGCAGCGGCAAAAATATCTGCGATTATGTTGCTCGTGGTTATCCTATTATTGAGCACCGAACGTTATAGCCGGAGAAAGCAAAAGCTGTTTCAGGCAAACTTTACTAGCCACGAAGAGTTGCGTTATACACTCCATGGGTGGAAGAAATGGTTAGCACTAACATGGTGTTGGGGGCTGGTTTCCGTCGCGTTTATCTTGCCATTGGGCCAGCTACTTATCTACGCGTATAAATATTTTTCGCAAAGCTGGACGGAAGAATTCAGACAGTATGCGGTGAATAGTTTGCAGGTCTCTATTATTGCGGCTCTCATCGCGATACTGGTAGCATTGGTGGTCAATTTCTCACATCGACTCAATGGTAACCGTTTGAGTGTGACATTTATGCGTTTGGCCTCTCTAGGTTATGCGGTGCCAGGTACTGTGTTAGCGATTGGTGTCATGGCTCCAGTGCTTACGATGGACCACTGGATAAACGATATCGCCAAACAGATGGAATGGGGAAGACCCGGCTTGGTTCTTTCTGGTTCAATGTTTGCCATGATATTTGCTATGGTGGTGCGATTTTCTGCTGTTGCGATTGGTAGCGTGGAAAGTAGCTTAAACAAAATATCCCCGTCTATGGATATGGCCAGTAGAACAATGGGGTGCAATCAGAATCAGATGTTAAAACGCGTTCATTTGCCTTTGGTTAGACGCGGTGTTTTGGTCGCAGGCTTGTTGGTATTTATTGAATCAATGAAAGAGCTCAATGCTGCTCTGTTGTTAAGACCATTTAACTTCGAAACCTTAGCGACGTATGTTTACAATTTTGTCTCAGATGAACACCTAGAGTTGGGCGCACTACCTGCCGTCTTGTTAATACTGGTAGGTTTAATCCCTCTTATCGTTATCAATCGATCTTTAGAACAGGCACATTAATGAGTAGTACCTTATCCATCAACAATTTGACCTGCCAGTACGAGAATGAAAACGTTCTGGAATCACTCTCCCTTGAGGTTGAGCAGGGCGAAATAGTCTGCCTGCTTGGTGCGAGCGGTTGCGGAAAAACAACACTATTAAAGGCAATTGCGGGGCTGCTTCCGTTAACGAGCGGTACCATGAGTCTGAATGACCAATTGTTGGATGATGGCGAAAGTTGGTTGCCACCTGAACAGCGCCATATTGGTATGATCTTTCAAGATTACGCCCTTTTTCCGCATCTGACTGTTGCAGAAAATATCGCATTCGGGCTACGAGAAGTCTCCACCGCAGAGAAGCTGAAGATAGTCGACGAAATGTTGGCGCTGATACATCTTCCCGGTTATCAAAATCGATATCCTCATCAGTTATCCGGCGGTCAGCAGCAGCGTATTGCGATTGCCCGCTCCCTTTCATATAAGCCAAACCTACTTTTGCTAGATGAACCTTTTTCCAATATCGATACTCAAGTACGGCACGATCTAATATTGCAGATTCGCAAAATTTTTAAGCAGCAGGGTGTAACGGCAATCTTCGTGACTCATAGCCGTGAAGAGGCATTTGCCTTCGCGGATAAGATGGCGGTTATGAACAATGGTGTTATTGAACAATTTGGTGAAGCTTCCGATCTTTACCATCAACCGTCGAGTAAATTTGTTGCCAATTTCCTTGGTGGTGGCAGTTATTTAGCGGCAAAAAAAATCAGCGAAACAAAATTTGAGACGGTGTTTGGTGTCATTACTGCTCAATCAAAAGGGAATATAGCAAATGGTGACGACTGCCTATTGCTAATACGACCGCAGTACGTGCAAGTGTCTCAGAATGTAGCAGGGGTCGCTAAGGTTGTGGAACAGTTATTTATGGGGGATCAATGTCGCTATGTTATCGAGATAGATGATACTAAACTCGTTGCGACAGCCGCGTCGGCAATATCGGTTGGTGATACCGTCAGTATTGCATTAGAAGAGCAATCTATATTGGCATTCTTATAAGTCATTATACCTGGATCCTCTGACGATTTTAAGTTCGTGCTTCGAGGTCATACTTAATCTACTGCTATGTAATAAATCTTTGACATTACAATTAGATAGAATGTAATGTGGTTTCATATTTCTGAGATTGAATAATGTATGTTTGCTAGGGGACGATAATGATCTATACGAATATTGAAACGGTACCAGGAAAAGAAATTGTTGAGCATTTTGGTATTGTTCAAGGGAGTACTGTTCGGGCGAAACACGTTGGTAGAGATTTTATGGCGGGCCTTAAGAATCTCATTGGTGGTGAACTTAAAGGTTACACAGAATTACTACAAGACTCCCGTGAAGAGGCGATGAATCGAATGGGAGATCAAGCGGAGTTAATGGGTGCGAATGCCATCGTCAACATTCGTTTTGCAACATCATCTGTTGCTCAAGGCGCAGCCGAACTTTTCGTCTACGGTACCGCAGTTAAAGTGGTATAGGTGATCGTATGGAACTGATACTGCAGAATCTAAATATTGTTATCTTCCTCATTTTGGTTTGTGTGGGTTACGGAGCTGGTTCGTATTTTGAGCGGGCTCATTATGCATCAATCGAAAAACGAGAGCGTGAACTCATCCATATTCCTGTTATTACCACTAAGTGGGAGCCTAAAGATGCTTCCAGCCAACGAACAGAACTTGTTACGGGTAATGTGGTTATTTCCATCGATTATTTTAAGCGACTGTTGGCTACGTTGAGAAACATATTTGGTGGAAATGTAACCTCGTATGAATCACTTGTAGATAGAGCGCGTAGAGAAGCAATACTTAGAATGAAAGAAGAGGCACTGGCTAAAGGCGCGAATATGGTGGTTAATCTACGTTTAGAAACCGCCGCGATTGGTAATAGTGCTAATCAAAAAAGGCAGGTAGGTAGTGTTGAAGTTGTCGCTTACGGGACAGCGTACATTAACTCCAATCAGTAGCAAATTGCGATGATTAAATATACGCCGAAAGTTCTTTCAGAAAACCCCAATGTAACCAAAAAGCATCCATTGATAGAGCTTTTCTGGTTAGTGGGGGGACTGATATTTTTGACAGGCGTAATATTTATTTCTCTTGGTATGATGACTGACTGGGCAGTATCAAAAACATCACCAGAAATAGAAGCCGTATTTTCCGACAGTATTGTCGAAAACTTTGATGCCGTGCCTAATGCAGAATTGAGTTTACGACTTAATCGAATGATAGAAAAACTCCCTAGCGACTCGATCTTAAAGCAGTATGATTTTCAGGTTTATCTCGGAGATGATGATCAGGTTAATGCCATGGCGTTGCCGGGCGGAAATATTATTGTCTATTCAGGTTTGCTTAGTGTCATTGAATCAGAGAATGAACTCGACATGGTACTTAGCCATGAGCTCGGACACTTTGATTCTCGTGACCATTTACGAGGACTCGGCCGAGGTTTAGGTATTGCGGTTATCTCTACGTTTTTATTGGGCGTGGATAGTGACGTAAACGAATTGATTTCAAATACAGCAATGAGCTTTCAAGCCCAGTACTCTCAAGACCAAGAAGAAGTGGCGGATCTATTCGCGCTTGATCTACTCGTTCGAACTTATGGACATGCAGGTGGTGCCACCGACTTTTTTGAGAGAATTTCAGACCAATCAGAACAAGATTATAATTTTCTTTCTACTCACCCAAACCCTACCTCTAGAGTAGAGAAACTGAACCGCCGAATTGAGCAACATAATTACCCAATAGATGAGGTTAAACCGTATATATTGGGTACGACTCAGTAACTCATAGGCTATTTATGCAACGACTCTTTCCATGGGTCGCGAAAGTGAATACCTTGCTGCTGCAATATTGGAAGGTGTCCTTTAAGTCGTGAGAGAAAACCTTTCCATATTCTATTATTTGTTTGAGACCAAGCGGTTTCCGCAACAGCTAATAGCCTTGGATAGAGCATATAGTCGAGCTGTTTTTCCGTAGGTATCAATTCGCACCAAAGCGCACATTGAATACCTAAAACTTTCTCTCTGATGGGGGCGTTTTTGGCCAGATCTGCTAATGGTTGGTAGCAGTAAACTTTTTCAAGTGGTAGCACGTTTGCCCAGTGTACGCCGCTCTCTTCAGGGTTAAAATCTTGTGCCATATCTAAGTAGGTATATTGACCGGGTTGCAGTACCACATCAAAACCTTGTGTTGCGCATTTAATGGCTGCGGCTTCATTTTGCCAAGCATAGATAACGGTTTCATTACTCACTTTATTGCCGTGTTGGGCCTCTTCCCAGCCAAGCATTCTCCTGCCTATATTTTGCAGCCGTTTTTCTACATGGCGTAATAAATGCCCCTGTAACTGCGGGTATTCTGTGTAACCTTCTTGATTTAATAATCGCTGGCAAGCAGGGCTATTTTCCCAGACGCCACTCGGTACTTCGTCAGCACCAATATGTATATATTTAGATGGGAATAACTCACATATTTCGTCGATAACAGTATCAATAAAGTTGTAGGTACCTTGTATACCGGGGTTGAGTACATTGTCGGTATAATGTTGAATACTGCGATATTCTGATTTGTCTTCGTCTTCTATCAAAAGGTGAGGTAGCGACAAAATAGCGGCTCGGCAGTGACCGGGAATATCGATTTCGGGTATAACGTTTATCCCCCTTCTATTCGCATACTCAACAACATCTCGAATCTGTTCTTTCGTATAAAAACCACCATAGCATTCAGACGCAAACGAAAATTGAGGGTGGATAGTTTTATCCGGTCCGCGCCATGCGCCTACCTGAGTAAGCTCAGGAAAAGCGTCGATCTCAATTCTCCAACCTTCATCGTCAGTTAAGTGCCAATGAAATGTATTGAACTTGTAGTAGGCCAGTTGGTTAATTATTTGCTTAATTTTATCGATAGAGTGGAGGTGTCTAGCGCAATCTAACATCATTCCTCGATAACGATAATTTGGTTTATCACTGATCTCTAGGCAGGGAAGAGTATTGAGCCCATTCGACTGTTGCAACAATTGTAATAAACTCGCTTCGGCATAAATAAAACCATTGTGCGTACTAGATTCAATAGTAATTTTATTTGGGCTAATAGTGAGATGATAAGCTTCATCTTCTAAGTATTTGTTTGTTTTCAATAAAATATTGGCAGATGCAAGGCTACTTAATTCTGCCTTGATGCCTGTTCTGGACAATAACTCCTGATTGAACCAAGTTACGGCATCGAAAGAGAGTTCAGTAGAGGCAATGGCAAGCGAGTGAAAAGTAAAAGTGTCATCTAGTCTTGTTAATTGTGTCGGTATTGGAATCAAAGATAATTCAGCGACGTTAACTTGAGCGACTTCTGTTTTCTTTATGTGAGCACAAATCAAAGATAAGTTAGAAACGTCGACAGCAAACCTTTGTTTTACATTGGCAATCTTGTCAGAATGTGGACTGTTTTGTTGCAAAAAAGCGTCAAATAACCCATCCGAATAAAAACGCAAAGGTGGGGTTTCAATGGTAAATTCTAGAGAATATGGGCCGTTTTTTGCTAACATTTCGCCATTATCAGGGGTAAAAACACAATAGCTGCCAATCTGTTTAATATGTCCATTTGAGACAGATTTAGGTTGAATATAACGGTCAAACGTAAAATGCAGAGTCCAATTATTCACACTGTGGTTGTCTACATTATGCAATGTTAATGCGAGTGTGCTTTGGTTGTCACGTTCGGTAAGTACGGTAGTATCAAGTTTATAGGTCATCTTCAAGCCTTACTGTCTTCAACAGTATATAGGTTATGTACTGGTTTTCCCGCGAACATAATGGCACCTTCAATGGCATCAAATTGCGGTTTTACAATCCATTGTTGAACGGGAGGGGATAGCCAATTTTCTATTCGTTGGGCAATGCCACCCATTAGGGCGATTTTGTTCGCCCCTTTTCGGTTCAGAGCTATTAAATACATTTCAATGTCGTTGGCCGTCTTTTTCAACAGGGCCACTGCCAATTCGTCACCCTTATCGGCTAGTTCAAAAATTAGTGGTGCAAACTGGGCGTAATCTTTGGGTTTCGCTGTTTTAGACCAAGTGACAATGTTGTCGACATCTTGTTCGAAATAATGGAAAACATGTTGTGAAAGTTCTGTATGAGGGTGAATTTCATCATAAGCGAGCAGTGTCTGTTGTATAAGGTCTAAGCCCATCATTGCGCCGCTGCCTAGATCAGAAATAGGGAATTCGCGTCCACCGACGACATGTTGTTTATGATTTTTTAAGTAGATCCCACACGAACCGGTGCCTGATATCATAATAGCGCCATTTTTACCTGCGTGAGCACCAATACATGCGCCATAAGCATCGGTGTTTAATGTAACGCTGGCGAATGGGTGTGGGATGGACATTAACTCATTCCATGCGGAACGTTGTTCAGCACCTGCTAGCGCTAATCCAACATGCATATTTTTATAATCATTTTCAGTCAGATTACCTTGTTTTGCCGCGTTGGATATTGCCGTATGTATTGAGTTCATGGCCAGTTGAGTACCAAGAAGAATATTAGCGCTTCCACTGCTTGCTTCGCCAATTAGAGTGCCCAATTCATCACGAATCCTTGCTCGACAAGACGTTCCTCCACCATCAATACCAACATAATATAATGTCACAGCTCGTCTCCTTTTTTAGCGATTGGCTCTTCTTCGCCATGTTGATAGGATGTTTGGGCCATGATAGCAAGCAAGTACCACGCACCATGCGGGATCCATTGCTCTCCCCAACGCCAGTTTTGCACCATGTCATCTTTTTGATTTTTTGGATTGAAAGCGATGTCGTTTTCATCTTCAAAGCCAGAGGTTATGCCATTGCAAATCCCGCCCTTGGCATTAAAGAAACCTAGTTTAGGCAAATAGTTAGGGTTATTTCGGCCGTGACCATCTAGCATGCAGATATCAAATGGGTTGAGACCTAAAATCCAGTTCATGCAGTTGTGTGCGTATTGGTTGAGTTTCAGCTTCAAAGTAACGTCGTCAATATAGGGCAAAGAGAGAAAGGTCGCGACAGCTAAAGAGGCAATGCGAGCATTTTCTCCTTGCCACCAGTAGCCAGATTCATTGTTATGTGGAATAAAGAAATTATCCTGTTTTGCGCCATCTAGCGCCTTAACATATTGGCGAGGGTAGCCGAAAGGGTTAGACACTTTTTGGGTTATAGTGAGCTCAAAGATCATGGCAAACCCGACTGTTGATTTTATTGATTTTTTTACATTATCTTCGGGTTCAATCGATAAGTATTCACATAAGGCAATGACTGGTAAACCGGCTTCGCTAGCATGAAAATATGGACGAGTGCCATCATTGTTGGCAGACCAATAATGGTTAATATTGCTATCCGAGTGCTGCCTTTTGCTTAGGCGTATAGCCCAATCTCTAGCTTCGCTGAGATAAAAGGGTGTTTTGGTTGCGCGGTATAATTCGCTACAGGCGAGTAGAGCGCAATATTCATCAATAATGTTTTCTTCGCCGTTGTCTAGATATTGCTTATTATTATCGCGTAAATGTAGATAGCCTTTCTCTGCACTAGCTAAGTATTCGGATTGGTTGTACTCGCCATGAGTCTCTATACGTGACGCCGCCGCAAGAGCAGCAATCGCAACACCACCACCTTGACGAAACCCAGCTTGGAAATCATCGGATTTAATGCCATCTTGCGATGTGTAGGCACAGATTTCTCTTTGAGCTATGTCTTTGCTCCACTTATCAAATACGGTGGTATAGAAAAAACCTTGTTCATCCTGCATACGGACAAGAAAATCAGCGCCAAATAGAGCTTCTTCTATTAGTCGAGTGCGTGAAAAATCAGCGAACAGTGCACTATCTTTGAGCGACGTAGAGTATAAAGAAGTACTGTCTAAAAGGGATAGCCCTTTTAACATGTTCCAGACAACCATTGGTGTCTGCTGAGGGTTCAGGTAGTTAGCATAAGAGAGATGACTTAAATATTTGCTCACATCCCCAGAGGCATCGTACCAACCGCCGCTAACATTTGCAGTTTTGTCACTGTTGAGTAGAGGGGCTTGCTTATCTTGCTCGTCAAAGATACCACCGCAGCGTTGTGACTTGAAATAATGCAGCAGATCTGAAAAGGTACGCTGCATCAGAATGCCTTCACCTAGCTCAAATGTTGATGAGCAGAGATCTCCCGCTTTTAGATAAAACTGCCCAGAGCGAGTAAATATACTAAAATCAACTTTTAAGTAACGACCAGTATGCCAATTTGCTACCGTATAGTGATGAGTTACTAGATATGAAGCCAACTTTTTATCTGTTATCGCGCAATGCAGCTCAATGGTTTTTAGGCTAAATGAGCTGCTTTGAGTGCTGATCAGCGCCTGTTTAGGGCCGTAGACTTCATAACCTATGTGATTGACTAAAATTTTCATATACCTCTCCGGGTAATAAAATTAATACAGATAACAGCGAACAAAATGATTGTTTGATAGCTGGGTGATCTCAGGCAGCTGTTCTGAGCATCTAGCCATCGCGTGCGTGCAACGACCAGCGAATGGACAACCGGTAGAGCTAGGGGTCCATAGCGGTATTTCACCTTTATTGCCTTGCAGAGTTTCGTGAATAGATTTCTTAGGATCTGGCACGGCCGAAATGAGTAATTGCGTGTAAGGGTGTTGAGGATCATGAATGATCTCTTCGGTATCTCCCCATTCTACCATATGACCGACATACATAACGGCAAGGTCCTCTGCAATATAGCGAGCGGTGGCGATGTCATGAGTGATATAGAGTAGAGACATCTGTTTCTCAAATTTCATCTCTTCCATTAGATTAAGAACGCCTGCTCGTATGGATACATCCAACATGGAAGTGGGTTCGTCAGCCAATACCACTTCGGCTCCAACGGCGATATTTCGGGCTAAATTGACGCGCTGGCGCTGGCCACCAGAAAGCTGATGAGGGAATTTTTCCGCTGTCTCCTTTGCTGGCGTAAGACCGACCTGTAGTAGCAGTTCGTAAACGCGTTCTTGTAGCTCTTTTTTATTCCCTGAACGTACTTTTTTATGGATCAATAAAGGGCGCGCAATATGATGAAAAATATTGTGTGTTGGGTTTAAGGAACCAAAGGGGTCTTGCCAGACCATTTGAACACCTTCACGGTAACGTTTAAGGTCCGCTCTTTTTTTTATGTTTTGTATATTCGTTCCTTTATAAATGATTTCACCACTAGTCGGCGCATACATTTTGGCTATCATTTTTGCTGTGGTAGATTTTCCAGACCCAGATTCGCCAACCACAGCAAGGCCTCTGCTTTTGTACATCTTGAAGGATACGTCGTTGATCGCTCGCATCATTGGTTGTTTTAGGGCGTTACTATTGATTGGAAAATCTTTAACAAGGTTGTTTCCTTCGACCAGCAATTGACCAAAATTATTATTCATTATTCTCTCCCGAAATAAGTGGCTGACGGCTTAATACGTTTCACTTTCTAAGCATCTGCAATAGCAATTGGTTCACCGTAAAGATGACAGTTTGAAAAACGACCATGTTCAATTTGACGCAACAATGTTGGTGTCGTGGTACAAGCGTGATGAACATGATTGCAGCGAGCTTGAAAGCGGCAACCTTGAGGTATTTCCAACAGATTTAATGGACTTCCCACAATGCCAGTAAGCTTAGTTTTTGGGCCAGTTAATGAAGGGAAAGAACTACCTAACCCTTCTGTATACGGATGATAAGGTGATTGTAAAATTTCCTTAGAAGGGGCAACTTCTATCAGTTCACCAGAGTACATAATGCCAATACGATCTGAGAATTCGACCATAAGGGAGATATCATGAGTGATAAACAGTATAGAGAAACCAAATTCCTCTTTAAGGGCGTGAATTTTTTGAAGAATTTCTCGTTGAACAACCACATCTAAAGCGGTGGTGGGTTCATCCATTATGATCATCTTTGGATTAAGGGCGAGGGCAATGGCGATAACCAAGCGTTGACGCATACCACCAGAAAATTGATGGGGATAGTCGTTTAAGCGGCTGGGATGGATATCGACAATCTCAAGTAATTGTACAGCCCGTTTTTTGGCTTGATCTCTCGTCATGCTAGTGTGGCGCATGATCACGTCGCAGAACTGATCTTGTACGGTTATTACTGGGTTTAGCGCATTCATTGCACTTTGAAATACCATTGACATCTCTTTCCAGCGAAATGAGTTCATCTTGTTGTCATTGTATTTGAGGATGTCTTCGCCATTAAAAATGACTTCTCCACCAGAGATAAACGCGGGCGGCTTATGTAGGCGCATTAGGGAGAATGCGATAGTGGATTTTCCGCAGCCAGATTCACCCGCTAAACCAAATACTTCACCTTCGCCAATGTCGAAGCTGACATCGTTGCAAGCGCGAACATCACCAGCATCAGTAATGTAATCAACACAGAGATTACGGATAGAAATTAGTGGTTCGTTCATGGTTGTTTATCTCCACTGACAAAGGAATGGTGTGGTGCGTTATCGCTAGTACGTTTTTGTTCTTCTTGTCTGGTCAGTTTTTTCCAACGTTTCATTCCTTTATGAGAGCGAAGTTGAGGGTTGGCAATTTCATCAACGGCGAAATTAAGTAGAGCTAAACCAGTTACAAGCAGTGTAAGGGCAAAACAAGGTGCGAGAAGTTCCCACCAAGCGCCAATTAACATAGACGATGATGTTTGAACGTTATAAAGCATGATGCCCCAACTAATGGTATTTGGGTCGCCAAGCCCTAAGAAGGAGATAGTCGCCTCCATCATAATGGCGTACATGACTGAACCGATGAAGCTAGCACCTACAATAGAAATCAGATTTGGCAGTATTTCAACGAAGATAATTCTCCACGATGACTCGCCCAGAATTTCAGCGGCTTTCACAAACTCTTTTTCTCGAATAGCCATAGTTTGGGCGCGCACTACTCTTGCTCCCCAAGCCCAGGAAGTGCAACCGATAATGAGTGCAATCGTAAGAGGCCCCGCTTCACCGATGAAAGCCGCCACAACAAACAGTAACGGATATTGAGGGATGACTAACATGATGTTCATTGCTGCGGTGAGAAAATCATCTACTTTTCCACCAAAGTATCCAGCCGATACACCAATGATAGTGGCAAAGAAACAGACCGTAATACCCGCACCAAACCCTACCGCTAATGAAACTCTTGCACCGTAAACGACTTGAGACCAGATATCACGTCCCATGCGGGATGTGCCCAAGGTATGATCTTCTTTCTTAGACATATGCATAGTGCGACGATCGTTAGCTAAGTTTTCCGCTATCCAGCCATCGGGGTTGGCTTTTGCCATTTTTACAATAAACGAAGGGTATTCGTGTGGATTACCGGTTCTTTTATCGGGGGCATGCTGTGTGATAAGTGGGGCTGCCAAAGCAACAAAAAGAAAGGTGCTTAATATCACGACACCGACCATAGCAACCGTATTGCCTCGAATAAGTTTTAAGATATCTTTCATGATTAATTTCCTCCCTTACGTAAGCGAGGATCCAGCACAACATAGAGCATGTCAGCGATGAGGTTAAAGAAGAGCATAAAAAGGGTCATAATAAGCAGTTGACCTTGAAGTACTTGATAATCGCGAGAGGTTATGGCGTTAAATAAAACCGAACCTAATCCCGGATAGTTAAAGATAATCTCAATGATCAGTTGACCACCGATAGCCATACCTAGCGACATAGAAAGCGCAGTGACACTTGGAAGCAAAGCGTTACGAGCCGCGTAATTAAATACCACACGGTTTTCGCTTAAACCTTTGCCTTTTGCCATTGTGATGTAATCTTCGCCAAGCAGGTTAATCATATTGTTACGCATGTTGACTAAGAATCCGCCAATCTGAACAATTGAAGCGCAAAATAAAGGTAATACAGCGTGGTAAGCAACGTCTTTTATAAACGCCCAGCTTGTCCAGTCCGGCATTGTGCCCGCGGTATAAGCGTAACCAGTAGGGAACCATTTTAGTCCGATTGCAAAAGTAAACATGACTAACATGGCAATGACTACCTGTGGAACAGCTTGAATAACCAGCATTCCGGGTGTGACAATGGTGTCGTATGTGCTTCCGCGTCGCCATGCAGCGAAAATACCGAGAACAGAACCAATCGAGAAAGAAAGAGCAACGGCGCTACCTGCTAGAAACAGTGACCACCCGAATGCACTACCGAGTAGCTCGTTAACGCTCAACGGGTAAAATTTGATAGAAGTACCTAGCTCCCAGCTAAAGATACTTTTCATATAGGTGAAATACTGCATCCATATAGGACCGTCAACAAAACCCAGTAGTTGTTTCATTGCCTCTATCCGCTCTGGTGTTACCTGAGTAGTGGCATTAGCGAACATCATAGTGACTGGGTCACCCGGCATTGCTCTAGGAATAATAAAATTGAGTGTGGCTGCAACCAAAAGTGCAATAAAATAGAATGACAATCGTCTTAAAAAATAACCCATAACTGACTACCTTAATGTCTAGATCCTTTATGTATCAATTTAGAAAGTATCTAGATGCCCAAATTTTGGGTGAGAAAACCCCTGACGAACAGCGTCATATCATGAACGACGAAAGAGGAAGTGAAGTACGGCGCACAAATAGTACGCCGTATATAGGGAGTTACTTAACGGGTTTTAGGTCCAATACGTGAAGTAAACGCTCAGGGATACCAGCCCAGATGTTTGGACGACCTTGAGGATTTTTTTCGTTCCACCAACCAGTAAATCGAGTGGTGTTGTATTGATACATATAGGCTCCAGACATCACAGGAATCGTCACTTGGTTTTCTGCGATGATTTTCTGAATACCATGAGCAATTTCTAACTGCTCTTCTTTTGCCGCCGTTTTATAGAAGCTATCTAACAGCTCATCAAGTTTGTCATTTTTAAAGTAGTGCATTGCAAAGCGAGGCATGCCATCACCTTCTTGCAGTGCAGAATTATAGGCGCTATTCCAATAAAGGAGTGGGTCGGCACCGTGGAAATAGTTGGTGTAAGCCACGTCATAGGTCGCTTCTAACATCGCTTGGTTATACACCGCAAACTCAGGTGTACGAGCGCGCGCTTTGATTCCTACTTCTTCTAGCTGTTCAACACCTAATTGGACGGTGTTGTTAAAATCTGTCCATCCATTTGGTGATTGAATTAATAGTTCGAATGGTTTTCCTGTTGGAGTTTCGACGTAACCATCGTTATCGATATCTTTGAATCCTGCTTTTGCAAGCAGAGCCTGTGCTCCTTCAGCGTTGTAGCTGTTGAAACCTTTATATTTATTATGTATCTCTTCATCTGACCAAGATTCAAAAGCATAGCCTAAGCCTGATGCAAAATCATTCACGGTACCGCCACCATAGAAAGCAATGTCGATAATTGTTTGACGGTCAATCGCCATTGAGAGTGCACGACGAAAATCCACATTATTGAGAGCTTCATGTTTAGCTGGATCTGGGTTGTTGTAGTTCACAACAAATGCTTGTGTACCTGATGGTGGATACCAGTAATGGTGTTTAGGGCTTGCAGCCGCATAAGTACGATCAATATCAGGAATGAAAGATGACGTCCAATCGAGTTCGGAATTAAGAATCTTACCTAATAGCTGATCATTATTCGCGACTTGTGGGACTCGTAGACAATCGACATCTAGGTTTTCGGCGTCCCAATAATTTGGGTTTTCGCACTGAATATAGAGTTGAGGAGTAAAGGTGTCTATTTCAGTAAACGGCCCCGTACCTACAGGATTCTCATTGGTAAATGTTGTTGGGTTTTCTACGTTTTTCCACACATGTTCAGGAACAATTGCAACAAGGGAAATTTCATAAGGAACATTAGAGTTGGGTTCCGCTAAAGAGAAAGTAACTTGATAATCCCCCGTTTTTTCAACTTTTGTCACCCACTTATTGATGCCTCGTTGGTCAAGTTCTGGCTTCTGCTTTAATAACTGATAAGAGAAGAGAACATCGTCAGCGGTAAATGCTTCGCCATCGGACCATTTAATCCCTTTACGAATGTCAAAAGTAACCGTCAGAAGGTCGTCGGACATATGATAGCTTTCTGCTAAACGCATTACGGCTTCATTGCCGTGCATTTCGTTAAAGATAACGAGTGGCTCGTAGATGAAATCTGTAGTTGTACGAAGGTTAGTCGCTAAATAGGGGTTAAAGTTACGTATCATTGTAGGGTAAAAGTCGGGTACGACAGTTAATTCACTACGAGCCGAGGCTGGTGCCGAGACACTAATTACCGCCGTAATCACTGCTGCCGCAAGGGTCGTCTTTTTTAGATTGGTAAGCATTGTTGTTCCTTACTCTTGAGCTGTCTGTAGGTGTTGGATGTAACAAGAAAACACCTAAGTTCTCATTTGGTCAAATGTCTTTTTCGTCAATTACGTTAAAATTAATTCCTCTTTCGTTATAAACGTTATTTTCACCCCGTAGGAATGAGAAATGTTATCAAACAAGTATGTGATCTTGAACGGTTTTGATGTTTTATAATGTTAATTTGTAAGTGCTTACTATTTCTAGTCTCATTATTTTTATTGGTGTTAAATTAAGGTTTATATTTTGTGATCTAAATCAGCTATGTCATTTTTGTTAAATTAGCAGCAGAAAAAATATATGACAAAATGTCGTGATATTGCTCTCAATATAACTAAATAGAGGGTTTTTACTGATTAAAAAAACAGATTTAAAGAGATTAAGTAGATGTGAAATCGGACTTTTTAATAGACGAAAAAAATGAATGTTCCAATGTAATTCTTCCAGTTTTTTAGAGAAAGAATCTATTTTTGAAATGTAATATTGCACACCAATTAGATGCTGAAGTTCTTTTTTTATCCGTTTTAGAGGAGTACTTTATTTAAAAAGGACTTAAGGGACACGAGAATGACGGCATCAAAAATTGCGTTTAGAGACCTATTAGGGCTCATATTAATCCTCTCGTTTGTAACTGTAATACTTGGTGTTTTGTTTGATGTACTTGCATTAATGACATATCTTTCTCACGAATATAATGTTTCAAACCTCTTTTTTCATGAGTCATTACCTTTGTATTTTTTTGTGATTCCTGTTTTTATTATCGGTAGGTATATTAACCGTCCTGCCTGGATTTCGGCTGTTCAAGAATACCATTTAAAGGTCGCGAGAAAATCGAGCGAGTAGTATACATTTACTTATTGCTCGGTTAGTAATCCTTTGAGTTTTGTCCTAAATTGAATCAACTCTCTGCGTTCTTGAGTTTCTTTTGAACCGTGGGCTAAAATGTAATCTAAAGAGCTGAGAACATTTCTCCAGCGAGGGGTTTTAGGTAAACTTTCTAAATGCAGATACTTGTCTAGTGTGCGGGTTTGTAAGGTGCTTCTATCTAAATAGACGCGCCATAATCCACTCTGTTCAGCAAAGTCAAACTTGCTCTTGTCGGTCGCTTGTGTCCAGTAGAACATCGCCATAATCATGGCATCTACAACCGTCTCTCGTAATAACTGCTGCTTTTCCGATTGCGTGATCGTTGCTTGGTCGACTATTTGGCTAAATTCTTGACCAAGTAATTTTAAGTTTTCTAGTTTCTCTTTATCGCCTTCAAATGCGTAGCTTGATAGTGCATCCACTGCGGTTTCCAGCTGCTCTATTCTTAAATCCGACACGCTATTTTCAACGTTCATAATAATCATAGACTGGATATCAGAACCTTCTGGCAAAGTGAGAATATCAGCCGAGACTGTTTTAACTTTATCGTTAACGTAAATGGTTATGTCACCACAGTAGTGAGACTTATTCTGTGTTAAGAATTTGGATGCAATCAGTTCATCCATATTGGATCGCTTGAGCTGTTCTAAAGAACGATTGAAAAGTTGAATGGCCGTTTGGTTGGCGAATCGAATACGCTGATCCTTTCGATAGCATATTATTGCTTCCGGAGCGGATTCAAGTTGTTCCAACAGGCGTCCTTGTGTTTCTAACAGACTCGCTTCTACCTGTTCTCGTCGTTGTAACTCTATTAGAAGTTGTTTGTTTTCAGTTCGCCGTTGTTCTGCTTTACTTGCACTCAAATGAGCTCGAATGCGGGCAGCAAGCTCCTGTTTATTAAATGGCTTAGTCAGGTAGTCATTAGCACCAATATCAAAACCGTGAATTCTATCGTTAGCTTGGCTAAGTGCGGTTAACATTATAATAGGTAATTGCCCGTGGTCGTAAGTGACTCTCAGTTCTTCACATACTTCATAACCACTCATTCCTGGCATCATCACATCTAGCAATATAAGTTCTGGCTTCTCAGTTTCGATTAAGGTTATCGCATCGGCACCATTGTTTGCTGTTTTTACTCTATATCCTTCAATCCGTAAAAAACTATCCAATATCTGCAGGTTGACGGGTTCGTCATCGACAATGAGTAACAAAGCTCCCTCTAAATTATCAGGAAGAGCATTATTTTCTATCTGTGTTGGTGTGTTATTTTCTGGTATTTGAAAATGATACTGCTGTTGATTTTGTTGTGCTGCTTTAATTTCGTTCTCTGAGGCAATAGGTAAAGTGAAACTGAATGTTGTTCCAACGGAGTCTTGACTGCTGACATAGAGAGCTCCTCCCATTAGTTCAATGAGTTGTTTGCTGATGGAGAGGCCGAGCCCAGCTCCCTGTCGAAATTGATTTGGATTACTTGTTGCTTGTGATAAAGGTTCGAAGACCTGTTCTAGCTGCTCTGAAGGTATACCTTGTCCTGTATCGACAACCTGTACACGTAATTTATTATCGATGTGGTGAGCTGAAATGATTATTTTCCCCTCACTTGTATACTTGATAGCATTGCCAATAAGATTATAAAGAACTTGTTCTAGGCGTTGAGGATCGGCGGACACTAGCGGAAGATCATCTGCCGTTTGATTGATTATTCTAATTCCTTTTGTACCGATTAAGTGACTAGAAAGCTCTAAAACTAAGCTTGTAGAATGGCCTAAATTGATAGCAGAAAGGTTAATTTCTGTTTTGCCATATACCATCTTGTGATAATCGAGTAGGTCATCAATCAAATGTGACAGGCGTTGACCACTATTTATAATGATTCCTAATTGATGCTGTTGTTGGTCGGGAACCGAGCCGCAAGCGCCAGATAACAGAGATTCTGCAATACCAATCATGCCGTGCAGTGGTGTTCTTAATTCATGAGAGGTTGTTGCGAGAAACTCATCTTTCAGTTTATCGGATAATTGTAGGTCTTGGTTCTGCTTCTTTATCACTGTAAGGTTTTTTTCTAGTTCTTTATTTTGTGTTTTTATCGTGAGAATTTTTTCTCGAATAGATCGTTGCATGCGTTCAAAACTGATCGCCAAGCGTCCTATTTCATCCTGACGTTCCGTATTGATTACCTCTTCATCAAGGTTTCCTGCGGAGACTTTTTCTGCCGTCCATGCCAGCTTTAATATAGGATCAGTAATAAAACGTGAAAAATAGTGAGAAGCAATAAATACAATGATGGTAGCAATTAACATTGCTGCCATAAAAATGAGTTCTAATTTGTGGATCCTAGTGTAGGCAACATCTTCCGGTATTTGAGCAACGATTGCCCAATGAAAGTGGTCCGTTTTTATTGGTGCGTAAGCGGCGATAATGGTTTGATTATTGCCATTAAGATAAGTGAGTTCATTTGATTGATTCGCTAGAGCCAATTTAATGATTGGCTTACTCTCTTCAATCTGCTCTTTGGATACATCCAGAGAGCGTGGCAAAAAATCTGAACCGACTAATAAAGTGGTAGAGGCGTTGTTTTGGTTAGAAATGATTCTATTGATACCATCTATGGGTAATCGCATTAGTGCGTAACTGTGTAGATATCCTTGTTGGATAATTGGTGCTGCCAGCCAGGCGTATAGCTGCCCATTTTTATCAAAAGAAAAATCGGACATGACGATGGGAGTAGCATTCTCATCCTTTTGCTCTTTTACTTGGTTATGGAGTTGTTGAAATGTGCTGCCTAAGTTATTCGCTTGGTTCCTTCCTGATATCAAATTAGTACCGAAGTTATCCAGTTTTAAATTCGAATAGGTTACATTACCGTCGATATCGACTAGAAGAATATCATCAAAATCTGCTCGTTTCAGTATTTCACTATACGCCTCATGATATCGTTTATGCAGTAAGCGATATCGTTCACTACCTATAAAATCGTCAGAGTCTTTATTAATAGCTAAATTAATTTTATCACCGGAGCCGGTGATATAACGTTTTTGGGCGTTTATTTTCGTCTCAGATAAATCAGATCCGAGTTGTTGAAACGCGTTGACTAACCCATAAAATCGCCCTCCGCTAGCAAAGGCTAATTCTGAACGAACGAATCCCATGACATAAGATTTTTGAGCATTTAAATAAGAGATAACTTGTTGCTGCTTGTTGTCGCGCACTGAAGTAAGAAACGAGTGGCTTTGATCTTGAAGATCTTGCTTATGAGATTGAAGAAAAAAGAGTGCAGTGATAGTAAGCGGCGCTAAACTTAAAATTAAAAATGCGAGCATTAAGGTGCTCTGCAGGCGTTTGAATTTTTGTTTTCTTGAAATCGTCAGCATAATAAAAGTCTTTATTTTTGGCGGCGCCTCTCAAGCAAAATCTTGAAGCAGGGATTCGCCGCCTAAAAATAACAACTTTTTTTACATTAGCAAGTAAGTTGCTCAATAGTTGTGCTAAAAATTAAATTCGTCACGGTTCAAGGTTGGTTTTTTTTGCTTTTTCGCATGATAAATAGCGAATTTAGAGGTCTTATTTATGGTCTCGCAATCCGTGAAATAATTATCAATGATAGGTGAATACTTTAGAAAACTATTTGCCACTATAAAAAGCTCGCCTCTTTTACTCAGTTTTTTTGGAGCATCGGTAAGCAGAGTTTCTGTCGCATTATAATTCGTGTCTAATCCTGAATGGAAAGGAGGGTTACTGATGATAAAGTTATAATCATTGCTGGTGTCTGAATAAACATCAGAAGCAAAGACTTTTCCGGTTAATCCATTGGCTCTTAATGTCTCAATTGAAGAGGCAATAGCAAAAGCACTGATATCACACATTTCGAGAGCGATATCTGGGTTTTTGAGCGCGAGTGTTGCCCCTATAACGCCTGCACCACAACCAAAGTCGAGCACTTTACCTTTTAGTTTTGGTAGTGAATCGACTAATAGTTTGCTTCCTACATCTAATTGACCATGGCTGAATACACCGGGTAAACTTTTGACAACCAACTCTTGGCCTGAAAGTTCTAATGTATAACTCTTATACCATTGCTCTAAGTCGAATGGCTCTGGTTGAGTATCACATTGTCCCCAGTAAAAAGAACATCGACGTGCCGAATCAAATTTTGTAACTCGACCGTATTTGGTAAACATTTTTTCTATGCTTTTGACACCAGAGCGATTTTCACCGACGACGACGATTTCAGTCTCGGTACCTAAGTGTGCAAAAAGCATGGCAAGGAGATATTCAGCCTCAGCCTTCGCTTTAGGCCAATAAAGTAAAACCATATCCGCTTGTGTTTCTTGATTAAACTGCGTACCAAAGTAACTCGTTATGGTGTCTTTACTCTTAATTAAGCGGTGATAACTATAATTTGAAGTGAATACAGAAACGGATTCGCAGTGTTTAGCCAACTCTACAGGAAATAGATCTTCTGCTTCTCCAGCAACCAAAACGTGCTTCCCTTCAAAGTAGGTGAGTTGACGTTCTGCTATCTGGCTAGGGGCGGTATAAGACATGTTTTTTTCCGGAAAGACTAAAGTGGGCAGATTTTCGCATAATCTGCCCATAGCATGAAGCTATTTTAGTTCGTTCTAACTTTTGTCTTGGCTTTTTAGAAAACCATGAAACTCTTCTTCATATATATTGAATAGGACGATGGCGACAGCAAAGACTATAGGGCCATAGATTAAACCGATTAAACCAAATAATTGAATCCCTCCTAACAAGGAGAAAAAGATCATTAGTGTATTCATGCCAGCACTGCCTTGCATCAATAATGGACGCAGAACATTGTCGATTGAACCAACAAGTGCAATTGACCAAACGGCTAGAAAAATAGCCCAGTTGGTATCGCCTGTGATCAATAAATACAACGTTGCAGGTATCCATATCAGTGCGGTACCAACAATAGGGATAAAAGATGCGAAACCAAACATCGCCCCCCAGAAAAGTGCCGGGAATCCGCATAGCCACATACCAATACCACCTGCGAATCCTTGTGCTATTGCGGTTAAAAACGAACCAAGAACGGCCGACTTTGCAACTTTTTCCACTTCGTCCAATAGCTTGTCTTCTTGGCTACGGGATAGGGGAAGAATATGGCGCATTGCAACGATGATTTTGTCGTGATCTCTAAGTAGAAAAAATAAGACAAACAACATCAACATGAAATCCATAAGAAAGTTGGTGGCATCGCCTAAAATTTTCGCACTAATGGAGACAAGATTACTACCAAAGGTTGTTGCTAGCTTGCCAATCTTTTCTGCTATTTGCTGTGGTTCTATCGTTTCAAACGGTAAATATTCATTTACAAAATCAAGCGCTTTCACTATCCAAGGTAGTTTGAAAAATTCTTGGATACCACCTGCCGTTACCCAATGATAAATCTGTTGTGTTGCAAGGGAACCTTGCTGAACAATGGCGGCAAAAACAGCAAGTAACGGAATGACAATAATGAAGGTAAGTACAATACATGAGAGCAAGGAAGAGAGATTATTGTGTTTGGGGATTTTTTTCTCGATCCATTCATGTAAGGGGAACATTAATAGGGATATAATGAATGCCATTACGATAGAATTCATATAGGGTGCAACGAGTAGGTAGCACGCGTAGCCACTCACTAATAAGGCAGCAACAAGCACCCAATGGCTTGAAGATATCTGAAGTTTTTCTGGCACTAGGTAATCGCTTATATGTCAGAGTAATGATGATGATTATAATGGCTGTTAAAGCGCTGGTTTTCAAATAATTGTTTTAATTGATTTTCGCCAACAATTGATTTCATAACTAACGGTATTCTAATAGATATGAAAATCCATCTGAAAAATAATGAATAGAATCTTGTAGGGGTAGGTATGGCGTGTTGTGGTGGTAATAAAAAATGTTCCAAATCGAAAATGCGTTTTAGAAAATTCCCATGGTTCAGCGGTTTTATAAGTGTGATTCTAATTCTAGTGATTGTGAACTGGCATTAACAATGGTGAACGGACGTTTAGAGTCGTTAACCCATCGATTGTTTCGTTATTCGGATGAGAATATTAAGAATAGATTAAGAAGGGGCGATGAATATCGGCCCCTTTAGTTATGTTAGTGTGCTAGAACGTTAAGCGAGTTTTGCAAAACAGCGGTCTGCTGCTGCGAGCGTTGCTTCAATCTCTTTTTCACCGTGAGCAAGTGAAGTAAAGCTCGCTTCAAAAGCGGAAGGTGCAAGGTAAATACCTTCTTCTAACATCAGGTGGAAGAAAGCTTTAAAGCGTTCAACATCGCATTTCGCGACCTCTTCATAGCAGGTTACTTTCTCTTGATCTGTAAAGAAGAAGCCAAACATGCCGCCAACCTGAGAAACAAGCAGTGGGATATGGTTTTTATCAGCCAGTGCTTTAAAACCGTCCGCAAGTTGTTTGGTTTTTTCAGCCAGCGCTGCTTCATTGCCTTCTTCTGTTAGCGTTTTTAAACAAGCGAGGCCCGCTGCCATTGCGATAGGGTTGCCTGATAGAGTGCCCGCCTGATAAACAGGTCCAGTTGGCGCAATGTGTTGCATCACATCTTTACGGCCGCCAAATGCGCCTACTGGCATACCGCCACCAATGACTTTACCTAAACACGTTAGATCCGGTTTGATATTGTAATAGGCTTGTGCACAACCTTGAGCCACACGGAAACCCGTCATCACTTCATCAAAAATGAGCAGGGCACCTTCTTTGTCACATATTTCGCGTAGACCTTCGTGGAAACCCTCTATCGGTGGAATGCAGTTCATGTTGCCAGCAACGGGTTCTACGATGATGCAGGCAATTTCGCCTTTATTGGCATCAAATAGCGCCTGTACCGATTCTACGCTATTGAATGTCGCCGTTAATGTATATTTCGCAAAGTCGGCAGGGACGCCCGGAGAGCTAGGTTGACCCAAGGTAAGGGCACCCGATCCAGCTTTAACTAATAAGCTGTCTGCGTGGCCGTGATAACAACCTTCGAATTTTACAATTTTATCTCGGCCAGTAAAACCACGAGCTAAACGTATTGCACTCATCGTCGCTTCTGTACCAGAGTTCACCATACGAAGTTGTTCCATAGACGGCACTATTTTTGAAACGAGTTCGGCCATCTCGACTTCTACTTCGGTCGGTGCACCAAAGCTTAGGCCTCTGTGAGCGGCTTCGATAACTGCGTTGCGAATAGCTGGGTGGTTGTGGCCAAGAATCATAGGGCCCCAAGAACCGACATAATCGATATAAGATTTACCATCTGCATCAAATATCAAAGGGCCATCTGCTTTTTCTACAAATATTGGAGAGCCACCCACACCGTTGAATGCTCTAACGGGAGAGTTCACACCGCCAGGAATGGTTTTTTGCGCCTTTTGATAGAGTTCTGCTGATTTGGTCATCAATATTTTCCTCGTTGTACTGACTTGAAGTGATAGCTTGGTATTGTAACGAACTTGTGCAAGATAGGTTTAGAAAATTGACGTAAATAATTAAAATAGTGAGTTGATGCAGAAACAAAGGACCGAGCAAGGTTTGTAATGAAGCATAACAATACTTGAATGATTTAGTCAGGTATTAGATAATCAGCAGATATTGAGAAATCTAATATTGACTCGTATAAGATATAGAATAAATTAAGAGTTGATATGACACGAAAGAGAGAGGTCATCGTGAGCGAACTAAATGTACCATTATCTTTTTCTGATGCGGCAGCAATAAGAGTAAAAACGCTGATCGAAGAAGAAGAGAATTCAGAATTAAAATTGCGTGTATACATTACTGGTGGTGGCTGTAGCGGTTTCCAGTACGGATTTACGTTCGATGAGAAAGTAAATGATGGCGACACGACGATTGTTAATAGTGGTGTAACACTTGTCGTGGATCCTATGAGCTTGCAATACTTGATTGGTGGTGTTGTGGACTATACAGAAGGCCTTGAAGGGGCGCGCTTTTTTGTCAATAACCCAAATGCAACGACGACTTGTGGTTGTGGAGCATCTTTCAGCGTCTAGATCTGTTACACAGTTTTCACTGTAGAAAGTGTTATAGTCTGTCATCAAATTACAATCAAAGCCTTATGTTTGAAACTCTTACGTAAGGCTTTGCTAATTTTTGCCTGCCCAAGTGACTGAACGCACGAACTCTATTATTTAGCAGTCACTTTTTATTTGTGGTAACTAAAAGGAACTCTGTTATGGCAATCCGCCACGTCGGTCGCTTTTTTTCACAACGCCCCTGGCTTATCTCATTCATACTTCTTATTGGCCTATCGCTTTGGTTAGGTTTAGGGATGCTGCAAGCCGAAGAGAATGCGAATCAAAATAATTCGACTGAAGAACCGAAAGCATTATTAGCTAAGGTTCAGTATCAAACGTTTGAAGCTGTGCTAACGGCAAAGAATATCAATCTATATGGCAGAACGGCACCAGATAGACAGGCAAAGTTAGGGGCAGAAGTCGCCGGACGCGTGGTTACGTTGATGGTCAGGAAGGGTGATGAGGTTAAAAAAGATCAAGCGATTGGTCAGATAGATAAAGCGGATCTAGAGATTCAGCTTGAACGAGCAAGAGCAAATCTGTCGGTTAAAGAAAAAGAGTTTAAAGCATCCAAGTCCCTAAAAAGTAAAGGATTGCAGGGGGAAGTTGCCTATAGCACAGCGCAAGCTAACCTTGTTGAGGCGAGAGCGTTAGTCAAAAAAGCTCAGCTTAACCTTCGCAATACTCTAATCAGAGCACCATTTGACGGCATTGTCGATACCCTCAATATCGAATTGGGTGATTTTGTCAGTGTTGGAGACCCTGTTGCAACCGTCATTGACCTCAATGTATTGGTTATTGAAGCTGACGTGAGTGAGCGTCATGTACAAAGCCTTAAAGTAAATCAAAAATCAAAAATTAAACTGATTGGTGGGGAAAAAATAGAGGGCAGGCTCAGATACATTTCTAGAGTTTCTTCAACCGCGACCAATACTTTCCCCATTGAGATTGAAATTCCGAATCCAGAACAAAAAATTCCTGCTGGTGTCAGCGCAGAGGTTGAATTAGATCTAGAGGTGAAGAAGGCGATTAAGGTCTCTCCGGCCATGCTAGCGCTTGATGAAAGTGGCAACCTGGGTGTGAAAACACTCAAAGATGATGTGGTTCACTTTGTTCCTATTCAACTCGTAAGGGCTGAGCAAGATGGCGTATGGCTAACGGGGTTGGGCTTTAGCGCTGATATCATCACCGTAGGGCAAGGTTTTGCACGGGATGGTGATACGGTTATCGCTGTAAAACACGATCCAGTAAACAAAAAATAGAGCGGAGATAACTATGTTTGCGATTATAGACGCGGCTTTATCCCGTTCTAGGACCATGCTGACGCTACTGATACTGATACTAGTAGCGGGGGCAATAACGTATATCAAGATTCCAAAAGAATCGAGCCCTGATATTACTATCCCCATTATTTATGTTGGTGTGAGTCACGAAGGTATCTCGCCAGATGATGCGGAAAGACTATTGGTTCGTCCAATAGAACAAGAACTGCGTTCTATTGAAGGTGTAAAAGAGATGAGCGCAACGGCTTCAGAGGGCTATGCCTCTGTTACGTTGGAGTTCAATGTTGGTATCGATCTCGATAAAGCGATGGCGGATGTCCGCGATGCCGTTGATCAGGCAAAACCTAAACTTCCCGCCGATAGTGATGAACCAACGGTCAATGAAGTCACCCTTGCTTCATTTCAACCTGTGTTGTCTGTTGTTCTGTATGGTTCTGTACCTGAAAGAACTATCGTACAGATTGCCCGAGCGTTAGGCGACAAGCTAGAAAGCTATAAACAGGTTCTGGAAGTCGATATCGCTGGTGACAGAGAAGATATTGTCGAGATTGTTGTCGACCCCTTATTAATGGAGAGTTACAACCTAGACCAGGGTGATATCTATAATCTAATTGCATTGAATAACCGTGTAGTAGCAGCAGGTTTTGTTGATACGGGCTATGGTCGATTTTCTGTCAAGGTACCGTCTGTTTTTGAGTCATTGAAAGATGTATTGGAGATGCCAGTAAAGGTCGATGGTAGGCAAGTTATTACCTTCGGTGATATTGCGACGGTAAGACGCTCATTTAGAGATCCTGAGAGCTATGCTCGTCTAAATGGGGAATCCGCTGTCGTTTTGGATGTTAAGAAGCGTGCAGGTGAAAATATCATCGAAACGGTTGATCTGGTTAAGCAAATAATTGTCGTCGCACAGCAGCGAGACGACTGGCCAGACAATTTAATGGTTGAATACACGTGGGATGAGTCAGAAGACGTCAAGCTTATGTTGAGCGATCTGCAAAACAACATCCTTTCTGCCATTATTCTCGTTGTCATCGTTATTATCGCCATTCTAGGTGTCCGTACTGCATTCTTGGTTGGTGTCTCAATACCTGGATCTTTCCTTACCGGGCTATTGGCATTGGCAGTCTTTGGTTTAACCATCAATATTATCGTTCTTTTTGCCTTAATTATGGCGGTAGGGATGTTGGTTGATGGTGCCATCGTCGTGACGGAGTTTGCAGATAGACGGATGCATGAAGGTATGCCTCGTCGTGAAGCCTATCGAGACGCCGCTAAACGGATGGCCTGGCCTATTACCGCCTCGACAGCAACAACGTTAGCCGCGTTTGCTCCACTATTATTCTGGCCTGATACCACAGGTGAGTTTATGAAGTACTTGCCGATAACACTGATAGCAACCTTGTCGGCTTCTCTTATAATGGCGTTACTCTTTGTCCCTGTGCTTGGTAGTTTAGTCGGTAAAGAGCAGTACATTAAGCCAGAATTTAGACAAGAGTTGGTCGCGTTGCACAACGGTGATTTTACCAAAGCTACTGGATTTACTAAGTTTTATTATAAAACGCTCGCTATTGCGGTTAATCATCCATGGAAGATACTGTTTAGTGCCATTTTACTCGCTATTGGTATTGGCTTTACCTATTCCAAGGCCGGGTTGGGAGCGGAGTTCTTCCCTGAAGTTGATCCTCCTTCCTTTACGATGAAGGTTCGATCTTATGGCGATCTGTCGATCAATGAGAAAGACAAGATTATGCGACAGATTGAATCTGAAGTGCTTGGTGGCGCAGAGTTTGAGAGTATCTATACCAAAACGGGTGGTGATGATTCTATTGGCCAGATCCAGATTACTCCTATTGATTGGCAACTAAGAAGGCCAGTTAAAGAGATCATCGAAGAACTGCAAGAACGTACTTCGCACATTGCTGGTGTTGAGATTGAGTTTAAAAAACCAGAAGCCGGTCCACCAAGTGAACACGATTTGGTTATTCAATTGTCTTCACGACATTACGACAAACTGGATGACGCCGCATTAATGGTTAGACATTGGGCAGACACTTATCCTGCGTTTACTAACCTTAGCGATACCTCAGCAAAACCGGGTATTGATTGGCAAATAGACATTAAACGAGATGATGCAGGACGATTTGGTGCGGACGCCACCTTGGTTGGTAACACGGTTCAGTTTGTGACGAATGGGCTCAAAATTGGCGATTATTTACCAGATGATGCTAATGAAGAAGTTGATATTCTGGTTCGCTTCCCTCAAGAGCAGAGAGACATTGGTAGGTTTGATCAATTAAGGGTTAAGACACCTGCGGGTTTAATTCCGATGACTAATTTTGCAGAAATAAAGCCTCAGCACAAACAAGACACCATTCAGCGTATCGACGGCCAACGTATTCTTGACGTAAAAGCGGATATGAAAGAAGGGTTCAATCTCGCGTTAGAACTGCCTAAAATTGATGCACAACTAAAAGCGCTAGGATTGAATGATGTCGAATTTAAATTACGTGGTCAAAATGAAGATCAGGAAAAATCGTCTGAGTTTTTGATGTACGCATTTGTTGTTGCATTAGCCGCAATGGCTTTGATACTGATCACTCAATTTAATAGTTTCTATCAAGCCTTCTTGATTTTGAGTGCAGTGCTCTTCTCTACGGTGGGTGTGTTCGCTGGGTTACTTATATTCCAAAAACCATTTGGTATTGTGATGTCTGGTATTGGAGTTATCTCATTGGCCGGTATTGTGGTGAACAATAATATCGTGCTTATCGATACCTTTAATCAGCTTGTGGATAGAGGGCTGAACCGCAAAGAAGCGATATTAAGAACTGGTGTACAGCGTCTTCGTCCGGTAATGCTGACTACGGTGACCACAATACTTGGTTTGATGCCGATGGTACTGGAGATGAACATTGATATTATCAATCAAAAAGTTGAGTTTGGTGCGCCTAGTACGCAATGGTGGTCTCAGTTAGCGACGGCTGTCGCAGGGGGATTGGCGTTTGCTACGGTTCTAACGTTGGTATTGACACCTTGTTTGTTGATGCTTGGCAAAGGTAGAAAGACGAAAAATCAAACCTAGTATCGTTATCCTTCTATCGATTAATATTGAAATCCCCACAAAAGTGGGGATTTTTATAAGCGCTGTACACTTTAGTTTACTTGAGCGTCATCGCGTTCAGTGCTTTTGGCTGTATCGACCGAATCATCTTTATAAGGATGATTGGTTAAATTAACCTGCAATCGAACTACATTATCGATGAGCTTCACGAGTGGAGCCCATTTAACGTGGTTCTCTTTTTCAAATAGGGTGTCGAAGTTTTCCGGTGTCCATTCCATTAAGTATTGAGGATTTAATGAACGGCCTAAAAAGCGCACTTCATAATGCAGATGGGGCCCAGTAGAGTTGCCCGAGTTACCACATGTAGCAATCGTTTCTCCTTTACTAATAAATTGGCCGCTTTTAACATTAAACTTTTGTAGATGAGCGTATGAACTCATAAATCCAAATGAATGCCTGACAATCAAAAAGTTGCCAAAGCCTTTCTTACTTGGCCGAACTGTTTCTACCACCCCATCCGCTGGGGCTAAGACCGGCTCACCACGATTACAGGTTAAATCGATTCCCGTATGAGTATGGCGCTTACCTGTAATTGGATTCAATCGGCGGCCATAGGCGGAAGAGATACGGTTATAGGCCATTGGTGTATCGTTAGGAATTAAACGAAACATGGTTGCGCGCACAGCTGAATCTACGGCGGCAACATCGACTCTCTGTTCTAGATCCAAGGCATCTGGTTCTTCGTCACTTAATCCTAAAACAGATTCCACATCATAGATGCGCTTGCTTAATGTCACTAGCTGATTATTCTTTTCTGCGAGCTCTTGATTAAGTAAGTGATTGGAATTTTCGAGCTGAACAATTTGATTGGACTTATCCTGACTAAACTGTTCCGTTTGCTTGATCAGTCGCTCGGATTTCTCAATCTTGTCTGCTGCGAGTTTTGCCGCCTGAAGGCTATTACTGTGGTTTTGTAGAGAAACACCCAATAATACAGGGGTGCCAATCAATAGTGATAATAAAGCCATAGTCGCTTTTTTACCGACAAAAAAAGTCTGTTCCCCACGAGAAGTAGGGATCGTAAATTTAATTTTATGAGGCATAGTATTTTAGGAGTGAGCGCCTAAATCAGATAGTTGCTCAATATCTCGATGTAAAAGTTGTTCATCACCAACATTTAATTCAATTAAACGTTTGAGGTGGCTAATGCTATCAATATCAATATGTTCGATGCTGACGCGCGTATAGAGATCCGACACTTCAACCACATGTGCTTGAAGAGATACGGTGATATCACTTTCAGGTAGACGGAAAGAAATATCTACTGGTTTAGTTGTTTCAATAGGTTCCACAATGGCATTTAATAACAGCCCATGTAAGGAAAGATCCATTATCGAGCAACTTATTTTCAATTGCCCTTGGCACAATTCAGCTGGTGCGTTGTAGACTATTCGAGAAAAACGGCGACGTTCGTCCATACTCCCTCTCTTACAATAATATTAATAGCTCGACTAGGTTACCATTTTAATGAGCATAAATAAAAAATCGCGTTCGAATTATGCCTACATGTTAAGTAACAGTATCGATAAATAAGATAAAAAGCCGTTAAAATAACGGCTTAGTTTTCATTCAGTTCAAATGAGGTTTATTTAGTAATGCGCTTATATTTGACTCTATGAGGTTCTGCAGCTTGTGCCCCTAAAGTTTGTTTCAGCCATTCTGTGTATTCAGTATAGTTGCCTTCATAGAAATTGACCTGACCTTCATCACGGTAGTCAAGAATATGAGTGGCTATACGGTCCAAGAACCAACGGTCATGCGAGATAACCATGGCGCAACCAGGAAACTCCAACAGCGCTTCTTCTAATGCACGTAATGTCTCAACATCTAAGTCATTGGTTGGTTCATCAAGTAATAAAACATTGCCACCCGTTTTAAGCAGTTTTGCCAAGTGCACTCGATTTCGTTCACCACCAGAGAGTTCACCAATAATTTTTTGTTGGTCAATGCCTCTAAAGTTAAAGCGAGAACAGTAAGCGCGAGCCGGGATTTCAAAATTATTGATTTTGACAATATCAGCACCCTCCGAGATCTCTTGGAATACGGTTTTCTTGTCATCCATGCTGTCGCGGAACTGATCAACAGAAGCAAGATGAACGGTATCACCTAATTCAATGGTTCCTGAGTCTGGTAGCTCTGTGCCACTCAGCATTTTGAATAATGTTGATTTACCGGCACCGTTTGCACCGATAATACCGACAATCGCGCCTTTAGGCATGCTGAAAGAGAGGTTATCAATTAATACTCTGTCACCGAACGATTTGGTCAGATTTTTTACTTCAACAACTTTGTCACCTAAGCGTTCACCTGGTGGAATGAATAGTTCGTTGGTTTCATTACGCTTTTGGTGATCGGTATTATTCAGTTCTTCAAAACGAGCCATACGAGCTTTTGATTTTGCTTGTCGACCTTTTGGATTTTGACGAACCCATTCAAGTTCTTTCTCAATGGTTTTCTGACGAGCGTTCTCTTGTGAGGATTCTTGCTTAAGACGTTCATCTTTTTGTTCTAGCCAAGAGGTATAGTTGCCTTCCCAAGGGATACCTTCACCTCGGTCGAGCTCTAGTATCCAGCCTGCAGCATTATCCAAGAAATAACGGTCATGGGTAATCGCAACGACGGTGCCAGCATAGTCTACTAAGAAGCGCTCTAACCAACCTACTGATTCGGCATCTAAGTGGTTGGTTGGCTCATCAAGTAGCAACATGTCTGGTTTTTCTAACAACAAGCGACAAATGGCGACACGGCGCCTTTCACCACCAGAAAGAAATTCAACTTTAGCATCCCATTCAGGTAGACGGAGTGCGTCAGCTGCTCGTTCTAATGAGTTCTCAAGGTTATGACCGTCTTTTGTTTGAATAAGGTCTTCGAGTTCACCCTGTTCTTTTGCTAGAGCGTCAAAATCCGCATCTGGTTCAGCGTAAGCGGCGTAAACAGCATCGAGTCGTTTTAGTGCACCAGCAACATCCGAAACCGCTTCTTCAATAATTTCACGTACGGTTTTCGTTTCATCAAGTTTGGGTTCTTGAGGAAGATAACCGACGTTTAAACCTGGTTGAGGGCGAGCTTCACCATCAATGTCGGTATCAAGACCAGCCATGATTCGAAGTAGGGTGGATTTACCAGAGCCGTTAAGACCTAAAACACCGATTTTAGCACCGGGAAAAAAGCTAAGAGAAATGTCTTTTAATATTTTACGCTTAGGTGGTACAACTTTACTCACCCGCGACATGGTATAAACGTATTCAGCCATTGCCGATAGTTCCTACTGTTTCAGAAAATTAGCAAGTATTTTAACTCAAATTGCCACTCCTGAGAATGAAAGATAATTTAACAAATAAAAGCTTGCGTAAAGGAACGATCATTTTCTAACATAAGAGTTACAGCTTATTAACTTTAATAAGTGAGAAGGCGTGCCATAGTGGTTATATATGATATGGACTTCATTTTATAGGGATGTACAAAATAGATGTATAGGTTTAATAAACTTATCTCTGCTGTGTTGCCAGTATTGGCGTTTTCTTCTGGTGCTTTTTCTGCTCCAGCGTCTCTTGAACAGCAGAGAGTTATTTACCAAAAAGCCCAAAACTATTTGGATAAGAAACAAGTAGATGAGTATTTAGAGATCCGAGATCTGATTTCAGATTATCCACTCACCCCTTATGTTGATTATCGAACGTTTCTCATTGATATCGGTAAGAGAACACCGGAAGAAGTAGATGAATTTACGGCGAAGTATCGAGATTTTCCTTTTTCAAACAGCATAAGGTCACGTTATCTAGACGCGTTGATAGCAAAAAAGAAATGGAACGATTTATATCAATATCAGACGAATGAACCTCGAATGGAGAAGTATCAGTGTAGTTATTACTACGCTCGATTGAAAAATGGTGAAAAAGAACAGGCTTTTGAAGGTGCGGCTAAGCTTTGGCTGAGCGGAAAAAGTGTGTCAGATAATTGTGAGCAGCTTTTCAGTGAATGGCAGCAAGCGGGGTTAAGAACCGATGATATGGTGCTCAGGCGAATGCTGCTTAGTTTTGAGAAAAACAGCAACGATTTGACGAACTATTTAGCTAAGATGCCGACGAGTGAGCAGAGTATTCAACAAGCAAAGGAAATAAAGTTCCTTGCTAAAAACTCAGAATATGTGGTTGAGTTTTCTCAGAAATATCCTGCAACCGAATTTAATCGTAAAAAATCACAGATAGCGCTTAAAAAATTGGCTAGGAAAGATATTGAATTAGCACAACGAATATTGCCGATTGTATTTGAAGCACAAGCGTTTCCTGTCAATACCCAACAAAATGTTTCGGATTACCTAGCGGTTAGACTTTTTAATACTGAGGATATGGACCTAGCGAAGTGGCGGGATGAAGTGTTAATAACATCGACTAGCTTGTCGGCGATTGAACAACGTATTCGGTTAGCTATTCGTCAGGCTGATTGGCAGGGGATTTCTGATTGGATAGGTCACCTACCTCAAGACGACCAAAATTCTCTGCGTTGGCAGTTTTGGCTCGGTAGAAGTGAGCTAGAACTAGGTAAGCGAAATCAGGGCATTGCACGGCTACAAGGTATTTTAGGTAAACGAAATTTCTACAGTGTGGCAGCAGCAAAGATATTGGATAAACCAGTGTCGTATCAAGTAAGTGATGATAAGCGCGCCACTGACATCCTTAAGCCTTATCGTTCAAGTTTGGTTCGGATTAATGAACTCGTTGAGGTAGACAAGATTGCGGCAACAAAAAGTGAGTGGAACTGGTTGCTTTGGCAGGTAGGAAAAGAAGAAAAAGAGGCCTTAGCTGTCTATGCAGCGAAGAAAAAATGGCATCATTTATCGGTAAAAGCCACGATAGAGGCAAAAATGTGGGATAACACCGTGTTGCGTTTTCCTCTTGCCCATCAATGGTGGTTTAATTTTTACGGTGAAAAACACAATATCGACCCAATTACTTTAATGTCTGTCGCTAGGCAAGAGAGTGCCATGGATGTCGAGGCTCGTTCCCCGGTTGGTGCGCGTGGCATTATGCAAATCATGCCGAAAACAGCAAAATATACAGCGAAGAAATACAAGCTCAAATATAAAGGCACAAGTGAACTGTATGATGTAGGTAAGAACATAGAGATCGGCAGTCACTACCTAAATGGCCTTTTAAAACAGTATGATAACAATCGAATTTTTGCGTTTGCTGCCTATAATGCAGGGCCGCATAGAGTGAAAGTTTGGCGTAAAAGATCCGACCAAAAGCTGGATGCTTTCGCATTTATTGAAGCGATTCCTTATAAAGAAACCCGAGGGTACGTTCAGAATATTTTGATGTTTGAGACATATTATCGGAATCTGATGAAAGTCGATGGCGAATTTTTGCACTCTAATGAAGTTTCGACTAAATATTGATCCAAATTAGAGTAGAACACATTACAATGTCTGCTCTGTTTTGAAAT
Organism: Vibrio sp. VB16; assembly: GCF_015594925.2. Classification (NCBI taxonomy): domain Bacteria; kingdom Pseudomonadati; phylum Pseudomonadota; class Gammaproteobacteria; order Vibrionales; family Vibrionaceae; genus Vibrio; species Vibrio sp. VB16. The sequence goes on from NZ_CP087590.1 coordinate 558,454, forward strand.
ATTGGTATCTATAAAATGTCATTGACTCCAGAAATCTCAGATTGGCAACACGTGATGAAGATAGTTAAAAGTGCAGCCGATAGCGAGCAACATGAAATGCTTTTAACCATGTTGATGACTCCGGATGAGAGAGAAGCCTTAGTTGCGAGAATGAATATTTTTAACGAGCTTTTGAAAGGTGATATATCTCAGCGGCAGATTAGTCAAATGCTAGGTGTCGGGGTAGCAACCATTACTCGTGGTTCCAATGAGTTAAAGATTCATACAGAAGATGAGCGTGAAGCATTGTCCCAATTATTAAAAGTAGCAGAGAGCTAATAACCAACACACCGACCGATGAACGTTTTGCTACGTGATCTTCCTGAATGCCCTTGGGTTTTTAGTTATCTAGTCTCTAGAAGCCGCGGGCGATTCAATTGTTAGTGTACGAATTACGATGGTATTATTGTAAATTAAGTCTATCTCATTACCTGTGCTATAGGTTCTCTGGGAAATGGTCTTCGTTCATAAAAGGTATTAACGCCAGAATAAGCGCCTGATGATAGACAGAACTTCGAGTTAGCAGATGATTTGTCAGTAGGCCTATCGCTCCCCCTTTTTGTTTTATATTCTCTGTAGAAAACACCTCATCCATAACAAGCCCAAGTTCTCGGCCATCTCTTATTTTCTCCAAGACTACAGGGGGAAGCATTAAGCTCGCTGAACGAGACTCACCTCTTCTGCTGGCGGATTCAATCACCATCCATGCAAAGGTAAAGTCTCCGTCATTCCCTGCTTCTAAGCCGACATAGAAATCGGCATTGTTGGTCTCAATTTTGGCATTTTTTACTCGATTTAATGCGCCAAGTTTTGTTTCTACGTCTGATATCGGTTGATCTGGAACGTTACTTGCCACGCTAACACCCTGAAATTGAAATGCTTGCTTTGGAAATACATCCAAAAAAGCGGCTTTAACGGCGTTGATTTTTGCTGGGTTAAGGGAAGCAATAATTACGGTCTTCATCGGTGCTTCTCTCTATATAAGTTTTATTTGAGTTGGTTTGACATTCTCACTTGGGTAACAACCCAATACTTTAAGATGCTGGGTTATTTTGGTCAGTTCGCTGATAGCCTGTTGCATCTCAGTGGATTCAACGTGCGCTTCTAGATCAACATAGAACATCTCTTCCCATGGATTACCCATAATAGGTCTATTTTCTAGCTTAGTCATGTTGATCCCATACCGTTGTAATACGAGTAGGGTCTCTACTAATGAGCCAGCGGCTTGAGATGTGGACATGATCAGTGTTGTTTTCGCTGGGATCTGCGTTGATACTTCAACGGGTTTACGGGCAACCAAAATAAAGCGCGTATGGTTTTCTGTTTGATTAGAAATATTATTCTTTATTGGCTGTAAGCCGTATAGCTTACCGCTGGATGAATTACCTATCGCCGCGACATCTTCTCTTCCAAGATTTTTTACTTTCTGCATTGCATCTGCTGTGCTCGCGCATGATTCCAAAGTAACCCCATTTAGGTGGCTAAGAAACTCACTGCATTGCTGATGAGGCTGCGGATGAGAGTAAAGCGTTTTGATGTCTTCTAAATGGATATCAGAATTAGCTAATATGCAGTGATCAATAGGCAGGGTTATTTCGCCAACAATGTAGAGTGTTGTGTGTTGAAGTAAATCATAAACTTCGTTGATTGATCCTGAACTTGTATTCTCTATCGGTAGCAAACCAAAATCCGCATGACCAGATTCTACGGTTTTGGTTACCTCTTTAAAATGCTCACAATTTAACTCAACCAACTCCGTATTCTTGCGGCTAAAATATTCACGACTTGCAAGGTGTGAGTATGATCCCCTTGAACCCAAGAAAGCAACTCGTGCGATAGGTTTTCGGCTCTGTGCTGGATTTGCCAAATTCTGTAAATGAGACTGTTGCAATAACACCGAGTCTTCGATAACCGTGTGGAATAACTTGGTGATGTATTGCGCATCTAAGTTGTATTTTTTCTTGCCGTTATTAATCAATTTGACTAATAATTGTTGCTCTCGCTTAGCGTCTCTAACTGGCTTAGATGTCTCAACTTTGCTTTTTGCTACTTCAATACTTAGTGCTCGTCTTTCCGAAAGCAGCTGTAGGAGTTGATCATCGAGGTCATTTAAACGGATTCGAATTTCATCAAGGGAATATTTACTGTCTGTCATGCTAAGTAAGTCCATTTTAGTTATAAAAAAGCCCCCCGTTTGGGAGGCTTCCTATTCGTTTTTGACTTGTTTTTCCTAAAACGATTTCAGCCTCCAGTGTTAGGAGTTAAAAAAGAAGTCAAAAAAGAACAGAGAAAATGTCGTCATCATTGAATCACTATGTTGTAGGTCTACTGACACAATAAGCAAGGGATACAAACCCGTCAAGCAAAAAAATAGCGCCCGTAAGCGCTATATAACTGAATTCCTAATTCTATTAGGTTGTTTTGCTATTCAGCTTCACTAAACTCAACTTCGTCTAGCTCTGATACTTCAGGTTTTTCAGCGTGAGTAGCTCGGCGAGCTTCAGGCTTATGGCGCAATTTGTTTAGCTGACGCTCCAATTTTTGTTCTACTTCTGTTATTGCTTTATATAAATCGTCATTGCTAGAAGATGCAACAAGCTTTCCTTTCGGTACAGTAATGCTTGCTTCGAATTTCATTTTGTTATTTGGTTCTTCGCTGATCGCAGTCTGGCAACCAATAATGTCAACTTGCCATTTCTCAAGTTTCTCAAACTTGGACTCTATATGCGTGCGTATTGCAGAGGTGATTTCTAAGTTTTTGCCGGTAATATTTACTTTCATATAGTGTTTTCCTCTGAAACTTCCCTTATGGGTTAAGTTCAGATTACTGTTTCAATAAGAAAATAATGTGATCTAAATCACTATAACTAGGCTGTTTCTATCAATGTTCATTTAATGTGATCTGTAACAAATCTACCAAATTAATTCGTTAAAAAAGCTTGTACTGAAATATGAACTCTATAGATTGGTAAGAAGTTGCGTACTAGAAATAACCCCATTTTTAGGGGCCTAGTGCAGGCTTTTATTTGTAATGACTAATTAATAATCAAGATGAAAACGTGATCTCGTACGGCACGTATTTAGATATTCGATTTGTGAAATGCCACACTCTTTATGGTTGTGGCATTTTTATTTGTCTTGCAGATTGAATTCATTCAGGCGAGACGAGTTTTAATAGGGCTGCGCTTTTTTCTTCTCTTATTTTTCGCATGTCTTCTAGCTGCTTGTAAATGACGAAATAGCGATTGATGTTCGCAACATAGTTTACGGGTTCTCGACCTATATTCCTTCGTGTAATGATTTCTACATTCTTAAACCAGACATTTGGGTCATAACCATGTTTAACGGCTAATCTGCGCATTTTACGAATATTACCGGGTCCGGCATTGTATGCAGCTAGAGATAAATAAACTTGATTGTCTCTAGTGATGTCGTCATCTGAAAAATAACGGTCAGTAATGAAACGCATGTATTTCACACCGGCATGAACATTGTTTTCGAGCTTTTTAATGTCTTTGATATTTACGTTGGGATCGTTGGCTGTAGAGGGGAGTACTTGCATTATTCCTACTGCGCCCTTGTGGGAGACTTTACTGTTGTCGAGACCAGACTCTTGGAACGCCTGCGCAGATATCATTAACCAGTCGAATTCATACTGAGCTGAATATTTTTCAAATAAGTTAGTGAGTGACTGCATTCGTTTGATTCTATCAGGGCTAAGGGCACGGCTAAGCCATTTTGAATTGAGGATGTATCTATCGTATAACACATTACCTAAGAGCGTTCCGGCTTTAGCGGTTCGTAGATAGCTATTTACCTGCTTTTCAAGTATCGGACTGTTTTTTCGAAATGCCCATCCAATTTCTGCCCCAGAACGTAGTGGAAGATTTTCATGTATTTTTATATTGTCCATCACGCTAAGCCACAGCTCAACTTTGTGACTATCTAAAACGGTTGAGTAGATATAGCCTTGATTAACCATTTCAATGATTTCATAGTCTTGTAGCGCTTCATCAAAAAATTGGACGCGGATTGGTTCTAATTTACTGAGGTTTAGATACTCGTTGATACTTTGGATACTTTCGAAGTAACTGGAGCTTGGTCGAACCCAGATCTCTTTTCCACTAAGTTGATCTATATCCACTAGTTCAGGTTCTCTTGTATGAGTGACCAAAAACTCATTAATATCGCTTATCATCGGAATACTAAAATCGAGAGACTTTTCACGTCGGTTTGTTTTCGTGAGGTTTGCAACTATCACGTCACCAAAACCCGCATTAAGGGCAGGAATTAGATCATCTCTTGTCACTGGAATTATTTGAATATGTACCGAAGGGTGTTCTTTTTTCAATTTTTTTTCAAAATGATGAAGGATTTCAGCAAGCATTCCTTTTGGCTTGCCGCCTTCAACATAGTAAAAGCCCAGATCTTCTGAAACCAAAACACGAAGGATGCCTTTTTTAGATAAAACATCTAGATCGCCTGTGTAAGGAGTGTTGTCTAAAGGGGTAAGTTCAAGAGAAACACTAAAGAAGGGGATAAAGAGAAGAGATAATACCCATCGATACCAATGGTTAATCGAGTTCCTCTTAACGACGTTAATTTTCGCTTTGTTACGAGGATCTATCTTGATAGAACAATCTATTTTCATACAACAATCCGTGTTGGTTTAATTATGTCGGCAATGAAATTTATTTATGAGAACGGTGTATGTTTCCAAAGAAAACACATTAGACGCTATACCCAAACAGTATAGATTAGAAATAAAAAAACCGCTGATATTCAACGGTTTTTCTTAGTGACGCCTAAATTGGATTGAGCTTCATGAGCTCTTTGGTTCGTGCCACCGCTTCGGTTAACCCTAGTTGTTGATAAGCTTCAAGCTGAATCTCGAGCGATTCTCTCGCCGCTTCGGTATCGGGATAGGTTTTTTGTAACTCTTGGCTGCGATTGATTGCAGCAATCCATGCCTCCCTGCGTAAATAGAAATCGGCACTGGCTAAATCGTAGTTAGCTAACCTATTCTTAAGTGCATACATTCTTTTTTGAGCATCAGCAGCGAATGCACTATTCGGGTATCTCTGGAGCAATCTCTTAAAATCAGCAAACGCTGACTTTACAGGCTCTGGGTCGCGATCAGAACGATCAATATTAAAAATATTGTGCATGTAATTCTGGTCTTGTGCCATGTGCGATAGGCCGCGCATGTAAAGTACCCAATCCATTTTCGTATGCGTTGGATTTAATCGGGAAAACCTTTCTATGGTAGCGAGAGCTAAAGGAAGATCTCCGTTTTTGTAGTAAGCATAGATAAGGTCGAGTTGAACTTGCTCCGAATATGGGCCGAAAGGATATCGAGAATCCAATGCTTCCAGCTTTTCTACGGCGGTAAGCCAGTTGCCACTTCTGAGTGAAGATTGAGCGTCAGTATAAAGTTCAGAGGCTGGGACGTCAGGTACTATTTCGTCGCTGCTCGAGCAACCAAATAGTAGTGAAAGTGCCAGTAAGCTCGATAAAGTGCGGTAATTCATGTCAGGATTCTATTTCCTTAAATTAAATAATTCTGTTGCTTCCGTTACTTCTTATCTTTTAACAGATAGAATGATGCCAACTTGGACGCTATAAATAAAGAAGCTAGCTACAATTGAAGGTAGAAAGCAGTAGCGTATTTTTTCACAGTCATGAGCATTAGTCTCATAGTTTTTTAAAAAGTTCGATATGGCTCAGCAGATAGAATTAACCGAAACCGTAAAAGATAGCCAACTTGGTCAAAGATTAGACCAAGCCATAGCAGAATTATTTTCTGATTTTTCTCGTTCTCGTTTGAAAGAATGGATAATAGCAGGAAAAGTTCAAGTTGATGGTGAAGTTGTTTCCAAAGCCCGCGTTAAAGTGATGGGTGGCGAATTAATAACCATTCAAGGTGAACTTGAAGATGAAGAGCGTTGGGAAGCTCAAGATATACCCCTAAATATTATTTACGAAGATGACGATATAATTGTTATCAACAAACCACGAGGCTTAGTTGTGCACCCAGGTGCCGGCACGCCAGATGGAACGATACTCAATGCATTGTTATTTCACTATCCTGAAATAGCAGAAGTACCAAGAGCTGGTATCGTGCATCGTTTGGATAAAGACACCACAGGTCTAATGGTGGTGGCTAAGACGGTTCCTGCGCAAACGAGATTAGTACGTGCGCTTCAAAAGCGCAAAATTACGCGAGAGTACGAAGCGATTGCGATTGGCAAAATGACCGCGGGTGGGGTGGTTGACGAACCTATTGGTCGTCACTCGACAAAACGCACTCTAATGGCGGTGAATATAACGGGTAAACCAGCAATTACACACTACCGTGTTGCTGAACACTTTAGAGAGCATACAAGAATTCGTCTGCGCCTAGAATCCGGTCGTACACACCAGATTCGTGTGCACATGGCTTTCCTCCAACATCCATTGTTAGGAGATATAGCCTATGGTGGTCGTGCTCGAATTCCGAAAGACGCTTCAGAGGAATTAACTGAAATGATTCGTCGTTTTGATCGCCAGTCTCTGCATGCTGCGATGTTAAAATTTGAGCATCCAGCGACGAGAGAAGAGATGGAGTTTCACGCCCCTATTCCGGACGATATGGTTGTGCTGACGCAAGCGCTAAGAGATGACGCAAAATATAACAAAGAGTATGACATCTAAATGGAATTGATTGTCCCTAATTGGAAAGTACCTGGAAATATAAAGGCCTTTACTACGACTAGACTGGGTGGAATCTCAGATGGTGTATATAAAGGGCTTAATTTAGGACTGCACGTTGAGGATGATCCAATTGTTGTTAAGAAAAACCGTCAAATTCTTCACGAAAAAGCCATGCTACCGAGTAATCAGGTATGGCTTAACCAAACGCACTCGGACCTTGTTGTTGAGTTAAAACAACCAACAACAAAGGTTATTGATGCAGATGGTGCATTAACATCGTCATCGAATGTGGTTTGTACGGTAATGACGGCAGATTGTTTGCCGGTATTACTTACTGACATAGAAGGGACAATGGTCGCGGCAGTACATGCAGGTTGGCGTGGGTTAGCTGACGGTATTTTAGAGAACGCCGTTAAAGAATTCACTAAGCCTGTTATTGCGTGGCTAGGGCCTGCAATTGGTGCTGGTGCCTTTGAAGTAGGTCAAGATGTGTTTGATATCTTTGTCTCACATTCATCGCAAGCAGAAAAAGCCTTTCAATCTAAGAGTAATGGTAAATACCTAGCTGACATGAATATGCTCGCAACGCAGCGTCTAAATGACGTAGGTGTCGAAAGTATTTATCGAAGTAATATGTGTACCTTCGAAGACTCAGAGAAATTCTATTCTTATCGCAGAGATGGTGTAACGGGTCGTCAAGCGACCTTTATTTGGATAGATTAACGTCCTCCCTTGAAAAAACGCCAACTTGTATCCATCTTGATAGCAGACAATAAATTTCATATTGGGGGCTGCTATGCGTTTAGACCGATTTACAAGCAAGTTTCAAGTAGCGATATCCGATGCCCAGTCATTAGCACTCGGACGTGATCATCAATATATCGAACCTGTACATCTTATGGTTTCTCTATTAAACCAAGATGGCAGTGCAATTCGCCCATTACTCACCATGTTAGATATAGACATTATCCAGTTAAGATCCAAATTGTCTGAGATGATGGATCGCTTACCCAAAGTGAGCGGCATTGGTGGTGATGTTCAGCTATCAAGTGGAATGGGTCAGCTGTTTAACATGTGCGACAAGATTGCACAGCAAAGAAAAGATGCCTATATCTCATCCGAAGTTTTTCTATTAGCAGCCATAGAAGATAAAGGGCCACTAGGTCTACTGCTTAAAGAAATGGGGCTTGTAGAAAAAACGTTGTCTGCTGCAATTGAACAAATACGTGGTGGACAAAAAGTGGATGACCCAAATGCAGAAGAAAAACGCCAAGCGTTAGAAAAATACACTATAGATTTAACCGAACGAGCTGAGCAAGGAAAGCTGGATCCTGTCATTGGTCGTGACGATGAGATTCGTCGTACCATTCAAGTACTCCAGCGAAGAACAAAAAACAACCCGGTTATTATTGGTGAACCGGGTGTGGGTAAAACGGCTATTGTTGAAGGACTCGCTCAACGCATTATAAATAATGAAGTCCCCGAGGGTTTAAGAGGCCGTCGTGTACTTTCGTTAGATATGGGCTCTTTGATTGCCGGCGCGAAATATCGAGGCGAGTTCGAAGAACGGCTTAAGTCAGTGTTAAATGAACTGTCTAAAGAAGAAGGCAATATCATTCTCTTTATCGATGAACTTCATACCATGGTAGGTGCGGGTAAAGGTGAAGGCTCAATGGATGCTGGCAATATGTTAAAACCAGCGCTGGCTCGAGGCGAGCTGCATTGTGTTGGCGCAACAACGCTTGATGAATATCGCCAATACATTGAAAAAGACCCAGCTCTAGAACGTCGATTCCAAAAAATAATTGTTGATGAGCCGAGCGTAGAAGATACGATTGCTATCTTACGTGGTTTAAAAGAACGCTATGAACTTCACCATCATGTTGAGATTACCGACCCTGCAATTGTTGCAGCAGCACGTTTATCCCATCGTTATGTTTCGGATAGACAACTACCAGATAAAGCCATCGATCTAATTGATGAGGCCGCATCTAGTATCCGTATGCAGATTGATTCAAAGCCAGAGTCATTAGATAAACTAGAACGAAAGATCATCCAGCTAAAAATAGAACAGCAAGCGTTGGTTAACGAAGATGATGATGCGAGTAGCAAACGATTAGAAGTCATTAATCAAGAACTGAGCGTTAAGGAAAGAGACTACGCTGAACTGGAAGAGATCTGGAACGCAGAGAAAGCAGCACTTTCTGGTACGCAACATATAAAGAGCGAATTAGAGCATGCTCGCATGGATATGGACTTCGCTAGACGTGCCGGTGATCTTAATCGAATGTCTGAACTTCAATATGGACGTATTCCAGAACTAGAGAAGCAACTTGATCTTGCAGCGCAAGCTGAAATGCAAGAAATGACCTTACTCAAAAATAAGGTTACTGATGAAGAAATTGCAGAAGTGTTGTCGAAACAAACGGGTATCCCTGTATCGAAAATGCTAGAAGCTGAGCGCAGTAAATTACTTGCAATGGAAGATGTGCTTCATAAGCGAGTCATTGGACAAAAAGAAGCGGTGAAAATGGTATCGAATGCGATTCGTCGCAGTCGAGCGGGTTTATCTGACCCTAATCGTCCTATCGGTTCGTTCTTATTCTTGGGCCCAACAGGTGTAGGTAAAACGGAGCTCTGCAAGACACTTGCAAACTTTATGTTTGACAGTGAGGAGGCTATGGTTAGGATAGATATGTCCGAATTTATGGAAAAACACTCTGTCGCGCGTCTAGTTGGAGCACCCCCTGGATATGTTGGATACGAAGAAGGTGGGTATCTAACTGAAGCCGTTAGAAGGAAACCCTATTCTGTCATTCTATTAGATGAAGTAGAAAAGGCTCATCCTGATGTATTCAATATACTTCTTCAGGTTCTCGATGATGGGCGTCTTACTGATGGTCAGGGACGAACAGTCGACTTTCGAAACACCGTAGTCATCATGACATCCAATTTAGGTTCCGATCGAATACAAGAACATTTCAACACACTAGATTATGAAGGGATAAAAGAAGAGGTGATGAATGTTGTGGTTAAACACTTCAGACCTGAGTTCCTTAATAGAGTGGATGAAATGGTTGTATTCCATCCGTTAGGCCAAGAGCACATTAGATCAATTGCGGTAATACAGTTAGCGAGACTAGCAAGCCGCATGAAAGATAATGGCTATGAGCTAGACGTTTCCGAAAAGGCGCTCGATCTCATTGCACATGTAGGGTTTGATCCTGTGTATGGTGCTCGACCGTTGAAACGAGCAATTCAACAGAGTGTCGAGAACCCATTGGCCAAAGCAATATTGGCAGGGAAGGTCGACCCAGATAAGAAAGTGCAGCTTTTAGTCAGTAATGATCGAATCATCGCACATCAATAATATTTGAAGAAATTACTATTTATTAACAATCAAAGGGGCGAAAGCCCCTTTTTTGTTCGATTAGATTGAAAAATAATCGAACAGGATCATTTTTGAAAATAAATGACGTATAGGTATTGTGCTCTCGTGATTTCTCCCTATAATGCGCCTCCGTTGTCACCGAATAGTTACTAACTAAACGTGTTGATGATGTCGGTCAATAAAGACTGGCGATAGAGATTTATCTTCTCTTTCTTGTTCCAGATCACTTCAAAAAGTGAAAAGCCAAACGAGAGAAAATAAATAGCAAAAAGTGTTTGACACAGAAGGCTATATCGCTAAAATGACCGTCCGCTTGAGAGAGACTTCCAAGCAACGCTCTTTAACAATTTAAACCTATATCAATCTGTGTGGGCACTCGTTGATGACAATCGAAGATGATTCTCTGCCTTAGGGCATGAAATCAACAACGGTTTCAATGAACTGAGTGACCTAATTTGATGCTTTCGGGTATCGAACACAGTTATTTAAATATCACTCTGTTGGAGTGATAGAACTTTAAAGAACACTTTACTATTTAACCTTCGGTTATCTAAAGTAAAAGGCAATTTAAAGTCAGTATTCATTGAGCCAAAAAGAACTTAAATTGAAGAGTTTGATCATGGCTCAGATTGAACGCTGGCGGCAGGCTTAACACATGCAAGTCGAGCGGAAACGATGTTAACAATCCTTCGGGAGCGTTAATAGGCGTCGAGCGGCGGACGGGTGAGTAATGCTTAGGAATTTGCCCAGTTGAGGGGGATAACTATTGGAAACGATAGCTAATACCGCATACGCCCTACGGGGGAAAGGAGGGGACCTTCGGGCCTTCCGCGATTGGATAAGCCTAAGTGAGATTAGCTAGTTGGTGGGGTAATGGCTCACCAAGGCGACGATCTCTAGCTGGTCTGAGAGGATGATCAGCCACACTGGAACTGAGACACGGTCCAGACTCCTACGGGAGGCAGCAGTGGGGAATATTGCACAATGGGCGAAAGCCTGATGCAGCCATGCCGCGTGTATGAAGAAGGCCTTCGGGTTGTAAAGTACTTTCAGTAGTGAGGAAGGCAGTAAGTTTAATACGCTTATTGTTTGACGTTAGCTACAGAAGAAGCACCGGCTAACTCCGTGCCAGCAGCCGCGGTAATACGGAGGGTGCGAGCGTTAATCGGAATTACTGGGCGTAAAGCGCATGCAGGTGGTTTGTTAAGTCAGATGTGAAAGCCCGGGGCTCAACCCCGGAAGGTCATTTGAAACTGGCAAACTAGAGTACTGTAGAGGGGGGTAGAATTTCAGGTGTAGCGGTGAAATGCGTAGAGATCTGAAGGAATACCAGTGGCGAAGGCGGCCCCCTGGACAGATACTGACACTCAGATGCGAAAGCGTGGGGAGCAAACAGGATTAGATACCCTGGTAGTCCACGCCGTAAACGATGTCTACTTGAAGGTTGTGGCCTTGAGCCGTGGCTTTCGGAGCTAACGCGTTAAGTAGACCGCCTGGGGAGTACGGTCGCAAGATTAAAACTCAAATGAATTGACGGGGGCCCGCACAAGCGGTGGAGCATGTGGTTTAATTCGATGCAACGCGAAGAACCTTACCTACTCTTGACATCCAGAGAAGCCAGTGGAGACACAGGTGTGCCTTCGGGAGCTCTGAGACAGGTGCTGCATGGCTGTCGTCAGCTCGTGTTGTGAAATGTTGGGTTAAGTCCCGCAACGAGCGCAACCCTTATCCTTAATTGCCAGCGAGTTATGTCGGGAACTTTGGGGAGACTGCCGGTGATAAACCGGAGGAAGGTGGGGACGACGTCAAGTCATCATGGCCCTTACGAGTAGGGCTACACACGTGCTACAATGGCGCATACAGAGGGCAGCCAACTAGCAATAGTGAGCGAATCCCAAAAAGTGCGTCGTAGTCCGGATTGGAGTCTGCAACTCGACTCCATGAAGTCGGAATCGCTAGTAATCGTAGATCAGAATGCTACGGTGAATACGTTCCCGGGCCTTGTACACACCGCCCGTCACACCATGGGAGTGGGCTGCAAAAGAAGTAGGTAGTTTAACCTTCGGGGGGACGCTTACCACTTTGTGGTTCATGACTGGGGTGAAGTCGTAACAAGGTAGCCCTAGGGGAACCTGGGGCTGGATCACCTCCTTAAACGATGATTGCTCATGATGAGTGTCCACACAGATTGAAATAGGTTTAGAAAAGCAAAGAGATGATAACTCAGAAATATCTTCTGTTATTGCATCATGATTTTTCTTAGTTCAACTAAGAGAAAGCATAAAGCAAGAATGGGTCTGTAGCTCAGCTGGTTAGAGCGCTCGCCTGATAAGCGGGAGGTCGGTGGTTCAAGTCCACTCAGACCCACCAAACTCTCCTTTATACTGCGTTAAATTGTTCGTCGTGTATTTACATACACTTCCTTGCAATTTGCCTTGTCTAAAAAGAGTTAACTTTATTAGATTTCATGAGTTGTCAAAAAAAACACCCAACTGATGGGGTTATAGCTCAGCTGGGAGAGCGCCTGCCTTGCACGCAGGAGGTCTGCGGTTCGATCCCGCATAGCTCCACCATCTTTAAGTGTTTTTACTCTGCATAGAGAAAAGAATATTTAAAAATGGTTTTGGCTTATTTTTATAAGTATGAAATCTTTGCTCTTTAACAATTTGGAAAGCTGACTGATAAATAATTGATTATTATTTATCAAAATAAAAGTTCTCAAATCCTAAGTCTTTTAGATTTAGGTACTTGTTGTCACTTCGGTGATAACAAACCAACACACATTCAAGTGTTCTTGGAAACAGCTAACTTCGGTTAACTGTTTAATATTTGAGTCCGGCAAAATCGAAAATGTTGTCTCGCTCATTCAAATAATGAGGCAACGATAGAAACCTTGGTTACTAATACAATAACAATTCGTTGTTATTTCGCGTAAGCGAAACCCTTTGGGGTTGTATGGTTAAGTGACTAAGCGTACACGGTGGATGCCTTGGCAGTCAGAGGCGATGAAGGACGTATTAACTTGCGATAAGCGTAGATAAGGCAGTAAAAGCCACTTGAGTCTACGATTTCCGAATGGGGAAACCCACTAGCATAAGCTAGTATTATTAACTGAATACATAGGTTAATAAGGCAAACCCGGGGAACTGAAACATCTAAGTACCCGGAGGAGTAGAAATCAACCGAGATTCCGAAAGTAGCGGCGAGCGAAATTGGATTAGCCCTTAAGCTTTTAATGATGCAGGTGAAGATTCTGGAAAGTATCGCGATACAAGGTGATAGCCCTGTAACCGACACGTCATTTTAAGTGAAAACGAGTAAGGCGGGACACGTGATATCCTGTTTGAATATGGGGGGACCATCCTCCAAGGCTAAATACTACTGACTGACCGATAGTGAACCAGTACCGTGAGGGAAAGGCGAAAAGAACCCCTGTGAGGGGAGTGAAATAGAACCTGAAACCGTGTACGTACAAGCAGTAGGAGCAGGCATTGCGTCCTGTGACTGCGTACCTTTTGTATAATGGGTCAGCGACTTATATTTAGTAGCAAGGTTAACCGTATAGGGGAGCCGTAGGGAAACCGAGTCTTAACTGGGCGTCGAGTTGCTAGGTATAGACCCGAAACCAGGTGATCTAGCCATGGGCAGGTTGAAGGTTGAGTAACATCAACTGGAGGACCGAACCGACTAATGTTGAAAAATTAGCGGATGACTTGTGGCTAGGGGTGAAAGGCCAATCAAACCTGGAGATAGCTGGTTCTCCCCGAAAGCTATTTAGGTAGCGCCTCGGACGAATACTACTGGGGGTAGAGCACTGTTAAGGCTAGGGGGTCATCCCGACTTACCAACCCTTTGCAAACTCCGAATACCAGTAAGTAATATCCGGGAGACACACGGCGGGTGCTAACGTCCGTCGTGGAGAGGGAAACAACCCAGACCGCCAGCTAAGGTCCCAAAGTATAGCTAAGTGGGAAACGATGTGGGAAGGCTCAGACAGCCAGGATGTTGGCTTAGAAGCAGCCATCATTTAAAGAAAGCGTAATAGCTCACTGGTCGAGTCGGCCTGCGCGGAAGATGTAACGGGGCTAAGCTATACACCGAAGCTGCGGCAACATAATTTATTATGTTGGGTAGGGGAGCGTTCTGTAAGCCGTTGAAGGTGGACTGTAAGGTCTGCTGGAGGTATCAGAAGTGCGAATGCTGACATGAGTAACGATAATGGGAGTGAAAAACTCCCACGCCGGAAGACCAAGGGTTCCTGTCCAACGTTAATCGGGGCAGGGTAAGTCGACCCCTAAGGCGAGGCCGAAAGGCGTAGTCGATGGGAAACGGGTTAATATTCCCGTACTTCTTATAATTGCGATGGGGGGACGGAGAAGGCTAGGTGAGCCTGGCGATGGTAGTCCAGGTTCAAGGGTGTAGGCTAATTTCTTAGGTAAATCCGGGAAATTGTTAGGCTGAGACCCGATGTCGAGTCACTACGGTGATGAAGTCATTGATGCCATGCTTCCAGGAAAAGCCTCTAAGCTTCAGATTATAAGAAATCGTACCCCAAACCGACACAGGTGGTCGGGTAGAGAATACCAAGGCGCTTGAGAGAACTCGGGTGAAGGAACTAGGCAAAATGGTACCGTAACTTCGGGAGAAGGTACGCTCTTGACGGTGAAATCCCTTGCGGATGGAGCTATCGGGAGTCGCAGATACCAGGTGGCTGCAACTGTTTATTAAAAACACAGCACTGTGCAAAATCGTAAGATGACGTATACGGTGTGACGCCTGCCCGGTGCCGGAAGGTTAATTGATGGGGTTAGTCTTCGGACGAAGCTCTTGATCGAAGCCCCGGTAAACGGCGGCCGTAACTATAACGGTCCTAAGGTAGCGAAATTCCTTGTCGGGTAAGTTCCGACCTGCACGAATGGCGTAATGATGGCCACGCTGTCTCCACCCGAGACTCAGTGAAATTGAAATCGCTGTGAAGATGCAGTGTACCCGCGGCTAGACGGAAAGACCCCGTGAACCTTTACTACAGCTTGGCACTGAACATTGACCCTACATGTGTAGGATAGGTGGGAGACTTTGAAACTTCGTCGCTAGATGGAGTGGAGTCGACCTTGAAATACCACCCTTGTATGCTTGATGTTCTAACGTAGGCCCCTTATCGGGGTTGCGGACAGTGCCTGGTGGGTAGTTTGACTGGGGCGGTCTCCTCCCAAAGAGTAACGGAGGAGCACGAAGGTGGGCTAAACACGGTTGGACATCGTGTGGTTAGTGCAATGGCATAAGCCCGCTTGACTGCGAGAATGACAATTCGAGCAGGTGCGAAAGCAGGTCATAGTGATCCGGTGGTTCTGAATGGAAGGGCCATCGCTCAACGGATAAAAGGTACTCCGGGGATAACAGGCTGATACCGCCCAAGAGTTCATATCGACGGCGGTGTTTGGCACCTCGATGTCGGCTCATCACATCCTGGGGCTGAAGTCGGTCCCAAGGGTATGGCTGTTCGCCATTTAAAGTGGTACGCGAGCTGGGTTTAGAACGTCGTGAGACAGTTCGGTCCCTATCTGCCGTGGGCGTTGGAAGATTGAAAGGGGCTGCTCCTAGTACGAGAGGACCGGAGTGGACGAACCACTGGTGTTCGGGTTGTCATGCCAATGGCATTGCCCGGTAGCTAAGTTCGGAATCGATAAGCGCTGAAAGCATCTAAGCGCGAAGCGAGCCTTGAGATGAGTCTTCCCTGGCACTTTACGTGTCCTAAAGGGTTGTTCGAGACTAGAACGTTGATAGGCAGGGTGTGTAAGCGTTGTGAGGCGTTGAGCTAACCTGTACTAATTGCCCGTGAGGCTTAACCATACAACACCCAAGGGGTTTTGTGGACTCAATGTAAGAACATTGAATGTGTGTGAACTTTTATTTAGGTCAGTAATCCAGATTATTAAAGTTTTCTAAATTATTAGGAAGCTTTACCAAATTTGCTTGGCGACCATAGCGTTGTGGACCCACCTGATTCCATGCCGAACTCAGAAGTGAAACGCAATAGCGCCGATGGTAGTGTGGGGTCTCCCCATGTGAGAGTAGGACATCGCCAGGCTTTAATATCGTTTTATCTTTTTTAGGAAAGATAAGGCAAAAACAATCAAAGCTATCTTTTATAAGACTTCGATTGTCGTAAGAATACCATGTGGAGTGGTAGTTCAGTTGGTTAGAATACCGGCCTGTCACGCCGGGGGTCGCGGGTTCGAGTCCCGTCCACTCCGCCAGTTCTTACAAGAAAACAGTTATAGGGGTGTAGCTCCAATTGGCAGAGCAGCGGATTCCAAATCCGCGTGTTGGGAGTTCGAATCTCTCCACCCCTGCCATTACAATTGCATATCTATGCAAAAAGAAAGGCCACTAGAAATAGTGGCCTTTTTGTATTTTTGGCAAAAAATTAAGTAATTGCTATTACCAAGGTATGATTTTATCTGTAGCGTTGAGCTTGGAGCATCATTTTTGGTGTTCTATGGCGGTACGGATACACCTCC
This sequence comes from Vibrio sp. VB16, assembly GCF_015594925.2. NCBI lineage: Bacteria > Pseudomonadati > Pseudomonadota > Gammaproteobacteria > Vibrionales > Vibrionaceae > Vibrio > Vibrio sp. VB16. The sequence goes on from NZ_CP087590.1 coordinate 575,098, forward strand.
CGTACTGCCATTTTTACCCATCCTTTTTTTCTAAAACGCTTATTCGCTTATCATGGTTATTGGCTATCCCATGTAAACGCCATGCCAACCAGACCATAATTAATGTATCTGGCGTTATCTGCCAGCCACTTAAAAATTCCACTTACTTCCCCTTAAACCTATGAGAAAAAAACTCCAATAAATACCGAACCATTGCTCGCATACCTAACGTATCAATGACCACCGCCGCAACGACATACCAGTAATAATCCGGTACGTTTTGAAGGGCTTCGAATCCGGCTTTGACATATTTTGCGTAGTCGGGCAAAAATGAAAGGATAAGAGGAATAAACACGACAAACATAATGAACTCGTCTTTGTAGCCTCGTTCCTTAATGCTGAGTTCGTCCAGTGTCGCGGCTTTCTCGTCACCAGATTGCAAGCGCTTTACTTTTGCGTTGTGCTGCTCTTGTTGTATTACATCTTTTCGCTTGAGCGCGTTGGCTTTATTGATGCCGTGTTGCTTGTAGGCATTAATGCCGCCCGTGATTAGGTTCGCAATGGCTCCAAACATGATCACCTCTTCAATTCTATATGTGGTCCATCAACAAGGTTTGTCCAATCACCGCCCCACGTAATATCTATACCGAGTTCACGAGCTGCACTTTTAAAGGCTTGTGATATGCCACGGTAATAATCCATGTCCCACGTGACCTTGTTGTTTTCATCGTAGGCCACAAAGTCGATAGCATCGCCCGTTTGATGACGGCTTAAGACGGTATACCCATCACAATTGCTTTTCTTATCGCAGTACAGTGCGTTTTGTTCTTTGGCTGTACGTTTTCCACTAGTAATGCCGAAATCGTATTTAGAATAGCGCAGGGCGAGTCTGACAACTTTTCTCAAGTCATCTTTTACACCGAGCATTTTAGCTTCACTCCGAGCAGATAGTACCCATCCGCTGACGGTTTGATTTATTTTCTTATTATTCATTACGTAAATACCTATTAGCGTGCATAGTATTATTGGGAAGAGGTAAGCTGATTTCATAGGACAGATTCACCGTTCGTCTAAAAATTGAGTGCTTGGCAACGCACTCACCAATATTGCTCGACATTTATCTCGGTTGCTTTTCACGTCCTTAGGGATAGCGGTTCCTGCTTCTAGTTTACGGGTGACGTAAAAATCGGTTGTATCGAGATAGTGTCTCGCCTTGTCTTCTAAGTTATCCGTTTCACCGTTTAATTCGTTTACCAACCAATCACCGTCGACTCGGGTAATACAATGTGTTTGAGCGTTATACACTGGCGGTTGGTCATAGATAGCCCATTCAGGAAATGGCGAATTAGGTGTGTTGACGATTTGCTCGATACCGTCCCCATTCCAAAATGGGGTAATTTGATTATTGACGAACTCGGACCATGTCTGTGTGTCTGCATCAAATTTGCCAATCAGATTGGACGTCGTAGGCTCGTAAATTATCTCGGTATATTCATCCCCTAGCGCAGTGCTTTTTGAAACGAATTCAGTTTTATTACCTAGCCACCAACCCGCCTTATCAAATTCAGATACGGCTAACGTAATATTTTGTTTTTGAATATTGTTCATGGTTAACCTTTCCTTACTATCCAGTTGAACTTGTAGTTTTTAATTGTGTTTTCAGGGTGGCCTGTTGGTCTAATTGAGAGTATATGCCCGTGCGATGGAACATCGAAGATATGAGTATGCAGACCTGCAGGATAAGTGTGCATAATTTCAGAACCGATGGGGTAGTACGTGTTATGAGGTGTATACTCTACATCGGCATCATTTGTTCCATCGGAAACAGCCAGTTTTTCAGATAATGGTCTACCTATTGGGTGTGTGTGACCACCTTGTAAGTCAGTGCTTTTTTTTACTCCCCCTGCACGCTTAGCTTCTCCAAAGTGAATATGCTGTTTGATGTTATCTTCTTCGTAGGACAGTAATTCTTCACCGTCTTTTGACCCAACAATCGCCATGCCTCGCATATCTAAAAGTCGAACACCGTAAATGCTATGCAGAATAGGGTTGGCTTTTATGTCAAATGACTGGCCCTTTAGAATAAAGAAATCATCACTTGGCGGTTTATCCAGCGGGTACGGAATAGGGCTTCCGATAGGATAAATATCACTTAAAACGGACTCATCTACATTGGAACCCGAATTAGGGTTATTGAGAGTAAATAGCGTCATACGAATTCCCCTACATTAAGCATGTCACCGTCCTTACCTGTAACAATTAGCGCATTTGTTGCTGCGATAGTTGTGTGCCCTCCGGCTTCGAGTGGGATAACGCCTGCAATTATGATTGTGTCTCTGTTTGCTTTTGGCGCTGTCACTAAAAGCTCAACACGGTTAGAGTTTTTAGGGATGACATTATCGTTTTTGTTACCAATAACCACGGGCGTTAAAGTGTTGAATGTGAGCGCATTTCCTTGATTCGTCACAGCGACTTTCTGTATGTCTGGGTAGTTGGAAATGGCAATTTCATTGTTAACAAGAACACCGACATCATTTTGTACATGAGAAATGACAATTGGCTCTTCAATATCGCTGATTTTTACTGCACCATTTATTGCCACTGCATCAGACTGAGTATTGATGGCTGTATCTGTGATTTGGTATTCGATTGTTGTGGGGCTTGAATGGTGATTGTGAAATATCACCGTGACACAACCTTCAATCAAAATTACATCGTTTTTCTTAACTTCGACAGGCTCGTTCGCGTCTAACTGCAAACTGACGCTATTTGACGCATCGCGCATTAACAAATATTTTGCACCACCAGTACGAATCGATTGTCCTACCTGAAGGGTTTCTTCGACAATGTTTTGCATTATTTACGACTCCCAATGACTAGCAACATAACGGCCAGAAGCAATACAATACCTATAGCTCCATAAACAAGTGGTTTGCTGTTCATCATGTCACTTGCCCCATCTGTTGATTTACTCGCATTCACGGAATTGGCAAAATTGAGCGCGGCATCTGTAGAGCTGTTCATTGCATCGAGTGCACCAACACCAAAACTTAACGCATCACTACCAAATCCAAAGGCTTCATTGATCGCAGTTTCGCCAAACTCGAACGCACCATCTAATGCGTTGTTGTTAGAATCAAACGCACCTTGTATCGCTCCGTGGTCTGTTTGAGTTAGTTGTATATCGCCCTCATTACCACTTAAAATTATTCCGCTGTTATCACCACCGACCCCAACAGAATTACTTTTATTTGTTGTGTTAGTGGTCGTGTTGTTGGTTGCGTTGCTCTTGCTTGAGCCTCCCATAAAAACCCCTTAAAAAACTATTCTGACAACGTGCTCATTGTTGTTTGTGATGCTGATGGTTTTTGCGCATTCATTGAGTTTTCGTCTAATGAATCGCTCTGCACCTCGTCTAAAAAAATGCGCCCGAATGGACGATAAATTCAGTGTTTTTGCGTGTGCAATTGCAGCTTGTGTTCCTACAATCATGTCACCTTGAAGTGCGACCACAACAAGCTCTAATTGTGAGAACTCAATGCGTAACAACAGGTAGGTATTATCTATTCGATAGCACTGAGCTTGATGAAGTAAACATTCTTGAAACGCTCCCCAAAGATAACCATTCAAGGCTTTTTCAATGTGGGGGAACGCTTCAAAAAAGCTTACTTTTTGAAGAAGAACCACAACACCCCGAGTCCTATTGCCACTATTGCCCACGACGGGACACCGTTATTACTGCCGAAGTTGTATGTGCCACCAGTAAAACCACTGTTGTTGGTTGTGTCGTTGGTATTGGTTGTGTAAATATCACCACTTGCACCACCTGTCATACCTCCGGCACCGCCTGTCATACCTCCTGCTAATGAACCTAGCATTGACTGCTCCTTAAACGATGAACTTGTAAGCAAAGTAAAGGCACGCAAGGGCAATCACCCACGTCATCACTTTTTGTGTGGCACTGTAGGCGCCATAGCCTAAACCAAGGCCACTTGCACCAATCAAAAACGGAATTGCGTAAGGCATTACTTACCCCCTTTGAGTGCAAGAACGATGACCAACACAAGTAATAGACCTCCCATGCCATACGCCCAAACAGGAATAACGGCAGGTTGAACGACTTGTGGGTACGTGTTGCCCGTGTCGTTTGCATTCGGTTTTTGGGTTGATGTGGAGTTACCCGTATTAGTGGTCCAATCGTTATAAATACCCCCTGCGGTATCGCTCACATCACTGACCACATCCAGTATCGAATCCCACCATTCCATAATTAGCCGCCTTTAATGAGTAGCTCTGGTTTTTCACAATCGAGGTACTCAATATAAACGTCGATGGTGCCCGTGGTTTCGGTAGTTTCTAGCGTGAAAATAAGCTGTTTATCTCGCACAGTTGGGAACATTTCTAACTGAATATAACCACGTTGAATAAAGTCCAAGTGTGTCCATCCGGCTTGCCATGTTTTGTTATTTCGCCCGGCACGAAACCGCTCTAAAAAACAATCCGTGTTATAGGCTTCGTCATCGTCACGTTTAATATCAATGCGACTAATCGCACCGGTATCAAAGTGCATACGGCGAACGGTTCGGTTTGGTACGTTTGGTAGGCTAGAAAATTGGTTTGTACCAATCGACGGTGTTGGAATATTGGCGACTTCCAAGCGAGGCAAATAAATGCGTTGTGCTCGTGGTAGGCCAATTAAAGGATGCGCGGACAAAGTTGGGTGTTCTGGATCACCACTTTCTTTGGCTCCTATGGTTACTTCTAAATCAAGGCTCTCACCAATTTGTGTTACTAAGCCTGTTAAATTCTGGCCGTCTTTAAGACGCATGGACAAATCGGCAAAGGGAATGACGTACACATAACCGTCTTTTGCAGTATCTACGCTTTGAGCCAAACCTTTGTATTTATCAAGCATGTTAAAAATACGCATTGGAGCATCAAAGAATACTTTGCCATTTAGGCGAAGCTTAACTGCTAAACGTTCTGCGGGCAGATTTGAGCGTAAGTAGATGTAATCGTAAGTATCACCGCATGGCAGTGATACAGATGCTTTACCATTGAATTTCACACCATCAAAACTGGTTACTGTTGTTGGTCGAATACCCGAATATTTATATGGCATTAGAACCACCCGCTATTACCGTAAACGGTATCCTTAACAGGTTTTAGAGTGCTGACATTATTAATAACAGCGATAAGGGCGATGGTTAGCCCCGCAGTAATAACAATTGGCATCACGGTTGCTTTGTTAAGTTTCATTGTTTCCCCTGTCTCACGACGTTGAATTAATAAAGGTACTTTCATTGAAAGAGGGGACATCATTCATTAGAAAAGAGGGAAGAGAAAGGGGGAGTAACCTATAGGTTAAATCTCTAACCTATAGGTTTAAAACGACCTTTTTTATTGCTTGGAGCAATCAAACGAGGACTTATGCACGTTCCCTATGCCATTTTTTATTAGAAGGTATTCGGCTATCGGTTTGCCAAGCTTGAGTTTATTGGCTTTTGCCGATTTTAAAGCGGTTAGCTGAGAAAGGCTTATGCCTTTCGCGTTGGCGATGTATTCTGCATCTTTTGCACTGGCTAAAGCCCCAACCCACCAAGTATCTGATTGGCTTATAACGGTTTTGGGTACTTCTTGAGTTCGTTGAAATACGGTGTGAACCACAATACCAAACTGACGCCCACCGCGAAGCAGCTCGCCTGCCTTACCTTTTAGTTTTCCTGCGGTTTCCACACAAGAAGCTAATTCTTCTATCACAGTATGAAAAGGGGCTCGATGGCCATCACCTAAAGACCAGATCACCGAGCAGAAAAACTCCAGTTCGCTTTCAGTCGCCGACTCTGGAATATACGAAATTTTAAAGGCGTTGTTTTTCTTTCGGGCTGTAAATAGAGCCCGTATAAACATGTCTTTTTGATGGCTTCTAAACACTTGAACCATCTGGCCTTTAAACTTGCTCCCTGCATAGTTTAAATACGGATCGAAAAAGGCCACTTGAGCCCCACTTTTGGGAATGGTATCCATCACTTTAACGGCTGTTGTTTTACCACTGCCGGTTGTGCCTATATACACCGTATGCTCAGCGTCCAGAGACGGGTTAGAGTTAATCGGATTAGGCAGCTTAATGAGATGTCGCGTTGGCTTTTTCAATTTCGGCCTCCTTTTGTTGTTCGACAGCATGAACACGTTTTTTTTGTTGTTCCTGGTGCAACTCTTTAAGCTTTTCTATTTTCAAGCCTTTAAGTTGAGTCCAACTGGTGAAGGCGAGGCCACCGAACGCAACAGAAAACATGATCTCTTCTTTGTAGGCTTCAAACCATCCAAGCCACGCAAGGCCGTGCTTATCAATAAGAGGTTCTAGTGATTCAAGTACACTTTGTTTTGCCCCTTGTTCATATTTGAAAGGTAGCCCAGTAATGCCACTAATCAGGTTTTCAGAAACAACAAACCCAACGGACACCATGCCAACCGCAGCTTTAGTATCTAGCTTTTTTTGGGGTTTATCTTCTGTATCGGTTTCGTCTTCTTCATCGGTTTTTTTTGCATCGTATTGCGCTAAAACATCATCGAATGCCTCACCATCAAAATCGGTAGGGCTTATCTGTCTGTCTTCGGCGGTAGGTGTAGGAGTTTCAGTGACTTCAATATCGTCATTAAGCGTTGAGTTACTCATTGTGGCCACCCTTAGGAAAGACATTAATTAACACAAAAACAAGAACAAGAGCGGCGGCACCGCCAACCCATAACAGCGTGCTTTTCGACTTGGTTGGCTCTGGTTCGTTTGCCACTGATTTAACCGTTTTATATTTTTGTTCAATAACGGTTAAATCGGTTGATGGTTTCGTGACTTCTACAGGCAAAGGCTTTTCGGTGCTGATTTCGATAGGGGGTAACTGGTTTACGTCCTCGACTAATGCCGCTTGAATGCGCTCTTGCGAGTTTTTAGGTTGCGATGTACCGCACTTAGGGCAGACATAGTAATAACGACCTGTATTGCGTTTGTTTTTCGGCGGCTCTCCCATTTCTAATAGCTTGGCCTCACCCATAATGTGAACTGTTGAGGGTTCACCGCAACTAAAGCAACGGATGTAACCATGCTTAGGGTTTTTATTGCTCATGGCTCACCCCTTTTAAGATAGTAGAGAGTAAAATTTCGCGCAGTGTAGCGGTCAACCCTTGGTACTCAACACCAAGTGTCTGTATTTTTTGCATGTGAAGCATAGCGGTTGGACTACTGGCAAGGGTTCTGATTTCATTTTCAACCTCTTCCGAGCGTTGAACCATTTTTAGCAAGTCTTGCTTTGTCATTGGTGACTCCTGTCTCACGACGTTAGTTTATTAGATTGCCCCTGATTCACATCGTTGGCGTGTTCGTTAGTTCACCAATAAACGGTTATTGGTGAATGAAATATTGGTGTACCGGTCAATGGATACTCTTGAACCTCTCATCAAAGGAACAATAAGACATTGAACTCCTTTAACGCTCCATCCGGTCACGGTCATCAACTCTTTTTCAAGAGGCGAAATCTTGATTTCTTGGGGTTGGTTACAGTTATTTTCAGTGCTCCGAGACGGGACTCCGTCCCTTTTTTGGGTTGCTTTTAAATCGGATTTTTTAATGATTTCCCACTGCGCTTTGACCGTTGAAATACAATGACTCATGAACGAAAAGCCTACTATGTGCTTTACCGTTTCAAAGTATCGATTCTCTTTCTCTTCATACTGAATTTGGGCATCACCGATACCTTGAACGAAGCTTTTCCAACGAGATTTATCTGCATGGCCGTGAAGCTCTGTTAATTCGTCACATTTGAGTGCTTTAATTTCCTCGGTTGAGGTTTTTCGTAGTGCGCGCCAAATAGAAACAGGCGCACCACCGAATTGTTGAAACTGACGAATACGCCAAAGGGATGCCCAAGCGCGCACCGACTGCGCGGCCTTTTTGTCGGCCTCAGACATATGGGAGCCGTTAAGGTTTTTAGCAATATATTTTGCGATGTATGCAGTCGCGCCACCTTTGGAGGGGTCGCAGTATTTGCAGTCAAAACGCGCTCTTAATACCGGCTTATTTCGCTTTATCAATTTTCCGTTAACGGTCTTGTAGTACAGCTCATCTTTATCTTCTTCAATGGCAATGTTTCGCAAGGTAGAAATAATCAGTTCCTTTTCTTCTTCTTTGCAAAATAAGAAATAGTGCGCGTGTGCGGTGCCGTCTTTGTGTGGTTCGGCCACTCGAAAACCAAAGTAATCTATCCCTTGTTTAGCGAGTATTGCTCTGCCTCGTGACCACTGTTTCATGAGGTTCTTGTGACCGTCTTTCGGATTGGCACCATTCCAATTTTTACTATTGCGATGATACTTACTGGCAAGTGTCCAACTTACAAAAGCGGCGGTATAACCTTTGCTGTCGGCCAGCTCTTCAAAGCCTCGGCTTCTCACCATCATTTCAATCCGGCGATTCTCTGGGTTTGATGTGCTCGCCATAAAGACATTTTCTAGATCAACGCTGATATCCTCATCGGCGTTATAGATACAATAATCGGCTAGGAATTTGGCTTGTTTATCTTGGGCTTCTAGAAAGTTGTTAAGTGTCATCACACTAACGTATTTTGATTGATGAGCTTTACTGCCCACTCGACTAAGTGAGATCTGTGAGTACTCGATGTACTCAAACTTTAAGCGCTCTAATCTGTCATTTATCCAATCGTCCGTGGTCATTTTAGTCAGTGCGGAAAAGTACTGTTCGAAAGTAGGGTGTTTGGGTAATTTAGGCAGTGCTATGTAATATCGACGGACTGATTTAGCCAATGTATTACACAGTAAACGAAGGTGATGTTCATCCCCATCACCTTCGCATTCAAGAATTAATTTTTTTAGGTGTGTCACTAACGACAAACCAAACTCCTTACGCTTCTCATCAATCATCAATATATCGTGTGTTAAGGCGTGCATGTTTGACTTGATACTGGTTTGAATTTTTCCGATGCGCCTTTTTTTTCGCTCTGTATAACGAGATATTTTTTTGTATTCTTGGCGGTCAATTCGACGGCTAGCGAAGGGATAGCGTTGTTCAATGTGCTCTGCAGATTTAAAGCTATTTTTTGTAGTTTCCATCGCGAACTGTTCGAGAGTCCTTGAGGTGGAATTTTTGCGTTTAGAACGAGCGTATACTTTTTTGTTTATATCTTTAACGACAAACTTTGGCAGGGTTGGATAAAAGTGAGTTTGAAAGCTTGATACAATCATCGTGTCATCCATGTAAAGGAAAGTGATATGAAAACAAATCTAGTGTTCGCGTCAGATAGAGATGCGGTGATTCGTGTTGATATAGAGCTTATGGCATTTCTTAATAAAAGAACGTCAACGGATTGTGGTGGGCATTCTATGAGATTCGCTATTTTAGATAGACCATGGAAAACACCTAGAGACCCCGAGCCATACCGCGTAATAGAAGTCGAAGGAATGCATTCAGGTATTGCAATCACCGAAAAGCTCGATAGCTTAGGATTCATATGCATCAACAAAAAAGACAACTACCCAACCAAGGGTTTTGATATGATTTATGTGTATCCATTGTCCAAATCATGATTGGACCGTTCTTTTTAAACCATGTTTTTCACGTAATTTATCTAAAAGATATAAACCGCGCTTGCACTTCTTAGGGTCAAAATCGACCATTCCCGCCATGCTTTTACATGGCTTATGAATCGGGTCTGTAATGGGTAAGTCAACAATTGATTTACCCACGTTGTAATCAATATCCATGGTTAATCCTCCACACTTTCCATTAGTTCAATAGCATCAATGGCTTGTTCTCGCATGTTGAACCAAAATACAAACTCATCAGATAACGGTTTAGATTCAGGTAATGAGTTAAGGTTTTTGTTGATCACTTCGTAGAATTTTTTTGCTTCACTCGAATGTGAAAAATCCATATTGATGCTGTGTAGTGGTGTGTCCATGATTCGTGCTCCTGAAATAGGTAAAAAAATGAAGTCTTTATTTCTTTGATGTAGGAACAGTAAATTGCCCAGCATCGATTCTTCTTTGTAATTCATGACAATCTATCAGGTAGGTACTACCTGCTATTTCATTAGGCAAAACAGGGATTTCTTCTTGCTGTATTGCTCTTAAAATAGCCGTCCGTGACCACCCAGTAACTTCGACTAACTTCTTGATTGTCATGAAAGGCGGTAAATACATGGCACTCCCGTTTTGCTATCATGTGGGTTTATTTGTAGCTATGTGTCGTGGTGTTCGTATGGATACTTTTTCATAGTGTATCCATATGGATACTAAGAGGTCAATATGGAATTAGGTCAAAAAATAAAACAGATGCGGATATCTGAAGGGTTAACACAAAAGAACTTTGCTGAAATTGTCGGTATACCTTTGATATCATTAAAAAATTATGAGTTATCTAGGAGAAGTTCAATAAACTCTACCAATTTGTTAAAAATCACGACCCACTTCCAATTTCAGAAATATACGCTTTGGTTAATGACGGAAAATTTTGATACTAGCAAGGCGGAACAAATAGCCCCGCCTGCGATTGATGGTATAGAGGAGTATTAACTTTCTTGGATGCGCTCTAGTTTTGATTGGATGGTTTTTAATTCGTAAGAGAATGCTTCCATATCTGAATTGGTTGGGTCGACCTTGTTGGTGTCCCATGCACCAAGCGCATTTGAGAGCATTTCGACTTTAATAATAATATCTTCAAGTGCTTGTTTTTGTTTTAAGTTAATCATGTCTTTATCCCATAGCTATAAACAAGCTGTGGTTTGTACAATATTGCCAATTGTTGGTTTGCGCAGAGCAACTCATCACGGGAAATATAAGATAATGATAGAAAAAGATGCGAGTGGGTTCTATTTTTTTGTAGAAGAACCGAAGCGATCATTTAGGTTAGAGCGTGACGCATTACAGTATGCAAAACGCTTACAGCTTCAAGCCGAACGAGATAGTGATAAAATTCAAGACAACCGTAGGTTAGAAGAGTTAATCACGCTTTGGTATCGTCTGCATGGAAAAACACTGCGTGACCATGTTCGTTTAAGAAAACTTCTTTACCGATTAAGTGACCAACTTGGTAACCCTGTTGCACGGCAATTTACCAGCGAACTGTTTGCCGAGTACCGCGAACGCAGGGCGCAAGATGTTAGCACCACAACTGTAAACAGAGAGCACGCTTACTTAAGGGCTGTTTTCAATGAACTATCCCGTCTTGGTGTTATCGATTATGACAACCCACTTAAACTTATTCGCCAGTTCAGGGAGCGAGAAGGGGAGCTGCGTTTTCTTAGCCATGAAGAGATAAGTAAGCTTTTGGACACCTGTGATCTATCTACTAATAAATCTTTGATTTATGTAGTTAAGATCTGTTTGGCTACGGGTGCTCGGTGGAGTGAAGCGGAAAACCTGAAAATGTCGCAAGTCGCTAACGGCCGGATCACTTATCTAAATACTAAATCAGGTAAGAACCGTTCAATTCCTATCAATGATTCGTTGTTAAATGAGCTTCAAGCATTGGGTAGGTCAGGGGATGAACGGTTGTTTTTGTCTAGCTTAAGTGCGTTTCGTAAAGCGGTGCAAAAAGCAAAAATAAGCTTACCAAGGGGACAAATGTCTCACGTTCTACGCCATACGTTTGCAAGCCATTTTGTTATGGGAGGAGGGAACATAGTTGTTTTAAAAGACATTCTTGGTCATAGCGAAATTACTACAACCATGCGCTATTCGCATCTTGCGCCTAGTCATTTAACGGATGCCGTTAGACTGAATCCTTTGAACCAACATATGTAGTGTTTTTCTTGTTATGATTCGTTTTTGAGTGTTTTACTTGTAGCCTTTTCCTTTGGAATTTCAGGGAAGTTAACTCTTCCAATACTGCTCAATATAGTTTTCCTACATTTCGTAGCGAACCTTAAGTCTTTGTTATCTGAAAGGTATTTGGCCACCATAAACAAATCAGGTGTAAACAGTAAAGCTGTGGAATTTGTCTTAGACGCGGTATGACATTTAGTAGTAAAAGGATCATTTCTTTCACTTAGTTCTTGAAGTCTGTAGGCATTGCCAAATAAAACAGGCTTAGCTGGCGATTCAACTTCTTCTCTTTCAAGATCCTCATGAATATTAAGTGCCAACTGTCTAAGCTTATCTATATTAATCGCTTTATTATCTTTTCCTTCAGCTTCACCAATAAGGCGGCCTTCTTTAGATTCAAAAACAGCATCAAATTCAGATTCACTATTTTCAAACTGTGAAACCGAGAAGCCTAGTTGTTTTAATGCGTCTAAAATTGAAAACTCTAAAGGTTTACCCTTTTCAAATAAGAGGTTTCTTAATGTTCCACTATCTTTCAGTTTGTTGATAATAGATTCTTTTTTTAGTTGAATTTGTTCAAGCTCAGACTCAACCTTAAGTAACTGTGTATCTAATGCATCTTCTGATTTAAGTTTATAATCTTTTGATTTACACCACTCAGGTTCAGCAGTGACTTCACCGGTGTTTTTTATGGCTTTTTCTAACGTTACAATTGATTTGATGAGTCTTGAAGCAAATTTTCCCGATTCATTAGTCCAGTCTCCTTCATGATCCAAAAAGTTATCTGGATAAAAGTCCATATAAGGAAGAAGTATTAAGGTTCCGTTTGAACTTTTATGCCTGACAATAGAGCCGACTGCTTTATCACCGTTCTTTGTAAGTAAACATGGTGGAACTTTATCTCCAAGAGTTACTTTATAGCAAGATTCCTCCGAAAATTCTTTCCAATATGAAGCGATCAATTCTGAGCTTTTTGGAGCAATCTTAATTTCATGCCCTTGAGTTTTAACTACATCTAATTCAGCAGGGATTATTTTATAATTATCATAGGCTCCTACATGCCTTGTTGTTTGCCGATTCTTTCCTGTTCCTGAAAATGATTTTTCCCCTGTAGCTATGAATACTTGTGTTAGTTCAGAAAGGAAAACAACTACTGTTTTGCCGCAGTCTACAGATTCAAGTATCTCTCTTCTCCAATGCTGAATCCTGTCCTTCAGCTGGAAAGATTTATGATCAGTTAAACATGGTTTACCTTCAAACATATCACTGTACGAAATAAATTCACTAATATCTGGTTTGAATAAAATGATGTCAAAATCTAACAATGATGAATCGCTATTGAATTCGCAATGATTGACATTGTCGTTGTTCAATTCGAAGCCAATCGTAACAATATTTTTTTGTGCCATTTATCGATATATCCTAAGGAAAACATAACAGTATTTATTTGGACATTGCCCATGAAACAATGTTTTTCTAAGTAGAAATACTATGCGATTTTATTTTATTTTGCAGCTAAATACTTAACTTTGTTCATATTCTGAGAGGAAAGTTGGTTATCTGTATTATTTGGCTGTGGCTTTAAATTTTTAGGGCGTAATTTTTAATCCCAACACAACCCCTCTTACTTCCAGATATTTGCATGTTTCAGTCTATCTATTCACTTCCGCCCTTCCTCGTTAAAATGTGTTTGAATCTATTTTCATGTGCAGATCTACATGCTACGACTACATATACCTATATACACCTGATATGATATTTCCCCTTTTTTTAACCTATTGATTTATTAGGTGCGTTAAGGGTTTTCCAAATCCGCGTGTTGGGAGTTCGAATCTCTCCACCCCTGCCATTACAATTGCATATTTATGCAAAAAGAAAGCCCACTCTTCGGAGTGGGCTTTTTGTATTTAACGCTATAAAACATGGCATTTTTAGAGGCAGTATTATACCATTCCGGAAAATTAACTGGTCAGGTCTATCCAGCTTCTAGAACACATTTCCGTGACTCTCTTTGAGCTTTCTAAAAAGCCATTCCATGCGGTGCATATTTGAGAAACTATATCGTCATAGCGCTCAAAACTTTGGTTGGCGAGGTAATGTTGTCGTAGCCAACTCCAAACTTGCTCGATAGGATTCAACTCCGGGGAATATGGTGGAAGTTTGATGATACTGACATTATCGAATTGGTTAACGATATCTTCGGTATGCCATCCTGCACCATCCATTATCACCACTGCATGACGCCCAATTTGGGTCATTTCAGATATCTGTTTCAAGTGTTCAATCATAATATCTTTATTGACCCAAGGGACGACCATTGCCTCACCTATACCTCTTGCGGGACAAACGGAACCAAACAGATAGGCGTATTCAAATTGCTGTTGTTTCACAACTCGAGGCCGAGTTCCTCGTTCTGCCCAAAGTCGTGTTGTCGTGTTTTGCTGGCCGAATCTGGCTTCATCCTGAAACCAAACATCAACGTGCTCAAGCCTTATGTGACCAGGGATCTTGAGGATCGTTTCAATTTTGAATTTTTTTAAAATCGTCCTGAGCTTGTGGCGATTGTTTAGGGTGTTTTGAGCGTGACGTTATCCAAGAAAAGCCCATATGCTCGAGCAGATAGTAGATGGAGTTTGGGTGATAGTGCTTATCGAAATTATTAATTATGTAAGCGTGTATATCACTGCCAGTCAGTCGACCACCTGATGAGTTTTCAGCTTCTGTTTTGATGTATTGGCTGAGTTGCTCACGTTGAGCCAGAGTCAAAAATGCTGGTCTTCCAGTTCGTGGTTTTTCTTGGAAACCATCGATACCTTCTTCTAGAAAGATTTGAACCCATTTATTCACGCTGGTTCTGCTCACTTTAAGAGATTTTGCAATTTGGGTTCTAGAAGCTCCGTCTTTGAAGTGTGCCAAGGCCAAAAAACGCATTTTCATCTGCATAGATTTTTGCTGACTAGCAAGCTTTTTGAAGTCGATATTATTGAGGCTTTTCATAGTGATAATAAGTTTGTTTCAAGTAGCCTCAATTAGATCATATTTTTACTTTAATTGGTATTATGACAAGTCGAGTTTACGTTCTAGCCCAATTTAAACCCAAAGAAAATAAAGAAGCGGAATTGTTTGAAGTGCTTAAGGCGCTTGAACCAGATGCGAATAGAGAAGAAGGTTGTGTTCAATATCTTTTGACTCGTCAAATATCTCACCCTAGTGCAACAAGAAACGAATACACAATCGTCTTTAACGAGATTTGGAAAGATGCTGAATCTTGGGCGGCGCACGGACGTAGAAAACAAATACAGAACTTTTTCGATACTCAGGTTGTCGCTGAGACAGGCCTAGTTGATGATGCGATAGTGACGGCCTATACGGATGAAGCAGAGAACTATGATGCTCCGATATTCGAGTAGCAGAGTTTAGTTTATAAACGAGGCCGCTAATTTAGCGGCCTTTTTGTATTTTGTCGTCGTAACACTTCAGAGATAAACGTCTTCTTCATCTATGTCTGGCTTATTTGTCAGTGCATCAGCCTGTAGGGTGAGGCTGTCGAGTTGGGCCGATAACTTGGTTATTTTGCTTTTTAACACGCTAATTTGGTCTTCTTTTTCATAGAATGAATTCTTCTCTACAACCCTATTGCTAGACGTTGCCGAAAGGTGAATTTGAATGGTACCCAGAGAGGATGGACTATCCGTTAAAGCAAGACTTACCAGTGCCTGCAAACTCTTCTATATACTCACAAGCACTATGTAACCGTTGTCCTTGCACAACGGTACGCAGTAGCTTTGAGTTAGGCTTTAGCACGGCATACAGCTTGTTTCCCTGCTTTTCTAGCGAAGCAACAGAGCCGAGCGCATCGCCGAACTGCACCTGGTCTTTTTTATTCGAGCGGTATATACGCTTGGGTTATAACTCTCGGCCATTTCATCAATAATTTGCTGACTAATTTCTTTACCATTAACGGCGATTCCGGCGGTTAGAATGCAGATTTGATCGGATATAAACATATTTGTCTCTCTGGCGAATTATCCTAGTGTTACGCCCACACGTCCGTACCCAGTTTTTTCAACTTCACATTATCGAATTCGATAGTGGCCGCTTTGCCAAGTTGCTCGACCACATACGCCATGTTCATTGACTCGAAGCTTTCCACACGGTTTTTGCTGTCGTTACGCTTACCAGCGGACTTTCTAATAGTGTCGCCTTGAATGTAGATAGAGAGGTCGTCGAAACTGGTCACCATAAACGCTATACGCTAAAAAACCAATCTACGATAAGTACGGCTTAGAGACGCTATTGAATTATTGAGAAGAACTCGCAAAGGTATAATCCTCTGTGCAGACGAGTCAGGGGATGTTTTTTATAGTATCCATTGACAATCAGGTCCCCTTATATGAGAGTGGTTGAATGAATACAAATGTAGAGCAACATACAGTACGAATTATCATCATTCCATAGGAATGGTGGGACTTCTGATGCGCTTTTTATTTGTCTAACCCACCCATAAGGTGGGTTTTTTGTATCTGCCTGATGAGTATTATCTCACTAGGAGCTGACATGAGAAAAATAGCCGTTTTTGGTAAGCCGGGCAGTGGAAAGTCTACGGTAAGTAAATCGTTAGCTTTAGCGACAGGTATACCACTTCATCAGTTAGATTCAATAGTTTATAAGAAGAATGGCGAACTTGTAGAACGCGAAATATTTGATGAAGCACACGAAAGTATTTTGTGCTCGGAAAGTTGGATCATTGATGGTTTTGGACCTATAGGCTCATTTAACAAACGTCTGGAGGTGGCGGATACATTAGTTTATATCGATCTCCCGTATCCAGTTAGTTATTGGTTTGTTACTAAGCGCTTTCTCAAGGGACTCTTTGTAAAACCAGAAGGTTGGCCTGATGGTAGTTCAGTACTGAAAGGAACAATGGAAAGCTACAAAGTATTAAGGCTATGTCCAAAGTTCTGGAATGATGACTTTATGTCTAGGTTAAAAGAAAAATCGAATAGTAAAGATGTCCACGTAATCAGAACCGTTACCGAGTTGAACCATTTTGTCTTACAGCAATTAAAGTGATACGCATAGAACAAACATTTTTGGGTATCAAGACTCGCTTACTTATGCGGATGAATCTAACAAGATTAAGCAACTGTCCAAAAGTGAGTGAAGATTGTTGATTTTAATTAAATGATTCTGTAATTGAAGGGCCTCTAATCTAGCGGCCTTTTGTTTATTTGAAGCCCTTACTATCGAACTCTCTCTATTATGCTGTTTTCTCGCCAACCTTGAAGAATGACAGTTCATCGTTTAATTCTTCGGTTAGCTCATTTATCGTTTGATTGGCGCGATTAGTGTCCTCGATACCATTAAGATTACTTTGAACAAGGTTGCTGATATCCTCTAATTGATTTGAAATATCTAACGTTACCGCGCTCTGTTCTTCTGCTGCTGTAGCTACTATTGAATTCACCTCTGAGATGGCCAATACTCTGTCGGATACATGTTTAAAAGACTCGGTTAATTCAGCCGTCGTTATTTGTGCAATAGTGGTTAACTCAACATTTCTCGCCGTCGATGATAACTCGGTAGCGGCAGTTGCTACCTGCTCTACAGAAGACATTTATTCAAGTGAATTGACTTTGTTTTTATCGATAGAGGACGCTATCTCTTCCTGTTTTGCCGAGAGAGACTTCATTTTATGTTGACTCTCAAACGTAACCAGAGACAGCCTTTTCCCTTGTTATTAAACATTGATTTTTAGGGCGGTAAAGGGAGGTGAAATTTACCTGTTGAGTAAGGGGACTTTTCTTCGTCTACCATAATTAAAGGTTTTATCAAAACGGCTGAAGTGTTCTGAACGGTAATGTTAAAAAATACTTCGTGTTTATAAAGTGTTTGCTCTATTCAGAAAGTGTTTTGTGGAATGCATATCACTTTTGACACAGTGCTCATGTATACTGGTGAAATTACTTACTAATACTAATTGACGCATGGAATGCAAAGATAAGTTACTTACGCGGTATTATACGGTTTTGGATTCGCTTCCTGATCACGTATTTATTTTCTCCGAATCAGGCATCTATATCGATGTTTACGGAGGGGAAGATAATAGAACGGGTTTCGATTGTAAGCCATTTATAGGTCGCTCTTTGTATGATGTTGCTCCTCCGGAGATGGCCACTCAGTTTCATTCCAATATTCGTCGCGCATTAGATGAGAATGCAACGCAGTTTGTTCAATATCACTTTGCTAATCAAGATATGATTATGCTCCCTAATGATGTTACCCCTCCCAAAGAACTATGGTTTGAAGGCACGATTAAACCATTACCTATCACTGAGAATGGTGAGAGAACTGTCGTTTGGATGGCTCGAAATATCACGCATCGTTATTATTTAGAGGAACGACTCAAAAGGTTATCTGAAACCGATGAATTGACCGGTATTTTGAACAGAAGAGCCTTCATGTCTCATCTTGCCGAAGAACTTAAAAGGTATCACCGGTATCAAACGAATGTGACGTTATTGATGCTGGATATTGATCGATTCAAGAATGTGAATGATCAATTGGGTCATCAATCTGGGGATGAAGTAATAAAACATATCGTGAATTTGTGCCAATTGGGAATTAGAGAAGTCGATTGTTTGGGACGAATTGGAGGAGAAGAGTTTGCTATTGTCTTAGGGCATACTGAAATGGATAGGGCGGTCGATATTGCCGAAAGAATCAGGAAGTCAGTGTCATCTTGTCCGTGTGAGATCGATGGTTACATGGTTAATGTGACGGTGAGTATCGGTATTTCTCGGTTGATAAACACGGACGATAATATTAAGTTTATTTTGTCGAGAGCGGATAAAGCGATGTATTACTCAAAAGGTGACGGTAGAAATAAAGTCACGGTTTATAGGGACAATTTAAGCGACCTTTCATAACCACCTTCATCATTTTTTTTTCGTTGTATGCATTTACTAAGTGTACATCTTGAGTCCCTTTAATATGTACACGTTCGTCCGGTTAATTTAACTACTCTAGATGTTATAAATAGAAATCACCTTCACTGATTTGAATTCGGTTCGCGTGTCGCGAATACCCATCGTTCACTTAACAAAAAGTTGCTTACCATACCGGTCAATACGCCGAGGGCGAGGGCGATATAAACACTCAGAAAATAACTATTAATCAAGCTCATAACGAGCTTGAAAACTAAAAAATTAGGTATTGCAGAAAAGCAAGCGACAGAAATAAATCTTTGCCATTGTATAAGCTTGTTGCTTGTACATTGGCTAGAAAATGTAAATAGTCGATTCCCTAACCATGTTGTAGTGGCAGCAACGATAAATGCGAACAGTCTAGCAACCATCATGTCGAGTTCAAGTATTTGGTAAAGTAAGATAAATACCAAGGTGTCGACGACAAAACCGACACCGCCAACGAAGGCAAACTTCAATAATTTAGTTGCGTCCATAACTGACCTGACAGTGATAGAGTGTGCGCTTTGAATTTGCGATGAAATCGGTACTGCAACTCAGGTTCTCCTCTGCCATTAACGGCTCTACGCTATTTGCGTTACCAATGAGATAGTAGTTGTTAAGTCCAGTCAGCATATCAACAGAGTCGAGCTGTTTAGCTTTGCCATTGCTGTAAAATTGTCCAGAAAATGGGCGTTTGCTGACGTAGAAAACAGGGGAGTCAGTTGTAATCTGATTGAAAATAACTCGGTCACTTTTCTCATCGGCCTTTCCTAAGTTCAGGACCAGCATCGCAACCATTAATAGTACGGGTAATACAGCCGCTGTTCCTGAAAACCACCTGAAATCCTTATTAGTAACCAGCGATGCGACTAATAACCCTAACGCAGGCACTCCTGGCAGTATGTAGGCGGGTAGAATATTGCCTGCCATAGTAAATAAAATGAGAGGGGACAATAACCATAAGAACAGAAAGCTGGTTAATCCTTTGTGAGAAGCATGTATTGGGCTGTTGTTCTTTCGACGAACCCAGAGTAAAACGGGTAATACTACTGACCATGGAAGTGCAGATTCTAGCCAGAACAGCCAGATCATGCCTCTTGGTTGATCATGGGCAGAACCGTATAAATCGCCTTCCCATCCACTGACGAAGAAACGCTTAAAGTGTTCACCGACAATGAAATAGTCGATAAAGCCTGGCGTGGCGAGTTCCGCTAAAAAATACCATGGAAGCGCAATAGCAAGCATAAGCACGATGCCTGTTACCAATGGAAAGCGACGTTTAAACTCTATAAATGCCCCAACGAATCCATGTTGTAAAACTAACCAAGGGAAAACCGCGATACCGGTAATGACTAGTGCTACGGGTCCTTTGGCTAATAAGCCACACGCAAGGCCGACAAAAAATAGGTATCCCCACCTTTTTGCTTTATCTGGTTGAGCTAACCAGCAGTAGTAAAATCCTAACATGGTCATTGTCATAGAAAGAGTTAGTGCCATATCGGTCATTACCGCGCCAGCCGCAATCGAGAAAATGCCACAGGTTGCAAGAACTGTCGCGGCAACCAACGCATTCAATCCAGATTTTTTAGCAAACAAGGCAATTAAGCCAATCGTGAATAAGCCCGCTAACCAGTGAGGAAAGCGCACTGCAAATTCGCTTAATCCGAACACGTTTATCCCAACGGCGCTCATCCACGTGAAAAGGGGTGGTTTTCCCCAAAATGGCACACCATAGTCGAACTGAGGAGTAAGCCAGTTTCCTGTCTCCACCATAAGCCGGGCCATTTCGCCATAGCGCGCTTCAGTGGTGTCCATTAATGGGTACGTTGAAAGGGATATTAAGCGTAATAACATCGCAAAACCGAGCATTAGCCATAAATGATTTTTATTGATATTCACGCGGTATGTCCTAGTTTAACGGTTTGTTTGCTTGCAGGTTGTTCATGAATGGATTGTATTAAATAGAGTGGTCGTTGCTTAGTTTCGATGAAGATCCTACCAATGTATTCACCCATCAAGCCGATACAAAGTAGTTGAATACCACCAAGTGCCAATTGGATCACCATAATTGATGGGTAGCCCGAAACAGGCTCGCCAAGAAAAACAGTTTTAGTGACGATGAATGACCCATAAAGGAAGGCCGCTATAGCGGTTAATGCTCCGATAATGGTGGCAATGCGTAATGGGCGAATGGAAAAAGAAGTTATACCGTCCACTGCTAGTCCCAGCAGTTTAAGGTAGTTCCACTTAGTTTCACCACAAAAGCGTGCATCGCGCTGGAACGTCATCGTGGTTTGTCTAAATCCGGGCCACGAAAAAAGACCCTTCATGTAGCGGTTACGTTCGGGAAGTTGATTGATATGATTCACTACTTCACGGCTTAACAATCGGAAGTCGCCTACGTTTTCAGGTACTTCTAGCTTTGCAATACTATTGAGTAATTTATAGAAACAAGCCGCAGAGAAACGTTTAAACCAGCTTTCACCTAAGCGATCGCTACGTTGCATGTTAACAACATCATTACCTTCTCGCCATTTAGCTAATAAATTTGGGATGAGCTCTGGAGGATCCTGCAAATCGGAGTCTATTAGGATGATAGCTTCGCCCTGGCAGTGTTTTAATCCTGCGCTCATGGCTGACTCTTTGCCAAAATTACGACTGAGTGAGATACAACGTATCAAACTCGAAGAGAGGGAAAAAGATTCAACCAAAGCTTGGCTTTTATCCGTACTACCGTCATCGATATAGACAATCTCACTCACAATTGGTATCTGATCTAATGTAGCGGTTAAACGGCGATGAAACTCAGGTAACACATCTTGTTCATTATAGAATGGTACGATAACAGACAGTGTAATATGGTCGTCTGAATGACACTTAGGGCTGGTTCGTTTTATGCTATGGATAGAATGCGCGGTCATAATTAACTACTCTATAATAAACAACAGAGTGCAATTTAAAGTAAGTGATGTGAAAGAGATGTCGTCGACATATTTTCCACATCAAATAAGCGATCCTTTCTTGAAGGGAACAAGGCGAATTAAGATGAAAAGAGTGTTACTGGTTGAGGATAATCGTGAAATTGCAGGCATGCTATTTGATTATTTTGAAAGCATGAATATGGAACTGGATTACGCTGACAATGGTGCTTTGGGCTTAAAACTTGCTTTGGAGAATGATTTCGACATTATTTTACTCGACTTAATGTTGCCCCGTATGGATGGGTTAGCCGTTTGTAATAAGCTTCGAGAAAGTGGAAAAAATACCCCAATTTTGATGCTCACCGCATTAGATAGTAGAGATGACCAGTTAAAAGGTTTTAAATATGGTGCGGATGATTATCTAACGAAACCATTTGACCTCGATATTTTACATGCACGAATGGAGGCTCTGTTAAGACGCTATAAAGGAAAGGTCTCAAGCAGCAAGCTTATATTTGGTGAAATTACTATTGATCAAAAAACTCGTCGTGCTTACCGTCGAGACAAACTTTTGGCACTCAATCCAACTACCTATACCATTTTAGAACTGCTCTGTTTAAAAGCACCGGATGTCGTGACACGTAACCAGATTGCTTATCAACTTTGGCAGGAAGATGAACCGAATAACGATGTTTTGCGTAGCCATATTTATCAGCTTAGAAATCAGTTAGACAAACCATTTGAATCTGCACTTCTTATCACCATACCCAAGATTGGTTTTAGGTTGGAGAGTGGAGAATGAAAAAGCCACTTTTTATCAGTACTAAAAGCATGACCGGACGACTTGCGATGTTTTTTATCGGCGTCTCTATCATGGTGGGTATTTTTTGCTATGCCATTTTTAGTGTGGCATTGGATTGGTCAGAAGACAGAGTAGGTGAAAGACGAATATTATTCGATAGAGATCAGGCGATAGAACGATTTTTGGCCGGGGAAAAGGGAAAAATAAGACTGGATATTCTTACCGTTGCTTACAATGACCTCTCTTTGGTCCCAGAAGTTCTTGCACAATATATCGAGGGTGAGAGCTACTATTTAGGCGAGACAGAATCTCGTATGCTCTATTTAGGAGAGTATACCGATGATGGGGTCTCGTTTCCTATCCTTCTTGAATCAGAAATAGATCGGGTTGAGTTTAGTGTGGAGGAGCGGGTTTATGCTATTGCTACGGTTATATCTTTGATCGCTTTAATGATGTTCTCCTTTGGTGCATTGCTTTACAAACTTTCTCAACGATTGATTGAGCCGATTAACGAGTTAACACAGCAATTGGAAAATAGTCGAGGCGAATTCAGTCAGGAATTTGAGGTGCCAGATAGCGCTGCTATTGAATTTCAAACGTTAACCGAGGAACTTAATAGCTATCGTTCGGAAATTAAGTCCCTAATTAAGAGAGAACAAGCGTTCGCCCGATATGCAAGCCATGAACTGAGAACCCCACTCACGGTGATGCAAGGATCTACAAAGTTGTTGTTTCGCAGTGAAAAGAATGAATTTCAAGAAAGGCAGATCACCCGGATTAGCGATGCCACCTATCAGATGAGCACCATGGTTGATGCACTACTCAGCTTGGTGCGTTATGAAAGAAGCAAAGACGATGCGCCCGTACGCCGTTTAAAGGCGAGTGAAATTCAAAAAATAGTAGAACAAAATCGGGCTCAAGCGATGGATAAAAAGTTAGATTTTGAACTGGATATTAAAGATGGTCCTCAAGTTCAAGCCAGTGAAGCGGTGCTGAATATGGTGGTTGGAAATCTGATTAGAAACGCCATTGCTGCGACGAACAAAGGCAAGATTAGTATAGAGATGAAACCAGAAAGTTTGTCTGTTCGAGATGAAGGTAACGGGTTAACAGAAACCTATGACGAAAAAGGGCATGGAATGGGGCTGCTTATCGTCGATCACCTCTGTCGCCGTTTCTCATGGGGTTTTGTATTGGAAAATCTTGCTGATGGTGGGTGTGAAGCAAGGATTACTTTCTAGTTAAACTAAACCTTGTATAACAACAAATTTCTCTAAAAGTGCTTCTTCACTTTCTATATGCTTAGGATCAGTGATGATACATTTAGTGATAGGGCAAACTGACTGACAGGTTGGTATGTCGTAGTGGCCTTTACATTCAGTGCAGAGATCAGGGTCAATCTCATAGATTTCGTCACCCATTGAGATTGCCGAATTAGGACATTCTGGTTCACACATGTCGCAGTTTATACAGGTGTCTTGAATTAGCAGAGCCATGAGATATACCTTGGTATCAATACGTACGCACAACGAAGCTCATACGCAATAAGTATCGAGAGCATAATTTTAAAGTGGCGCGAAGTGTACCACAGGCTAGGAAGGTGAAAAACAGGTGATGTCAGGAAATAATTACGCTGCTTTTTTGCTCGCAGTTGACCAAGAGTAGAGGTCATCATCGGTCAGATTGTCAGTAATACGGGCCACAAGATGCAATGCTTGTTTAGTTTGTGATTCGTTGAATACATGATCTGTAATCAGTGCCCATCCACGAACAATACACTGACTTCCAGATTTTATAATCAAATCAGCAAGTTGCTCTTTACTTTTCTCACAATACGTTTCGATTTTGTAGATATCATTCATAATACAGATTCACAATTCCCTGCTTAAATTGATTGGAATCTATTTAACAGAAAACTGCCACTTGGTTGACATGGTGATTAATATGCATAATTCATCACCATATGACAATAGTAAATCTCATATAATCGTTAAAAAATCAGGTTTATTGATAAATAAACCTGATTTTTGATAACGTTTACATACAAATTACTTACCAGTGGGATTTCTGGTATCTTGACCGTTACCAAGATTTCGCATTAGCAGAGCGAATTCTAGGTTCAGTTCCTCTGGGACGGGTATAAATACAAAGTGTCCATTACCTTTTGCATCTTCGATCGATTCAGACTTTCGGTTTTCCATTGTTTCAAGCGTAAAAGTAATGTTTCCATTTGGTGTCATTAACTCTAAGCGATCGCCAACAAGAAATTTGTTCTTAACATCAATTTCTGCCAATTCACCACGGCGTTGACCGGTAAACTCACCGACAAATTGCTGTGTATCAGAAATAGAGTAACCGTATTCATAGTTCTGGTATGCATCGTGAGTATGTCGGCGTAAGAACCCTTCGGTGTAACCACGATGAGCCAAGCTCTCAAGGGTACCGAGTAGATTCTCATCAAAAGGCTTACCTTCCACTGCATCATCGATGGCTTTACGATAAACCTGTGCAGTACGTGCACAGTAATAAAAAGACTTCGTTCGGCCTTCAATTTTTAATGAATGGACCCCCATCTTAGTTAAACGTTCAACATGCTGCACGGCACGAAGATCTTTCGAGTTCATGATGTAAGTACCATGTTCATCTTCAAATGCGGCCATTTTTTCATCAGGGCGATGGCTTTCAGAAAGTAATACAACATCGTCAATCGGTTTGCCAAAGCCAAGTGTATTGTCTGGGCGTTCTGTTGCTTCTTGGATCTCTACTATTTGGCCTGAGTCACTCTCTTCAGCCTTCTCTACGTTGTACTCCCAACGACAAGCATTAGTGCACGTGCCTTGGTTAGGGTCGCGCTTGTTCATGTAGCCTGAAAGTAAGCAGCGGCCAGAGTACGCCATGCAAAGTGCACCATGGACAAAAATTTCAAGCTCTGTTTCTGGGCAATGCTCTCGAATCTCTTCAATCTCTTCTAAAGAGAGCTCCCTTGAAAGGATGACTCGCTCGACACCTTGAGTAGACCAAAACTTAACGGTAGCCCAGTTTACAGCATTAGCTTGCACAGATAGATGGATTGCAACATCAGGAAAAGTCTCTCGGACCATCATGATTAAACCAGGATCCGACATTATCAATGCGTCCGGTCCCATTTCAACAATAGGCTTCAAATCTCGGATAAAGGTTTTTAGCTTAGAGTTATGCGGTTGAATATTACATACCACATAAAGCTTTTTCCCTTGAGCATGAGCTTCATCGATACCGATCTGCAAATTCTCATGATTGAATTCGTTATTACGAACACGAAGGCTATAGCGTGGTTGTCCTGCGTAGACGGCATCGGCTCCATAGGCGAATGCATAACGCATATTTTTAAGACTTCCAGCAGGTGACAGTAGTTCTGGTTTAAACATATTTATATTCTCTAGTCTGATTGCAAGTCAGAATTGCACTACCAAATAGCGCAATAATTGGGAGCGCGAATATTACGCGAAAAGGGGGGAGTTTCCTAGTGGTTTGGGTTTTTAATTGTGTATAAATTGAGCGAGAAATAGGTAGAGGGTGCCGCTTTTATGCGAGTGAAAGTTGCTCGGGTAATGCCATCTAATATTACTATTTTTAAAACTATCATTCCCGTTTTCACGAGAATGATAGTAATGCTGGACTTAATAATGGATAGGGTATTAGAACGACCATCCTAGTCACAGATTTAGGCCAAGATTAAGTGGCGTTATTTGTTAACCCACCTAACTCTTTAAAAAGATTAGGTAAGAAGCTCGCTAACTCTGAACTCATCAAAGAGAAGTCAGCATCAAATCGTGCTGCTCGGTCTTCTCTTGGGATATCTTCATTTTGATCTTTTAAATCTTCATTGAATTTCAAGCGTTTAATACTGCAATCATCGGCTAGAATGAAATCGATATGCTCTTGCCAGTTTAGCGCTAGCTTAGTCACTATCTTATCCGCGTTAATATGGTTAATGATCTCTTCCGAGCTGAGCTCCAGTTTTTTACAACGAATAACGCCACCATCTTCTTTAAGCGATTGCAATTCTGCTTCATTTAGCATGGTGATACCTTGCGGTGTGCTACCCGATTTGACCCACTCAGTCATCAAGCCTTCGAGTGGTTGTTCCGGAATAGCAGGAACAACGGGTAGGCTGCCGATGGTCTTACGTAACAGCGCCAACACATCTTCAGCTTTATTGAAACTACTTGCGTCTACCACGATCAGTTCTTCCTTAGGAAGGATCAATACATTGGTAAATTGACTCTTGCTGAAGGCGCGAGGAAGGAGATCGATAACGATATCTTCCTTAATGTTGTCTTTCTCATTTTTCTTAAGAGGGCGACCTTCTACGAGTTCCATTGCGTCTATTTTTTCGGCCATCGATTCGTTGATAACAGAGGCCGGTAGCATTTTGTCTTCTTTCTTTGCACAGATAAGGATACGGTTCTCTGATACATGAGTAAGCATGTCACCGAATTTGCCCATTACATTACACCAACCAAATTTGCTTTTATCTTGGCTGCTACATGGCGTGAAGCGAAACTCTTCAAGTTGCTTCTCTAGTTGCTCTACATCAAATTCAATATCACGGTTAAAGCGATATACCAGACAGTTCTTAAACCACATAGTCATTCTCTTATCTTAGATTTAGGCGACACATAATAGGGGAATAATCAAAATTTGTTGAGTGCTTTATACCAAGAATCTCTGTTGCTACGAAAAAATGCACAGTGTGCTTTCTATAAGTACCGCTAGGATAGGGTATTTTTAGGCGACGTGAAGATGTGACCACTATGCGACAGTTATGTGAAAAATAGTTTGCAAAGGTCACAAAAGTGTCATACTTAGCGAAGATAATGCTTAGCGTTGATTAAAACTTAAAGGTTGCTCAATTATGTCTAGAAGGATTCTGGTTGTTGAAGATGAAGCACCAATACGTGAAATGTTGTGTTTTGTTCTTGAGCAAAAGGGTTATCAAGCAGTGGAAGCAGAAGACTATGACGCTGCTCTAAATAAACTGTGCGAACCATACCCAGATCTCATATTACTTGATTGGATGTTACCGGGTGGTTCGGGTATCAATCTAATTAAACATCTTAAACGTGAAGAACTTACTCGCAATATCCCTGTTGTGATGTTAACCGCTCGCGGGGAAGAAGAAGATAAAGTTCGCGGGCTCGAAGTGGGTGCAGACGACTACATCACTAAACCGTTTTCACCAAAAGAGCTTGTCGCAAGACTCAAGGCGGTTATTCGTCGAGTATCGCCAACAGCGCTAGAAGATGTCATTGATGTTCAAGGCCTTAAATTGGATCCAGTTTCACACCGAGTAACCGTTAGTGATCAAGCGGTTGATATGGGGCCAACTGAATTTAAGATGTTGCATTTCTTTATGACGCATCAAGAACGAGTCTATAGCCGCGAGCAGTTACTTAATAATGTTTGGGGCACAAATGTTTATGTCGAAGATAGAACGGTCGATGTACATATTCGTCGCCTTCGTAAAGCACTCGAACTCGAAGGACACGACAAGCTAGTACAAACAGTACGTGGAGCTGGCTATCGTTTCTCAACCAAGGCTTAAAGGAACTTTTCGGATAAATAGATGGTAGAGAAGCTAACATGGAAAAAACTAGTCTGGTCACTAGCTTTTTTTTACACACCATGGATTATGATTGGCTGGTTGTTTGGATATATGCCGTGGTTGCTTCTTGCGGCGACGGCTATTCAGCTTTTATGGCATATTCACAATCAGATACGACTATCGACTTGGTTGTGGGATGAAAAGCGTTTAACACCCCCCTCTGGTACTGGCCATTGGGAAGGGTTGTTTAACGGTATCTATCGTTTAGGTCAAAGACAAAGAAAGAAGCGTAAAGACCTGACTAATCTTATCCGGCGCTTTAGAAATGGCGCAGAGTCATTACCCGATGCGGTGGTGGTTTTTCGCGACGAAGGCAATATTGTTTGGTGTAATAAGCTTGCCCAACACCTTTTGGGTTTCCGGTGGCCAGATGATTCCGGACAACCTATTTCTAACCTAATACGTACCCCTGATTTTATTAAATACCTTGGTAATAACGATTTTACAGAACCGTTAGAGATGCGATCTCCCCTGAATGTTGAACGTATGCTTGAGTTGCGTATTGTGCCCTACACGGAAGGTGAGCATTTAATGGTGGTACGTGATGTTACCCAACTTAATCAATTGGAAGGGATGCGTCGTAACTTTTTCGCTAATGTATCTCATGAGCTACGTACTCCCATGACGGTTCTTCAAGGCTATCTTGAGATGACAGAAGACCAAGATATGCTCGTTGGTCCTATGTGGCCCAAGGCACATGGCGTGATGACGGAACAATTGAATCGCATGAATGCATTGGTCAATCAGCTTCTGACGTTGTCTAAGATAGAGGCGGCTCCAATGCACGACCTTGATGAGGTAGTGGATGTACCATCCATGCTCGATGTGTTGGAAAAAGAGGCTCAAGCTCTGAGTGGGGATAGAGGCCATAAATTTGTGTTCGATATCGACCCGTTGTTAAAGATCCTTGGTGATGAAGATCAACTGCGAAGCGCAATATCTAACCTTGTTTACAATGCGGTCAAATATACACCGGACGGTGCGAATGTGCATGTCAGATGGTATCAAACCAATATGGGGGCGCATTTGGATGTAGAAGATAGTGGTGAAGGGATAGAACCTCAACATATCGTGCGACTTACGGAACGGTTTTATCGTGTGGACAGAGCTCGCTCCCGAGAGACGGGCGGCAGTGGGTTAGGATTAGCCATCGTGAAGCACGCATTAAGCCATCATGATTCAGCTTTAGATATCCGTAGTGAAGTCGGTGTAGGTAGTCAATTTTCCTTTGTTTTGCCAAAACGACTCATCGTAAAATAGGAATGTAGTTTAGGAATGAGAGTGGTCACCCGTTTGTCGATAATCCGTTTACTTTTTATCACCTTGAGCTTGTTCAGTGTGAGCCCTCAGGCGTTGGCAAAAGAACTACCGGACTATAATAAAGTATCTGGCTTGTCAGGTAATTTAACCTCGGTAGGCTCCGATACTCTCGCAAGTATGTTATCCCTATGGGGAGAGGCTTTCAAAACGTATTATCCCAATGTTAATGTGCAGGTTCAGGCCTCTGGTTCTTCCACTGCTTCGCCTGCATTAACGGAAGGGACGGCACAATTTGGCCCAATGAGTAGACCAATGCGACTTAAAGAGCTTGAGGCTTTTGAAAGAGAGCATGGGTACAAACCAACAGAATTAAAGATAGCGATTGATGCTATTGGAATATTTGTTCATAAGGACAACCCTATCGAAGGGTTAAGTTTTTTTCAGATCGATAGTATTTTTTCGTCCACGTTACGTTGCGGTAGTAATAAGCCTCTAGAATATTGGTTCGAGTTAGATGTTAAGAGTGAATGGGCGAAACGTCGAATCCAATTATTTGGTCGAAATTCAGTATCAGGGACTTATGGGTACTTTAAGAAAACGGCGTTATGTGGTGGCGATTTTAAACGTAACGTTAATGAACTTCCGGGTTCAGCTTCGGTCGTTCAGGCCGTCGCATCGGGGATTAACACAATTGGCTATTCTGGCGTTGGCTACAGCGTTTCAAACGCAAAACGGTTGCCTATCTCGGTTGATGGTACGCATTATGTCGAGGCGACGAGAGAGACAATTCTGAGTGGTGAGTATCCGTTATCGCGTTTTCTGTATGTGTATATCAACAAACATCCTGGTAAACAGCTATCTCTGATCGAAACGGAATTCATCCGTTTTATCTACTCCAAGCAGGGTCAGATGGTGGTCGAAAAAGATGGATACGTCGCGATTTCTGCCGATTTAGCCAATAAAGAGCTAGAAAATATTGGGTTGTGACGTTTAGAAATCAATCACCCAATCTACTTTTTGCCAAAATTCACTTTCGGTTTCTAGGTCAGCTTGAAGCAGTTTGTTATTGTTGAGCCAATTTTTATCTTCACACTCTATCTTCCAATGATCGTCCCCCTTGATCTTGAGGTTCAGTTCAGGTAAACCTTCTTCGTTTCTTTGGCCATTTAATACAATGGATAGGCGAAGAATTCGAATCAGTTGGATAATATGCCTTTTTTTGAACAGGTTGAACTCCTGCATTTCCTGCAACTTTAGTGATTTGCGCTGAAAGCGTGCGAGGGTAGCAAGTACAATTTGCTGTTCTTGGTTGAAGCCCGGCATGGTCGTGTGTCGAAGTATATAACTAGAGTGGCGATGAAGCCCTTGATAGCTAATGCTTAAACCAACCTCATGCAGTAGTGCGCTCCACCCCAACAATGAGGAGAGTTCACCATTTCTCTTAATACCGGTATCGGAAGATACCTGCATTAGGAAACTCATGGCCTGCTTTCTGACTCTATCAGCGTGATTTAAATCAACAATATGCTTTCTGGCTAAGTATTCGGTAGTACGCATGCGAATATCGGATCGCTCGAAACGTGCCTCCATTTCGTAGAGCAAACCTTCGCGTAACGCCCCATCGGAGAAATGTAATTCTTTAATACCTAGGCCCGTAACAATCGACTCCAGAATCGCAACTCCCGCTGCAAATACAGGTTTACGTTCAATCGTCAAACCTTGAAGGTCGATCTCATCGATGGATTCAAATTCACACAGTGTATCGATAAGCTTGTTGAGACGTTTAGGGGTTATAACGCCATCTTCAAAGCCCAAACCAATTAACACCTCGCGAATAGCCTTGATCGTGCCAGATGAACCTATTGCTGCTTCCCAGCCTTTTTTTCGATAAGGTTTTATGAGCGATTCAAATCGTTGCTGGCTAGCGATACTGGCGTGAGCGAAATTGGTTTTAGAAAGCTTGCCGTTGGCAAAAAACTGATCGGTAAAGCTGACACAGCCCATCATTGTGCTGTTGACTAATTCTGGCTCAAACGCTTGGCCGATGATCATTTCGGTACTGCCGCCACCAATATCAATAACTAGCTTACTCTTCGATTCAGGTTGGGTGTGTGCAACGCCTGCATAAATGAGGCGAGCCTCTTCTACACCGGGAATGATTTCAATTGGAAAAGGTAATACCTCGCGTGCGCGACGCATAAAGGCACTCGCGTTTCGAGCTTGTCTTAGTGTGTGGGTAGCCGCAATACGAACATTTTCTGGCTCAAATCCCTGTAATCGCTCTGCAAACATCGTGAGGCAATCCAGCCCGCGAACGATGGCGGCTTCATTAAGTAATTTGTCTTTAGGATTTAAGCCTGAAGCAAGTCGCACACGTTGTTTGTGGCGACTTACTATCTGTAGATCTTCTCCAACAATGTGTGCAACAACCATATGAAAGCTATTTGAACCCAAATCGATTGCGGCGACTTTACGTCTTTGAAGGTCTATTTTTTCATTCATCTTCTATCGGATTCTCATGTTCTATTCTGGTCTGCTTTTCAACTTGCTTGATGTAATCGTAAATAGCAAGTTGCGAGCGAATTTTTTTCCGGTTACCACGAGGTACATAATCGTTGTTCATGCCGCTATCAATTACACGAGCTTTCATCGTATCCGTAAACTGAATATTAATTATATCTATAATACGTTGTTTAAGTCGTTCATCGCGTATAGGCACCGTAACTTCAATTCGATAATCGATGTTACGTGTCATCCAATCAGCCGATGAGATATGCACCGATGGATTTCCGTCGTTTTCACAGATTATTACCCTAGGATGTTCTAAGAAGCGGTCTACAATGCTGATAATCTGAATGTTATCACTAATCCCTTCGACTCCGGGAACAAGAGAGCACATACCGCGAATAATCATCTTTATCTTCACACCAGCAGCGCTCGCACCATACAGCTTACTGATTAACCCTTTATCGACTAGGTTATTGATCTTAAGAGTTATGCCGGCCTTTTTACCTAATTTTTTGTTCGCAATTTCCTGGTCGACTAGTTTATAAAGTCGACTTCTGGAGTTGCGAGGAGAAACAATCAGATGATTGAATTTGACGGGGCGATAGGGGTTTTCTATGTAGCCAAATACGTTGCGTACTTCTTCAACAATTTCTTTGTCTGCGGTTAGAAGTGCAAAGTCGGTATAGATACGTGCGGTTTTTTCATGGAAATTACCGGTACCGACATGAGCATAGCGAACGATTTCACCTTCTTCACGACGAGAGATAAGCAATAATTTTGAATGGATTTTTAGACCGGGAGCGCCAAATTGAACGTGTACCCCTGCGTCGGTTAATACCTTAGACCATTCAATGTTGGCTTCTTCATCAAAACGAGCCTGTAGCTCAACCACAACCGTTACGTCTTTGCCACTATGTACAGCATCAATCAGCGAGTTCATTAGCTTAGAGTTTTTAGCGACTCGGTAGATATTGATCTTAATGCCACGAACCTTTGGGTCAAAAGAGGACTGACGGACCAATTCTGCAACATGATCGAAGGTGTGGTAAGGGTAATGAAGAAGAATGTCTTTAGCCTTAATCGCGTCGAAACTGTTGTTATACCCTTCAAAATCGGCACAGGTTAATGGTGGTAATGGTTTGTTTTCTAGATAGTCTCGTCCGACATTTGGGAAGCCGATAAAATCTTTGAAGTTATGATAACGGCCACCGGCTATGAGGCTGTCATAGTTTGATATTTTAAGCGTCTCACACAAGAAATAGAGTATCTCTTTAGGCATCTCTCGCTCATAGACAAATCGAACAGGCATCGCGGTTAAACGCTGTGCCACACCTTCAGACATTTGTTCTAGTAAACTGTGTTCAACCTCGAAACCTAAATCATATTCAGCATCACGAGTCATCTTCATCGAATAGCAGTGCAGTTCTTCATATTCAAAGAACCCCTGGAAGATATCATCTAAGCAGTAACGGATAATGTTATCGAGCAAGATGATGGTTTTTCGACGCTTCCCTTTTTGTTCTGGAACCATAACAAAACGAGGTAATTGATCGGTTGGGATCTCAATAAGTGCGTATTGAGCTTTGTCTTTTTTCTTTTTCTTTCTCATTTCGACCGTTAAATAGGCGTACTCATCCTTTAAGAAAGAGAGTACATCGATATCTTCCGTCATAATAAGGGGAGAAATATGGGGCAATACTTCTTTTCTAAAGTATTTTCTGATCCATTTCTCTTGCGGCTCGCTCAATTGAGTTTCATTAACTAAAAATATGCGGCGACGAGCCATCTCTAAGAGTAGTTCGTTGTACAGTTCGGCAAAGTCTTTCTCTAATTGAGCCGCCTTGGATTGCATCTTCGCAAGAAGGTTTTTTCCGTCGTCTTTGTTGCCGCTTTCTTGGGCAATAAGAATTCGTCGTTTTACATCAGAAAAACGGACTTTGTAAAATTCATCGAAATTGTTTGAATAGATACCTAAGAAGCGGATGCGTTCAATCAGCGGAACGGTTTTGTCTGCCGCTTCTTGCAATACACGCTCATTAAAAGATAGCCAACTTAACTCTTTATCGATATAAAGTTTTTCTGCACTCATGATACCTTCCGACAAATATTAAGGGTGTTTACCGATCATCCCCTAAAAACAGGGAAAAATAGATAGTGAAAGGTAGGCCCTTTCTGTTACATAATTATTTCAATGCTGCCTACTTTTGTTATTGGTGGCGTTTTTCAGTCGTTTACAGCTTCATTGTAATGTAACTGTCACGTAAACGAAATATTATTGATGCGCTGATAAAAAGGATTAATTTCACCATGGCAAACGCCGAATTTTCTTTAAACGAACGAGATAGGGTGAGGTACCTAAAAGATCGCTTAGCTCGTTTCGTCGTGAAGAGTGGTGGTATTGGTATCCTTGCGGCCATATTGCTTATCTTTTTTTACCTTGTATCGATGGTTTTGCCGATATTCTCTCGTGCCGAAGTAAACCTATTAGCAGACTATAGCTATCAACAACAGAACAACGCGATAGGGTTTGGTGTTGGGGATTACGGCGAAAATGCGTTCGTATTCGATGATGTAGGTCAGTTGGTTTATGTTGGGTTCGAGCAAGGGGAAGCTAAAACATTACTAACGACAACTATTCTTGAAAATCCAACCGCATTTGCAAAGAGCGCTCAGTCGCAAGGTTGGTATGCTTATGCAAATGATAATGGCGAAGTACTGGCAGTAAATCCCGGCTTTAATGTGTCTTTTATAAGTGATGGACGCGTACTGACACCGGATCTAAAGGTTTTTAATGATGGGAACTCTATTCTAATCGATGAAAAAAAAGGCCGAATAGAGCAGCTCGCGTTTTCTATCCAAGATGAGATAGGTACGTTTGTTACGGTGTCGGCTTCCGGTGATGTTAACGCGGTTCGAGTGAGTAAAAAAAATCAAGCAGGGACTGATGAACCAATCTGGCAAGCAAAGCAGTTAGAGTTACCTACATTTCCTGACCGTATCGATCAACTGAATATATCTCCAGATGGTAAACAACTGTTTCTATTATCGGAAGATGGTTTGATGATTGCTCAGCTTACGAAAAATCGATTCCATGCTCGTGAGTTTGTCGATTTGTCTCGTGGTAAGGCAGAAAAATCTGTCAAGCAGATCAATCTGCTCTCAGGTGCGTACTCTATTCTTGTTACACACAAGGACAATACGATTTCACAGTGGTTTGATGTACTCAAAAGCGGTGAAAGGGTACTGACTAAAATTCGAGAGTTTCCATTGAGCGAAGGTAATCAATTTCTATTGACGGATACCTATCGCAAGGGTTTTTACAGCTTTACAGAAAATGGCTTAATGCAGAGCTTTTATTCGACCAGCGAAAATCAGCTATTTTCAGGGAAAATCTATCCACAACTGCCCAACATAGTTGCTATGTCGAACAATGAAAGCTATCTCATCGCACTCGATGATAAAAAGCTACATATCCATGAAGTAAAAAATGCTCACCCAGAGGTCACCTTTTCTTCCATCTGGAGAGAAGTTTGGTATGAAAGCTATCCTGAACCTCAATATGTGTGGCAATCGACCTCTGCCAGTGACGATTTTGAAGCGAAATTTAGCTTGGTGCCCATTGCATTTGGGACCCTTAAAGCGACCTTTTATGCCATGTTGTTTTCTGTGCCTCTTGCGGTGTTTGGTGCGGTCTATACGGCGTATTTCATGTCCTCATCGATGCGAAAGATTGTTAAACCATCGATAGAAATTATGGAAGCACTACCAACCGTTATTATTGGCTTCTTGGCCGGGTTATGGTTAGCACCAATCGTAGAGTCCTACCTAACGGGTGTGGTTTTGATGCTCATTATGCTGCCCGTATCGGCTATTTTGATGAGCCTGTTGTGGGCGATGATCCCCAAAGTGATAATGAGTCGGCTGCCTATCGGTTGGCATGTGGTGATCCTTATCCCTGTTATATTGATTGTTGGTTACACCAGTATCCATTACTCCGTGGACATTGAGCGTTGGTTATTTGATGGCGATGTTCGAGTTTTTCTTGCTGATAACGGTATTAGCTACGATCAACGAAATGCTCTGGTGGTTGGTATCGCAATGGGGTTTGCAGTGATCCCGACCATATTTACCATTGCCGAAGATGCTATTTTCTCCGTGCCGAAACACCTTTCCGACGGCTCTTTGGCGTTAGGTGCCACTCAATGGCAAACTCTGCTTTATGTTGTTTTACTAACCGCAAGCCCAGGTATATTTTCGGCGATAATGATAGGGTTAGGCCGAGCGGTAGGTGAAACAATGATTGTTCTTATGGCCACGGGTAATACACCAATCATGGACTTTAGTATCTTTGAAGGTATGCGAAGTCTGTCCGCCACAATAGCGGTTGAAATGCCAGAAACGGAAGTGGGTGATACGCATTATAGAGTTCTATTTTTGGCGGCGTTGATCCTATTTATATTTACATTTGCCGTAAATTCGCTCGCCGAATTGGTTAGACAAAGACTTAAAGATAAATACAGTTCAATGTAGGTTGAGCCTAAATTGGTTGTCCCATATTACTGTGTTGTCACTGAGGAATAATAGCCATTCTGCTGGTCAGTTTTAAAGAACCAGAAATTTTAGGAATGAATTAATACGTGTTTTTTCAATGGATAAAATCAGGAAAGCCTTGGATTTGGCTTACAGGAGGAGCAGTCAGCGTTAGTCTGGTATCTGTTTTCGGCCTACTATTACTGATTGGTTGGAAAGGCCTCGTCTATTTTTGGCCGATGCCGTTGTCTGTGTGGACGGATGAGGGCGGTAATAAAATTGCAGGGCAGGTTTATCAGCGTTCGACTATTCCGGTTTCTCGCTTGTCTCACAGGCAAGAGAGCCTGCCCAAAGAGGTGATTGAAGCGGGTAGTGTTGAACAACTTAGCATTAAGGTTGCGAATAGAGAGCTTTACCCACTCGATTTTATATCCGTATTGAAACCGAATCTATCCGAGCCAGAATATCCCCAAGATTGGGTGGTATTAGAACGCACTCAAAATGGCTCTTTTTTTGGTAAGCCACTCGCGTATGTCACCGAGAATGGTCGATATACTTCGAATGTAAAATCTCACCTTAAATATGGTGTCGACTTTGGTAATTCAATTCGTATTGAAATTGATCGTATTCTAAATGTAGAAGTGCGGGAGATTGGTTGGGAGCTAAGTCAGATACGGCTCAAGAAAAGAAAAGTAGAATTTGAAGGCGAGCTAACGACGCTTTACTTAGATGAATATGACGAGAAGAAAAAGGCATTAGAATCGCTTATCTCAGAGGCTGAAGCGAAACTCGCTCAACTTCGTTCTAAACTGAGTAGTGAATACTTGGTAGTAGAGGAGATGTCGGGTGGTGTACATCAGATCCCTCTCATTGATATTCTGGATGCTTGGTATCCTAATGATATGACGTATTTGGAGCAGTTTTTTCATTGGACTAAGCAAGCCAAAAAATTTCTGTTAGATGATCCAAGAGAAGCCAACTCAGAAGGGGGCGTCTTCCCTGCCATATTTGGTACTGTATTCTTGGTTCTAATGATGTCGATTATTGTGACCCCTTTAGGGGTGTTAGCGGCCGTTTATTTACACGAATATGCTGAAAACAATGCGCTAACCCGAACGATTCGAGTTGCGGTGATCAATCTTGCTGGTGTGCCCTCCATTGTATACGGTGTTTTTGGGCTCGGTTTTTTTGTTTATACTATTGGTGGATCTATAGATGAGCTTTTTTATGCTGATAAACTTCCGACACCAACATTTGGTACGCCAGGGATACTTTGGTCTGCATTAACCCTAGCTTTGCTCACTCTGCCTGTGGTGATTGTCTCTACGGAGGAAGGTTTAGGTCGTATCCCTTCTACGGTTAGAGATGGTTCTTATGCTCTTGGGGCGACACAATTTGAAACGTTGTGGCGTATTGTTTTGCCAATGGCTAGCCCTGCAATTATTACAGGGTTAATCCTAGCCGTAGCACGTGCAGCGGGAGAGGTGGCACCCCTTATGTTGGTCGGTGTTGCCAAGTTGGCACCGAGCTTGCCCGTTGATGGCCATTATCCGTATGTGCATCTTGAACGTAAATTTATGCACCTTGGTTATCATATATACGATGTAGGTTTTCAAACGCCAAATATAGAAGCAGCAAGGCCGTTAGTTTACGCCACTTCCTTCCTGTTGGTAATGGTGGTGGTGGGCTTAAACTTAACGGCTATAAATATTCGCAATAATTTGCGAGAAAAATATCGTGCATTAGGACAAGATTAATCATGTTTTCAGTTAGTTCAACATTGGGTTATGAATCACCTTTAGATGTGCAAAACCTAGCTGATAAAGATACGGCTATCGCGATAGAAAACCTCAACCTGCATTATAAAAATGGTCAGGCGCTTACGGACGTCTCAATGCGAATTCCGAAAGGCAAGGTGACCGCTTTTATCGGTCCGTCAGGTTGCGGGAAATCCACATTATTGCGTTGTATTAATCGAATGAATGACTTGGTGGAAGGGTGTCGTGTGGATGGCCGAGTTTATTTACATGGTAAGAATGTTTATCAAGAAGATGTCGATGTAGCCACACTACGACGTCGCGTTGGCATGGTATTTCAAAGGCCAAACCCTTTCCCAAAGTCTATCTACGAAAACGTAGTCTACGGCCTTCGACTCAAAGGGATTAAAACCGCCAGAACATTGGACGATGCCGTAGAGCAGTCACTGCGAGCCGCGGCGCTGTGGGATGAAGTAAAAGACAGGCTACATGAAAATGCCTTTGGCCTTTCAGGCGGTCAACAACAAAGGTTAGTTATCGCGAGAGCTATTGCGATCGAACCTGAAGTGCTGTTACTCGATGAACCGACCTCTGCCCTCGACCCGATATCGACATTGACCATTGAAGAGTTGGTTAATGAACTGAAAACGAAGTACACCGTTGTCATCGTCACTCACAACATGCAGCAAGCAGCGAGGGTAAGTGACCATACCGCGTTTATTCACCTAGGAAAGCTCATCGAATACAACGACACAGATTCAATATTTACCTCGCCTACAAAAAAACGTACCGAGGATTACATAACTGGCCGATACGGGTAATCTATGCTTGTTCCATCGAACAGGTTTCATCTGTACAGTTATTGAGTCGAATTGATACCACCGTTAATTTAATAGGCAAAAAATGCATTTTGGTCGTCATATATCCGGACAGTTTAATGTAGAACTCGAATCCATCCGAACCCATGTGTTAACTATGGGTGGACTGGTTGAGCAACAGCTTTCATTCTCAATGCAGGCACTAAACAAAGAAGATATGGAGCTTGCACAACAGGTGGTTCGTGATGACCACAAAGTGAACGCAATGGAGGTCTCTATTGATGAGGCCTGTACGTTGATCATCGCTAAGCGTCAGCCAACGGCGAAGGATTTACGCTTAGTGATGGCAATAATTAAAACGATAACAGATCTCGAGCGTATTGGCGATGTCGCGACTAGGATTGCACGTGTTGCATTGGAAACACCTTCAACAAAACATAAAAATTACCATGTTTCATTAGAGACTTTAAGCCGTCAGGCTATTGCGATGTTACATCAAGTCCTTGATGCGTTTGCTCGAATGGATATCGATGCTGCAGCAGAGGTATACAAGCTTGATAACCAGCTGGATACAGAGTATCGAGCGGTGATAGAGCAGCTTACCAAGAACATGATGGAAAACCCGAAAAATATCCCGAGTATTTTGCAAGTCATGTGGTCAGCAAGGGCGATCGAACGAGTGGGCGACCGCTGTCAGAATATCTGCGAATACATCATCTATTTTGTGAAAGGTAAAGATGTACGTCATCTGGATGAAGATGATATTGATGAGCACATCAAATAGCCTTTCTTTTGTTACGGTGCCGTGAGAATACCTACTTTTCCAAATACTCAGGTACATAAGATTGTTCCTCAATCGGCGCTCTTATGTAGCCATCCTTGTTAATGGTGGGCAGCGTAATTTCAGGAAACTCTATGTCATGGTATTCGATACTCGATAATAGGTGACTAATACAATTGAGTCGTGCACGTTTTTTATCGTCTGATTCTACTACCCACCAAGGACATTGCTTGGTATCGGTGTAATTGAACATCTTATCTTTCGCTTCGGAATATTCCGCCCATCGGCTGCGAGACTCAAGGTCCATCGGGCTAAATTTCCAGCGTTTGATGGGAGTGCGGATCCTCTCTAGAAAGCGTTTTTCCTGTTCCTCATCGGAAACAGAGAACCAGTATTTAAGAAGGATAATGCCTGAACGGGTTAACATACGTTCAAATTCTGGACAGGAACGTAAAAACTCTTGGTATTGGTCTTCATCGCAAAAGCCCATGACCTTTTCAACGCCAGCGCGGTTGTACCAACTGCGATCAAAGAGAACGATTTCACCAGCGGCTGGTAGGTGAGTGACATAACGCTGAAAATACCACTGTGTTTTTTCTTTTTCTGTCGGGGCGGGGAGTGCAGCCACGCGACAGATACGAGGATTAAGCTTCTCTGTTATTCGCTTAATGACACCACCTTTACCAGCTGCATCACGACCTTCAAAAATAACAACGACTTTAAGGCCTTCTTGTTTTACCCAGCTTTGAAGTTTAACCAGTTCAACCTGAAGTTTTTCCAGCTCTTTTTCGTATACTTTTTTATCAGTTTTTGCCATACAAGATCTCCTCGTGGTTGCCATAATGTTAGCAACTATCAGAAAAAGAAAAAGTTTTGCTAAATGAAATTGAGAGGGTTAATGCAAGTTGGATGTTATTTAATAAATTAGTCGACTGTTTGGAATGACACAGGCAGTAACACTATGCTACGGACAGCACTATGCTATGGACAGGGTGAATTTCAATGCGTAGACTGTGATTTACTGCGTTAAAAAATATATACTTTATTTCAATAACATACGGTTTTTCTCAATAGATACGGTGGAACTATGATTTGTCAATCTCCAGATCTAATCTCAGCTCTTAAAGAGCATGAAGGTTGGGTAGTTAAAGAAAATGAAAATACATTAGTCATTACCAATGAAGATAACATTGACGCTTTTCTTGCCATATCCGGTGAGCAGATCCTTGTAGAGGTTCTTCTATTTAGTAAAGATCAAGTAAAGAACTCACAAGATCTTAACGATTATGTGCTGAAAACCCATAAGATGTTCCCGTTAACAACGATAGGCATCAATGAGATTGATGGTGATGAGTATTATGTTGCGTTTGGTTCGCTTTCGTCTCAGTCAAAATTAGAAAGTGTCATTATAGAAGTCGCAACCTTGTTTCGTAATGTCGAAGCATTTATCGAATTATATCAAGAGTTTCTAGTCGCGGGTGAACAAATAATGGAGAGTGGACAATGAGTGTTTGGAAAAAACTATTCTCAGCGGTAAAGGGTGGCGCAAATGAAGCAGCTGAATCCGTTGCTGACAATCAAGCCTTGCGTATATTAGACCAAGAAATCAGAGAGGCGAAAACAGAATTACGCCGTTCTGATGAGGCGCTAGTGAGCATTATTGCAAAGCGTAAAATGTCACAAAACAAAGTCAATGCGTTTGATAAAAGCATCGCTGAATATGAAAATCATACTCGTGTAGCGATGGAAAAAAGCCAGCAAGAACTTGCTCTTGAGTGCGCTCAAAAAGTCGCTAACTTAAGAAATGAACAAGAAGCAGAAAACGTATATTTAGAGCAATTTAAATCATCTGCACAGAGCATGAGCACGAATATCGCTCAAGCGAAAGATAAGCTTCGTCAACTTGAGCAACAGGTCGATGTTGTGAAAGCGAATGAAGCCGTGCAGAAAGCACAGTCCGCTGTTTCTGCGACAAATGTAGGTGCGAATGCAAAAATGCATACCGCTGTGGAATCGTTGGATAGGATTAAAAAGCGTCAGGAAGAGAGATCGGCGCAGCTTGAAGCCGCGGCAGAAATAGCAGATGTAGCGTCGGGTAGCTCTCTAGATAAGAAACTAGCAGAAGCTGGGATAACCTCTGGTCAATCATCAGCAGAAGATGAGTTAGCTCGAATTCTTGGTAAATAATAAAACAGAGTAAAAATGAAAGCATCGTAAGGTGCTTTCATTGATTTATACAGACTTGTTTTGATGGGTGGTTTAGCGCCGCCCATTTAGATAGTGGTCTTTTGAAAAGAGGGAACGAATATGTCGTTATGGTTGGCGATGCGCCAATGGACGGTTCGTCACTTAGGTCAGTTAACCGGAAGAAATCTTTTTTTCTTACTTATAGGTTATATTTCAACAAGTTGGTTGCTTCTTCATCTTGTTGGCGAGTCTGATCTTACGAATTCATTCAGTGTATTTATTTACTACTTAGTCGTGACGGCGTCCACTGTGGGATATGGTGATTTTTCGCCTGCTACTGATATCGGGAAATGGGTAACGTCGTTATTTATCATTCCAGTGGGACTCGGTCTATTTGCAATCGTTGTAGGGCAAGTGGCAAGTCTTCTTGTGGAATCTTGGCGTAAAGGATTAATGGGGAAGCGGAGCCTTAAAATGAAAGATCATATATTGGTGCTCGGTTGGAACGAGAAACGTACATTAAATATGTTAGACATGCTTTTGCATGAAGAAAAAAAGAATCGCGCTATCGTATTATGCGCCTGTGCGGAGATAGAAAACCCACTCCCAGGTGTTATCGAGTTTGTCTCAGTTCCAAGCTACGTAGACAGTGTAGAAATGGCTCGAGCAGGAATAGCGGAAGCGAGCTGTATTATAATTGATACGCCCGAAGATGACGTGACGTTGAGTGCGGCACTTTTTGTGAGCGGTCAAAATTCAAATGCACATATTTTGGCGTATTTTAATAACGAAGAATTGAGTAACCTTCTCAAAAAGCATTGTCCAAATATCGAATGTATCCCTTCGGTATCGGTTGAAATGCTGGCTAAATCTGCGGTTGATCCTGGCTCTAGCTCTCTTCATCAAGAGTTGCTGAGTACCACGACTGGCATGACTCAATATTCTGTTATCTATCCTTCGAATCACCCAACAACGATGTTTGAAACCTTATTCCACTCTTTTAAACAGAAACATGATGCCATATTAATTGCCGTCGATAATGGCAATGGCCTGCAAATTAATCCAAACCTAAAATCAGAGATAGCTGAGGGTATGACTCTTTTCTATATCTCAGATGAGCGAATTTCAGATGTAAACTGGCCTTGATAGGAGCGAACATGTTTGATTGGTTTAAAAAGAAAGAACAGCAACCTGAAGCGCTTAGTGCTCCTGAAGTTCTAGGGATGCGTCTAGGTGGTGCTATCGAGTTAGACGACCTCAAGTTTCGCTTAATAGAAGAGTATCTGACAATAGAAGGTGCTGCTCGAACTCAGCTTATTAAAGCGGTTGGGGAGGTGAAATTAGATGGTCAAACGAGGTTGTTACGATTCTATACCGATGATGATGGCTACTTTCAGGTGCTACAAAACGGTAAAACAGATGCCGATGTAACGGAAGTGAAACTGGTTTATTTTTATGAAACAAAACCAGTAGACAGTGACAAGCAGTGGGAGCATTGGCTTGCCACCGAGTTGGTTTTACCAAATAAAAAACTGGATGAATACACATTTTACAAAGCCTGGGACAATGAACGCCCGGTTGCGATGACGGAAAAAACATGGTTTGAAGATGGCAGTGTGACTGAAACAGACCAATTTGCGATGGTATACGAAAGAGAAATTAACTCAGAGCTGTTTGAAGGGTTACAAATCATCGCGGAAGAAAAAATTGAAAACAACCAAACACAAAGAAGTGTTGTTTTTAGCACCAGTATTGATGTGTCACCAACTGATTTTAGAATTATTGGTTGATGGTAATGACAAGATTAAACAATAATAATTTAAGGGATTAGCATGCAATTACTAATAGACTCCATTGGAAATGTAGGGGCATTTTTGCTCTATTTTTCTCTCTCCTTGGCATTTTTACTACTCTTTAAGGTGGTTTACGTCCGGTTTACTCCTTACGATGAATGGGCATTAATTAAAGATGGAAAGAACATTTCAGCCGCGGTAGCACTTGCTGGCTCTATACTTGGTTATAGTTTGGCCATTTCGGG
The DNA here is from genome assembly GCF_015594925.2 of Vibrio sp. VB16. NCBI lineage: Bacteria > Pseudomonadati > Pseudomonadota > Gammaproteobacteria > Vibrionales > Vibrionaceae > Vibrio > Vibrio sp. VB16. The sequence continues at coordinate 619,123 of NZ_CP087590.1, forward strand.
CGCGGCAAGTAATTCAGTGAATATTGTTGATTTTGCTGTTTGGGGCGTTGTTGCATTTTTAGCGCAAATCGTGGCTTTCTTCTTGGTACGTTTTACCTTTATGCCCAAGGTTGTCGAGCGAATAGAAAAAGGTGAGATTCCTGCTGGTATAGTGATGGCCGCGACGTCAGTTTCGGTTGGATTGTTGAACGCAGCATGTATGACTTACTGATAAGGAGATTGTGAGGATGAAAAAAACCAAACAAGTATCTTTGCAACGAATGCGAAAATCATGGCGTCCATTTGCACAAAATTCTCTTTCGGTTGCCGTCGTTTCCGCCATGCTTGCAGGGTGCGGTGATACTGAAGATGCCACTATCTACCAAGGTGTCGATGATTGCTCTGGCGATAATCCGGATTTTGCCGAGCAATGCAAGGCTGCCTATGAATACGCGCTAGAAGAAGCAGGCCGTACGGGGCCAAAGTACAATACTGAAAATGAGTGCAGTCAAGAGTTTGGTGCGAATGCCTGTGTTCAAGCTCCGCGCTCTAACTGGTTTATGCCCGCAATGACGGGCTTTATGTTTGCCCGCATGATGACGAATAATCGACCGTACTACTCTCAACCTATGTATTCCTCGCGCTATCCCGGTAGTATTTTTCATGACCGCTGGGTTAGCTCTGATGGTCAGGATTACGGATCCAGTCGTTACAAAAAATCGACAGTAAAGGTCGGGCGAGATCAGATGAAGCCGAAACCTACGGCAACTAAAACCATGTCTAGAGGTGGTTTTGGTTCAACCGTTTCTGCTAAATCTAGCTGGGGAAGCAGCAAATCATCATCAAGTAAAAGTTGGGGTGGTTAAATCATGTTGAGGGTCGACGCGAAAGAAAGAAAGCACTGGAAAGCGCTGGCAAAAGAGTACGGCTTTGGCTTTCATTCGGTATATGAAAACCCTTATTGGGACGAGTCGGCTTACTATCAGTTTACCCTTGAGCAAATTGAAAAAGATATTGAAGATCCAACAGAAGAGATCCACCAAATGTGCTTACAGGTGGTGGATAAAGTGGTTGGAGATGATTATTGGTTACGAAAGTTTCAAATACCAGAACCGATGTGGGAAAACGTACTGACATCATGGAAGCAAAAAGAGTCGTCATTATATTCGCGACTCGATTTTGCCTATGATGGAAAAGGGGCAGCAAAATTATATGAAAACAATGCTGACACGCCTACGTCGCTCTACGAAACAGGTTTTTGGCAGTGGTTATGGTTAGAAGACATGGTGAATAGCTCTCAGATACGCCGTGATGCAGACCAATTTAACCTTCTGCAAGAGTTACTGATAGAACGCTTCCAAGAAATTGCTATACAGCAGCCAGGGCAAACACTACATTTCAGTTGCTGCAAGGATAGCGTCGAAGATCGTGGTACCGTTCAATACATTGAAGATTGTGCTTTAGAGGCGGGTTTATCTACGTCTTTTGTTTTTACTGAAGATATTGGACTTAACAACAAAAAAGAGTTTGTTGATCTCAATGACCAAGCTGTTCGCTGGATGTTTAAGCTCTACCCATGGGAGTTTATGTTTAGAGAGGAGTACGCAGGTAATTTACAAGAAGCAAAGGTTAACTGGCTTGAGCCTATGTGGAAATCCATTATTAGTAATAAGGCATTATTGCCTTTGCTCTGGAAAATGTTCCCTAATCATCCAAATTTGATTCCTTCTTTTTTCCCCGACGATAAAAAGATAAGTACCTTAGGTGATTACGTTATTAAACCGCTTTTCGCTCGTGAAGGTGCCAATATATCCATTGTAGAGAAAGGAAAAAAAACACTGCAAACGGATGGCCCCTATGGAGAAGAAGGTGTTATTTATCAAGCATATAATCCACTGCCAAAATTTGGTGATAACTACACGTTGATAGGCAGTTGGCTGATAAATGACAAGCCCGCAGGTATGTCCATTCGAGAAGATACGTCAAGAGTGACGCAAGACCTATCGCGCTACATTCCGCATATTATTCTTGATTAGTAAACTTTTTAGATTGGTATAATACCAATGACACTAAACAACTTATCAGATGAAATGTATTCGACAGAGCAGACAGCAAAGGCCATGGATGCCCTTTGCTAAGCGAACAAGGGTGTCTTGAGCGGTCTGTGGAATCGAGTTTATTTTGAACACAGAATTAATGTAATTAGTATTAATTCTAGGGAAATAATCAAATAAAAAGCCCAAGCTTTCGCTTGGGCTTTGATCTTGGGCTGATGATTACTTTATAACTGATTGGCGTGCGTTTTACGCTTTTATATTTTGTCCAACCATAAACCTGTGTTGAGGACAGGCTTAGCAGTAATTACTTGTTTAAATCGTCTTCGTGCTCAGCAAGGAATGCTGCAACGCCAGTTGGAGTCGCGTCCATGCCTGCTTTACCTTCTTCCCATTGTGCAGGGCAAACTTCGCCATGTTTTAGGTGGAAGTTAAGTGCATCAACCATGCGTAGCATTTCGTCGATGTTACGACCTAGTGGAAGATCGTTAACGACTTGGTGACGAACAACACCTTCATCATCGATTAAGAAAGAGGCGCGGAAAGCAACACCAGCTTCTGGGTGCTCGATACCGTATGCTTGGCAGATTTCGTGCTTAACGTCAGCAGCGAGTGGGTATTGAACTTTACCAATACCGCCATCTGCGATAGCCGTGTTACGCCATGCGTTGTGAGAGAATTGAGAATCGATAGAAACGCCGATAACCTCAACACCCTTGTCTTGGAAGTCTTGGAAGCGTTTGTCAAAAGCAATTAGCTCTGATGGGCAAACAAAAGTAAAATCTAGTGGGTAAAAGAATACTACCGCCTTTTTACCTTTAGTGAATTCTGCGAAGTTGAAGTTATCAACGATTTCGCCGTTACCTAAAACAGCTGCAGAAGTAAAATCTGGGGCTTGACGTCCTACTAGTACCATTTTCTTGCTCCTAATTAAGTATTTTCTTCAAACCATTTGGTCTGAGTTTGTGTTTCTACAAGCAAACTATAGTACATAATTGTGCATCTAAAAAAGCGAATTAAATAGATTGATTTAATCGAAAAAAGCGATTAGGTTGATTTGCGTCTTATTGAGAAACTAAACAGTAAATAAAATGGTTGGCATGGATAGATAATATGAATAAATGGCCCAGTCTAAAACAGCTGCACTATATCGTCACACTACATGAAACACGGCACTTTAGTCATGCTGCAGAAAAATGTTTTGTGAGTCAATCTACTCTAAGCAAAGGAATACAAAACCTCGAAGAGATGATTGGCTGTCCTCTTTATGAGAAAAAAGATAAAAAAAGTCCGCTTGTATTTACGCAGGCTGGCGAATTGGTTGTTACTCATGGCAAAGAGCTGCTGGCTAAAGGGCAGGACCTCATCGAGTTGGGTAAACTCTGCCAAGGTGGAACAATGCAGGGCCAACTTAGAGTGGGCTGTATCCCGACAATCGCTCCTTTTCTCCTGTGCGATTTAGTCCAAGAAGTGAATCAAAGATTTCCGCAATTGAACCTTCTGCTAAGAGAAGATACTACGACAAATTTACTGGAAGCATTGAAACATGGCCAGATGGACGTGTTAATTTTGGCTCTACCAGTCGATATTGGAAATATGCACAGCAAGGTTGTTGGGCAGGATCCTTTCAGGATGGTAATTAGTCGTAATCAGGCCGATGCGATTCGAGTTCCAATAAAATATGACGAACTGCCAAACGAATCCGTGTTTTTATTAGAAAATGAACACTGCTTAACGGAACACGCGGTTTCAGCTTGTAAATTAACGGACAAAGATAAGATCAATCCATTTACAGCCACGAGTTTACATACGTTGGTGCAGATGGTCGCTAATGGGTTAGGGACAACATTTATCCCACAGATGGCGATCGAACATGGATTATTAGAAAACCAAAATTTGATTGTTGTCGATCCTCCCGGTCAACAGGCCTATCGAGATATCGGTCTTGTTTGGAGGCCAAGTTCCTCGCGTTACGAGACGTTTGAGAAATTAGCTGAAGTAGTTTCTGAACTTATGTAATGCCAACCTGAAGAATTAACTGAACATAAATTTTCTGAGCTTGGTTTCGCCGTTATTTTCATACCCATAAGAAATAAAAAAGCATTGGAAGTTGGGCTTGGCCTTCCAATGCTGAAACTTTATTTAGTCAGTTACGCGCTAGTTCTATTTTACCTAGTCTGTTCAATTTAGTTTGGTACTACCTCAACGCAAGCAAGGCTAACGTCTTGGTCGATATAGGCCATTCCCAATTTGTTGAGAAAAGCCATACGGTCGGCTTTCATAAGATCAATGTCGGGTGCAGCAAGGCCACAACGTTCATAGATTATTGCTAAATGCGCCATAAAATGCTCACCAGTTTCCATTAATAATAGACTGGCTGCCCCTACATCGGGTTTCACATTAACACGTTGTTTTTCTGATAAGTTTACCGCTAACACAATGGGATCTTCCTCTCCGTCAAAGCGTACCGTACGGTTTCGAACGGCTTGCTCGGCCCAATAATAAGCCAGCTCTTTACTTTGGGTTAAGAAAATCGGTTCTTGCGATTCTGTATAGCGATTACCAATGGTTGCCATGGTACTGACGGCGGCTTGGTTCAATGCTTTATCTCCTGAACGCTTTAATCCTTGTCCCTGAATTGAAGTGAGCAAAGCTGAAGAGGTGCCGTGGTACCAAACATCATTCGTTTCAAAACCATCAGATGTGAGTAATTGTTTTGCATCTTGAAGGTGAGTTGGAATTCGAGTCATCTTAGGCATCCTCATATCGGCGTTTAGTTCCGCCATCCATTAGGAGGATGGCGGATTTAGCTTTAGCTAGGGGTTAGTTAAACTGGTTGGAAGTATTCAAAGCACCACCGGCTTTCAGTGCATTTTCACCAGCGAAGTACTCTTTGTGATCATCACCCAAATCAGAGCCTGACATGTTTTGATGTTTAACACAGGCGATACCTTGGCGGATCTCTTTACGTTGTACGCCTTTAACGTAACCCAACATTCCTTGGTCACCAAAGTACTCTTTGGCTAGATTGTCGGTAGACAACGCCGCGGTATGGTAGGTTGGTAGGGTAATTAAATGGTGGAAGATACCGGCATCGCGAGATGCGTCAGCTTGGAAAGAGCGGATCTTATCATCGGCACGAATGGATAATTCAGTTTCATCGTATTCAACACTCATCAAGCTTTCTCTATGGTAAGCAGAGACATCTTCTCCTGCTTCTACCATGGCATCATAGGCCTGTTGACGGAAATTAAGCGTCCAGTTGAAAGAGGGCGAGTTGTTATAAACAAGCTTAGCATTAGGGTGAACAGCGCGAACACCGTCCATCATCTCTTTGATCTGACCGATGTGCGGTTTCTCTGTTTCAATCCACAAGAGATCAGCCCCTGCGTTAATCGCTTCGATACAGTCAAATACACAGCGATCTTCACCCGTTCCAGAGCGGAATTGATATAAACCTGAAGGAAGGCGCTTAGGACGAACCAGTTTGCCATCACGATTAAAGCAAACATCGCCTTCAGCCATCTCTGCAACATCGATCTCTTCAGCATCTAAATATGAGTTATATACGTCACCTTGGTCACCGGGCTCTTTAACCACAGCGATTTCTTTCGTAAGACCAGCACCTTGTGAGTCGGTACGGGCAACAATAATTCCGTTATCAATACCTAGCTCTAAGAATGCATAACGGAGTGCACGAAGTTTTGCATGGAAGTCCGCATGAGGAACCGTCACCTTGCCATCTTGGTGGCCGCACTGTTTTTCGTCCGCTACTTGGTTTTCAATTTGTAAGCAACAAGCACCGGCTTCGATCATCTGCTTAGCCATCAGGTATGTGGCTTCAGCGTTACCAAATCCTGCATCAATATCCGCAATAATCGGAACAACGTGGGTAACATGGTTATCGATTTGATCTTGAATCGATGCTTGTGCTGTCGTATCACCAGATTCACGGGCATTGTCTAAAGCGCGGAATAATCCACCCAGCTCTCTTGCATCGGCTTGGCGTAAAAATGTGTACAGCTCTTCAACTAGGCCTGCCACCGAGGTTTTTTCATGCATTGATTGGTCAGGCAGAGGGCCAAAATCAGAACGAAGTGCAGCAACCATCCAACCAGAAAGGTAAAGGTAGCGTCCATCTGTTTTTCCACCAAAATGCTTCTTAACAGAAATCATTTTTTGTTGGCCAATAAAACCGTGCCAGCAACCTAATGACTGAGTGTAGTTGGAGTGATCATCATCATAAGCGGCCATATCAGCACGCATAATGTTTGCGGTATATTGGGCGATATCTAAACCCGTTTTAAATTTGTTTTGAGCACGCATACGAGCGGCAGATTCTGGACTAATTGCATCCCACGGGGCACCAGCTGCATTTTTAGCAGCTCCGATTGTGTCAATGTCTTTATTTATTTGTGACATAGGTATTCCTCGTTCCATGAAGTTGAGATGTAGACCAAAAAACTGGTCGATTGCTAGCGGTTAGGCATGGACAAAGTTTAACCATTCATGTGATGATTTAGCTAATTTATAGCTATTATATTCGGTATTTATTATATGAATGTAGCCAGAATCGATCTCAACTTATTGGTATATTTAGATGTACTGCTTCGAGAGCGAAATGTCACTCGTTCTGCAAGTCAACTTGGTATCACACAACCGGCAATGAGCAATGGGCTTAAACGTCTGCGTGACTTATTTGGTGACCCATTATTGATACGAACAAGCGAAGGAATGGTGCCAACTGAACGTGCTCAGAAGTTACAGCCAATTATCAGGAATGTTTTAGCGAACGTTGAAAAGGCGGTGCAACCGACAGCCGAATTTTGCTGTGAAGATAGCGATCGGCTGTTTCGTATTATGGCGAGTGATTATACTGAATCGACTCTGATTCGAGCACTATTGAAGCGATTAGGTACCATCGCCCCAAAAGTTCGTTTGGATATTATGACACCAAGTGACGTGAGCTACCAAGATGTGGAACAGGGTACAGTAGATATTGTAATTAACCGTTTCGACCATATTCCACAATCGTTCCATCAAACTAATATTTGGCATGACACCTTCTCCTGCCTATTCAGTTGTGATAATCCAGCAGCAAAACAGTTTGATTTGGATGTTTATCTTCAGGCGCAACATGTGTGGATCAGCAAAACAGGGATGGGGACAGGGGTCGGAGTGAATCCTAGCGATTCTCAAAAGTTAGGTTGGGTGGACGCTGAATTAGTTCGGCTAGGGAAAACGCGCAATATTACGGTATTTACTAGGCACTATTTAGCGGCCGTTCTCCTAGCGGAAGAAACAAACCTGATTGTAACCATTCCAACCAAAGCCGCCCAGTTACAGATGAACAATCCTAAGCTGATGATCAAGCCAGTTCCATTCCCTGTTGCACCGTTTGAACTAAAGATGGCATGGAGTCCATTGTTGCAAAGTAACCCCGGTCATCAGTGGATGCGTCGTCTTATTAAGGATGTAGCAAGTGAGTTAGAAAGTGGCATTACTGCTCAATAAATAGACATAGCTATATTCATGTAAAAAATACTGAATATAAAAACTATAAATTATCTAAATTATCATCCTCTCTCTAGTATAAAATACATACTATAATCGGTAAAACTAGAGAGATATTATGAGCAATCGCATTCAACAGGGCGGCTTACAGATTGATAGCACCCTCTACGCATTAGTAAATCAACACATTATTCCTGGTACCGATCTTAATGCCGACGATTTTTGGCAATCGTTTGAAGCGATTCTTGATGACCTTGCACCGAAAAATAAAGCGTTACTGACTAAGCGAGAAGATCTACAACGTCGTATTAATGAGTGGCACAAAGCGCGTTCAGATAAGGCGCTAGATCCGATTGAATATAAACATTTTCTACAAAAAATTGGTTACCTCGTTGTAGAAGGTGATGACTTCCAAGTGTCGACCAGTAACGTTGAACCAGAAATTGCTACACAAGCAGGCCCGCAGCTCGTTGTGCCGATTATGAATGCGCGCTTTGCTTTAAACGCAGCTAACTCTCGTTGGGGAAGCCTGTATGATGCTCTTTATGGTACCGATGTTATTAGTGAAGAAAGCGGAGCCGAAAAAGGTACGCAATTTAACCCAGTTCGTGGTGCTAAGGTTGTCACATACGCTCGGGATTTTTTAGATAGTGCGACCCCTTTAAATGGGGCGTCACATCACGATGCGACTCGTTATACGATTAGCAATACGCTGAATGCCACTTTGAGCAACGGCGAGCAAGTCACCTTAATGGACAGCTCACAGCTGATCGGTTATCAGGGTGATAGGTCTGCGCCGACGGCCATCCTTCTCAAGCACAATAACCTGCACCTAGAGATTCAAATCGACCCAACAACTCCTATTGGTAAGTTAGATACAGCCGGTGTAAAAGATGTCGTTATTGAGTCGGCTCTGACCACCATTATGGATTGCGAGGATTCTGTCGCGGCGGTTGATGGTGAAGATAAAGCCTTAGCCTATCAAAACTGGCTGGGCCTAATGAAAGGCGATTTGCAAGAATCATTCGATAAAAATGGCAAAATTGTCGTGCGCAAAATGAGCGCAGATCGCTACTACACTAATATGCACGGGGGTGAAATCTCGTTAAAAGGCCGCAGTATGCTGTTTATACGCAATGTTGGTCACCTAATGACAAGCCCTGCGATATTGGATTCTGCCGGTAACGAGGTACCAGAGGGTATTATGGATGGCATGATCACCTCACTGATAGCCATGCACGATTTAAAAGGCAATAGCCCATTTCAAAACTCAACAGCGAACAGTATCAACATCGTTAAACCAAAGATGCATGGCCCTGAAGAAGTGGCGTTTACCACGGAGCTGTTTGGTCGTATTGAAGACGCGCTGGGTTTAGAACGCAATACAATTAAGGTTGGGATTATGGACGAGGAGCGTCGTACATCCGTTAACCTGAAAGAGTGCATCCGCGAAGCGCAAGAGCGTGTGGTCTTTATTAATACTGGTTTTTTGGATCGAACCGGTGATGAAATACATACCAGTATGGAAGCCGGACCGTTTGCACCAAAAGTTCAATTAAAAACCATGACTTGGATCGGAGCTTATGAAGACCAAAATGTGGATATAGGTTTAGCGTGCGGTCTTAAGGGCAAGGCTCAGATCGGTAAAGGCATGTGGCCCGAGCCAGATAATATGGCCAAAATGATGGGGGCCAAGATTGGTCATCCTCAAGCGGGCGCGAACACAGCATGGGTACCTTCGCCAACGGCTGCGACACTGCATGCATTGCACTACCATCAGGTGAATGTACCTAGTCGCCAAGAGGAGTTGCGTCATCGTACGCAAGCGAGTGTCGATGATATTTTAACGATTCCGCTACTGGGGGAGCAAAAGCTGACCGCGGACGATATTCAAAAAGAGTTGGATAACAATACCCAGGGTATATTGGGTTATGTGGTTCGCTGGATAGACCAAGGTGTCGGGTGTTCTAAAGTACCGGATATCAATGACGTCGGCTTAATGGAAGACCGTGCAACATTACGAATATCTAGCCAACATATTGCTAATTGGCTACATCATGGAATATGCAGCAAAGAACAAGTGATGGGAACCATGAAGAGAATGGCGGGTATCGTTGACCAGCAAAACGCGGGTGACGGTAATTACCTTAATATGTCGCCTAATTTTGATGGAAGTATTGCCTTTGCAGCGGCGTGCGAACTTGTCTTTGAAGGATGCGCACAGCCAAGCGGGTATACCGAACCGGTATTGCACGCAATGCGCTTAAAGCTTAAAGCTTAAAGCGCGATAGCTTCATTACTCCAAAGGTGAGGCTTGTCATACTTTATTCAATGACGTCATCTCTATGAAGGGGTCATTTCGTTCGGTTAAGCCGCACAACAACAGACATCATTTTTATTGGTTAAATGATGTCTGTATTCATTCTCTCAAGCTCAAAACTCGTTGTTATATTTTTCCGTTTCTTGTTCTGTAAACTCATCATCATTTGGTTCTATTTCTTCCTGCAATTCAAGAAGATGAATGGCAATGGTGACAAAATCACTATCAGTAATAATACCGACGAGTTCCTGATTAAAAACAACGGGCAAACAACCGACTTTGTGCTTTTGCATATAAACCGCACTTTCTTTTAAACCAGCATGAGGATCAACACTCATTACGTTTCTGCGCATTGCGATATCTAAAGGGGTAGTCAAGGTATGAGATTGGTCTTCAGGTATCTTTTGTAAGCTAGATTCTTGTGCTGCCAGAACATCCCTTTGGGTGACAACGCCAAGCAGCCTATTTTCGGTATCTACTACAGGAATATGACGAATTTCGTGTTCCTCCATTAGATGCTTTGCATCTGATAATGAATGGGACCGCAAAAGCGTGTGAGGGTTGCGAGTCATCATGTCTTCAATTTTGATCATCTCGACCTCCAAAGGGGGCGTTATAAAGTGAACGAATAGACTTAACTATAGGAGGGTTTATAGGAATTAACTGAGAGCCAAAGCAGTATTCTTAGCCTCAGTTACAAACTTTTACAAAACAACAATTGATGATATTTTAAGGAGATAGAAGCGGGATGAATGCGTGATGAGTATTTGTCCACTTTATTGCTAGCAGGCCTTGCTATTAATGGTATGCCCCCTATACTACGCTCCTGCAAATTTATTCGTTAAATAGAGTTAAAGACAACACAATGCAAGTTTCTGATTTCAGCTTTGAGCTGCCCAATGAACTGATTGCTCGCTATCCTATGGCAGAGCGCACAGCAAGCCGATTGCTTCAACTTAACGGCATTTCTGGTGAGGTAACGGATCGTACATTTAAAGATGTCCTCGATCTCGTTGAAGAAGGCGATTTGTTAGTCTTTAACAATACGCGCGTCATACCAGCTCGACTTTTTGGTCGTAAGGCTAGCGGCGGGAAGATAGAAGTACTCGTTGAACGTATGCTCGATGAGCATTCAATCTTGGCACATGTGCGCTCTTCTAAATCGCCAAAACCAGGAACCGAACTATTTCTTGGCGAAAATGACCAATTCGAAGCGGAGATGGTTGCCCGTCATGGTGCGTTGTTTGAAATTCGATTTAAATCGGATAAAGCGGTATTAGAGATATTAAACGAAGTGGGTCATATGCCACTTCCTCCCTATATTGATCGCCCAGACGACGATGCAGACAAAGAACGCTATCAGACGGTTTACAATGAAATCCCAGGAGCCGTTGCTGCGCCAACTGCTGGATTGCATTTTGATGATGACCTTCTAGAAAAAATTCAAGCTAAAGGTGTTGAATTCGCCTTTGTGACATTGCATGTTGGTGCAGGCACATTCCAGCCTGTAAAGGTTGATAATATTCTCGATCACCATATGCATGCAGAATATGTCGAAGTTTCTCAACAAGTCGTTGACGCCGTTAACGCAACGAAAGCCCGTGGTGGTCGAGTGATTGCAGTGGGTACTACGTCGGTTCGGTCTTTAGAAAGCGCGGCACAAAGTGCCGTTAAAAATGGGACAGAATTGGTTCCGTTTTTCGATGACACAGAAATATTTATCTATCCTGGTTACCAGTATCAGTTAATTGATTGTCTTATCACTAATTTCCACCTACCTGAGTCGACATTGATCATGTTAGTGAGTGCGTTTTCAGGATATGACAATGTAATGGCAGCCTACGAGCATGCCGTGAATGAAAAGTATCGCTTCTTTAGCTACGGCGATGCGATGTTTATCAATAAAAAAATCTAATTTTTATTCCTAACAGTAACGTTATTGTTAGGAAGCGACACATAAGTCAGACTGTTTCTCTGGCACATCGGAGGTTTCGTGAAATACGAACTAATTAAAAAACAGGGCAATGCCCGTCGTGGTCAACTTCAATTTGAACGTGGTACGGTTGAAACACCTGCGTTTATGCCTGTAGGTACTTATGGTACGGTTAAAGGCATGACACCTGAAGAAGTGAAAGGTACGGGTGCAGAAATTCTATTGGGTAACACCTTCCACCTTTGGTTACGTCCGGGTCAGGAAGTAATGAAAATGCATGGTGACCTACATGATTTCATGAATTGGCATGGTCCAATTCTTACTGATTCAGGCGGTTTCCAAGTATTTAGCCTTGGTGATATCCGCAAGATTACCGAAGAGGGTGTGCATTTCCGTAACCCTGTGAACGGCGACAGGATCTTTATGGATGCTGAAAAGTCTATGGAGATTCAAAAAGACCTAGGCTCTGATATCGTGATGATATTCGATGAGTGTACGCCATACCCTGCGACCCACGATGAAGCTAAAAAATCGATGGAGATGTCACTTCGTTGGGCACAACGTAGCCGTGATCACTTTGATAAGCTGGAAAACCCGAATTCATTATTCGGTATTGTGCAAGGTGGTGTATTTGAAGACCTGCGCGATGTTTCTGTAAAAGGCTTAACTGAGATTGGCTTTGATGGCTATGCAGTGGGTGGTTTGGCTGTTGGTGAGCCTAAAGCAGATATGCATCGTGTGCTTGAGCATACATGCCCTCAACTTCCGGAAGATAAGCCTCGTTACCTGATGGGTGTGGGTAAACCAGAAGACTTGGTCGAAGGTGTTCGTCGCGGTATCGACATGTTTGATTGTGTCATGCCAACCCGAAATGCCCGTAATGGCCACCTATTTGTTACCGGTGGTGTGATCAAGATCCGTAATGCGAAACATAAAACGGATACAGGATCACTAGATTCAGAATGTGACTGTTACACTTGTCAGAATTATTCGAAGTCGTATTTGCATCATCTTGATCGTTGTAACGAAATCTTAGGTGCAAGACTGAACACTATCCATAATTTGCGTTATTATCAGCGATTGATGGCAAGTATTCGTAAGGCGATTGACGAGGAGCGTTTCGAACAGTTCGTAGAAGAGTTCTATGCACGTCGAGACCGAGACGTACCGCCATTGAATAAATAAGAGCACTGATTAGACGGTTTTTATGTGTCAGGGATGCAATTAAGGTCGCCAACCTATAGAAATCGAACGACAATAGCTCAATATTTTGGAGTAGACCTTGAAATAAGGAAACTACTCCCCAATTTCTTATAGCAATTAAAACCTTAAAATAGAGGACATTTTTGAATGAGTTTATTCATTTCTCAGGCTCACGCAGCAGCTGAAGGCGCGGCACCCGGTGGTGGTTTCGAGATGATAATCATGCTCGGCATGTTTGCAGCCATTTTTTACTTCATGATTTACCGCCCGCAATCTAAGCGTGCAAAAGAGCATAAAAACCTAATGTCAGCGATGGGCAAGGGTGATGAAGTGCTTACTAGTGGTGGTCTTGCTGGCAAGATTAGCAAAATCTCTGAAGACAATGATTATCTTGTGATTGCCCTAAATGACAACAATGAAGTAACGATTAAGAAAGATTACGTTACTGCAGTGCTGCCAAAGGGTACGCTCAAGTCTTTATAATTCAGCTAAAGGGTCCTTACTGTGCTGAACCGTTATCCTTTGTGGAAGTACCTGATGGTCGTGTTTGCCATTGCTATCAGTGCGCTATATGCCCTTCCAAATATCTACGGTGAAGATCCGGCTATTCAAATTACAGGGGCGCGTGGCGCCTCTGTTGATATGTCAACGCTGGATGCTGTCACTAAAACTCTTGATGAAAAGAGTTTATCAAATAAATCCATAGTATTAGAGAATGGATCGATTCTTGTTCGTTTTAACGACACAAATACTCAAATTAGTGCTCGCGATCTTGTTAGCGAATCACTAGGCGAAGATATTATTGTTGCGTTAAACCTTGCTCCAGCTACGCCTGACTGGCTTGATTCTATCGGCGCTACACCGATGAAACTTGGTTTGGATTTACGTGGTGGTGTTCACTTCTTAATGGAAGTGGATATGGATGCGGCTATGGTTAAGTTAATCGAGCAGCAAGAGGAATCTTTCCGTACAGAACTACGTGAAGAAAAAATTCGTTATCGTGCTATTCGTAAGCAAGGTAAGGAAGCGGTAGAAGTCGTACTTCGTAACGCAGAACAATTGGCTCAGGCAAAACAAGTTCTGTCTTCACTGCATGCGGATATGAGTTTTGTTGATTCTGAATCGAATGGTAATTTCTCTCTTACAGCCACATTTTTAGAAACACGCTTAGCAGAAGTTCGCAATTACGCCGTTGAGCAAAACATCACGATACTTCGTAATCGTGTCAACGAGCTTGGTGTATCCGAGCCGATTGTTCAACGTCAAGGCGCTAGCCGTATTGTTGTTGAATTACCGGGTGTGCAAGATACTGCACGTGCCAAAGAAATTCTTGGTGCAACGGCAACGCTTGAATTTCGTGAAGTGGATGATAAAGCGGATTTAGCCGCGGCGGCCAGTGGGCGTGCGCCTGCGGGTAGCGAGATTAAAACCGATCGCGATGGTCGTCCAGTGGTGCTTAAGAAGCGCATTATTCTTGGTGGCGAGAGTATTACAGACGCCAGTTCAAGCAATGATGAATATGGTCGTCCTCAAGTTAATATCTCACTTGATAGTGAAGGCGGCAGCAAAATGTCAGCATTCTCGAAAAAGAATGTCGGCAAGCTGATGGCAACCATATTTGCAGAGTATAAAGACAGTGGTCGCAAGAATGCTGAAGGCAAAGTTATTTTGTCTAAGCACGAAGAAGTTATTAACCAAGCGACGATTCAAACCGCTCTTGGTCGTAATTTCCGCATCACGGGTATCGATTCACAAGCAGAAGCACACAACCTAGCGTTGCTACTTCGTGCCGGTGCTTTGATTGCACCAATCTCTATCGTTGAAGAGCGTACCATTGGACCATCAATGGGTCAGCAAAACATAGATATGGGTATTCAGGCGTGTATCTGGGGTATGATCGCAGTAATGCTATTTACTCTGGTGTATTACCGTACGTTTGGTGTAATTGCTTGTATGGCATTAAATGCAAACTTGATTTTGATTATTGGTGTAATGTCGATGATACCAGGCGCGACGATGACGCTACCGGGTATTGCCGGTATCGTATTGACCGTTGGTATGGCGGTGGATGCGAACGTGCTGATTTTTGAACGTATACGTGAAGAGCTACGGGATGGAC
Source organism: Vibrio sp. VB16 (assembly GCF_015594925.2). Classification (NCBI taxonomy): domain Bacteria; kingdom Pseudomonadati; phylum Pseudomonadota; class Gammaproteobacteria; order Vibrionales; family Vibrionaceae; genus Vibrio; species Vibrio sp. VB16. The sequence continues at coordinate 634,245 of NZ_CP087590.1, forward strand.
GTAATCCGCAACAGGCGATTCATCAAGGCTATTCAAATGCATTAAGTACGATTGCCGATGCGAACATCACGACATTAATTACTGCAATTATATTATTTGCAGTAGGTACTGGCGCGATAAAAGGTTTCGCAGTTACGCTCTCTATCGGTATCTTGACCTCAATGTTTACTGCCATTATTGGTACGCGCGCTGTCGTGAACCTAATGTATGGTGGCAAACGCATTAAGAAATTGTCGATCTAAGGAAAAGTTATGTTTCAGATAATGAAATCAGACAAAATGATCGACTTTATGCGTTGGTCGAAAGTTGCATTTGTTTTATCAATCTTAATGATCGCGACATCAATCGGTGCGCTTTCAACTAAATGGTTGAATTGGGGCCTAGATTTTACGGGCGGTACATTAATCGAAGTTGGTTTTGAGCAACCTGCTAATCTAGAACTGATTCGCGGTGCGTTACAAGCTGAAGGTTTCGGTGATGCTACGGTTCAGAATTTTGGTTCTGCACGTGAGGTTTTGGTACGCCTTCGTCCTCGTGAAGATATGACGGGTGAGATGCTTGGTAACCAAATACTGGATACGATTAAATTAGGTACTGGTGAACAAGTAGAGATGCGCCGTATCGAGTTCGTTGGGCCTAATGTTGGTGATGAGCTAACCGAAGCCGGTGGTTTAGCCATTATTGCGTCGCTTATCTGTATTTTGCTTTATGTTTCTATGCGTTTTGAATGGCGACTTGCAGCCGGTGCGGTGTTGGCACTGACGCATGATGTCATTATTACGCTAGGTATTTTCTCACTGCTAGAGATTGAAGTTGACCTAACCATTGTCGCTGCACTGTTGACGGTTGTGGGTTATTCGCTCAATGATACGATTGTTGTATTTGACCGAATACGTGAGAACTTCCGCAAGATGCGTAAGGGTGAATCGATTGAAGTAATGAACAACTCGATTACTCAAACATTGAGCCGTACTTTAATTACATCTGCAACGACGTTGTTTGTTGTTATCGCACTGTTTACGCAGGGCGGAGCAATGATTCATGGCTTTGCACTAGCGCTTCTATTGGGTATCACGGTTGGTACATACTCTTCAATCTATGTGGCTTCGGCGCTAGCATTGAAACTGGGTATCCAGCGTGAGCATTTGATGCCTGCTCAAATTGAGAAAGAAGGTGCAGAATTTGACGAGATGCCATAACGAAAAACGTTGAGTTGTGCTCGTTAAGTTGAAATGATAATGCCGCTAATAATCACGTTAGCGGCATTATTTTTTAATTATGTTTTAAAAGACAGATATCAATAAATTATTTAATATCAATTATACTCAAACTCAATAATATAATTATTATTAGATTCATCCATTTTTTTGCTCTCTACATTCGCGATATTGATATTAATGTTAAGTCTTTTTGCCATATGATCTATTCTGTCCAGCAGTAAAGCGCTGGAGGGGTGTTGGTTAACTATTTTATTAATGTCAGAAAGTGAGATGTTCATAAAAGCTTGATCGCTAGTGCTCGACCCTTCGCAACGACTAACCTCAAGGCTTTCAGCTTTAGTTGAATTCAATATTGTACATGTTGGTTCTGTAATTCTCCCTGAAAATGTAATCTTTCCACCTGAAGCAAGGCTGAATGATGACGTGAACATGAGAGTTAAAGTTAAACCTAAAGTTATTTTATTATTCATCGCAATATACTTATTGTTAACTAATGAATAAATTGATAATTCCTTAATATAATTATCAATTATTCCTTTGCAATGATAAGAGTAGACTATATTTTTAGTGTTGTAGCATTATTTGGTTAGAAGTGTCGGTTATATGCTAATGGCTATGATTGACATTATATCAATTCAAGTCAAAATGTGACCCCATTGAGCTATCTGAAATTGACATGTTGTTGCTATAGATATGCAATTTGTGTTTCATATCCAATGTCGTGAAGCAAAATACACGCAAACTCAACGACACGCACATTCTCAATTAATAATGAAATAGGCTTGGATGCCTTTATTCTTTAGCAGATGATATATATCTGTCAAAACGGCTATCCATACACGCACTAATATCGGTGGTTATAAACATACCATTATAGTAAAGACTGAAAATAGTGGCGGGTGATGGACAGCTCTGAGCCATTTCTTTGGTCTCTAGTTTAATTACCTTAAGTGCAATTTCACGTTTATGGCAGCTTTCAACTAAAGAGTGAGTAACATGGTATTCGGAATAGGGACACCGGTTTGAATAATAGACAACACACCCTTCAACATCGACGTTGCTTTTTCTAACACAGTCTGAAAATTTAGGCATTTCATCGTTATGTTCGAATGTGAGAGAGAGTAAAGCAAAATGACTTTCAGTTGTATCCGTGACTATGAAGCCTTGATTAAGTAACCATTTAGTGTCACTCATAAAATGATTTTTCTTTTTCCCAACGACAGCGACTAGCCCACGCATGTTTGCCTGCTTAGCGTCCTCTACGGCTTGTGCTAACAGTTGTTTTCCATGGCCATGATTCTTATATTTACCCGATACCCAAAAGCAGCCAAGCGCTAAATAACCAGGTGCTTCAATGGGTAACCACGCACTTTCTGCAGGACCATACTCAATGAATACTTTCGCTCTTTCATCTAGGCGCCTAAATACATACCCGTTATCAAACTCTTTTGATAACCAAGATTTTTTCGCTTCATAACTATCGCGGCATTTTTTATCAGAAAAGGCACAGCATATGTGTTCAGACTCAATAGTAGATTTAGACAGCGCAATGTAATTCATATTACTACTCACTTTGATTAAGAACGAAAAACCAGGTCAAATAGTGGATTAAAAACATTCCCAGCTTGAATCAACCATCCAACGACAATAAACCATTACCACAGTACATGTGCTCCTCTGACAGCAGTCTGTCAATAGGTGCTATGGAGTTATTTGAGCATAAAAAAAGCCCTCATCTTGCGATGAGGGCTGGATAGATTGAATTTAGAATTCTATTTTAGGATGGCACTGTTACCGTTCTCACGGATATGCTTCAGGATATTCTTAGTACCACGGGCACTTGATGCAACGACGTTACCAGATTCCATGTAATTTGTGCCACCGGCGAAATCAGTTAGGATAGCGCCAGCTTCACGAGCGATAAGTTCACCCGCTGCCATATCCCATGGTTTAAGACCAAGCTCAAAGAAACCATCTATACGGCCAGCCGCTACATAACATAAATCAAGCGCTGCTGAACCTGCACGACGAAAGTCAGAACACTCAGTAAACAGTGATGTCATTATTTTGAAATAAGCTTCAGAATGTTGTTTTTGCTTGAATGGGAAACCTGTTCCTAGAACAGTACCTTCAAGATCTTTAAGTTGTTTTACGCGAATACGTGAGTTATTTAGCTGTGCGCCAGAACCACGTTGAGCGGTGAAAAGCTCATTTAACATTGGGTCATAAACACAGGCAACTTCGGTTCTGCCGTTCATGCGAACTGCAATAGAAACTGAAAATTGAGGGAAACCTTTTACAAAGTTAGTCGTGCCATCTAGTGGGTCAATGATCCATTGCACGCCTTTATCTTTGCCTTCGATGGTACCAGTTTCTTCTGCAAGGATGCAGTGATCAGGATAGGCTGCTTTGATGATATCGATGATGATAACTTCAGCTTCTTTGTCTACGTTCGTTACGTAGTCATTACTACCTTTTAGTGTAGCTTCGATTTTTTCAGCATTTTCTAATGATTTGGCAATATGATTGCCAGCTTTTCGCGCAGCGCGAATAGCGATATTTAGCATAGGATGCATAAATTTATACCCAACAGATGTTAAAGAACAGAAAGCGGCCGCGAGTATAGCAGAGCTATCAAAAAATGGAAGTGGTTATTTTTTGCACTATGAAAGGTGGTTAAGAAGGAGATAAATGGATGGGTACCCGCTCGGGTTTTAATTCCGCTTATATTGAGCGAACAGTCGCACTCTCAGTTTCCCGGAAACCCTAGCTGTGCTACCATTCTACGGTTTTTCAAATTGGGCAATTTTGAGCATGTTAGATAACGTTAAAGTAATACTCATAGGGACATCTCATCCCGGTAACATTGGTTCTGCTGCACGGGCAATGAAAGTCATGGGGCTAAGTCAACTTGTCTTGGTTAAGCCTGAGTGTGAAGTCGATGCCCAAACTCGAGCATTAGCCGCAGGGGCGGCAGATATCGCTCAAAATGCAGTTATAGTCGACAGTTTAGAAGAAGCGGTAGCCGACTGTGGTTTGGTTGTAGGTTCTAGTGCTCGTTCTCGCACATTAGAATGGCCAATGCTTGAACCAAGAGAATGTGGTGAAAAGTTTGCTATTGAAGGCGAAAATCACCCTGTTGCGCTGATTTTTGGTCGCGAACGTACCGGGCTCACAAATGAAGAGCTGCAGGCCTGTCATTATCATGTTTGCATTCCAGCGAATCCAGAATACAGTTCTTTGAATCTTGCGATGGCCGTACAGACGCTCTCCTATGAAGTGAGAGTTGCCCATCTTAATCGTTTACAAAGTGGTTACCCGACGCGTGTAGAAGAGTATCCACGTCACAAAGAGCTAGAGATGTTCTATGAGCACCTTGAAAAAGTGATAACGAGTACCCAGTTTATTGCTCAGGACAAACCAAATATGGTGATGACTAAACTGAGACGATTATTTAATCGCGCTCGACCAGAGTCTCAAGAAATCAATATTTTAAGAGGGATTTTAACCTCTGTTGAGAAGCAGCTACCAAGCAAAAAATAACCCTTTTCTTTTAATGGTTAAATACCCGACTAAATTAGTCAAATAAATACTTGACCAATTTAGTCGGGTATGAAAAACTCTAACTATATTAGACATAGTAAAGAGTGTGATATGAGACTTACATCTAAAGGAAGATATGCAGTAACTGCAATGCTAGATGTTGCACTTAATTCCCAAGAGGGACCAGTGCCACTAGCCGATATATCTGAGCGCCAAGGTATTTCGCTCTCGTATTTAGAGCAATTATTTTCAAAACTGCGCAAGGCAGGTTTGGTGGCCAGCGTAAGAGGCCCAGGTGGTGGTTACCGCTTAGGTAGACAAGCGTTTGATATATCTATCGGCATTATTATTTCTGCCGTTGATGAGTCCGTTGACGCAACAAAATGCGGTGGAAAGAGTGGTTGCCAAGGTGGCACACGCTGTCTAACCCATACGCTCTGGCGGGATCTAAGTGATCGAATAAGTGATTTCTTAGACAACATCACACTTGGTCAACTTATGACAGATAACGAAGTACTAGAGATCGCTGATCGCCAGGGAATTGAACTGGTGGTTAATAACGGGTATACACAAAAAACAAAAAGCACTGTCGAGCCCATCAGTGCAAATGTTCGCTCATAGCGGCAATTTTTTTCACTGGAGTAAAAAATGAAACTGCCTATTTATTTTGATTATTCAGCTACGTGCCCTGTTGACCCAAGAGTCGCAGAAAAAATGGTTCAGTGCATGACGATGGACGGTAATTTTGGTAACCCTGCATCGCGTTCACATCGTTACGGCTGGCAGGCAGAAGAAGCGGTAGACACCGCTCGTGAGCAAATCGCCGATCTTATCAATGCGGATCCACGTGAGATAGTTATCACATCCGGCGCAACAGAATCAGACAACCTTGCCATTAAAGGTGCTGCACATTTTTACGGTAAAAAAGGTAAGCATATTATTACCTGTAAAACGGAGCATAAAGCGGTTCTAGATCCTTGTCGTCAGTTGGAGCGTGAAGGATTTGAAGTAACGTATCTTACGCCGGAAACAAACGGTCTTATCGACCTAAATAAATTACAAGACGCATTGCGTGAAGACACAGTGTTGGTCTCGTTCATGCATGTAAACAATGAAATCGGTGTCATCCAAGACATCAGTTCTATCGGCGAGTTATGCCGTGAGCGAAAAATAATATTCCACGTAGACGCTGCTCAGTCTGCGGGTAAATTACCTATTGATGTGCAAGAGATGAAAGTAGACCTTATCTCTTTCTCAGCTCATAAAGTTTACGGACCAAAAGGGATTGGCGCATTATATGTTCGTCGCAAACCCCGTATCCGTTTAGAGGCACAAATGCACGGTGGTGGTCATGAGCGCGGATTCCGTTCTGGTACTTTAGCAACTCATCAAATTGTGGGAATGGGTGAAGCATTCCGTATCGCTAAAGAAGAGATGCAACAAGATTTCGACCATGGATTAGCGATGCGTGAAAGAATGCTTGCGGGCCTTGAAGGCATGGAAGCATTGACGATTAACGGTGACCTTGAGCAACGCTTACCAAATAATTTAAATATCAGCTTTGCTTTTGTTGAAGGTGAATCGCTGTTGATGGCACTGAAAGATCTTGCCGTTTCTTCAGGCTCAGCTTGTACATCAGCAAGTCTAGAACCATCTTATGTTTTACGTGCTCTTGGTCTTGATGACGAATTGGCACACAGCTCGGTACGATTCTCTTTTGGTCGTTTTACGACGGAAGAAGAAATTGATTACGCGGTTCAGCAAATTCGTGTTGCCGTAAGCAAGTTACGAGACATGTCTCCTCTATGGGATATGTATAAAGAAGGGGTTGATTTGAGCTCGGTAGAGTGGGCCCATCATTGATCTTAATGAAATAGAGGATTCGAGGAAAAAATTATGGCTTATAGTGAAAAAGTAATCGACCATTATGAAAACCCACGCAATGTAGGATCTTTTGATAAAGAAGATCCAAGCGTAGGTAGTGGCATGGTAGGTGCACCTGCTTGTGGTGACGTGATGAAGCTACAGATTAAAGTGTCACCAGAAGGTATTATCGAAGATGCGAAATTCAAAACCTATGGTTGTGGTTCCGCTATTGCCTCTAGCTCATTAGTTACAGAGTGGGTTAAAGGCAAAAGTATTGATGAAGCAGCAGCGATCCAGAACTCAGAAATTGCAGAGGAACTGGAACTTCCACCCGTAAAAGTGCATTGTTCTATTCTTGCTGAAGATGCGATCAAAGCAGCCGTATCTGACTACAAAAAAAAACATCAATAATAGCGATTGCTAACGGTAGCGCCGTTAGCTAATTATTAGCATTAACTGGAAATAAGGGAGGATTTTCCTCCCTAGTACAAGAACGAAATTCTAAGGTTTAAGTATGGCCATCTCGATGACTGAAGCGGCAGCAAGCCGAGTACAAACATTTCTTGATAACCGAGGTTCAGGTATTGGATTGCGTCTTGGGGTGAAAACCACGGGGTGCTCAGGAATGGCGTATGTGTTGGAGTTTGTTGACCAGTTAAACGAAGAAGATGAAGTGTTCGAAACGAACACGGTTAAGATTATCATTGATCCCAAAAGCTTGGTTTACCTTGATGGTACTGAACTAGATTTTGTGAAAGAAGGCTTAAATGAAGGCTTTCAGTTTAATAATCCGAACGTAAAAGATGAGTGTGGTTGTGGTGAAAGCTTTACCGTTTAACTGCTATTTCTAGTTCTCATCTCTCTAGCAAACTGGAACTTATCTTAATGACTCATTTTGAACTATTCGGGCTACCTATCCAATATGAATTGGATGGTAGCCTTCTTTCTTCTAAGTTTAGAGACTTACAGCGTCAATTTCATCCCGATAATTTTGCAATGGCTTCAGAAAGAGATCGTCTTCTGTCAGTGCAAAAAGCGGCGCAGATAAACGACGCGTATCAAGCATTAAAGCAACCCATTACTCGTGCAGAATATATCCTGATGCTTAACGGTTTCGATATTAAGGGCGAGCAAAAAACATTGCAAGACCCGGTTTTTTTGATGGAGCAAATGGAGCTTCGTGAAGAGTTAGAAAATATTGCTTCTGAAGATGACCTGTTTGACTTTGACAACAAGGTCAGCAAAATGTACAAACAAATCCTACTCGATGTTAAAAAAGAACTCGATGAATCCCTTTGGGAACAAGCGACCGATCGGGTACGTAAACTTAAATTTATTGTAAAACTTAAAAATGAAGTTGAGCGCGTTGAAGACAAACTCGTTGGTTAATCAACAGGGCAGATACGAAACTCAATTTTGTTGTAAAAATTAAGAATAAAATTGAGCATGTTGAATAAGATATTCGCGGCTCAAATAAGGACGCTCAATGTTATTGCAAATTGCTGAACCTGGACAAAGCCCAGCGCCACATGAAAGTAAACTTGCTGTCGGTATTGATTTAGGCACGACAAACTCACTTGTTGCCTCTGTACGAAGCGGTACCGCTTCACCTTTACCGGATGAAAACGGAAATCATATTCTACCTTCAGTTGTCTACTATCAAAATAAAAAACACCAAGACGAAGGCCATCAAGTTGGCACTGAAGCGAGAAGTCACGCTCAAACAGACCCCAGTAATACCATCATTTCTGTGAAGCGACTTATCGGTCGATCATTGGCTGATATCCAAACACGTTATCCATTGTTGCCATATGATTTTCTTGAAAGTGACAATGGTTTGCCGTTATTGCAAACCAAAGCCGGCGTTAAAAATCCTATCGAAGTTTCGGCTGATATCCTAAAAGCGTTAAACAAGCGAGCTGAAAATACATTAGGCGGAGAGTTAGAAGGTGTTGTCATTACGGTTCCCGCTTATTTTGATGATGCGCAGCGAGCCGGTACAAAAGACGCGGCAACATTGGCAGGAATGAAGGTGCTCAGGTTACTCAATGAACCTACCGCAGCGGCTATCGCGTATGGACTAGACTCGGGAAAAGAAGGCGTTATCGCGGTTTACGACTTAGGTGGTGGTACATTTGATATCTCCATTTTACGTCTTTCTAAAGGTATATTTGAAGTACTTGCTACTGGTGGGGACTCTGCGTTAGGTGGTGATGATTTCGACCATTTGATTGCGAATTACTTCCAGAATCAGCTCGGGTTAGCGTCCCCATTATCTGCGCAACAAAACAGAACACTATTGGATGCGGCGACAGAAGCAAAAATTGCTCTATCAAAAGAGTCGTCCGCCGAAGTCTCTCTTTTCAATGAGACGTGTGTGTTAACACGTGATGAATTTGAAAGCCTAATACAGCCACTCATTAAGAAAACATTGCTTTCTTGTCGCCGTGTGCTGAAAGATGCCGATGTAGACAGTGAAGAGGTGTTAGAAGTCGTTATGGTCGGAGGGTCAACTCGTATTCTTTCCGTACGCGAGATGGTCGGAGACTTCTTTGGTCGCACACCACTTACCACAATAAACCCAGATGAAGTGGTTGCAATTGGTGCCGCGATTCAGGCCGATATATTGGTTGGCAACAAGCCTGATTCTGAAATGCTATTGTTAGATGTTATCCCGCTTTCATTGGGTATTGAAACCATGGGTGGACTGGTCGAAAAAATCATTCCACGTAATACCACAATACCTGTCGCTAAAGCGCAAGAGTTCACGACCTTTAAAGATGGGCAAACAGGGATGATTGTGCACGTGACACAAGGTGAACGAGAGCTAATTGACGACTGTCGCTCCCTCGCTAAGTTTTCTCTTAAAGGAATTCCTCCAATGGCGGCTGGAGCGGCTCATATACGCGTGACCTATCAGGTTGATGCGGATGGGTTGTTGTCTGTTACCGCGATGGAAAAAAGTACAGGGGTTCAGGCCGAGATTCAGGTTAAGCCTTCGTACGGACTAAGCGATGATGAAATTGCTAACATGTTAAGAGACTCGATGACGCATGCCCGAGATGATATGGAGGCGAGAGCATTATCAGAGCAAAAAGTTGAGGCCGACAGAGTAATCGAAGGATTAGTCGCCGCGATGAAAACCGATGGTGATGCATTGCTTACGGATGACGAAAGTAAAGAACTTATAAAAGCCATCGAAGCACTTATTGCGCTTCGAAACGGCAATAATGCAGATGCAATAGAGCAAGGTATTAAAGAAACAGACAAAGCGAGCCAAGAATTTGCGTCTCGTCGAATGGATATTTCGATTCGACGTGCACTTTCAGGTCAATCTGTTGATGATATTTAGTTTGTTGTACTGATTTAAGAGTAGGAAAAGAATATGCCCAAGATAGTTGTATTACCCCATGAAGATCTTTGCCCTGAAGGCGCAGTGTTGGAAGCAAAATCAGGTGAAACGGTTCTTGATGTAGCGTTAAAAAATGGTATTGGAATTGAGCATGCGTGTGAGAAATCATGCTCATGTACAACGTGCCATATTGTCGTTCGTGAAGGGTTTGATTCTCTTACTGAGAGTGACGAAATAGAAGATGATATGTTAGACAAAGCGTGGGGGCTTGAACCTGAATCCCGCTTGGGTTGTCAAGCCATCGTCGCGAATGAAGATCTCGTGGTTGAGATACCAAAGTATACGGTTAACCACGCATCAGAAGACCACTAAGTTTACGAAAGGGAGCAAATGATGAAATGGACTGATTCTCTAGATATTGCTATTGAATTGTGTGATTTGTATCCAGATACTGATCCTAAAACGGTACGGTTTACTGATTTACATAAATGGATCACAGAACTGGAAGAGTTTGATGACGATCCTCAACGTTCTAATGAGAAGATATTAGAAGCCGTCATTCTCTGTTGGATGGATGAAATGGATTAATCGTAAGATTAATTTTGAAGAGTAAAAAGTAAATAATTTAAAAATAGAAGGGCTATGCCCTTCTATTTTGTTTGCAATAATGACAACTTAGACGGTAATTACGATCGCCGAAAAAAGACGCAGTTATAAAAAAGAGAGCTGCATGTAGAGCTAGGAGAAATTATGTCTACACAGATGCAAGTACAGATATCAAAAGATCAAGCGGATGCCCAATGGGGCGAAAAAGCGGTTATCTCATTTAACGAAAGTGGCGCACAGATACATACAAATGGTTCACACGATACGGGTGTTATTCAGAAAGCGGCAAGAAAGCTTGAAGGCAATGGAATCAAGTCAATCCAATTAGTCGGTGACGGCTGGGGATTAGAGGAAGTTTGGACTTTTTTACAAGGATTCCGTTCTCCAAAAAACAAAGGTAATGTGGACTGGACTGCATTAGATGATGCCGATCAAAAAGAGTTGGAAGCAAGAATAAAAACCACAGATTGGGTTCGCGATATAATCAATAAACCAGCAGAAGAGGTAGCGCCAAGGCAGCTTGCTTCTATGGCGGGTGAGTTCATAAAATCGCTCTCTCCAGAAAACGTTACGTACCGTATTGTCAAAGATAAAGATTTACTGTCAGAAGGTTGGACAGGAATTTTTGCTGTGGGTCGTGGTTCTGAAAGGACATCGGCAATGCTTCAGCTAGATTACAACCCAACGGGCGATAAAGAGGCCCCTGTCTTTGCTTGCCTAGTCGGTAAAGGTATCACTTTTGATTCTGGTGGTTATAGTTTAAAACCTTCTAACGGCATGACATCGATGAAGGCTGATATGGGTGGTGCTGGTACCATTACTGGTGGTTTAGGGTTGGCGATTCTTCGCGGTTTGAATAAGCGCGTTAAGCTTATCCTATGTTGTGCAGAAAATATGGTGTCAGGTCGAGCACTAAAGCTCGGTGATATTATTACCTATAAAAATGGCAAAACTGTGGAAATAATGAACACAGATGCGGAAGGGCGTTTGGTTTTGGCTGATGGCCTCATCTTTGCCAGTGAGCAAAATCCAGAGCTTATTATCGACTGTGCTACGTTAACAGGCGCAGCCAAAAACGCATTGGGTAATGATTTCCATGCACTATTGTCTTTTGATGATGAGTTGTCCCATAAAGTATTAACCAGCGCAAACGAAGAGAAAGAAGGTCTGTGGCCATTGCCATTAGCCGATTTTCATCGAGGCATGCTACCTTCCAGTTTCGCCGATTTGTCTAATATCAGTAGTGGTGATTTCGCACCCGGTGCGAGTACTGCCGCCGCCTTCTTATCTTATTTTGTAGAAGACCACAAAAAAGGATGGTTACACTTTGATTGCGCAGGGACTTATCGTAAATCGGCCAGTGATAAATGGTCCGCTGGTGCAACCGGTATGGGTGTCCGCACATTAGCGCGCTTTCTTGTTGACCAATCAAAGTAAAAGATAATATAAAGTCACTAATTAAAATAATAAGGTGGTTTATACCTCTACAATTAACCTAAATGGTTACCTAATAGAATGGGTATAAAACCACCGAATAAACGTCGTAAAGTCAATCAGCATAAACCTTACACATTTCGTAATAAGAATAGTGAAGGTAACAAAGTAAAAAGGAAATCATATGGCCCTTGAAAGAACATTCTCAATTGTTAAGCCTGACGCAGTGAAGCGAAACCTTATTGGTGAAATATATAACCGTATCGAGAAAGCTGGTTTGCGTGTCGTGGCAGCAAAAATGCTTCATTTAACAGATGCACAAGCGAGGGGTTTTTACGCAGAGCATGAAGGTAAAGAGTTCTTCCCTCCTCTAAAAGAGTTCATGATATCAGGTCCTGTTATGGTCCAGGTGCTTGAAGGCGAAAATGCCATTGAACGCTATCGAGAGCTTATGGGAACAACCAATCCTGACAATGCCGCATGTGGCACGATCCGTAATGACTATGCCTTAAGCATGCGTTTCAACTCGGTGCACGGTTCAGATAGCCCTGTCTCAGCGGCTCGCGAGATAGAGTTTTTCTTCCCTGAATCAGAGATTTGTCCTCGAGTAGATTAATGTCGTAGGATACTGTTTCTAATTGAATCTTGAGCGTTTACTTTGCTCACTTCTAGAATCTGGGAAAACAGACTAGATTCTGGGAAAAAGACGTTCAAGATTCTATATTCTAAGTAATCAATCCCTTACCTACCAAGTGTGTTTCAACCCTTGTTGTACCTGATTAAACGCTGTACAATTCGCGCCCTTATTTATAATTAACTTGATGATACGCACAGTGCGATCAGGTTATTTAGTATTTTGTAAAACAACTGTCGTCGAGAGGTCACATGACTACTGCAAAAGTCAATTTAATGGATTTTGATCGTAAAGGACTTCGCCATTTTTTTATTGAAGAATTAGGTGAGAAAGCCTTCCGAGCAGAGCAGGTGATGAAATGGATCTACCAGTTTGGCGTCGATGACTTCGAACAAATGACGAATATCAATAAAAAGTTACGCGAAAAATTACTGCGTGTCGCGGAGATCCGTGCTCCTCTTGTTTCCGATGCTCAGCATTCGTCTGATGGCACGATTAAATGGGCCATGCGTGTTGGCGATCAAGATGTTGAAACGGTCTATATCCCAGATGATGAACGTGCGACATTGTGTGTATCTTCTCAAGTTGGATGCGCCCTTGAATGTACGTTTTGCTCGACGGGGCAACAAGGTTTTAACCGTAATTTAAGGGTATCTGAAATTATTGGTCAGGTATGGAGAGCTGCGAAAGAAATAGGGTTACAAAAAGATACTGGCCGACGTCCAATTACCAATGTGGTAATGATGGGGATGGGTGAGCCACTTCTGAACATGAAAAATTTGATACCAGCATTAGAAATTATGCTTGATGATCTAGGTTTCGGGCTATCTAAGCGTCGCGTAACCGTATCTACATCGGGTGTGGTCTCTGGTTTGGATCAGATGACAGGTGTTATCGATGTAGCTTTGGCCGTTTCATTACATGCCCCGACAGATGAACTTCGTAGCCAGATTATGCCGATCAATGACCGCTGGAACATTCAGGATCTACTTGCCTCCATTCATCGATATGTTGACTCGTCGAACGCCAACCGTGGCAAGGTTACGATCGAATATGTTTTGTTGGATCATGTAAATGATGACATGCAACATGCAAGACAACTCGCAGAAGTAATGAAAGGTACACCTTGTAAGATCAATTTGATTCCATTTAATCCTTATCCTGGTTCACCATACAAAAAGCCAAGTAACTCTCGTATAGATCGTTTCCAGAAGACACTAATGGAATATGAACATACGGTAACAGTACGTAAAACGCGCGGTGATGATATCGATGCAGCGTGCGGTCAGTTAGTTGGTGATGTGATCGATAGAACAAAACGAACAAAACAGAACCAGCTTGGGGAACCAATTCCGGTAAAATCAATCTGATAAGATTGCAATCATTGAATCGGGTGTGACCCGTGCGCTTATTTAAGGCTTTGATTCAATGGTTAGATGGGTTGTAACAACATTTCTTGCATGCATAGTGACGGGTTGTGTTACAGTTACTGAGCAAGATATGGGTGGTAGAAATAGTGATATTGACGCTGCAGATGCAAGAATAGAGCTTGGATTAGGCTATCTTGCTGATGGGAATAGGCTAAAAGCAAGAGAGAATCTTGAATTAGCGGTAAAATACGCACCAAATTACTACCGAACATTGAATTCAATAGCTTATTATTATCAGTTAGTTGGCGAGAACACACTTGCCGAACAAACGTATATAAAAGCATTGCGGGAGTCTCCAAAGAACAGCGAAGTGCTTAATAATTACGGTGCATTCTTATGTCGACTTGGTCAATACGAAAAAGCCGACGAATTTTTTACCCGTGCGATTAAGCAGCCTTCAAACTATCAAGTGGTTGATAGTTTAGAAAATGCAGCGATATGCTCACTAAAGAGTGGTAACAGAGCAAAAGCAGAGCATTATTTTACGCGCTCTTTGGATTATGACCCACACCGTTATTTCTCACTGCTTCAATTGTCTAAATTGAAGTCAGAGAATGGGGATTATAATGATGCAAGGGTTAGACTAATTAAATTTCACGATAGGTTTGGATACCAACTGAGTAGTTTACATCTGCTTATAGAGTTAGAAAATAAAGCAGGTAATAAAGAGTTAGCAGGTGAATACGCTAAAATACTTAAGGTAAAGTATCCGAGCTCTACAAAAAATTAGAAATACATAGCTATGACTACTGAAAAAGAACCAACTGTAACTGAAGAAGTGGTAGAGATCGTTGCTGGAGTACAGGCAGGAGACATGCTTCGTACTAAGCGTGAGCAACTGGGTATTTCTCAAGAAGAGATCGCCGACCGATTAAGGTTGAGACTCACTATCATTCAAAGTATCGATGCAAATAACTATGATTTTGATCAAGTCGCTACGTTTACACGTGGCTATTTACGTTCTTATGCTAAAGCGGTTTCTTTAGACGATAAAGAGGTACTTGCTTCTTTAGATAGCTTTAAAGAAGCGCAGCACTCAGATCATGAAATGCAAAGTTTTTCTCGAAAAACCAAGAGAGACAAACATGATAGCCGCATAATGAAGCTAACGTGGATAATATTTGTTGTTATTATCGGTATCTCTTCTCTTTGGTGGTATCAAAACCAACAAGATACATTAACGGAAGTCAGCTCGATTGATGCTGTGGTATCTGTTATTGCCGCTGAGCCAACGCAATCAAATGAACCTGCGTCTCCAGACCGCTCTCAATTTGAACAGCCTGAAGCGGTGACACTTCCAGCGAGTCTTGAAGAAGATCAGGGGAAGCCAGTAGAACAGATACAACAAGAAGCGGCTGAGCAAGCCGCATTGTTAGAAAATGTAAATGGCGAAGAGGCAGTGATGTCTGAAGTAGAACCAGAAATCGTCATCACGGAAGACAATTCTGAGCCGCTAGAAACAAGCGGTAATGAATTAGCCATGACCTTTTCTGCCGATTGTTGGGTGCAAGTGAAAGATGCCACCGGCAAAACGTTTGCCACCGGTGTTAAGAAAGCGGGTAGTACCATCAAATTTGCTGGAAAAGCACCTTATAAAATTATTTTGGGTGCGCCTGAAGGCGTATCGATGACATTTGCGAATGAACCAGTTGACCTTTCTGGGTATAATACTGGCAAAGTAGCAAGATTCACCTTACCTTAGAAGCTAATATGCAACACGAATCCCCTATTAAACGTCGCTCATCGACCAGAATATATGTCGGCGATGTCCCTATTGGCGACGGCGCACCAATTGCTGTGCAATCGATGACCAATACACGTACTACTGATGTGGCTGCAACTGTTGCTCAAATACGAGCTTTAGAAAAAGTCGGCGCTGATATCGTTCGAGTTTCTGTTCCAACGATGGATTCAGCAGAAGCATTTAAGCTGATCAAACAACAAGTCTCTATTCCCCTTATCGCCGATATCCATTTTGACTATCGTATCGCCCTGAAAGTGGCTGAGTACGGAGTAGACTGTTTACGAATCAATCCCGGCAATATCGGCAATGAAGGTCGAATTCGTTCAGTAGTTGATTGTGCTCGCGATAATAATATACCGATCCGCATTGGCGTTAATGGTGGGTCGTTAGAAAAAGAAATCCAAGAGAAGTATGGTGAACCAACACCCGCCGCTCTCGTAGAATCAGCAATGCGCCATGTTGATATACTTGATAGGCTCAATTTTGATCAATTCAAAGTGAGTGTAAAAGCCTCGGATGTTTTTCTAGCAGTAGACTCTTACCGTTTGCTGGCACAAAAAATAGATCAACCATTGCATTTAGGTATTACGGAGGCGGGTGGAGCAAGAGCTGGTTCCGTTAAGTCAGCGGTAGGGCTCGGTTTATTGTTGTCAGAAGGTATTGGCGATACATTACGAATTTCTCTTGCCGCCGATCCTATTGAAGAAATTAAAGTGGGTTTCGATATTCTGAAATCGCTGCGAATTCGTTCTCGAGGTATTAATTTCATTGCTTGCCCAACCTGTTCTCGTCAAGAGTTTGATGTGATAGCAACGGTAAATGCTCTGGAACAGAGATTAGAAGATATTACCACTCCAATGGACGTATCTCTTATAGGTTGCGTAGTAAACGGACCCGGTGAAGCGGAAGTTTCTCATTTAGGGCTTGCTGGTAGCGCAAGAAGAAGTGCGTTTTATGAAGATGGTAAACGAACCAAAGAGCGCCTTGATAACAATGATCTTCTCGACAATTTAGAAGCAAAAATTCGTGCAAAAGCCTCCATTTTGGACGCGAAACAACGAATTGATATAAACCAAATTGAAAGCAATTAATCTTAACGATTTACGGTAATAGACAGTGGCAAAAACAATTCAAGCAATTCGAGGTATGAACGACTGCCTCCCAACTGACTCACCACTTTGGCAAAAAGTAGAGAGTACAGTAAAACAAGTAGTTAGTGCTTATGGGTATAGCGAAGTACGTATGCCTATTGTTGAGCAAACGCATTTATTTAGCCGTGCAATTGGTGAAGTGACCGATGTTGTTGAAAAGGAGATGTATACCTTTGAAGACCGCAACGGGGACAGTTTAACGCTGCGCCCTGAAGGGACCGCAGGTTGTGTTCGTGCTGGTATTGAAAATGGTCTTCTGTATAACCAAGAACAACGTCTTTGGTATATGGGACCAATGTTTAGACATGAGCGCCCTCAAAAAGGACGCTATCGTCAGTTTCATCAAGTTGGTGTCGAAGTGTTTGGTCTTAACGGTCCGGATGTCGATGCAGAACTGATCATTATGACAGCACGTTTATGGCGAGAATTAGGCATTGCGGATCATGTCCGTCTAGAGCTGAACTCCATCGGGTCTTTAGAGGCTCGTGCTAACTATCGTGATGCATTAGTTACGTATCTTGAACAGCACGAAGATGTTTTAGATGACGATTGTAAACGTCGTATGTATACCAACCCTTTGCGTGTATTGGATAGTAAAAATCCAGAAGTACAAGCTATTTTAGGTGACGCGCCAAAGCTATCTTCATTTTTAGATGAAGAGTCAGTGCAACACTTTTCC
Source organism: Vibrio sp. VB16 (assembly GCF_015594925.2). Classification (NCBI taxonomy): domain Bacteria; kingdom Pseudomonadati; phylum Pseudomonadota; class Gammaproteobacteria; order Vibrionales; family Vibrionaceae; genus Vibrio; species Vibrio sp. VB16. The sequence goes on from NZ_CP087590.1 coordinate 651,904, forward strand.
GGCTTGTGTGAACTTCTTGACTCTGCTGGAATCGAATACCAAGTTAATGAACGTTTAGTACGCGGTTTAGATTATTACAATCGAACCGTGTTTGAATGGATTACAGAAAGCTTAGGTGCTCAAGGTACGGTTTGTGGCGGAGGCCGCTATGATGGACTTGTTGAGCAATTAGGTGGAAAGGCGACACCTGGAGTCGGGTTTGCTATGGGCTTAGAGCGTCTAGTCTTACTACTCGATACATTGGGGTTAACTGATGTACGTCGTAATGTTGATGTGTACTTAGTTACCGCAGGTGAAGGTACCATGAAAGCGGGTATGAAGTTAGCCGAACAATTACGTGAAACGTTACCGAGTTTACGTATTATGACCCATTTCGGTGGCGGCAATTTTAAGAAACAATTTAAGCGCGCAGACAAAGTCGGTGCAGCGGTTGCATTAGTGTTAGGTGAGAATGAAGTTGCTGAAAATACGGTTGTGGTAAAAGACCTCATCGGTGGCTCGCAAACAACAGTCGCGCAAGCCGATGTTGCAGCTCAACTAATAGAATTGGTTTAAGAGGATTTAAAGTGGAATTGTACGATAGCGAAGAAGATCAAGTTCTAGCCATAAAAGATTGGTGGAGAGAGAACGGTAAAGCCGTCATTTTAGGTGGTGTTATCGGTTTCGGTGGATTATTTGGTTGGCGTTTTTATCAAGATTCAATCATCGAAGCAAAAGAGGCGGCATCAGATAGTTATTCACAAGTGATCGAGCAACTTGCCACCAAAGGTGTTGCCGTCTCTTCTCAAGTGGAGAGCTTTATCGAGTCGAATAAAGACACTGAATATTCTGTTCTAGCCGCACTCCAGCTTGCAAAAGCTCAAGTTGATGTTGCTGAATGGGATGAAGCATTAGCGCAACTAGAGTGGGCAAAAGCCAACACTAAAGATATTGCGATAGGGCCAATTGCCAGCTTCCGCATTGCACGAATCCAGGCTCAAAAAGAACAATTTGATGACGCGTTAGCAACACTTGGCGCGTTGGATTCTATAGCATGGGCAGGCAGAGTCGCAGAACTTAAAGGTGATATTTTATTGCGAAAAGGCGATAAAGATGCCGCATATAGTGCCTACACTGAAGCTCAACAAGCAGCAGATGCAAGCCAAGATATCCAGTTTAAGTTGGATGATCTTGCCAAGTAAGGGCTGAAGTAATGAAGAAAACACTCAGTCGAGTATTATTAAGTACCGCTATTGTGGTTGGACTTGCGGGTTGTGCTAGTGAGGAAGACACAGTGGTTATGGCACCTGTTCCACAGGTTAATAGCCAGTTTACTCCAAGCAGCGATTGGTCTGCGAATATAGGCGATGGTGCTGGCCAGTTCTTTTCAAAGCTGCAGCCTGTGTTTGCCTACGACAAAATATTTGTCGCTAGCCGTGATGGTGAAGTTAAGGCGTTGGATCCTGAAAATGGCAAAATCATTTGGAAGATCGACCTTCAAAAAGAAGGTATTGCCCGTTTATCTGGTGGCATAACTGCATCTTATGGAAAGCTGTTTATTGGTTCTGAGAATAGTGAAGTTATCGCCCTTGATAACGACACAGGTGAAGAGCTTTGGCGTCAACAAGTCATGGGTGAAGTACTATCGAAACCAGCGACTGAGAATAACCTCGTTATTGTTAATACAAGTCGCGGTATTTTAGAAGCTCTTGACTCTGAAACAGGCGAACAAGAGTGGACGATAGGTACAGAAGTTCCTAACCTGACATTGAGAGGAGATAGCTCTCCATCTACAGTGTCTGGTGGTGTTTTTTGGGGAACGGCGAATGGTCGTTTAGCCGCTGCAATTGTCGCTCGTGGTCAATTAATATGGCAACAACCGATAGGTATTCCCAAAGGTGCAACTGAAATAGATAGATTGGTTGATGTTGATTCCTCACCGGTTATCTTGGGTAGTATGCTTTATACCGTTGGTTTCAATGGTCAATTAATCGCCATTGACTTGCGTTCAGGTGCACCAGCGTGGAAGCGCACCTATTCATCTACCTTGGATATGGCAACAAATGGCTCTGATTTGTTCTTAGTCTCAGACAACGATCATATCGCTGCTGTCGATGTTCGAAGTGGTACCGAAATCTGGACAAATAAACAGTTAGAGAACCGTTTGCTCACTGCGCCTGCGCTAATAAACGGTTATTTGGTCTTTGGTGATGCGGAAGGTTATTTACATTGGTTGGATACGGATACCGGTGAATTTGTTGCCCAGCAGTTGATCAATGATAGCGGTTTTGCTGTCGGTCCAATTGAAGTGAACGACGGATACCTGATTACGACACGTGACGGTAAAATCCGTAAGTTAAAAATCGACTAGATCTTAACTCAAATAATGAAAGTGTGATAGAATTCACGTTCGGCTCCTGACTTTGCGGTCAGGAGCCGTTTTGTTGTAAGAAATAACGTTTGCGGTATTGAGTCGTTGTTGAATTGAGTAGTTATAGGTAAGTCTTCAAAAACTTACCTATAACTACATAATAGAATGTTTTTTGTAGAGGTTGTTATGATTCCTGTTGTTGCCCTTGTAGGGCGTCCAAACGTAGGCAAGTCTACGCTGTTTAACCGATTAACACGTACGCGTGATGCACTTGTTGCAGACTTTCCTGGGCTGACTCGTGACCGAAAATATGGTCAGGCTAAACTTGGCGAACATGAATTTATTGTTATTGACACCGGTGGTATTGACGGCACAGAAGAAGGTGTCGAGACCAAGATGGCGGAGCAATCACTTGCTGCTATCGATGAAGCCGATGTTGTGTTGTTTATGGTTGATGGTCGTGCGGGTTTAACCGTAGCCGATCAAGCCATCGCGCAACACCTGAGAAAGATAGAAAAGCCAGCTATGCTAGTGGTCAATAAAGTAGATGGTGTTGATGCGGACGCTGCAAGTGCGGAATTCTGGCAACTTGGTATGGATAATATGTACCAAATTGCGGCCTCACAAGGCCGCGGTGTCACGGCATTGATTGATCTCGCACTGAGCCCATTTGCTGAAGCTTTGAATGAGAAAGAAAAAGGCGACATTGAAGACCTAACCGATCTTGTTGACGATGATGAAGAGAAGCTGGAATACACGGAAGAAGAAGCGGAAGAAGAGTTCAAGCGCTTGCAAGATCAGCCAATTAAACTGGCTATTATTGGTCGTCCAAATGTAGGTAAATCAACGCTGACAAACCGAATCCTCGGTGAAGAACGTGTGGTTGTTTACGACATGCCTGGCACCACTCGAGATTCTATCTATATCCCAATGCAGCGTGATGAACGCGAGTATGTGTTAATAGATACGGCTGGTGTTCGTCGTCGCAAGCGTATCAACGAAACAGTAGAAAAGTTTTCTGTGGTGAAAACGCTTAAAGCAATAGAAGATGCTAACGTCGTGTTGGTGGTTATCGATGCACGTGAGAATATATCTGATCAAGATTTGAGTTTGTTAGGTTTTGCATTAAACGCAGGTCGCTCCATTGTTATAGCGGTAAATAAGTGGGATGGTTTAGATACCGATATCAAAGCTGATGTTAAGAAAGAGTTGGACCGTCGATTAGGTTTTATCGATTTCGCTCGTATTCACTTTATCTCTGCGTTACATGGTACGGGTGTAGGTCACTTATTTGAATCTGTTCAAGAAGCCTATAAATCGGCAACAACACGTGTTGGTACTTCTGTACTTACCCGTGTAATGAAAATGGCAACAGATGACCATCAGCCACCGCTTGTTCGCGGACGTCGTGTTAAGCTTAAGTATGCTCACGCTGGTGGCTATAACCCACCTATTGTGGTTATTCACGGTAATCAAGTTAAAGCGCTTCCAGACTCTTACAAGCGCTACCTAATGAACTACTACCGCCGTTCATTAGAAATTATGGGCACGCCAATTCGTATTCATTTCCATAACAGCGAAAACCCATTTGAAGGTAAGGTTAATAAAATGACGCTCTCTCAAGGACGCAAAAGAGACCGCGTATTGAGTATGATGAAAAACAGAAAAAAATAGTTAGAAAGCGCCTTTAAGGCGCTTTTTTCTTCCCTTCAAAAAGACACCTTCAAAGAAATGAACGATCGTCTCTTTGGTCTGTGCCCGAAAGATCAAAAAATTAAAATAAAACTTCCGTCAATTCCGTAGAAACGCAATACTGTCCTTCAGAAAAGTTTTCATCAATGTACACCATTACATTTTATCGGCACCATTCAAAGACAACTATTCTATACGTGGATTTTTATGGAAGCATGAACATTTCTCTGTTTGTCGATAGATTACTGCCAAGTGAATTTCGATGTTTAATTTTCATTGATCAATTTTGTTAAATACTGAGATCTAAAGAATAAATTAATCAATTAAGAATAATAATCTGTGTAAAATGCATATGCAGGATATGTAACTTATGCTTTCGGGTTGTGTGTATATTTATGTTCTTAATAGGGTAGATCGCTGATCAAAATTGATAAAGCAGAAGATCTGATGAGGATCTTTCTTTTGACCGGTTATTGAGTGGCAATGGGTATTAAGGTTTAATTCAGTTTGTTGAGGAAGAGTATGTCGGTTGAAAATGTATGCCCAAAATGCGGTAGGTCATTGGAATGGCACGAAGGATCCTATCGCTGTGACGATTGCAATGTCAGCTACAATAAAGTGGCGTTTTGTCCAAAGTGTGAAGCTGAGTTAGAAAGGCTACAAGCTTGCGGTTCGGTGAGTTACTTTTGTAACCGCTGCAATGAAATGAAATCTAAATCCGCCATTCGGATTGAGTTTCAGGTTCAAGGAGAGTCACTCGGCTAGTTTACGGTGGAGGTAATTTCGCCATCAACGAATTGGGTGATCATTTGATCGCCCTTTTCCAATTTAGACGCATGAGATATGACCGTTCCGGATGCATCCTTACTAATCGAATAACCGCGTTTTAAAGTAGCTAACGGGCTAACTGCATCTAACTTTTCTGCATGAAGCGCGAGGCTATGATTCGACATCAACATAGTGCGATGGATAGCATCGATTAACTTTTGTTCTGCTTGAATCAACGCATGCTTTTGTTGATTCAATTGTTTATCTGGAGAATTAAGATGCAGCCGATGGCTAAGGTTCTGGATTTGATGTTGTCCTGAACGTGTCTGTTCTTCGATTGAGCGGATCAAACGAGATTCTAGATCATCTAATCTCTGGTTCTGTTGCTCTAAACGGTAGCTAGGATGTTGTTTTTCAAGCCGATGATTGAACTGCTGTAGCAGGTAATGTCGCTTAGACAGGTTTACTCTAACGGCATTTTCCAAACGATTTTTTCGGGAATGCAGTGCTTGTACTTTATGGCTTTGGTCTCGGCTTACTAGCTCTGCTGCTGCGGATGGGGTTGGTGCGCGAACGTCAGCAACAAAATCAGCGATAGTAACGTCGATTTCATGACCTACGGCACTGATAATAGGAATGTCGCTTGCGGCAATAGTTCTAGCAACAACTTCATGGTTGAAACACCAGAGATCTTCTAACGAACCGCCGCCACGGCCGACGATCAATACATCACATTCATCACGAGAGTTTGCTCTGCCAATGGCTTGCGCGATTTCGAACGTTGCCGCTTCTCCTTGAACCGTCGTTGGATAAACAATGACAGGCAGGTTAGGGTCTCTGCGTTTAAGGACATCTAATATATCGTAAAGAGCAGCGCCTGTTTTAGAGGTGATGACACCGACGCACTTAGGGTTCTCTGGAAGCGGTTTTTTTAACGACTGAGCAAAGAGACCTTCTGCAGCCAATTGCATTTTGAGTTTATCAAACTCTTGTTGTAACTTGCCATCGCCTTCTGGCTGCATGCTTTCAATGATTAGCTGGTAATCCCCACGTGGCTCATAAAGAGACAGGCGTGCCTTGACCAAGACTTGATTGCCGTTTTCAGGTCTGAATGTTACTCGGCGGTTATTTCCGCGAAACATGGCGCACTTAACCTGAGCGCGAGAGTCTTTTAGAGATAAATACCAATGCCCTGAAACTGGTGCAGAAAAATTAGAAATCTCGCCGACTAACCAAACGATACCCATCTCGTTTTCCAGCAGTAGACGAACTTCTGCATTAAGACGGGATACAGTAAATATGTTTTGGTTGCTTTGCACAGACAAGAGAATACCACAGGACGTGAGTATGGAAATTAGCGGCAATATAATACATAGCAAGAGGGTTAATGCAAATTAAAAGTTAAAAAATGAGTAGCGAAACGATTGCGTCGTGCGTATAATCCGTCTGCAATATCAATTTAGATTCAAATTTGATTCATCCTTATTATGCGAAACGATAAGGGTGAATTTTTCGTATTTAACCTCGGTTTTTTTAAAACCATAGTTGAGAGATATTGCAATGCTACGAATAGCAAAAGAAGCGCTCACTTTTGATGACGTTTTACTCGTCCCCGCACATTCGACAGTGCTTCCTAATACAGCGGACCTTCGCACCAAGTTAACCAAAAATATTTCGCTGAATATTCCTATGTTATCGGCTTCTATGGATACCGTTACGGATGCTCGCCTTGCCATCGCACTGGCTCAAGAAGGTGGTATCGGTTTTATTCATAAAAACATGTCCATTGAAGAGCAAGCTGAACAGGTTCGTTTAGTGAAAATCTTCGAAGCAGGTGTGGTTTCGCATCCAGTGACAGTTAAACCAACCAATACGATCGCAGATGTACTCGCTCTAACCGAAAAAAACGGTTTTGCTGGCTATCCTGTTGTTGCTGAAAACAATGAGTTAGTTGGTATTATCACTGGTCGTGATATCCGTTTTGTGACTGACCTTGATAAAACAGTCGATCAGGTGATGACACCAAAAGCACGTTTAGCTTCCGTAAAAGAAGGCGCATCTCCAGAAGAAGTTCAAGAAGAGATGCACAAAGCTCGTGTTGAAAAAGTGTTGGTTGTAAACGATGCGTTTCAACTAACGGGTATGATTACTGCAAAAGACTTCCACAAAGCAGAGCGCAAACCTAACGCCTGTAAAGATGATAAAGGTCGTCTGCGTGTTGGTGCCGGTGTCGGTGCCGGCGCGGGTAATGAAGAACGTATTGCAGCCCTTGTAGAAGCAGGCGTAGACGTACTGCTTATCGACTCTTCACACGGTCATTCAGAAGGCGTACTTACTCGTATTCGTGAAACACGTGCCGCTTATCCTAATCTAGATATTGTGGGTGGCAATGTTGCAACAGGTGCCGGTGCAAAAGCGCTCATCGACGCTGGTGTCAGCGCGGTGAAAGTGGGTATCGGCCCGGGTTCAATTTGTACTACTCGTATCGTAACGGGTGTTGGTGTACCTCAAGTCACGGCGATTTCCGATGCGGTCGATGTTGCAGACCAATATGGTATTCCTGTTATTGCTGACGGTGGTATTCGTTTTTCTGGTGATGTCTGCAAAGCAATCGCTGCGGGCGCATCTTGCGTCATGGTTGGTTCAATGTTCGCCGGTACGGAAGAAGCGCCGGGCGATATCATTCTTTATCAAGGTCGCTCATACAAATCTTATCGTGGAATGGGCTCTCTAGGCGCGATGTCTCAAGGGTCTTCAGACCGTTACTTCCAAAGCGATAATGCCGCAGACAAATTGGTTCCTGAAGGTATCGAAGGTCGTATTGCTTATAAAGGTCGCCTGAAAGAGATTGTTCATCAGCAGATGGGTGGTTTACGTTCGAGCATGGGCTTAACGGGGTCGGCGACCATTGAAGATATGCGCACTAAAGCTGAGTTTGTTCGTATCTCTGGCGCTGGCATGAAAGAGTCTCACGTACATGACGTGCAGATAACTAAAGAAGCGCCAAACTACCGTTTAGGTTAATTTTTTGTAATCTAGTTATCGATGTGAATAGGGTTAATCCGATAGACTTATGTTCACATCGATTGAGAACTGACTTGTTGTAGAGTTATTTCATCAACCTAATTTGAGAAGAGAAAATGACAAAAGATATCCACGATCAACGTATTTTGATTTTAGATTTTGGTTCTCAGTACACACAGTTGATTGCACGTCGAATTCGTGAAATTGGCGTTTACTGTGAATTGTGGAGCTGGGATGTCGATGAAGCGGATATCCGTGAATTCAACCCTAACGGTATTATTCTTTCTGGTGGGCCAGAAAGTGTGACACAAGATAACTCTCCACGAGCGCCTCAATACGTTTTTGAAGCGGGCGTTCCTGTCTTTGGTGTCTGTTATGGCATGCAGACCATGTCTGAACAGCTTGGTGGCAAAGTCGCGAGTTCTGATGAACGCGAATTCGGTTACGCACAAGTTAAAGTGATTAGCGAATGTGAACTGTTCAAAAACATCGAAGATGCGATTGCTGAAGATGGAGCACCACTGCTAGACGTTTGGATGAGCCACGGAGATAAAGTGGTTGGTATTCCATCCGACTTTACTAAAGTAGCAGAGACAGATACCTGCCCATTTGCGGCGATGGCAAATGAAGAGAAAAGATTCTATGGTGTTCAATTCCACCCAGAAGTAACGCATACCCGCCAAGGTCTGCGCATGCTAGAGAATTTCGTTCTCAATATCTGTGGTTGTGAAAAGCTGTGGACTTCTCAATCTATCATTGAAAATGCGGTTGCTAACATAAAAGAGCAAGTAGGGGATGACGAGATTATCCTAGCATTATCTGGTGGCGTGGATTCTTCGGTTGTCGCTATGTTAGTGCAGCGAGCGGTTGGTGATAGATTGACCTGCGTTTTTGTTGATAACGGTTTGCTACGTTTGGACGAAGGTCAGCAAGTGATGGATATGTTTGGAGATCATTTTGGTCTGAACATTATCAAGATTGAAGCGGAAGAACGCTTTTTAAGTGCATTGGCTGGTGAAGCCGATCCAGAGAAAAAACGTAAAATTATTGGCCATCAGTTCATCAACGTATTTGATGAAGAGTCGAAGAAGCTTAAGAATGCCAAATGGCTTGCGCAAGGTACCATTTACCCTGATGTGATCGAGTCGGCGGCTTCTAAAACAGGTAAGGCGCACGTTATCAAGTCCCACCATAATGTTGGTGGCCTTCCTGATGATATGGAAATGGGTTTAGTTGAACCATTACGCGAACTGTTTAAAGATGAGGTTCGTAAGATTGGTCTAGAGCTTGGGCTCCCATACAACATGTTATACCGCCATCCATTCCCTGGCCCGGGTTTAGGTGTTCGCGTATTGGGTGAAGTTAAAAAAGAGTATTGTGACCTTCTTCGTCGTGCAGATGCTATCTTCATTGAAGAGCTTCATAATGCCGACCTTTATAATAAGGTTTCTCAAGCGTTTACGGTTTTTCTTCCTGTTCGCTCTGTTGGTGTAATGGGCGATGGCCGTAAATACGATTGGGTTGTGTCATTGAGAGCGGTAGAAACTATCGACTTCATGACCGCAATTTGGGCGCATTTACCATATGATTTCTTAGGAAAAGTATCCAACCGAATCATAAATGAAGTGGATGGCATTTCTCGAGTGGTATATGACATCTCTGGTAAGCCGCCAGCGACGATTGAGTGGGAATAAACATCTGATTACTTGTCCGTAATTGGTACCCCAAAAGCCAGCTTTCGAGCTGGTTTTTTTAACCTAAATTTATGCAATGTATCTTTTTGTATTTGATGTGGAATAACAGTTGAACCTGAACAAAATTTCATCTAATATGCGCCAACTTCAACTTTTTTTTATTTCTTTCAACTATTTTTGATAAGGTTAAGACCAGATGTCGACACAACTAGCAAACCCAGCCCCATTAGGTCTAATGGGCTTTGGTATGACAACTATCCTTCTGAATATCCACAATGCAGGATTTTTCCCAATGGATTCAATGATCCTAGCGATGGGCATCTTTTACGGTGGTATAGGTCAAGTTATCGTTGGCATAATGTGTTTTAAGCGTGGTGATACATTCGGTACCACAGCATTTAGTTCTTACGGCTTATTTTGGTTGACGCTTGTTGGCTTAATCGTAATGCCTAAGATGGGACTAGCGGCAAGCCCTGAAGGGTTTATGGGTTGGTATCTTACTCTTTGGGGTATCTTCACTGGCTTTATGTTTATCGGTTCTCTTTGTTATCCAACGGCGAAGCAAGTAGTTTTTGGTTCTCTAACTATTCTGTTCGCTCTTCTTGCCATTCGAGATTTCACGGGTAGTGAATTTGTTGGTACGATTGCCGGTTTTGAAGGTATTTTCTGCGGAGCGAGTGCGATTTACTTTGCCATGGCGCAGGTTCTTAATAACGAGTTTGGTCGTGAAGTCATGCCTGTCGGTAAGCCTTTTATTGGTCGCGCTAAAAAAGAGATAGTAATTGCAGAGCAAGCACCAGCTTAGAAGCAATAAACCACACGGTTAACAATAGACTTTACTTAAAAGGCTTTAGTGAAAACTAAAGCCTTTTTTGATCTTCTGTCTGACCCGTTATTTAGTGGAATTAGTATTGTTGTCTTCTGGTTCTGAAATCTGATAAAGCTTATGTTCATCACAAACCGTCTCACAATTACACACCTGATCGACACCGACATTGTTTAGCCCACCACAGCTTCCCTGTATGGTTTTTTTATTAAAAATGACGCCAATGGCCATTAATAAAATAACGATCAGAAAAAAACCAAAGGTTATGAGCATCGTTGTCATGTCGAAACCTACCTTTTATCTAGCGGAGATAGAGACGATATAGGATTCATCTGTCTGAACATCGCCTTTCCATGCCTGGCACCACGTTTCTCTGCACCATGAAGGCCCGCACGATGATGACCAGCGCCATGATGGTCACTGCATCCGCCTGACTGTTCCGAGCAACCACATGAATGTCCAGAGCATCCCCCTTTTTGCAGATGTTTCTTTGAAGGACGACCTTGCGTTGATTCAGTTAGTTCGATCATCGAGCTACTTATCGCCGAGGCGACGGGTGTTTGCTGTGAAACTTGAAACACACGAATGCCGGAACTGAGTAATTTTCCTAGCGCTCGCTCACCTATGTTGCGCACGATGACCGCATCGGTTTTCATTTTTTTAATGAGCGTGATGCTCTCTTTTTTGTCGCTACAAGACGAATTACCACCTGCTGCGGGGTTGATTGCGTCGTGTATAAATGAATTGTCTGCATTTATAAAAGCGAATTGCTTGGCTTTCATAAAGTGGTTAGCGACGCATTCTCGGCTGTGTGGGATAGCATAAATCATTGTTCTGACTCCTTATTTTCTAGAACAAGTGCATTACCTTCTACGAGACAAGAAGCAACCTTAAATCGAGCTAGATTTACAATATTGCCAAAAGTCTGCCTTGAAACTCCCATTTGATCTGCTGCTTCCTGTTGACTCAATTTCTCAAAGTCAGCGAGTCTTATCGCTTCGAATTCTTCAGCTAGTATCTCTACCTTCTTTAGTTTTCCGAGCGGTATCCCATTGGGTTTAAAGCAGCTGTGTACAGGTCGCCCACAAATGCGACGGCATTTTTTGGGTCTGGCCATAATTTCTCCTAAAAGAGTTTCAATTAAACTATACGTCAGTTATTGGCATATGCCAATAAAAAGGTTGGGTTAATTTATAGCATATGCTATAAATTATGCATGAAAGCCGCTTTAATCACTAGGGTAAAAAATGAGAAATGTTAAGCCAAATAGCCACAATAACTGTATTGCATGTGGTGAGTCGAACTTCAACCCCAACTCACTACAATTGCAGTTTGCATCTGTCTGCGAAAATAGCGTTATGACAAAGATAAAACTAGATGAATCCTACCAAGGGTATCCGAACGTGTTGCATGGTGGAGTGATCAGCACCTTATTGGATGCGGCGATGACACATTGCCTGTTTGCTCGACATTTAGAAGCCATGACAGCAGAGTTGACCGTTAGGTTCATTAAACCCGTACCGATTAATCAAGAGTTAGTCGTTGTTGGAACTTGTGTTGCGGAACAAAGGGGAATGTATAAATTGACCAGTTTTATTTCATTAAATGACAATATATTGGCACGCGCTAAGGCCAAATTTCTTCTAATAAAAGCGTAAATTATTGTAAATACCTCTCATTACCAAACACATCAGACTAGACTTATTAAGAAAATGATCCGATGAGCTTAATCAACCGTAGAATACCCCGTTGATCGATATTTCTATAAAAGGAGAAAGGTGAGTATGGATACATCAAGTCAGTTAAAAGATGATACGCAAACTTTAAGGCCAATCCCACAGGAAGCTTTTGATTGGTATGATGAATACGCGCACGGCCTCATTGATCGTCGTGAATTTATGGCACGATTAGGTGGGCTTGTCGCCTTGGGTTTTACCATGACGGTATTGACTAGTGCTTTGATTCCCAATTACGCCAATGCTGAGCAAATTTCATTTAATGACCCTTTAATTAAAGCCTCTTATGTCAAATATGATTCTCCAAAAGGACATGGAGAATGTCAGGGGTATTTGGTTGTGCCAACAAAATTAGAGGGTAAAGCGCCTGTCGTATTGGTCATTCATGAAAACAGAGGCCTTAACCCTTACATAAAAGATGTTGCTCGACGCCTCGCGGCGCAAGGTTTTATCGCTTTTGCTCCTGACGGGCTGTATCCGTTAGGTGGTTATCCGGGTAATGATGATGAAGGACGTACCATGCAAAAAGGCATGGATAAAGTAAAATTAGAAGAAGACTTTATCGCCGCGGCTCAGTTTCTGAAGTCTCATGAAATGAGCACCGGAAAGTTAGGTGCGGTTGGTTTTTGTTATGGTGGTTATATTGTCAATATGCTTGCTGCAAGCATCCCTGAGCAACTTAATGCAGGCGTTCCATACTATGGCACTCCTGCGGCAGAAGCGATTCGAGGTAAAGTTAAAGGGCCGCTTTTACTGCAATTTGGTGAGTTAGATAAACGGGTAAATGGCACATGGCCGGATTATGAGAAATCATTGATGGCGAATAAAGTGGATTACACTGCCCATATTTATAAAGGTGTCAATCACGGCTTCCACAACGATTCTACGGGTAGATATGCGCCGGATGAAGCGGAACTTTCCTGGACAAGGACGGTTGAATTTTTTAATCAACATTTAGTGTAATGGAAGGGGCTCTTGTTACCCTGAAGAGCTCGGTTTCAACGTTTGATACTTAACTGTTCTATACTTTAGACACGAAATTAACAACGTGTAGAAATTATGTGCGGAAGATTGAACATCATAGATGACCCGTTAGCGGAGGCCGTGAGTGCGGCATTAGGCCTACGTTTTTTTGCTAAAACCAACTCTAACCTTTGTCCCTCTCAACAGGTTTCTGTTGTTGGAAGAACAGATTACTCAATGCATCAATTTGAACTTTTGTGGGGGGTTAAACCGAGTTGGGCCAATCGTGTGATCATCAATGCTCAGGCTGAAAGTGTGGCGAGTAAACCGACGTTTAGCGCGTCATATATAAGCCATCGAGTTGTTGTTCCTTGTTCCGGTTGGTATGAATGGAAAGAAGAGAAAGGGAGTAAACAGAAATATTTGTTTTCTGATATTGAAGACAAACCGCTTTATATGGCGGGTATCGCATTAGCAAATAACCAGAATATGGTGACGTTAACCACTCAACCTAACCTACAGTGCGCAGCCATTCACCATAGAATGCCGTTGTTACTCAAAGATAGTGATGTGGACTCTTGGCTATGTGGCTCAGTAGTGCAGGCCAATGCGTTATTGGCTCTGCCCTATCAACGAGAGCTGAACATTACGACGAGCGATCCGCTACCTCAACAAGGGTTTCTTTTCTAGTTACAATCGAGTCTGGTTGCCATCTTAGTACTATCCGTCAGGGATTGGGGCAATGAATACGCTAATCGTGGTTGCAGCGCTTTTAGGTCCGTTATCGTGCTGCAAAAATCAGCATTTTTGTCTATATCTTGAGACATAATAAATACAGCCGCTTCGCCTTTGCTAAGGTTTTTATTCGGTTTGTAGACGATCTTGTAATAAGCAGAAGGTATTTTATGAGATTCATCGGCGGCAGGTAATACCATGGCGTTGTCTGAATAAATCGGCCCACTTATTACATATAACGAGTCTCTAAATTCGGCTTTCTCTCTTACCTTGCTTTCGAGTTCTTGCCATGCATTCTGATTTAAAGCACTTGATTGGGGGGTGATATTACTTAAGTAATTTAATGTGTACCAATATTTGTTGCCGGTAAAGCTGGCGAGTGGAACCTGATGCCCTCTGTCGGTTTTTAGCTGTTTATAAGCATTCTTGTAATCTTTCTCTTCTAGTGTTTCATCTTCTGAAAGCAGGGGTTGATTCTTCCAGTTCCTGTTTGTGTGCGTGCCAAAGTTTTGCACATCCACTTCATAGGCAACCCAGTCAGCAAATTTTGTGGTGGGATTTTGAGATAACGCATAAAGCCGTTCAAATATCATGGTATTACCATCAATTTGGATCTCTGGACAACCGACAGGACAGTGTGGACTTTCTATTTTTGTTGATGAATTTGCCACGGATAGAGGCAAAGACGCTAAGAAGAAGAAAGCGAGATTTTTCATTATTATATTCCTAACCGTACATAGTACTGATTAGGTTAGCAGGTTGCTGTGCGGTATCAAGGTAGAGAGGTGACGTCCAATGGTTTTTTTTGAGGGACAAATGGTGGGTTAGAAGTGTTGGATTGATGATGCCGCCTGCAATTATAGGTAATGAACATTGGATGTATTTATTTGTCTTCGCAAAATTGGGCTATCTTTAAATTAAACAATTATATAGGGACAGAAATATGAGTTTTGATTGGGTAGAGTGGTTTGGGTATTTAGCGTCGTTAGTGGTATTGGTTTCACTGACTATGACTTCCATCATTAAACTTAGGGTGATCAACTTTATTGGTTGTGTCCTATTTGCGATGTTCGCGTACTTTATAGACTCGTACCCTACAATGTTCATGAACATTGGTATCGCGGGCATCAATATTTATTTCTTATGGAAAATCCGAACCACTAAAGAACAATTTACCTTAATTACCGAGTCGGTTGGCTCAGAATACTTTGATTATTTTGTTTCAAGTTATAAAAGTGAGATAGAGCTTCAAGTGTCTACAACGGAGTTAAAAGGAGCTGATACGGCCTTTTACATGTTGAGAAACAACAGTATTGCTGGTGTGCTCGTGGGCAATATAAGCCCTGAAGGTGAGCTATCAGTATTACTCGACTACGTTACACCTGAGTATCGTGATTTTAAGTTGGCCCACTATTACTATGTCTCTAACCCTAATGTGATTAAAGATAGAGGAGTCAAGGTACTGAAAGCGAACGCTACAACCCCCGAGCATAAAGAGTATCTGCTTAAAGTTGGCTTCCATATAGTGGATGAAAATGAAGGGGTATATTTTAAAGAGCTCTAGGTTTGATAAAGGCAGGCCCATTGATGTCTACGTCACTACCTCCATATTGTTGATCTATCACTTTTCCAGATTAGTATTAAACGTTCAATACGTGTAAAAAATGGGTTAGCGAAGGCTAACCCATGAACTGACTAAGGGGAATTTTAGTGTTGTGTGTCAGCCTCAAAATACGGTTTATATACATCGGCTAATGACTTGTTTTTTGCTTTATGTTTTCTTTTTTGTGTGATTGATGGGGGCGTTTCTTGTGATTTGATTGCTTCGGCGTGTTGTTGTGCTGAATGTTGAAAGTGTGAACTTTGCTGAGCCATTTTTCGGGCTTGATTGACTCGATTGATTACATCCTGGAGCATAAGCAGTACCTCACTTCAATGAGAAATTAAATACATACTGTTCCATTTAACATTAGTCTTACTTGCGAATTTAGTCAACCTAAAATTAATACGCGTAGTCTTTGTTTTAGTTCGTATTAAGCAAGGAAATTCAATTGGTTATGTAGATGTATTATGAAGTTCAACATCGGTCGTTAGGTAATACTTGTTTATCCGAAATGAACGAATAAACGACGTGCGTAACTGAGGTTCTTTTTTCGTAATGCTCACGGAATGGTTGATAATTATCGGTGAGCAAGGATAATGTTTAGCCCTCTCAACTCCATAATGTGCCCGTAATGCGCCTTGATAAATTTATTTGTAAAAGTACTGAGTTAACAAAAAATGAAGCGATAAAACGGATAAACGCGGGTGACGTTTTGGTTAATCAATGTATTACGACGAACGAGTCGACTCAGGTGCATGAAAACAATACGATAATGTTAAATGGCGCTGAATTAACGGCTCGTGATTTTCGCTATATTATGATGCATAAACCCGCCGGTACTATCTGTTCAAATATCGATGAAGCCTACCCATCTCTGTTTAATTATTTAGACATTGAAAAAACCACCGAGCTGCATATTGCGGGTCGCTTAGATGCTGATACAACCGGATTGGTTTTGATTACGGATGATGGACGTTGGTCGTTCAATATCACGGTACCTACGAAGCAGTGCAACAAAGTCTACCGAGTCGGTTTGTCGCGTGTGATTTCGGATGATGTTGCCTTAACGTTTAATAAAGGCGTGAAGTTACAAGGCGAACAGCAATCAACGTTGCCTGCCATATTGGATGTTATTGGCCCCAAAGAAGCGCTTTTGACCATCACTGAAGGTAAGTTTCATCAGGTTAAGCGTATGTTCGCCGCCGTAGGTAACCGCGTAGTTTCGCTTCATCGTGAGGAAATTGGAGATGTTTGTTTGGATGTTGCGGTTGGACAGTGGCGCTACTTGACCAGCGATGAAATTCATTCCTTTACCAAGTAAGTTAATCGACGGGAATGTACGCCTAGATATTCCAAGTTCGTTGAACGTTGAACAAAAAATAGAGCATTCTGCGAAGGCAGAACACTCTATTGAATCTTAATAGAGCGGACAGTAAAAACTGGCCATAGTCTCAATTAAAGCGCGTTAGCCACTTTATCGGCGACTTCTGGAGATACCCATTTTCTCCAGATCTCAGGCTGCTCAGCCAAGAAGTACTCCATGGCACCTTCGCCATCGGCCTGATTCTCTTCTATCCAAGCGAGTACTGCACTCATCTCTTTATTGGTAAAGCTACGCTTGTTCAGGTAATCCGTTATTTGAGGTTCGCGAGCGGCGAATGGTTCAGTGATGATAGTCGCCACTGTTGACGGTGGATACATGGTGACTTTAGGCGATTCACAATCATCGATTGTGGTGCAACTAAGAAACTCTTCGATATCGATGCCTGAACCGAAATCGACTTTGACCATATCGTATCGACCAAAGATTGCGGTTGGAGCCCAGTAGTAACCAAACCAAGCTTCTCCACGTATGTTAGCCTTGGCAAGCGAGCCTGATAGTCCCGCACTTGATCCTGGATCAATTAGGTCAAAGCCAGCTTCATCCAGTTTTAGAGCTCGAAACAGATTGGTTGCCGAAATTTGGCAGTTCCAACCAGCAGGACAGCCATAGAATGCTGAAGCATCAGGGTTTTCTGGGTGTTTAAATAGTTTAGCGTGCTTGATCACACCTTCAATAGTCGCCATCTCTGGGTATTTGTCCACCATGAATTTAGGGACCCAAAAGCCTTCTTCACCACCATCGCTCAGTGAAGCACCGCCATAACGTATCCGTTTGTCGGCGACACCTTGATCTAGCAGCTTTTTAGTCGCATTCGTCCACATCTCAGGTGCGATATCGGGCTCACCTTTCTCGAGCATCGACGTACTGGTTGGTGTGGTGTCTCCCGGAACTAATGATGCCTCGCAACCAAAACCTTCCTCAAGAATAAAACGGTCGACGCTCGCCATAAAGCTCGCAGACGTCCAGTTCATATCTGCAATGGTTACTTCTCCACACCCTTCATCGGCTTGTACCGAGTGGCTCACGACAAATAGCAAAGCTAATAGTCTGATTTTCATTTCTCTCTCCATTTAGTGACATACGTCCATATTTTGGTCGATAGAATACACAAAATATACTTAGAGCTCAATTAATTACTTTGCTGGTGGTTAATTGACAAGAGCAAATAGGCAAACGTAACAAAGTGCATGATGTAGACATTAACCCAGTAAAATAGATGTTTTTCACCGATATCCACTCATTTTTACAGAGGGGCAATTAGCGGATCATTTTAATTGTTAAATGATGTAACATTATTTTAATTAGAGTACTAAGTATTTTGTGGAGGCTTTATGATAGATTGCCATTTTTTTTCGCGTGGATTCGTAACCGTTACGGTAGAATTTCTACTGATTAGGCTGAATCAGTATGAGATTTTTACCGTACGATACGCATCAATGATGGGTTGAACGTTGGTGGTGTTACCTTGTTGAATACGGCGGTAATGGTTAAGCGTTTTATTCAAGTATTTTTCAGCTATTGCAGCTTGAACCGATGATTCAGATTGCCAAATTTTTTCACCAACTGGACCAATTTTCCTGTTTTCTTCTTTCGTTGACGAAACCAGAATAATTTCATAGAAGCGTTGGTTATCTTCAACGAGAACTTCGTGTTTCAATCGATAATCAAGTTCGATTAGCTTCTGACGTAATGCAAATTGGTGATGAACAGGACAGAGTAAAAAATCAATATCTAATCCTGAATGCTTTTGATTAATCGCATCGATGAACTTGATCATCAAATCACCACCAACGCCTGCAATGATAATTAGGGGCTTCCCTTCATATTGCTCCAAAGGTAGCTTGGCGATGTCAAGGCAGTGAGTCTCCCATGCTGAACTTGAGTAAAAACGATCAAGCTTACGGTTTAACTCAGCCATTAGCTCGGGCACAATATCAACAAAATGGACCGTTGAAGAGACCTGACGAGACAGTAAAGCGGCACCAAGAAAGCCGTGATCACAACAGCAATCCCAAACGTGGGCATAGCCTGATGTCACCATTTGTTCTATTTGTATTAATCTCTTACTAAGCTTCAAGGAAACCACCTACTAACGGTTAAAAACGAGCGCATTGTAATGGTTTTCTAACTTTTAGCGAAGAGGTTAGCCGAGTTTATTATGCTGCCTATCTTTTCTTTACAGTGACGGTTGGTTTAGCAAATTATGTTGCCGTCTAAACCGTAAATAGTGTTAATATTTTTTTGTCTGAGGGGCGATTTGTCACTCTCACACTACATCTCATATGTTATCAACAATAAGGACACCTGAGTGCAAAAGCGTTTTATTGATGGCTCGACCCTGTATCGACAACACCGTTTTACATTGCCGCTGAATTATCAAGATGGTGAAGGTGAACAAATACAGGTGTTCGCCCGTGAGCTTGTTGAATTAGCCAAAGATAGCCACGATCTTCCTTGGTTGGTTTACTTTCAAGGTGGCCCTGGTTTTCCGTCACCACGGGTAAGCAGTGAGTCGGGTTGGTTAAAACGAGCACTTCAAGACTATCGCGTTCTTTTGTTAGATCAGCGAGGTACAGGTAACAGCTCAGTGGTTAACCAAGAATCACTCGCACACCTGTCTGCTGAGAAGCAGGCCGAATACCTTTCTCACTTTAGAGCGGATAATATCGTGCGCGACGCAGAAGCGATTCGTGAACAGTTTGGTATCGAACAATGGGCCACGCTAGGGCAGAGCTTTGGTGGTTTCTGTACGCTGTCTTACTTATCGTTATTTCCACAAAGCTTATTACGTTGTTACGTGACAGGCGGCATTCCTTCGATTTATCGACATGCCGATGATGTTTATATGGCGACCTATAAGCGGGTAATGGATAAGAATAACGCGTTCTTTGCTCAGTTCCCGCAAGCACAAGACATGTGCAGTGATATAGCCCAGTACTTACTTGAAAACCGAGTGACACTACCGAATGGTCAACACTTTACCGTTGAACAATTTCAGTTGATTGGTATTAATCTGGGGCGTGGAGGGGCAAACCTGCCGCTCTATTATACGCTAGAAAGTGCCTTTATTGAGGTGAACGGCGACAAACAACTAAGCTACGGATTTTTGAGCCAAATGCAGCAAGAGCAGAGCTATCTCACCAACCCTATCTACGCTATTTTGCATGAATCTATCTACTGCCAAGGCTTTGCATCAAACTGGTCAGCGCATCGGGTTCGTGAACATTATTCTCAATTTAACTATCGAATAGGGGATAGGTTCTGGTTCACAGGGGAAATGGTATACCCATGGATGTTCCGTCAGCTAAAGACATTAGAACCGCTGCGTGAAGCGGCAAATAGGTTAGCAGAGAAAGAAAACTGGGGAGATCTGTACAACGCTGAGACGTTGAGTAAAAACAGAGTACCGATCGCTTGTGCTGCCTATGCCGATGACATGTACGTTGAGCTTGATTACACCCGCGAGACATTGGAGAATATTCCGATGTCTAAGGTATGGATTACCAATGAATATGAACATAACGGTCTCGGTGTCGATGGTGAAAAGATCCTGGACCGTTTAGTGATGATGGCGAATGCGTTAGATAACCTACCCAAATAGCCCACGAATTTTCAAGAATAAAGCCCAACGGGGAAAAGTATGACAAAGAAAGTAGTGCAGTTCGAATACGAGAAAGAGACAAAGAATAGTGTTCGCTATAAGGAAGTTCCTGATGAAGGAACTGCGCCTATTCTGGGTTCTCTGTATGTTCAGAAATGGTTTGCTGGTAATTGCAAATCGTTAGAGATAACCATTGATAAAAAAGATGACTGACAATCAATAAGGGAAGGTACACGGGCGTTTTACGATCCGGAAGTACTTTCCCTTATTCAAACTAGAACCGTTGCTTCTTAGTTGTCACCGCTTGCTGGCAATAAAGTGTTTATGCTTGACGGTTCTTAAGCATATCCAGTGCAACTGCTTCTGCGATTTTGATACCATCAATACCGGCAGATAAAATGCCACCAGCGTAGCCAGCACCTTCACCACCTGGATACAAACCGTGAGTATTAATGCTTTGGAAATCAGCACCCCGTTTAATTTGGACCGGAGATGAAGTACGCGTTTCAACACCTGTTAACATTGCGTCTTTACTATCAAACCCACGAATTTTCTTAGCAAATGCAGGCAGAGCCTCGCGAATCGCGTCAATGGCAAAGTCTGGTAACGCATCGCTTAGATCCGTCATTTTTACGTTCGGCTTATAGGATGGTTCAATCGCTTCAAAAGGCAGGCCCTGACCAGCCGCTAAGAAGTCACCCACCATTTGTGCCGGGGCGTCGTAGTTACTTCCGCCCATCACATAGGCGTTACGTTCAAGCTTACGTTGCAATGCCACACCCTGTAGAGGATCGTTGTTAAAATCTTCTGGAGAAATGCCCACCACAATTGCGCTGTTTGCATTGCGTTCGCTACGAGAGTATTGGCTCATACCATTCGTCACAACCGCATGCTCTTCCGATGTCGCAGCAACCACAACGCCACCGGGACACATACAGAAGCTATATACCGAACGACCATTTTTGCAATGATGCACAAGCTTGTAATCTGCGGCCCCTAGAATGGGATGCCCAGCATTTTTGCCAAACCGAGCTTGGTCAATCATCGCTTGTTTGTGTTCGATACGAAACCCGATCGAGAAAGACTGCGCTTCCATATGCACACCTTTATCATGCAGCATCTGGAACGTATCACGGGCACTATGACCGATAGCCGCTACAACATGTCTACTGTTGATCACTTCGCCGCCGTTTAGCTTCACACCCGTCACATGTTGACCGTCACCAGTGCCTTCAATGTTTATCTCTTCTACGCGTGTTTCAAAGCGAATTTCACCACCGAGTTCAATGATGTTAGTGCGCATTTTCTCGACCATGGTCACCAATTTGTAGGTACCAATATGCGGTTTGCTTACATAAATAATTTCTTCTGGTGCACCAGCAAGAACAAATTCGTTTTTAACTTTTAGGCCAAGAAAGCCGGGATCTTTTACTTGGCTATATAGTTTGCCGTCAGAAAACGTACCCGCGCCACCTTCACCAAATTGAACATTAGATTCTGTATTCAATTCGCTAGTACGCCAAAAACGGAAGGTGTCTTTCGCACGCTCGTGTACGGATTTGCCGCGCTCCAATACAATAGGCTTAAAGCCCATTTGAGCCAAGATTAACGCCACAAATAAACCACATGGGCCCATTCCGATCACGATAGGACGTTCAGTTAAATCAGCGGGTGCGCTAGCAACATATTTGTATTCGGTATCGGGAGAGACTCGCACGTTTTGATTTTGCTCAAATCTTGTTAATAGCTGTGCTTCGTCCACCTCTTTTAGCGTTACATCTAAGGTGTAAATTAGGGTGATTTGATTCTTTTTTCGTGCGTCATAACCACGTTTAAATACATGGATATCAACCAGCTGTTGCTCAGATATAGACAGCGTCTCTAAAACATAATCTTGTAACGCATTTTCACTGTGATCCAGCGGTAATTTTACTTGGTTGAGACGTATCATGATTCACCTGATAATTGGCCGAAAAAATAATCGCGTAGTCTACGTGATCTCTCTCAAAAATGTAATAAACATTATCACGCGAAAACAACAGCTCTTAGATAACACGTCACTATTTTTTAGGCGGTTGACCATATGTTTTAAATTTTTCCTGCATCAGTGTCATCTCATTTCTGTCTAGGATCACAGGGGTACCAAAGCTTGAGGCAATACAATGGATCTTGGCGCAGTGCTCAATCTCTTCAGCAATTTGGAATGCGGCGTCTAGGGTTCCAGAACCGGTAAGTAAACCGTGATTGGCCAACAAGACGGCTCGACGATCTTGCATCGCTTCAAAAGCAGACTCTGCCAGTTCCTGAGTACCAAAAGTTTGGTATTGCGCGCAACGAACATCATAGCCTGAAAAAGCGACCAGATAATTTGAAGCGGGTAGAGGCTGTCTCAAGGTTGCAATGGCAGTACAGTAAGTGGAGTGAGTGTGAACCACGGCATTGATATCTTCTCGGCGATCATAGAATATTTTATGCATACCCCATTCGCTTGATGGTTTGCGAATCGAATCAATACAGTTTCCATCCATGTCCATGATAACGACATCTTCTGGTTTGGCTGCAAAGTAATCCACACCGCTTGGGCTGATTGCGATTAAATTTTGCTCTCTGTTATATATCGAAACATTGCCGCCGGTACCAACGGTAAGGTTATGGTTTACGAGCTTTTTGCATGTTTCGACAATGTCGATTCTCTCTTTTTCAAGTAGCATGTTTTTTTCCTATACTGGCGTTTGTTGATCTTTCGAGGTTATTTGGCAGTGATGAAATAAATTAAAAGGGTGCTGATAAGTGGATTAACGGCTTATCAACACCGAAGGGAAAGATGAATTGGACGACGTATTATTTGTCCATGATATCGGCAAACATCGCCTTTAAAGCTTCGTTATTGGCTTTGCATACGCCCTTTTCGGTAATCAAACCGGTGACCATTTCTGCCGGTGTTACATCGAAGGCATAGTTGCCACATTCTGTACCTGTCGGCGCAGTATCGACAAAGCTGCGCTGCCCATTTGCGTCAATACCTTGCACATGAGATTGTTCTTTACCATTGCGCTGCTCGATCGGAATTTCTTTTACTCCGTCCCATACGCTAGGATCGATAGTTGGTGATGGCAGTGCCACATAGAAAGGTACATTATTGGCCTGTGCAGCGAGTGCTTTTAGGTAGGTACCGATTTTATTGCAGACATCACCGCGAGCCGTCACTCGGTCAGTACCCACAATGACCATATCCACTTCACCATGTTGCATTAGATGCCCACCGGCATTGTCGGCAATTAGGGTATGCGGGACGCCGTGACCACCCAGTTCAAAAGAGGTCAACGCACCTTGGTTTCTTGGGCGAGTTTCGTCAACCCACACATGGATATTAATACCTTCATCATGCGCTAAGTACATTGGTGCTAATGCCGTACCCCAATCGACGGTTGCGAGCCAACCTGCATTGCAATGGGTCAGGATGTTAACGGCTTCTCCGGGGGCTTTATTTGCGGCGAGTTCGCGGATGATCTCTAAACCGTGTAGGCCAATGCTGTGGTTTATTTCCGCGTCCTCATCACAGATGATGGCGGATTCTTCATAGGCCACTTGTACACGATCCTGCGGGGGAGTTTGTCGTAAACGCTGGCAGATGCGGTCCAGTGCCCATTGTAGATTAATCGCGGTCGGACGAGTTTTTACCAACGTTTGATAGGCGGATTCTATCGCCTTATCACTGCTATCGACAGACATGGCAAAGGCCATACCGTAAGCGCCCACACAACCGATCAAAGGTGCGCCACGTACTTTCATCGAAATAATGGCCTCTGCGGCTTGCTCCATAGTGGAAAGCGTTAGAATTTCAAACTCATAAGGTAATTTTTCTTGATTAAAGATATGGATATTTTTGTTATCCGTTGCTTGCCAAATAGAGCGATAATGTTTGCCGTCAATTTTCATATTATTTATTTAACCTAATCTAATCTGTGGAGAGTCACCAAAGGCATTCACTCTGGTGATCTCTGGAATGTATTAATAGCCATTGGACCTATTAATAGATGGCGCCGTCTATGAGCGCACTTAAAGCTCGATTGCCGTGTCGAGTGCCAGTTCAATCATTTGATGAAGCGACAATTCACGTTCTTCAATTGTGAGCATGCCACCATTTTTAATGTGATCGGTTGTGGTCAATATGCCTAATGCGTTGGCACCGAGTTCCGAAGCGACGGCATAGAGTCCTGCCACTTCCATCTCGACACCGATGATGCCGTATGTTTCGAGTACTTCGAAAATATCTGGATTTGGACCGTAGAAAAGGTCACAAGTGAATAGGTTACCCACTTTGACGTTTAGCTCTTGTTTACGTGCCGTATTTACGGCGGTTTCTAGTAAGTGGTAGTCAGCGAGTGCCGCAAAGTCGTGCCCTTTGAATCGTTCGCGGTTGGCTTTAGAGTCTGTGCTTGCACCCATTGCAATGACAATATCCATTAATTGGATATCATCTCTGACTGAGCCACAAGAGCCGATACGGATTAAATTCTTAACACCAAAATCTTTTATTAATTCATAGGCATACATAGAAATTGAAGGAATGCCCATGCCATGAGACATGACGGATAAACGTTTCCCTTTATACATGCCGGTATAACCCAGCATGTTGCGTACTTTGTTTACCTCAACAGCATCTGTTAGGTAGGTTTCTGCAATGTACTTCGCTCGGAGAGGGTCGCCAGGCATGATGACTGTTTCTGCAAAATCATTAGGGTTGGCTTTAATTGCTAGCGCCATATTTTTTCACCTTATATACGTTGTTTTCTCCATTGTTAAATTTAGTGACAGTTAGTTTAGTGACCTATATCACATCTAAAACTGGAATAGATACTGGTAGGTATCTCGTTATCTGTATGAGTTGAAATTATAATTTTGTTACTTTAAAAGCGAGATATTGTTATCTTTTGGATAACAAGCTATTGGTGTGAGATTAAAGGGTAGCAAAATGAGCTATTCATCACGTAATTATTCATGCTAGTTATGAGAAAGTCATCTCCAGTATGAACCTAATTAATGGAAAAAATTATGGAACTCGTTATTAGTATTGTAGGAATTTTCGCCCTGTTTGGTGTCGCTTATTTGTTGTCTGAGAATAAGAAGGCCATCAACTTTAGAACGGTTGGATTCGCATTTGGCATCCAATTAGCCCTTGGTGGTCTTATCTTGTACTCATCGATTGGGCAAGACATCATTTTGTCTATGGCCAACGGCGTCTCTGCGGTGATTGGTTACAGTAATGATGGGATAAGCTTTCTATTTGGTGGGCTTGTTAGCGACAAAATGTACGAACTGTTTGGTAGTGGCGGTTTTGTTATTGCCTTTAAAGTGTTGCCAATTATTGTGTTCTTTTCTTCTTTATCCGCCGTACTGTACCACCTTGGCATTATGCAGTTTATCGTCAAATGGATAGGTGGAGCACTGCAAAAACTTCTTAAAACCAGCAAAGCTGAGTCAATGTCTGCCACCGCAAACATTTTCTTAGGAGTGACAGAGGCCCCTCTTCTTATTAAACCCTATTTGCCTACTATGACACGCTCAGAGCTATTCGCGGTAATGTGTGGTGGTTTAGCCTCTATCGCAGGCACCATGTTAGCGAGCTATGCACAGCTTGGTGTGAGAATGGAATATCTGTTAGCCGCTTCTTTTATGGCGGCACCGGGTGGATTGCTATTTGCAAAAATACTGATACCTGAAACAGACAAAGTAAATGATGTAAACCCAGAGAAAGCAGAAGAAAATCAGACGTTAAATATCATTGATGCTGCGGCGACAGGCGCTTCTAACGGCGTGAAGTTGGCGATCGAAGTGGGTGGTATGTTGCTAGCATTTGTTGGTTTAGTCGCATTATTAAATGGATTATTAGGCGGAGCGGGCAGTTGGGTTGGGTTTGATAACCTAAGCCTGCAATTGATCTTGGGTTATCTGTTTTCTCCTATCGCGTGGTTGATGGGGGTACCTTGGAATGAGGCGACGCTAGCCGGTTCATTCATTGGTCAAAAAATAGTAATTAATGAATTTTTTGCCTACATTAACTTAGCACCTTATCTGAGTGGCGACGCCATCGTCGGGGCAACGGGTATGCCGATGACGGAGCGTACCCAGGTGATCATCTCCTTCGCATTATGTGGTTTTGCTAACATAGGAACGGTAGCAATAGCCATTGGTGGGATTGGTGGAATGATCGCAGAGCGTCGTTCAGAAATAGCCTCTTTAGGTTTTAAGGCGCTTGCTGCGGGTATTTTGTCGAACCTAATGGGGGCGACGATAGCCGGAATATTTTTTGGCCTAGGTTAACCAAATAAATAACTAGAATGAAATTGTCTGATTAACGTTAAATGAAATTAGAGGTCAAATTATGGATAAGAAACTTCCAAAAGTCGTGCTTCATGAGCATATTGAAGGCACAGTGACACCAGAAATGGCGCTTGTTTTAGCGGAAAAATACAGTGTCATCTTGCCAGCGAACTTTATTTACCAAGAGGGTAAATATAACCGTAGTGAATTTCCAAATGGTCGTTACAATTATAATGAATCTGATTTTGGTGCCTTTGTTACCACCTATGATACCGTCGCGGCTCTAGTGCGGGCACCAGAAGATTACTATTTGATTGTTAAGGACTATCTTTCTCGTAATGCTGAAAAAGGCTTGGTCTACTGCGAGATTATTACATCAGCATTCCATCTGTGTTACACCGAACAAGAGGATGGTTCAGGTGAACTCGATAGCGAGAAATATCATCAAATCATGGACGCCGTAGAACGTGCAATTGCCGAGGTAAAAGCATCATATGGTACTGAAACTCGACTACAAGCGTGTGGGGTTCGACACTTGAGCCTAGAGCACCTTAATTTGAGTACAGATTTTATCCAACAGCAACCAAGATCGGTTATCACTGGCTTTAATATTGCGGGCAATGAATTGGCGGGGACGTTTTCTGATTTTACTTATGTACATGAGTTGGTCGATCAAATTCCATTGGATAAATCTTATCATGCAGGTGAAATATGCGGGCCAGACAGTATTCGCCAGGCACTAAAATATGGAGCAAAACGTATCGGTCACGGTATCGCGGCGATCAAAGATGAAGCATTAATAGAAACGCTTATTCGTGACAATATCACCTTGGAGATTGCCCCTACCAGTAATCGTATTTTGGTCTCTGAACTGAATCAGTCACTTGAGCATCATCCGCTGCGTAAGTTGTATGAAAAAGGCGTACGTCTTTCTATTAATACCGATGATGCCGGGTTATTTGGAACCGACATTGGTAAGGAATACCATATTGCAGAAACACAATTTGGTTTCACAAAAGTCGAATTGTTAGATGTCACCTTATGTGCACTTGAAGCGGCATTTGTAGAGGATGAGGTAAGGGATACGCTGATTGAGCAGACTTATCGAGAAATGAAGGAACAAGATTGGCAGGATCTTACGGCTCTCTGTACAGCGTTACCACAAGGTGCATTACAGAAACGTCTGGCTAATCGTCTTCAGTTCCGCCCCTAAGGATAGGAGTTTATTGTGTTAAATGAAGTTTTGTTGGCCGTAACATCAGGCTTGATCGTCGGTATTTTTTTTACAGCAGTAAAGTTACCCATTCCCGCACCGCCGGTGTTGTCTGGCGTCATGGGAATTGTGGGCGTGTATGTAGGCTCTATCATTTATACCAAATATATCAGTGTGCTTTTTTCCTGAGCAAGGGCGAGGGTAAGCATCAGGACGATTTAATCTTAGATTGAATCAAATTCTATAGAAAAGGAATACTGACCTAGGTGAGTATTCCTTTTTGAGTATAATGGGCAGGATAGCGCATCGTTAAGCGTACAAGAATTCTTGAGCAGTCGGTAGAATGACATTCATGTTGATCACAAACTTACTTAGCTTGGTATAAAATAATAATTAGGGTTGTAAAGGGGAATATAATCAGTGGAAGATGATCTCAAAATGGTGTTTCCCGAACCATACAAAGGAATTCAGGTTAATTATTGTGTTTCAACGGGGTGTGAGAATTTTGGTCAAAGCGACCCCAGTTTGTATCAAACGGTGTATAACACCAAAGCCCTGAATATTTATCACTGTCCAAAATGTGGCGCTTATCCGCAGGTTATTAATAATCGTTCCGTATACCAAACGATTGAACACCAAAAACGATATCATGCGTTATCTCTTACCTCATGCCCAAATCAAGAGTGCGACTCTAAACCGTTTGCGGTACATGCCTTCCCGGAACGCTATCGATCATTTGGCAAAACCAACTCATTGAAGCAGCGCTATCAATGCCGACGTTGTAATACCGTTTTTACCGACCAACTTTCGTGCATGAATCCACATAGTGAGGCGCAAAACGCGATATTTTACGGCATGATGTACTCGTTCGGTGTGCGTAATATTTGCCAAAAATTAGATATCACGGCCAAAGCATTTTATAAGTTGCAGCATGGCATGGTCGATAGGCTTAAATATATTGCTCATGTTAAAGAAGAATCGTTTTATAACAAAGTTGAAAAATGCAATGTTTCAACAAGCTATGAGTTTTTGGGTGAGCAACAAGCAGCCATGATCATTGCAACGACGCATACAGAAAGTGGTTATGTTCTGGCATTTGATACGAACTTTACTACGGACATGGAACCGGAGTGCTTGCTTGCCGTTGAACCTAGCTTATCGACCCGTTCACCTGTTGACGCTCCTGAGAAGGGCGATTTGATAATGAGCATTACGGCGCAATATGAAGCCATCATGTCGAGAAAGAACTACCTAGATCCAACCAGCAATGACCGCCCAGTAGTGCATTCCTACAAAGGCCATTTAGCCTTGCCGTATTTAGCCAGTTTTGCACACGCATTGGTACTAAGAAAAAAACTACAACACAAATCTCATCGTTACTACTTTGTTGAACAAGATACGATGTTGAGAAATGCCTTTATGAATGCATCTTTGCAAGATTTGCTTCGTTCAGAAGACCACCTATTTTATTTTCGAGAAAGCGCCCCTAAAATGACGTGGTTCAATGAGAACAAACTTAATATACGTCATATAGGCTGGTGGCAGGATAAATGGGGTTTTCTATCCGAAGGGGATAAAACCAAAGGGGCTTGCCATATTAAGGGGCAAGGCTTGTCAGTAGAGCAGTGGGAAAAGCTATTACAAGAGACGAGTTTAGATAGGGTTCAGCATTATCTTGATGCCGCTAAGTCTTTCTTCCAAGGTTTAGGGCCCACACTTAACGAACAATCGATTAACGATTGGCTGCATGTCTTTACGGGTTACTATAATTTTTGCTGGCCGCACCGCGATGGTAAAACACCTGCGCAGTTGCTTGGTTTCTTTGATCGACCGATGACCTTAGGTGAGTTATTAAACGGGTATAAATTGAATTAGGGCCCAGACTGGGTCTAGGCCCTTTTAAACAACGTGATTACTTAAACTCACCTAACATGTAACGGTAGAATGATGGATTAACCCATACTTTTGTCGCAACAACATCGTAGTTTTCAGCCATTGCACGCACTTGTTTTTCTTGGTCTTTTGCTTTCTCTGGCAGAGACATTAGGTCGGCTTGATAATGATCTATTATCACTCGGTTTTCAGTTAATACTTTGTAGTCTGCCATTTCGGTATATGAACGATAGAACGGCTGCCACCATGATTCAAAAAGTAGACCTTTCTCATCAGCACTGTCCTTTTTTGCATACTGATTGATCAAATCCATAAAGCTTTCTTTACGTTCTTGTGTTTGAAATTCAAAGTCCAAATTATACTCTTTAACCACAGAAACCATTTTGCCACTTTCAAGCGTTGTTACTGGGTAAGTTGGCTCGCCCCACTCTGGAAGATATAAAAATGCAGACGATTTTGGTGTGAGCTGCACTTTTGGATCAAAACCTTCGCTCTTCATTAAATACAGTAATTGGATTGCGTGCTGGATATTATTGTGGCCGTATCGGATCATCATACTTTGATTAAAGTTAGATTCATCTAGCGTGTCGACAACGTTATAGCCAGTAGTAAGGCCATTATCGATGAAACTGTTCAGCAAGCTCAGTGTTTTTTTGTCGTCGATAACCTTGGAATCATTCCAAGTTTTGCTCACGCGCTCGACAATGTTTTTGTCGGAAACATTACCAATATAGCGTTCAGATTGGTCGTTTTGATCCTCAACAAAATGATTAAGTTTGTCAGAAAGTGTTTTTGTTTGACCCAAATCGCTTGGCTTGATTACGTTCATATCAATGAGTAAAGCGTCTGCCTGTGTGGCATCAGTTATGCCCGTTACTTTTACTATTTTTTCTTGGCTATACGTCAGTGCGAGTTCACTGAGATTAAGCGCTTCTACCGCTTTTCCTGTCGTCATATCACTTGCATGTGATGCCAAAGGAAACAGAGCCAAGATGATTGCTGTTCTGATTAACTTCATTGTTGTTCCTCATTCTCATATCGGGTTTATTATTAAGGCTGAATTGACAGCTTTAAGATTGAACCCATTTTGAGTACTAACCCTTATTGATAATGTGATGGATGACGGCAATTTAATTAAAAAGAAGTTTGTGGTGGGGGTGGTTGCTTGCTTGCTATAATTGTTCATTATTCACGGGGCTAAAAACAATAAAACAACTTAAATGGATAACAAAATAAATGCAGGTTAGTCAGTATTCAAGACGGTTTTTTGAATGATTTTGAATCATTTACTCTTTATTGACCATCATCATATGTATTTAGATAATCAGCGATAAAATCACCGTGACAGTCGTCTGGTTTACAGAAACATCCCAGTCGCTTCCCTGCAAGTGCCAACATACCCACTTTGGTGATGTTGAGAAAATTGTCGTAATCGAAGTCATATTTATATTTTCTTAAAACTTCGTTACGATCATCGCCATCAATACCAATAGGGTATGGATTCCCCCATGGTGACCCTCGGCCAATATATTCGAACTGCTCGGTGCTTTGTCTACCATTATAGACAGGATCTCTGGTGACATTAACAACCCGAGTAATTTTAATTCTTTGAACACTCGTTTTGACAAAGCCTTGCCGTAAGGCCTTTACCTCATCAACAAACACTTCCCCATCGCTAAATACAATGGCGTGCGTAATGTTGTGCAACGCTTTGGTTAGTGGTTGTTCAATTCGTTCGTATGCGAGGTTATGTTGCTTTGTATACTGGGCCCCAAACTCATTTTTGTCATCGATGAAAACTAGCCGTGGAGACGCTAAATTTGCAATGAGCATCGACAACTTTCTACTGAATTTTGAGTAGCTTTTGAATAACGTTGGATAGAGAATAAGAACACAATTCATATCAGTACAAGTGTTTTACAGAGACATTTAATTTGGGATGTTCATTCAAGTATTCCATAATCAATCATCGATGGCAAAGCTTAAGCCGATAGTTAGATACGGCTAAAATTGTGCCAATAATCGGTAAGACCATCGATATCTGATGAGCACATTAGACTCATGGCACCTTTAAGTTGCTCGTCATTCCATAACCACCATTGCATTTCCAGCAATTGAGATATTTCACTGTCTGAGAAACGAAAACGAATATGCTTGGCAGGATTTGAGCCGACAATCGAATAGGGAGCAACGTCCTTGGTCACAACAGAACGACTCGCGATAATAGCACCATCACCAACGGTTACACCGCTCATTATCATCGCTTCGCTTCCAATCCAAACATCATTACCAATAACTGTATCACCTGAGGGTAGAAAGCCATCTTTTGCATCAACAAAATGGTCATTATCCTGATAGAAAAATGGGAAAGTACTTACCCACTTATTTTGGTGACCTTGATTGCCTGCCATCATAAACACGGCGCCAGAACCAATTGAACAATAATGGCCAATAATTAGCTTATCCACATCTGTTCTATCAGGCAGCAAATAGCGAGCACAATCATCAAAACTGTGGTTGTGGTAATAACCAGAGTAGTAACTGTGCTTACCTACAATAATATTCGGGTTGGTGACTTGTTCTTTCAACGATTTACCAACGAAAGGGCTATCAAAATAGTTATTCAATATACATATCCTTAGGAGTGTCTAATACGCCATTAACTTGTACCGTGATCCAATCCAACTAGATTGTTATCTGTCTTCTGCTGGACATAAGTGCATGCCCATTTTGTAATACGCCACGTCACTTTTATAGAAACGTTCACCATGGGAAAGCATACCGAAACGCCCGTAAAAACGTAATGCTGATTCTCTTGCATCACACCAAAAATAGTTGATGTGATTCATTTTCAAATAAGCGATCACTTCATTCAAAACCGCCGTTCCTATACCCAGTCCTTGGAACTGAATCTCTGTCGCATACTTGCGTAAACGGGCCTCGTCCCCATCTATATAAACAGAGGCAACACAAACGAGCTCGTCATTCTCAAAAGCCCCAAAATGAAGGCCATCTTCATCTCCTTCCACATAACAAAATTCGGGTGGCTTATCTGGCCATAAAACTCGATGACGAACAGGAATGGTTTGTGTCCAGTCGATTTGACGAATATCCATGAAAAAGCTCTCTTTCAAATGGTTTTGGTATTTTATACCGTGCAGCATAAACAGATTAGCTGACGTAGTGGATGGTTATTCAATGTGTGAATGCGTAGGGAGAGGTGTGAATGCGTAAATCAACGTTGTGGTAAGCACCAAAACGTAACCCATAGAACCTACATTTTTCTAGGCTCTATGGTTGCTCGTCAGAGGTATCAATACGACCTAACTGTAAAAAGCTTCGACAACGCCCTTTAGCTTAATCAGAATGGGTTGTCCGCGACGGTCCACCGCTTTAGGTGATGGGATTTTTACCCAACCTTCACTGATGCAATATTCCTCAACATCAAAGCGCTCTTTGCCGTTAAGTCGAATGCCAATTTTGTGCTCGAAACATTCAGCCACATGATGTGGGCTGCGAGGATTACCCGAAAGGTGGTCTGGTAAAGCTGGTTGCGATGTAGTGTCGTTCATGTTCGAGATCTGTAATAAATAAAAAGTGGCGCCATTGTAGACAATGTAGACCTAACGCTCAAGAGCTGTAATAGGGGATAGAGACACAATTTTAATCCAGTGATTCTTAATACAAGATTCCGAATATTGAATAACTAAGTTTACAAGGGCAGGTAACCAAAGAGAGCCAGTGTATAAATAAGCGGTGTTCATACGGTGCCTATCCTTTTAGGTGAATTATAGGTTCATTGTTGGTTTTGTAGTGTTCAAGGTGATTTTCTTTTTAAGCCATTGATCTTCGAATGTGCATTTAATGATTTATATGCTACTTAAGTGATATGATTGATCATAATTAATACAGTAATGCGTTCAAGTAATGGCATTTCTGTTGTTGAGTATATTTGATTTTTATTGATTGCTACGGATAGAAAAGGCTTGTTAGATGGAATTGAAAGATCGATATTTTACCGTGTTAGACGCTTTGCCAGATCATGTGTTTATATTCTCTGAATCAGGTATTTATATCGATGTTTATGGTGGAGATGACAATGCCACTGGTTTTGACTGCAAGCCATTTATTGGACGGTCACTTTATGATATTGCGCCTCCCGACATGGCCAATGAGTTTCATTCCCACATAATAGCGGCTCTGGAGTCGAACGAAACCCAGCTTGCCCACTATAAGTTTGATAAGCAGGACATGATTGACCTACCTGAACATGTCCCGTCTCCGCAAGAAATTTGGTTTGAAGGTATTATTAAGCCTCTTCCATTAATAGAAAACGGTGAGCGTACCGTTGTGTGGATAGCCAAAAATATCACGAAACGCCATCTACTAGAGCAACGACTAAAGGTGTTATCTGAGATCGATGATTTAACCGGTATTGCCAATCGACGCTCATTTACTCACGCATTATCAACCTCTTTAAATGAGTACCAATCATGTAGCCGAAGCTTTTCCATTCTCATGTTGGATATCGATCGCTTTAAACGTATTAATGACACATTAGGACACTCTTATGGCGATGATGCTATTCAGTATGCTGTAAAGGTGCTTAAGGCTGAATTAAATGAATCGGACTGTTTTGGACGAATTGGTGGTGAGGAGTTTGCTATTATTCTCAATGATGTTGACTTAGAAGATGCCGCTATCGTTGCCGAAAAATTAAGAAATACACTGGAAAAAAGCCGATTTATGGCAGATGAGTACGAAATAAACCTCACTATCAGTGTCGGTGTTACGCAGGTCATTAAAACCGATGACGATGTGAAAAACATATTAGCGAGAGCAGATAAAGCGATGTACCACTCGAAGAATACCGGCAGAAATAGGGTCAGTATTTATTCCCTTGAGATGGATAAGAATAATCTTTTATCAACCGGCTGAACCTTAAACACTTTATTGTTATGCAAGAATAAAGAGGCGACGTTCGAATGAAGGCCTAAGCAACGAATTGGAAGACAGTGTTAGTGAATTTATTAAAAAGTATAGGTTTGGCGCTTCCTCTCCAGCGTCGCTATTTAATAACCTAAACGAGGAATCATGATGAACGAAGGTTTGGCAGGAACGTGGGTTAATTCATCTGGTTCTATATTCATGGATGGCCGGACCAACGTCACCGCAAGACAGCTTCATGCAAACCAGATTGGCAAGCATGACATTAAAAAAGAGCGCTGAATAACGAACAGAACTGAATTTAAACGGCGCTACTTTTTCTGTAGTAGTGTCGGTAGTAACCTATTAAGTTGCTGGAAATAAAGAGAACTTCCATTATAACGGCGGTTGGAGAGCCGACTAAGTAATTGTGAAAAAGCCAAAAAGCCGTGCCTACCACCATAAGCTCTCTTAATCGACGGTCATCTTTGTTAAAAGCTGCCACGGTTTGAAAAATCGACCCTAAACAACTCAATACACTGACTAACCCGGCATAAGTAATAAAGGTAGCTAATACCGAGGCAGAGCAAAATAGGTACTTAAGCTTTGACGAGGTAGAAAATACACTCATTAAATAACGGGTAGTGGCAATGACCATTAGACTTGCAGCTGTCCATTGCTCTAGCAATATAAAATGGCTTGAAATGAGGATCCCAGCGCAAAATAGGCACGCGACAATCTTCTTCCTTTCTTTAAACTGAAAAGACATCAAGTCAAAGCCAATGGCTATTGCGACTAAGACCTGAGATAAAAAAAATGCCGACACTGGAACCTCCAAAGAATATCGCGCTCAGTTAGCTAGACCGATGAAGCAAAATAAGCTTCAATCTCCGCCTTTGTCAGTTCTTTGGTTTCGTTTGAGAAGCAATAGTAATCTGGACGTTGATCACTAAAGTATTGCATGCTCATGGCCAAACCGTTTAGCTCTGGAAACAAACCTACTGGCATGTTGTAGCTGCCGGTTTTGTTGAAGCGGTAGTAAAGGTGTGTACCACATTGGCCACAGAATCCACGGGTTGCCCAAGGCGACGATTTGTATTCTTTCACCATTTCAGCGTTTTGAAACTTAACATCGGTACCACACTGAACGGCAAAAAACGGACCTCCACCCCAAGAACGGCAGGTATCACAATGACAAACTGTAAATTTGGGGTTGACCTCATGTGCCTCAATTTTGACGCTTCCACAAAGACAACTCGCGAGATTTTTATCTGACTCTACCATTCCTTTTATCCTCTATTTCTACGTGTTGGTAATCTACATAAGTAGATTGTGATGACACAATAGCTAATTATACACGCTAATTTCTACCAAATTATTATCTGGATCCAAAAAATAGACCGACGTAATTTGACCTAAGGCTCCCGACTTTTCGATGGGGCCTTCTATGATCTCTATATTTTCGTTCTTCAAGTGCGCGACAACATCGTCTAGGCTCCAATGAGTAATAAGACACAAGTCACCAGAGCCAACGAGAGCATTATTTCTTGGTTCTTGCCCTAACGTTTGAAGATTGATTTTCTGGTTTCCAAATCTTAGTGCCTTGCGCCCGTTTGCAAATGTAATCTCATCCATAAGCAAAACTTGGCGATAAAACTTCACCGAAAATTCAATATCAGAAACAGTCAGAACCACATGATCAATATGACTTATCATTTTGTCCCCTTGTATTAACACCTTGATAGTCAGCGAGCAATGCCCCCTTCCTTACGAAAGACAACATATCATAATCGCCGACGTTAAGCTTCGCGCGAAATTTCAGGGTATAGAAGTGGACATTTTTACGAGAGTAATTTACGTGTGGACAACTCGCGCCTCTGCCAGCTCATCGGACACTGGAGGCTGGAAAAACGTTTCCATCATATTGAACATACCAAGCGTCACTTCTATAGAATACGTCTTACCTTTTTCATTGTTTCTTTCAAATACTCTCTTTTTTCTCGTCTCTGAATCAGAAGTGACATAGTGGAGTTGGAAGTCAACACTACATTTAGACGCTTTTTTTCTAAAGGCATCTCGTTGTTCTTTAGTGGCCGCCGCACCATCTAATACAACCGGCACCTCAAGTGATAATAACCTTTCGCATAAAAGCCAAATTTGACCCCTGCAACGTTGATACTTTTCTGTCGCCCATGCTGAAATAATGTCATCGGAACACGACATCAAATCTTGAGGGGCATCTGGTATAAACAATTTACTCAACCATTCATCTTCAGAGAATCGAATGGCACCATATTGTTCAGCGATTTGATGTGCGATGGTTGTCTTTCCCGCGCCAATAGGACCACAGATTAGATGTATCATTACGTACTCACTTATTTGGAATATAGTTGTGGTTGTACACCTTAACGACGATCGGAAAAACGGTTTATGAGAAAACACGGAAGGTGGAAGAAAGTATTCATGATTTGGCTCTAGGAGCAAAAGAAGAGCCTTTATTGACGGGACCACTTACAATCAGCGTACCAGACGCCGGTGTTTTTAACCTTACGCCATTTTTAAAGCCTTTTGTCGATGCACACCCTGAAATTCAGTTGAAAATAATGTCGAGTATGGACACAAGTAATCTTAATCGCATGGAAGCGGATATTGCCGTTAATAATGCCTAACCAAAGATAAAGTCTGGAGGGGTATTTTCAAAGATAGCGGTGGATGACTTATACCATACGCTCGTTGTTGACGGTGGATTATCGTTGGCGTAGATGAATGTGGCCTTTTTAATGTATTGGTGGAGTCGACCTAAGTGTATCAAATTAAATTTAATCAATTGGTTAAAGTTGATTTTTGAATTTGGCATTACCTTCAGTGTTACATTGAAGTCCTACTTAAAAAGGAATTGACCCCGCGTCTGGATATTCCAATGTAGTTTGATTTGGAGTCTATATCTAATTGTTCTAATTAAAGAATCTACCATAGTGGTTTTTTACTCTGTATCACTGCCTCTTAATAGAGCGTTTAACATACTAGGTGATGAGGGGAGTAAGCCGACTTTCAAACCGAAAGGTTTAAAGACTTTGTTCAAAATATCTGTTTTGTAGTTACCGCGATCATTTTCTATGTCTGATAATGTTTTGCGTGAGACGTTCACTAGCTTAGCGTAAACATCTTGCTTGAGCCCCAGCACATTGATTCGCAGTTCTTTTAAGGCTTGACCTTCAGTGAGTTCGCTAAACAATAAGCGTTTAATTATGTGGTTTGCTGCTTTTTTACGATCGGCTGTACTGACAGACGTTGTATTCTTTGACACTCTTTGTGTCGTTTGAACGCTTTGATCTGTTTTTTCAATAGCTTCAGTCGTCGTGCTGCGAGTCGTTGATGCTTTCTCTCGGCTGGCTCTAAGGCGATCTATTGTGCCTTTAATCGATTCCTTAGATACTGTTTTGTTTGTGATCATAACAGTCCCCATTTAGTGACCTTGTCTGAGATATGATTTAGCCCAGTTGCAGGCATTTCCAGGATCTGTTCTGGTACTCCTTTGTCTGCCAGTCTTTTTTTAAGATCAATACACTGCTTAGCGGTACTCCTAAGCTCTTCAAGTAAGATCTCACTTGCGACGAGATCGGATAACAAATCCGCTATTCCGATGAAATCATAGGTTCCGCCAACTTCTAAAGGTGCCCGCCATTTTGTGGTTCTAGGTATACCTTCTGGATCGGCTTTCATTGGAGCAAAGTCGTAGATGGGTGCTAGTTTGATAAAGCCATCTCCTTTCAAAAATGATGTATTTCGACCATGATTATCACTATTACCAAATAGGATATTGAGTAGATCTCGTTTTACCCACTCGATGACAAAATCCTGAATATCAAAATCGTATCCCTGACGTCTAACCATGTGACTCTGCGTGATTTTTTCTATCAATGCTCTAATCGTAGCTTCATGATCGAGAGTAACACCAGCCCCTTTACCTAAGATGGAATAAACAGACTCCATACCAAATCTTTCGATATGCTGTTGATTGTTAAATTTGATATCAAACCTAGGTAGCCATAAAGAAGGGTAGTTTATCCCTTCTTCTAGACGCATATTTTCGATAGAAATTGTTTCAAATCCCATCTCTGTTAACTCGTGGTAGAAATAAAACTCTGCTCGTAAAATATTACAGTCAATTGTGGTTCTTGAACCTCTGGGGTATTTTACTAAGTAGTGTAAGTCTTGGTTGGTATTATCATCTTGGTATGGGTCTATCCATATCTTGTTATCACTAGCGTCCTTCTCGACAGAGCAGCGTAGAAGCAATTTTGGTGCTTCACCGCCAGCGCCAGTTGCACCACCTGCGATGGCACCGCGTTGCTGGGCATAGTCTAAAAAATCACCCGCTCTGTTTATTACATCGCCTACAGAGAAATAGAGGGTATCTGAAACCTCGTGACGTTCGGGCAGTGAATCTTTTACCCGTAAGTTACCCACGGGCGACATGGTGCCAAATCTAAGCAAAATATAATCTTGCTCATCATAGGTAAGATCCTCAATATCCAGGTGTTTAACCCAATATCGTCTACTTGCTCCACTAGGCATAATATCGTCTAGAAACGTTAACCATCCTGGTTTACCTATATCATCAAAGAAGAAAGATACAGGATGATTGATGGAAACTGCGTGAAGATCGTCTTTGTCATGGTGCTCTAGAGCATAGTTACCGAGGTAATTGAGTTCAGTAATTCGGAAGTTGTGTTTACTACTATTGGGGAATGAGATGGTAGCAACATCTAGCCATTGTTCTTTGGTAAATGCCTGTAAAATCAGTTCTTCCATTTTGAGCACCGCTGATTATTTTATGTGTAGTACTTTACACTTAAAGCTGATTTTATGCAATTAATGCGTATTTTGTTGCTCGTTATATTCGTAGTATTTTTTGGCGTGCACTATATTACTCACAATATGGCGTATCACGACAGGTGTTTCGTAGCGGGAATATCAAGAAGTAACAAGAGTAACAAGGATAGTCATCTAAGAAGAGTAAAGAGTAACAAGGACAGTCATCTTATGAAAAATAGTGTCGGTTTACATAAAACCCACTAATGCCTCGTAAAACAAAGTATCCCATGAGTGCCATAGCATTTATCCCGTTATATTAGGAGGGCATCTAATATGAAATGGAGGCAGCTATGACCACCGCTCGAAATCAACAAATTTGTATCGAAGCAACACCTTATTATCACTGCGTATCTCGGTGCGTTCGTCGCTCATATTTATGTGGATATGATAAGTTTTCGAATACAAACTATGAGCATAGAAGAGGGTGGATAGAAGCTCGTATCAAAACACTTAGTGCTATTTACTGTATTGATATCTGCGCCTATGCGGTGATGAGCAACCATTATCATTTAGTTGTTTATATTAATAAGGGTAAGTTGGATTTACTGACTGATTCGGAAGTTATCGAACGTTGGGCTCTATTACACTTAAAACCTGTCATCATACAGCGATTCTTAGCCAGTCAATTAAAGAGTAAAGCTGAACTCAAGGTCGCTTTCGATATTATCGAACAATGGCGAGAACGCTTGTACAGCTTGAGTTGGTTTATGCGTGAGTTGAATTTTGAGATAGCGTTAAAGGCGAATAAAGAGGACAACTGCAAAGGGCATTTTTGGGAAAGCCGTTACAAAAGCCAGGCCTTATTGGACGAAAAAGCGTTACTTTCGGCTATGGCGTATACCGACCTTAATCCAGTACGCGCTGGGATAGCGAAGACACCAGAATCGTCAGAGTATACCTCATTCAAAGACCGTGTAACTGCGCTCAATAACCAGCAATCAACCGCACCTAATTTGTTACCTTTTATTGGGAACCCAGCCAACGAGATGCTCTGTGGCATACCGTTTAGATTGATAGACTATATAGAATTGGTAGACTGGACAGGAAAAACATTGAGAGATGGTAAAGCTAACCTAAAGAGCCAATTGCCACCCATCTTAGAGCGGCTTAATCTGACCCAGAAGGATTGGTTAGCAGTTTGCACTCAACTGGAAAGAAAACGCGCTTTGTTAGTTGGTTGCAAAAAGAGTTTCTACAGCGCTTTACCTCAATTTAAACGAAGTCGGATACGAGGATATCAATTAAACTGACGAACGTTTCCCCTACATGAACGCAACAACCAGAAACAAACTAGACGCTCTGCCTCTCGTCTGTACTCATAGTGGTTTTACAATAGTAAAAGCTCGATTAAAACCGTAGAGATACGAACATTTCTTTCAAAACCAACTAATTTCACGGCATTTTTTGATTTGGGAAATTTGATTATTTTGCTTTTCTTATGGTGTGTGTCCTCATAGTCTTTTAATTTGATTATTTTACTTTTCTTATGATGTGTGTCCTCATAGTCTTATCTACCTCAATACGGCCAGTTTTTTCGTAATCAACGTAGCAAGTTCGAAGTTTGAACCAGAAAGTGAAGTGGCTATTCGTGTATCTTCAACCAGCTGTTCCATATTACTTTGTATGGTATGTGAATCTTGTAACTGCCGACGAACACTTTGAATCACCTCTTCAACAGACGACTGGCTTTCGCGTGATTTCGCCACTAAACCTTCCATATCCTCTACTGTTTTATCAGCAATTTCTGCGCTGAAATTAATCACATCAGAAACTTCTTTCTGTTTACCCATGATCTGTGCAGAGGTATCCATAATACTTTTCATTTCATGGCTAATACTGTCAGCAGAATGCGTCGCTGTTGTCGCTAGGGTTCTCACTTCATCGGCTACTACGGCAAAACCGCGTCCGTGTTCACCAGCTCTGGCCGCTTCAATAGCAGCATTAAGTGCTAACAGGTTTGTTTGGGATGCAATGCCCTTGATAGAACCCACCAATTGGTCAATATTTTGGTTGTTCTCTTCCAGTGAATTAAGCAGCTTAGTGAACTCACATATCTGAAGTTTTGAATCCTGAATTTGATTAAGCAGCTCGTGCATCTTATCGATGGAAAGAGTAGCGGTATCTGCGGTAATACTTGCAGATTCAAAAGAGGCATTTGAGAGAGTTTCAATACCACTCGACTGACTAATAAA
Organism: Vibrio sp. VB16; assembly: GCF_015594925.2. Classification (NCBI taxonomy): domain Bacteria; kingdom Pseudomonadati; phylum Pseudomonadota; class Gammaproteobacteria; order Vibrionales; family Vibrionaceae; genus Vibrio; species Vibrio sp. VB16. The sequence continues at coordinate 693,706 of NZ_CP087590.1, forward strand.
GTGTCCTATAAGCTCAGAACTCTCGGTAATGGAATCCATTCGATTTGAGGCGGCTTTATTTACATTACGCGCATTGCCAACTATCTGCTCAGCGTGCGGTAGGGGGTTGTTTTTGAGTAACTGCTGATATTTTATTTCAATTGCTTCAAGCTGATGGATGCGTTCTTTTTCTACCAACACCTGATCCGGTTGAGGGGCTTTCTTAAATAAACGAATCATAATATCTCTTTATTTGATGGCAGTGTTGCTGATGGCTGCTTCATTGCATGGAGAGTTGCGGTCACACTGGCCTGAGTGGATACAAGAAAAGGAACAAAGTAGGTGATAATTATTTTTCCCAAACGGGCGGACTCTAGCTCGCCAGCGAAAATGGCATCGCCGTGGTTGATAAACATCAGTATGGTTCCGACAATCATAGCAACTTTAGTAGAGCGTTTCAGAATAGACGGCTGCTTGGCTGTGTTCAGGACATCTCTAATCGTGACTTTTTCACTCATGTTTGTACTCATAGTCGGGCTCTTTACTGTTTTGAGAAGTGGTATTGAATTACCCATATACAGTAATGGCTAATGCCAGTACGATGAATAGTCAATAGTGCATAAAAACAGCCCCAGAGTACAAAAATGGAAGCATTTTCGAGTTTGATACAGCAGCTTAAGCTGGATGTTGAGGTATACCATAATGCTCAAGTGTGCGGGAACTGGCTTATTAATAAGCAGGAATCCCGTAAAACCAGCTTTCATATGGTAACGAAAGGCCAGTGTCGGCTAGAGGTACCAAATCACCTTACAACGGAGCTTGCTCCCGGCGATTTGGTTATCTTTCCCCGCTTATTGCCGCATTCGTTACGCCCCATTAGCCCCGAAGGCGGCGAGCAACAGCATCTGCCATACAATGCAAAACCAAGCAGCCCCGCAACGGGTTTGTTATGTGCCAATGTCGAGTTCCAGCATTTTGGTAGCCACTTTGTGTTAGATGCTTTGCCTAGAGTATTTATAGTAAAGGCGAGCCATAACAGCCTGTGGAGCGATTCGTTAATGGCTATGATAATGCAAGAGGGTATGGAGTGGAGCATGGGCTCAGAGGCTGTAATGAGCCGCCTATCTGAGCTGTTGTTTATTTATGCTTTACGTCAGTACTTAGAGGAAAATCCAGAGAAGGTTGGTATTTTGGCACTTTATACTCACCCGCGGCTCGCTAAAGCGTTGGCTGCTATTCATGAAAAACCAGACACAGACTGGTCACTGGAAGGGCTGGCAAAGCAGGTGGCTATGTCACGAACTAAGTTGGCACAAAACTTCAAGCAGATCAGTGGCTGGACGGTAATGGAATATATAACGTGGTGGCGGATGCAACTGGCATGGAGCCAGCTAGACAGAGGCGCCAGCGTTGCTCTGGTGGCTGAAGTGGTTGGTTATCGATCTGAAGCTGCTTTCAGCCGAGCTTTTAAGAAGCGCTTTGGTATTACACCGGGTAAGGTTCGGAGTAAGCTCTCTGTGTAAACTCTTCATTCACAGTCATATTCAAAACCCTAGCAGAAACGCTAAGGTATTCTCGTTTCAGTAACCGCGCCGACGTTATCTTTACCCACTTATTTAAGAAGGTCGAGTAGGCGTGTTTACGGGATCACGATAATAACGCAACGTATTATTGATAGAAAACAGGGTAAGAGAGGTGATCAATATATAAACTGTATAAAACCATTGCTGCTGCGTATTGATTATGATGAAAATAGTTTACAAACTTCTCTTTGTGTTGGTATGTGTCGCGTTACAAATTGCCCCGGCAAATGCTGAGTATTGTACAGATAGTAATTGGGACAGAGCCCAAAAACTCTATAAAAAAGTCGAAGATCGCTACAATGTTCAAGTCAACGAGTTTAATGAACAGGTTTATATTTACAATTCATTCGACTTTATATATTCCCAAATTCCAGAAAGCACCACTAATGAGAAGTTATATCGACAACTACAAACAAAAAAATATGTCGCAGAGTCGAATAGTAATGCTTTGGAGGTAATTCGGATAAAGCTAATAGAAATTAGAAGAACCACGGTGAAATCAAAAAATATGTGGAGTAAATTAGCTGAGTATTGTTACGACGAAGACCGATATGATGATTATAAATCGGGTCGAGATAATATGAGAATTTCTATTGGTATGAAAGAGGACATTGACGACTTCAATGAGAAAATTCAAAGGTTCAAAAAGAAATATAACAGAGAGATCACTTCTATTCAGAGTGTTGTTTTTGTTGAACAACAAGTTGGAAGTGAACTTACTTGCAATGAAGCATGGCAAAAAACGAATCACATTGAAAAGACTGATGACTCCTTTAGTTATTTCCAAAATTTTCTTGAGTCAGAGCATCATTCTAATAGTCGTCACTCGTTAAACCTTCGTCCAATATCGGCGGCAAAATCTGAATATTTCGATGTAAACAATGCCGAGAAGGCGGAGTACGTTAGTAAGCTAGGCGATGCCCTTAACCTTTTAATTGCTGGCTTTACTAAAATTATAGATGGTGAGTCTAATCACTTGAATCTAGGGCCCAATACTTCAGCGACAATAATAGAAGAACTTTATCAACAAAATCGTGATGATTTTCCTCTTGAGCTTACTCATGATCTTTTACGTGGTGGAGTAGAACTGAACCCGACGCAAGTTAGCGCTGCCAGAGAGTTTTCGATACAAGCTCGAAATGAGTTGATGGAATTTAAGAAAACATTTCTTGTTATTCTCGATAGAGACGCTGACAAAAATAAACGAGTGTATTTTCAATATGGTGAGTCGTGTACTCCAGGTGTCAAAGCGCAAAACAAAGCCACGGTTATAGATGGCCTGTCTTTATCATTTACCTATGTATGTGCAGAAGATGCTGCATTTCAAATGACCTACTTATATGCTATTCCAGATACCCAAGAAGCTATGGGTAAGTTAGTCACTACTTTTAAAAAGAAAGTTTGGGTGGATGCGCAATTATTAGGGATTCAATCCGATTATCTTGTCAAGTTTTGGGCGAATGGATTTACTCGTACCTGGAATGGACTATAGCGCTTTTCTTATGGTGTGTGCCCTCATTGTTTTAGCTAAAAAGGAACTGAACTCGCGTCTATAAGGTAATCCAAAATCTGAGCATTTATATAGCTAAATTTTCTTAATTATTTTCTTAGCATTCTCAAAAATTGAGTCTGAGATGTGTTCAGGAAAATCCTTTGGTAGATTAGCTTTTACTTGTAAGATCGCTTTAGGTAGCGCATCTTTCATTTCATCCATTATCTTTTGCATCTTGTCTTGATTAAAGTTTACAGCTTTCGCCGTATCTAAAAAGTGACGAGGTAAGATTTTATTCACCTCATACTTTTTGCCTTTCGTCGCTTTTAGTCCCATAGCTAGTTTTAACTTTCTAATATTGAGCCCTTTGCCCCCTAAGAGTGGGTAAGCTGATAAAATATCGTAGAACGGAGTTAGGCTATAGCTACCACCTTTATCAATGTAGATAGAGAAGTTTTTAGCGTGTCCGTCTGTAGCGCCTATAATCCATTGAAACACTTGGAATCTCATGAAGTTATACCGATCTTCTAGGGCATTGCTTGAGCCCATTAGTAACGCCATGATCTGGGCGATGCTAGGGCCACCCTGAGATTCGTATTTGATTGATGATGGCATGCCAAACACCTGGCAAATATCTTCTTGAGGAAGGCGAATCAAACCTGACTTGTCTTTCGTCCAGCGTCGGTCAAATCGTTCTACTGCTAGAGCTTTAAGGCTATCTGTTTCGATTATACTAACGTTGGGAACTATAAACCCCAGAGCTCTGGCTAGCTCAATGCAAAGGTATTCGTTCTCTACACTGTCTTTGAGATCCAGTGTTGCATTGGCCTGTTGTATCTCACCAATTGGCAGTTTGATAATATGGGTTGTTGGCGTGTTTCCTTTCGGTATACACCATTGTCCGTCTACGAACAGGAGCGCAGTTTTCTCTTGAGCACCTGCTACCGATATTCTAAAGTCTTCTTCTTCTTCAAGCATCCCGAGTGGAATATCTGACTTATATCCAGAGAGCACGGCTTCTAGCTTCTTATCATCCAATACTTCATAGTTGAGTGGTTCTTTTTTGTAGGGAAGCTCGGGTGGAAGCAATGTAATTGCACCTACGCTATCCTTACCAACTTCTTTAAGGAGGTCGAAGGGTTGTTTGGATGAAGTTTTGTACCTAGAAACGATCCTATCTCTGACCTGTGGGCTATCTGGCAAGAGGTTATCAAAATAGTTTATAACGGCATCTGAAGTTATTGGGGGCAATTGAAGCTTTAAAGATAATGATAATGGGCGAGTCTTAACGTTATTTACCCAGCTCTTATCATATTGAAAAGTATGGGCTCCATTCTTACGTTTCTCCAAAGCACCAACAAGTTCACCATTCATGTATGCTATTAGCTTTTGCATTACCAACTCTCATCATTTTCATCTAGCGAAGCCACCAGAGTTTTTTCTTGAATGCTAAGTGTCAGATCCATTGCTTGAATAAGCTTAAAGAAGGTCGAAAGTGTTGTTTTGTTGGGGTTGTTCTCAAAGTTTGAGATGGTTGCTTGCTTTATACCAACCTTTTTCGCCAGCTCTGATTGAGTCCAGCCGTTCTTTTGGCGTATCAGGAGCATCATGTCTGCTAGCTGTTTTGGACTATATATCATTTGTTTCAGCCTTCGATAAGTTGAAGTATCCCCTAGTGGGTATATAAGGTAGCATATCCTCACAAGGGGGTAAAGGTTCGTATATCCCCACTAAGGTATAATCTCACTAACATACAAATGCCTATAATATTTAGGGCGTGTAGGTTGTTCAGGTAATGTGGCTTGTCATCATTGATTTATGGTTGTTACATGCAATAAAAAGGCCACCCGAAGGTGGCCTTTCCAATGCATTGGTGGAGCTGCCAAAAATTGAACCCAGTGACACGATAATCTAGATAAAAGCCTTGCCCTGACTGCTCTGTGGGCTATTTTAATGATCCGTTCAATGTCGTAAAAATCGTGACACCTACTCGTAATTCATTATTTCATAGCGTAGCCGCTACTTGATTGTTATTGCAATTAAAATACGCTAAATCTGTGGGAGTCTTCAAGTAAAAGTTGGACGCCGGTTCAACTCCCTATTACGAAATGCGGACGCCAGTTCAACTCCTTATTAAATCAACTTATCATAAATATCATGTTAACTAATAGTGTGAAAATAGTGAGAGCTAACTAATAAAAAGCAAAGATCTTTAGTGAGTACTAACTACTAACTAGTTGATAAAAAAGAAATTGATCTATTTTTAATCTGAGCTATTTTTGTTAAGTAATAAGATTAAGGTGAGCGATTGATGAAAAAATTTCCTGAAAGTGGTTTTGATTATCATGCAAGGTTACTTCTCGCTGATGGCTCTACTGATCTTCTTGGTCGGGTTATTTCAAATAGGAAGAAACTTGCAGTCAAAACTTATAATTTTCAGACACAAAAAATCGAATCTCAGTTGATAGAAGGTTGGTATAGGATGCCGGTTGAAGAGAATTGGTTACACGTATTATTTAGAGGAGGAAGAAATGGTCGAAGTGGTTTTAAGTGTTTATCTTCCCAAAAATTGTTTGATGGAATAAATGAAAAAACTGTCATTGAATTAGATCTAGGTGATACAGTTTCGCGCATAGAAAAAACGTATTATACAGATCTACAACATCAAATTATTTTAGGTGGAATATTGGGTGATAGTAGCTTACGTTTTGAAAAAAGCCCTAGAGGTCACGTGAGGTTTGCTCATGGTTATAAACAAGCCGAGTACATGAAGTATAAGGCGGAGTTGCTTAATTTAGATGTAAAACTTCGACCTAATGGCGTTACCTACGCAGATTCAGAGAGATGTGAAGAATTTTCTAGATATAGCGATATTTCAAAGCATAAAGCAATACTAGATTTGCCATTGAAATATATTGAGCTATTAACCCCCATATGCATCGCTATTTGGTACATGGATGATGGACATCATGTGAGAGCAAAAAAATATGGAGCAGGGGGATGTTCTATTGCGGCAAAAAAATTAACCAAAAAAAACCTGACTTTGATTGCTGACAAGATCGACGAGCTAGGTTTAGGTAGAGCCAATGTAAGAGAGGGGGTAGGGCTATTTTTTTATGGGAAAGAGTCGATTCTGTTTCAAGAAGGGATTTCATTATATGTCCCGGATTGTATGGAATATAAAATTAGCCCATGGTATCGAAAAACTGAAGATGATTTTTCCTGTGAAATAATTGCACCGATAGAAACTTTATACCCTTGCGAGCTTATTCATCGGTGGGCTACAGTTCCGCCCAGAGATAACCGTTACAAATACTCCTTAAAAACACGCAATAATAATTGTTTCTTGAGTGGAGTTTTGGTGCATTTATCAGGATAAGAAAAATAGTTTTGCTAGCTAGAATAACTATACATGAACGATGTTATTAGCCTGTGTTTAACAAGGTGTGCAGCTATTCTAAAGCTTACAACTTAAGACTTTGTCACCATTTGAGTTCATTGCAGACAATGTCAATTTGCCACCCAATGCCTGTATATATCGGCTAAGCACTGAAACGGTAATATCTAATCCTGAGTGCTCAATTTGCTCGAAATCGTCTTGAGTCAGCGTCGACTCAGCAAGTAGCTGTTCCTTGGTTTTTCCGCTGTGCTCCATCAATTTCATTAGCTGTATGCTAAACAACATATGGGATGTTTTTGATTCACATAATTTCAACTCTTCTTCTGAAAAAAGTTTATCAAGCTCAGAGAGTGGTCGACTTTTTGACATGACTGCACCTTTTAAGATAAAAATGAATAACAGACCAATCTAGAAGCAATTGGCTAAGGTATTAGTATAGTACTAAGTATTAACCTATTTGAGAACACGCTGAACAGTTGATGGATTACATTCTACTTCTGTGGCTATTTTTCGTATGGAAAGACCTGCTTCTCTAAGTTCTAGGATCTTACTGTTTCGAATGCTATTTGGTGTCCGTCCTTTGTATTTTCCATTCGATACAGCCTTTGCAATCCCTTCGGCTTGTCGTTCTCGAATAATAGAGCGTTCGAATTGAGCTACAGCACCAAGCATGTTCAGCATCAGCTCAGCTATGGGAGTGCTTTCTCCTGAGGTGAAGTTTAGTCCCTCTTTGTGGAAGCGCACGGTAACACCGCCACTGTTCCAATCCGTAACAAGCTTTCTCAAATCGTCCAGAGAGCGTGCTAGACGGTCGATAGAATGAACATGAACAATATCGCCTTCTCGTGCGTACTCGATCAATCTGGCAAGCTCAGGACGATCTGTGCTACCTCCACTTGCTTTGTCTTCAAAGACCTTATCAAAACCTATTTTGCAATCGGCTAATTGTCGGTCTGTGTTTTGCTCAACGCTGCTTACTCTGATGTACGCTAGTTCGGCCATGTTGCCCTCTCTGTATGCTTTTGACTCTAGACAGTAGTCATACTAGCGTGTGCAAAAAGGGAAATCGGGTCTAATGCACACAGGATATGGGGTCTGTCACAAGTATGCTTTAGAGTGTACTTAAATGCGTACGAGAGTCGGGAGAGAATTCGGAAGATTTTGGACTAATCGAACAGAATATAAGATGTTTTTGGTGAGTAAAAAACAGCGTTTGGTGGAATAAAAAGTAAATGCCAATTATTCCTTTAATTTCATATTGATATCGATTTCTAACGCTGTTTAAACGCTATGCTAATGCTATGTAAAAATGAGGGTTTCACCTAAGGGCATATGTCAATATGCACCTTATTTTTATTTTGTAGGCAGTTTAGATAAATGTGACGGAATGCTGATAAATTCAAACTGCCTCTCTAACTATCCCTGCTTCACTGTTGAAAATGCTCATTCAAACCGGAATCTAGTTCTTACTGTCGATAAATTGAGAATCTACCATGCTTGAAAAAGAGCCTGAACCATTAAAAAGTGACAAAGAAGAAGCGGGAATAGATGTGGCGCACTTTGACCATGAAGGCGCTTCAGTTTCCATGGTGGAAGGAAAGGTTGAGCCCATGCTAGCCAAGGGATTACGTATGATGGCGTTGAATGGCTCTACGTACCGAACTATTACCTCAAATAGACCTACTATAGATACTCCTTTAATAGACCCTAAGAAGGGTAATGGACAGCATAAGATTAAAGATACGTTTGGTAAGAAAGCGTATCAACACAATGATGCCTTAACTACTGCCTTTATCCTTCTTAAAGAGAAAGGTGCTGCGACAAGAAAGGATGCTTTATTCATTACAGTGACATTGGACGATGAAACCAACCTGAAGCTAAGAAAGCAAGACAAGGACGTTAATAAAGAAACGATGATACGCACGGTCTCTAGATGGTTTAGAGCTTATAATTACATGACAGACGCTATTGTAGTGATAGAAGAGTGTCCGGTATCCGTTGTAAAGCATGAGAACGATACCTACCGTCGTTTGCATCTGCATATCGTTACTACGTTGAACGAAAATGAGCGTCGGATGGCTGAGGTTGGGTTATTGAAAGATAAGTGTCAGCAAATACAAGTTAAAGACACTTGGCTTCATAGAAGGCCATACACGAGTGATGATGAATGGGAAGAAGAAGACTTTGGTCCCATCCCTATCGATTCGATTGATCCAGGTGCTGAGTATTGGTTGAATGCGTTTGTAGAAGAGAAGGTTAGTAGAGCGACCGGTGAGGTTTATAAAGAAGTCTGCCGTGAGTTTCCGGTTTGTTTACGTGGAGTTGATTACATGTCCAAGGGGATTCAAAAATCGATTGGTCGGGGGAATAACTATACATTAATAGGGCTAGAAGGTTACAGAGAACGACGCTCAGAGTTGTCTCGTCTTGCGCGTGAGTTGTTAGCTGAATAATGACAAAGCAGCTCCTGATGATGTTCAGGGGCTAATGCTATATACGGAAGTCCTAGAGATAAGTGTAAGGTCTATATGATGTTCACACTGAGTAAGTCTGCTTTTGAGTTTGCCCTTATACTTAGCCAAATTTATTGAATAAAAATTCTTAACTAGAACATTAAGCCTTGGTATAACTAGTCGTTCATAAGCAACGTGTATTGACTGCCGAGTAATGACCTCTAATCGAGCGTAGCATTGTGGTATCGTTTTATAGCATTAAAACAGCAATTGCGATTCGTAGGTGTCATTTAATGCAATGTTGTTGTGAAAGCGAAGCTAGGGTTGTAGGTTGAACGTTTGCAAATGGTGAGTATCGAGAAGTTGGCTAAGAAAGTTCTGCCTCAAAACCATTTAGAACATTTGTTCCACATATTTGATACCTCCAAATTTAGGTAAACTTTTCTAATGTGTGGGAGCAGCTATGTCAGCCCTTTTACCTACTCATGCGTACAGTTTGTCGGATTTATGTGGTCGTAAAGCATGAAAATAGCTTGTTTTACCGAGAGAACTGGCTCGTTTTGTCGGTAGAAGAATTGATAATCAATTGGTAATCAAAAGGTTTGCGTTACTCATCCCTAAGATAACGCGATTTTTTAAAAAGTGATAACACGCCATCTTGTTTTAATGTGATAGCAGAATGCGAAATACGATGTTTATGCTTTATTTTTTAGAGGGTTATGGTAGCTTGGCGGAAAGTTACGCAGGCAGAAAAACGAGACTTCTTGTTATTAAGAATGTTAGCACTCATTGGGAGTAATTAAGTACGTGTTTACAAAAAAAGAAATTAAAAAGTTTGTTGAAAAAGCCGCAAACCATTGGCTATTTCCTGATTTTACAAACAAATTAACGTGGTTTGTTGCATCTCTTGGTGGCGTGATTTTGGCAACGCCCACCCCGTTGAAAGAAATTGTGTATAACTTCTTAGTTGATACGATCAACCTTAATAGTGGAGAGCACTACTCACTTGCAGAGCTTCAATCTGGTTCAGTCGATCCAGTGGTTGGGCTTGGTTTAATAGTATTTGCACTTGCTCATAATTTGGCAAATAAGTTTTTAACTTGTAAGTCTCAGGAGTTTGCATCAAAAGATAAGCAAAAACTCAGGCAAGTCGATGTAGAGTTGTTTAACCGCTTTCTCGTTGACTTTCCATCAGATGGTTATTCTGTACCATTTCTAAAAGACCATGACCTTGGTGGTTCATACCACAATAATAGTCTCAACGACATCAATAAGTTTGTAAATGAATGGGATAACGTTGAGTGTCATTTTTTAAATGGTGAGCTTGAAGAGAAGAGAGCTGAACTGTGGAGTAAGTGTCACGCTTTTGTTTACCTACTTGCGTCTCGTTCATATAGTTTAAATAGCAGCTCGATGTTTTCATGTGTACCTGATGCATACAGGGGAGCTTGGGACTATCCGAAACACGTAGATGAACAACTTTCAGAGCTCAATGAGAAAGCCGCGGAATGTTATCAGTTGCATCAAGCATTCGTTCTTTTTGCACGTCGAGAGTTAAAGTGCTAACAAATTGCTTAAGAGTGACAGCTAACCTTTGGCATATTTGATTTGGTCGGCTTTAGTGTCTACGGGGCTTTGCTTGGTCTATGTAGGGGGTAGCTGCACTTTAGCAAGGCGTTACTTTTCCATACGCGAGCTAATCCGTTACATCCTAATTCAGTAATATAACTGACTCGGTTTTGTCCATAGACGAGTTGTATGAGAAGTACGGCTAAGAAGTTTATGCCCCTTTGTTGCTTAGATCTTTTACTCACTCACACCCTATTAATGGGCTTTTTCCCTACTAAAAATTATCCGAGTGCAACAAATCAAAAAGTTATGACTCACGTTGCAACTTAACTTATCTCTTTTTCGCTAAGCTATTGATTTAAAGTTGAAGGCTTAAAAGAAAAACCGCATTATATTTCCATGAAGTACGGCTAATCGGCGTATAGAAAGCGTTATAAGCCCAACCAAGTCCGAGGAAATATGGATACTATAAGACTAAGTAAATTTGATGCGGCTGAACGTCAGTTTCGTCAGGCAATTCGACTTTTCTTTGATGAAGGCGATGAGGTATCTGTTCATACGCTTGTTGAGGCTGCTAATCAAGTTTTCAGTGATTTAGGTAAGAAACAAGGTATTAAAGGTCCAATTAGGGAAAGTGATTGGATTAAACCTGAAAAGAAAAAAGAATGGCGAAATCACGTATTTAAAAGTAGAAATTTTTTCAAGCATGCAGCCAAAGATATTGACGACATTTTAGAGTTTAAAGTGTTATTTAATCACCTGTCGATACTTGAAGGGCTGTATATGTATCATCAGTTTAAAGGTAAATGGGTACCAGAAACGATGTGCTACTACTTCTGGTTTGCAGATCGATACCCTGAACTTCTGGTCAAGGAAGATCCGTTTAATACTGAAGTACTGTCAGTTTTTGAATCAAAGCGATTCTCATCTCCAGTAGAACTGTCGTTAATGAACGACCTAATTAAGTCTATGTATAGCGGTGGTCATACCGTAAGCTATATCACTACAGAAATGGGCTTATAAAAAGCGTTTAAGACGAATTCGCAACGCTTGGAATCTTGGTTTTGATTCAGCTTTAGTGTTTACGGCACAATGGTTTAGGCAAGGTGGTAATATTGCTCACAACTTAATTGGGAGTTGATATGCGAACGAGAGAGTTAATGAAGAAAGTAGTTTTAGATAACAATGTATATGATGAGCTTCATCAAGACATAAGAAAGCTAAATTCACTTGTGTCACTTGTAAATAAAAAACAAATTGAAGTCTTAATGCCTATTGCTATAGAACGAGAGTTACAGAAAAGCCCTTATCGTAAAGAGCCTGCGGATCTAATGGTTCGTCGAGTTCATAATAGTGCTTTTGTTGCGGATATCTCACCTACTGATGTGTCTAGAGTTGGTAGTGGTAAGTTCTATACACAGCATTTGGGGAATTCGAAGGCTAAAAACGCGATTGACGCTTTAATTGCAGACTTAGCAGCTCTTGAAGCTGACTATATTGTAACTAATGACAAAAGGTTTACTCGTCGATTTGATGAACTAGATACAAAGTGTAAGTGCATGAAGTTATTGGAACTATTCAACCAGTTCCAATAACAATTTTCTTAAGAGTGATTCGCAATGCATGGCGTTTTCAGTTTACTTTGGGTTAAGTGTCTATGTCACAATGGTTTAGGTAGGGTGGTAGGCGCTGATTGATCCGCTCCGGTGGCACTGGACACTCCCATAAACGATTTTTTCCATACTTTGAATAATTCATGAGTAGCTAAATTAGCAATCATGCTAAAACGGAATTGTCCAAATATGAGTTGTAAAATAGTCAGTTCTTAAGCTTATAGAGTCAATAGCTTTGATATGGTTATGACATCTAGTATTTACACTCAAAACGCGCTGTGTATAGCGTACAGCGCGTTTTAGATACTATCTATTCACTACTTTCTCTCTAAGAAACGTGTATACGAAATACCGCTTAAATCCACGCCAAAGTCCATTGCATCCATGGCTTGTTTCATTAAACCAAACCGCTCCTTAAGTGACATCAACGAAATACGCTCGTGGTGGTTGTAAGTCATCTTAGTTACGTCGTTCCAGTTGTCTGCGGCAATCCCATACTTGGTAAAGTCACCTTTGTGGCCAACGATGTTCTTGAGCAGATCTAACGCCAGTCGCTCGTCAGAGTTCAGTAACTTGGTATCCCGCATTAAGGTAATAAAGCCATGACGAAAACTATGGAACTTGAGCGTCTCCTTGTCCGATGGATTCTCTACACCACACTTGAACATATACCCTTCGATACGCGGGCTACCGTCTGTTAATTTACCGTTGCGATTCCGATTGAAAAACTGGCCGATACGATTGCTGTATTCCCCACCTTTGGTATTGAGATCCGGAAACAGGCTCACTGTCATGTCACCGTCATGCTTGTCCAATATCGATTGTCGATAGTGCAGCAGTCCTGCATCCAATAGTCGTTGTGGGATAGGGAAGGTGCGGGTTCCGGCCTTTGTCTTACTGGTCATGACTTTAATACACCACAAGCCTTGCTGTTCAACAAAGCTGTTGATGCGCAAAGACCCAATCTCTTCAGAACGCATACCGGTAGTAAGCGCAATAAAGGGTATCCAGAACTGCCAATCTCGGCCGTTATCTCTTGGCGCTTTGATGTCGCCGTACAGGTAGCCATCAATGAACAGCTTCTGGAGATCATGAGGCATGAAGTTAACGACTTCTGTTTTCGTATCTAATGTGCGCTTTTTTGATACCGTGAGCATCGGAACAAAGTTCTGCTTTATATAGTGTTCATTATGCGCCCATGTTAGAAACATACGCACATGCTTAAAGTGCGTATCAATACCAGGGCCGGAGAGGGTTTTACCATCCCACTCTTCGATGGTTTTCGTAAACCATTTAGGGCGTGAGGATAGAGCAGACGGCTTGTTGAATCCTTGTTTCTCAAAGTTTGCAGGGATGGCATGCATCATGTCGCGGTAATGACGAACATGATCCGCATTAAGGGCATTGATTGCGACACCGTAACCAACGATATCTAGAAATCGCATCAGATTGGTATGACGCGCTTCTTTAGAGTGTTTACCGTTCGTACTATGAGAGTGCTCGTAGGCCAAGAACTTCTCTACATAAGCGAGCAGTGTCTGGTTCTTACTGACACGCTTTCTGGTGCGAGTTTTGGCTTTGGGTGCAGTTGTTACTGTTGAAACGACTTCGTCTTCTGGTCGTGCTCTCGTCGCGTCTGGTGATACGTTTGAGATCACTGCGTCTTCAATCAATGTTTCGCGAGATGCGACAGATGAACCACTGATTGGTGCTGTTGTGTTCATCATCACTTTTGTCGATTTCAACGCCCCTTTGAGACGTTGGTTACTGCTACGCATACGGTCAGCGTGCTCCGACAATTCTTTGTTGGTGTTATTGACACGCAATAACTCACGACGCGCTTCAAAGAGTTTTTCATCTTGTTTTTCCATCAACTCTCGAAGTTGGTTGGTCTTTCTCCAGTGCGCTACCTTTAACTTCATCGTGCTCACGTCAGTGTTTCCTTTCATTACGAATTCATGCAATGACCAACGAAATGCACGCGCACACGGATACAAAATCATGTATCGCTCTTGGGCAATCGCAAAATCTTTGGTCTCTAATGAAAGGGAAATTTCCTGTGGAGCGTTAGAAATGGAACGAACGATATGTGTAAAAATGAGGCGAAAGTAGTAAACGCCGTGTCGATTCTTCTTGATGTGGGGAAATCTGTGCATGATCGTGACACTCAATCGTGACACTTGCGTTCAATTCCCTAAAATGAAAAAAGGCTTAATCTCTAGTGAAATCAAGCCTTTATCATGATTGGTGGAGCTGGCGGGAGTTGAACCCGCGTCCGAAAATCATTCATCATTGGTACTACATGCTTAGTCGATCTTTAAATTCACCAACTACCTGCGAACCGACACGCTAGTAACTGACTATCCTGAATTAGTATTCGCCCTTTTCCTCTCAGGAGGGAAAATCCGGGCTAGCTAGTTTGGGTTTGATCCCTTGTTGTTCCCCGTCTTACAAGCGGAAGCTAGGGCAAGAGAGCTCTTGGCAGGTTATTAAGCTGCTAGTGCGTAGTTTTCGTCGTTTGCGACTATTTTTTTGCGGCTTTTTAACGTGGCAAACCGCACCACGGCATGCACCTCAGACTTCAGAATTCCCGTCGAATCCTGGATCAGCCCCAAGTGGTTCACGTGCATAGTAACAGAAAAGTACGCACTGTCTAGTTTCCAGTGGTTAAGTGTCGAATGTTTGTTCGTATTTCAGATTGACGCAGTCGGTCTGCCTGTATATGTGGGCTAAATATTCAACACTGTGTAGCACTTATTGTTCAAGTATTTGATAAATACTTGAAAGTTGAAGCAGATAATCAATACTGGACGTATAGATAACCATTGGTTAGCTGAAAAATTGATAACAGAAGGAAAGGAATAAATGAGTAATGTAAAATGGTGTCGTTTTCGCTCCTTATTCACAACGCTTATGTCTTTGCAGCAGGTATTTAATACTGGGCTCGTTGCTATACTTATAGTGCTCACTACTCTTTTTTCTTTGCCATCTTATGCGCAGCAAACGCCAAGCATTACGGTTGTGGGAAATGGCCCTTTAGTGCCTCAATCGGCACGGCAATCCATTCCGATCAGTTACATGAATATGAACGTCGTTGATATTGAAATTCTGAAAGTGACCGACCCTAATGAGTTATTACAAAACTATTACCTGCTTGATCGTCTCTCCGCATGGGAATTGCGAGAAGTTCAGCATGCGTATAGCAGCGTATTTTCCGATCGTTATGAGTTACCAAAAGCAGAACAAGATGTATTAACTTCCGCAAGGCTCCCTATTCCCCATACACTCTCATCCGGGTGGTATCTGGTGGTCGTCAAAGCGCCAGGTGACTATAGTAACCTTCAAGTAAAACATATGTTGCTTACCGATATTGGCATACAAGCAAGACTCAATCAGCATGAAGGTACATTGAGTGTGACTCGTCTATCAACTGGAGAAGCAGTCGAAGGCGCCGATGTTGGTCTAATGCAAGCCGGTGAATGGATAGAATCAAAACAGACGGACGAGAAAGGGCTCGTTCACTTTTCGAAAGAGATCATCGATACCGATATGGTGATTGTTTCTAAAGGCGAAGAGTATTCAATGCTGCCTATGCGAGAGGTGCCGCTTGACCTTTCTGAGTTCGATATTGGTGGTCGCCAATACAGAGATTACGAAGCCTATTTATACAGTAACCGAGATCTTGTTAAACCGGGTGAGAGCCTACCGATAAATATCTTATTAAGAGATAGTGACGGGCGAGTGGTTTCGTCTGAAGAGCGCGTGGATCAACTGTTTTTAACCGTCATTGACCCAGAAAAAAATGCGTTATTGCAGCAAGCATTACTATCCACGTTTTCTGGTTATTATACTTATAATCTCCAAACATCAACCAATTGGCAAATGGGTAGGTATACCGTAGAGGTGCGTATAGACCCAAGTGATCCTAAGCCTATTAGCCAATACCATTTTCAACTAGAAGAATTTGTGCCAGAGAGAATGGATTTGCTTGTCTCTGATTTCGCGCCATTTGTTGTAGCTGGGCAGAGTAACTCTGTGAACTTAGAAGGTCGTTATCTGTTTGGAACCCCAGCGGCCGGTAATGTATTGAAAACAGAAATAACGTATCAGCCGGTACAACATTTTAACGGCAAATACCGCGATTTTTATGTAGGGAAGCGCTTTAGCCTCGACCATTATTATCAAGAGCTTGATGATAACAAACTGTCAGACCAAGGTACGTTAACGGTTGATCTGCCAACACCAAAGCAATATACCTTGAAAGGGCCCGTTGAAGTTGAAGTGAATTTTGCTTTACAAGAGTCGGGTGGGGCCGCAATACAGAGAAAAGTGCGCTTTACCACATGGCGAGATGGCCTTATCCCTGCGATTAAACCTGCCTCAGATTCTTTCGCTTATCAAAGTGAAGCTGAGTTTGAAATTGCTTTGCTTGCTGCCGATGGGCAGAGCCTTAGAGAGGGAAGGGTAGAGGTAAGCTTAGAGTACAACCAAGGGCCGTATTACTGGGTGTATGAAGAGGGCAGCGGTTGGAGCCGTGAAGAACAGCAAGAATGGGTAAACATTTCTAAGAAAACACTAGAGTTGGCACAAGAAGCACAGAAAGTGAATTATGGTGTGGAGTGGGGAGACTACCGGTTAAAAGTGGTCGAACTGGCTCAAGGTACTGAATCGATATATCCCTTTTACGCGGGTTGGTATCAGGGTCATCGCCAGATTAAAATGAAACCGGGTCATCTCAATATCACTACGGATAAACGTGTATATAGTAAAGGCGATGGGTATTCAAACGTCACGGTTAATAGTCCAATGGCCGGTTCGTTACTGCTCACCCTTGAAGGCGATACGATGCTGTGGTCGCAGCGGGTTCAGGTTAAAAAAGGCGATGTGAAAATAAAAGTGCCGTTAGTAGATATTGAAGGTCGGCCACTTGAGCGACACGATATTTTTCTTACGGCTACGTTAACCGGAATCTCTGGAGAAATACCTAAGCGCTACCTTGGTATTGTGCCTTTAAAGTTAGATCGTAATCAGCGAGAAATAGCCCTTTCTATTGATCTGCCAGAGCGCATAGAGCCGATGAAAAAGCTCTCAATCCCTATCGAAGCGACAAATTTATCCATTGATACTCTAAGTGATACATGGGTAACTGTCTCGTTGGTTGATAAAGGCATCACCAACCTTACTCGGTTTATGCCAACCGACCCGTACCATTACTTTTTTGACCAGCGTCGATACAGTGCTGATATTGTGGATCTTTATTCAAGGCTATACGAGTTAAGGCCAGATCCCTTTGCTCAATCTCGTTTTGGTAGCGATCTCAATAAAAGATTAGAGAATAGTAATGACGATTTAGTCGATAGTAAAACCATTGTATTAATGTCTCAGCCCCACAAACTTGTCGGCGGCAAAGTTGTTATTGAGCTAGACATCCCCGACTATAACGGCGAGGCTCAAGTCGTGGTGACGGCGTTTAACGATGAACAAGTTGGACAACTGGTTCAAGATAACACCATTAGTATGCCTGTGGTTGCCGAGCTGAGTGTTCCTCGCTTTGTGGTACCGGGTGATATCACGACAACAACTATCGATATTTTCAATAACAGTGGCAAAGATAAAACGTTTACGTTGGCGCTTGAGGCAAGCGAAAATGTAAGTGAAGCCACTCCGTCGTATATCACCTCCTTGTTTTCGGACGGTTCGTTATTTAAGAAAAAACTCCGCTTAGAGAACGGTGAACGATGGAGCCAAAATGTCGCCTTTATTCTTGATTCTGACAATTTAACAGAGAGAGCGATACTGCAACTCAAGGTGAGCGATTCATCACAATCAACGAATATAGATCGGCAGTGGAGTATACCGATTCGTGCCGCTATGCCTTGGGTGAGTCAGGCGAAATCAGTGATGTTATCTGCCAATCAATCGTACCGTGTGCCGGCCTCTTTATGGAATGGTATGTCCGTTGTCCAAGGTCTAAGTGGGGAAGTTCATATCAGTGCGAAACCCATATTAAGCGTGACAGAACATGCTAAAGGGCTATTACGTTACCCTTATGGTTGCGCGGAACAAACAACGAGTAAAGCATGGCCATTTTTACTTGATCACCCTGAGCTGAAAACCCTTCAAAATAGCGCATTACAGCAGCAATCGAACTCGGTTAATAAAGTGGGTGATAAGCGAGAGCTCATTGCCGATGCGATTAGGCGTTTGAAGAATATGCAAAAAGAAAACGGGGGATTTGGGCTGTGGGATCGCTACGGGCCTGAAGAGTATTGGCTTACTCTTTACATCACCGAGTTTTTGACAGAAGCCGAGCGTCTTTACCCTAATATTGCGCCACAAGGGATGTTAGAAGATGCCTACAGACGTATTCAACAATACCTTAATGATGACGATGATGAGTCGAACTTACTTTCCAAAGTTTATGCTGCGTATCTACTGAGTGAGCAAGGGTTAATCAGCTATAGCGATATAAACTACGGGCACAATACGAGTGTATATAACACCGAGCTATCTCGTCTTCAGCTCATTGCTACTTTCAATAATGTAGGGGCGACGAATACCGCCAAACTTGAATTAGAAAGTGTCAGAGCGTCGCGAAATAACACTCTCTATTATAATGATTATGGTTCCGATATTAGAGACTTATCCTTAGCGATATTGCTGCTAAATAACATCGCTAAAAATGAGGAATTAAGGAGTCTAGCACTCGCGCTTCAGGCGGACTACATTGAAGAAGTTGCCGCGAGTTCTGCAGAAAAGAACTGGTTAAGCACCCAAGAGCGTGCGGCGTTATTAAGAGCTGCAGTGCTTACAGAACAAGAAAACAGCAGCCAGCTATTATCCGTTTCAATTGATGAAAAAGTACAACAAAAAAGCGGTAAAATCAGCCAGATGCTTGACGAAAATATGGAAATAACTAATCAGGGTGAAGATCCTATCTATCTTAAGGTGTTGGCTCAAGGTTATATGCAAAACATCAAGTTTATAGAACCAGATCATTCGTTCAATACCATCAAGGTAACGCAAAGTGACAAAGTGAACAGAAGTTGGCGAGTGAATGACAATTTGGTTGATGATGCTGATTCTGATTCAGATAAACCGTTTCACAAGGTAGTGAATATAGGCGATAGAGTTACGGTCAACCTTTGGTTAACGCTAGATGAAACCATCAATAATGCGTTGATAGTGGACCGAATCCCCGCTGGTTTTGTGTTAGAGAACCCAAACCTTGGACAAGGTATTGCTATTTTCGAAGAGGATGAACAAGAGCGACATAGCGATAGTCTTCATACTGAATATAGGCACGACCGATTTGTTGTCTCTACGCATTTAATTAAAGGGAAACAGTATCGATATGCCTACACCATGCGAGCTGAAGTGCAGGGGGAATACACCGTGCCACCTATTTATATCGAATCTATGTACCAACCAGAGAAACATTATATAGGTGGGCGAGCCGCTTCCATTTCGCACCAGCAGCACAGAGTCAGCATTAAGGTGTCGCAATAGGATATGCCACGTTTACGGCACCTATATTACGGCTTGGTTATTGGCCTAGTGTTATTTACCGTCATGGTGAGAATGTTGAACCAACGGTATCCGTTGCCAGAGTTATATCCCAACGGCCATTCAACGGTGGTGACTTCTCGACATGGTGAGGTACTGCGGTCATTTGCTAACCGAGAAGGTATACACAGTTATCAAGTATCCTCCGATCATGTGGATCGGTTTTACCTTGATGCTTTGCTAAATTACGAAGACCGCTGGTTTTACTATCATCCAGGTGTTAATCCATTGTCACTTATTAGAGCGACATGGCAATGGATTGACAATGGATATGTTGTCTCTGGCGGTTCAACCATTACCATGCAGGTCGCGCGACTCATCGACCCTCATTCGCGTTCTATTTTGGGGAAAATAAAGCAGGTATGGCGAGCCTTTCAAATAGAGTGGCGCTATAGCAAAGAAGAGATACTTAATTACTATCTTAACCTAGCGCCGTTTGGAGGAAATATTCAAGGTGTAGAGGCAGCATCGCTACGCTATTTCAATAAATCGGCAAGAAAGCTCACCAAAAACGAAGCGGCTCTTTTGGTCGTATTACCACAACGTCCTTCCCTAAACCGACCAGACAAATACGCTGAGCGCGCTAAAGCAATGAGAAATAAAGTGCTTGCGCGCCTGACTAAAAATGGCCTTATATCGGAAAAGGAATTTCAACTATTAGCGAAAGAATCGGTAGAGGTAAAGGAAGATGTGTTGCCTTTACTTGCGCCTTTGCTAAGCAGGAAGTTGCAAAGAGAAAACCCAAAAAGTACCGTGATCACGACAACCATAGACTATGAACTTCAACAAAAAGTGACCAAGTTAATGTCACGTTTAAAGCATAGCCTACCAAGAAAAACATCATCGGCGGTTGTGATTGTAAACAATAAGAACGCAGAGATTATTGCCTATCAAGGTTCGGTGGACTTTACCGACCAGCAACGATTCGCACACGTAGATATGGTACAAGCCATTCGTTCACCGGGCTCAACACTCAAACCTTTTATCTACGGCCTCGCGTTAGACCTTGGCATTATTCACAGTGAGAGCTTACTTAGTGATATCCCATCGTCGTTTTCTGGCTATAAACCGAACAATTTAAGTGGCGAATTTATTGGTGCTGTGAGTGTAAGTAATGCACTAAAACTTTCTCTTAATGTTCCGGCGATTCAAGTGTTCAACCGTGTTACTCCAGAAGTGTTTGATGAAAGACTGGCTCAAGCTGGTATTCACCTTAGGCATAAGAAAGCGAACCTGAGTGTTGGCCTTGGCGGCACAGGGACCAACTTAATGGTCTTAGCGAGCTTGTACCGTTCGTTAGCCAATCATGGGCAAGTGAATGATTTGAGATTGATGAAGGGTCAGCCATTGAGTATTTCAAAACCATTACTCAGTGATGCAAGCAGTTGGATTATCTTTGATACGTTAAGTGACCTCAGCGCTCCGGATAGAGTGGTGCCAAGCGCGAGAAGAAAAATAGCATGGAAAACAGGAACCAGTTACGGTTATCGCGACTTTTGGTCTGTAGGGGTTAGCTCTGATTACACCGTGGCGGTATGGGTTGGGCGACCTGATGCTAGCCCGTTAGTTGGCTATCTCGGAGCCACTCAAGCGGCACCAATAATGTTTGATGTGTTTGATTTATTACCAAGGGATAGAAGCAAGATTAAACAACCCGCTTTAGTGAGTAAGGTGCTAACTTGCTGGCCAGGTGGACGGTCTTTTGCCAGTAATTTGAATGGGTCTTGTCTAAGAAAGACGCAAAGTTTAACCATAGATCGTTTAACACCACCTAGTATGCAGACTAATGGAAGTTTTGTTATAGGTGATCGGTGGCCAGAAGCGCTGAATACATGGCAAAAGCAGCACTCAATACTCGTAGATAGCGTTCAACAAGCTAAAATTGCCATTACCAGCCTGCGAACGGGTCAACATTATTATCAATCGCAATTGGAGTCTTTGCCGTTAACCGTAAACAGTGAAAGGAAAGAGGTTCGGTGGTTTGTTAACCATCAACCGTATTTTAAGAATAAACTCGTTCTTGCTGAGTATAAGAACGAGGTTAAAATAAGTGCATGTGTGAACATGATTTGCGATCAAAAAATCATTCACGTGCATGAATAAAAATAGAGTGCCGCTCTTGGAGAGTGGTACTCTATTTCACGTCAAAACGAGAATGGTTAACGCAGCTTGCTCTTCATAATCCGAGCTTTATCGCGTGCCCAATCTTTTTCTCTCATATCAGTGCGTTTATCGTGAAGTTTTTTACCCTTCGCCACACCAACTTTGATTTTGACCCAAGAACGCGACCAATAGAGTGTTAACGCGGCAAGTGTCATGCCTTCTCTGTTGATTCGTCCAAACAGGTTGTCCAGCTCTTTCCTAGAAAGCAAAAGTTTGCGGACACGAGTCGGGTTAGCAACAACATGCGTTGATGCCTGATTTAAAGGGGTAATGGTCATTCCGCTGATAAAGGCTTCGCCGTCTCGCATAAAGACATAGCTTTCTGCGATATTAACTTTACCTTGACGGAGTGATTTTACTTCCCAGCCTTGAAGCTCCAAGCCAGCTTCTACTTCATCATCGATAAAGTATTCGTGGCGAACTTTCTTATTTTGAGCAATTGTATTGCTCGTAGTTTTGGATTTTGAATTTTTCTTTGCCATAATGGCGCTATTATACGGATTGACCCTCTATTGGGGAAACCTTATTTTTACTTTCCGCGTTGATAAATAATAATAATCCTTGTCGTTAGATGAGCAATAGATGTTACGAGAAAATTTATGCCACAAGTTAGACGCTCAGCACTAGTCTCTTTTAGTGCAAAGCAGATGTACGATCTCGTCAATGACGTAGACAGGTACCCAGAGTTTTTGCCCGGTTGCTCAGGCTCAAAAATACTTGAGAAGAGTGACGACGCAATGAAAGCATCGGTCGATGTATCGAAAGCCGGTATTAGTAAAACCTTTACTACTATTAACCGTTTAACCAAGGATACCGTCATTATGATGGAACTGGTCGATGGGCCATTTAAATCTTTAAAAGGTGGTTGGTATTTTACCATGCTAGATGAGTGCGCTTGTAAAGTAGAGCTTAAGCTGGATTTTGAGTTTTCTAGTCGTCTTATTGAAATCGCATTTGGTAAAATATTTAATGATTTAACGAATAATATGGTCAACTCTTTTACTCAAAGAGCCAAACAGGTTTATTAGTCGACCTAAAAAAGGAGATATCCCGAGTGATTCATGTAGAAGTGGTGTATGCCCTACCAGACGAACAGCGTGTGTTTACTCAACTAGTGAGTAAAGAGCTAACGGTAGAAGAGATAATAAATCATTCTGGAATATTGGAGCTGTATCCCGAGATCGATCTTAAGAAGAATAAAGTGGGCGTATATAGTCGCAATGTAAAACTGGATGCCACCGTTCGAGATAAGGACCGAATAGAGATCTACCGACCATTATTGGCCGACCCTAAAGAGATTCGGCGTAAAAGGGCTGAACAGGCAAAAGCGAAAGGTAATGCGGATACTGTGACCGGTGGTAAGCCAAATGAGTCTCGAAAAAAAGCAGTGTAAGCAAATCCTTCTAACCGCTATTTTACGATAGATGTGAAGATATAAATAAAAACCACTTGCGCGTAGTGCTGTTCGGTTAAGGTTATTTATAGTTGTTGCCCTAACGAAAGCTGGCGTCATCTCCACGAGACCAACGTCATTTCCACGAGACCAACGTCATCTCCACGAAAATCAACGTCATCCCCATGAAAATGGGGATCTAAAATCACCCAGATTCCCGTTTTCACGGGAATGACGAAGTATTTAGCACTAACCGAACAACATTACGTTTGCACGGGAATGACGAGAGGTTAGAGTAATGACCAAACGGTATTACACTTGCGCGGGGATTATTTTTTATATGAGTAGCCGATTGTCTAGTTCAAGCCTTCGAAAAACTTTTCACCAGTAGGGAAGTCTCCTTCAACGCCAAGCAAAGTTCCAGTGTCACTAAAGTTAACAAAAAGGTTTTTCTGAATAGGATCACTATGGCCTTTTTGATGGTGATAAATGTAATACCACGTATTTGGGTATCCATTTTCTACCAGCATAGGTGAGCCCATCACATAACGAACTTGTTCTTTCGTCATGCCAAACTTTAATTGATCGACTGCTTGTTGCTCAATGTAGTTACCTTGATTGATATCTATCCGGTAAACCAATTTTTCTGCCAGAGAACAGCCTGTAAGCATTGTTAAGGCTAGAGGAACGGCAACTAACCATTTCTTAAATCGCATAGTGGGAAATTCTTTATTAATAAATATATTCGCTAAAACTCGCCAGATGATAAACAAGGTTGGCCGAGAAGTAAAAGAGGTATTACCTCAAGTTGAATATAAGACCGCGAAATTTGCGATTGGTTGCAAAAAAAGTGGTCGCAACGAAACAGACAAATGATCACATTGCATATTAAGCCGCTAATAGTTCTTTTGCATTTGCAATGGTGGATTCTGTAATCTGGCTGCCACCAAGCAAGCGCGCTAATTCAGAGACGCGTTGTTCTTCGTTGAGTGAATTCATCTGCGTCTCCGTTTTGCCTGCTTTGGTCTGTTTGGCTACAAACAGCTGTTGATGACCACAACCGGCGACCTGCGGTAGATGCGTAACACAAAGGACTTGGGTCGACTCACCTAATGTACGCAGCATCTTGCCTACTACCGCTGCTGTTGGTCCGCTTATACCGACATCCACTTCATCAAATATCAGGCTTGGTGTATCCACTTTTTGAGCCGTGATAACCTGAATCGCCAATGAAATGCGGGATAACTCACCACCAGAGGCCACTTTAGCAATAGGTTGCAATGGTTGACCTGGGTTGGTAGAAACCAAGAATGTCACGTAGTCGATGCCAAGTGGCGTGGTGCGGCTATGATCTTGCTCTATGTTGATATTGAATTTGGCTTTTTCCATACTGAGTTCATGCATGCTATGGCTAATGAGCTTGTTGAGTTCTTTTGCATAACGGCTTCTAGACTTGCTCAGCTTTTCTGCACTAGTAATGAACCTTTGGTGCATAGCCTCTACTTCTTTTGCTACGGCTTCTAGTTTTTCATCCGAGCAGTCAAGATCGTCTATCTGTTTAAGCAGGTCTTGATGGTGGGCATATAAGTCATCGGCCAACACGTGGTGCTTACGAGAAATAGACATCACTTTTGAAAAGCGCTCTTCAACATAGACCATTCTTTCGGGGTTGATGTCGACGGTTTCTAGGTAGTGGCGTAGTTCGCTGCTGGCTTCCTCAACCTGAATAATGGCCTCGTTCAGCATGGAAGGCAGCGCGCTCAATGAGCTATCTAGATCCGCCAGATTGATGAGAACTTGGTTTGTTGATTGGAGAAGTTGTAACGCATTTACCTCTTCACCCTCGTATAACGTATGGATCGCCGATTGGCAATTAGAGGCGAGCTCGCCGCTGTTGGATAGACGTTTGTGTTCTTGTTCGAGTTCTACAAACTCATTTTCGCCAAGAGAGAGCTCATTCAACTCTTTGATTTGGTATTCCAAAAGCAGTTTCTGCGCTTGGTTTTCTTGGCTGTTCTGTGTTAGTTCATCTAATTGATTTTTAACCAGACGCCACGCCTGATAATGGCTACGAGACTTATTGATTAATTCTGAATGCCCGGCATATTGATCCAACATAGACAGTTGATAATCGCTCTTCATCAATTGATGATGCGCATGCTGGCCATGGATGTTGATCAGGTTTTGTCCAAGAGATTTTAACTGAGAAAGGGGGACAGGGCTGCCGTTAATAAAGGCCCTTGATCGACCGTCTTTAGTGATAATACGACGAAGTATGCACTCACTTCCGTCAAGCAATTCATTGTCTTCTAACCAGCGCGTTGCGTGAAGGTTATTGTCGAGTTGAAAGGATGCGCACACCTCGGTTTTTTCTTCACCTTGACGTACCATCCCGGTTTCTGCTCGGTCACCAAGGCATAAGCCGAGAGCATCAATCGCGATGGATTTACCTGCGCCTGTTTCACCAGTAATGGTTGTCATTCCAGTAGAAAGCTCTAGCTGAAGAGACTTAACGATCGCAAAATTATTAACACTTAAATGAGCCAGCATTTTAGTAACCCTGTATGAATGAACAACACTGTATAAAGAAACAGTATATACTGTTTCTTTATACAGTAAAGTTATCAAGGTGACTTTTTTGTGAGCGATTCTGTGTTTTTGAGATCTGAATTGTGTGTTAACTGTTCGTTAGACCTTAGAACAGTTTACTAGACCACCCCAGTTTATTCCGTAGGACGTGGTAATAGCTGTAGTCTTCGGGGTGTATCAGCCGCAACTTATCAGGGCTTTGAAATATGATCACTTCGTCACCCGGTGACACAGGCAAGGAGACTTGTCCATCACAGCTTATTTCTTGAATGCCTCTGTTGTCTGGAGATACCATCAATTTCACCTTGCTATTGCCGTCGACAACCAAGGGGCGGCTAGACAGAGTATGTGGAAACATAGGCACAATAGAGATGGCGTTGAGACTAGGCGAGAGAATAGGGCCACCACCAGAAAGGGAATAGGCTGTTGAACCAGTTGGTGTAGAAACAATCAGGCCGTCAGAACGCTGAGAAAAGGCAAAGGTATCATCGATATAGACTTCAAATTCTATCATGCGAGCAATCTTACCCGGGTGAAGAACCACTTCATTTAACGCAGTATTATGGCTTTTCAGTTGACCATCTCGATAGACTTCTGCTTCAAGAAGAAAACGCTCTTCTTCAACGAACTGTCCGTTAAGTACCTTTTGCAACGGTTCTTTAAATTCTTCAGGATCAAGATCGGTCAGAAAACCGAGATTACCACGGTTGACACCGATGACAGAGATATCAAAACGGGAGAGAAGTCTTGCGGCACCAAGCATATTTCCGTCACCACCTACGGCAATGGCGAGGTCCGCTTTTGACCCAATATCGACTAAGCTTGTAAAAAAATGGTCTTCGATATCATCAAGAATATCACGAAGACGATCATCAATAACGGCGTTATAACCCTCAGAGGCAAGCCAATGGAACAAATCTTTATGAGTTTGTACCGCTTTGTGATCTCTTGGTTTTCCAATTATGCCAATGGTTTTAAAAGGCTTTTTCATGAAGATAATCCAATTAAAGATGAAAGGACGCGTTTAGCGCTTGAATCATTAATATCAATCCCCATAATAAAGGCAACTAAATCAAATACGCGAGTGTTTTATTTAAGTTTAGATGTCCGCGTCTCTTAAATTGATAACAAGACTTGCGTTAGAAACTAAATTCCGAAGTTTGGAGAAAGCATGAGTAACAAAGAAAGCAAAATTGAGCAAGAAGAACTAAACCAAGAAGCAGTAGAGCAAGAACTCGACTCCGATGTGGATGCAGTGGGTACCGATGGCGATATTGATTGGAATGAAACCGATGCAATTGATGAAGAAGAATCAAAGATTGCACAGTTAGAAGCCGCACTACTTCAAAGTGAAATGCGAGTGAAAGAACAGCAAGAATCCGTTCTACGCGCAAAAGCAGAAGTAGAGAACATGCGTCGCCGTTCTGAACAGGAAATGGATAAAGCACGTAAATACGCTTTGAATAAGTTTGCTGAAGAACTATTACCGGTTATCGATAACCTAGAACGTGCTATTCAAGCCGCCGATGTTGAGAATGAAGCGGTGAAACCTTTAGTTGAAGGTGTTGAGCTTACGCATAAGACATTTACTGACACTGTGGCTAAGTTTGGTCTTAAAGAGATTAACCCAGAAGGTGAGGCGTTTAACCCTGAATTCCATCAAGCGATGTCGATTCAAGAGAGCGCCGACCATGAACCAAACAGCGTTATGTTTGTGATGCAAAAAGGTTACGAGTTAAACGGACGAGTTATTCGTCCTGCAATGGTCATGGTTTCTAAATAACCTACCTTCGGGATGCAACTTGTCCTGAATACAGCTTAGATAAGCTGGATAGTAATCAATGGATGAACGGGGTGCTTTTGAGCAACCCGTTTTTTTGAATAATAGAAAATGGTGATGTTTTTTTTATTCTATCCCTTGAAAAGCGATTCAATGCCCTTATCTAAGGTGCAGACACAAAACAAACATTTGGAGATAGGGGGTTGAATCCTTATTCTCCGTCCCCATTTAATGGGATATAGAAATTGAATAACTGAATTTTCGGAGAGAGTCTGATGGGTAAGATCATTGGTATTGATTTAGGTACTACTAATTCATGTGTTGCTGTATTAGATGGCGACGCACCACGCGTAATAGAAAATGCTGAAGGTGAGCGTACAACGGCTTCCGTTATCGCTTATACAGATGGCGAAACGTTAGTAGGTCAACCTGCTAAGCGTCAAGCGGTTACTAACCCGCAAAATACAGTATTTGCGATCAAACGTTTGATCGGTCGTCGTTTTGAAGATGAAGAAGTTCAGCGTGATATCAAAATCATGCCATTTAAGATTGTTAAGGCTGATAACGGTGATGCTTGGGTTGAAGCGCAAGGCCAAAAAATGGCTGCACCGCAAATTTCTGCAGAAATTCTGAAGAAAATGAAAAAGACAGCTGAAGATTTCCTCGGCGAAGAAGTTACTGGCGCGGTTATTACTGTTCCTGCTTACTTTAATGATGCTCAGCGTCAAGCGACAAAAGACGCAGGCCGTATTGCTGGTCTAGAAGTTAAACGTATCATCAACGAACCAACTGCAGCTGCTCTAGCCTATGGCCTAGACAAAAAAGGCGGCGACCGCACTATTGCTGTTTATGACCTTGGTGGTGGTACATTTGATATCTCTATCATCGAAATTGATGAAGTTGAAGGCGAGAAAACGTTCGAAGTACTGGCAACGAATGGTGATACTCACCTAGGTGGCGAAGACTTTGATAACCGCATGATCAACTACTTAGTAGACGAATTTAAAGCAGACCAAGGTATCGACCTTAAAAACGATCCACTTGCAATGCAGCGTGTTAAAGAAGCGGCTGAAAAAGCGAAGATCGAACTGTCTTCAACGCAACAAACTGACGTAAACCTACCTTACGTTACTGCGGATGCGACTGGTCCTAAGCACATGAACATTAAAGTGACTCGTGCGAAACTAGAATCATTAGTAGAAGACCTAGTTCAACGTACTCTGGAGCCTCTAAAAGTTGCTCTAGCAGATGCAGACCTTTCTGTTGGTGACATCAACGACGTAATCATCGTTGGTGGCCAGACTCGTATGCCTATGGTTCAAGCTAAGGTTGCTGAGTTCTTCGGAAAAGAAGCGCGTCGCGATGTAAACCCTGATGAAGCCGTTGCCATGGGTGCAGCAGTTCAAGGTGGTGTACTTGCTGGTGAAGTTAAAGACGTTCTACTTCTAGACGTTACTCCTCTGTCTCTTG
Organism: Vibrio sp. VB16; assembly: GCF_015594925.2. Lineage (NCBI taxonomy): Bacteria > Pseudomonadati > Pseudomonadota > Gammaproteobacteria > Vibrionales > Vibrionaceae > Vibrio > Vibrio sp. VB16. The sequence goes on from NZ_CP087590.1 coordinate 722,756, forward strand.
GTATTGAGACAATGGGCGGTGTAATGACTAAGCTTGTTGAAAAGAACACGACTATCCCAACAAAAGCGAATCAAGTATTCTCAACGGCTGAAGATAACCAAAACGCGGTAACCATTCACGTTCTTCAAGGTGAGCGTAAGCAAGCGACATACAACAAATCTCTAGGTCAATTTAACCTAGAAGGTATTCAGCCTGCGCCACGTGGTATGCCTCAAGTAGAGGTTACCTTTGACCTTGATGCTGATGGTATCCTTCACGTATCTGCGAAAGATAAGTCAACAGGTAAAGAGCAGAAGATTACTATCCAAGCTTCTGGTGGCCTAAGCGACGAAGATATCGAAAAAATGGTACAAGAAGCAGAAGCGAACAAAGAAGCCGATAAGAAGTTTGAAGAGCTTGTAACGACTCGTAACCAAGCTGATCAAATGATCCACGGTACTCGTAAGCAAATCGAAGAAGCAGGCGAAGCACTTCCAGCTGAAGAGAAAGAGAAGATTGAAGCGGCAATTAAAGAGCTAGAAGACGTGAAGAATGGCGACGATAAAGAAGCTATCGACACGAAAGTTCAAGCCCTAATGACCGCGGCTCAAAAACTGATGGAAATCGCTCAACAGCAAGCACAAGCGCAAGCTGGTGAAGGCGAAGAAGCAGGCCAACAACAAGCGCAAGATGACGACGTTGTTGACGCCGAGTTTGAAGAAGTTAAAGAAGACGACAAAAAATAATTGAAGTGATTTCTTCCCCTTGTAAGGAGGAAGAAATCAATGGATTATTTGTAGTCTCAATATATGTTGCGGGCGTTGGAGTTTTCTCTTTCGCCCGTAAATTTGTAAATAATGAATCTAACTAGATAATGGTATATGACCATTTTCTAGTTAGATTTGAAGCAAGTAAACGGTATTTGAAAACATGTCAAAACGTGATCTTTACGAAGTCTTAGGCGTAAGCCGTGAAGCCTCAGAGCGAGATATTAAAAAGGCGTATAAGCGTCTTGCGATGAAATTCCATCCCGATAGAAATCAGGATGATGACCAGGCTGGCGAAAAGTTTAAAGAAGTAAAAGAAGCGTATGAAATCTTAACCGATCCCCAGAAAAAAGCAGCCTATGATCAATATGGCCATGCTGCTTTTGAACAAGGTGGTATGGGTGGCGGTGGCGGCCAAGGTGGTGATTTCGGCGATATCTTTGGTGATGTGTTTGGTGACATTTTCGGCGGAGGCCGTCGTGGTGGTGGTCAAGCGCGCGCTCAACGTGGTGCTGATCTTCGCTATAATATGGAACTCTCTTTAGAAGATGCGGTTCGAGGTTGTGAAAAAGAGATTGAAGTTCCTACTCTTGTAGAGTGTGAAGTTTGTGATGGTTCTGGCGCGAAGAAAGGTTCTAGCGCGCATACATGTGCAACCTGTCATGGTCACGGCCAAGTGCAGATGCGCCAAGGTTTCTTTGCTGTTCAACAAACGTGCCCAACCTGTAACGGTAAAGGCAAAACAATCAAAGACCCATGTAATTCATGTCATGGTCAAGGCCGTAAGCAGAAAACTAAAACACTTAACGTTAAGATCCCGGCTGGTGTGGACACAGGTGATCGCATTCGTCTATCAGGCGAAGGTGAAGCTGGAGAACAAGGTGCGCCAACAGGTGATTTGTACGTTCAGGTTCATGTACGCGAGCACAACATCTTTGAACGTGAAGGCAACAACCTTTATTGCGAAGTACCAGTGAGTTTTGCTCAAGCCGCACTCGGTGGTGAAGTTGAAGTACCTACACTCGATGGCCGTGTAAACCTTAAGGTGCCAGAAGAGACACAAACGGATCGCTTATTCCGCATGCGTGGAAAAGGTGTGAAAGGCGTTCGTGGCGGCGGTATTGGTGACCTTATTGTTAAGCTGGTTATTGAAACGCCAGTGAAACTCAGTTCGCGTCAAAAAGAGCTGTTAAAAGAGTTCGAAGAGACGTGTGCTGGTGATGCAGCCAATAAGCACAAGCCTAAATCAGAAGGTTTCTTCAACGGTGTTAAGAAGTTTTTTGATGACTTAACCCACTAGGTTAATAAATGAGATTAACATTGGTACCGGGTTCAATAGGTACCATCACGTTAAGACTCGCGATAAAAGCCACTCATAGCAGTGGTTTTTTTGTGCCTAAATTTCGGTAAGAATTTGCGGGTGAAATCTCTACCCCTTAAGATAACAATACAGTGGTTCCAGCTATAGTTCTGACCTCCCTCCAGATTGTGCTTTCTTTGTTTTAACGTCTCAAATTTAGTTGTTAGCATCACTCCATACACATTGTCATACTAAGTGAAGTCAGTTTGTGAACGACGACTTTTCTCGCTTAGTATTAGGGGTTATTGATGAACCGAGGGTTTACCTTAATCGAACTTCTTGTTGTTCTTTCTGTATCGAGTGTTTTGTTGTTTGTCGCCTTGCCTAACGTTCAACTGTTTTATCAAAACTATCAACTCAGGCAGTTGGCTGTGGAGCTGAAAAGGTTTTTCAGTCAAGCACGAGTAGAAGCACTGACAAGACGGCAAGATCTCTGGATACGGTATTCGGTGAGTGAAGGAGGGAGTGTGAATGGTTGGCGCTTGTCTTTGGTGCAGCAAAATCGAGTGACCGGTGACGATAATGAAATTGCGTCGACTGTGGGAAAGGGCACCCCGCTTTCTCCTTCTTGGACATCAATAAAACTGGATGGAAGAACAGGACGGGTATTAGAAAACGGTTATCTGTTGATAGGCGATAAAGCGACGAGTGGCACCTCATTGAAACTGATCACACACCATGTTACCGGGCGAGTGAGGATATGCGCTATTGGGGAGCAATTTTATGGCTATTCAGAATGTTAGTGGGATAAGGGCACTAAAACGCGCCAATGTAGGTGGGTTCACCTTAGTTGAGATGCTTGTGACGAGTGCGCTAACGGCGTTAGCGATGACCACTTTAACCTCCATCACGATTGCGAGTAGTTCTGCCGCTCAGAAGGAGATTCGATTGCTTCTTCTGCACAGTGCGGTTTCTGATTCATTGCGCTTTATTCAGGATGATCTTAGAAGAGCGAGTAAGATAATAAGTTCAGAGTCAGAACTGAGTTACACCTATCGAGAGGGTGACGAGGTTATCTATTCCGTGTTTAAAGCCGATAGCAAAGAGCAAAAACTTAAATATTGTTCCTACAAGGTAACGGACCCATCCATCAATAGACAGTGTCATCCCTTCTATTCGGTGTTTGATCAGACTCAGATACGTCTGGTTAGCTTTACGGTTAAAGAGACGCAGATGAGCGGTGTTGAGCCCGCCCTATTTGAACTATCGCTGACGGCTTCCTTGGTTGATATAGAGGCGCAATTTAACCTGACGATAAGCGTGGCAATGCGATGAGAACGAAACAGAAAGGAATAGTGATATTGATACTGTGTCACTTTTTTCTATTAGCGGCGCTCGCTTTGTCTATGGCTGGCTATTCTGGTGTGTTTACGCAGTATAAAAGGGGACAGAGTGAGATTGAGTATCGTAAAAGGTTTTGGCTGGCCGAGGCGGGGCTAGAATGCGCTTTTGCCCTGTTCGCGAGTCAGTTGGTAACGAAATCAATGGCGATGGATAAACAGGTAAGCGAATGCAGCCTACCACTTACTGTTGAGGTGACATGGGTTTTGGACATGAGAAAAAGTGAAAAACAGTACTCGATAACGTCGACGGTAGGAAGTCTGTCACTTTATCGTCAATTACTGATTAGTGAAAAACCTAAGTATCGGGTTGAGTGGGTGGCAGGGAGCTGGCGTGATTTTAATTAAGCAGGTTCGTGGGTTTGGGCTGATGGAAGTACTTATCGTTATGTCCCTTATTTCTTTCTCTATTTTAGGCTTAGCCCAACTTCAAATCGATACACTGAGAAGTGCTCGGCTAGCCCAACGACAGCAAGAGGCATTGTACCTAGCTGAATCTACGTTAGAGCAATTGCGTTTAAAGGGTGGTGACTTAGAAAGCCGTGTTCAATTCGCGAAAATGACCAAGTCTCCAATAATGGTCGAAGTACAAAAAACGAGGGAGAGCCATCGATTTACGGTGACGTCAACAATTACGGACCTGGGGAGCATTCCAGGCCTCAAACTGCTTGAAGTAGAGGTCAATTGGCGCGGTGTCTCGGGTGAAATTCGTCGTTTAATCTTAAAGAGTGCGCGATATAATACCGATGCCACTAAATAACGGGTCAAATGAACTGGTTTTAATAACGTAATTAATGAAATTGATATAAGGATGATGAATCACGTTAACAGGTTCCTTTTTGACGCTTAGCTACGCTACAATACGTTATCAATATTGACTGCGACAGGGCTTCCCCATTGACGACCGACACGAAAACATTTTCTGAACAAGATGCGTATTTTATGCGCCAAGCTATATCGCTTGCTCATGAAGCCGAATTGGCAGGAGAAGTACCCGTCGGTGCTGTTTTAGTTAAGGACGGGGAGATTATTGCTCGAGGTTTTAATCGTTCTATTTGTGAACACGATGCTACCGCTCACGCTGAAATACAGGTGTTAAGGCAGGCTGGGAAGGTACTAGAGAACTACCGTTTAGTCGATACCACTTTATATGTCACTTTGGAACCATGCCCTATGTGCGCAGGGGCGTTGTTGCATAGTCGAGTAAAGCGCATTGTTTATGGCGCGCCAGATCTAAAGTCTGGGGCTGCCGGAACCGTGCTAAATCTGTTTGATACCCAAGCGGCTTACCATTATGCCGATGTAGAGGCTGGATTGTTGGAAGATGAGTGCCGAATTCAGCTGCAATCTTTCTTTAAACGAAGACGCAAAGAGAAGAAAGAGTCAAAAACAAATCAAACCGTTTGAGTTTCTTATGGAGTAGAGAAACTAGTCAAATGTTTCGCAATGAACATAAGCTCTGTGACGCCAGATCACCTTCTTTTTATTGTTGGCTAACATTCTTTTTCGACGATTCGCCGATGACGTTTTCGTCGCGAGGCTTTTTGACTGCTTTCTAATAGAGTGCATTGTCACTCTCCTTTTTATGTAACCCTAATCTAGGTTATGTCGTTTTATCATTTTATGTAAGCGTTCTTTATAAAGATAGTTTATTACCAAATGATGAATAGCGCAGATGAAAAAAAAGCAGATAAATAATTATCTGCTTTTCGATTATTGCTGTACCGACTTTTCTTGCTTTGGTTCTTCCTGTGTTGATGCTTTCTGTTCTGATGTTGACTCTTTCTCTGTTGTCGCGGGCAGAAGGATTGATTGCCCCTTCTCTGGTGGGCCCACAAGTTCCCCGTTCTCTTCTGGAGGCAACGGAACGTCAATAACCTGAATGCCCTCAATATCTATATCGGCGCTTAAGGCCAGCTGTTCTTCAACATGACCAATAATAGATTGATAATAGCGTCGAATATTCTCGACATAGTTTCTGGCTTCATCCCCTCGGGCATAGCCGTATCGAGTTTTACTATAGTATTTTCGTTTTTTAAGCAGTGGTAATCGCTCTTTTACATCCGCCCAAGAGTCGGGGTTGCCTTTTTGTGAACGTGTTAGGCGACGAGCATCCATCATATGTCCGTAACCAACGTTATAAGAGGCGAGGGCGAACCAAATTTTCTCGTGCTCTGGTATGGAATCAGGTACCCGTTCAACAATACGCTGCAAATATTTAACCCCACCTATGATCGCTTGCTCTGGGTCTAAGCGATTCTTGACGCCCACGAGCTTCGCTGTAGGCAGCGTGAGCATCATCATGCCACGAACCCCTGTCGGTGATGTTGCTCTAGGGTTCCAGTGTGACTCCTGATAAGAGAGGGCGGCTATTAAGCGCCAATCAAACTTACCTGCGTGTTCTTTAAAGAGGGGTTCCCATTTCGGCAACTTGCTATCCAATGCCCGAACGAAGGCGCGGGTATCGACGTAATCAAAGGATTCTACGTGGCCAAAGTACTTTTCTTCGAGTGTGGCGAGATCACCCGATTGCTTCATCTCTCCAAAAAATTCTATCAACAAGGCATAAAGGCTTTCATCATCCGCTTTCCTCATATACCAAGAAATAGGTTGGTCTTCGGTCAGTTCGAGTGCGAGTGCAATATCTGGGTATAAACGTTGGGTTAAAGAGATCTCCACTGAATCGGCAATCGTATAAGCAAGCTCCCCGGTAGAAACCTGTCGAAGTAGGTCTTTTACATCCGAGTCCTTACTGGTGGAGTATTGCAACGTAGGGTATTCAATCTTAAGATTTTCTAATGTTGGCACGAAGTGAGAGTCTGAAACGATCGTTAAGATTTCTTGAGGGTTCTTTTGTTGTCTTTCGACCAAGTTTTTAATACTTCTTGGTTTCCAACTTCCGGCCTTGTAAACAAGCTGTTGGCTAACATAATAGTACGCAGGTGCAGCACGAAATGACTGTATGCGGTCTGGAGTTTGGCTAATACCTGCCGCAATAATATCGATTTCACTGTTTTTTAATGCAGGGAATAACCCGGACAAACGATAAGCGGGTTTCATTTCCAGTCTTACACCGAGTTCGTCGGCAAAGCGTTTTGCAAGCTCATAATCTAAGCCAGTAGGGCCATCGGGACCAATATAATAGGCGAGTTGATTATTCAGTGTTCCAACTCTTAATACGCCTCTTTCACGAACTTTATCCAATTCACTTTTTGGATCAGATTCGATCTGACAGCCAGCTAAGAAAAGCCCCAAAATAAGTATAAGAGATGTTTTGTGCCAGTAACGGTTAAAAAAATTACGCATTAAAAGGGGTTCTTTATAGATTGACTATGCTCTTTATAGCAGAGCTGCAATGTTCGGCAAAGAATCATTAAAGAAAACAGTGACTATTTGCAGGTTATAAGCTATTTCTAGCTTTATTGGCTAGATTATCAGAAAATGGCGCAAACGGTTGCTTTTGGTGTTACGTCACAAAACTTTTTCCTCTATAATACGGCCGCAACAGGTAGGTGAAATTGGTATAAGTTCGATTTTTTGTTGTAACATATTGAATTTATTCCAATATCACCTAAATCAATTGCATAAGAGACCTAAGCACATGAGAATTTTGCGTGGCTCCCCAGCTCTATCTGAGTTTCGAGTTAACAAGTTACTAGAACTTTGCCGTGAACAAGATCTGCCAATTACAGATATTTACGCCGAGTTTATGCACTTTGCCGACTTAACCGCTGACTTAAATAGCGAAGAGGTTGAAAAAGTAGAAAAATTACTTACTTACGGTCCAACTATTCAAGAACACGAACCAGCAGGAAACCTACTGTTGGTGACACCACGTCCGGGTACGATTTCACCTTGGTCTTCAAAGGCAACCGATATTGCGCGCAATTGTGGTCTAAGTAAGGTTAAGCGATTGGAGCGTGGTACCGCTTATTATGTTGAGTCATCGACAACGCTTTCGCCTTCACAACTTGTTCAAATTCATGCACTGATTCACGATCGAATGATGGAAGTGGTGTTTACCGATACGGACAGCGCCGCGCAGTTATTTAAGGTTGCGGTTCCTGCTCCGGTTGCCGATGTCGATATCTTGTCTGGTGGTCAACAAGCATTAGAAGAAGCAAATATCGCGCTAGGCCTAGCGTTGGCCGACGACGAGATTGATTATCTAGTCGAGAGCTTTACAAAGCTAGGTCGCAATCCAAATGATATTGAATTGATGATGTTTGCTCAGGCAAACTCTGAGCACTGTCGTCACAAGATTTTCAATGCAGATTGGACTATTGATGGTGTAGAACAAGAAAAATCATTGTTCAAAATGATTAAGAATACGTATGAAACCAACAGCGAATATGTTCTTTCTGCTTATAAAGATAATGCCGCAGTTATGACCGGCTCTCATGTCGGTCGTTTCTTCCCTAACCCTGATAGCCGTCAATATGATTATCATCAAGAACTCGCGCATATTCTGATAAAGGTGGAGACACATAACCACCCAACAGCGATTTCTCCTTGGCCGGGTGCCGCGACTGGTTCTGGTGGTGAGATTCGAGATGAAGGAGCGACGGGCATTGGTGGAAAGCCTAAAGCGGGCTTGGTGGGTTTTGCTGTCTCTAACCTGCGTATCCCTGGCTTTGAACAACCTTGGGAAACAGACTTTGGCAAGCCAGGTCGTATCGTTAACGCCTTAGATATTATGCTTGAAGGTCCTCTCGGTGGCGCGGCTTTTAATAACGAATTTGGCCGACCAAACCTGCTTGGTTATTTCCGTACCTATGAAGAAAAAGTGAACTCTCACAATGGTGAAGAGGTTCGTGGGTACCACAAACCAATCATGATCGCTGGTGGCTTAGGCAACATTCGTGATGAACATGTACAGAAAAAAGAGATCCCCGTTGGTGCAAGCTTAATTGTTCTCGGTGGTCCGGCGATGAATATTGGTCTGGGGGGCGGTGCTGCGTCTTCTATGGCTTCTGGCCAGTCCGCTGAAGACTTGGATTTCGCTTCTGTTCAGCGTGAAAACCCAGAGATGGAGCGCCGCTGTCAGGAAGTGATTGATCGCTGTTGGCAGATGGGTGAAGAGAACCCAATCGCCTTTATTCATGATGTTGGTGCGGGTGGTATTTCTAACGCATTGCCGGAGTTAATAGACGACGGTGAGCGTGGTGGTAAATTCCAACTGCGTAGCGTTCCGAATGATGAGCCGGGTATGAGCCCATTAGAGATTTGGTGTAATGAATCTCAAGAGCGCTATGTTATGGCTGTTGCGCCAGAAAACATGGCGTGTTTCGACGCCATTTGTCAGCGTGAGCGCGCACCCTATGCTGTGGTTGGTGAAGCGACAGAAGAACGCCATCTAACGTTAGAAGATTCACACTTCGACAACACGCCCATCGACATGCCATTGGATATTCTTCTTGGCAAAGCGCCAAAGATGCATCGCGATGCGACAACACTGAAAGTAAATAACCCTGCAATGGATACGGCGGGTATCGAAGTAAACGAAGCATTAGACCGTGTATTGAGATTGCCAACTGTGGCAGAAAAAACCTTCCTCATTACCATCGGTGACCGATCAGTGACGGGGCTTGTTGCTCGTGACCAAATGGTGGGCCCTTGGCAGGTTCCTGTTGCAAACTGTGCGGTAACTGCAGCCAGTTATGATACCTACCACGGTGAAGCAATGTCGATGGGTGAGCGTACCCCAGTGGCCTTACTAGACTTTGGCGCTTCTGCACGCTTAGCCGTAGGTGAATCACTGACCAATATCGCCGCAACGGATATCGGTGACATTAAGCATATTAAATTGTCTGCAAACTGGATGTCGCCATCGGGCCATCCCGGTGAAGATGCTGGTCTATACGAAGCGGTGAAAGCCGTGGGCGAAGAGCTATGCCCTGCGCTTGGACTAACCATTCCTGTTGGCAAAGATTCGATGTCAATGAAGACAAAATGGGAAGAGAACGGCGAACAAAAAGAAGTAACATCACCATTAAGTTTGGTTATTACCGCATTCGCTCGAGTTGAAGATATACGTAAAACTGTGACGCCACAGCTGCGCACTGACAAAGGTGAAACCAGCCTAATCTATATCGATTTGGGTAACGGAAAAAACCGTATGGGTGCGACCGCATTTGCTCAGGTATACAAGGCGTTGGGTGATAAACCTGCTGACGTTGACAGCGCAGAACAGTTGAAGGGCTTCTACGACGCCATTCAGACACTTGTTCGTGAAGGCAAGGTGATGGCTTATCATGATAAAGGCGATGGTGGTCTTATTGTGACGCTAACTGAAATGGCCTTTGCTGGGCATTGTGGTCTGAGTGCTGATATTGCGTCGTTGGGCAGCGATACGTTATCGACGCTATTTAATGAAGAGCTTGGTGCTGTCATTCAGGTTCAGAGTGAATCTGTTGAATCGGTTCTCGTTACCTTAGCCTCCTTTGGTTTAGCTGAGCTTAGCCATGTCATTGGCGAAGTCGAGCTGTCAGACAGCATTATTATTAACCATGACGATACCGTTGTGCTTGAGCGTTCTCGTACAGAGCTTCGTACTATCTGGGCTGAAACGACGCACAAAATGCAAGGGTTACGTGACAACCCTAAATGTGCCGACCAAGAATTTGCCGCCAAATCTGATGACAGCGATATAGGGCTTAATGTCGACCTTAGCTTCGATGTGCATCAAGATATTGCCGCACCTTATATCCTAAAAGGCGCGAAACCTAAGATGGCCATCTTACGCGAGCAAGGGGTTAACTCTCATGTGGAAATGGCCGCGGCGTTTGATCGCGCGGGCTTTGAAGCAACAGATATACACATGAGTGATATCTTAACCGGCCAAGTGGTACTCGACGAGTATCATGGTTTAGCCGCTTGTGGTGGCTTCTCTTATGGTGATGTACTCGGTGCTGGTGAAGGTTGGGCGAAATCTATCTTGTTTAACAGCCAAGCGAGAGATCAGTTTGAAGGCTTCTTTAAGCGTGAAGATACGTTCTCTTTAGGGGTTTGTAACGGCTGCCAGATGCTCTCTAATTTACATGAACTGATTCCAGGTGCAGAGCTGTGGCCGCGATTTGTTCGCAATGAATCTGAGCGTTTTGAAGCTCGCTTTAGTTTGGTTGAGGTTCAGAAATCGGATTCAGTTTTCTTTAGTGGTATGGAAGGATCTCGTATGCCTATCGCAGTTTCTCATGGCGAAGGTCAAGTAGAAGTGCGTGATATTGCACACCTAAATGCGATCGAAAACTCAGGTACGGTAGCGGTTCGTTATGTTGATAACTTGGGTAATGCAACTCAGCAATATCCAAATAACCCGAACGGTTCACCTAATGCGATTACTGGTTTAACGACGACGGATGGTCGAGTTACCATTATGATGCCGCACCCTGAGCGAGTATTCCGCACGGTTGCTAACTCCTGGGCCCCTGATTCATGGGGCGAAGATAGCCCATGGATGAGAATGTTCCGTAATGCTCGTGTGAACGTTGGCTAAATAAGAGTTAACTGGATATTGAAACGCCCTTAGTTTACAAAAAACTAAGGGCGTTTTCATTTTCTAAACCAAATCTATAACCATTCCTAGGACACTCATATTTCTGTGAAAATATAATATTGTTTGATTAACGTAATCGAATTTCATCATCCTCACGAAAACCAGCGTCATCCCCATGAAAATGGGGATCTAATATCACCAAAATTCTCGTTTGCACGGGAATGACGAAGTATTTAGCGTTAACCGAACAGCATTACACGAAAGTGGGGGATAGAGACTCTTTATCTCAGTTAAGTTGTAAAATTGAAATTATCTTCGCTTTTTATTGGAGATTACCAAGCCAAAATTACAGCAATTGTTCTTCTGATATGGTTTAATGCGCGGATTGAAAAGAGTAGTGGCTCTTTTATGTACAGTGAGTAGGAAAGAAAATGAGTGCCAGTAAAAAGTTTAGCTATAAAGTTATTGAAAAACGAAATGGTTGGGCTGCCGAAATCGTTCGTCAAGTCACCGCTCAACGCACGGCGGTATCTAAGCGAGAAATGGGTTTTGAGACTGAAGCAGAAGCGATAGCATGGGGCGAAAGAGAGTTACCAGCATTTATCGCAATGCAAGCTGAGAGAAACAAACGTAAATCTGCAGGGCGTAAAGCAGAAAAAGAATAAAATTTATCTTTTGGTAAGGTAAATAAAGACAAAAAGGGCAGGCTTTCGTATCGACGAAAGCCTGCCCTTTGTTTATGTAAATAGTAATTACTAACCAATTACATGATTACTTCTTCGGTATATTTTCCAAAATTGCCACCATTTGCTCCCAATAGAGCGCAACGGTATCAATCTTCACTTTCTCGTCTGGAGAGTGAGGAAATTTAATGGTTGGGCCAAAAGATAACATATCCATATTTGGATATGGTTCCTTAAATAGGCCACATTCTAAACCTGCGTGGATAACCATGATGTTTGGTTTTCTACCGTAAATACCTTCGTAAGTATCTCTAAACACGCTCATGATTTCTGAGCTAGCATCGGGTTTCCAACCGGGATAACTACCGTTAAATTCGATCTTAGCATCAGCAAGTTTCGCGATCGATGTCAGCATACCTTCAACTTGGCTACGACCTGAATCGATTAATGAGCGAACCAGACAAAGCACGGTGATCTTATTCTTCTTGGTGTTAATCACACCAACGTTTAAAGAGGTCTCGACTACGCCTTCAATGTCATCACTCATTCGGATAACACCGTTTGGACAGGCATTAAGTGCCTGAATAAATCGTGTTTGAGATTCTACGCTGATCATCAGAGAGTTGGTCTCGGCGACTTCGTAGTAAGAGAGAATTCCCGTTTCCACTTTGCCTAATTCCGCTCTAAGCATGCCGATGAACTGAGTAAATAGTTCATTTAACTGCCCTTCATTAACCATAGGCAGTGCCACGGTAATAAAGGCTTCACGAGGAATGGCATTGCGAAGGCTACCGCCTCTGAATTCGACCAATTGAAGCTCGAGTTCTTGGGCATGGCTCGCAAGGAATCTCGCGAGTAGCTTGTTGGCGTTACCACGACCCGTATCAATATCACAGCCTGAGTGGCCACCTTTAAGCCCTTTTATTGACAGCTCTCGAGTAACGTAGCCTGTTGGTATCTCTTCTCTTTTAATATCAAAGGTCAGCGATCCATCTACACCACCGGCGCAACCCATGTACACTTCACCCTCTTGTTCGGAATCCGTGTTGAGTAAAATATCGCCTTCTAGCCAACCATTTTGTAAGCCAAACGCGCCAGTCATCCCTGCTTCTTCATCGATAGTAAGAAGCACTTCTAAAGGACCATGTTTTATGTCATCTGAAGCCAGTACAGCCAAACAAGAGGCCATGCCCATGCCGTTGTCTGCACCAAGCGTGGTTCCTTTTGCTGTTACCCATTCACCGTCAATGTAGGGTTTAATAGCGTCGGTCTCGAAGTTATGTTTTGTGTCGTCATTTTTTTGCGGCACCATATCGATATGAGCCTGAAGCACAACACCTTTCCGGTTTTCCATACCTCCCGTTGCTGGTTTTTTTATAAATACGTTACCAGTAGGGTCTCTTTTTACTTCGAGCTTTTGCTCCTGTGCCCAATTAATAATGTATTGGGCAAGTTCTTCTTCGTGCTTAGAAGGGTGAGGTATAGAGCAAATTTTATCAAAAAACTGCCAAATGAGTTTCGGTGACAGAGAACTGATTTCCGAGTGATGTTTAGACACAGGTAACTCCTATTTTTGTCCAAAGCTTTAATTTGAATTCAACTTAATAGCGCTACAAAGACATGGTTAATAGCTGAATCCATCGGTGACTCGGATTCAACAATCATCTTATAGAATGATTCAATCTTTGGCGAAGTAAAGAAAGCACGCATCATATCACCCAGACTTTGGTTACAGAAGTGGAATCACTCTGAGATATGACGTAGATAAAAGAGGTTTTCAATACGCCGTGCTATTTGTGTAATTTAATAACGTAAAATGAGATGAAAACCAAATAAATGTGATTCAAATCACCTTTATTGTTGTAATTTTATTTCATCATGATATAGTACTCCCGTCTTCCAAAATGAAGACATATTGCTCAAAGGATGAGCCCGAATATCGCCTCCACGGAACCGAGAACATAGATTGTTTAATTGAATTAAGGTGATAGATATGAAAGGTTTAGTTTCTTCAACGTTTTGGGTTTCACATTCTGTTTATACCCAGAATTTTCAGTATCCTATTAGCTTCGGTTACTAATTGTAATCGCGCTATTGTGATTTGAACTTAAATGTTCGCCCCCAATATTAGAATTTTTGGCAACCGTTAGGTTGTTCTGATTCAAGCGCTACTTTTATTGAAGTAGCGTTTTTTTTGTCTAATCAATGTAATCCATTACATTGATTAGTGTTTTTATCAATTGGTATTGATTACTATTATTACTCTCTATTTTTCGCAGCTTATTTACGTAAAAGGGCAATAAAAGTAGCAGTTAATTAGTCAATGGGATAAAAAATCACCACATTGACAATTACATATTTTATCGATATAAATTCTTTTAAAACATAGCTTTAACTTTAATTTCCTATCTGTCGCAACTTGTTCGTCTTCGTGCTCGCGAATAAAAAACCATTTTATATCCGAATCCTGCTGGAAATTGCCATTTGATAACTTTATAATTCGCGCCAATCGTTTACGCAATCGTTTACTTAATTTTTTGAATTATCTTTTGGGGACTAATTATGCTGGAAAAGCTGTTTAAACTCAGTGAGAACAAAACCAATGTTCGGACTGAAGTTATCGCAGGTGTGACAACCTTTTTAACCATGGCTTACATCATTTTTGTAAACCCTGCGATTCTGTCTGAAACCGGAATGGATCGTGGAGCTGTTTTTGTTGCTACCTGTCTTGCTGCCGCTATTGGTTGCTTCATTATGGGGTTTGTTGCTAACTATCCAATTGCTCAGGCTCCAGGAATGGGCTTAAATGCATTCTTTACCTATTCGGTTGTTTTTGGAATGGGCTACACATGGCAAGTTGCTCTCGCGGCAGTGTTTGTTTCTGGTCTGTTGTTCATCCTATTAAGTATCTTTAAGATTCGTGAGTGGATAATTAATTCTATCCCAATGTCTTTGAGAACCGGGATCTCTGCTGGTATCGGTCTGTTTCTCGCATTTATTGCCTTGCAAGGATCCGGCATTGTTGGTGATAACCCAGCGACGTTAGTTTCTATCGGTTCAGTGACTTCTCTGCAAGCCATCTTAGCGGCAATAGGCTTCTTCATTACTATCGCCTTGGTACACAGAGGTTTTAAAGCAGCAGTAATGATCGCCATTCTTATTGTAACGGTACTTGGTATTATTTTCGGTGATGTGCAATATCACGGTGTTTTCTCTATGCCACCGAGTATCGCGCCTACTTTTATGCAGCTTGATTTTAGCTCTATATTTGAAGTGGGTATGATCTCCGTAGTGTTTGCCTTCTTATTTGTTGACCTGTTTGATACTGCGGGCACTTTAGTTGGTGTCGCGACAAAAGCTGACCTTATAAAAGAAGATGGTAAAATACCTCGTCTAAACCGTGCTCTACTTGCGGACTCTACAGCAACATCGGTGGGTGCGTTATTGGGAACCTCTAACACAACCTCTTATATTGAAAGTGTTTCTGGTGTTGCGGCCGGGGGTCGTACAGGATTAACTGCAGTTGTCGTTGGCATTTTATTCCTACTTGCATTATTCTTCTCGCCATTAGCAGGTATGATCCCAGCATATGCGACATCAGGCGCTCTATTTTATGTCGCCATTTTGATGATGTCTGGATTGGTATCTATCGATTGGCGTGATCTAACAGAAGCGGCCCCTGTGGTGGTTATCTGTTTGCTTATGCCGCTTACTTACTCTATTGCAGATGGCATTGCACTTGGCTTTATTTCTTATGCAGCCATCAAAGGTTTGAGTGGTAAAGGTCGGGAAGTTCCAGTGAGTGTTTGGGTTCTTGCTGTCGTTTTTGTACTAAAATTTGCTTTCGCTTAATTATTGAATAAGTGTGAAAAGTCCAAACAGGTTAATAATAATATGAGTAACAAGTTCATCATTACTTGGGACAATATGCATATGTATTGTCGTCAACTCGCTGAGAAGCAGATGCCTGCTGAACAGTGGAAAGGCATTCTCGGTGTAAGCCGCGGTGGTTTGGTTCCTGCGGCGATTTTAGCCCGAGAACTAGGTATTCGATATGTTGATACTATCTGTATCTCTAGCTATGATCATGATCACCAACGTGATATGACGGTTGTTAAAGCGCCAGAAGGTGACGGTGAAGGTTATCTGATCGTGGATGATCTTGTGGATAGCGGAGACACCGCTCGTAAGATTCGTGAGATGTATCCTAAAGCAAAATTCGTAACCGTAAGCGCTAAACCAGCAGGCGCTCACTTAGTTGACGAATATATTGTCGATATTGCTCAAGATACCTGGATTGAACAACCGTGGGATATGGAAATCGCCTACGTTGACCCAATCAACAGAAAATAGTCATTTATTTATGCAAATTTGAAAATGCTCCTGTATAGGAGCATTTTTTTTTATATGATGTAATTAATTATGGCCTAACACAGTAGTGAACTATGTCTGATTCCAATGTAAATCTTTCTGAAACGCTTTTCAAAAAGCACAAGCAAGCTAAAGAAACATCGGCCTTGATAAACTATATGCCCAGTAGCGTGGAGTTTCTCGAGGAAAAAAAAGAGAAAGACCATTACGCTTGGTATCGTAATGTTCGTCGCTATCAGTGGATATGGCAAGGGATAGACCCAATAGAACAAGAAGAAGTATTGTCGAAAATCGCTTCTTCCGAACATTCAAGAACGGAAGATAAGTGGTTGGATACTGTTATTGGGTTTCGTTCCGGTAACTGGGCTTATGAATGGACACAGCTAGGAATGCGTCATCAAAAGCTTGCTGCCACTCTATTGGGAGAGGAAGCTTCCGATGAGTTTTTCTACGCTAGCCTCTGCTACAGTATCGCGGGCTACCCTCATCTGAAGGGGGACAACCTCGCTATTCAAGCTCAAGTGTTAGCGAACTCCGCGCACGATGAAGCGATGAAGATGAGCAAATACGTGACTCGTCAGTTCGAAGTCTCTTTTCAAGGCAAAAAAATACAAGCCAACTTGCATCTCCCTAATACAGATAAGCCTCAACCTGTGGTGATGGTGAGTGCGGGTTTGGACAGTCTAAAGACCGACCTGTGGCGCATCTTTAAAGACTATTTGGCTCCGATGGGAATTGGTATGCTAACGATTGATATGCCGTCTATTGGGTCGAGTAGTCATTGGCAATTAACCGAAGATTCCTGCAAGCTGCATCGTGCGGTTCTGAATGAATTGCCTAACCTGCCTTGGGTCGATCACCACAAAGTCGGCTTGTTGGGTTATCGCTTTGGTGGCAATGCTATGCTAAGGCTTGCATTTATCGAGCAAGACAAGATCAAAGCCTGTGTGGTCATGGGGGCGCCGCTTCACGATACGTTCTCGTCACCTGAAAAAGTAAAAAACATGCCCAAGATGTATCTGGATGTACTGGCCTCTCGATTAGGAAAAACAGCGGTAGATGTGCACAGCTTAGCCGGACAAATGATGGCTTGGTCGTTGAAAGTTCAAGGTTTTTTGACTAGTAAACGTACAAAAGTACCGGTATTAGCTTTGTCATTAGAGGGCGATCCTGTTTCTCCTCACTCAGATAATCGACTTGCTGCAATTTTTAGCCATTATGGCAAAGCGAAGCAAATACCATCGGATTCTATTTCCGTTGGGTATGAGCAATCACTCGATTTGGCTATTAAGTGGTTGGAAGATGAGTTAATTTGATAGCAGTTTCGTTGTTTTCTGTATAGCATAGAAATGTTGCGCAACATTTGGCACTGGAAGTTATAAATAATAATTATATCGACATGGAGTATCGTATGGCGAACAAGGTGGTTAGCCCAACTCATTTTCGACTGATAACGGCGTTAAGAGCAATAGGCCCTTATCTAAGAGAGTCTGAGTCGCACGATGGCAAATATATATTTGACTGTCTTTCTGTTTGTGTTGATGACACAAAATCTCCAGAGTTACGTGAATTTTGGGGGTGGTGGATGGAACTCGATTCCTCCAAGGAAGACGACGCTGTAAACGGATTCATCGCAAAATTTCAAGTTGGTAAGTACAACACTGAAGGTAATTGGGTTACGGCAAACGTACCGAAAAAATTCAAACAAGAAGTTGCCCGAACCCAAGAGGAATTTCTGACAAAACTAAGCAAAGTACTTGAAGAGCGTTTTGCTTTAGAGTTTACCCTTCATGATGAGTCTGAAGAGTTTGTCTAATTTGTATTTTTAATGTAAAAAAAGCACTTTCACCGTAAATAATAATAAAAAGGCGCATTTATGCGCCTTTTATGCTTGTACAAATTAAGATGGATTGTTAAAACATCTCTTCGAATTAAAACTTTATGTAGTAAGGCAAATGACAACTCAACAACGCGGGCAAGCATCGCAACCAAAAACGGTAGTGGGTCACAAGACAATTGTGGTGAAGCTTGGAACCAGTGTACTCACTGGTGGTACTTTGGCGCTAGACAAAGCTCATATGGTTGAGCTCGTCCGCCAATGTGCGCAACTTAAACAACAAGGACATTCCGTTGTGATGGTTTCTTCGGGAGCCATTGCCGCAGGTCGTGAGCATTTAGGTTACCCCGCACTCCCCAATTCAATGGCGAGCAAGCAGATGCTTGCTGCGGTAGGCCAAAGCCAATTGATTCAGGTTTGGGAGTCGTTGTTTGCTCTTTACGGCTTAAAGATTGGTCAGATGCTGCTTACTCGAGCTGATCTTGATGACCGTGAGCGTTTTCTTAATGCCCGGGATACCATTAATGCATTGATAGAAAACGATATTATCCCCATAGTGAACGAAAACGATGCAGTGGCAACTTCTGAAATAAAGGTGGGTGACAACGACAATCTGTCAGCGCTTGTGGGGATTTTATGTGGTGCAGACAAATTACTACTATTGACGGATCAGCCGGGTTTATTTACCGCGGATCCTCGATCAAATCCGGATGCTAAATTGATTCGTGAAGTGACGACGATAGATGAAACGCTGCGCAAAATTGCTGGTGGAAGTGGAACAACGCTCGGAACCGGCGGGATGGCAACTAAACTCCAAGCGGCTGATATTGCGCGAAGAGCAGGTATTGAAGTCATTATTGCGGCAGGTAGTGCAGATAATGTCGTCGCGACGTCCATTAGTCATAGCCCACAGGGCACGAAATTTGTTGCCTTACCAGACGCGTTGGAAAATCGTAAACGTTGGATACTTGCAGGGCCAGCCGCTTTAGGCGATATTATTATTGACGATGGTGCAGTGAAAGCGGTAGTAGAAAGAGGTAGCAGCTTGCTTGGTAAAGGGATAGTGAAGGTGACAGGGCAGTTTGCTCGAGGTGAAGTCGCAAGAGTTAAAAACAAAGCAGGTCAGCTTGTTGCCAAAGGTATCGTTAGCTATTCCAATAAAGATTTGGTTAAAATAATTGGTAAACACAGTAAAGATATTAATGCGATCCTAGGTTATGAATACGGCTCAGAAGTGATTCATCGCGACGATCTTGTGGTTATTAAAGAGTAACCCGTCAATTATTTAGGGTTTAAAAGTAAGGAAGAAGGCGTGGAACTAATTCAAATGGGGCAAGCCGCTAAAGATGCTGCTTTTCATCTCGCGACGACACCAACAGCACAAAAGAATAGAGCGCTTGGCTTTATTGCAGATGCGCTAGAAGCGAAGGCAGAAACGATTCTGGCTGCCAATGCAAAGGATATCGAAAAGGGCCGTCTGGCTGGGATGACAGAGGCCCTATTAGATCGCCTTTTGCTTAATAAAGATCGGCTCACTGGTATCGCGAACGATGTAAGAAACGTGATTGGTCTTGATGACCCCGTAGGCAGTGAGATAGACAGCAAGGTACTTGATAATGGCATGTCATTGTCGCGGCGTCGTGTACCGCTTGGTGTTGTGGGGGTGATCTATGAGGCTCGTCCGAATGTCACCATTGATATTGCCGCGCTGTGTCTGAAAACCGGTAATGCAAGTATCTTACGTGGTGGCAAGGAAACCTTCTTTTCCAATATGGAACTGGTTAAGGTTATTCAGTCTGCGCTAGAGAAAGCGGCGCTGCCAGCAGCGTCAGTGCAGTACATTGAAAAACCAGATCGTGAATTGGTCTCTCAACTGCTTAAGCTCGATGACTATGTGGATATGATTATTCCACGCGGTGGTGCTGGTTTGCACAAGATGTGTAAAGAGAATAGCACGATCCCTGTGATTATTGGTGGCTTTGGTATCAGCCATATATTTGTTGATGAAAGTGCGGATTTAAAAAGGTCGCTTTTGGTTGTTGAAAACTCAAAAGTACAAAGACCGTCAGCGTGCAACGCTTTAGATACCTTATTAGTACACGAAAAAATAGCCAAAGAATTTCTACCAATGCTTGCCGATAAACTGAATGGCAAAGCGACGCTAGTGGCAGAAGCTAAAGCCAAGAAATACCTAACGAATGCCAACGCATTGAGAGATGCTCAAGAGGGTGATTTTGATACCGAATGGCTTGCCTTCACATTAGGGGTTAAAGTGGTTAAGGACGTACATGAAGCCGTTGACCACATGCGTGTTCATAACGCGAGTCACTCGGATGCAATTATGACGAACAGTATTGAAAACGCGGAAATATTTATCAACTCTGTTGGTTCTGCTGCCGTCTATGTTAATGCGTCCACTCGCTTTACTGACGGAGCTCAATTTGGTTTGGGAGCTGAAGTGGCGGTATCGACTCAGAAGCTACACGCTAGAGGGCCTATGGGTCTGGTAGAACTGACGAGTTATAAGTGGGTTGGTAAGGCGAACTATTTGGTTCGTCCGTGACGGACGGCTCGTCTTAAATAGATGGTTGATTATAAATAAATAGCGCATTGTTTAGGTTAAACAATGAGAAAAATAGGGGCTCTATCACAGAGCCTCTTTTTGTTTCTCTCGCCACTGTTTTTTAATTCCGTTAAACTAACATGATACTGAATAGTTTAACGAAATTCTGGAGATGGTATGCATTGCCCGTTTTGTTCTGAAAATGACACCAAAGTTATCGACTCTAGGTTGGTGGCAGATGGCCATCAGGTTCGTCGCCGTCGCCAGTGTTTAGCCTGTAAAGAACGATTTACAACCTTTGAAGGCGCTGAGTTAGTGATGCCTAAAGTCATTAAGTCTAATGGCAATCGCGAACCATTCAATGAAGATAAAATGGTTGGTGGTATACAGCGAGCGTTAGAAAAACGCCCCGTTAGCGCCGATTCTATAGAGCTAGCAATTAGCAATATCAAATCTAAACTCCGAGCCACTGGCGAGCGTGAAGTACCAAGTAAAATGATCGGTAATTTCGTGATGGAGCAGCTTAGAGAATTAGACAAGGTTGCCTATATTCGTTTTGCTTCGGTTTATAGAAGCTTTGAAGACATCAGAGAGTTTGGTGAAGAAATTGCTAGGCTTGAAGATTAATGCCCAATCAACGTTCTATTATGAACCCATCATTTCGCCTTTTTGATTATCAAATGATGTCCCGTGCTATCGAGTTAGCTAAGAAAGGTTTGTATACCACGGCACCCAACCCTAATGTTGGTTGTGTGATTGTTCTTGATGGTGAAATTATTGGTGAAGGTTTTCATTATAAAGCTGGAGAGCCACATGCTGAAGTGTTTGCGCTTCGAGAAGCACAGGATAAAGCACAGGGCGCTACGGCTTATGTGACTTTGGAGCCGTGTTCTCACTATGGTCGTACACCACCTTGTGCCGAAGCACTGGTAAAAGCGAAGGTCGCGAAAGTAATCTGTGCAATGCAAGATCCAAACCCTCAGGTTGCTGGTCGAGGTATTAAGATCTTACAAGACGCCGGTATTGAGGTTCAGGTTGGGCTATTAGAAGCTGACTCAATGGCACTTAACCCTGCTTTTGTCAAACAAATGCAAACGGGAATGCCATTTGTACAGCTTAAACTAGCGGCAAGTTTGGATGGAAAAACGGCACTAAAAAACGGTGTCAGTCAGTGGATAACGTCACCTGAAGCTCGAAAGGATGTTCAATCATTTAGAGCGAAGGCGGGGGCCGTATTATCAACGAGTAAAACCGTGATCGATGACAACGCATCTCTGAATGTTCGTTGGGACGACCTGCCTAAAGCCATTAAAAATAGTTACCCTCAAGAAGATCTACGTCAACCCATAAGAGCGATATTGGACAAAGGCCTAGCACTCACAAAGCGCCTAAAATTATTTCAGACCGACGGTGAAATAGTCCAGATTTCGGCTTATGATTCAGAATCTAATTCAGCTCCAACCGGTTTGTCCGTTGTTCTCAAAGAGGCACAATTAGACCTCGAAATGGTATTGAAGCAGTTGAATAAACAGCATCAAGTTAACCATATTTGGGTGGAAGCGGGAGCAACCTTAGCGGCAAGTTTTATTAAGCAGAATCTTGTCGATGAGCTTATTATCTATTTAGCCCCTAAATTGATGGGAACAGACGGGCGTGGATTGATTAATATGCTAGGTTTAGAGAGCATGGAGCAGGCCATCAATCTGGATATCAAAGACATTCGTATGGTTGGGTCAGATATTCGAGTTATTGCAACGATCAAACAGGAAAGTTAGAGAAGCATGTTTACAGGAATTATTGAGGCAGTAGGAAAGCTAACGGCTATTACTGCCAAAGGCGAAGATATCGCCATTACGGTGGATACTGGTAAATTGGATATGTCTGACGTGAAACTTGGCGACAGTATTGCGACCAACGGAGTCTGTTTAACCGTTGTTGCTTTTGGTTCGCGCAGTTATACCGCCGATCTCTCATTGGAAACCTTGAATCTGACAGGTTTTACCCAATATAAAGTGGGAGACAAAGTGAACTTAGAAAAGGCAATGTTACCAACGACGCGTTTTGGTGGACATATTGTCTCTGGTCATGTGGATGGCGTAGGGTCGATAGTTGAACGAAATCAAGTGGGTAGAGCGATAGAATTTTGGGTGGAAATACCAAACGATATTACTAAATACGTTGCCTATAAAGGCTCGATTACCGTTGATGGTATTAGCCTGACGGTGAACGAGTTGAGAAAAAATGCCTTTAAATTGACCATTGTGCCTCATACTTCTGAAGAGACGACGATGGATAACTTTCAAGTGGGTAGAAAAGTAAACTTAGAAGTCGATGTATTAGCAAGATATATGGAACGGTTACTTCAGGGAAACTCTGAGCAGCAACCTGAATCCAAAATAACGATGGAATTTTTACAACAAAATGGTTTTGCTTAAATCCATTTTTTTGTATGGGAAATTAGATAGGACGACGACAATGCCAATTAGTACGCCAAAAGAAATTATCGAAGATATTCGTTTAGGAAAAATGGTTATCCTTATGGATGACGAGGATCGTGAGAATGAAGGTGATATTATTATCGCAGCTGAACATATCACACCTGAAGCTATCAACTTTATGGCGACACATGGTCGCGGCCTCATCTGTCTAACCATGACAAAAGATCGATGCGTTAATCTTGGTCTTGCTCCAATGGTGCAAGACAACAACGCTCAATACACCACGAATTTCACGGTTTCTATTGAAGCCGCAGAAGGGGTGACCACCGGAATTTCAGCCTCTGATCGCGCAGTGACTGTGCTTGCTGCGGTAGGAAAAGACGCAAAAGCGGCGGATCTTGTACAGCCGGGGCATATATTCCCACTGACCGCTCAAGACGGCGGTGTATTGACTCGCGCAGGTCATACAGAGGCGGGTTGCGATTTAGCGCGTTTAGCGGGTCTTGAACCTTCATCGGTCATTGTAGAGATTCTTAATGAAGATGGCAGCATGGCTCGCCGTCCTGACTTGGAAATATTCTCAGAAAAACATGATATCAAGGTAGGCACAATTGCTGACCTTATCGAGTATCGAAACAACACTGAAACAACGATTGAACGCGTTGCAGAATGCAAGCTCCCAACAGAGTTTGGTGATTTTGATTTGGTGACATATCGCGACACGATTGATAATGAAATTCACTATGCACTGCGTAAAGGTTCGGTTAGCGCCAATGAAGCATGTTTAGTTCGTGTTCATTTGCATGATGTATTTACGGATCTGCTTCGTTCAAATAGAAATGCCGATCGTAGCTGGACATTAGACACCGCGATGAAACGTATCGGTGATGAGGGTGGTATTTTAGTTATTTTGGGTCATGAAGAGTCTAGCGATCTACTTGTCCACCGTGTGAAAATGTTTGAACAACAAGATAAAGGTCAAGCACCTACCATGGCTAAAAAGCAGGGCACGTCTCGCCGGGTTGGTATCGGTTCGCAGATACTAGCTGATATGGGTGTGAGCAAAATGAAATTATTATCTTCGACAGATAAACGCTACCACGCTCTTGGTGGTTTTGGTTTAGAAGTGGTTGAGTACGTGACAGAATAATTTTTATTCATTCGTTTGTTGTCTCATGGCAACTTCAATTGTTGTGGGTATAGATATTGCTCACAAAATTGTGCTAGAATCCGGCGATTCTTACTGGATGAATATAGTTGAAGGAAGGCTTATGAAAGTGATCGAGGGCGGTTTCCCTGCTCCAAATGCGAAAATTGCTATTGTTATTTCTCGTTTTAATAGCTTTATAAATGAAAGTTTACTTTCTGGTGCTATCGATACTTTAAAGCGTCACGGACAAGTGTCAGAAGATAACATTACTGTTGTTCGCTGCCCTGGTGCCGTTGAATTACCTCTTGTCGCTCAACGCGTAGCGAAGACAGGGAAATTTGATGCTATCGTATCTTTAGGTACGGTTATTCGTGGTGGTACACCTCACTTCGATTATGTTTGTAGTGAATGTAACAAAGGTCTTGCACAAGTTTCTCTGGAGTACAGTCTTCCAGTTGCATTCGGTGTGTTAACCGTAGATACCATCGATCAGGCTATTGAGCGCGCGGGAACCAAGGCTGGTAATAAAGGTGCAGAGGCTGCACTAAGCGCACTTGAGATGATCAACGTTCTTTCAGAAATCGATTCCTAATGGGGGCAAGTGTGAAACCAGCCGCACGTCGTAATGCACGTCAATTTGCTTTACAAGCAATATATTCTTGGCAAATATCGAAAGATAATGTTGCCACAATTGAAGAACAATTTTTATCTGGTGGCAAGTATGATGAAGAAGAACATCATGCTGACGAACCTGCACTGGTTGCGCCAGAAACAGACGTTGCTTACTTTCGTGACTTATTGTCAGGTGTTGTACTAAATCACACTAAGTTAGATAGCAAACTACGCCCTTACCTATCTCGTCCAATGCAAGATTTGGATATGATGGAGTTAGCGCTTTTACGTCTTGCTATGTATGAAATGACTCAACGCGCAGATGTGCCATATAAAGTGGTTATCAACGAAGCGATTGAGTTGGCTAAAGTATTTGCTGCCGAAGACAGTCATAAGTTTGTCAACGGTGTGTTAGATAAAGCCGCACCGCACGTACGTAAAAAATAAAAATTGAATAGATAAAAAGGTCGGCTTTGCTGGCCTTTTTTGTTTCTATTCAACAAGCCCTAAGTCATGAGTCAAACTAGAGAATCGAGAGTCGCTAAAAATGTCCGGTGAATTTAGTTTAATAGAAAAATATTTTGCCAATCGTCAGACCCAACGTAAAGATGTTCAAATCTCGCTTGGAGATGATTGTGCGGTTGTTCGATCGCCAGATAACGTTCGTATTGCAATAAGTACGGATACCTTAGTTGCTGGTACTCACTTTCTCCCAGACGCAAACCCAGCTTGGGTTGCCCATAAAGCGTTGGCCTCCAATCTAAGTGATTTAGCCGCAATGGGAGCAACACCCGCTTGGGTTTCATTGGCGTTAACTCTTCCAGAACAAGATGAATCTTGGTTAGCGCCTTTTTGCGATGCATTCTTTGAATTAGCAGACTATTTCGGCGTTCAACTGATTGGTGGTGATACAACCAAAGGGCCTTTGAGCATAACCCTAACGGTTCAAGGGTTTGTGCCTGAGAACAGAGTTCTTTGTCGCACTGGTGCTCGTGTTGGTGATTGGCTTTACGTGACAGGACAATTGGGCGACAGTAAAGCAGGGCTTGAGGTTATTTTAGGCAACGAAGATCGAAGCAAGCCGTTCGCCGAAAAACTAGAGCGTCACCATTACATTGCCACACCAAGGATATTAGCCGGACAAGCCCTGATTAACATTGCCTCAAGTTGCATTGATATTTCTGATGGTTTAATTTCCGACGTTCAACATATACTTAGACGCTCCCATGTGGGTGCGATGATTGATATCAGTGCGCTGCCACTTTCAAGTGAGTTACTGGACTTTTGCGCTGACAGGGAAAAAGCACAAAAGTTTGCTCTGATGAGTGGTGAAGAGTATGAGCTTTGCTTTACTGTTCCAGAAGAGCATAAAGGCGGCTTAGAGAGCGCGTTGGCCCATATTGGCACCAAGGTTACTTGTATCGGTCAGATCCGCCCTGAAGGGATGTTTGACCTTATTAGAGATGGCAAGAGAGTAGATTGGCAGCTTAGTGGTTATGACCATTTTAAGGACGCAGAATGACAAATCCGTTAGATAAAATATCTTTGGCGAATCCTTGGCATCTACTTGCTACTGGATTTGGTAGTGGGTTATCACCGATTATTCCTGGGACGATGGGAACATTGGCGGCCATTCCATTCTATTTTTTATTGGTTCAGTTGCCTTTACCTCTTTATATTATTCTGGTTGTTATTTCCTGTTTCATCGGGGTAAAGATATGCCAAATCACGTCGGATGATATGGGCACACACGATCATGGCTCAATTGTTTGGGATGAGTTTTCAGGCTTTTGGATCACCATGAGCTTTGTGCCTATGATGAACCTTCCCGTGACCGAGTGGAAATGGTTGGTGTCAGGATTTGTACTATTTCGCTTTTTTGATATGGTAAAACCGTGGCCGATTGGCTGGCTCGATAAGCGTGTACACGGAGGCTTTGGTATTATGATTGACGATATTGTTGCCGGTGTAATGGCTTGGATTGCTCTGTTCTTGGTTGGAACCTACGCCGGTTGGATTTAGGCGATATGTTTAAATAAACAAGGTTAAGTGATAAAAAAGCGAGGTAATGGTATTACCTCGCTTTTTTATTGTTACTTCGCGATATATTCTTGAATTTTAGCTTCAATACCGGCGGCATCCAAACCGAGTTCGATATGCAGCTCTTCTTGTGTTCCTTGAGCGATGAACTTATCAGGCAGGCCGATGTTGAGCACCGGTTTGATGAGCTTTTGTTGCATCATAAATTCAACGACACCTGCACCAGCACCACCGGCAATTGCGTTCTCTTCTACTGTTACGATGATATCGTGGTTGCTAACTAATTCTTTGATGAGCGCTTCATCTAATGGTTTAACAAAGCGCATATCCGCAACAGTAGCATCGATGTTTTCGGCTGCGATAACGGCGCTTTCTAGCATGGTGCCAAAGCTTAAGATAGCCACCTTCAATTCGTTAGAGGCCGCCTTTTGCGGGCTGTTTTCCCGGACAATAAGCCCTTTACCTATCTCTATTGCTGTCATCGTGTCTTCTAGAGGCTCACCGATACTTGTCCCTCTAGGATAACGTACCGCGCTTGGGCCTTGATGTTTGTGCCCGGTATATAACATCTGACGGCACTCGTTTTCGTTACTTGGTGCCATGATCACTAGATTTGGAATGCAACGCATAAAGCTGAGGTCAAATGCACCTTGGTGAGTTTGGCCATCAGCACCGACTATACCTGCACGATCTATCGCAAACATGACAGGCAAGTTCATAATCGCCACATCATGGATAAACTGGTCGTAACCACGCTGTAAGAAGGTAGAATAGATAGCGACAATAGGGTTGTAACCAGCGATGGCCATCCCTGTGGCTAAGGTGATTGAATGTTGCTCTGCAATAGCAACATCAAAATATTGCTTAGGGTATGTTTTAGAAAAACGAACCATGCCTGAACCTTCACGCATAGCGGGTGTGATTGCCATGAGTTTTGGATCTTGTGCTGCCATGTCGCAGAGGAAGTCGCCAAATATTTTAGAGAAGCTTGGCTTAGTGCCATTGCTTTTCGGCAAGCTGGTTTCCGCTGGGTTAAATTTAGGTACGCCGTGGTATCCGATAGGATCTTTTTCGGCAGGCTCGTAGCCTTTGCCTTTCTTCGTCATAATATGCAAGAACTGCGGGCCTTTTAACCCTCGCATGTTCTTCAGTGTCTTAACTAACTCATTAACATCGTGGCCATCCACAGGACCGATATAGTTAAAACCTAGTTCTTCAAACATGGTTCCTGGGACGACCATGCCTTTAAGGTGTTCTTCGGTTTTTCGAACCAGCTCTTTGATTGGCGGCAAACCAGAAAGTACTTTTTTGCCCCCTTCTCTAATAGAGGTGTATAGGCTACCGGAAAGAACCTGAGCAAGATGATTATTAAGCGCTCCAACATTCTCCGATATCGACATCTCGTTGTCGTTCAGTATAACCAACATATCCGAATGGATATCCCCAGCATGATTCATTGCTTCAAATGCTATGCCTGCTGTAATGGCACCATCACCAATAACACTGACTATTTTTCTCTCTTTCCCTTCTTTTTCGGCACAAATAGCCATGCCTAATGCGGCACTTATGGACGTTGATGAGTGTCCCACGGAAAGTGTGTCGTATTTGCTCTCTTCTCTCCAAGGGAATGGATGAAGACCATCTTTTTGACGAATGGTCGGGAGTTTATCACGACGACCCGTTAAAATTTTATGAGGGTAAGCCTGATGGCCAACATCCCAAATGAGCTGGTCAAATGGTGTATTGTAAACATAATGCAGTGCAACGGTTAATTCAACGGTGCCTAAGCCAGACGCTAAATGCCCACTTGATTGGCTCACAGAATTTAATAAATACGTACGCAATTCGTCACAAAGTGTTGGTAAAATTTCCTTTGGAAGGGTACGTAGTTCTTCAGGCGTATCAGCAAGAACCAATGTAGGGTATTTCGAAATATCAAGAGTCATAAAATATTCAGCGCTTATAATGTTAGTTTTTGCGCTCGACAACGTATCGGGCGAACTCTTCGAGTAACTGCGTATTGTAAGGGATTGTATCCAATGCATGAAGTGCTTCTTGCAAAAGAGTTTGAGCTTTTTGCTGAGCACTTTCTAATCCAAGTAAAGATGGATAGGTGGCTTTATTCAAGTTTTGATCCGAACCTTGCGGTTTCCCAAGGGTTTCCGTATCGCTAACAACGTCCAATATATCGTCTTGTACCTGAAAGGCCAAGCCAATGGCTTCTGCGTATCGGTCTAGCAAAGGAAGGATAGATAACCCTTTATCTCCGGCTGCCAATGCACCAAGTTGAATGGCACATTTTAGTAACGCGCCGGTTTTGTTTTTATGAATGGCTTCGAGCTCTTCAAGAGATACGCTTCTGTTTTCGGCATAGAGATCGAGTGCTTGTCCGACACACATCCCTTGTGCGCCAGACGCTTTCGCTAGCGCTTGTATCATCGATACTCGCTTTGTTTCACCTGAATCGGAAAGAGGCCCTTCCGCCAAGATAGTAAATGCCAGCGTTTGAAGCGAGTCACCAGTAAGAATGGCGGTAGCTTCGTCAAATTCGATATGACAGGTAGCGTGCCCACGCCTAAGTTCATCGTCGTCCATTGCGGGAAGGTCATCGTGAATCAAAGAGTAGGCATGTATACATTCTATGGCAGAGGCTGGTGTGTCCAGCGCGTCTAGCGAACAGCCGAGCATTTCACCCGTAGCATAAACTAAAAACGGTCTCGCTCTTTTTCCACCCAGTAGCAATCCATAACGCATCGCTTGGACAAGAGGTAGCGCTTGATAGTCCAGCTTATCTAACCATGAATCTAACTGAGCTTGGTTGCGTTCTTGATAGAATGATAATGATGCCAACATGGATTAATCTTCTCTTGAATGCTCATTTTGAAAATCGGACAGCGGGGCATTATCATCTTTTTCTAATAAGATAGAGACGCGTTGTTCTGCCTGAGTAAGCTTGGTTTGGCCTTCACGTGCTAACGAGATACCGCGTTCAAAGTGCTTCAATGAGTCTTCTAGAGCAAGATCGCCGCCTTCAAGCTGTTCTACAATGGAATCGAGCTCTTCTAGCGTTGCTTCGAAGGTCATATTTTCAGGTTTTTTTGTGGCCATGATCTGTCTGCTTTTATTGAGGTGAACGAAACTTACTCTAGAGTGGATTGATGGTCAATTGGAACGGTCACAAGTGACAAACTTTTCTCACATACTGTAAACATTATCTCGCGTCCGGAGAATATAATCCATACCCAGTTTGGTATAAGTTAATTTCATGGTCTAAAGAGTAAAGGTAACGTTGGGTTTATGGCTTATCTACAAATAAACCAAGCGAAACTGTGTGTTTATTCGTTGAATTAAGAAGACTTACTTGGAAATTTTCTATGCAGGGCTTATCCTGAGAACGATTCGGATTTTGCAAATATTGATATTTTTCAAACAAATCATTAAAAGATCGCGACTAGTGGCCGATAGAGTGACTATCCCATGTTGATTGCATTGAACAATTTAGCATAAGAGGTGCTTAGTGGATTTAGCAACATTAATAGGTCTGATCGGAGGGTTTGCCTTCGTGATAATGGCAATGGTGCTTGGTGGTAGCATTGGCATGTTTGTCGATACTGTCTCCATCTTGATCGTTGTCGGCGGTTCGACTTGCGTAGTTTTAATGAAATTTACCATGGGTCAATTCTTTAGTGCCTTTAAGATTGCCGGTAAAGCGTTCATCTTCAAGACGGATGATCCTGAAGAATTGATCGCTAAAGTTGTTGAAATGGCAGACGCCGCGCGTAAAGGTGGATTTCTGGCCCTTGAAGAGATGGAAATTTCCAGCAGCTTTATGCAGAAAGGCATTGATCTGCTCGTTGATGGTCACGATGCTGAAGTGGTGAGAGCCGCAATGCAAAAGGATATCGCATTAACCGATGAACGCCATGTTCAAGGTAGTTCGGCATTCCGAGCCTACGGTGACGTTGCTCCCGCAATGGGCATGATTGGTACATTGGTTGGTCTGGTAGCCATGCTTTCAAACATGGATGACCCTAAATCTATTGGACCTGCGATGGCGGTTGCGCTCTTAACAACATTATATGGTGCTGTGTTAGCTAACATGGTGTTCTTCCCTATTGCCGATAAACTTTCTTTACGTCGAGAGCAAGAAAAATTAAATCGCCGCCTTATTATGGATGGTGTACTCGCCATTCAAGATGGTCAAAACCCACGCGTTATTGATAGTTACCTTAAGAACTATCTTAACGAGAAGAGACGTGTTCTAGACATCGATAACGAGTAAGGAAGCGGAACAATGGATGAAGAAGATGATTGCAAATGTCCGCCCCCCGGCGCACCTTTATGGTTGGCAACCTTCTCAGATTTGATGTCACTTCTGATGTGTTTTTTCGTACTTCTACTCTCGTTTTCCGAGATGGATGTACTGAAATTCAAGCAAATTGCTGGTTCTATGAAGTTTGCATTTGGTGTGCAAAACCGATTGGAAGTAAAAGACATCCCTAAAGGGACAAGTGTTATCGCGTTAGAGTTTAGGCCAGGTAGACCAGAGCCTACGCCTATCGACGTTATAATGCAGCAAACCATTGATATCACTCAGTCTAACCTTAACTTCCACGAAGGGGAGTCAGCAAGGGCGGGTGGTAAAAATAGAGAAGCTGGTGAGCAGACGGGTGGGCAGTCGCCAGAAACGTCAACAAAGATGAATCAAAACACCCAATCGGAATCAGAGCAAGAGCAAGATCAGCAATCGCAGTCTGACGCGCAAGCAGAAGCGTTGGCGCAAGAGACCGACGCACTAGAAGAGACCATTAAGAAGGCACTCGAGCGCGAAATTGACCAAGGTGCCATTGAAGTTGAAAACCTCGGTCAGGAAATTGTCATTCGAATTCGAGAGAAAGGGGCTTTTCCTGGAGGGTCGGCGTTCTTACAACCGAAATTCAGACCACTGGTAAGGCAGATTGCCGATCTCGTGAAAGATGTTCCGGGAATTGTTCGCGTTTCTGGGCATACGGATGATCAGATTTTAGAGTCAGAATTATATCGTTCGAACTGGGACTTATCATCACAACGTGCGGTGTCAGTTGCACATGAGATGGAAAAAGTGGCAGGCTTTGACCATGCAAGATTGAGAGTTCGGGGGATGGCGGATACTGAGCCACTAAATGGCAACGCAACATCTGCACAGAGAGCAAAAAATCGACGAGTTGAAATCGGTATATTGCAAGGCAAACCGCAGTATAGCGATGAGGTGAGTGTTGGTCAGTAGTGGCTAATTTGTCTCTCTACAACTTGATATAACCGACGAGGCCTACCGCCTGTATTGTAATTCAACACTAGGCGGATCAGGCCTTCTGATTCCAAAAACTCCAGATAACGTCGAGCCGTAACACGGCTCACATTCATTCGTTTACCGACATCCTCTGCTGAGAAATCAATCAACGCTTCTTCGTGAAGGATTGTTTTGAGAGAGTTTAGCGTCGTGATATCGATACCTTTAGGGGTTATGCGCAGCTTTTTTTCCGGCACTTTTCGTAGTATCTGATCTATCTCACCTTGGTCAACGGTTGCTCTTTGAGATAGCTGTTGTTTGAATTGCTTATAGTCGGTTAATGTTTGGTGGACTCGAGACATTCGAATTGGTTTGACGAGATAGTCGATCACACCAAGTTGAACGACTTTCTCAATGGTTGCGGTCTCTCTTTCAGCTGTTGTCATTACAAAGTCGCATTGCGCCTTTTTTTTACGTAGCTGGCGTATAACGTCAATACCGTTGCCATCAGGCAATGAAATGTCTACAAAGACAAGCATTGGTTTGTACAATTCAAATTGTAATAGAGCTTCTGCGCAGGTTTCGCTGACCGCAACCACGTTAAATTCAGGGAGCTGATTGATGGTGGACTCAAGTGTGTAGCTTGCCCTAACATCGTCTTCGAGAATCATTACGGTGTATTTAATTGTCATTTTCTACATCACTCTTAACCAAGTAAATACTAAAAAGTGTGGTCTGCTTATCGGTACGTTCCCAATCAATGCTTCCATGAAAGTAATCAACAAGTTGCTTGACTAAATACAGACCTATTCCACTATGCTCATCATCGTGTTTGGAGCTCACCCCGAATTCGAGAATGTGTTCCGCTATCTTATCGGGTATGCCTGCGCCGCTATCCTGAACCTCAAGAATGATGTGACTGCTACGATCACTTAGGTACACACAGACTTCAGGGCTGACATTCTTTCGGTTTTGCCATGAGGCCAGTAACGCATTGTCAATCAGGTTTCCAATTATAGTAACGAGTTTCTCTGATGCATTTTTTTCGTAATTCGATAGATTACTGTCCACATCGACGGTGTATTTTACGCCAATTTCTGATGCCTTATTAAATTTCGCGAGTAATATACTGGCTACGGCACTGTCTGTAATCGACATAACAATGTTGCGGAGAACGGATTGATAGCGATCCGTCTCTTGTTGAATAAAATCAATGGTCTCGTCGTACTTGCCTGTTTGTAGCATGCCTGATATCACATTAAGTTTATTGGAGTATTCATGTGTCTTGCTTCGCAATATTTCGGAGTAATTCTTTAGGTAATTGACCTCACGTTCTAGTTCGTCATGGCTGAGGTTTGCAAAAAAGACGATGGCGTGACCGAGTAGGCCCTTAGGGGTGTTAATAGGGTAAATGTTGGCTCGATATTTCAATTTTCCAATCATAAACTCGCCCTGATGAAACATACTTTGCTTTGAAAGTACAAGGTGACTTAATGAGGAAGAATAGTGCGCTAAGGAGTGGTTTATATAGTCGTATCGGTTAGATGCACCCATGGAAAGCAGTGTAATGGCACTATTGTTGATGGTGGTGATATTCATATTGCTATCGACAGCGATAATGGCGTCTCGAATACTGTCAAACACCATCTCATGTTCGTGAAATTTGTTGACTATAAATTCAGGTTCATAGTCTAGAAAGGTTCGTTTTATCTTAAATACAAAGGCAAAAATGGCCGCAATTCCCAATAGGTAAACACTCCCCACTATTAGGCCTATATCACTGAATTTCTTCAGAAGAATACTCGAGGTTTTTACTGATAAATAGCCAATACAAATCGCACCTATGACTTCGCCATTAAGGCGAACAGGGGAAAAGTTGCGAATGGCTTCACCCAGAGAACCGGATGCAACACTGCTGTATTCTTGACCACTTTCCAGAGCAGGATAGATATCGTCTCCAATAAAGTGTTTGCCAATCTTGTTTGGAGTAGGGTGGCTTAACCGCATTGCATTTCTATCTACAACAACGATGTAGGAGGCATCCGTGCTTGTTCTTATGTCTTCAATGTAGTCTTGAAGATCATGTTCTTGATTTTTATTTTTTGCATCGACAGCGTTAATGACGACCGGGTTATGGGCAAGTACGCGAGCGAGCTCTAACCCTCTCGCTTGAAAGCCTTCTTGGTGAGAGGTTTGCAGTAATAACAAAATAGCCGTTGTCACGATAATAACAATAAAGGAAGACGTGGCGATTGTTGTTAATGCTAGATAGCTCTTCA
Source organism: Vibrio sp. VB16 (assembly GCF_015594925.2). Classification (NCBI taxonomy): domain Bacteria; kingdom Pseudomonadati; phylum Pseudomonadota; class Gammaproteobacteria; order Vibrionales; family Vibrionaceae; genus Vibrio; species Vibrio sp. VB16. The sequence goes on from NZ_CP087590.1 coordinate 756,939, forward strand.
GTTTCATAATGAGGACTCAACTTACGGATAGCGACTTCAATAAATATCATTTGATCACGAAATATGAGTATAGCGAGCTTTATGGTTGATCTGATATGTGTTGAATCAGTAAATGTGCATCTCTGTACATTTATGCCGTCTTTCTCAGGCTGAATTACCAATCTATTACGTTGGTGTTTTTTTGTTTGTGATTTAGAAGTTAAAAAGCCATTCATTTTTAATGAATGGCTTTTTAACTCAGTATACTCAGAGGTTAAATATAACCCACTAGGTGAGGAATACTTGCCCTAGTAAATAACCCACTATACATGCAGACACGACCCCGATTATACCGACAGACATGAATGAGTGGTTAAAGTACCACTTACCAATTTTAGTCGTGCCTGATGAATCGAAATTCACTGTGGCGATATCGGACGGGTAATTAGGTATAAAGAAGTAGCCATATATTGCTGGCATAATACCAATGAGCAGTGCAGGGTCTAACCCTAGACCAATACCAACGGGTAGCATCATACGCGCAGTTGCCGCTTGAGAGTTAACCACAACGGAAACAATAAATAGAGCAAATGCGAATGACCAAGGGTAGTCTGTAACCATTCCAATGATGCCGTCTTTAAATTGTGGTAATGCGTACTTAAAGTACGTATCAGACATCCAGGCAATACCAAAAATAGCGATTGCGGCGACCATACCGGACTTAAATACCACGCCTTCAGGCACTTTACGAGGATCGGTTTTGGTTGCCAATAAAATAACGCCACCAAAAGCAAGCATCATCATTTGAATGATTACTGACATTTTGATGGGCTTTTCACCCTCAACAATAGTCCTAAGTTCTGGAAGCATTGCGACAGCGACAATGGTCAACAAAGCGGTAATAAAGATAAGAACTGAGTTGCGAGCAGATGCAGGAAGAACTTCATCTAATGTCGTTGACGTTGTTTTAAGAATTTTATCGCGCCAAACCGGATCTTTTAGGCGACGTTGATATTCTGGATCGTCATTTAGTTCTTTACCACGGCGTACGCTATACAACGCCATCAAGAACGTACCCGCAAGTGTTGAAGGTACCGTGACCATGAGAATAGAAACTAATGTAATATCTGCTTGAATATTAGAGATCTGTGCAAGGTAATAGACCACTGCCGCAGAAATTGGTGAAGCTGATATTGCGATCTGCGATGCCACTGAAGCCGCTGCCATAGGTCGTTCAGGACGAATGCCATTTTTAAGGGCAACATCACCAATGATCGGCATAATTGAATATACTGCGTGTCCCGTACCTAACATAAAAGTCATGGTATAAGTAACAAAAGGGGCGATAAGAGTGACATTTTTCGGGTTCTTACGCAGTATTCTTTCCGCGACTTGAAGCATAAATTTCAATCCGCCAGCAGCTTCAAGAATGGATGCACAGGTCACTACAGCAAGAATGATTAACATAACGGTGACTGGTGGAGATGTAGGTGGCATTCGGAAAATAAATACTTCCACAACCAATCCAATACCAGAGACGACCCCTAGCCCAATGCCACCATAGCGTGAGCCCATATAGAGCATCAGCAATAGAAACAAAAACTCAAGATATAACATCATTTATCCTTATTTTAAATTGTGTTTTTATATAAATTCGCCTAACTCTTCCTTTGTTTTTTTGAGAGAAAAACTAGTAAAATTCATATGGTTATTTTTTATTAATACAGTTTATCAATTGATCAAAGAAGGAAATCAGTGTCGCGAGTTATTGTAACTAATTGCACCTTTTGTAACTTTTGTAAGTGGATATGTAGTTGTTATCGCTTGCTCCTAGTGATTCTATCTCATGGTGCTTAAAAAGTTGCCGTAGTTGCGTCCTTGATTCTTTGGCTCTTGGGGCTTTTATTTTCTTAATTTTTTCGTGAATTCGTGTATAGTGTTGCGCCTTGGTTTTATAGCTTTGTGCTTGTCTACGTTTGTGATTTGGCTGCGTGGTTACAGGGCGCTCCACATTCTAACGAACCATCAAATTACGAGTGAACCATCCATCTATTAGTGAACTACTTATGAAATTTATTGTTAAGCCCCATCCAGAGATTTTTGTTAAGAGTGAATCAGTGCGTAAGCGTTTTACTCGTATTTTGGAATGTAACCTTCGAATTATTATCCAACGTAGAACAAAATCTGTTGCTGTATTCAATCGTCGTGATCACATTGAAGTGACAGCTACTAGTGATGAATATTTCCAAGAAGTTTTAACGATTCTTACTCATACTCCAGGTATCCATCATGTATTGGAAGTTCAGCAGTCTGAATTTACCGATATGCATGATATCTATGAAAAGGTATTGAAACTAAGTGGTAAGTTAATCGAAAACAAAACATTTGTTGTTCGTGCGAAACGTCGTGGTAAACATGAGTTTACATCAGTCGCGCTGGAGCAATATGTCGGTGGTGGTTTAAATCAAGCGGTTGAAAGTGCAAAAGTTAAGCTTAGAAACCCTGATGTGACGGTTAATATTGAAGTAGAGCACGAAAAGCTAAATCAAGTTATTGCTAGATACAAAGGGCTCGGTGGCTTTCCTCTAGGAACACAAGAAGACGTGTTGAGCTTGATTTCAGGTGGTTTTGATTCTGGTGTCTCTAGTTATCTGCATATTAAACGTGGTTCAAAGACGCATTACTGCTTCTTTAATTTAGGTGGTCCAGCACACGAAATTGGCGTGAAGCAAGTGTCTCACTTTTTGTGGAACAAATATGGGTCATCAGCCAAAGTTAAGTTTATCTCGGTCGATTTTGAACCCGTCGTGGCGGAAATCTTAGAGAAAGTTGATGATGGCCAAATGGGTGTTGTTCTAAAACGTATGTTTATGCGTGCAGGTGGCATGCTGGCAGAAAAGTTTGGTATTCAAGCCTTGATTACGGGTGAAGCATTAGGGCAGGTTTCAAGCCAGACATTGACGAATCTGCGTCATATTGACGGCGTTACCGATACGCTAATACTCAGACCACTAATCAACTGGGACAAAGAAGATATTATCGATTTGGCTCGTGTTATTGGCACTGAAGACTTTGCTAAGGTAATGCCTGAGTATTGCGGTGTTATTTCGAAAAAACCAACGATAAAAGCGATTAAAGAAAAGCTAGAGAAAGAGGAAGAAAACTTCGATTTCTCTATCTTAGATGATGTGGTTTATAACGCTCGTATGATGGATATCCGTGATATTGAGAAAGAGAGCCAAGCGAAGGTGCCAGACGTTGAAATGGTTGCTAATGTGGACGGAAATGCCATTGTATTGGATATCCGCAGCCCTGATGAAACCGAGGACAATTCGCTCGTCATTGATGATGTAGAGGTTAAGCATTTACCTTTCTATAAGTTAGCGACCAAGTTTGGTGATTTAGATCAGTCTAAGAGTTACCTACTTTATTGTGATCGTGGTGTGATGAGTCGTCTGCAAGCGCTTTACTTGAAAGAACAAGGCTTTGATAACGTGAAGGTATACAGGCCTTAGCGTGTTTGTAGTGAACCGTTTGTAAGTGTAGAAAAGCCAGCATCTATTTGTTGGTTTTTTTTTTGCTTAAAATATTCAAAAAAAAGCACTGCCATAGAGACAGTGCAAAAATAAATACTTTGACAGACAGGTCAAATTAATACAGAAAGATTGGTTTGCATCAATTTGATTGATGGAAACCTAGGTAAGTTATACCCAACTCGAATTCGAGATTTGCAAACACAACATTGCAACGAATAACCAATTGGTAAGAAACCAAGCCGTTCAGGCTATCGTTGCGGGATGAAATATAGAATTTCTCTAGCCGTCAGGCAATCGACATTTTATAATGCTTCAGATAATAAAAACTAATGCATGGAAACTAAGGTCTAGAATGTCTAGAAGATTACCTCCGCTAAACTCTTTAAAGGTTTTTGAAGCGGCTGCACGACATCTCAGTTTTACTCGTGCCGCAGAAGAATTGTTTGTTACGCAGGCAGCGGTAAGCCATCAAATTAAATCGATCGAAGAGTTTCTTGGCCTGAAATTATTCAGGCGTAGAAACCGTTCTTTATTGCTAACGGAAGAAGGTCAAAGTTATTTCCTTGATATTAAGGATATCTTTAGTGCAATTGCCGAAGCGACAGACAAAGTACTGGAGAGAAGTGAGAAAGGAGCGCTTACGATTAGTCTGCCTCCGAGTTTTGCTATTCAGTGGTTGGTTCCTCGTCTAGCCGATTTTAATCAGCAAGAGCCTGATATCGATGTTCGCATTAAAGCCGTGGATTCAGATGACAATTTCTTAACCGATGATGTTGATGTCGCTATCTACTATGGACGAGGTAGTTGGCCCGGATTAAGAATAGATAAACTATATCAGGAATTTTTGATCCCGCTATGCTCACCCAGTTTATTGATGTCGACTAAATCACTTACAGGCTTAATGGATCTAAAAAATCACACTCTATTGCACGATACGTCGAGAAAAGAGTGGAAGCAGTTTGTGAGGAATAATGCGATAGAAGGGGTTAATGTCAACCATGGCCCAATCTTTAGCCATTCGACGATGGTACTGCAAGCCGCTATTCATGGTCAGGGTGTTGCGCTTGGAAACAATGTGTTGGCTCAACCAGAATTAGATGCAGGTAGATTGGTTTCCCCATTTGATGAAGTCTTGCTTAGCAAGAATGCATTTTATGTCGTTTGTCATGAAAGCCAGGCGGATACCGGACGTATTGCAACATTTCGAGACTGGATGATAGCGAAGGCGGCGAGTGAACAAGAGGCGCTTTATGATGGCAAATGAGGCAATCAAATTGCACCACAGGCGATCCGCTAAACTACTGGTTATTTCCGGTGTCTCAGGCTTCATTTTTGTCGCTCTGGGAGCGTTTGCTGCCCATAGTCTATCGTCTATATTATCGGACTATTTCATTGCCGTGTTTAAGACTGGCGTGCAATATCAAGCGCTACATACCTTAGCAGTTATGGCGTGCGCCATATTATTAAGGTCTAATTCTAACGAAAAAGTGCAAAAAGGGCTTTTCAGAGCGGCAATTTGCTTTATTATCGGCATCCTTTGTTTTAGCGGCAGTCTGTATGGTCTCGCGCTGACAGGGATGAAATGGTTTGGTCCTATTACTCCAATAGGTGGGGTAATGTTTCTGATTGGCTGGGTTTTCTTTGTGTACTCAGCATTACATATAAATGAGGTTGCTCAGTGAAACAAGTGATGCTTTATTGCCGTTCTGGTTTTGAAAAAGAATGTGCAGGTGAGATTCAGGATAAGGCTAATCAACTAGAGATTTTTGGTTTTCCCCGCGTGAAGAACAACCAAGGTTATGTTCTATTTGAGTGTTACCAAGAGGGTGATGCTGAAAATCTGATCAAAAAAATAGACTTTCAGACCCTGATATTTGCTCGTCAAATGTTTGCTGTTGCAACGGAGTTTCAAGCTCTACCAAGTGATGATCGAATTTCGCCGATATTGACCACATTAGATGGTATTGACGCTTTTCCTACCTGTGGCGACATCCGCATAGAAACACCAGATACAAATGAAGCAAAAGAATTGCTTAAATTTTGTCGTAAATTCACGGTTCCTCTTCGTCAAGCGATGAGAGGGAAAGGCCTGCTATACAAAAAAGAGAATACCAAAAAGCCGATGTTACATATCTGCTTTGTGGCTCCGGGACATTGTTATCTTGGTTATTCATACCCAGATAATAGTTCTGCTTTTTTTATGGGTATTCCTAGGCTTAAGTTCCCATCGGATGCGCCGAGTCGGTCAACCTTAAAGCTGGAAGAAGCGTTCCACGTATTTATTCCAAGAGATGAATGGGATACGCGGTTGGCTCCGGGCATGTGGGCTGTTGACCTTGGTGCTTGTCCAGGAGGATGGACGTATCAATTGGTTAAACGTTCTATGTTTGTTCACGCCATTGATAATGGCATGATGGCGGATAGCTTGATGGACACGGGGCAGGTTAAACATCACATGGTCGATGGTTTCAAGTTTGAGCCCCAGAAGAAGAATGTGACGTGGCTTGTGTGCGATATGATAGAGAAGCCCTCTCGCGTAGCTCAGTTGATGGGAGAGTGGATCATTCGTGGTTTAGCGAAAGAGGCGATATTCAACCTTAAGCTGCCTATGAAGGGCCGCTATGATGAAGTTTTAGAAGATATTGAGAACTTGAAGAAATTTCTCGAAGAACATGAGGTCAAATATCGACTTCAGGCGAAACATTTATATCACGATAGAGAAGAGATCACGGTTCATATTCAATGTTTGTCGAATATTTCACCGAGATAGCTTGCGATTAGGTACATTTTGTCTGTTGCTTGGTTCACGTTGAACTGAGCAACTAATTAGGGGTATATCGAATATCCTGCAGATTAAACCCGAGTTGAACATCGGTTTTGAGTGATGAAATTTGCTTACATATCTTCGCTAGCTCTATATGTTCTTCAAATTTTTTGCGGTATTTTTCGACCAACTCATCTGAATTATAAGCTTCTTCTATACTGCCAAACTGGGTCAATATCTCTTTTGCCGCTTTTGGCCCAATACCAGGAATACCTGAAACCTGACTGGAGCTGATTCCAGTGAGCCCCCAATAATCAGAAAGTTGACTGGGTTTAACGCCAAATTCATTCTCTACAAATGAGGCATCTAACCAACGATGTTGGAAATAATCTCTGATTTGCAATGTAGGTGCTAAAAGTTGGCAATAACCTTTGTCTGTCGAGACGATAGTGACGGTTTCCCCGTGTTGAGCTACTTTTACAGCAAGTGTTGCCACGAGATCATCCGCTTCATCCCCGTCTGATAGGAGTGAATCAATTCCCAGTTCCCACCATGCACCTTGAATGCTGTCTAAGCCTTGTTGTAGCGCTTCTGGCATAGGTTTACGATTTTGCTTATATTTCGGTAGCAGCTTTGCTCTCCAACCCCTGTCTTGAAGATGATGATCGAAAACAGCGATGATATGAGTAGGCGTTGATTCTGAAAGAATACGATTGAGGGTTCTTTTGGTGGTCTCTATTGTTCTGGTTATGTCAGTAGGATCAGGCTGAGCTGAGTGTACTCGCCTTATAAGGTTCAGCGCATCAATAATCACTAGATGTATAGACATAGTTTTCCAATAGAATAAGGACTTACCGTTAAGCCCTTATTCTACTCAATTTAGTTAGCTAAGTAACCTCTGATGTTTTTTTCTTAATTACTTGCGATTTTATAGCATGGGACATATTCCGAACCGGGCAACTTCATTCTTTGTTGGGTAACGAAGTCATTGAGCAATTTGTCCATCTTGTCCATTAGTTCTGAATCACCATCGATGATAAATGGGCCGTGCTCTTCAATCTCTTTTATACCTTCTGCTTTAACATTGCCTGCCACGATGCCTGAAAATGCCTTTCGCAGATTAGACGCAAGGCGCTCTGTTGGCTGATCCATATGCAGATCTAAATTAGCCATGTTTTCATGGGTAGGATCAAAGGGATGTTGGAACTCTGGAGAGACGGTTAATGACCAGTTATAGCTGTAGGCATCTTCAGTCGACTGTCTGTGTGCTTTAACATTTGGGATGGCCTCTTTGATAATACGAGCGGCTTTTTCAGGGTCATCGACAACGATTTGATAATGTTTCCGAGCTTGTTCACCAAGTGTATCGCCGACAAACGCATCGATTGAACGAAAGTAGGCTTCGCTTTCCTTCGGTCCGGTTAAAACGATAGGAATAGGTTGATCAGCGTTATCTGGGTGCATCATAATACCCAGAATATACAAGAGCTCTTCTGCTGTTCCTGGTCCTCCGGGGAAAATCACGATGCCGTGCCCCATTCGAACAAACGCTTCTAGACGTTTTTCAATATCGGGCATGATGATGAGTTCATTGACGATAGGATTTGGTGGTTCGGCGGCAATAATGGAAGGCTCGGTTAAGCCAATATACCGTGCTTCGTCTTTGCGCTGTTTGGCATGACCGATAGCGGCCCCTTTCATTGGTCCTTCCATTGCTCCGGGGCCACATCCAGTACATATATTTAGGTCTCGTAACCCTAATTCATGCCCAACCTCTCGCGTATATTGATATTCATTAGGGTTGATAGAATGGCCGCCCCAACATACAACTAAGTTAGGTTCAATACCGGGATGAAGTGCACCCGCATTTCTTAAAATAGCAAAAACCAAATTGGTAATATGTTCGGGGTCATTTTGTTTTTCTCTATGTATTTGAGCAACATGCATATTGACATAGACTATATCGCGAAGCACAGAGAAGAGATGTTCTTGGATTCCGGTAATAATGGTGCCATCGACAAAGGCATCTTTTGGGGGATCGGTTAGTTCGAGTTTAATACCGCGTTCTCGGCTAACTACATCGACATCAAAGGTCTTGTGTTTATCGAGTAACTCTTGAGAGTTGTCGGTATGGCTGCCGGAATTAAGTACAGCCAAAGTACAGTTTCGGTAAAGTTGATAGAGATCGCTCGTCGCCTCTTTTTTAAGGCGCTTCACTTCTAGTTGAGAAAGTAAATCCATACTGCCGGCTGGGCTAATATGTGTAATCATATGATCCTCCTTACGATAGGAAGTATTATTATTGGTAGGTTTTAAACCTGTAGAGATAATATAGGTAACCCTGCAAAGAATGTGGTTTAACCTGTTGAAGATTAAGAACTATAGCTTTAACCATATACGCCATTGATGCAGGAGTACAAGTGAAATACGGTTTTTTCTATAAGAATTGGTTTAAAACAGGAAAAAGAGAGAAGGGTGAGGTTACTTGATAACTATTTGATTGCTGCCTTTGCGCTTGGATTCATTAAGTAGAAGATTTAATCGGTCTAATACTTCTTCTGGCGTATCGGTATCTCTTAGAGATGTACACGCTGCTGATGCTGTCACGCTGATGCTTTGATCTCTGAACTTAAAGGGTAGTCGACTAATATGTAGTTGAATTTTCTCAATAAGCGCGCGGCTCTCTTTCATTTCGATATCAGGAAGAATCAAGATAAACTCTTCACCAGAAAAACGAGCAACGATATCGATATCCCTTGCTTCTTTTGTAATGGTACGAGCAATGATTTTGAGTGCTTTATCACCCGCGGTATAACCAAAGCTGTCATTGATCGATTTGAAGTTGTCGATATCGAGAAGAACAAGACAAATTTTGTTTTGTGCGCGAATCCATTTGTGATATTCAAGTTCGAGTTTTTCAAGAAATGCCGTTCGGTTGAATACTTTGGTCAAAGGATCGATGAGGATGCGTTTTGCTTGGTCATCTAAGCGGCGTCGATGATCCTGAGTTAATTCGTACAACCCTTCTATTTGGCGACCATTGTGCTGCATTCTTTCAATGACAGAACTTTCTCTTTGCTCGTTGTGCTTTAGACGTTCCGTCAGCATGGTGATTTGGTCGAGTAATGGTTTTACTGCTGATTTTGCGCTTTTGAGGTCGACGGCTTTATCTAATGCTTCTTGGCTTTCGTTGGAGATATCCAGTAGCTGCGTTGCCATCTGTTTTCGATGTTCTGAATAGGCATAGGTTTGCTCAGTATTTTGGTTTGAGCTTTTGATGACATTACTTAGTGAACTGTTAACTTGAGTTAAGAACAGTTCGGATGTTTTGCGTTCGTAATGAGTGCCTTCAATGACCAGTTTTAGTATCTGTAGGGTAAGCTCTATAAGTGCTTCAGTACCGACACCAACCAATAACTTGATTCGAATATCATTGAGTAAATCACCAGATTCACCATCAAAATCAAGCTCACTGATTAGATGTTGTAACTCTTCCGCTAACTTGTTAAGTAGTTCCTGATTGACTTCGGGTGTTTTTTGTAACGAATGAGCACTACTCGACGTAATGATTTTGATGGCCTTTTCATAGATAGTGAGTAGTCGAGTGGCTTGGTCAAGCTGGTTATGATTTTTTATTGACGGAAAACTCAATAAATTTCTTAGATCACGTTTAAGTTGGGCGGGTAGCCCAGGTATGCGTTGCAGTGTTTCACCGCTATGTCTTACTCTGTCATCTAGATGAATTTTCTGTTTTTCCATTGTATTACTGTTTTGTTTGAGCATGCGCTCGAGAATGGCCAAGCGAGGAATCAACTTAGATATATCTTGCTGTTGTTGAAAAGCGGCTTTCAACGATGAGACAGCGGCATCAAGTTCAACATTGTACCCCATACACGCGGTACTTAAGTTTGTCACAACCCTTTTCAGGACTTGCGCTTCCCTCGAATGCTTGAATGAGGCATCTCGGTGTTTAAGCCTTGCCTCTTCTAATTGTAATTTAAATTGGTCGATCTGCTTGAGAATTTCTTGCCGACCTGCAAGATTTAGTTCACTCATATATTAAGTAGATGGCGCACATTGATCCTTGGAGTAATACATCTAAATGATAATAACAAAAATAACTAGCAGGTCATTCAAATTATCGTACAACAACCAGTAAATTATTCAATGATACTTAATTTTATGATGTTGTCCTCAATTTTATCACTAGAATCAATTTTTATTAGGCCGTTTTCGATAGCGGAAAGGCATGCAGACCGAATATCGTTACTGGCAAAGCTCGCAGCGGGTGCATTTTCTATTGCTCTTAAGCAGACCCATTGATTTCCACCATGTTGGTGGTTTTGTAATCGGGCAAGGTTAGAAGCCATTAATAATATATCTAATAATTCTTTGTCATTTATAGCCGTATAGGCTCTGGGTAGAAATGGATAATCGGCAATACCAGCTCTAATAGTTCTATCAAGTAACTTCTCCGGTTTAAATTCTTTTACCCAATTATGTATTTGTTCAAATAATTCGCTGGCCGTTTTATTCGGGTTGGTGTTTGGTTCAACATATAAAAACATACCGTCAGCAAAATGATAAAGCCTTGCTGGGCTGTCCAGTTTTGTCTTAATAAATGCCCCAAATTCTGCTTCGAGCTGCAGACCTGCATTGTAACCTTGTTGAAGGTAAGCGGTTCTTAAACTTGGTAACTCAATCATGATGAAACGGAGTTTATCGTGAAGAGGTTCATTGATCAGTTCACCCGTTTTCCACTGTTCAAAATTGGCACTACTTTGCTCTAGTGAGGAGGGTAATTTTACATTTAACAGTCGGAAGTTACGTAAGCCAGAACGAGGGTGCGTATAGTGGTCATTGTAAAGATCATTTAGTTGGTTTCTCATTCTTTTATTCACAATACCGCGTCGAACAAAAAGTATTAGAATGAGTAATGAAATAGCAAACAAGGTTGTGCTTGCATATTTAAAACGCACTTGCTTTTCATTGCTTTTTTGCAGCAATTTTGATTGGTCTTTATAATGTAAAGATTGCTCAATAAATAGTTTTTGTTCTCTAAAATCATTTTCTGAGATAGTTAATAATTGTTGCTGTTTAGCGGTTATTAATTGGTCATACTTTTTTCCACTACTAAATGCTTTAGAATAATTATTTAAATATTCATATGTTTTTGTAAGAAGGAGATACGCATGGAGCTGAATATTGCTATCGTCTATTTTTTGGCCAATTAAAAGCGCTTTTTTTGTCAGGGATAAGCTTTTATCAATATTGGTTTTCAGAAACTCTAATTCAGCACCAAGTAAAAAAGAGGTGGCCATTAAGTTGTCTATTTTTGCATAGGCCAGCAATTCGTTTGCCCGTTGCAGATATTGTTCTGTAAGCGGGTAGTTATAAAGCTGAAGATACGTTTTTGCTAAGTCCAAGCGTAACTGAATAATTTCTGCCGTATTTCTATTTACCGCATCGGTGTCTAATACGTTGAAGTAATGAACCAGTGCGAGGTTGTATCGGCCTTGAGAGTAGTAGATATCAGCCATGTTTTTGAGAATATCGGCCAGATTACTTGAGCTCTCGTAGTTGTCGTAAAAATCGGCGGCCTGAGATAGATGCTCTAACGCTTTGTCTAGAACAGACTTTTTAATGAACAGATCGGCGATGATGCGATTTATCTTGGCTAACAAGACCGGTTTATCTTTCTCGATGGCGGACCAATACGCCGATAGTAATTGATAAAGGGCCTGATTATAGTTCTCATTGGTTAAATAATACTCACCTAAGATAATCTGATGTTTTATTAATAGCTCTTCTTGATCAAGTTTGACTAGCAGGTTATTTGCTTGAGAAAAGTAATCCAGAGCAAGCGTATTGTTTTGTAGTGATATGGCGATTTCTGCCTTTAACATCAGTAACTGATACTTTAACTCCGTGATCGAAATGGTGTGCTCACTGTTTTCTAATTTCTCTTCAACGTTTGTTATCAGTGGGGTTATCTTGTGCTCATCCTGGGTTAGTCGCCACAGTAAAGTAGCCTTTAGTAATTGAATTTTGAGCACCTGGTTAGGCAAGTTATAGGTTTTGGCAAGCGTTTCTGCTTGTTCAATACTGATTATTGACCCTTTATAATCACCCAAAATATACTTTGCTTTTGAAATGATTTGCAGCGCCTTAATACTGGTAATAGGTGTACGAACGGCATTGTCGGTGGACTGCTTTTGGATTTGTTCTTGGCTCTTCTCGGTTAACGTCCTTGCGCTAAGAAATTGTTGAGCAATTTTTTTTGAACGCTCAGGAACAATTTCGATCAATTTTTCTGCTTCTTCTAAAAGGGTTGTTGTGGCCCCTTCAGCGAGTGCTGCCGTTCCATACAGAAGGGTGGCACACAACAATACAGTCGAAATAATGAATCTAGAAAATGCAGATATTGACATTAGTTTGTTTTACACCTTGTTAAGCTATTGGCGAGCTAATCTATGATTGTGTTGTGGTGCGGACGATTCTGACGAGCGGTATGGGTTGATATCCAATCCACCTCGACGCGTATAACGTGCACAAACCGTTAGAGAATCTGGAGAGCAATATCGAGTAATATCCATAAAGATTCTTTCTACACACTGTTCATGAAACTCATTGTGTTCTCTAAATGAAACGAGATACCTTAATAGTGCTTCTCTATCGATTCTCTTACCCGTGTATTTAACCTCTACGCTGCCCCAGTCTGGTTGATTGGTAATCAAGCAATTCGATTTTAAAAGATGACTGTGTAACGTTTCAGTTACCTGCTCGTTTGAAATGGACCCATTTAAAAACTCAGGATCAAATTGATAGTCGCTCACCTCTATATCTTGATCATCAATACATTCCCCGTCCATAGTCTGAATGGGTTGATTTGTGAATGAGGACAAAGGGTTGAGAACCACCTGAACCGCTTCACCTGCACAAGATGACAGGTCTTTTTCTAGTGTTTCCGTTACCTTATCCCAATTTGCAAACGGTGTCTGATTGAAACTGTTTAAATAGAGTTTGAAGGACTTCGATTCGATGAGGTTCAAACTGGTCGCAGGAATAGAGACATCGCCGATGGCGACTTGTGGAAGTCCTTTGTTGTTAAGCCAAGATAGCTCATAGAGTGTCCATACGTCGCACCCCTTAAAAGGAAGGTCATTTGTCAGGTTGAGGTCATCTCGATTTAGGCTTCTTGGGACAGGTTGCAGTAATGTAGAGTCATACTGTTGACGGTATTCTGTTTTTTGTCCAAGAGTTAAACCAACAAGTTCTGCGGAATTTGAATATTTGCTCATACTAAAATGCATTTATCGATTAGAATAACCAAGATTCTACTTAATCGCGTATACGCTGTCATTAACTCAAGTCAAGGAGGCTACATGACACAACCTGTGGCGGATGCTTTGCATCACTTTTCTGCTCAGTATAAACAAGCCTGGCAAGATAAATATCAAACATTACCTATGAATGAAGAACTCGTTGGGTTGGTTTCCCCCTGTGTGGAAAAAAACAGGGGCGATGCGGTTTTTTGGCAGCCAGTTCAACGAGACGAAATGGCCGATTTTTCTAACGTGGAAAATGGCATTGAAATTGATTTACATGACGACATAAAGACATTTTATGGTTGCCAGTATAGTGCTGATATGGAAGCCAACTGGCAAGATAAGCCATTTACTCTACTGCAAGTTTGGAGCGATGAAGATTATACTCGCTTACAAGAAAACATATTGGGTCATCTAGTAACACAAAGGCGATTGAAGTTGAAACCAACGGTATTTATTGGGGTGACTGACGCCGAATTGGACGTTATTTCTATCTGTAATATTAGCGGAAATGTCATATTGGAAAGATTGGGAACAGATAAGCGTGATGTCTTAGCGCAAACGGTGACTGAATTCTTGACTGATATTGTACCAGAGGTATAGCACGATGATTGTTGCTGAATTACAGTTTGAATGCTTCGACAACACGACGGTTTCTGCGGTCGACAAAGGTGTAAATGGTCTGATGGAAGCGCTTAGGTATAACGGTCAGATCCTCGGTAGGGAGTTTCCTATCGTCATGGGCGACGGGGTCTTTTATGTAAGGGCTGTTTGTCCTGAAGAGGAGAGCCTTCACCCTGATAACCACTCTGATTATGTTAATGTTTGTATAAAAGCGTTATCTGAAGCGAGTCTGTTGTCCCCTAAGATTCGCTTGGTAGGAAGAGATCTAAATTCTGAAGAGGCTGCAGAGCAAGAGGCACCAAATTGGCAAGTATTGTATACAACCTATGTTCATACGTGTTCTCCGCTACGAAGTGGGGAGACGCTTTTACCCATCCCGCTTTATAGAAACCCGGCAACGTTAAATGGCGATCACAAAGCCGTTATTAAATGGCAAACAGAGTGGCAAGCCTGCGATGAATTGCAAATGGCAGGTGGTTGCAAGGCTGAACATGCTGCCCTTGCGGAAATTACCCAGATTGATAGTGATCTATTCCGTCGAGGGTGGGATATCAGAGGTCGTATTGAATATCTAACTCAAATCCCGACTTACTACTATTTGTACCGAGTTGGTGGTAAGGGACTTAAAGAAGAGAGGGAAAGAAGGTGTCCGAAGTGCGATGGTGAGTGGCTATTAGATAACCCATTGCATGATGTGTTTTATTTTAAATGCGACATATGCCGCATTGTATCTAATATCAGCTGGGATCAATTGAAGTAGCAGGTTTAAGACTATCGTTTCGCTAATACTTTATCCAAATGATTAGCGAATTCTCTTCGATCTGTTTGAGATAGCGCGCTTGGTCCGCCTGTTTGAATGCCACTAGAACGCATGGTATCCATAAAATCTCGAATATTTAATCGAGCCTTTATGGTTTCCTTGGTGTACAGCTCACCTCTAGGGCTAAGGGCAAGCGCACCTTTGGTGATGACTTCATCTGCCAAAGGAATATCAGAGGTAATGATTAGGTCACCTTTTTCTACAAGTCGAACAATCTCGTTGTCTGCCACATCAAATCCACTTTCTACCTGAATGGATTTGATGTTCACGCGCGTCGGTACCGGTACTCTATGGTTCGCCACAAATATGCATTCAACGCCGGTTCTTTCTGCGGCTCTAAATAGTGTTTCCCTAATAACTTTAGGGCAGGCATCAGCATCAACCCATATCTTCATTTTGTCGCCTCTAATGCATTCAGTCGAGTACTTAACTCAGAAACTTGATGTTCAAGTTGCTCTATTCGCTTTTCTAAATCGAGATCCTTTTTTTCTGCAATTTCTATTTTAGGGATAGATTGATTGCCTTTCCAGCTTTTGATGACGGCGATAATCGCGGGCATGGGGATACTCGTTGTCAGTTGAGCTTTGACGAGGGCAATGGTTGGTTTTTTTCCTGAGGCATGAATTTTTTGCAATGCCTGTTCAAGCTCAGCAGATACGTCTTTGGTTAGCATTTAGAACTCCACTATTTCTTTATGTTTATATCCTACTTTGTCCTTCTTGAGTTATCTAGAGCTTACTGTCTATATGTTTCGTCAATCGCTCTAAGTATTATTCGAGACCATGGTCATTATTATCAATGACATCTCGTGGATTGAGAATGTCTAATCAAGAAGTTATGTGTAAGAGATCTCTTACAAATGTGTAAGAGAAGTCGATAACGCCTATAGATATCGGTGCCCATTTTGTTGTTAACTAATTGTTTTATAAATATTTGTCCCTATGTTACTTGTCTGTGTTGGCTGAATGATACTGTAAATGTCTTGTTCGAAACTCTAAAGGTAGTAATCTTATCTGCGTCAACAGGACGTTGACAAAGGATTTAGGAATAACCAAGGGTTTGGTTATCTTCAGGAAGAAGTGAGATTACTAGGATAGTAATCTAAAAGGACAAAGGACATTGCAGGATGCAACGTTAGTAGGATGCTAGCGGCAAGGATTTGCGATGGAACACCTGAAAGGATCAGGCAAGGAACAGCATCAGGATGATGTAAAGGACACCGCTCAAGGAACAAGTGATGTTTGCTAACGAGGAACGTTAGTAGTTAGGATGACTAGGACACTGCTAGGATGGCGATGTAAAGGATAAGCTGACGGATTCAGCACTATTATGGATGATGCATGGAGCATATTTGGTAGCTGGATTGCTGCAAGTAAGATCATAGCCCCGATACGAAAGTATTGGGGCTTTTCTTTTTTATAAAATGGAATCACCCATCCGGTAAGGTGGGATGTTGAAACGTACTGGTCTAAACCCTCGCATAATGACATTTGCTTGATAACAGTCATCACCTAAGGCAGAAAACTCAAATTGATAAGCGGTATGCCATTTTAGTTTTCCTTCTGGCGTTTTTATTCTATGCGAACCAAATGAAACACTTAAAAGTTGTAAATCGAGTTGATCACATCGTTTAGCAATCGCGGCTTTTGCTAATTCAGACTGTCTTCGTTGTTGCCAGAATAGAAAACAACCAAAACCCAGTCCAATTATGGCCAATAGATCGCTAATCATTATTTCGCCTTCGATTTGGTGGATTGTTGTAAGCTAACAAGAGCAGTGGCTAATTCGTCTGAAGGATGGCTGTGGAGCAGCGGCAAAAGCACTAAGCGAAGCGCGGGTTGCATGACGAGATCAGTAAACAATTGATTAAATAATTTTTGATTGCCAGTTTGTGCCAGCCTTAAGAGATATTGTTCCGCTATTTTTGGGTCTTCCAGCGCATGCCAAGATCGACCTGCAATACCAACCAGTATCTCTTGATGACTTAACAGTGGGCTGAGTAGTATCTCGCTGACAAGTATTCTCAATTGCGTTGAATGTGCGCCTGATAGGGCTCTAACGTATGCCGATACCAAAAATAGATCTGGGTTGTTAAGGGCGCACTCTTTTTGAGCGAGTTCTAAAAGTGTGTTGGACAGCTTTTCAGAAAGGTTGGTGTGTTCTAATACGCCCAGTAATGCGTACTTTGGTTCACTGGGAATATGGCGCAATGATTTTCGAATAATGACACCATTCTGTTCTTGGTGAATTCGAGCACAGATATCAGCAATACCCTGTAAGCCAACGGTCTGCCATTTATCCCAACCTAACCCCCCATTAAAATAGTGCTGAGCATGCTCATAGTATTGACTCGTTTGCATGTTTAAAAGGGCGCGGATCTGGCTGTGAAAAACAGCCATTTTGTCTTCGGAAGGTTTGAATGTGTAAGGATTATTCGCAAGCTTTTGTTCTTGTTGCTCATCCAGTTTTCCTCCTAATCTTGTCCCCATAGCTTCAATAACATATTTTATGAAGTTACCAATATCAGATTGCTTCAACAAACCTCTTTCATCAAGAGGGAACTTTAGAAACCAGATCCAAGGCTGTTTTTCTTTATTCCAATAGGCTATAGCGATATGAGCTTGTCGTTGTAGAGGATATGGATAAGGTTGTTGACCTAGTTCAACATTAGAAAATAACGTATTCTCAACCGATAGGATGCGTCTCCCTAAATCAAAAATTTTGTATTCACAACCACTATTTTTTAGTAGTTGAGTTAGGGTCTGAATGTTTTCCATTTCGTTAATTACTCTATTGGTCTTTGGTTAATAAATGGTACTCTTACCGAAAATTTCAAGGTGGCAACGTGCAATATTCTTATGACTGACGATCTTCCTCTATTTACTCTCCTGCAAGAAACCGAAATCTGCTTACAACGACTGTGCCTTTGGGACAGTGAAGAACCGGAAGAAAGTGCGCTGCAGAGTAAAGAACCTTTTGCGTTGGACACATTAGAACCTGAGCAATGGTTACAATGGATATTCATCCCGAAAATGAGAGAAATGTTAGAGCAGCAGCGCGTTCCAAGTGGTTTTGCTATTTCGCCTTATTTTGAAGAGGTTTGGAAAATGGAGACCAAAACATTGGAATTGATAACGCTGTTGCATAGGATTGATGAGGAGTGTCAATAATGCTCGAGATTCTCTTTCAGGATGAGTACATCATTGCGGTAAACAAACCAGCAGGCATGCTTGTTCATCGCTCTTGGTTGGACAAGTATGAAACTCAATTTGTCATGCAAACATTACGAGATCAAATAGGTCAGCATGTGTTCCCACTGCATCGGTTAGATAGGCCGACCTCTGGTGTATTGGTTTTTGCTTTATCAAGTGAAGTTGCATCAGAAATGATGCCTTTGTTTGCCAATCATGAAATGAAAAAAACCTATCATGCGATTGTTCGAGGATGGATAGAAGAAGGCGATACGCTTGATTATCCACTGAAACAAGAGTTGGATAAAATTGCGGATAAATTCGCTAAAACAGATAAAGAACCGCAAGAAGCGGTTACCGATTATCTTCCATTAGCTGAAGTTGAAGTACCATACTCGACGGGCCGCTTCCCTACCAGCCGATATTGCCTTGTTGAACTGAAGCCTCATACAGGTCGTAAACATCAGCTACGTCGTCATATGGCGCATCTACGGCATCCTATTGTCGGGGATACGTCACATGGTGATGGTAAACATAATCGATTGTTTCGCGAAAACTATCAGGCTCATCGACTATTTCTACACGCAACGGAACTGCAGTTTGTTCACCCTTACACCCATTCTGACATCTGCATAAAAGCGAGCTTCGATGATTGTTGGCTTAGGCTAATGGCAGAATTTGAGTGGAAACACGTGTTAATGAGTTAGCACTCAAGGTCCATTACCTGATGGGTTTTGTAGTTATAGTCATTTATTTAGCCGCGATAGTTGAACTGCTTCTTACTATAAGTTGTGTCGGTATGACGCTGTCTTGCGGGACTTTTTCGCCCTTAAGAATCTTTGTAAGAACTTGCATGGCGGTTTCGCCTAATTGTTTTTGAGGCTGGCGAATCGTGGTTAATTGAGGGGTCGTATACTGCGCAAACAATAAGTCATCAAAGCCGATAATTGAAAGCTGTTTTGGAACGTCGATACCCATCTCTATCGCTGCACGCATAGCACCTAGTGCCATCATATCGTTAAAACAAAAAAGTGCCGTCATTTCATATTGGGTCGCGAGCCTTTGAAAGGCGGCGTAACCAGAATGAAAACTAAAATCTCCAGATTCAAACGCGTTGTCGTTGATGTCAATATTGGCGTTACTCTCTGCTTTGATATAGCCTTGTTTTCGGTCACCACAGATCGGATTTCCCATTGGACCTGTGATGCAACCAATTCTTGTATGACCGAGTTCAATTAAGTATTCCGTTGCTCTCTTGGCGGAGTCAAAATTGTCTACGCGGACGGTTGGGATAGGGAAACCACTAAAATATTCGCAGGCCATGACAATCGGAATGTTGGCCCCTTTCTGAATATCACTCGGAAGTTCCGATGTTAAACTGATGATCCCATCGGCTTGTTTTGTTCGAACCAAATCAATGTATTCTTTTGCCTGTTGTACAGTATGAACAGAGTCACCGAGAAGAACTTTATAACCTTCTTGTTGGGCAACCAATTGTATCCCTTTGACGATATCAGCAAAAAACATATTGGCGATATCAGGTAAAATGACAACCACCGTTTTCGATTCGCTTTTACGCAAATTTCTGGCAATGGCATTCGGTGTAAAACCGCATTCAGCTACCGCTAATTCCACTTTTTTACGATTTTTTGCCGATACTTTTTCTGGTGCAGCCATCGCTCTAGAAACGGTAGCGGTGGAGACGCCAGCAAGCTTCGCTACATCTTTTATTGTGGGCATGTTTTCACCTGAATGACTACTTGTTTTACGTGACAGTATACTGGGCAATTACAATTGTAACGGATTACAATTTTATGAAAATTAGTTTTCTAATTATGAAAAAGATTAATTGTATATCAGGTCAAATATCTTGTTGTGAAATTGTTTATTTTTTCAACATACATCACATTATCGTCCTACTTAGACTAATAATCGTCTAGTTATTAGACTATATTTGAATTCATGCACAAAAATGATGCGTTGGATTTAATTGGTTTTGACACTGGATTATTAAGATATTCAACGCATTTTTATTAAGTTTTTTTTGTAATCGATTACAAAAGTGCGTTTTGGCTCGCGTTGTGAAGTAAGGGAATATTATGAAAGCTATTAAAGGCCCAGCACTGTTTCTTGCGCAGTTTGTAGGGGATGAAGCACCATTTAATTCGTTAGAGAATATGGTGAGATGGGCGGCAAGTATCGGCTATAAGGGCGTCCAAATTCCAACCTGGGACGGACGATTATTTGATCTGGAAAAAGCGGCAGTAGATGTCGAATATTGTCGTCAACTTAAAACCATGGTTGCTTCATATGGTGTTGAAATTACCGAACTAAGTACTCACCTACAAGGGCAACTGGTTGCTGTTCATCCTGCCTATGATGAGATGTTTGATGGCTTTGCTCCTCCTGAGGTACATAAAAATCCTAGCGCAAGACAAGAGTGGGCAGTAAATCAACTAATGCTTTCTGCAAAAGCGTCTAAAAATTTAGGGTTGACCGCACATGCTACTTTTTCGGGCGCACTTTTATGGCCATTTATGTATCCATGGCCACAGCGACCAGCAGGGTTGGTCGAGGCAGGATTCGCCGAATTGGGTAAGCGCTGGAGACCTATCTTGGATGCGTTTGATGAAGCTGGTGTCGATGTATGTTATGAAATCCATCCAGGTGAAGATTTACATGACGGTATTACATTTGAAATGTTTTTAGCCGAAGTGGACAACCATCCAAGAGCCAATATTCTGTATGACCCGAGCCACTTTCTTCTTCAGCAGCTTGATTATCTCGATTTCATTGATAGATACCACGATCGTATTCGTATGTTCCATGTCAAGGATGCGGAATTTAATCCTACTGGGCAGCAAGGCGTTTACGGAGGCTATCAAGGATGGGTGGAAAGAGCGGCTCGATTCCGCTCTCTCGGTGACGGTCAGGTTAACTTTAAAGGTATTTTTTCCAAACTGTCTCAGTATAACTTCGATGGTTGGGCCGTCGTTGAGTGGGAATGCTGTTTGAAGCATCCAGAATCAGGTGCAGCGGAAGGGGCAAGGTTTGTTTCAGAAAATATCATTAAAGTAACAGATAAGGCATTTGATGATTTTGCAGACGTGGCGACCGATGACTCGGCAAATTTACGCATACTTGGATTGAGCTAAAGGAGACGAGGTAATGAAGAAGATTAGACTCGGTATGGTAGGCGGTGGTATTGGGGCATTTATAGGTGCCGTACATAGAATTGCTTCTCGAATTGATGGTCGTTATGAGTTGGTAGCTGGTGCATTAAGTGCCGATCCTGCAAAGGCAACAGAGTCTGGAATAGAACTCGGGCTTTCTCCTGAACGCATTTATAGTGATTTTCATGAAATGGCAAAAAGAGAAGCGGCTCGAGATGATGGAATAGATGTTGTGGCTATTGTCACGCCTAATCATATGCATTTTCCGGTCGCGAAGGCATTTCTCGATGCAGGCATTCATGTTATTTGCGATAAACCCTTAACTTCAGATCTCGCCGATGCATACAAGCTACAAGAGATAGCCAGCAAGAGCGGGCAGTTGTTTGTACTTACGCATAATTATACTGGCTATCCTTTAGTTCGTCAGGCGAAACAGATGATAGCCGATGGTCAATTAGGCAAACTTCGGGTTATTCAAGTGGAGTATCCGCAAGATTGGATGAGCACAGATACCGAACATTCAGGCAATAAACAGGCGGAGTGGCGAACGGACCCAAAACGATCTGGTCCGGCTGGTTGCCTTGGTGATATAGGAACACATGCTTACAACTTAGTACGGTTTGTCAGTGGCCTAAAATTGGAGCAGGTGAGTGCAGAGCTAACCACGTTTGTTGATGGTCGTCAGTTGGATGATAACGTCAGTGCAATGCTGAGATTTGAACAGAACGTGAAAGGAATGCTATGGAGTAGTCAGGTTGCTCCAGGTAATGAAAACGGTTTGAGATTTCGTGTTTACGGAGAGAAAGGGGGGTTGGAATGGTCACAAGAAAACCCAAATCAATTGGTGTTTAGCCTGTTAGGCCAAGCGGTTCAAATTTTGACACGAGCGGGTAACGGCTATTTGGAGACGGCACCGTATTTAACAAGGACGCCAGGCGGACATCCAGAAGGTTACTTAGAAGGCTTTGCCAATCTCTATTATGAGGCTGCGGATTGCATTGTAAAAGTGAAAGCAGGTGAATCAGCAGAGCAAGTGTTGAGTAAAAGTCTCCTACCTCAATTGAAAGATGGCGTTGATGGGATGCGTTTTATCAATGCTGTTATTGCATCATCTGAGCAAAACAGTAATTGGATTTCGATCGAGGACTTTTAAATGGGTAAACATGTAGACGAACCACTTTTATGCTTAGATTCAATCAAGAAGGATTTCTCCGGAGTTCAAGTACTTCATGGTATCAGTATTGATATTGTGGCTGGAGAGGTTCTTGGAATACTGGGTGAGAACGGAGCGGGTAAGTCTACATTGCTCAAAATAATTAATGGGATCTACCACGCGAGCAGTGGAACGATTTCGATTGATGGTTCACAAGTGGAGATTCGTTCCCCATCTGATGCCAAGAAACACGGAATAGCGATGATCCCTCAGGAGTTTAATTTAGTCGCTAGCCTAAATGTGTTTGAAAATATTTTTCTGGGACAAGAAATAAAAAAAGGCGCGTTGTTAGATAAATATTCTATGCGTCAACGAACGGTTGAACTCTTATTAATGCTTGATACAGAGCTTAATCCAGACGCTCTCATAGAAGATCTTAGCGTCGCTGAAAAGCAGATGGTTGAAATTGCGAAGGCGTTGGTTTATGACGCTCGAATATTAATTATGGATGAACCTACGACCGTGCTAACCAGCTTAGAAGTTGATGTTTTGTTTACTTTAATTGATAAGTTGAAAGCCCAAGGTGTCACCGTTCTATTTATTTCTCACAAACTAAAAGAAGTGAAAAGGTTATGTGATCGACTAATGATTCTTAGAGATGGAAATTTAGTGTCTCTTGATAATGTGTCTGAGATAAATGAGCAAGATATGGCGACCAAAATGGTTGGGCGAGAACTGAACCAAATTTTTCCTAAAAAATCGATATCAACGAAAGAAGTTGCGTTGAAAGTGTCTAATTTATCGCTTAAAGGTGGGGGTGAACGCATCGATTTTCATGTCCATAAAGGTGAGGTTCTTGGTTTTGCTGGACTGGTTGGTAGTGGTCGAACCGAAGTTGCCGAAGCCGTAATGGGAATAAGAAAAAGACAATCTGGACAGATAGAGGTATTTGGAGAGTTAGTCGATATTCATGATATTAAGCAGGCGGTTCAAAAGGGACTTGCTTACTTAAGTGAAGATCGCCAAGGACGGGGTTTAGTCATGGGGTTTGATCTTACAGAGAACATCAGTTTAGTTTCTCTTTCGCGCTATACCAAAGGGTTAATTAGACACAAATTAGCCCGAACTAAAGCTAAGCAATATGTCTCTCAGTTTGATATTAAAGCCGCGTCATTGGATACCGAGTTGCAATACCTAAGCGGTGGAAATCAACAGAAAGTGTATCTGTCGAAATGGATGGATACCGAACCGAAAATCCTTATTTTGGATGAACCGACAAGAGGGGTAGATGTGAATACTAAGAAAGATATTTACCACTTTATTCAAAACTTAACGGAGCAAGGACTTGCCGTGATTGTTATCTCGTCTGAAATGGAAGAACTGATAGGGCTGGCGCATAGAGTCATGGTTATGCGAGAGGGTAAATTGCAAGGAGAGTTAGAAAAAGAAGCGATTACAGAACAACAAATAATGCTATTGGCTGCAGGATTGCAAGCCGAAAAGACCGAGACCCAACACATACCTTCTGAGAAAGTGAGCGCATGAGTGAGGCCGCAGAGATGAATAATAAAACCCTAGTGAGTAATCAAACAGAAGACAGAGTTCCGACTGCAAAGGCATCGTGGCTAAGTAAACTCAATTTTGGCAGCCTTGCACCATTGATTGCTTTATTTGTATTGGTCATATTATCGGCTATTGCGAGTGAACACTTTCTTATTCCCAGAAATATAACGAATGTCTTAAGGCAGGTTTCTTATACTGGAATTATCGCGTTAGGAATGACCTTCGTGATTATTGCTGGTGGCATCGACTTATCTGTCGGGTCAATGCTCGCCCTTGTTGGCGTGTTAGTTATTATGCTGCTCAATTACCTAGGCGATGGTTGGAGCGCGGTTGGTATTGCTATCATAGGAGCGATGGTTTTAGGTGCATTCTTTGGTGCGATTAATGGCTTTTTGACAACCAAAGGAAAAATTGCCTCCTTTGTTGCCACATTGGCAACCATGTCGGTATATCGTTCTCTTACGTTGTATGTAAGCGACGCAGGTGAAGCTGTCTCCAACAATCAACACTATCCAGACGTTGGGACAGGATACTTTTTGGGTCTTCCTGTTCCGGTTTGGGTGTTTTTTATCCTCGCAATATTAGGCCATATTTTATTAAAGCATACGGCATTCGGTCGTCATGTTTGCGCTGTGGGTTCTAACCCGAAAGTGGCTGCATATTCAGCTATTAATGTTGAACGAATCTATTTTCTCACCTTTGTCATCCTTGGTTTTGCCGTCGGTATATCAGCGGTAATGCTGTCATCTCGGCTTAACTCGGTCAGTCCTGGAGACGCGGGTCTATTTTATGAACTTGATGCGATTGCTGCTGTGGTTATCGGTGGCACATCCTTATCAGGAGGAAAAGGGTCCCTTTGGGGAACCGTCGTTGGTGCCATTATTTTGGGCATCATCAATAACATGCTTAATTTACTAGGGGTTAGCCCCTACCTACAAGGAACAGTGAAAGGCTTAGTAATACTAATTGCAGTGTTGATGCAATTTAAGCGGACAAGTTGAGCCAGACACTATTATTAAGAACAAAGGAGAACTACTAATGCAACTCATAAGAAAAATTGCTCAGTTGAGTCTTGGTATAGCACTTGTTGCTATTTTAGGTACGTCACAAGCCTTCGCAAAAACATACAAAGTTGGTGTGTCAGTACCTTCAGCAGACCATGGTTGGACAGCTGGATTGTTGTGGTGGGCAGAAAAAGCAGTCGCGGATCTTAAAGAAACAGAAAAAGATTTTGAATTCTACGTCGTTGCGGCGAGTTCTGGCTCCAAGCAGGTAGGTGATGTTGAAGATCTAATGATACGTGGTATTGATGCACTGGTTATCTTACCTCACAACCCTGCGACCTTACAGAAGGTTATAGAAGAGGCTTATGACAGCGGTATTTATACGGTTGTTGTAGATAGAGAACTTGCTCACCCAGCACAAAACGTGTTCATTGCAGGGGATAATGCCGGTCTCGGTAGTGTGAGTGGAAAATGGTTAGCGGAAGAGATGGATGGCAAAGGTAAGGTTGTTGTCATCGAAGGTATGTCGATTCCAATTAACAAGCAACGTGTCGACGCATTCAATGCTGAAATCGCCAAACATAAAGGTATGGAGATTTTAGACAGTCAGCCAGCCGATTGGTCAACGCAAAAAGCCTTAGCCGTGATGGAAAACATGCTGCAACGTCACTCTCGTATTGATGCGGTTTGGTGTCAAGATGACGATATGCTTAAAGGAATTATGCAAGCAATCAAAGAATCTGGTCGTACTGAGATTAAAACAGTATTGGGTGGCGCAGGGTCTAAAGACATCATGAAAATGGTTATGGATGGAGACAAAGTGGTGAGGGCAACGGTTACCTATCCACCGAGCATGGTTGCCTCAGGTGTCGCATTAGCGGTTACGGGCTTAAAAGGTGAGAAGTTAGGTAAGATGTACCACACTGTTCCTTCACGAGTGATACTCGCGGCCGAACTTGTCGATAAGAGTAATGTAGAAGATTTCTATACGCCAAGCGCAGCATACTAATTAACTATTTTACGCATACATAGATTTAATGATTTGATGTATAAAAAAATGGCCCAGACTGATTGTCTGAGCCATTTTCTATAGGGTTTCTTTTTGCTACTTGAGTTTTTCTAAATCAGATTCGATTTCGTGAATCTTGCTAGATACCACTTTTTCTAAATGACGGAGATCGGATAGAATTTTCTCTTTAAGATCTTTTCCATTGAGTTTCGCGGGTCTTGTCAATTGATTGAGTTCATCAATGACAAGCGTCAGGTTGCGGTTGATCTCTGTGACTTCTTTATATTGATGGGTTCCACCATCAACCAAAACATTTTTTATCTGCCTTGGGTATTTAAATTTCACACTCTTCGCAAACAGTTCTCCTTTTTGTTTGTGAAAATAAATTTTTAACACATCCTTGTGAGCTTCTTGGCGTAGTGAATAGCGCTCTATTTGCTTAGGATCATGAATCCCTAAACCAGTAAGGTTTGGATACATAGCTTACCTCTTGAATTATTGTGTCAAATATAGTGTGTGATAATTAATTAACTGAATTAATTAATATAACTTTAGCAGTGTAAAAGCTTAGTAGATAGATGATTTTTGTCGAGTAGAAAAGAGTTGTGGACGAGATCGCGATCTGCTCTCTCGTCATGGTTTTTTATGCTACCTATCTGCTAGTTCTGAAACATTTTTCACTAACATACTTCTTAGTTCTACCTGTTCGTGATCTAACAGTGATTTACCAGTAGAAGAGGTGATAATAAACAAGTCTTGTGCTCGCTCACCAAAGGTGGTTATTTTTGCGCCGTGGAGATGTATATCCAGTTGGGAAAAGGATTCACCTACCGTTGCTAGAAGACCTGGAAAATCTAAGGCCACAAACTCCATCAGTGTTCTTTTTCCCGTTTTAGTCGGGATAAAATCAACCTGAGTTTTTACATTGAAGTGCTGGAGTTGCCTCGGTGCACGCCTCACTCGAACCTTCTTTGGACCGGTATGTTTTAGAGTTTCAGTTAAACGAGTAATCAAGGTATCTTGGAACTCTTCTTTTATAGGATCGCCATTTTGGTCGAGGACCATAAACGTATCGAGTATATACCCATCTTTGCTACTCATAACCTGAGCATCATGGACATTGAGGTTACAGCGATCTATTTCAGCCACAACGCTAGCGAAGAGTGCGGGCTGATCTTTAGAGTAAACAAAGATCTCTGTGCCTCCACGCGTTGCTTTTTTGCTAACCAGTATAAGAGGTTGTTCCACATCACTATGTCGTAACAAATGGATGCAATGCCAAGCGATTTGTTTGTGAGTATGCCTTAAAAAATAATCTGCTTTAAATCGTTGCCAAAGCAGTTCGATCTCTCTAGCAGAAAAACCTTCTTTTCTTAATAGGGCTGATGATAATTGTTGGTTGTGACGAATTCTATCGCGAACATCGACTGGGTTTTCAAGTCCTCTACGAAGCGCTCGTTGCGTAGAATGATACAGCTCTGCTAATAGCGTTCGTTTCCAACTGTTCCACAGTTCAGGGTTGGTGGCACATATATCAGAAACGGTCAGGCAAACTAAATAATCGAGGTACTCTTCATCACGTACTGTTTTAGCAAATTCAGCGATAACATCGGGATCATAGATATCACGTCGTTGAGCGGTTACAGACATCAGTAAATGGTTTTTCACTAACCACGAGACGAGCTTGGCTTCTGGTTTCGATAACCCATGTTCAATACAAAATGCGTAAGCTTCAACGGCACCAATTTCAGAATGATTCCCTCCGCGGCCTTTACCTATGTCGTGGAAAATGGCGGCAAGGATAAGCAATTCTTTTTTCTGCATCCTCGGGTACACTTCGCAACAAATGGGGTGTTTATTGTGGTTCTCTATATGGCTAAAGGCATGGATGTTTTTGAGCAGTCGCATGCTGTGTTCATCCACGGTGTAAACGTGGAAGAGATCAAACTGCATTTGACCAACTATTTGACTCCATTGGGGAATATAGGCGGCGATAACGCCGAGTTTATGCATCAGTGGAAAGGCGCGATACAGTGAATTTGGGTGGCGACATAAAGCGAGAAATTTTTCCCTCGCTTCCGGTATGGTATGGAGAAATTTATTGAGACGTCGCCGAGCAGTCCTAAGTTGACGAAGTGTTGCAGGTGCGACACTGTCTATGCTTGAGTCGTTAGCGATATGAATGAACATATCTAATATGGTTTCGGGTCTCGCTTGGAAAAGTGCGGGTTTTTTTGCCTCAATAAGCGCGCCTCTACGCTGAAAATCATCGTCAAGATCTTCTGCCGGTAACTCTTCACCATCGTTGATAATCGCCTGCTCAAAAAGCTTAATTAGCATCTTGTTTAATTCGGCAACACGTCTTAGTGTTCGATAGAACTCTTTCATCATCATTTCAACTGGGATGTTGTATTCCCCAGTAAAACCTAGATGTAGAGCAACCTGTGCCTGATGGGCAAATGTAAGTCGGTTGTCGTAGCGTTTTAATTCCATATGAAGGGCAAACCGAACACGCCAAAGATAATCTTGGCACTCGACTAATTCACGATATTCTGCGTCGGTAAGAAAGCCGTATTTACTCATCTCTAGCAAAGACGTCGCACCAAAATGCCGTCTTGCTATCCAACTTAAGGTATGGATATCTCGCAGGCCACCTGGGCTCGATTTTATATCTGGTTCAAGGTTATAGGTTGTATCGTGGTAGCGGGCATGTCTCTCTTTCTGCTCGGTTATCTTTTGTTGGCAGAAATCCACGCTGGGCCAAAAACTTTCTGATAAGACAAGCAATTTAAGTTTTATGAAGGCCTCTTCACTACCGCAAAGAAGGCGAGCTTCCTGCAAGTTAGTCGCAACAGTAAGGTCGTCACTACCTACCTCTGAACATTCCTTTATTGTTCGTACCGCGTGACCAACCTCTAATTTCAAATCCCATAACAAGGTAATAAATTCACTGACCTTTGCGCCCAGTTCTGTGGTTAATGGTTTGTCAGAAAGTATGAGAATGTCGATATCTGATAAAGGATGTAATTCACTTCTACCATAACCACCAACCGCAATTAAACAGAGATTTTCAACATCTGAAAACTGGTAATAACGCCATAACCGTTGTAATAACTGGTCCATATATTCTGAACGGGCGAAGACCAAATCAGTGACTGGTTGATGCTTAAGAAATTGTTCATTTTGATAATTTGATAATTTGTCGAGTTGATTCTTAATGTCCGTAGGATTGAGTTGAGAATCGTCAAATTTTAGTGGAGATAAGTTGGGCATTCCTTGCCGTCCGTGCTTGAAACCAATATTGAGACCAATGTAACAGTAGATAAAGGCATTGGAAAGGTCTGTCGAGGTCACTTATCTACGAAGGCTAAGCGGTTATAAATTTGAAATGTAGCGACAGCTAAATAATAGGCGGGTTCAAATAGGAGAAAAGTCATCGCTTCAATAGTATAAAAGGACAAATTTTGGCCATAAAAAATCCTCACTATAGGCGAGGATTTTTTCATAGATGACGATTACTTGTTAATTAATATTCTAGAAATTGTCTCTTCAGCGCGAAGAGTCAACACTTCGCATCCCGTCTCAGTCACCAGTATGGTATGTTCCCATTGTGCCGAGTTTTTCCCATCCCCAGTGTATACCGTCCAGTCATCTTCTGAGTCTACGCTACAGCCAAACTTTCCAGCATTGATCATGGGTTCAATAGTAAAAATCATACCGGGTTGAAGTATACGTCGATCGTTGTTCTTATAGTGAACGACTTGAGGTTCTTCATGAAACTCATCCCCAATGCCGTGACCACAGAAATCTTTGACGATTGAGAAGCGAGGTGTCACACCTTTGATGTATTTTTGTATTGTCGTACCGATATCACCGATAGTGTTTCCCGGTCTTACTTTACGCATTGCTGCATATAGTGACTCTTGAGCAACCATACATAGACGTTTATCAGCCGGATGGACATCACCTACAAGGAACATTTTCGATGTGTCGCCGTGATACCCCTGCGGACGTGTTTCTAGAGAGACCGTGCTGTCATTTGGAATGATGACGGTAATGTCAACGTTGACGATGTCGCCATCTTTCAGCACACCAGGTTTTGATTTACCAGTAGAACCCATTGCATCTTCTGTAGCGGGTATACCGTGACAGACGATATGGTTTACTGAAGTACAGATAGATTTAGGGAAACCGTGATAATCGAGTGGTGCAGGATAAGCACCATTATCAATGATGAACTTATAACAAACTTGATCAAGCTCTTCTGTTGTTACCCCAGGTTTTACAAAGGGTTCAATCATCTCTAGAACTTCAGCAGCCAATTTGCCTGCAATTCTCATTCTTTCAATTTCTGCGGTGTTTTTTATCTTAATCGTCATCTGTTTTCTCTAATTCTTTTTGTACGTACAGGCTACTTATGCAACGCATTCTACCAGTGAGTAGGCTAAGTGCAATTGAATTCCGTTATCATTTAGCATTACTTAGGACAAAAGGGTAAGTAGAAATCTACTTTTGTGAGGTGAATTTTCTGGCTTTTTGACGTCGATTTATGGTATAAAGCGCGCCGGAGTTATGAACTGTTCTCTTTGACATTATGAATGTCAGCGAAGCTTTTTTGCTCCATTAACTTTTATCTTTAAATCACACACGTACCGACACATGTTCCGGGGTGCTTTATTGTGGTCTGCAAGACCAACGAATAAAGTCGGATGCATGGGGTATGTGGAGGCCTAACCCCGTAAGAGGAATTTAAAATGGCAACTGTATCAATGCGCGATATGCTTAAAGCTGGTGTTCACTTCGGTCACCAAACTCGTTACTGGAACCCAAAAATGAAACCATTCATTTTTGGCGCTCGTAATAAAGTACATATTATCAACTTAGAAAAAACGGTTCCAATGTTCAACGAAGCACTAGCTGAGCTAGGCAAAGTTGGCGAGAAAAAAGGTAAAGTTCTTTTCGTTGGTACTAAACGCGCAGCATCTGAAGCTGTTAAAGAAGCTGCTATCAACAGCAACCAATACTATGTTAACGCCCGCTGGTTAGGCGGTATGCTAACAAACTATAAAACTGTTCGTCAGTCTATCAAACGCCTTAAAGAACTTGAAGCTCAAGCTCAAGACGGTACTTTTGAGAAACTAACTAAGAAAGAAGCTCTAATGCGTACTCGTGAAATGGAGAAGCTAGAGAAATCTCTTGGTGGTATCAAAGACATGGGCGGCCTACCTGACGCATTATTCGTAATCGATGCTGATCACGAACATATTGCAGTTAAAGAAGCTAACAACCTTGGTATTCCAGTATACGCTGTTGTTGATACTAACTCTAACCCAGACGGTATTGATTACATCATTCCTGGTAACGACGACGCAATCCGCGCTGTACAGCTTTATCTAAACGCTGCTGCTGACGCTGTTAAAGAAGGTCGTAACCAAGACGCTGTTGTAGCTGTTGGCGAAAAAGACGGTTTCGTAGAAGAAGCTGAGTAATAGCGGACTTCTGACGTTAAACTTAGTTTTTGTAAAATAGGTGTGTTGAAGAAACATGGTTTCTGAAAGGCGCCTTAAGCATTAACTAAGTTATAGTTAGAATCAGGGGCCCATAATTTAGGCCCCTTATTTGTATCTTATCCTGAATAAACTGAGGAATAGAGAATGGCAACTGTAACTGCTGCTCTAGTTAAAGAACTTCGCGAGCGTACTGGCGCTGGCATGATGGATTGTAAAAAAGCGCTTGTTGAAGCGAATGCTGATGTTGAATTAGCGATCGAAAACATGCGTAAAAGTGGCGCTGCTAAAGCCGCTAAAAAAGCAGGCAACGTTGCTGCTGAAGGTACTATCATCATTAAACAAGCTGATGGTTTTGCTGCGCTTCTAGAAGTTAACTGTCAAACTGACTTCGTAGCAAAAGATGGCAACTTCTTAGCGTTTGCTAACGAAGTCGCTGACGCTGCTGTCGCTGAGAAGCTAGACGCGGCTGCTCTTCAAGCTAAATTTGAAGAAACTCGTATTGAGCTTGTTGCTAAAATCGGTGAAAACATCAGTATCCGTCGTGTCGAGTATATTGAAGGTGTTAGCCTTGCCTCTTACCGTCACGGTGAGCGTATCGGTGTTGTTGTTGCAGGTTCTGCAGAAGAAGAGACTCTTAAGCACGTAGCTATGCACGTAGCTGCTTCTAAGCCAGAATTTGTTAACCCTGAAGATGTACCAGCTGACGTAGTTGAAAGAGAGAAAGCGGTTCAAGTTGAAATCGCAATTAACGAAGGAAAACCAGCGGAAATCGCAGAAAAAATGGTTGTCGGCCGTATGAAGAAATTCACAGGCGAAATCTCTCTAACGGGTCAAGCGTTTATCATGGAACCGAAGAAAACAGTTGGTGACATGTTGAAAGAGAAAGGTGCTTCAGTTTCTAACTTCGTACGTTTAGAAGTTGGTGAAGGCATCGAAAAAGTTCAAGAAATGAGCTTTGCTGACGAAGTTGCTGCGGTACAAAAAGGGTAATCCTTGATGTCATCGTATTGAAAGAGACCGTGGCCTTGGCTACGGTCTTTTTATGAATGCAATATAGTAAAATTTGAATCAGATAATTTAGCTATGATGAATCAACGTTTGAATTGAAGCTTGGTTAAAGCGTAAATTCATGACAGCTAATCAATAACTCTACACGGGAAGGTAAACTCCATGACGACAAACCCAAAACCTGCGTATCAACGTATTCTATTAAAACTTAGTGGTGAAGCTCTTCAAGGCGAAGAAGGCTTCGGCATCGACCCAGCAACTCTTGAGCGTATGGCCCAAGAGGTTAAAGAGTTGGTCGAGTTGGGTGTTCAAGTTGGTTTAGTTATCGGTGGCGGAAACCTGTTCCGTGGCGCTGGACTTGCTGAAGCGGGAATGAATCGTGTTGTTGGTGACCATATGGGAATGTTGGCTACCGTGATGAATGGCCTAGCCATGCGTGATGCGCTGCATCGTGCTTATGTC
Source organism: Vibrio sp. VB16 (assembly GCF_015594925.2). Classification (NCBI taxonomy): domain Bacteria; kingdom Pseudomonadati; phylum Pseudomonadota; class Gammaproteobacteria; order Vibrionales; family Vibrionaceae; genus Vibrio; species Vibrio sp. VB16. The sequence continues at coordinate 790,063 of NZ_CP087590.1, forward strand.
AATGCACGTGTTATGTCGGCAATCCCGCTTAAAGGGGTGTGTGATGATTACAACTGGGCAGACGCTATAGCTCAATTACGTCAAGGCCGCGTTGTCATTTTCGCCGCTGGCACAGGTAACCCATTTTTCACGACGGATTCTGCTGCTTGTTTGCGCGGAATTGAAATAGAAGCGGATGTAGTTCTCAAAGCCACAAAAGTGGATGGTGTATTTACGGCCGATCCTGTAGAAAACCCGGAAGCAGAGCTGTATGATAAGCTATCTTACAACGCAGTCCTTGAGAAAGAACTGAAAGTAATGGATTTAGCGGCATTTACATTGGCACGTGACCACAATATGCCAATCCGTGTATTTAATATGAATAAACCAGGCGCACTTCGTCGCGTGGTGATGGGTGAAGCAGAAGGTACACTGATTAGTAACGCTGATTAATTCATTCAAATTAGTTAAAAGTTTAAGGTGAAAACGTGATTAACGAAATCAAAAAAGACGCGCAAGAGCGCATGGAAAAAAGTGTTGAAGCGCTAAAAGGTACGCTTAGTAAAGTACGTACTGGCCGTGCACATCCAAGCATACTTTCTGGTATCACAGTCGAGTACTATGGTGCACCAACACCGTTAAACCAAGTCGCTAACGTGATAGCGGAAGATGCACGCAGCTTGGCGATAACCGTATTTGACAAAGCACTTACTCCTTTAGTTGAGAAAGCTATCATGAAGTCTGATCTTGGCTTAAACCCAATGTCTGCTGGTACTGTTATTCGCGTACCACTTCCTCCGTTAACGGAAGAGCGCCGTCGTGATTTAGTTAAGATCGTTCGTGGCGAAGCGGAAGGTGGTCGTGTTGCTATTCGCAATATTCGTCGTGATGCCAACGGTGATCTTAAAGGGCTACTAAAAGACAAAGAGATCTCAGAAGATGAAGACCGCAGGGCGCAAGACGACATTCAAAAGTTGACTGATGCCGCTGTAAAGAGCGTTGATGATGTTCTGGCTGCAAAAGAAAAAGACTTAATGGAAGTGTAGTTAATAACTACGTCTAATGTGATAAAACGCTGTGCTAACAGCCCAGCGTTTTTTTTATGCTATTATTTTGAACCAATCAAATTTATCAATTTATAATTATGCCTGATATCCAAGTATCCTCATCTCATTTTCCGAAACACATAGCCGTCATTATGGACGGAAATGGTCGTTGGGCAAAAGCACGAGGTAAACCTCGCGCTTTTGGTCATCGAGCAGGTGCTAAAGCGGTAAGGAAAACGATATCAGGTGCGGCGAAGCTAGGGGTTAAAGCCATTACTCTGTTCGCTTTTAGCAGTGAAAATTGGCGTCGACCGGAGGAAGAAGTGAACCTACTTATGGAACTCTTTATTTCGGCCTTGACGCGAGAAGTTAAAAAACTACATAAAAATAATCTGCAACTACGGGTTATCGGAAACGTCAGTCAGTTTAATTTGAAGTTGCAGGCGAAAATTGCTGAGGCGGAAGTATTGACGACGAATAACACTGGCATGGTTGTGAATATTGCGGCCAATTATGGTGGCAAGTGGGATATCGCCGAAGCAGCAAAATCCATCGCTTTAAAGGTTCAAGAAGGTTCTTTGCAACCGAGCGACATTACTGAAGAACTATTTGCAAAAGAACTTACTATGTCCGATTTGCCGGAAGTTGATCTTCTCATTAGAACCAGTGGTGAATGTCGCATAAGCAATTTTATGCTTTGGCAGCTTGCTTACGCAGAAATGTATTTTACGGATGTACTTTGGCCTGATTTTGATGAAGATAAGTTAGTGGACGCCGTCTCTTGGTTTGTCAGTCGAGAAAGAAGATTCGGCTGCACTAGCGGACAGATAAAAGCTTTAATGGATTAAATCTAAGGTAACGCATTTGAAACAACGAATAATTACAGCGTTAATACTCGCCCCACTAGCAGTGTTGGCTATTTTTGAACTCCCTTTGCCTCTTTTTTTACTGGTTGTAACTGGTATTACCGTTTTAGCACTTTGGGAGTGGGCTCAATTTGTAGGTAGTCAGTCGCGCTATTTGGCCATGGTTCCTACCTTAACGTGTTTGGTAATCAGTTATTGGGCTATTCCTTCTGACGTTGTCAGTTTAAACCAATTAACTTTTTCTCATATGGCCTTATTGATTGTCGCCTCAACCTGGTGGCTGATAGCAAGTGCGTTAGCAATAACCTATCCTAAATCGACCCGTTTTTGGCAACACTCCAAGGTATTACGACAGCTATTTGGTGTCCTAACTGTTTTGCCATTCTTTTGGAGCCTTCTAATATTAAGGGCTCAGAATATTGAGCTAGAGCCTTATCATGGCGCTAAATTAGTGCTGTTTGTCTGCCTACTTGTTTGGGCCGCAGACAGTGGAGCTTATTTTGCTGGTAAAGCAATTGGTAAACGTAAAATGGCACCGAATGTGAGTCCAAATAAAACGATTGAAGGGCTTGTAGGTGGTATCGTTGTTGCACTAATGGTGGGGGGAGTTACCGCCAATATTTTTGATATTCATTTTTCAAGTGTTGCTAGCATGATCATAATCACTTTGGTCACCGTCATTATTTCTGTTCTCGGCGATCTTGTTGAGAGTATGTTCAAACGAGTGTCTGGAATTAAAGACAGCAGCAATATTATCCCTGGGCACGGTGGTGTTCTGGATAGAATTGATAGTTTAACGGCTGCTTTTCCAGTATTTACACTGCTCTATTTCACAATTTAGCCGCTTCAAGAGGTATTCTAAATACCTCTTGAGTAATCTACTTACCATTCTATTTACGGCGGTTTTTTCTTGATGCAAAACATAACGATTTTGGGTGCAACAGGTTCAATAGGTAGTAGTACGCTTAAGGTTATTTCTGAAAACCCAGACAAGTTTTCTATCATAGCGCTTACCGCCGGTACAAATGTGAGTGCAATGAAGGCGCTTTGTATCAAATGGAAACCTAAGTTTGCTGCAATGTCTGATCTGAAGGCAGCCAGCTTATTAGAGAAAGAACTTAAGTCTCTTAATTTGTCGACAGTGGTTGTTGCGGGTGAAGCGGGTTTAAGTTTTGTTGCTTCTTTAGATGAGGTCGATAGTGTTATGGCGGCCATTGTAGGCGCTGCCGGGTTAGCGCCTACAATGTCGGCAGTCAAAGCGGGCAAACGTATTCTATTGGCAAACAAAGAAGCATTAGTTATGTCAGGCAGGTTGTTCATCGATGCCGTTGAGCAATATGGTGCAGAACTACTTCCCGTTGATAGTGAACACAACGCTATTTTTCAATGTTTACCAGAGCAAGTCCAAAAAAGTGTTGGTCGATGTGATCTTGATAAGTATGGGATAGATGCGATTTTGCTTACCGGATCTGGTGGTCCATTTCGCTATACCGATGTAGATAAACTACAACTAGTGACGCCTCAACAGGCCATTGCACATCCCAACTGGTCTATGGGACCAAAAATCTCTGTCGATTCCGCTACCATGATGAATAAGGGGTTGGAGTTCATTGAAGCTAAGTGGTTATTTAATTGCCAACGAGAGCAGTTAAAAGTGATTATTCATCCTCAATCGGTGATCCACTCCATGGTTCAATACAGAGATGGTTCTGTTTTGGCACAGATGGGGGAACCGGACATGTGTACTCCTATCGCGCTGACCATGTCTTATCCTGATAGAATATCCTCCGGTGTTTCGCCACTCGATTTTACGAAGGTTGGCGAGTTAACATTTTTAGAACCTGATTATGCCCGATACCCTTGTCTTAAACTTGCTATTGATGCTTGTTATGAAGGGCAACATGCGACAACGGCGATAAATGCAGCAAACGAAATTGCAGTCAGCGCATTTTTGAATAAACAACTGAACTTTACTGATATTGCTGTTGTCAATGAACGAGTACTTTCTAAGGTTTGTTCAGAATCGCAACACTTGGTTACGGATAACTTGGAAAGCTTGCTTGAGCTAGATAGAATGGCTCGTCGTCTTGCTCAGGAAGTGGTTAGAGAACGCTCATTATGAATGATATTTTATGGAACTTCGGCAGCTTTATAATTGCTTTAGGCATTTTAGTTGCTGTACATGAGTTTGGTCACTTTTGGGTTGCACGTAAGTGCGGAGTAAAAGTCGAGAAATTTTCCATTGGTTTTGGTAAGTCTCTTTGGAAAAAAACAGGAGCAGACGGCACGGAATACAACATATCAGCTATCCCATTAGGTGGGTACGTCAAAATGTTGGATAGTCGAGTAGATGATGTTCCCGAATCAATGTTGCCGCAGGCCTTTGATCGTAAGCCACTTTGGCAAAGAACCGCTGTTGTCTCCGCGGGACCACTATTCAATTTCTTATTCGCGATTTTCGCTTATTGGCTAGTATTCCTTATTGGTGTTCCCGCGATTAAACCCGTTATTGGTGAGGTTACTCCAAATTCTATTGTTGCACAGGCAGGGATAGAACCAGGAATGGAACTTATTTCTATTGCAGGTACCGAAACCTTAGATTGGGAATCAGTCAATATGAGACTGGTCTCTCACATCGGGGATGATCAAATGGTCATGACGTTGGTTCCAAGCAAAGGATACGGAGTCGAAGAGACCAAAATATTAGATATTAGAAACTGGAAGTATGATCCCGAAAAAGAATCGGCGATGCAAACGCTGGGTTTCTTGCCTTATCGACCAGAAATTTTCACCTCTATTGCTAATGTCGCGGATGCTAGTGCCGCTGAATCGGCTGGAATAGAGGTTGGTGACAAAATCGTGTCGATTGGTGGCGTGCTAATCCAAGACTGGCAGCAAGTCGTTGATGAAATTAGTTCTTCACCGAACCAGATACTAGAGTTAATTGTTGAACGAAACGGCGTTTCTACTTCATTACAATTGACGCCAGCAAGTAAAGAGTTGTCTAGCGGTAAGGTAATCGGCTACGCTGGCATCGGACCCAAAGTGGCAGACTGGCCTGATGAATACAGATTTGATCTACAATATGGTGTGTTTGAATCTGTTGGAAAAGCGTTTGATAAAACAGAGCAAGTCATCGCTCTTACATTTAGCATGCTTAAGAAGCTTGTGGTTGGTGATGTTGGTTTAAATAACTTAAGTGGACCAATTTCCATCGCCAAGGGTGCTGGAGCGACAGCGGGTTATGGCCTTGTCTATTTTTTAGGGTTTTTAGCGCTGATAAGTGTGAATCTAGGCATAATTAATTTGATGCCATTACCTATTTTAGATGGTGGCCATCTGCTATTTTATGCTATTGAAGCTGTTATCCGAAGACCTGTACCAGAAAAAGTACAGGAAATGGGCTTTCGAATTGGTGGAGCAATTATTTTCTCCCTAATGGCGATAGCTGTTTTTAATGATTTTATGCGTTTGTGATATCGATATACTCAAGAAAAGGCAAAGTGATTTACTTAGCGTTTTCCTGAGAATACAACCAAGCAGAAAGCAATCAGAAGTATCAAGGAATAGTCAGAACCGGTATGGCAATTAAGCAATTACTACTCGCTACTCTTTTAGTCGCAAGTTCAACAGTGAGTAGCGCAGAGCAGTTCACAGTGAAAGATATCAAGGTGGAAGGATTACAACGTGTTGCATTAGGTGCGGCTCTGTTGAAGATTCCCGTTCGTGTTGGTGATAATATCAATCAACAAGATGTCGCCGATATCATAAAAGCGCTATACAACTCCGGTAACTTTGAGAACGTCAAAGTATTGAGAGACGATGGTGTACTTGTTATTCAAGTGCAAGAGAGGCCGACGGTAGCGAACATCTCGTTTTCAGGTAATAGTGCGATTAAAGAAGAGCAACTGCAGCAAAACCTAGACGCTTCAGGCGTAAGGGTAGGCGAGGCTCTTGATCGAACAACCTTAAGTCAAATTGAGAAAGGTTTAGAGGATTTCTACTACAGCGTTGGTAAGTATAACGCGACCGTACAAGCTGTAGTGACGCCACTCCCTCGAAACCGAGCGGACCTAAAGTTCGTCTTTTCTGAAGGGGTGTCTGCAAAAATTCAGCAGATTAACTTCATTGGTAATGAGGTTTACGATGACGAACAACTTTTATCTCGTTTCGATCTGAATGTTGATATCTCTTGGTGGAATTTTCTTGCCGACGATAAATATCAGAAACAAGTGCTGGCGGCCGATTTAGAAGCGCTCAAGTCATTTTATCTAAATCAGGGTTATTTGAAGTTTAAAGTGGATGCGACTCAGGTAGCAATATCGCCAGATAAAAAAGGCGTGTACATCACTTTAAACTTGGATGAAGGCAAGCCGTATACCATTGAAAATGTCGTTTTCAAAGGCGAATTGATTGGTAAAGAGTCTGAATTCGAACAGATGGTTCCATTTGAAGATGGTGATCTCTATAACGGCGCATTGGTAACGGGATTAGAAGAAAACGTTAAAAAGACCATGGGTGAAGCCGGTTATGCTTATCCCAACGTTTTTACACAGCCTGAATTCGATGACGAGAATCAAACCGTAAACCTAACCATTAATGTTGAGGCTGGTAATCGTATTTATGTTCGAGATATTCGTTTTACGGGTAATAACTCGACAAAAGACGAAGTCCTTCGACGTGAAATGCGCCAAATGGAAGGTAGCTGGTTAAACTCAAAAGCGATCGAGACCAGTAAATCTCGACTCAACCGTTTGGGTTTTTTCGAGACGGTGAACGTACAGACCGTGCGTGTACCGGGTACGGATGACCAAGTCGATTTGGTTTATACGGTTAAAGAAGCGAACTCCGGAAGTATCAATTTTGGTGTTGGTTATGGTACCGAATCTGGTATTAGCTTCCAGGTTGGCTTACAACAAGATAACTTTGCGGGTTCTGGTAATCGTGTTGGCATCAATGCAATGATGAATGACTATCAGAAAAACATAACCTTAGAGTACCGAGACCCATACTGGAATTTAGATGGTGTGAGTTTGGGTGGCAAGGTTTTCTATAATGAATTTGAAGCCTCTGAAGCGGGTATTGTTGATTATACTAACCAAAGTTATGGTACAAGTTTGACCTGGGGTTTCCCTTTTGATGAGCTCAATTTCTTTGAAATAGGTTTGGGTTATACACACAACAAAATTTCTAACCTAGATTCTTATGTCCAAATAGAACAATTTTTGAAAGCTCAAGAAGATAACATAAGTAGTTCTGGTGAGTTAGAAGTTGATGATTTTGATATTACTCTGACATGGACGCGTAATAATCTAAACCGAGGGTACTTCCCAACGGCTGGTAATCATCAGAGAGCGTCTTATAAAGCGACAGTACCAGGATCAGATGTACAGTACTTTAAGGCTCAGTATGATGTTCGTCAGTACTATCCATTGACGAAGAAACATGAGTTCACACTGCTCCTTAGAGGACGCCTTGGCTATGGCAATGGTTATGGGGCTTCCGATGACGGAAATGATAACCTGTTTCCATTCTATGAAAACTATTATGCGGGTGGTTTTACTACGCTCCGAGGCTTTGGTTCTAACTCTGCGGGGCCAAAAGCAGTGTACGATGAAGGTGTAGGTAATAACCCTAATTACGCTGCAACTGACGATGCGGTTGGTGGTAATGCGGTCGCGCTCGCGAGTGTTGAGTTGATTGTTCCAACCCCTTTTGCCTCTGAAGAGATGCAAACCCAAATTCGCACTAGTGTATTTTTTGATATGGCGAGTGTATGGGATACAGAGTTTAATTATTTAGAGAATAATATTTCTTATGGAGAGAAATATTATTATGATTATTCTGACCCAATGAATTATCGTGCGTCTTATGGTGCAGCGGTACAATGGATGTCTCCGATGGGGCCATTAGTATTCTCCGTTGCGAAACCAATTGAAATTTATGAAGGTGATGACGAAGAGTTTTTCACTTTCACAATAGGTAGAACCTTTTAAAAGGAAAATGTTTTGAATAAATTAGTTAGAACTGTTGGTCTTAGTCTTGTTGTTGCAAGCTCTGCATTTTTTGTTAACGCAGCCGAAGCCGCGCAAAAAATTGGTTATGTTAGCACGGGCTATATCATCAGTAAGTTTCCTCAGCGCGAAGCTATTGTGAAGAAACTTCAGGCAGAATTAAAAGATGATAGAGCTGAGTTAGAGCGACTTCAGGCATCGATGACCAAAAAAAGTCAAGAGATTGAACGTAATGGCGCTCTACTTGGTGAAGAAGGTATTCAGAAGCTAAAAATTGAAATCAGCCAACTCAATGCTGAAGGTCAAATTAAGCAAGATGCTTATAAGAAAAAAGCACAATCTTTAGACGTTAAATCTAGACAGCAGATGGTTGCCGTTATTCAAAAAGCGACCACTAAAATTGCCGAAAAAGAAGGCTATGACATGGTTATAGATAGCCAAATACTTCTTTATTCAAATGAAGAATCAAACCTAACTGAAAAAGTACTAGCAGAGCTTAAATAATATTATGCCTAGAGTGACGCTTGCTGAATTAGCCGCGATTACCGGCGGTGCATTACATGGTGATGGCGATGTCGTTGTGACCTCTGTTGCCCCGATGGATACGTCCGGTGACGGTCAGATTACCTTTCTTTCTAATGTGAAATATCGCAAGCATTTAGGCGAATGCCAAGCTTCTGCGATAATGGTGAAAGAGTCGGAGTTAGAGCTTTGCAAGACTAACGTATTGGTCGTATCCGACCCGTATCTAGCCTATGCTCTTGTTGCTCAGGCCTTAGACTCGACACCTAATCCGGCGAGTGACATCCATGCGTCCGCGGTTGTCGCAGACGATGTGACGTTGGGGGAAGGGGTAACGATTGGTGCCAATGCAACGATTGAATCCGGAGTCACGCTTGGAGACAGTGCTTCTATTGGTGCCGGTTGTTTTGTCGGTAAAAACAGCGTGATTGGTAAGGGAAGCAAGCTCTGGGCAAATGTATCGATTTATCATGGTGTTCAGATTGGTGACTTATGTTTAATCCAATCAAATACAGTGATAGGTTCGGACGGATTTGGTTATGCGAATAACAAAGGTGAGTGGATTAAAATCCCTCAAGTCGGCTCGGTTAGGATCGGCAATCGGGTAGAAATTGGAGCATGTACTACTATTGATAGGGGTGCACTAGATGATACCGTTATTGAAGATAATGTCATTCTAGATAATCAACTGCAAATTGCTCATAATGTGCAGATCGGATATGGCACCGCCATTGCGGGTGGTACAATCATTGCTGGCAGTACTTCTATTGGTAAATACTGCATTATTGGTGGTGGTAGTGTTATCAATGGTCATATACAGATTGCAGATCAGGTAACGATAACGGGTATGGGTATGGTGATGAGAAGCATACCAGAGAAGGGGATGTTTTCGTCCGGCATACCAGTGCAACCCAATAGAGAGTGGCGAAAAACAGCGGCTCGAGTGCATCGTATCGATGAACTAAATAAAAGACTGAAAGCAGTAGAGAAGACGTTGGAATCATAATCACCATCAATCTCTACTCATTACTGAAAAGGTCTGCAAATAGCGGATCTTTTTCGTTTATAATTACAACCAATTGAATTGTTAATAGGAATATGGTTTTGACTACTGAAAAGAAAACAATGGATATCACAAGAATTCAGGAATTGCTTCCACATCGTTATCCATTTTTACTGATAGATAGAGTGACTGAGTATGTAGAAGGCAAATATCTTATTGGCTTGAAAAATGTATCAGTAAATGAACCTCAGTTCACCGGCCACTTTCCAAAGATGCCTATTTTTCCCGGTGTACTTATTTTAGAAGCAATGGCACAAGCCACAGGTTTACTTGCTTTTGCCACGTTTGGTGCGCCAAAAGAGAACGAATTGTATTATTTTGCTAGTATTGATAAAGCAAAGTTTCGTAAACCCGTTGTTCCAGGTGATCAATTGGTTATTGAAGTTGAGTTTTTAAAAGAACGCAGAGGCATTGCGGTGTTTACTGGCGTTGCGAAAGTAGATGGCGCTGTAGTCTGTTCTGCTGACCTAAAATGTGCACGTAGAGAATTCCAATTATGATCCATGAAACTGCTCAGATTCATCCAAGCGCAATCGTAGAAGATGGCGCAGTTATTGGTGCAAATGTTAAAATTGGCCCATTTTGTACCGTTGATAGTAAGGTAGAGATTGGCGAAGGAACCGAGCTTTTATCACATGTAGTGGTAAAAGGCCCGACGAGAATAGGTAAAGACAATCGTATCTTTCAGTTCGCCTCTATAGGTGAAGAGTGCCAAGATCTCAAGTTTGCGGGGGAAGACACTCGCCTTGAAATTGGCGATCGCAACACAATTCGTGAGAGCGTGACCATGCATCGAGGTACGATTCAAGACAAGGGTATTACTAAAGTTGGTAATGATAACCTGTTTATGATCAACGCGCATATTGCGCATGATTGTATTGTCGGTGATCGCTGTATTTTTGCTAATAATGCGACGCTTGCAGGGCATGTGACTATTGGTCAGCAAGCAATCATTGGCGGCATGTGTGCTATCCACCAGTTCTGTCACGTAGGAGACCATGCGATGCTTGGTGGTGGTTCTATCGTTGTGCAAGACGTACCGCCTTATGTGATGGCGCAAGGTAATCATTGCGCGCCTTTCGGTATAAATATCGAAGGTCTTAAAAGACGTGGTTTTGAAAAGAAAGAGATCCACGCGATACGCAGAGCATATAAAGCGTTATATCGTAACGGTAACACCGTTGAAGAAGCAAAAATAGAGATAGCGAAAGAAGCGGAAGAGTTTGCGGGTGTTAAACTATTCTTAGAATTTTTAGAGAATTCATCTCGAGGAATTATCCGTTAGTTATTAATATTAAATGGCGAACATTTTAAAAGATCGTAACACTGGTTACGGTCTTTTTTGTCTTTACAGTTTCTTTGTTGATACACTTTTTGTTTATACAGTTATAGGGAATGGAATTTATGCCTCAATCTCGTCCTCTTGTTATCGGCATTGTTGCTGGTGAACTATCAGGAGATACTCTGGGCGAAGGCTTTATTAAAGCAATCAAACAGCAGGTGCCTGATGCGCAATTCGTTGGCATTGGCGGCCCTAAAATGAATGCGCTAGGTTGCCAGTCGTTGTTTGATATGGAAGAGCTTGCGGTCATGGGGTTGGTGGAAGTGTTAGGCCGATTACCTAGGCTTTTGAAAGTGAAGGCTGAATTAGTAAAGTACTATACATTAAATCCCCCGGATGTATTTATTGGTATTGATGCGCCTGACTTTAATCTGCGTTTAGAGAAAAACCTTAAAGATTCGGGTATTAAAACGGTCCATTACGTGAGCCCTTCCGTATGGGCTTGGCGTCAAAAACGAATTTTTAAAATCGAAGCAGCGACCAATCTTGTGCTGGCATTTTTACCATTTGAAAAAGCGTTTTACGATAAGTTTGACGTACCATGCGAGTTTATTGGCCATACTCTTGCGGATGCCATCCCTTTAGAAAACCCCAAAGAGCAAGCCAGAGAAACACTTGGCTTGAATCAAGACAAAAAATGGCTCGCAGTATTGCCGGGAAGCCGTGGTGCAGAACTGAAAATGTTGGCACAACCATTTGTCGAAACGTGCAAAAAACTCCACCAAAAACATCCCAACCTCGGTTTTGTTGTTGCGTTAGTCAACGAAAAAAGACGGCAACAGTTTGAACAAGTGTGGAAGACTCTGGCGCCTGAATTGGAATTTACCTTAGTTGATGATACCGCTAGAAATGTGATTCAAGCATCTGATGTGGTGATGTTAGCTTCAGGAACGGTGGCACTAGAATGCATGCTAGTTAAAAGACCAATGGTTGTCGCTTATAATGTTAATCCTATCACTGCGTTTATCGCTAAACGTTTAGTTAAAAGTGAATTTGTTTCTCTACCCAACATCCTTGCGGGTAAAGAGATGGTGAAAGAATTTATTTTAGAGCAGTGTCATGCTGAAAATCTCTTCAATGAGGTTGATAGGTTGCTCTCTGATGACAATGTTGAGATGTTAGAAAAATTCACAGAGATGCACCATTGGATTCGTAAAGGGGCCGATCAACAAGCCGCAACGGCAGTATTGAAATTAATGGGCAGATTGAATGATTAAAGAATTTCCTCCATTTGAATATCCACAAGGGTTCCGTCTATTCGCAGGTGTTGATGAAGTGGGTCGTGGGCCCCTTGTCGGTAATGTCGTCACCGCCGCCGTTATTCTCGACCCCAATAATCCTATTGAAGGCTTAACTGACTCAAAAAAGCTTTCAGAAAAGAAACGATTAGCACTTTTTCCTGAGATTAAAGAGAAGTCGCTCGCTTGGTCTATTGGGCGTTGCTCTCCTGTTGAAATAGATCAACTCAATATTTTACATGCCACAATGCTTGCTATGTCTAGAGCGGTAGAAGGGTTACATATTCAACCCGATTTTGTATTGATTGATGGAAACCGGGTACCTGATATAGTAATGCAGGCTCAAGCCATTGTGAAAGGTGATTTACGAGTAGCGGAAATCAGTGCCGCTTCCATATTGGCGAAGGTAGTACGAGACAAAGAGATGGAAGAGTTGGATAATCAATATCCAGAATTTGGCTTTGCTAAGCACAAAGGCTACCCAACTAAAGCGCATTTTGAAGCTATTGATAAATATGGTGTGATAGAACAGCATAGAAAGAGCTTTAAGCCAGTTAAAAAAGCGTTAGGTCTCTGTGAGTCCTAAACCTTGAACGAGTAACCAAAAATAATGTCTGATCCAAAGTTTATACACCTAAGAGTGCACAGTGATTATTCCATGGTTGATGGACTGTCTAAAGTCCCGCCATTGGTGAAAAAGGTTGCCGAGCTTGGAATGCCAGCAATGGCGCTCACTGACTTTACTAACTTATGCGGGTTAGTGAAATTTTACAATACTGCGCACGCCTGCGGAATAAAGCCAATAATTGGTGCAGATTTTGCGATGCAGTCCGATCTCTTTGGTGATGAGTTAACGCAGATAACGGTTATTGCTAAAGATAATAAGGGATATAACAACCTTACATTGCTTATATCTGAGGCATATCAAAGAGGTCACGTACAACATCAACCTGTTATTGATAAAGATTGGTTAGTGAACCATAAAGAAGGGCTGATCATTCTATCCGGCGGTAAAAATGGCGAAATAGGTAGAGCGTTACTCAAAGGTAATCAACCCTTGGTCGATCGCTGTGTTGAGTTTTACAATACCCATTTTCCCGATCATTTTTATTTAGAACTGTCGCGAACGGGAAGAGCAGACGAAGAGAGTTATTTACATTTTTCGCTCGAATTAGCTGATAATGTAGGACTGCCAGTGGTCGCGACGAATGAAGTTGTGTTCCTGCATACCGAGCAGTTTGATGCACATGAAATTCGTGTCGCGATACATGATGGATTTACTCTGGTCGATCCGCGAAGACCTAAAAATTACAGTGCTCAACAATATTTGCGTACCGAAGATGAGATGTGTGCTCTATTTTCAGATATCCCAGAAGCCCTTGAAAATAGTGTCGAGATTGCGAAACGATGTAATGCTACGGTTCGATTGGGTGAAATTTTCTTGCCAAATTTCCCAACAGAAGGGATGGAAATTGAAGATTATCTGGTTAAAAAATCAGAAGAAGGTCTAGAAGACCGCCTTGAGTTTTTGTTCCCTGACGAACAAGTTAGATTGGATAAACGAGCAGATTATGACGAACGTCTTAAAATAGAACTTAAAGTGATTAACCAGATGGGATTTCCTGGTTACTTCTTGATAGTTATGGAGTTTATTCAGTGGTCGAAAGATAACGATGTGCCCGTTGGCCCTGGCCGAGGGTCTGGTGCTGGTTCTTTGGTAGCTTATGCGCTAAGTATTACGGATTTAGATCCATTAGAATACGATCTCCTGTTTGAACGCTTCTTAAATCCCGAACGTGTATCTATGCCCGATTTCGATATCGATTTTTGCATGGATAAACGAGATCAAGTGATTGATCATGTGGCAGAAATATATGGGCGTGATGCCGTATCACAGATTATTACCTTTGGAACCATGGCCGCTAAAGCGGTAATACGGGATGTTGGTAGAGTCCTTGGCCACCCATATGGCTTTGTTGACCGCATCTCTAAGTTAATCCCCCCCGATCCCGGTATGACCCTTGAAAAGGCATTTAAAGCAGAGCCTCAGCTTCCAGAAATTTATGCGGCTGATGAAGATGTAAAAGAACTTATTGATAAGTGCCGAATCTTAGAAGGCGTAACACGTAACGCGGGTAAACACGCCGGTGGTGTTGTTATTTCTCCCACTACGATTACGGATTTTGCGCCAATTTATTGTGATGCTGATGGGAATTTTCCTGTTACTCAATTTGATAAAAATGACGTAGAAACCGCTGGATTGGTGAAGTTTGACTTTCTTGGTTTGCGTACACTGACCATTATCGATTGGGCGCTTGGCCTAATTAATCCCCGTTTGAAAAAAGAAGGGAAAGATCCGGTTCGAATCGAATCGATTCCACTTGAAGACCCTCGTTCATTTAGAAAGCTACAAGATTCTGAAACCACTGCCGTATTCCAGTTAGAATCCCGCGGTATGAAAGAGCTTATCAAACGACTTCAACCAGACTGCTTTGAAGATATTATCGCATTGGTGGCGCTTTTTCGTCCGGGACCATTACAGTCCGGAATGGTCGATAACTTTATTGACCGTAAGCACGGTCGTGAAGCGGTATCTTACCCAGATGAAACATGGCAGCATGATTCGCTTCAAGAGACATTAGAACCGACCTACGGCATTATCTTGTATCAAGAACAGGTAATGCAGATTGCGCAGATCCTCGCGGGATATACGCTAGGCGGTGCCGATATGTTGCGGCGTGCGATGGGTAAGAAAAAACCGGAAGAGATGGCAAAGCAGCGTTCGATATTTGAACAAGGGGCTATTGATAACGGTGTCGACGGTGAATTGTCGATGAAAATATTTGACCTTGTAGAAAAATTTGCAGGGTATGGATTTAATAAATCGCATTCAGCGGCTTATGCACTCGTTTCTTATCAAACCCTGTGGCTTAAAACCCATTATCCTGCTGAGTTTATGGCTGCGGTTATGACGGCTGATATGGATAACACCGAAAAGATCATTGGGTTGGTGGACGAATGTAACCGAATGAAGTTAAAGGTTTTACCCCCAGATATTAATGCTGGAGATTATCGATTCAATGTGGATGAATCTGGTGCGGTTGTTTACGGTATCGGAGCGATTAAAGGTGTTGGTGAAGGGCCCATTGAAAATATCATTGAAGCGAGAAATAGCGGAGGTCATTTCAAGGATCTCTTCGATTTCTGTGCTCGTATAGACTTGAAAAAAGCCAACAAACGCGTCATCGAAAAATTAATCCAAGCTGGTGCGTTGGACCGTTTAGGGCCGCATAGGGCAGCCATGATGGCGTCAGTCAATGCGGCAGTTAAAGCAGCTGGTCAATATCATCAAGCTGAATCATTTGGTCAGTCTGATATGTTTGGTGTGTTAACGGATGCACCAGAAGCGGTAGAGCAAGCTTACGCACAGGTGCCTGAATGGCCAGAAAAAATATGGTTGGAAGGAGAACGTGAAACCTTAGGGCTTTATTTGACCGGACATCCAGTTAATGCATATTTAAAGGAACTTGCGAAGTACACTAGTTGTCGACTAAAAGATGCAACGGTAACAAGGCGTGATCAAAGTGTGACTTTGTCTGGCTTAGTTATTGCGGCAAGAGTGATGACAACTAAGCGTGGATCTCGTATTGGTCTTATGACATTAGATGACAGATCGGGTCGAATTGAGGTAATGATGTTCTCCGATGTGTTGGATAGGTACGCAGAATTACTAGAAAAAGACAGAATATTAGTGATTTCTGGACAGGTCAGCTTTGATGACTTCAATGGTGGCCTTAAAATGTCTGCGCGAGAAGTGATGGATATTGGTGAAGCCCGTGAGAAATATGCTCGTGGATTATCGGTGTCGATCATGCAGTCGCAAATAAATGCTCAGTTTTTTGAACGATTTAGTGCAATATTGGAGCCACACAAAGCGGGAACCGTTCCAGTAAATGTGTATTATCAAAGGGAAGATGCTAGAGCAAAGCTCGCATTGGGAACTGAATGGCGAGTAACGCCAAACGACACATTGATAGACGAATTAAAACAGTTACTTGGGAAAAAACAAGTAGAACTCGAATTTAACTAAATTCAGTTGTGATAACCTAATCATTAACTATATTGTTTATAGTGGTTAATCGCAGCTGTTTAACAAAGGATTCATGATGAGCCTGAACTTTCTAGAATTTGAAAAGCCTATTGCTGAACTAGAAGCAAAAATCGAAGCACTTCGAGATATGTCTCGCCACGGTGGTGATACAACGGTGGATCTAGATAAAGAGATTTCTCAATTAGAAGAGAAAAGCTTAGAGCTTAAAAAGAAAATATTTAACGATTTAGGTGCATGGCAAGTTGCACAGCTTGCTCGTCATCCTCAGCGTCCTTATACATTAGATTATCTTGAACATGTATTTACTGAGTTTGAACTATTAGCAGGTGACCGTGCTTATGGCGATGATAAAGCCATTGTTGGTGGTATGGCTCGTCTAGATGGACGGCCAGTTATGGTTATTGGTCACCAAAAAGGGCGTGAGACGAAAGAAAAAGTGATACGCAACTTTGGTATGCCAAAACCAGAAGGATACCGTAAAGCGCTTCGATTAATGCAGATGGCTGAGCGTTTTAATATGCCTGTTATTACCTTTATTGATACGGCTGGTGCTTATCCAGGTGTCGGTGCGGAAGAGCGCGGGCAATCTGAAGCTATTGCTAGAAATCTAAAAGTGATGTCGGGTCTGAAAGTGCCTATAATTTGTAATGTGGTCGGTGAAGGTGGTAGTGGTGGTGCATTAGCTATTGGAGTTGGTGATTACGTCAATATGCTTCAATATTCAACCTATGCGGTGATTTCTCCTGAAGGGTGTGCTTCTATTCTTTGGCGTGATTCAGATAAGGCGCCACAAGCGGCTGAAGCGATGGGACTTGTTGCGCCACGTTTAAAAGAATTAGAGCTTATTGACGAAATCATTGAAGAGCCATTGGGTGGTGCGCATCGAGACCCTATTCAGATGGCTAAGAATATGAAAGCCAATTTAATTAAACAACTCGATGAACTCGTTGAGTACGATAGTGATACTTTGCTTGAGCGCCGATACCAGCGTTTGATGAACTATGGTTATTGTTAAGATAGAAGCAAATGAAAACGGATTAAGTTAGAATAAAACGGACCCTTGGGTCCGTTTTATTGTTTTTAACCGTAAACGTAAGCTAATCAGCATGCAGTTTAAGACTATTTTCCTCGGCTGTGATTAATTACGTAAACAATTGAGGCCCGGCTTTGTTAGATACTCTTACTTCATGTCTTGAAAAATACCGACAACCTCACAGCCGTGTTGTTCTGGCATTAAGCGGTGGTGTTGATTCAAGAGTATTGTTGGATCTGCTTGCGCGTTATCAGGCAATACATAAAGAGGTAACCTGCTTAGCGGTTCATGTTCATCATGGATTAAGTGATAATGCGGATGAATGGGTTTCCTGTTGCCAGACTTGGTGTGATAACGACGGTATTGAGCTGTTCGTCGAGCACGTTGAACTCAATTTAGCTCGCCAGGTGAGCACAGAACAAGAAGCCCGCAACAAGCGATATCAAGCCTTAGAAAAACATGTCAAGAAAGACGATATACTGATAACTGGCCAACATAATGCGGATCAGATGGAAACGTTTTTATTGGCTCTGAAAAGAGGTAGCGGTCCAAAAGGTCTATCTGCAATGCCTGAATGCGCTCATTTTTCCGACGGTTTATTGATTCGTCCTCTCTTAACCACTAACCAAGTCGCGATAGTTGAATATGCGCATTCTAAACAACTAGACTGGAATGAAGATGAGAGTAATCAAAATACTCAATATGATCGAAACTTCTTGCGACAAGAGGTCATTCCCAAACTGAAAGTGCGATGGCCAAACATAGAACAATCCGTATTAAGAAGCAGCAAGTTGTGTGCGAATCAAGAATCGCTCATTAATGAATTACTAAATGAAAGGCTAATACAGTTGACTGACGTTGATGGCAGTTTGTCTATCCTGCAACTGGGTCAACAGAGTGAACTTGCTAGAAATCAATTACTAAGGCTCTGGCTAAGCGCTAGACACAGTATGATGCCGTCTTTAGCGCAATTAAGCCTGATTTGGAAAGAGGTGGCGTTAGCGAAAAAGGATGGTAATCCTAAAATAAATATCACGTCTGGAGAAGTGAGACGCTTCAAAGGTCGACTCTATTTTGTGGACAAAATACCAGATGTTACCGCATGGTCTGATTCGTTACCTTTCCAACAACGACTGGCGTTACCTGAGAAACTGGGTCATATTCAACTTATTAATAAATGTGTAGGAACATCGCTGTCGCTGCGTTTACCTAGAGAAAATGAACGAGTATGGGTTCATTTTAATCCACAAGGTTTGACCGCTCATCCTGTTGAGCGAGTACATAGTAGAAAGTTGAAAAAACTGTTTCAAGAATATGGAATGCCAAGTTGGTTACGTACGCGAACACCTATTATTATGTATGGTGATCAGCTCGCTATGGTTGCAGATCTTTTTGTGTGCAAAGAATTTCACGGTGATGATTGTGAAATTCTATGGGATAAAGTATAAGAGTGTAAGCTCAATAATTAGAATATATAAATTAAAGGAAGCGTTATGAATAAGTTAGTAACTGGATTAGTAATGGGTACGGTGTTGTTTAGTGGGTCTGTGTTAGCTGGTGACCCAGTGGCAGGAAAAGCGAAATCAATGGTATGTGGGGCTTGCCACGGTGTTGCAGGTATATCTGCCATTGACGGCTATCCAAACCTAGCTGGTCAAAATGAAAAGTATATTATTTCTTCAATTAAAGCTTATCGTAGCAAAGAACGAAATGGCGGTAATGCAGCAATTATGCAACCACAAGCCGGAATACTTAGCGATCAAGATATCGAAAACTTGGCGGCATATTACTCGCAAATGAAGTAAGCTTGTTAGATTGTCAGTATTGGTTATTTCGTTGATTTCAATAGTAATGCTGTCATAGATGTAAGTAGGATTAAGGGACTAATATGAAAAAAATTGAGGCAATCATCAAGCCGTTTAAATTGGATGATGTTCGTGAAGCGCTAGCAGAAGTTGGTATTACAGGTATGACAGTATCTGAGGTCAAGGGTTTTGGCCGTCAGAAAGGCCATACAGAATTGTACAGAGGCGCTGAATATGTGGTTGATTTTCTGCCAAAAGTGAAACTTGAAATCGTTGTTACTAGCGATGTCGTTGATCAATGCATAGATACGATAATTGAAACAGCTCAAACGGGTAAAATCGGAGACGGTAAGATATTCGTTACGAATGTTGATCGTGTGGTACGAATTCGTACTGGCGAAGAAGATGAAGATGCTATCTAAGCGTGGTTGAATAAAAAGGGGCTAAGGCTCCTTTTTTGTTTTCTATCCTTAAACACCAACTTCTAAGGCGGTGGTTACCTTTCAAATCGGCCTTCTTTGTCGGTGGGTTTTCACCTCATCTTTATAATTTCATTGTATAAATGATTTTTTAGTTAGTGGTAATAATAGGGCATGAAGAAAGTCATCAAATCGATTCTAATACTGTGTGCATCTCTTGTTGTATTGGCACTATTCTCTTTTCAGGTTGTTTTTGATGTACCCGAACAGCCTCAACAACTCTTGCTAAGTCACGATCAAACGCAAGTTACGCCTATCTGTTACCAAAACCCATCACCGAAACCGATTGATAAAAATGGCCATATTAACCTTTTGGTGTGGAATATATACAAACAGAATCGAGATGATTGGGAACCTGCACTTAACCAATTTAGTCATGACGCACAGCTACTTTTGCTTCAAGAGGCGAGCCTTACAGACGCATTTAAGATGTGGATTGAAAAGCAATCGTGGGGAAGCAATTACGTAAAAGCATTTTCGGCTTTTGATATTAGCGCTGGTGTGGTTAATCTCGCCTCTAATTTCCCTATAACAGCTTGTGCATTTAGCGCCAAAGAACCATGGTTAAGATTACCCAAGTCAGGATTATACGCTTTGTATCTATTGTCTAATGGTCAGCAACTTGCCGTTGTAAATGTACACGCCATTAATTTTTCCTTGGGGACAACAGAGTACCGGCAACAGCTCTCTCTACTGAGAGAGGAACTCATGCAGCATGCTGGACCAATCATTATGGCTGGAGATTTTAATACATGGAGTGAGGGCCGACTTGCAGAACTAAATGAACAGGTTGTAAAACTGGCACTTCATGAGGTGGCATTTGACCCAGATAACCGAAAGCTTTTCGTCAATGGTTTGCCTCTGGATCATGTTTTTTATAAAGGGTTAACATTGATAAATGCAAAAGCGCCCGTAACGGACGCTTCGGATCATAACCCTTTAATAGTCAATTTTAAGTTCAGTGACTCACGACTAAAAAATTAACAGGTATAAAGCCCAGATGAGGTAATATCCAAGCCAAGGAAGGGCCGAAATAGCAAAAGCCTGACCTTTGGTGAACTCAGTCCAAGCCCCAATAGCCGCATAGCCGAGCACAATGTACCACGGTAGTAACAACGGCAAGGCACGAGTGAAAGAAGACCATTCATTCGTTAGCGGTAGTTTTAGTAAACCATTCAAACTGTTCAAATCCGCTGCATAACTCATCACATTGCCATGATTGATCAAAAGACTCACATAGCTTGCAAAGTCACCGAGAACGGCTGGAAATATGACGACACTGGAGGCCGCAAACCATTTCCAATAACCGTGCTGATGACGGCTAGGTTTTGCAGCCAAGAAAAACCAAAATGCAAGTAAACCAATATTTAGGGTTCTATTAAATACAGCATTTAGAATCTCACTTGCCATGAGAGTATTAGGCTCAAGTAAGACTATTTTATCTGGGGATGTTGCTTGAAGTTGTTCGACTAAGTTGAATTTTAACCATTCAAAATCAACAATATCGAAATAATACCCCCAAAATAGGAATGGAGTTAACATTAGAAGTACATAGGTTTGCCAGCCCCAAGCGCCTCTTTTATAGAGCGCTGCGAAGCATGAGGTTGGAGCTCGAAATATATCAACAACCATGGATAATGGGTTACTAGAAGGAACTATCATACGCTGACCTTAGTGACATCGACATAAAGCTTAAGGCTCTGGCCCGGCTTGATGTACTTTTTCTTAGCCAGATTGTTCCATTTTACAATATCTGAGCTCTTAACATTAAATTTATTCGCAATACCACTAATGGTGTCTCCTGTGCGAACTTTGTAATGAACGGTACGCATAACTGCGCCGTCACTATTATTTTTCCAGATGACGAGTCGTTGACCAATTTTTAATGTGTCTTTCGGGCCCATACCATTCCATTTAGCTAAAGATTGATATGAAACTTTATGTCTTCTAGAAATTGTCCATAGGCTGTCGCCACTTGAAACGGTGTGAGTAACCTTAAACTTCCCTCTGGCTGTGGACTGTGTTTTGGCCAAACGATTTTTGGCACTCAACGCATAAGCCTCGTCACCTTTTGTCGATGTTGGAATCATCAAATGCTGTCCAACACGAATCATATTTCCGGAAAGGTTATTCGCTGTTCTGATTATCTTACTTGTTGTTTCATGGTCTCTTGCGATGACACTCAGTGTATCGCCAGATTTCACCTTATAGCGAATAAGTTTCACACCTTTACCACGGTTTTCTTCTACCGATTGACTAAATGGTTCGACAGCGTCGAGTGGTAATAAAAAGTGAAAGGGTCCTTCAGGTGCAGTGGCCCATTGGTTATAGGCTGGATTGTAGCTTTGCAGTTCAGTGACAGAAAGCCCGGCGTAGTTAGCCGCTATCGCGAGATCAAGTTGCTCTTTTGGATCAACGCTTTGTAATACCGGTTTGTTTGCAATAGCAGGGATGCTGATACCATACTTTTCTTGGTTAGCAACAACATCCGCTAAAGCAAGTAATTTTGGAACATAACTGCTGGTCTCTTTAGGCAATTCAAGAGAGAAAAAATCTATCGGCTTACCCGCTTTATTATTTTTAGTTATCGCTCGAGATACACGTCCACCGCCGCTATTGTAGGCTGCGATGGCATGATTCCAATTACCATCAAATCGTTTGTTCAAATAGGTTAAGTAGTCTAGCGCTGCATCCGTAGCCGCTGATACATCACGTCTACCGTCATACCAATAGTTCTGTTCTAAACCATACATCTTTCCTGTACCTGGTATAAATTGCCATAGTCCTGCGGCGCTACCATGTGAATAAGCAAAGGGGTCAAATGAGCTTTCTACCACGGGCAAAAGTGCAAGCTCTAGTGGCAAGTGACGTTGTTCTATTTTCTCTACTATTAAATAGAGGAAAGGCTCCGCTCGGCTAGATACGGCAGCTAAATGATTCGGATGGCTAATAAACCAATTACGATAGTAGTCGACACTTTTGTGGTCGGGAACCTCTAGTCGTAACTGAATTGCAATACGTTCCCAAACGTCATCGCGATTCCAAGGTGTAATGTCCGGTTTATTGATATCACTTTGTGACGGTGTCGTACCACCGTTAGCAGACTCTATCGTATCAGTATTGCCAGTATTTACAGCACTGGAATTAGAGTCTGATTGATGGTTGGTGCCTGTGGTCGAATTTGTCTCAGAAGAAGAGTCAATTTGTTGAGTCGTTTGGCAACCTGCCAACAGAAGCACCACGATCCAACTAAACAGCGTTCTCATTTATCTAACCTTGTTAAAAATTGACTGCTGATGATACTTGCGCTCATATACAGTGACAAGCTAGAAAACGTTAAAATGCGTTCTTCCACTCTCTTAAAGCAGTAAAGACTCCAATTGCAGATGTTTCTTTGGTTCTATTCGCAATGGAATTAATGATGCTAGGTTGATCAACTCGTAAGAAAGGATTAATAAGTTTCTCTTTTTGCAACGTTGTAGGTAGCGTTGGCTTTCCTTCTGCTCTTAATCGAAAAACGTCTTCACGATAGGCGAGTAAGTTTTGATTATCAGGTTCTACAGCCAACGCAAAAGAAACATTCGAGCTGGTATATTCGTGCGCTGGGTAGACCTCCGTTTCATCAGGGAGGGCGAGTATCTTATTTAAAGATTCAAACATCTGTTCAGGCGTCCCCTCAAAAATGCGACCACACCCTGCTGAGAATAAAACGTCGCCACTAAAGAGTTTACCATCGCCGACATAGCCAAGGTGTCCATTAGTATGCCCAGGTAGATCAAGCACTAAGAATGTTTCATCAAACAGTGAGAATTGCGCTCCACCATTTAAGTGGTGAGTAAGGTATGAAATATTTTCTTTTTCAGGGCCAACAATTTTTATGTTTGGAAAGGCATCTAACAGAGCGGAAACACCACCAATGTGATCGCTATGATGATGGGTAATGAGTATTGCTTCCAATGTAAGGCTGTGTTGATTGAGATACTCCAAGACTGGCGTTGCGTCACCGGGGTCAACAATCGCACAACGTTTATCGCTATTTTGAATTAGCCAGATGTAATTGTCATTGAATGCGGGTATGCTCTTGATGGTTAACATTTTATTCTCCAGCAATGAATTGTAAGTTTAAGGTATCGATGAAACCAGCTCGTACTGCAAAAAAAATCGAACAACCTCACTCATGGCAGCATCTAAAAAATGGTGCTTGGGTATCCGAATCCATCCAGATGAGGCTAGACGAGTGGTGCCCTAAATTATTCGGTTATCACATGCTAAAGCTTGGTGGACTTAGTTGTGAGATAGCAAGTAGGATGTGTAATATTCAGCATCAAGTCAACCTTGATATCAAAAACTCACAGCATACTGTCATTGCAGAACATTACGACCTTCCCTTCTTAGAAAAAAGTATCGATGTAGTGCTTCTTGCCCATCAGTTAGATTACTGCAGTGATCCTCATCGTCTGTTGCGTGAAGTGGATAGAGTGATGGTAGACGATGGATATCTAATTATTACCGGTTTTAACCCTATTAGCTTGATGGGACTCTCTAGCTTAATGCCGTGGAGGAAAAACAATCTGCCATGGAGTGGACGTATGTTTACTCCAAACCGAATTAAAGATTGGTTAGGCTTATTGAACTATCAAGTTGTGCACATTGATAGGTATGCAGTATTTCCAATGAAACATCCATTTTGGACTTGGTTGGAAAATAGCATGGGCGATCGATTAGTACCTTGTGGCAGTCTCTATTTTATTGTCGCGAGAAAGAGAACCTACCCACTTAAATTGATTAAGCCTCATTGGCGATTAAAACGAAAATTATCGCCAGTAGGGGTGAATATGAGAGTTGGAAGCCGCGCTGAATCGACGAAGAGTACTGATTAGCAATTCAAAGCGTGAAATTAACCTTCATAACCTTCATCAATATCTGACGGCGCTTCCGCAGCCGCTCTTGCTATCTCATCGCATATCTCATTTTCTCTATGCCCTGCATGCCCCTTAACCCATCGCCAGTCGACAATATGACGGGACGCTTCAAGATCAAGCGCTTTCCAAAGGTCCGCATTTTTCACTGGTTTTTTGTCGGATGTCTTCCATTCGCGCTTTTTCCAGTTGTGGATCCATTTAGTGATGCCTTGACGAACGTATTGGCTGTCCGTAGTCAGGATGACATGACAAGGTTCTTTCAGTGCTTTTAATGCGACGACTGCTGCGAGCATTTCCATTCGATTATTTGTCGTTAACGTATAACCGTTGGATAGCTTCTTTTCTGTCTTTTTATATCTAAGCACAATGCCATAACCGCCGGGCCCGGGGTTACCTAAACATGATCCATCGGTGAAAACTTCAACTTGTTTCGTCATGATTTGATACTATTACTCGATAAGCCAACTTCAATATAAATATAGTCTGACATACATATCATTATGAATACTAGTAACAATTCGAACCAACAACGAATCGTGGTACTTGATACCGAAACAACAGGTATGAACCAAGAAGGTGGACCCACCTATTTGGGGCACCGAATCATTGAGATTGGTGCTGTAGAGATCATTGATAGGAAGCTCACTGGTAAGCACTTTCATGTTTATATAAAACCGGACAGGTTGATTCAAGAAGAGGCCATCGGTGTTCACGGTATTACCGATGAATTTCTTCGCGATAAGCCCATGTATCGAGAAGTCCATCATGAGTTTTTAGAGTTTATTAAAGGTGCGGAACTTGTCGCGCATAATGCGCCCTTTGATGTCGGCTTTATGGATTCTGAATTCGAGAAGCTTGATCGTAGCATTGGTAAAACAAGTCAGTATTGTAACATCACCGATACGCTTGCCATGGCAAAAAAAATATTCCCAGGCAAGAGGAACAACCTCGATATTCTATGTGAGCGCTATGGAATAGATAACTCGCATCGAACACTACACGGGGCTTTACTCGATGCTGAAATTCTAGCCGATGTTTATCTACTCATGACGGGTGGACAAACTTCCTTGGCATTTACTGGTGATCAACAATCAAATAGCGATGGCGAATCGATTAGACGATCGGTATCTGAAAGAAAATCTCTTAAGGTTTTACGTGCATCTGCCGATGAAATAGAAGCACACCAAAAACGTTTGAATATCGTCGAGGAAGGCGGAAGCTGTCTCTGGCGACAATAGAGGAAACTATGTTTAGGATTCTGTTCTTTTTAACCTGCATCTTGACCAGTTCCTTTAGTTGGTCACAAACAGAATCATCTGTTTCTTTATTGGACAACCGGTTTAGAGTTGATCCAACAATCGAACAAATATCTTTTGTTATTTATAGAAAATCCCGGTCTCGATCCGTTGTATTGGTGCGTCCTGATGGTAAAAAGTACTATTCATGGGATCATCCGGAAACCGTATCTTGGTATGAAGAAAATGGTATGGATATTATTTCCATTGAGGATCCAATGCCGGGGCCATGGCAAGCCGTTGGTAAGGTGACACCAAGAAATAATATAAAGCTATTATCTGATTTACTGCTGCACGTCGATAAATTTCCTAATCGTTTATATCAACAAGAGACAATAAAATTCACCGCTCGTCTTACTCAAGATGGCAATCCACTGGTGCTCAAAGATTTTTTAGATCGAGTACGGCTTCGCGTCAATTTTATTCATTTCGTTGAAGATGAAGAGAACCCAGAGATCGTCTCTGAACCAGAGTCAACCATTCTTGGCACCTTTCAAGATGACGGGCAAGGCTTGGATGAAATCTCTGGTGATGGCGTCTTTACTGTGTCATTGCCCATCACGGTTGCCCCGGGTAAATACAAAGCCAGAATTACCTCTGGAAATGGCGTTTTTTTAAGAGCGGTTGAGCAAACAGTACTTGTGTATCCTTCTCCCATCACGGTTGGATTTATTCAATCAAGGGATGATAATGAAGGGCATCTGGTGACGATTACCGGCGAGCAAGGAATGGTGTTGCCAGGTACTATTGCAGCAAGCATAGAGCAAACGACACCAGACAAACGAACGATCCTTACTCAAAGTCGTGTCG
This sequence comes from Vibrio sp. VB16, assembly GCF_015594925.2. Taxonomy (NCBI): domain Bacteria; kingdom Pseudomonadati; phylum Pseudomonadota; class Gammaproteobacteria; order Vibrionales; family Vibrionaceae; genus Vibrio; species Vibrio sp. VB16. The sequence continues at coordinate 816,588 of NZ_CP087590.1, forward strand.
ACTCAGAAGGCTTTACGACTGAATTCACTATGACCAATGATCCGCACCCAGGCAAACATACTTGGAGAGGTACGGTATACGCAACAGAAGGCGCGGCGAAAAGAGAACTCATCATTCAACTGAAAGAGAAAGCATTCAGCGTGATGAAAAAGCTTGATATTGAACAATCAACCCAAGAATATCAGCGTATACAGGAAGAGAAGCGCAGAGCATTTGAAATAGAAAGAATTAGGCGTGACAGAGAAGAAGCAAGAATGACTGGCATGTTGACCATCCTGGTAGGGAATTTGGTGGTTATTATTCTTGGCCTTATCATCTGGTTTGTGATTAGAAAGCTGAGAACGCGCAGAGTGTCAGCACCAGAGATGCAACTGGACGCTCCACCTAAACGGTGAGTGACGAAAAATAGAAGAGCTTAAGGCTCTTCTATTTTGTTATATAGCCTCTCTTTTTTTATGTTAATCCTTAATTCTTTTCTCTTATTACTCGACACTCGAAATCAAAACTAGGTAAACTCTGAGTAATCTTATTCCCTCGAAACAGTGAGAGTCATCATGTATCAAGATCTAATTCGTTCAGAATTAAATGAAGCGGCAGAAGTACTAAATAAATTTTTAAGTGATGAGCACAATATTCAACAGATAGAAGCAGCAGCCAAGATGATTGCAGATTCTTTCAAGCTTGGTGGTAAAGTTCTTTCTTGTGGCAATGGTGGCTCACACTGTGATGCGATGCATTTTGCCGAAGAATTAACAGGTCGATATAGAGAGGACCGCCCGGGATACGCGGGCATCGCTATCTCTGACCCAAGCCACATGTCTTGCGTGAGCAACGACTTTGGTTATGATTATGTCTTCTCACGTTATATCGAAGCGGTTGGTTCTTCAGGTGATGTGCTATGGGGGCTTTCGACTTCAGGCAATTCAAGTAACATTCTTAAAGCAATAGAAGCCGCGAAGAAGAAAGGGATGAAAACGATCGCTTTGACAGGTAAAGATGGCGGTAAGATGGCTGGATGTGCGGATATTGAAATACGCGTGCCCCATTTTGGTTATGCAGATCGAATTCAAGAGATTCATATAAAGATTATTCATATTGTCATTCAATTAATAGAAAAAGAGATGGCGAAAGATTTCTAAAGAACCGTTCGGACGGGTCTTTAAATAGTAGAGCGCTAATGCTCCCTCGATAGTTTAGTTGTTAAAGGTTTTCAAATGTGTGAATTGCTCGGAATGAGCGCTAACGTGCCAACAGATATCTGCTTTAGTTTTGCTGGATTGATGCAGCGAGGTGGTAAAACAGGGCCTCACAGCGATGGATGGGGCATTACCTTCTATGAAGGTAAAGGGTTTAGAACATTTAAAGATCCTAACCCAAGCTATAGCTCAAAAATAGCCGAATTGGTACAGAACTATCCGATTAAGAGTTGTGCTGTCATTAGCCATATTCGACAGGCTAACAGAGGCGGTGTGAACTTAGAAAATACCCACCCATTTACTCGTGAATTGTGGGGGAAGTACTGGACATTTGCTCATAATGGGCAGTTATCTGGCTACGAATCATTAGAAATGGATCGATTTAGACCGGTTGGAAAAACAGACAGTGAGCTGTCGTTTTGTTGGATACTAAATAAGTTGAGCTCAAAATATCCAGAACCACCACAAGATCTTGTTGAGATGTTCCGGTATATCGCCGAATGTTGCGACGAATTAAAAGAGTTTGGTATATTTAACATGTTGCTCAGTGATGGCGACTATGTAATGACTTATTGTACGAATCATCTTTACTGGATAACTCGTCGAGCACCGTTTGGTAAAGCGAGCCTTATTGATGAGGATATGACGGTTAACTTTCAAGAAGAGACAACGCCAAATGATGTTGTGACCGTCGTTGCGACACAGCCATTAACAGATAATGAAACGTGGAATAGAATGAAACCAGGAGAGTTCAACCTATTTCATTTTGGTGAAATCATAGGCTGTAATTCAGAGAGTCTGGTTGATATCCCGTTCGCTCCACCTAAGCAAAAGTAATAACACTCGCATGCGAGTTGAATTTTTGGACAGTTCGTTGGGTAGAGAATAAACAGGGTGTACTTAAGAATAAAAAAAACAGCGATTGCCTATTTGGCACTCGCTGTTTTTTTATATGTGATACACAGATTTTTATGATTGAATCAACACAACGGTTAGTCTGCTGCGTATCCCAACTTACCCAGAACTTCACCATCAAGAACTGCGTTATTATCGACCATTGAAAGTCGACCTTGTACAAACCAGTTCACCGTCAATGGATAGATGTCGTGCTCTTGGGTTTGGACTCTTTCGGTAAGCGTTTCCGGGGTATCTTCAGAAAACACAGGGACTTTAGCTTGTAAAATGACTGGGCCGCCATCGAGTTTGTCAGTGACAAAATGTACGCTGGTACCGTGTTCCGTATCACCGGCATCTATTGCTCTTTGGTAGGTGTTTAGTCCCGTATATTTTGGCAGTAGAGAAGGGTGGATATTGATCATTTTACCAAGGTAGTGAGAAACAAATTCGCGGCTAAGAATGCGCATATACCCAGCCAAAACAATTAGATCTGGCTGGTATTTATCTATTTGCGTCATTAACTCAATATCAAATAAGTCTCTGGATTCAAACGCTTTAGGATCGATAAAACTGGCGTCAATATTTGACTGTTTAGCCCTTTCAAGGCCATACGCATCTGCTTTATTGGAAAAAACAGCAACGACTTCACCATTGACTATTTGTGTTCCACAAGCATCAGTAATTGCTTGTAGATTGCTACCGTTTCCTGAAATGAGTACGACGATCCGTTTCATCATGTTTGAATTAATCCTTAGTTTATTTCTACCTGTTCTTCGCCTTCAGATGCATCCGCTATTTCACCGATAATCCAAGCGTTTTCACCCTCAGATTGCAGTAACTTAACCGCTGCATTGGCTTGTTCTTTAGGCAAGGCGGCGATAAGGCCAACACCACAGTTAAATGTTCTGTACATTTCAAAGGTTTCTACGTTACCTTTTTCTTGTAACCAGGTAAAGATAGAAGGCCATTGCCAGCTTTTTCCATCAATAATGGCTTTTGTACCTGCGGGTAGTACACGAGGGATATTCTCCCAAAAACCGCCACCGGTAATATGTGATATGGCATGAATATCGTGCTCAGCAATCATCTTAAGCGCGGACTTGATGTAGATCTTGGTGGGTTCCAAAAGTTGATCGCCAATAGAGCGGCCATTGAGCTCTTCTGAAAGGTCAGCATTGGAAACTTCGATGATTTTACGCACTAAGGAGTAGCCATTTGAATGGGGACCACTAGAACCAACGGCGATAAGCGTATCGCCAGCGGCTACTTTTGAACCATCGATAACGTCGGCTTTTTCTACAACACCAACACAGAAACCGGCTACGTCGTAATCGTCACCTTCGTACATGCCCGGCATTTCAGCGGTTTCACCACCAATAAGTGCGCAACCTGCTTGGATACACCCTTCACCAATTCCGGTGACAACCGCTGCTGCTGTATCAATATCAAGCTTACCGGTTGCATAGTAATCAAGGAAAAATAGAGGTTCGCCTCCTTGAACTATCAGGTCATTGACACACATAGCAACAAGGTCGATACCTATTGTGTCGTGTTTGTTCATATCCAAAGCGAGACGAAGCTTTGTACCTACGCCATCTGTACCTGATACAAGTAGTGGTTCTTTATATTTGGTTGGTAGCTCGCAAAGGGCACCAAAACCGCCGATGCCACCCATTACTTCTGGGCGGCGGGTGCGTTTTACAACACCTTTAATTCGGTCTACTAGAGCATTACCTGCATCAATATCTACACCAGCGTCTTTATAACTAAGAGAAGTGTTATTGCCACTCACGGGAAGTCCTCGTCATGATAGTTTGGATGTGAAAATCGGCGTTATTCTAACCGAGTTACCGCAATAAGGAAAACGATTGCGTAAGGTTTTTTTTCGTTACATTGATTCGGAAAAAACTTAAGAAAACATGTATAATCACAAGGTTTATTAGAAAATCGTCGGAGATGGAAATGAAAGTTGTTGAAGTAAAACACCCTTTAGTTAAACACAAAGTTGGTTTAATGCGCGAAGGGGATATCAGCACGAAGCGTTTTCGTGAGTTGGCTACAGAAGTGGGTAGCCTGTTAACTTATGAAGCGACTGCAGATTTCGAGACAGAAAAGGTAACAATTGAAGGCTGGAATGGCCCAGTAGAAGTAGACCAAATTAAAGGTAAAAAGGTTACTGTTGTTCCAATCCTACGTGCCGGGTTAGGCATGATGGATGGAGTATTAGAGCATGTACCTAGTGCACGTATCAGTGTTGTTGGTATCTATCGTGATGAAGAGACGTTAGAACCTATTCCGTATTTCAATAAGCTTGCTTCGAATATTGATGAGCGTATTGCACTTGTCGTTGATCCAATGCTTGCAACTGGCGGCTCAATGATAGCAACAATCGACTTATTAAAAGATAAGGGTTGTAAGCATATAAAAGTCTTGGTTTTAGTTTCTGCACCTGAAGGGATTGAAGCGCTTAAGAAAGCGCATCCAGATGTAGAGCTTTATACGGCTGCAATCGATGAGAAGCTAAACGATAAAGGTTATATCGTTCCAGGTCTTGGCGATGCTGGTGATAAGATCTTCGGAACTAAGTAGTCATTTAGTTTAAGAATGAAAAGGGTTGCTGTTTTACAGTGACCCTTTTTTGATCTTATGTACTAGTTTGCGAGAGCGCTATCACGAAGTGAATAAATAGCCTCTAAAGCATCTACCTTCTAACTTGGCCTCGTTGTAATCTAGAAACACACAATGTCAGTAAGGGGTTTATCAATGAAAAATAGTTTTGAACATACATTACCCAACGCAGAAGGGTATTTTGGCGAATATGGCGGCAGTTTTATCCCACCACAGCTTGAAGTGATCATGAAGGAAATCAATGAGGCTTATCAGAGTTGTCGTCAAGACCCGCTATTTCAAGATGAACTTGCTAGGCTTTATAAACATTTTGTTGGCCGCCCAAGTCCTATTTTTCATGCTCAGAATCTGTCGAAAAAATATGGTGTAGATATATACCTAAAAAGAGAAGATCTCAATCACACTGGCGCTCATAAAATTAACCATTGTCTTGGCGAGGCGTTACTCGCTAAAAAAATGGGTAAGAAAAAAATCATTGCAGAGACAGGTGCCGGCCAACACGGCGTTGCATTGGCGACTGCTGCCGCACTTGTGGGACTTGAATGCGATATATACATGGGTGAAGTGGATATTGCAAAAGAGCATCCTAACGTGGTCAGAATGCATATTTTGGGCGCGAAAGTTATACCTGTCTCTCATGGAAGAAAAACCTTAAAAGAAGCAGTAGATTCGGCATTTGAAGCGTATCTGCAAGATCCTATTACTCAACTTTATGCGATTGGTTCGGTTGTCGGTCCACATCCATTCCCTATGATGGTACGAGATTTTCAATCAATCATCGGTAATGAGGCAAAAATCCAATTTGAAGAGATGACAGGGAAGCAACCCGACAATCTTGTCGCATGTGTAGGTGGTGGTTCTAACGCAATGGGACTTTTCACCGCTTTCTTGGACAACGAAAAAATCGCAATTCATGGTGTAGAACCCGCAGGCCGAGGTCTGGAAGTCGCTGGTGAACATGCAGCAACGTTAACGTTGGGTGAGCCAGGAGTCATGCACGGCTTTAAATCTTATATGCTTAAAGATAAAGATGGTGAACCACAAGAGGTGTATTCCGTTGCAAGTGGATTAGACTATCCATCTGTAGGCCCTCAACACAGCTATCTTAAAGATATCGGACGTGTACAGTATGGTACGGTAGATGATAAAGAAGCGATCGATGCATTTTTCGAACTCTCCCGATTGGAAGGTATCATTCCTGCAATAGAATCGTCTCATGCGGTTGCTTATGTCTTTAAATTGGCAAAACAAGGATTAAAAGGCAGTGTTTTAATCAACCTTTCTGGTCGTGGTGATAAAGACATCGACTTTGTGGTTGAAAATTATGGTCAAGATTACGGCATTACGTCGACGTTATAGTTAGGATAAATGAAAAGGTTGCGACTGTTACGCAACCTTTTCATTTTATATTCGAACTCAATTATGTAACCTAAAAGAGGCGACAGTTGAAAAGCTAAGCGTCGTCATCTATCTGGGCATTATCGACAACGTGGTTCTCTCCTAAGTCATGAGGTAGCACTAAGTTTAGAATTATTGCCACGATACCGCATAGGCTCACACCCTGTAGGCTGAATTCGCCGATACCAAAAGCCATACCACCAATACCGAACACTAATGTTACCGCGACAATCGCAAGGTTACGAGACTTGTGTAGATCTACGTTATTTTTAATAAGTGTATTCAAACCAACCGTTGCGATGGAACCAAACAGAAGAATCATGATGCCTCCCATGACTGGCATAGGAATAGTTTGTAGAATGGCCCCCAGCTTACCGACTAGCGCAAGCACAATAGCGGTAACTGCTGCCCAAGTCATAATTGCAGGGTTGTAGGATTTGGTTAGCATAACAGCGCCAGTTACTTCGCTATAGGTTGTATTTGGTGGTGCACCAAACATAGATGCAGCCATCGTTGCGATACCGTCGCCCATAATGGTACGGTGAAGGCCCGGTTTCTTAAGATAGTCCTTACCGGTGACATTTGAGATTGCAAGCATGTCACCAACGTGTTCAACCGCGGGAGCAATAGCAACAGGGATCATAAATAGGATCGCGTTTATGTTGAATTCTGGTGCAACAAAATTAGGTAGCGCTATCCAAGCGGCTTCCGTCACTGGGGTGAAATCTACGACACCAAACATTAAGCTCACTGCGTAACCAACAAATATACCGCCAAAAATAGGCAGTAATCTCATAAAGCCTTTTGCAAATACGCTAATAGAAATAACGGACAATAGAGATAAACTGGAAATCCATAGTGCAGCGTTAGCGTCAACAAGTTGGGTCCCATCAGGTGTTCTACCCAGAGCCATATTGACGGCAACAGGCGCTAGCCCTAGGCCAATGACCATTATCACTGGACCTACAACAACAGGGGGAAGCAGTTTATGAATAACTTCTACGCCTTTGGCTTTGATTACCGCACCAAGCACAATATACATAAAGCCAGCGGCCATAAGGCCACTCATTGTACCCGCTATACCCCAAGTCTGTACGCCGTACATTATTGGAGCAATAAACGCAAAAGAAGAGGCTAAGAAAATTGGAACAGAGCGTTTAGTGACAATTTGAAAAAGAAGCGTACCCACACCCGCACCAAATAGTGCTACGTTGGGATCTAATCCAGTTAATAGAGGTACAAGAACAAGTGCTCCAAATGCAACGAATAGCATTTGTGCGCCCATAAGTACGTTAGTCATGATTCCCATCCAAAATAGTTAGTTAAATAAAATTCGCAGGATTCTATCATTTATGCAAACGTTTGCCTTGCGGTTTAGATCAAAAAAAAGCACGAAAGTTAGGATAGTTTTGCCGAGATAATGTTGAATGACGAATCACTGAGATTGCGAATGAGCAAGTTCTCACGAGTTAACTTGGTAGTGTTCCTCTTTCTCGTTATACTAGAACTGCTTAACTTGTTTTATTTACCACTCATTTTACTTAGGGGCAGCATGCGCTATTTAGTTGTTTTGTTTATTGGATTACTCGCTTTACCTATTCAAGCATCTGTAAAAGTCGATGTCTTTAGCTCAGAAGTTGTTTTAGATGATAATCAATCGGATGCGGAAAAAAGCGCCAAATCGCAAGGATTGAAACAGGTAATCATTAAAGCATCTGGTGATAAGAATGCGATCAACAGCCCAGTGGTTAAAAAAGCGCTAAACAAAAGCGGCATATATCTTTCTCAAATTGGTTATGGAGATCAATTTGGGCAGAAAAGTCTAAAGATGATTTTTAATCCACCTCAGATCCAGTCCTTGCTTAGTCAAGCCGATCTGCCTTATTGGTCGAACATTCGCTCTAGCCTTGTTGTTTGGGTTATCCAAGAGGGGCAGTACGGTCGCGAAATTTTGTGGGAACATACGGGCAGTAGCGCTTTAAATCAGATTAAATTCTTTTCAGATCTACGTGGTTTACCGATTACCGTTCCTGTTGGGGATATTGAAGATGTCACTAGTATCGCGGGACCTGATTTATGGGGTGGGTTTACGGCACCGATAAGTAAAGCAAGTCAGCGTTACGCGTCAGATGCTGTGCTTGTTATTCGCATTCAGAAAGCGGCTGACGGCAGTTATGTTCGTTGGACTTTGTATGATGAAAAACCAGAGTATATTGTTGAGTCTAAGCGTGAACCAATCGTTGGAAGTGCGAGTGGAGATACCTTCAAAGCACTGGAAATAGCTATCGATGAAGTAAGTAATTACTACGCACGTAGAAGTTCAATTAAGTCGAGTGGAATATCAGAAAGTATGCTTACCGCGCGATTTGTTGACGTCGCATCTGTACAGAGTTTTTTTGCATTAGAACAAATCCTAAAGGGGCTAAATTCTGTCGCCAGTGTTGATGTTGACAAAATTGTAGGCAATGAAGTGACGTTTACTATTCATTTGTTGGGTTCTGAAATTGATTTTGAATCGGAAGTTATTCAGAACAACCATATTCGTAGGTTCGAACCAGAGGTGCTATTTATACCTAAGCCTAATGAAAACGACGTAGTACCTGAAATTGATGCCGTTATGAATAATGTGGGGTCATTGGAGAATAACACGGAGGAAGTATTGGCTGAGCAAGAAACAGGCAGTGCTGCTGCTCCCGTAATTGAAGAAGTCGCCGTTAACATCCCTCAAGAACCTAAGATTGCGGAAGTGAAACCATTGTTTTTTGAATGGATAAAATAAACACACGCACGACTGAACAGAGTATGTCCATTCCAAATAAAAAAGGCCCGATAGGGCCAATGCCGATCATTTAAGAACAAAGTATTCGTCGTCATTCCCGTGAAAACGGGAATCTGGGTGGTTTTAGATCCCTACTTTCGTGAGGATGACGGAGTTTGATGTCTTAAGTTAACAGCATTACCCGATAGAGCCTTCTTAACTTGATTAAATGGCTATTTATCAAATCTCTCTTTTTCTTGTTTTTCTACTTCCGACAGCCTTGGTAACTTCAGTCCCAGTTCTCTGCCTCTGTTTCTTGCATAAAGTACGTTTCCTGTAAAGGCACAGCAAACTAACAGTAGTTCTACTGCTGCAATCCATCGTTCACCTTGGTCAACATATAGTATAGTAAGTGAATGCAGGAAGTAGAGCATCAAAACAAAGTTCGCCCAGGCGTGGGTATAGGCTTTACCTGTTAATATTCCTCTCAATGGAAATAATAGTGGAATGCACCAACCAATAGCGGCCGTGAAAGGGTTAATATGAGGATGTGGCGAAATAAATATCTGCCATAATGCTACCCAGCATAATAGTGAAAGGTATCCACATAGCGCGAGATAACGGTATTGTTGGGTTTTAGGTAGAACCGGATTTTCTTCCATTATTCGCTCTCTAAACTATATCCAAGACTTGTTCTGGTGGGCGACCATGCCTTGCTTTGCCGTTAGCAACAACAATAGGGCGCTCAATGAGTTTTGGGTTCTTTGTCATTGCTTGAAATAGCTCGTCATCGGATAAACCGTCATCGGCTAAATGGAGCTCTTTATACAACGCCTCTTTGGTTCTCATCATACCGCGTACACTAGACAGTTCTAGCTGTGAATAAAGTGCCTTAAGGGTTTCAATTGATGGACTGTTATCTAGATACGTTACTATTTCAGGTGTAATACCGTTTTCTTCTAGAAGCTGTAAGGTTTGTCTGCTTTTTGAACACCTAGGGTTGTGATAAATCACGACTGTCATGGAGTTTCTCCTTTTTTTTAAGAATTATTGTAGTGATAAAAACCGATCGCGCTGAACCATAAGTTGGTCGACTCTCGCATCATACCTTGCTTGCTCTAGGCTACCAAGTTTCGCTAATTGACTCGCCTGAGTGAAGTTTTGCAATGCTTTATTCCAATTCCCTTGAAGGGCAAGAATTTCGCCAAGAGCCGCGAGGTTTTCGTCTGATTTTCCTAATTTACCATAGGCATCGGCAAGGAGCTGCCAACCATTCATATCATTGGGAAGTTCATGGGTGTATTTTTGCAATACGCTCACGGCTTTCTGATTTTCGTCGCTTTTAATTAGAGCATTAGCGTAGTTAACCATCAATACGGGGTTATTCGGTTTTTTACTCAAGGCATTTTCAAGCATTTGAATCGATTTTTTTGGATTATCTTGATAGATATATAGATCAGATAATGCATCAAGATAGAATTCGTTCAGAGCGTCTTTTTTGAGTAAAGCCGACAAAATAGGTTCGGCTTTTTCTAACTGTTTGTTGTCCAGATAAACGAGCGCTTGCCCGTATTTATACGTAGGTTCTAGTGTTGGATTGTTTTTCTTTAATCTTCTTTCAAACCAATCAAGCGAAGCCGCTGACTCAATGTTGGCGTATCTAGCGACGATTCTTGCTTTAGCAAGATGATATTCTATTGACGGCCCTAATTTCATAGGCGCGTATTTTTGTGCTCTTGCCCTTGAGTCAGTAATACGATCCTGTGGTAATGGGTGAGTCAGTAACATTGGCGGAGGCGTACTCGCGTAGCGATATTCATCTGCTAAGCGACCAAAAAATGTTGGCATTGCGTAGACATCAAAACCGGCTTTGGCCAATGTGCTAATCCCAAATCGGTCTGCCTCTTTTTCGTTACTGCGAGTGTAGTTAATTTGACTCTGCATATTACCAGCAGTGGTCGCGGTCAAAGCAGCAATTCCGGCTTCAGGAGAGGCGATGGCAAGCAATAATGAACCAACTAACGCGGCCATTGTTGCCGGGGATCGCCTTGCTTGATCTTCCATGCTTCTCGCTAAATGGCGTTGCGTTACATGGGCGATTTCGTGTGCCATTACCGAGGCGAGTTCACTTTCGCTACTTGCGTGCAAAAATAGACCGGAATGTAAGGCGACGTAACCACCAAAAAATGCAAATGCGTTAATGTTGCGATCTCTAATCATAAAGAATCGAAATGGGGTTTTGACATCTTCAGAGTTGGCAACCAGTTTATGGCCAAGGTTGGTAATATATTCGTTTAGGACTGGGTCATTAATAATCGGGCGACTGGCTCGAAGCATACGCATATAGGCATCACCGTAGATCAATTCTTGATCAATAGTGAGGGTGCCAGCTGCTGCCGTACCAATATCAGGTAATTCGTTGTTATTGGCAATAGCAGGTAGAGTCAGCGTGGTTGCCATTACTAAAGCGATTAAGGACCGTGTTTTTTTAAGCATTTTTATTATATGAACTCCGAGATCGTTTCGACTTAAGACAGCAAAAAATTGCCTTGGTTCGTCTTTGCTTTAGCAAATATAGCGAAATAAAGCGCGTTAGTTGTAGATTTATTTTTATGAGATAAAAAGTTAAGTTGAAAAGAGAAGCCCTTTTTATCAAAACCCTTTACAATATTCTCTTTATAATAAGCATCACACAATAGAATGAAACCCTATATTCTTAATTTACGTGAAGAGCGTTGTCCTATGGCGCTATTAAGAGCCAAAAGAGAGTATGCCAATTCAGGTGGTAGAGTATTTATTATTCTGATTCGTGATTTGAGTTCTATGAGTGATATTGTTCGTTTCTTTGAAAAGCACGACATTGTAGTGCATGTTGAAGAAAGACAAGATCATTATGTATTGACAGTAAATAATAAGAGAAGCTATCTAGATGTTTGATATGGTTAGTCGTTGGTATAAAAGACGTTTTTCGGATCCACATGCAGCGAGCTTAATCGCCATTCTACTCGTTGGATTTATTACCATCTATTTCTTCGGGCACTTACTTGCCCCTTTGCTAGTGGCAATAGTGCTTGCGTATTTGTTAGAGTGGCCAGCGAGTCAATTGGTTCGTTTTGGTCTTCCGCGTGTTATCTCCGTTATGATGGTACTGCTTATTTTTGTTGGGGTTATGATTCTAGCCGTTTTCGGGTTAGTACCGACCATTTGGAATCAGGTTGGTAATCTAATCAATGACATACCGACTATGTATAATGGCTTCCAAGAATTTTTGAATACTATACCAGAGCAATACCCAGAACTTGCTAACCTTCAAATTGTTGAGTCTATCTTTGAGAACACCAAAACCCAGGTGTTGGGGTTAGGTGAAACAGTAGTAAAAGGTTCTTTGGCATCGTTGATTAACTTGGCGGCGCTGGCTGTTTATATGATTCTTGTGCCGTTATTGATTTTTTTCTTGCTCAAAGACAAAGAAGAAATGTTGTCTATTTTGAGTGGCTTGTTACCGCAGAACCGCCGTCTAGCCACGAAGGTTTGGCAAGAGATGAATCTACAAATAGCGAACTATATTCGCGGTAAAGTGGTGGAGATACTGATCGTTGGCTCTGCTAGCTACATAACCTTTGTTTTGTTGGATCTAAGATACTCAGCATTACTTGGTGTTGCGGTTGGCCTATCGGTTCTCATTCCTTACATTGGCGCGGCGGCGGTGACCGTTCCTGTTGCCATTGTTGGTCTGTTCCAGTGGGGCGTAACTCCAGAATTCTATTGGTTACTTGCCGCTTACGGTATTATTCAGGCGCTAGATGGAAATGTGCTGGTGCCAGTATTATTTTCAGAAGCGGTCAATCTACACCCCGTTGCGATTATAGGTGCAGTACTTGTTTTTGGTGGAATGTGGGGGTTCTGGGGCGTATTCTTTGCTATTCCTCTTGCCACGTTGGTGAAAGCGGTATGGAATGCGATTAAGAATCAGGAAACCTCTGGTGCATTAACGATTGAAGAATAAAAATTCCGTCATTCCTGCTTTAACGGGAATGACGGTTATATTAACGGTACTATTTATTCAAGTAATCTAGAATGACTTCATGATGGGTTTTGGTTTTAAATTTATTGAATACCTGCTCAATGACACCGTCTTCGTCAATTAAAAATGATATCCGATGAAGGCCGTCATAAATCCTGCCCATAAACTTCTTCTCTCCCCATACACCAAACTGGTCTGCTGCTGCATGGTCTTCATCTGAAAGAAGCGTGAAGTTAAGCTTATCTCTTTCGATAAATTTGCCTAGGCGTATTACCGGGTCGATACTTACACCTAGGACAACCACGTTGTGATCATCTAACTGTTTCTTTATGTCTCTAAGTCCTTGAGCTTGGACTGTACATCCAGGAGTCATCGCTTTTGGATAAAAATAGAACAGTACTTTCTGTCCTGTAAAATCGGATATAGAGGTCTCTTTCCCATCTTGGTCGAGCAAAGTGACATTAGGCGCACGCGTCCCTGCCGTTAATGTATCCATTACAGACTTCCTTTTATTGGCTGTTTTTTATAAAATTTAGAGAACCTTGCACCGTTAATGTTGCACAAAGTTGATTGAATTCTTCTTGTAATTGCATCAAATTATATTCTGCCTCAACCGTGGCACTCATCGCGATTTGGAATAAATTGTTGTCACTGCTTAATTTATGTTTATCAATAGTTTGGGCACTCAGCGATGCTAAGCCAATATTCCGATCGGCAAAAAATTGGGTAAATTGTTCGGTTAATCCTTTCTTATCATCTGATTCAATAAAAACCTCAATAGTATAGCAGCGAGAAAGGTCTTGATGAGGAGAGGTTCGCTTCATCATGGTGATGAGCCCGTGTTCTTGACCAAGAACGGGGAGAGTGGTCTCCACGCGAGTAATATGGTTGGCATTTCCTGAAACCAACATTAACAAAGTGAACTCACTGCCAAATAGTGCGATTCTGCTATCTACTATGTTACATCCTGAGCGGGTAACAAGATGAACAACTTGGTTGCATATACCTGGGCGGTCTGTTCCTACAGCTGTAATTACTAGATGTTGAGACATAATATCTAATTTTTAAATGTGTTATTTATAAATACTAGCACAGTTGGTATTTGGATAAATAACAAACGAGTTTTCGACAGGTTGTTAGATTAATGGATAAATGTGCAGTTATTCCACCGTTTAGTGTAAAACATCACACTTTAATCCCTTGTGTTACCTGAGTTTCATGCATTATTATGCAAGTAGTGAAATTAAAGGGAGATAGACATGTTTTCAGGAAGTATTGTTGCGTTAGTTACCCCATTTAAAAGTGATGGTGAAGTTGACTACGACGGCCTAAAAAAATTGGTTGATTTCCATGTGGAGTCAGGCACCGATGGTATTGTAGCCGTTGGTACCTCTGGTGAATCAGCTACGTTAACTATTGAAGAGCATGTTAAGGTGGTGAATAAAATAGTTGAATGTGCTGATGGCCGTATCCCTGTAATAGCCGGTACAGGGGCGAATGCGACTCACGAAGCCGTAACGTTTAGTCGTTTACTAAATGATTCTGGTATTGTTGGTGTCCTCAGTGTTACGCCCTATTACAACAAGCCAACGCAAGAAGGTTTATATCAACATTTCAAAGCGGTGAATGATGTAAGTGAAGTGCCAGTCATTCTTTATAATGTACCAGGACGTACTGCGGTAGACTTGTTGCCAGAAACGGTCGCTCGCTTGTCGAAGCTTGAAAACATCGTTGCGCTTAAAGATGCAACCGGTGATTTAGAAAGAGTTGCCATTCACCGTGAACTTTGTGGCGAAGATTTCGTCTTACTAAGTGGTGATGATGCTACCGGAGTAGAATTTGTCCGATTAGGTGGTCAAGGTGTTATTTCAGTTAGCAACAATGTCGCGGCGAAACCGATGGCAGAGCTGTTCAATCTCATGAAAGAAGGCAAGTACGAAGAAGCCGCTGAGATTGATAAACGTTTGACATCACTACATAAAAATTTATTTGTTGAAGCAAATCCAATCCCAGTTAAGTGGGCTGTTCATCAGATGGGCCTTATTGATGATGGCAGTATGCGTTTGCCGCTTACGGTGCTTTCTGAAGAAGCACAGCCTGTTGTGAAGCAAGCGTTAATCGAAGCTGGAATATTATAAGTTAGAAAATAAATTCGAGATGGATTCATTTTTATCTCGAATTTTATTAGGAGTGCTAATGAAGTTTTCTCATCAGCTAGTGATTGGTTCACTGGCTGTTCTTGTTTTAAGTGCGTGTTCAGGTAGTCCAGAACAAAGACGCCAAGCTAAAGATGATTTCGGATATCTTGAAACCGTTCCTTTTGAAGGTTGGACAGTTCAAGAAGGAGCGAAAGGCGAGTTTTATCCCAATTATGAGATTCCTACGGGAGACTTTGATGGAAATATTGGCCGTAGTGTCGATATCCGTCCCCCTCAACAGATATTGGAACTCATACCTGGTGCTCGCTCTGAGCTCAAAGACGGCGTTGTAACGATGTGGCTTATCCGAGAGGATGAAATGAACAGCGTATGGACAACGGTTCAAGAGATGATTGTCGAGAGAGATATTAAACTTAGGGTTAATAACGAAAAACACCTCGAAACGGATTGGATTTCATGGCGTTCAGAAGATGAAGAGAAGCTGATAGAGGCTCGCTATCTATTTGAACAATTTAACGCGAATAGTCGCTATGGGTTCCGTGTTAGCCTCATTGATTGGCGAGAGAATGGTGTTGCTGAAGAAGTAAGTCGTACCAATAAAGAAAGGTACAATACATTCATGACGAATGTTATTACCTCGACCTACGATCAAAAATTGAGAGCAGAAGCAAACCGAAAAGCGCTTCAACTTGTTAAGCAAATTCCGATAAGCATGGGCAAGGATAGAAGTGGCTTGCCTGTTATTATTGCACGTGCGCCATACAATGTTTTTTGGCAGCGTGTAGTCAGCGTACTACCTGAGGTTGGTTTTCAGCTTGAAGAACGTAATCAGTCAGAAGGTTTGGTCAAAGCCAAGTACTCTGAACCAGATGATGAGTTCTGGACTTCTATCGGTACTAAGCCGCTTAGTCTAGAAAGCAAAACGTATACCTTCCTTTTGGGGGATATGGGGAACCGAACCTCGATTAACGTTACCGATAGTGCGGGTAAACCTGTTACTGCCGAAGTACTAGAGTCGATTGTTCCTACCCTTGCTGCTGTGATCGCAAAACAAGAGTAGCGTTAAAACTAAATAATAAAAAGGACACTATTTTGTGTCCTTTTTTGTTTGCTTTTGACGTTCTTTGTCGAGTTGGTTTAGTTTGTCTAAATCACTTTTTTTCTTGTCTGGTTGGCCAAACTTCATGTTGGCGGTGTACTTAAGTGCCGCAATGTTACCCACTACGACACTGAGTATAATAATGCTGATCACCCAAGGGTTTAAAAGAAAATCAATCATGTTATTAATCCTTGCAAATATTGGTGATGTATTGTGAGTAGATAGCATCAAAATTGGCTGTAATGGTTTGTAAATCCGACACCCCTTCAATTGCTAGTGTGTCTAATATTAATGAGGCTGACAATTCAGTTAAACATGATTCGCTGCTTTCCCGATGGCTTATATGCCAAGGTTCTGCGGCAACACCTCCGAGATCTCTTTTGTACGGAAAGAAAAAGCCAAAGAGCGAAAGGTGTTCACACAGCCACTTATAAAAAGGTGCCTGATGGCCCTCTAAATATTCCCACGGTTCCAATTGTAACCTACTGTCATGAGGCAATAGGTTTTTAGCATAAACGTCAAGATCAGTGCCCCAATGGTGCCGACTCGCGCCCGGTAAGGCTGACCATCGCAAGATAGCAAAGAGACGCTGTTGTTCCGTGAGAGAGCTAAAAACAATGGGTTGGCTTTGATCGTCTAAAATGACGGTTTGACCCGAACACTTTCTGTTCCAGATTGACTTTTGTCGTTGGAAATCTCGAAACCCACTTGCTACCTCTAGTTGGAACCCAGCCTTACTGGCAGCAATAACAAGACGCTGTATATCTTGTTCTATCAAATAGTTGACCTTGATAGATTGATATTCAGTCTGAATAACCTTTAAGTGAGATTCTGTTAACCCTGTTAATTGCTGTTTATTCATTCGATCACTTCGTCGCAGAGGCGTGTTGCCGTCCTCAGGCTACTCATATCTAGTGTCATAGAGCTAACAGCTTTTGAAGCGTTTTCTCATACATGTCTGTCAGTTTTTCTAGATCAGCGATGTTGACGCATTCATTTACTTTGTGAATGGTAGCATTTACGGGTCCAAGCTCGATTACCTGACAATTCATACGAGCGATAAAACGACCATCTGACGTTCCTCCTGTGGTGAGGAGTTGTGGTTTGGTATGATTGATTTCTTCAACGGCTTCAACAACGGCTTCTAACAACGCGCCATGGTCGGTCAAAAATGGATCACCATTAAGTGTCCAATCTACATCATAATCTAACCCATATGAATCAAGTGTAGAGTGAATTCGACGTTTTATCTCATCGTTATTTAGCTCAGTACTAAAGCGCATATTAAACTGTACGTTAAATTCTCCAGGGATCACATTTGATGCCCCCGTTCCTGCGTGCAGGTTTGGGATTTGAAAGCTAGTGGGTGGGAAGTAAGCATTGCCGTCATCCCATTTTGTTGTTACTAACTCGGATAGTGCTGGTAGCGCTTGGTGTATGGGGTTATTTGCCAAATGAGGGTAGGCAACATGGCCTTGAATACCCTTAATCTTAATGTCACCGGTGATTGAACCTCGACGACCATTTTTGATAATATCACCCGTGAAATGAGTGCTTGAAGGTTCACCTACAATACACATATCAATATTTTCATTGCGAGCCATCAGTGTTTCAATCACTTTGACCGTGCCGTTAATGAATGGCCCTTCTTCATCCGATGTGATGAGAAAACCTATCGACCCCTTATGATCGGGGTGTTGAGCAATAAAGCGCTCCACAGCGACAATCATACAAGCCAGAGAGCCTTTCATATCCGCAGCACCACGACCATGCAAATGGTCATCGATTATAGTCGGTTCAAAAGGTGGGGTATGCCACTGCTCTAAAGGACCAGACGGCACAACGTCTGTATGCCCAGCAAAGGCGAATAAAGGTGCTTCAGTACCGCGACGAGCCCAAAAGTTGGTGGTATCGTTAAATACCATTACCTCAATGTTGAACCCCAATGCTTTCAGTCTGTCTATCATGACTACTTGGCATCCGGCATCTTCAGGTGTGACGGATTGTCGACTGATCAAATCTTTAGCTAAAGCCAATACTGGGCTGTCATTCATGTTAGAAAAATCCTTTTACTTGAAAATATCTGAATATTGAGGGGCCTTAAAGCCAATATGAAACTGACCGTCTACGTTAAGTATAGGTCGCTTAATCATCGCTGGATGTTCTACCAATAATGGAACGACAGATTGTTGATCTACGCTCTCTTTTTGCTCTTGAGTCAATTGACGATAAGTTGTCCCTCTTTTATTCAGTACTTGTTCCCAGCCTAGTTGATGGCAAAAACTCTCGACGAGGTTATTATCTACCCCGTTTTTACGGTAATCGTGAAAATCAAAACTGATATCTGCCTCTTGTAACCATTTTTTTGCTTTCTTTATGGTGTCGCAGTTTGGAATACCGTACATGGTAATAGTCATCTCTATTCCTTTATTGTCGCTTTAAGGTGAATCCTATCAGGAACCTGCCTGTCAGACAAAATAACAACGAAATCTAATCGATGGCACATTTCTTCATATAGGCAGTAAACTTCTGGAAATACGAGTAGGTCTACCATCAAGATAGAGATGGAATATGTATTGATAAGAGAGCGATTGAATATGTATAAACCCCCACATATCAACATTAAACCGTTTTTTATACGGTTCAGTGTTCCCAAGAAATCGGGATTGTATTAGTCTTACGATTGAAGAAATAAATTATAATTAACAATAAATTAACGTCTATTACACAAAGAGTTGTCTATGAATAATATTCTCAATTTTAAAGGTCGCATTATTACTGCGGCAATCACTTTCCTGATTTTATCGATGGGTATTTTATCTTATGTGTCATTTAACCGGCTGGCTACTGTCGCGACACAAGGCGCCGATAGTTATTCGATGTTACGTATTCAACACGGTGCAGAGCAAACATCAGATTTTATTAGAGGTATAAAGCAAGATATTGAGGTTGCAGCTAATCTATTTATTGGTTTGAAAGGCGATGATGAAGTGATGTCGCTGTTAACTAACATAGATAAACTGTCAAATGCTACGGCTATTGTTGTGGGCTATGAAGACGGTAGTGCCTTGAATAGTAATAAAGGTCGGTACGACGCAAGTAAATACGACCCGAGAGTAAGAGGCTGGTATACCGCTGCAAAAAATAGCCGCAAAACCATCATAACGGATATCTATACAGGAAAATCAACGGGTACGCTAATGGTCAGTATTGCCACTCCTTTTTACTCAAATAGTAAACTTGATGGCGTACTTCTTGCGGATGTAGAGTTGACCGCACTGACGAGGATTATTGAAAAATCTGTGTTCAATGGTGCCATTGCGGCGTTATATGACAATACTGGATTGACTATCGCATCGACGGGCGAAGTTGATGTTCCTGGTCAATCGCGCCTTTCAGATTTTGCTGAATTGGTTGGGGTTGAAAACGCGATGCTGACTAAAGATAACGGCGTGTTTGAATTCTCACTGCTTGGTGCGGACAAAGTCGCATTTTTCCAGACCATTCAGTTAACGGATGATACTAAATGGCACATATTGGTAGGATTGGATAAATCGGTTGTCTACAAGGTTCTGGATGAATCATTAACTTCTTCCGTTATCACTACAACAATACTTGTTATTGTTTCCGCGATACTACTTTCACTGGTGCTTGCTCAAGCCTACAAGCCAGTATTGGCGCTAAAGAAGACCGTGCAGGATCTTTCCAGTGGAAATGGTGATCTTACCAAACGCCTACCAATAACGAGATCTGATGACCTTGGTCAAATATCAGAACATATCAATATCTTTGTGGAAAACTTACAGAACATGATGCTGGATATTTCGCAGGCGTCGACCCACATTAGCGGTAGCATTTCCGGTTTGCAGGAACTAACAAAAAACAATGCCTCTGTATTAGGTCAGCATAAAAGTGAAACGGATCAAGTGGTTGTCGCTCTGGATGAAATGAGTGCTACATCAAATGATGTCGCTAAAAATACCGCTGATGCAGTTGAATTTACAGGTAAAACAAATACCCAAGCGGAAGAGTCAAAACGGGTAGTGACCGGAGCAACTCAGACAGTAAGTGAGCTGGTTGAGCGAGTTGAGGAAGCCTCTGGCCATATTAATCAAATGGGTAATGAGATTTCTGAAATTGCTGATGTGCTTAAGGTCATTGGTGATATCGCGGATCAGACCAATCTACTTGCGCTAAACGCGGCGATTGAAGCGGCACGAGCAGGAGAGCAAGGACGTGGATTTGCCGTTGTAGCAGATGAAGTTCGCGCATTGGCATCTCGCACTCAACAAAGTACTTCTGAAATTCAAGGTACCATCAATCGATTAACCAGTAGCTCAGAAAAGGTGATTAGTACCATGATCAGCACGAAATCCAGCTGTGAAGAGGCTTCCACTCAGACATCTCTGGTTGTCACTGATCTTGACAAAATCAGTGATTCAGTTGGAGGGATCAATAATCTAAACTTGCAGATTGCCACAGCTGCAGAGCAGCAGAATTCAGTTGCTGAAGAGATTACTCGTAATATGGCGAAGATTCAGGAAATGGTTCAGCTTATTTCCGCGAGTGGAGTCGATGCTGACAATGAAGCCTCGGCTCTCGCGACGGCAAATAGTCAACTGACAAGTATTGTCGGACGCTTCAAGCTTCAGTAATTATTATATTGGTCCGTCGTATAGTCGATTGGCGGTTATAAATAAAGGTCAGAAGTTTTTCGTTCTGACCTTTTATTCCCTTTATTATCGCTTTAACGTAAACCCTGTCAGAACCTTCCGATCAGATAAAATAACAATTAAATGTAATCTATTGCACATATTTCCCTAAATGGAATTAAGAATGTGCACTTATTGATCAAACGCAAAAACAATCATAGGGAAAAAGAAATAATGGCACACGTTGTCAATTTTATTTATTGAAATCAATAGTCCTCTAGACAAAGTAGTAATGGAGATATCGATGGAGTTGAGTCCTGTTTTTGCGAGAAGGCTGTATTTGGCGCTTTTAGTAGAAAATTTAGATAGGCCGAATGTGCCTAAATTGATCGAAAAAACTGGGTGGCCGCGTAGGACTATTCAAGATGTGCTGAAAGCATTGCCGGGCATAGGGATTGAACTTATGTTTGTTCAAGATGGCCGAAGACATAATGATGGGTACTATCAGCTATCTGATTGGGGGCCTTTTGATAGCCAATGGGTTCTGGAACGCAAAGTCGAAATAGCATCTACACTCGGTTTTCGTTGAACTCAAAATTATAATAGATTACTTTTCTCATGAAAGAAGCGCCTTACAATAGATGTAGGCGCTTTTTGTTTAATTAAGGTCGTTATTTATGATGTTAATCGGAAGAGACAAGTCACCATCGGGGTAATTGCACAGATAAGCGGTGCCAACGAATGTGACTGATGTTGCAAAATCAATCGGACTGAGTAAAAAGACAGTATTTGCACCTATCTCATGGGCATGGTTTTTCATCTCGTTTAACGCCCCTCGAATCATGGTGTCGTTAGCAAAGAACAGGTAGCTATACCAATGGCCTTCATTGCCGGTTACTTCGCCTCTCCATTCACAATACTGAAATCGGTAAACGCTATCCGTACGAATATGTACTTGAGAAGCTTCAGAGAGCAAAACCTTGCTAGGTATGCTACACCCGACCAAGAAGCTGACACAAAAAAAAGAGAACCATTTTATCATGACAATCCTAACCTAGAGACAGATAAGCAATAAATACAATCCAGCTTACTAATAGTAGTAGCCATGGTATTAATTGGCTGCTTTTTTTTGAGGGTACGGGCTCGATTTGTCCCGTCTGAGTATCGTTTTGATCATTGGATGTAGTTTGTTTCTCTTTTTGATGCTTTTTCCGTGCTCGATCGGCTTGTCGACTTTTCTCTTTTTGCTGTTTTTTATATAGAGCTATGCCCTTTTCTATACCCTGAGCAATTAATTTTGTTTGGTCTTTAGTTTGCCCTGGCTTTTGTGTTGCTTTGGCTATTTTCATTGCTTCCGCTTGTGATTCAGGTGAGATCTGGTTTTTATGGACTGTCATAGAGGTTCTTACAGAAAAATGAGTAACCTACATAGATTATATGATATATCCTCTTAGATAAATAAATTGATCTAGTTAGTGATAAGTGCGTTATTCAATAGAAGAGTATGACAGTGATGGATTCTTAAAAGCGCCCAAATTACTGTGGGTAGGCTGGTTATTCTTAGCAAAGGCTTGGATCATCTTTATCGTTGCGGGAGCGAGTAGGGATATGGGAGCGAAGCTTCTAGAAATCATATACCCCGTACATGCCGCGTTATATCTTGGCTTGATTATGGGGTTTCCTGTGTTGGTCCTAATTTGGCTGCTTGGTCTTCGTAAACCGGATAGAAAAAAAATTTGTAGAGTGGTTTCATATGGAAAGATCACAACGATACTAACGATATTGACCCAGATGGGGCTCGTTATCTATCAAATCTATCTTGATAATATTCAATTTGGTTGGGCGAATGCAGTTACGCTGTTAGGCCTCATTTGGTTGATGATTTATATTTCGAGAAGTAAAAGGGTAAAAGATTGTTTTCGGTCACCGTTATTAAGCTAATTGAATGTACTGATAGTGTTAATTCAGTACATTCAATTATATATAATATAAATTAACTCGTTAGATGAATTTTTTGGAGACACGTTATGGCAAAATATCAAACTGCTATCGTTCCTGGGGCGGGACCATTCGCACTTTATGTCCAAATTAAGGTTAAATCACAGCCAAAAAAAGTAGTGCAGCAGTTAAAATTGATACCGGCATTGGTGGAAGAATTGAATAGAAGCCAAGTGAATGCCGATTTGACTTCTTGCATTGCGTTTAGCAAATCGTTTTGGAGCCAAACTAATCAACCTGTCCCTGATGAGTTAATCGATTTCACTCCTCTTGGTGAAGGGACGATTGTTGCACCAGCAACGGATGTTGATGTGCTCATTCATTGTCATTCTAATCGTCATGATTTGCACTTTTATCTGCTTCGGAAATTAATGACAGAAATTTCAGAGTATGTGGACATTGTGGATGAAACTTATGGTTATCGTTTTATGGATGCCAGAGATATGACGGATTTCATAGACGGAACAGAAAACCCAGTTGGTGACGAAAGAAGAGACGTTGCCATTATTTCTGATGGTATATTCTCCGGTGGCAGTTACGTTATGGCTCAACGGTTTATTCATAATTTGCCAGCATGGAATAGATTATCGGTAACAGCACAAGAAAAGATCATTGGACGCACCAAGCCAGACTCCATTGAGCTTGATGATGTTCCTGCAGCTTCGCATGTTGGACGCGTAGACATAAAAGAAGAAGGGCAGGGGCTGAAAATTGTCCGACACAGTTTGCCTTACGGCTCGGTTACGGGCGACCATGGTTTATTATTCCTCTCTTACTGTAACACCCTACATAACATCAAAGTTATGTTAGAGAGTATGTATGGTGTTAGTGATGGAAAAAGTGACCAAATGTTGCGCTTTACTCAAGCAGTAACGGGTGCTTATTTCTTTGCGCCATCAAGTGAAATGTTACAAATATTAGAGGTCTAATCGACCTTGTATTCTGCCCATAAAGAGAGCCTATTCTAGGCTCTCTATTTTCTAAAGTTTTTCGTTGAAGCGCCGATAATAGCCTGAGTTCCCTATTTAAGAAGGCGTTATGGCTGTTACTGTTAATACCAATGTTTCTGCATTGATTGCACAACGAAATCTAAGTCTGTCAACGAATATGTTGAATCAGTCTTTAGAACGCTTGTCTTCAGGAAACCGTATTAATAGCGCCAAAGATGATGCCGCAGGCCTACAAATCTCCAATCGCCTCAATTCTCAGATGCGTGGTTTAGATGTTGCCGTTCGTAATGCAAATGATGGCATTTCTATTATGCAGACAGCAGAAGGCGCCATGAAAGAGACCACTAACATTCTCCAACGAATGCGAGATCTTTCTCTTCAGTCATCGAATGGTTCGAATAGTAAGTCTGAGCGAATTGCAATTCAAGAAGAGATGTTGGCGCTAGATGATGAACTCAATCGTATTGCTGAAACGACATCCTTTGGTGGTAATAAATTACTGAATGGTAATTTTGCGAGTGCGTCCTTTCAAATAGGTGCATCGTCAGGGGAAGCTGTTCAAGTAAATTTAGAAAACATGCGTTCTGATACGAAGAATATGGGTGGATTTAGCTACATTGCTAACGGATTGGCTGATAAAGAGTGGCAAGTTAAGCCCAGCCAGAATCATTTGGTTATGCAATTCACCAATAATCATGGTCAAAATGAAATGATTCATATAAAAGCGAAGCATGGCGACGATATTGAGGAGCTAGCCACTTATATTAATGGACAGACAGATACGGTATCGGCGTCAGTGAATGACGATGGGCAGTTACAGGTATATATAGCAGGTGATAAAGCAGGCGGTAAAATAAGTTTTGGAGGTAATCTTGCCAATGAACTTGATATGTCTGGTCCAATTATCGAAACTGTGCATGATTTAGACCTTACCACTGTGGGAGGCTCTCAAAGAGCCGTTGCCGTTATAGATAGCGCGATGAAGTTTGTTGATAGCCATCGTTCAGAGCTTGGTGCTTATCAAAATAGATTTAGCCATGCGATAAATAATCTCGATAATATTCACGAGAATATAGCCAGTTCTAAGAGCCGAATCAAAGACACCGACTTTGCTAAAGAAACCACACAGATGATAAAACAGCAAATACTTCAGCAGGTGAGCACGACTGTTCTAGCACAGGCGAAACAAACGCCTAATTTAGCATTAACCCTGCTGGGCTAAATTCAATGACGGCTCTCGGCCGTAAATTCAAGAACTTTAATCTTTACTTTAAAAAAACGCCTATTTTATTACTCTCTTCACGTTTTCCTCTTGAAAAGCATTTTTTTCTGATTTTGCTAAAATTTTTTCTAAAGAATTCCCAATATAAGCCGTTATAAAAAGTAACTTTGAGAGAACTACTTGGTTTTCCGAGACGTCGGAAACCGCTTTAACGGAAAATCAATTGGAGAATCACCATGGCAGTAAATGTAAATACAAACGTAGCCGCAATGACAGCACAACGTCACTTGTCTGGCGCCGCGAGCGACCTAAACAGCTCAATGGAACGCCTATCTTCTGGCTTTAAAATTAACAACGCAAAAGACGATGCAGCGGGTCTACAAATCTCGAATCGTTTGAATGCACAAAGCCGTGGCTTAGACGTAGCAGTACGAAATGCAAACGACGGTATTTCGATTGCCCAAACCGCTGAAGGCGCGATGAAAGAAACATCGAACATCCTTCAACGTGTTCGTGACTTGTCACTTCAATCTGCCAACGGCTCTAACTCAAAACAAGAGCGTGTTGCGATTCAAGAAGAAGTAACGGCACTGAACGACGAATTAAACCGAATAGCGGAAACCACATCATTTGGTGGTAACAAACTGCTTAACGGCACGCACGGAACGAAATCTTTCCAAATCGGTTCGGATAATGGTGAAGCGGTCATGCTTAGCCTAAAAGACATGCGTTCAGACAATGCGATGATGGGCGGTAGCGCCTACAAAGCAGAGAATGGTCAAGGTAAAGACTGGGCTGTATCTAAAGATGCAACGATGGTTATAGGCTTGACGAACAAATCTGGCGATGTACAAGAATTTACTGTTAATGCGAAAGCTGGCGATGATATTGAAGAACTAGCCACGTACATCAATGGTCAGCAAGATGCCGTGAGCGCTTCTGTTGATGAAGAAGGTCGTCTACAAGTTTTTGCTGGTAACAACAATGTTGAAGGCGCAGTGTCATTCAGTGGAACCTTAGCGGGTGAGCTTGGTATGGGCCCAGCAACAGCGGTAACAGTTGATACTCTTGACGTAACTTCTGTCGGTGGAGCGCAAGAAGCGGTCGCCGTTGTTGATGCTGCGATGAAGTATGTGGACAGCCATCGAAGTGAGCTTGGTGCATTCCAAAACCGTTTCGACCACGCAATCAATAACCTAGACAACATTAACGAGAATGTTAACGCGTCTAACAGCCGAATCAAGGACACGGACTTCGCGAAAGAAACCACTGCGATGACTAAGTCTCAAATTTTGCAACAGGCGTCAACGTCTATACTTGCTCAAGCGAAGCAAGCACCGAATACAGCACTTAGCCTACTCGGTTAATTTTGACAGCAACATCCGTTGTCACCTCTTCGAACCCAGTCTATATGGCTGGGTTTTTTTGTTTTAAGGAAGCGACTTCCAACCGCATTCAGATGTTTTAAACCGAGAATCGAACAACGTGAGGAATGAGAAAGGGCAAAGTTTGTGCCGCTCTAGCTTTAATAGATATAAAAAAACCGCTGATGTAAACATCAACGGTTTCTATTTCGTTACTAAGCGCTAATCGAATGAATTACTTCGTTACACGTAGAACTGGGTTCTCACCAACTACAACAGAACCAGAAAGTTTATTTAACTCTTTGATTTCGTCCATGTTAGATATAACCACTGGCGTTAAAGTTGATTTTGCATTTTCTTCTAGGAAGGCAAGATCAAATTCAATTACTGTGTCGCCTACTTTCACTGATTGACCTTCTTCAGCGATACGCGTAAAACCTTGACCTTTCAGCTCAACAGTATCAATACCGAAGTGAACAAACAACTCAACACCGTCATCCGACTCAATAGAGAAAGCGTGGTTTGTTTCAAAGATTTTACCAATAGTTCCGTTTACTGGAGCTACCATCTTGTCACCAGAAGGTTTGATCGCGATGCCATCGCCAACAATTTTTTCTGCAAAAACAACATCTGGCACATCTTCGATGTTAACAATTTCACCAGATATTGGTGCGATGATTTCGATTGCCCCCGCATCAGCGCTATCATCAGATACTAGCTTTTTAAGCTTGTCAAACAGACCCATGTCGTGCTCCTAAACGTTTAATTTTATTCTATTCTATTGGATTATATTAGCAGATGGATTTTTCTGCGATAAATTTTTCAACATGAGCTTCAATTTCTGCCGCAGTCGCCATTTCTAAAGCTTCATCAGCCATAGCTTTTACTTCTGCGTAATCCGCACCACGGATTATTTTCTTAACGCTAGGAATTGAAATACCACTCATACTAAATTCGTCTAGGCCCATACCCAGAAGAAGTAGAGTTGCGCGTTCATCACCAGCCAACTCACCACACATACCAGTCCACTTACCTTCTTTGTGAGAGGCATCAATCACTTGCTTGATAACAGTTAATACAGCAGGTGATAGTGGATTGTATAGGTGAGAAATCAGTTCATTACCACGGTCTACAGCTAGAGTATACTGGGTTAAGTCGTTAGTACCAATACTAAAGAAAGAAACTTCTTTCGCTAAATGGTGTGCAATTGCCGCTGCTGCTGGAGTTTCGACCATAACACCGATCTCAACTTCTTCGTCAAATGCTAAGTCTTCAGCACGAAGTTCGGCTTTATACTCTTCAATTGCTTGTTTAAGCTCACGAATCTCTTCAACAGAAATGATCATTGGGAACATGATACGAAGTTTGCCGTGCGCGGAGGCGCGTAGAATACCGCGAAGTTGGTCACGAAGAATTTCACGACGATCTAAGCTGATTCGAATGGCACGCCAACCAAGGAATGGGTTCATTTCTTGGGGTAGGTCTAAATAAGGAAGGTCTTTGTCGCCACCAATATCCATAGTACGGATAATAACGGCTTCGCCTTCCATTGCCTCAGCAACTTCTTTATAGGCTTGGTATTGTTCTTCTTCTGTAGGTAGAGAAGTACGGTCCATAAACAGGAATTCAGTACGGTACAGACCCACACCTTCACCACCGTTGCGAAGAATACCATCACAATCTTTAACCGTGCCGATGTTACCGCATACTTCAACTCTGTGGCCATCGGTAGTAATAGCAGTAAGATCTTTTAGTTTTGCTAGTTCTTCTTTTTCTGCGATGAAAGTATCACGGATACGTCGAGCTTCAGTAAGCTCTGCTTCAGACGGGTTAACGATAATGTTGTTGTTGATTGCATCTAGAATCAACATGTCACCGTTCTTAACTTGAGCCGTGATATTGTTTGTACCAACAATAGCAGGAAGCTCTAAAGAGCGAGCCATAATGGAGGTGTGTGATGTACGACCACCGATGTCACATGCAAAACCCAATACGTAGTCTAGGTTGATTTGTGCAGTTTCAGAAGGCGTTAGGTCGTAAGCGACAAGAATGACTTCTTCGTCGATATTGCTAAGAGAGACGAGGTTAATGCCAAGTGCATTTTTTACAAAACGTGAACCGATATCACGGATATCTGTGGCGCGTTCTTTTAGGTACTCATCATCTAAAGATTCTAGTGCTACCGCTTGCTCTTCAATAACCGTATAGATTGCATTATCTACATGCATCTTGTCATGTTTTACGAGTGTTAAAATTTCTGCCTCTAACTCTTCGTCTTCAAGCAACATGATGTGGCCTTCGAAAATGGCTTCTTTTTCTTCGCCAAATGTTTCTAGAGCTTTTTGTTTGACAATATCAAGTTGATGCGCGGACTTATCACGTGCTTCGTAGAAGCGTTTAACTTCAGCTTCAACTTGGTCGTCAGAAATTGAGTGAGTATTTAGAACAATTTCATCTTCTTGAAGAAGTAGTGCTTTACCAAAAGCAATACCAGGAGATGCTAGAATGCCGGAAATCATAGCCTTACCTTAATTTGGTCAACTGTAAAAGAGAGTAGAGTGGTTAACTAAGTATATGTAGTAGAGTTTTGCCGCTAAGTCCAACAAAGCCATTTTGCTTTTAACAAAATGGCCTTGTGTTTTGGAGTGCTTGGCTGTTACTCAAGTGTATCCATAAGTGCTACTAGGTGGTCTACAGCAGCTTGAGCTTGTGGGCCTTCAGCAGATAGAGTAACAACAGTACCTTTAACTAGGCCTAGAGTTTGAAGCTTGAATAAGCTTTTTGCGCTAGCGCTTTTACCGTTAGAAGTCACAGTGATATCTGCGTCGAATGATTTAGCTTCTTTAACAAACTGAGCCGCTGGACGAGTGTGAAGACCGTTTTCCGCAGTGATTTCTACTTGTTTTTGATACATGTGATATTACCCCAATCGATTTATTTATTTATTGTTTAAGTACTAGTTTGACTTAACGATATGTCTTGCTCATAAATACAGAGTAAAAATAAGACATATTTAAAACCATTTACCAGTAAAATAAGATATTTGTATTTAAAATGTACCTTATCTCTTAATTTTCTATCTATATTGTTTTATTTCTAGCTTCAAAATAAAACATATCCCGATAGTACCAAACGATTTACAGGGATCAACAAAAAAGCCCCATAAAGGGGCTTTTTTAACGCAAAATTTGATTTAAGCACACTTTTATTACAAATTTACTGCGCGTTTTCTTTTTCTGTAAACAATCCGGAAAATAGAGCCGTACTAAGGTAGCGTTCACCAGAACTCGGTAATACGGTCACAATCGTCTTACCTTTGAATTCAGGTAATGCGGCAATGCGGTTCGCTGCTACAACGGCTGCACCCGATGAAATACCAGCAAGAATGCCTTCTTCTTCCATCAATCGGCGAGCCATTTCAATCGCTTCATCAGATGTGACGGACTCAACGCGGTCAATCAACGACAGATCTAGGTTTTCAGGGATAAAACCCGCACCGATACCCTGAATCTTATGTGGGGAAGGTTGGATATCATCACCGGCTAACGCTTGGGCAATCACTGGAGATTCTGCAGGTTCAACAGCAATCGAAGTAACCGCCTTGTCTTTGCCTTTGAAGTAGCGTGCGGTGCCGGTGATGGTACCGCCCGTCCCAACGCCAGCTACAAATACATCTATTTCACCGTCAGTGGCGTCCCAAAGTTCAGGTCCAGTCGTCTGTTCGTGAACGGCTGGGTTTGCTGGATTATTGAATTGTTGAAGGAGAAGGTACTTTGCAGGGTCGCTTGCAACAATTTCTTCTGCTTTGGCTATCGCGCCTTTCATACCTTTGGCTGCTTCAGTTAACTCTAGTTTTGCACCGAGTGCTCTTAGAAGCTTACGACGCTCAAGGCTCATTGATTCTGGCATTGTTAAGGTTATTTTATATCCGCGTGCTGCAGCAACAAATGCTAGAGCAATACCTGTGTTACCACTTGTTGGTTCGACAAGTTCCACTCCCGCTTTCAATTTGCCAGACTGTTCTGCTTCCCAAATCATGTTTGCACCGATTCGGTCTTTAACACTAAAGCTTGGATTGCGAGACTCTATTTTGGCTAAAACATTGCCACCACTTACTCTGTTAAGACGAACAAGAGGAGTGTTACCAATTGTTAGAGAGTTATCTTCAAAAATTTTGCTCATTTATAGTTGTCCTTTTCTACACGCGATTTCATATGTTGTGTTGTTGTTAAGAATAATAAGCCCTATTAAAAAAACCAAAAAGACCCAAAAGTTATAACATATTAATGAACGTTCGAATTATCGTCATAATTTTTAGTGCTTATCTTTAAACTCTTCTACCCACATCACCGTCGCGCCGCATACTGCAATTGGCATAACGAACAAGTTTAATATAGGTATAGCGGTAAAGAATGCGACACAAACGCCAAAACCATACGCTTTGGATTGATTCTGCTTAAGATCTTGGCGCATTTCGTGAAATGATACTTTGTGGTTATCAAAAGGATAATCACAATATTGAATAGCCATTACCCATGCAGAGAAGATAAACCAGAGTATCGGGCCTATTGTTTGGCCTAAAGCAGGTATAAATAATAAGATAAATAGTCCAATCGCTTTAGGTAGGAAATAGACGATTTTTTGTAGTTCACGAGCAATAATACGCGGGGTATCTTTAATAATACTAATGAGGTTTTGGTCACTGTCTAACTTGCCACAAAGTTTTTCTTCGACTTTTTCCGCCAGTAATCCATTAAAAGGCGCAGCAATTAAGTTTGCTAACGTACTAAAGATATAGGAAAAAGTACCTAAAATAGTAATGGTCAGTACTGGCCATAATAGATACGATAGCCAGGATAGCCAATCTGGTATATAGGATATCCATCCTGTTATCCAATCGTTAAGATGGGTGAACAGGTAAAAAAGGGCGCTACCGACTAAAAGTATGTTAGCCAGCAAGGGGAAAAGAACAAATCTGCGAATACCGGGAGTTAAAGCTAGTTTCATTCCTTGGGAAAAATAGCCAAAGCCACTCTGTTTCATTTTTATTTCTCTTTGTGAAATGTTAGAAAGGTATTGTACCTATGGGTTATGAAACTTTCAAAATGAGAAAATCGTGGTAGCTGTCACATGGTCTTGGCAACTACACGTATTAATTTATTCAAAAACTTCATACACTTTTGGTAAAGTAGGTAGATTAACCGAATTATATTCAATTTGATGTTGATTTTTTCATCAGATACAGCAGAGAGTGAACAATGCAGGAATTGCGATTAGTACTCATTATAGTTGGTGCGCTAGCCATAGCCGCACTTCTTTTTCATGGGCTTTGGACGAGTAAGAAAGAGAGAAAAAGCAAATTCGCAGAAAAATCTGTCATTGATAGCGATCGTTTAGAAACGTCTCCGGTGGTTTCTGATGATGATTTTGACGTCGTCTTAGTAGATAAAAAAGAAGCGGCTTTTGGTGTTGATAGACGATTTTCTCATGATCCACTCGGTGTTGATGACCCTCTTGACGTCGAAGAAGAACTTTCGGCACAAAATAGAAGCGTCGAGGCTGAT
Source organism: Vibrio sp. VB16 (assembly GCF_015594925.2). Taxonomy (NCBI): domain Bacteria; kingdom Pseudomonadati; phylum Pseudomonadota; class Gammaproteobacteria; order Vibrionales; family Vibrionaceae; genus Vibrio; species Vibrio sp. VB16. The sequence goes on from NZ_CP087590.1 coordinate 848,497, forward strand.
GATTTTCCTCACGTCATCTTAAATGATGATATTGATGCTCCGTTAGAGGAAAAAGTCATATTTACCGATGGTGAAGATGAGGTTATTTTTAAACCTAAAAAATCGCTTTATGAACAAAGTGAACCTAAGCTCACGCCGACGAAAAATGAAGTGGACGACTCCCCAGAATTAGCAGAAGAAAGTGAAGAAGACGATAAAATGCAGGTTATCGTTATCAATGTTCATTGCTCGGGTGACGAACCGTTTGTTGGGACAAAGCTGTTTGATAGTATGCAACAAAATGGATTGCTTTATGGAGAAATGGATATCTTCCACCGCCATAATGATATTTCGGGAACAGGGAAAGTACTTTTCAGTGTTGCGAATATGATGCACCCAGGTACGCTAAAACACGATAACCCAGCAACCTTTACCACTAAAGGCATCTCGTTTTTTATGACCTTACCTGGTTTTGGTGAAGCGGATCAGAATTTTAAAGTGATGTTAAGAACCGCCCAACAGATCGCGGACGATTTAGGTGGCAATGTTCTCGATGAACAACGAAACCTCATGACACCGGATAAGCTATTGAGTTTTCATAATCAAATAAGAGCATTTAAGGCTCGTAGTGCCCAGAAAGAAGTGTGATAAAACAGGGTTCCGGATGGGGCCCTTTTTTATACTATTGAGAAGAAAAAACGGGATTAGGAAAAAAAACATGCCTCAGTCGGTCGAAGAAAGACTCTTTCAACTTAAACAAGAATTGCATTATCACGGCGTAAAATATTATGTTGAGGATGATCCTCAGGTGCCAGACGCTGAATATGACCGCTTGATGAGAGAGCTTCTGGATATAGAAGCGCAGCATCCCGAATTAGTTTCAATCGATTCACCAAGCCAACGTGTGGGTGGATCGCCGCTAGAAGGTTTTACCCAAGTTAAGCATGAAATCCCCATGCTATCGCTCGACAATGCGTTCAGCGATGATGAGTTAGATGCGTTTAAAAAAAGAATGGATGACCGAGTAACCGGCCATGAAATCAAAACCTTTTGTTGTGAACCGAAACTCGATGGGTTAGCGGTTAGCCTATTATATGAAAACGGTGTGTTGGTTCAGGCTGCTACTCGGGGAGATGGAAATACCGGGGAAAATATCACCGAAAATGTTCGAACTATAACGGCGATTCCTTTGATACTTCAGGGGGAAGGTTGGCCTACTCGAATAGAGGTTCGCGGTGAAGTGTTTATGCCTAAAGCGGGATTTGAAAAACTTAATCAAGACGCACTTAAATTTGGCACCAAACCTTTCGTCAACCCGAGAAATGCGGCCGCAGGAAGCCTAAGACAATTGGATTCTCGTATCACAGCGAAGAGACCCTTAAACTTTTATGCTTACAGCGTTGGTGTTATAGAAGGTGGTGAGCTTGAAGGCAGTCACTACGACCGTTTTCTTCAACTGAAAGGCTGGGGGCTGCCTATGTGCCCTGAAACCAGTCAGTTGGACACTCTCGATGCGGTAAAGGCCTATTACCTAGATATTTTGCAACGAAGAGAAGCGCTAGCTTATGAAATCGACGGTGTGGTTATCAAAGTCGATGATATTGAGACTCAAGAGCAACTTGGTTTTGTCGCAAGAGCGCCTCGTTGGGCTATCGCGTATAAGTTTCCAGCGCAAGAAGAGCTCACTAAGCTTAATGATGTTGAGTTCCAGGTTGGACGAACTGGGGCAATAACACCTGTGGCGAAACTTGAACCCGTATTCGTTGGTGGTGTGACCGTTAGTAATGCAACATTACATAATGCAGATGAGATAGAACGATTAGGTATCAAGATCGGTGACACGGTTATTATTCGTCGGGCAGGGGATGTCATACCACAGATCACCAGCGTGGTTTTAGATCGGAGACCGGATGATGCCAGCGAAATTATTTTTCCAACGGCTTGTCCTGTCTGTCATTCTTCCGTGGAGAGAATAGAGGGAGAAGCCGTTGCTCGTTGTAGCGGTGGGTTGGTTTGTCAGGCACAGCGTAAAGAGGCATTAAAACACTTTGTGTCTCGTAAGGCGCTTGATGTTGATGGGCTAGGGGTGAAAGTGATCGAGCAGCTTGTTGACAAAGAAATGGTCGACTCTCCAGCGGATCTTTTTAAGCTCTCAGCAGGGTTATTGACGGTTCTTGAACGTATGGGGCCAAAGTCCGCTCAAAATGTGGTTAATGCATTACAAGCCTCAAAAGAAACAACCTTAGCAAGGTTTCTTTACTCATTAGGTATTAGGGAGGTCGGGGAAGCAACGGCAGCAAACCTAGCGGCGCATTTTAAAACCTTACCAGCAGTCCAAGATGCCACATTGGAGCAGTTGATCGAAGTTTCAGATGTTGGAGACATCGTTGCCAAACATGTTGTTTACTTTTTCAAGCAAGAAAAAAACCAGTTAGTCATTGCTGATCTACTCAAACAAGGTGTCCATTGGACCGAGATTGAAGAACTATCAGAGGATGTGCCTCAACCTCTTGCAGGTAAAGTCGTCGTGTTAACCGGGTCACTCTCGCAGCTGAATCGAAATGACGCAAAAGCAGCACTACAGGCACTCGGAGCCAAGGTTACGGGTAGCGTATCGAAAAAAACGGATATTCTATTTGCCGGTGAAGCCGCAGGCTCTAAATTAACAAAAGCACAAGAACTAGGGATAGAGATTCTTGATGAGCAGGCGCTTGTGGATTTACTTAACGTGTAATTGAAAACTGATTAATCATATAAGCACCTGCAATAGGTGCTTTTTTTTTAATAAAAATTAACTCATTAAAATCTAGTGGTAATTTACTCAATTTAAAATATTCGACAAGTATGAATAAAGTTAGCATCTTGCTTTTTGTTTTTGTTGTTATATGCCTAACTGTCTGTTTATTTTCGATTTAATTTTATATATTTTTGCTTTTGAAGCAAAGTCACGTAACTTTTAAAAGTTGGGTATTGCTCGTATAATTGTAATTAAATAGCGTGTTTTGATTTGATAATTCTCGTCGCGAAGTTAGTCTCAGCTCCGTGAGTGTGATTTATCCTCATTACGAAGTTTTTGACTTTAACGCTGTCATAACACGTTCAGTTGACGGATCGTTTTTTCTGGTTTTCGGCAGCAAACTAAAGACAAAAAAATACAAATACAGCTATGTTTTTAGGAGTTTCCTATGGAAAAAATATTTAAAGTATCTGCTATAACTCTCACAATTATGGGTTTTATTGCTTCTACACCGGTATCTGCTAATGACCCGCTCGGTCCTGAGTACGCTAAACAAGCTTCAAAGTTCTTTGCTGACTCAACTATTAGTGGCAGTGTTGCGTTTTGGATGCGCGCCCGTGACCGAGCTGGATACGACGAAACTGATCGAGAAGATACAAAAAAACAAACTAATTTAGATCATGGATCCATATTTGCGAACTTAGGTTTTCATTCTGGCTATATCGGTGAAACAGTCGGACTAGATGCCGTTATCTACAGTACTTTTGATATGTGGCAGAACGGCGGTGCCGATCATGAAATGAACTTTTGGGGTGTCAATAACCCTTACGATAAAGAACCTAGTAACGACTCGTGCGAGGCTGTATGGAGCGATTGTACTGACAACGGAGCTTCTTTTTCTACAGCAAATCTTAAATTTAAGTTTGGAGAAACAGGGAGCGCAAAGTTAGGCTATTTTCAGCCTTCGGTGCCTACTAGTCTAGGTGTTAATTGGACTTTTGCCCCTGGTACTTATCTTGGTGGTGAAATTGGGTATGAGTTTGGTGCATTAAATGTGGGGCTAGTAATCGCCGATGAATATAAAGCGCCTTGGTTTAAAAACACCTATGGCTTTCGTACTACGGATGGTGAAGATGCTGGCACGGTATACTCTGTTGGTGCAAACTATGTCTTAGACAGTGGGACTATACTAGATTTTGGTTATGGTGGTTTAACCGATGGTGATCGTAAGAACCTACATATTAAAGTTAAAAATACGACTGATAATGGTCTGTACCTGTCGCCGCAATTGTATATTGTCGATGATAGTGAACAATACAACGACACTGCATTTCAACTTGCTCTCATTTCATCTCAAACGTTTGGTCAATATTCTTTTCGTGCTGACATGATTTATACTGACGCTGAATCGAAAGATAAAAACAGCGTGGGCAATATGAGTTATCGTTTAACCAGCGAGTATGGTGGGTCAAACGGTGCTTATGACGTATGGTGGAATAATCGTTCAGATTTTAATCATGATGGCGAACTTGCAGGATTTCTATCTGTATCTCGTGATTTTTCTGATATCGGAGGTAAAGGATTTGATGCTGGAATAAGCACTGCGGCAGGAGCGGGTTCGAAAGCCGAAGGCTACGATGAATTAGTTGAATACTCTTTTAGTTTATTTGCTAATTACGCAATCCAACAGGGTGCATTAAAAGATGCGAATATTAGTATGCATTATACCCAGTATTATAATGATTCTGATGCAGGTGATTGGGCTCCTTACAGTAACGCGTTTAACGATGAAACAGACTATAAATTATTGTTGACGATACCATTTTCAGTTAAATAAAAATCGTTAATTTATCAAAAAAGCTAGGAGGGATTTTACTCCTGGCTTTTTTAGTATTCATATATGAACCAGTAAGAGATAAACTACAGTCTCTATTACTTTTCATTGGAGTTGTTAAATATGATGAATATTAGTCAAGTTTCGAAAGCGACTCAGTTATCTTCAAAATCTATTCGATTGTATGAAGACAAAGGGTTGATCTCGGCTCCAGTACGTTCAGTTAATGGATACCGTCAATACAGTGACTCTCATATCGAGGAGTTATTGATTGTCGCGAGAGCAAAAAGAGTCGGCTTTACACTAGAAGAATGCAAAGCTTTAGTTCATTTAGCGAGCAATTCAGAAACGACGAGCGCTGAAGTAAAAATGCGTGCAGAAGAAAAATTGTTAGAAGTGAACGCAAAATTGGATGAGCTGACGGTGATAAAAAACCAGTTAGAAAAGTGGGTAGCGGAGTGCCCTGGAGATTCTGGTAATGCATGTCCAATCATGGACGATTTAAAATCGTAATCAGTTGTTGAGTTATTTTCAACCACATCATACAGTTTGAAGCTGAACCTGTATGATGGGCTTTAATTTGCTCATTAAAGCCCATGGTTTAACGTTTTAGACTGGCTCGATGGTAACGACAATACCATCCACATCAACGACCTTGACTAGCGTCCCAGCGGCGATGTCTTTATGGGTTCGAGCCGACCAGGTGGTATCACCCAGTCGGATACGACAGTTTCCTTCTTGTACGTCTTCTTCAAGCCTTGTTATCTTGCCAACTAACTGCTTTTCTCTTTGATTAAGTGAACTATTGGCCTCTGACTGCACATCCTTTTTAAACTGATACCGCCACCATCCCCAAGTTGTTACTAATGAAAAACTTGCGAACGTAATCCATTGTAACTGCCAGCTCATCGGCAATAACGCAAATAAGATGCCGACCAATATAGCGGATATGCCTAACCATAAGAAATATCCAGCAGTACCAATGAGTTCACCTGAAAGCAACACAAGCCCAAACGCTATCCAATGCCAGTGGTTAACTTGGCTGAGTAGTTCTATCAACATGTATTCTTACTTCTCATCTTTTTGATGCTTGAACATCTCAGTAATGCCTGCAATAGAGCCCATTAAGCCCGATGCCTCTAGAGGTAACATGATTATCTTACTATTTTCTGCTTGCCCAATCGATTTAAGAGCGTCGGTATAACCTTGTGCAATAAAGTAATTTACCGCTTGCATATCGCCTTGCGCAATAGCGTTCGATACCATTTCGGTTGCCTTAGCTTCGGCTTCAGCAGAACGTTCACGCGCTTCAGCCTGCAAAATAGCCGCTTGTTTTTCACCCTCAGCTCTTAAAATAGCAGACTGCTTATGACCTTCAGCCTTGAGAATTTCAGCCTGACGGACACCTTCAGCTGAAAGAACATCTGCGCGCTTATTTCGTTCCGCTTTCATTTGAGCATTCATCGCGGCAGTGAGATCCGCTGGTGGCTGTACGTCTTTTATCTCGATGCGGGTGACTTTTACGCCCCAAGGGTTGGTTGCCTCATCGACGATCGAGAGAAGTTTAATGTTGATCATGTCTCTTTGACTCAACATTTCATCTAGCTCCATAGAGCCGAGAACAGTACGAATATTGGTGAGGGTTAGGTTTCTGATAGCATGTTCGAGATCGTTGACTTCATAGGCCGCTTTTGCTGCATCGACGACTTGTACAAAACAAACGGCATCAATGGTGACATTGGCGTTATCTTTAGAAATCACCTCTTGCGCCGGAATATCAAGTACTCGTTCCATCATGCTGATTTTTGATCCTACACTGTCAACAAACGGGATGATTAAGTTCAGGCCTGGCTTCAACGTGTGGGTGTAACGTCCAAATCGTTCAATCGTCCAGTTACTCCCCTGAGAAACCGTTTTAACACCAGCGGCTATAAAAGCAACGGTGACCACGATTAAGACCGCAATGGTAATAAGTACATCTAAAGCCATGTTATATCCTTTTTATTTTTATTTCGAAGAAAATTTAACCACGAAAGTTCAACAACCCATAGTCTGTTGAACAATAATAAAATTATTCAGCCTTAAAATATGCCTGCTTGCGCCACAACTTCAAGTATTAAGCTGCTTTGGTATTATTATTTTGCCAGAATATCAAAGTATAGACCTCGATTAAGGCATCTTGCGGGCTATTCTTCGCGAATGTGAAAATTCGCTTCAGAGATAGCCAACAAGTTTCATTGAGAAGAGTGAGTTATTTAATCCGATTTAGTAGAGTAATGAGTATAGTTGTCGACGGTATTTCGCTGCGGTGCTGTTTCCTTGACCTAAAGCGGAAAGTATATCCATAAACGACTTTTTCATTTCGCCATCCGCTACATTTAGGTCTTTTACTAGAAATGACCACAGCAGCGCTAATGACTCTTCACTTCTAGCAACTTGGTGATATTGTAATGCGAGCTCAATGGCCACTGCTGCATCGAGTGGATTTTGGCTAAGGCGATTTTCTAAAGCTTGTATTTCTGGGCTATCAGCGGCTTGATCATGTAACTCTAATTTTGCGACTAAACCTTTATAGTAATTGTCTTGATATTCTAATGGGATATGAGCAAGCAATGTTTTTGCTTGTTCAAATTGTAGGGTTCCTATTAGGCAGTCGACGGTGGCAAGTTTTATATCTCCCCTTATTTTTAGATCTTCCGATAAGGTATTGATTAAAGATAGCGCGAGTTCGTGTTCACCTGCTTGCAGTTTTTCTTGTGCTTCTTTTAATGTTAATTCGTCTTGGCTTGGCAAATGCTTACTTAGCATTTCCTTTATGGCTTCAATGGTTTGAGGTCCACCTAATCCGTCTACGGGCTGGCCATTCATAAAAAGGGCAATAGTAGGAAGTGCTTGCACACCAAATTGACTTGAGATCGCTTGTTCTTGTTCACAGTTGAGCAGCGCGAGAGTAAATGCGCCTTTATACTGTTGAGTCAATGTTTGTAACGCTGGGATTATCTCGGTGCTTTCTGGGCTCATTGGTGCCCAAAAGTGGATGAGAACAGGATGTTGAACAGATTGCTCTAAAACTTGTCGAAAATTTTGTTCGTTCAACTCTACGATATTCTCAGGTTGCATGCGATGTCCTTAATTAATATTGTTTCTCTTTAAATAGGGGTATGAAGGTCTAATATCAAGAGTGGCAATCCTTAAGAAACAAAAAAACGTCCAATGTGGACGTTTTTTTGTTCAAACTCTGGGGGAGGGCGCTACAGCGTTAAAATAAACAGTAGCGCAACACCCACACCAATCCAATTTAGTTGGTTCAATGTCATTGTCTTCACCGAATGTAACGCTTAAAAGTCTGTATGGTATTTACCATCGTAGTAATGGTATATACATTGTATTACAGAAACATGACAGCCTTATCAAATTCGAGAGTATTTTGAACAAAAAAAGGTAATAATTATTTATTTAGTATGATTTATCATCTTCACGCTGCTTTTCTAAGTATTGCGTCTAGCCATCGTCCTGGCATTATTCGTTTTAATATGGCAAACACTTTGGTTGGTGTCGTGATTCGATATCGTAGCTTTGGTTGTCGCGATCTTAGCGCATCTAATAGTGGTTCTATTATTGATTCGGCAGGTAGAGCGAATGTGTTTTTGGATTTTGTATCGGCTAACCTTGCCAGTTGAACTTGGTAAGCACTTTTATGTGCACTGTTGTCTACATCGATCCATTGCTGAAACTTTAATAAAGCATTTGCCCGAAATTGTGTCTCTATCGGTCCGGGTTCAATAATACTTATTTTGATATCCGTATCGAATAACTCTAAACGTAAGGTATCACTCCATCCCTCAACCGCAAATTTAGATGCATTGTATGCGCCACGATATTTCATGGCGGCGAAGCCAAGTACAGAGCTATTTTGAACAATGCGCCCAACTCCCTGCTTTCGCATATAAGGTAATATTTCACACACAAGTTGGTGCCAACCAAAGAAATTACTTTGGAATTGTTCTTTGAGCGCTTGCACAGGTAGGTCTTCAAGTGCACCTGTCTGGCCATAGGCACCATTGTTAAAAAGCGCATAGAGTTTGTGATCACATAGGCGCATTGTTTTCAGTACCGCTCTTGAAATGCTCTCCGGATCATTGAGATCTAATTGGATGCAGGTTAAGCCTTCTGTGGTAAGTCTTTGTACATCAGCTTCATTTCGACATGAAGCGATCACATTAAACCCTTCTTTCTTCAATGCGTGGGCACAAACATAGCCAATGCCCGAAGAGCACCCTGTGATAAGAATTGTTTTTGACATAGTGTTAATCTATTTTCTCTGAATAAATTTGATGAATGTTTGTTGCACCGTCAACGCTGTAGTAACGCTTTCATTGCGGGCTCGAGTCTAGAGTAAGTGAAGTTAAACCCTAGCTCAGTTAGACGTTTGGGTTTTGCTCGAATACTATCGAAAAGAAGGCAGCATGATTCGCCCATGACAAGGTTAAAAAACCATTTCGGTGTCGCGAGTAATAGTGGTCGATGTATTGTTGAGGCTAAGCACTTACTAAATTCTGCGTTGGCTATAGGATGAGGAGCGCTAAAATTAAAGTAACCACTAGCATGTGGAGTGTCTAACAGAAAAAGAAGACCTTTAACCATGTCCAATATATGTATCCAAGGCATATATTGTTTGCCATTACCTAAGCGACTTCCGGCACCAAACTTAAACGCCGGTAGCATCAAGGGGAGTGCGCCTCCTTTGATGCCTAAAACTAATCCAGTTCGAACGATACATACGCGGGTAGATTCGGACTTAGCTTGTTTGGCAATGGACTCCCATGTAGAGCAAACATGATGAGTAAATCCCTCATGGTAGGCACTCAAGGATTCATCAAAAGAGTGACCTTGTTGATCGCCGTAATAACCAACCGCGGACCCACTGATAAAGGTTGCGGGGGGATTGGTGCTTGCGTGAATGAGCTCAACGAGCTTTTCTGTGATAGACCAGCGGCTGTTGCATATCGCTTTTTTTTGTTTGTGACTCCACCTTTTTCCTGCAATGGGTTCCCCAGCAAGATTAATTACGGCGTCAATATCATTAAAATTATTGTAATCATCTAGGCTATCGATATAGGTGATGTTGCCTAAGTCAGCATGTTGGAGTTTAGATTTTGCTGCGGCGATATTTCGAGTGAGAAGTACAATTTGATGTGTCGATAGTTGTTTGACCAATTCTGAACCGATAAAACCTGTCCCACCAGTTAGCAATATTTGCATGTGCCCTCCTTAGCGAATGACTTTTGAGCTCTAATTATATACCCAAGTTGCCAAGGTCTGTTGATCTTTCGTGGTTAATTTTATTTGAGATCGACAGATCTGGATCAAACTAAATACCCTGAGCTTTAGTTAAATATCTCATTTTTGTAAAATAAAAGAGATAGTTGTGGACGTGATTTTAACTTTTGCCCAACATAAGAATAAGAGAATATTCTAAAGGGAGGCGCCATGAAAGCATTGTTAGCATTATTTAAAGCGATGCTTGGAAGCCTGCGTGATCTTCTCCCTATCATCATCGTTATCGCTTTTTTTCAACTCGTTGTCCTGCAAGAGCCTCTTCCAAACATAATGTCTATTCTTTTGGGCTTACTATTTGTTGTCCTCGGGCTCACCTTCTTTATTTTTGGTTTAAATATGGGGCTATTTCCCATCGGGGAAAGTATGGCTCAATCTTTTGCCCGTAAAGGTAGTGTTTTTTGGTTAATTTTATTCGCGTTTTGTTTAGGCTTTGGAACCACGATAGCGGAACCCGCTTTGACGGCGGTTGCGCAAGAAGCCGCTGAAGTTGCTGCGAAAGGTGGTGTCATTGCACAAACCATAGAAGAAATGGACGATTATGCGAATGGACTTAGAATCACCGTTGCGCTTTCGGTGGGACTTGCGATTGTCATCGGTGTCGTTCGTATTCTTAAAGGCTGGCCTATTCATATTATGATTACAGGTGGCTATATAGGAGTAATTATTCTAACTTGGTTTGCACCCGAAACTATTATCGGCATCGCGTATGACTCCGGAGGAGTAACGACGTCTACCATTACAGTACCATTGGTAACGGCATTAGGGGTTGGATTAGCGTCGTCTATCAAGGGACGAAATCCAATGCTTGATGGCTTCGGATTGATAGCTTTTGCCTCTTTGCTTCCTATGATGTTTGTTATGGTATATGGGATGGTATTGGCATGATTAATGTCTCTCAATTTGTCGATACTTTTACTGGAACGGTACTCGATGTTATCCCAATCGCGACCATTATTTTCGGGTTCCAGTTAGTTGTGCTTAGAAAGCCGATTGCTAATCTAACCAGTGTCATTCTTGGCTTCTTTTACGTCATTTTGGGACTATCCCTATTTTTGTTAGGGTTAGAGTTGGCGCTATTTCCATTGGGTGAAACGATGGCTGAGCAATTAACCGCGCCTGAGTTTCTTTACTCTTTTAAAGACAACCTCACAGAGTCACTGAGCTGGATTGATTATTATTGGGTATATCTTTTTGCGTTTTCGATTGGATTTAGTACCACCATTGCCGAACCATCTTTGATTGCTGTTGCTATCAAAGCAAATCAAGTTTCAGGTGGTTCGATTAGTGTTAATGGCTTACGTATTGCGGTGGCGTTGGGTGTCGCCATCGGGATATCTTTGGGGAGTTATCGAATCGTCGTTGGTGATCCTATACATTATTACATCATGGTCGGTTATATCGTGGTGATTATACAAACAAATTTTGCCCCTAAAATGATAGTGCCATTAGCCTATGATTCAGGTGGTGTAACAACATCGACAGTGACCGTACCATTGGTTACTGCATTGGGTTTAGGCCTTGCTTCTACTGTTCCAGGAAGAAATCCTGTTATAGATGGTTTTGGCTTAATTGCGTTTGCAAGTTTATTCCCAATTATTTCAGTCATGGCTTATGCCCAAATTACTCAATGGTTAAATGCAAGATCTGTTTCTAAGGAGAATGAGAATGCGCTTTAAACTAATAATCGCATTTGTGGAAGACACAAAGACAGATACAGTTTTAGATGCTGCGCGCTTAGCAGGCGCTACTGGTGCTACCGTTATTAACAATGCTAGAGGGGAAGGGCTAAATCAAAAAACCACTTTCTTTGGTCTTACGTTAGAGGTTCAAAAAGATGTTCTTTTGTTCGTGGTGGAAGAACATTTATCGAGACACATACTGGAGACCATTAATACTGTAGGCGAATTTGATCAAGAGTCAGGGCAGGGCATCGCAATACAGATTGATATTGAAGATGCCGTGGGGGTTGCTCATCAGATAGAGACATTAACGAAAGTCGTAGAGGAAGAGCTATGAATCAGCACAAGGTTGTTAGAGTTCGAGATGTAATGGCAAATTCTTATGTCATGGTTGATGGAATAACAACGGTCAAAGAAGGTATTCGATTGGCGAGGTTACATGTTGTAAAAGCACTTGTTGTAAATAAGCGGAATGAGGATGATGAATACGGCATTGTGTTGATGAACGATGTAGCGAAAAAAGTATTGGCGCAAAATAGGTCAGTTGAGCGGACTAATATCTATGAAATCATGACGAAACCTGCTCTCTCTGTCGACCCGGATATGAATGTGAAGTATTGTGCTCGTCTCTTTGAGCGTTTTGGCGTAAGTCGCGCACCAGTGATAGAGGATGGTAAAGTAATTGGCATGGTGAGCTACAACAATATTGTTGTTAATGGTATGGCTTTAGACGCGTAAATAAGAGATAAAACGTCATGAAATTGTTTTTTGCTTCTGACCTGCATGGTGCCTTGCCTGCAACAGAGCTTATGCTAAATAAATACCGACAGTCTGGTGCCGACCATTTGATAATTTTAGGCGATGTTTTAAATCATGGCCCAAGAAATCCTGTCCCTGATGGGTATCAACCTGCACAAGTTGCTGAGCGACTAAATGAATATAGCCGTGAAATAATCGCGGTACGCGGCAATTGCGATAGTGAGGTAGATCAAATGTTACTTCAATTTCCAATGCTTGAGGCTAATGCATGGGTCTTGCTTGACGGTGGCGTTCGAATATTCTTAACCCATGGTCATAATTACAATAGAGAAAATAGACCACCGTTAAAGGTAGGAGATGTGATCGCACATGGACACACTCATCTACCTATTGCGGAAAAAGTGGCCGATCAGATTATCTTCAATCCCGGCTCTATTACCTTCCCTAAAGGTGGATATGTTGCAAGCTATGGCCTTTATGAAGAAAAGACCTTTAAAGTACTGTCATTTGCTGATGTGGTCTTAAAGCAAGTTAGTGTTTGATTTTAAAGGGAATGGTATTAAAAAGAGCGCCACTTCTCTAAACCGTAGAAGTGGCACTTTGAATATCAGTTAAAGCATAAATTATTAGTTTGAAGAGAGAATACGTGAGCCATGATTTAGGCTAGTAAGCAATATGGCTTTCGTATTGATAACATCCACTCTACGACTCTGTTCTGCGTCCATGATAAACAGTGTTTTTACTATTCCTAATTGCTCTTCGGTAAAATCGACACTCGTATTCGTCGATGTTTCCTTAAATTCCTTTGGGTTGATCAGCAAGTAATTATCACTCAGTTCCCATTGCCCCGTTTCAGAGATATTCATAACCGAAGTGACTTGGTCCTTTTTCTCGAACATTGTGAGACGAGATACTCGTAGATACGTTCCGTTGGGTAAATACTTAACATTGCTGCTGACATAAACCTTGGTCAAAATACCAAGTCTATTGGTATCGTTATTTTGTAATTCGGGTGAGACATAGCTGTTCATGGTCGATTGCCACTCTCGGGATGTCAGTTCTTTTTCTAATTTGAGGTCTGAACCGAAGTATAGCCAAGAGCTAAAAATCACTGAAAGAGTGAGTACAACATAGGCGTATTTTTGATTGATCATGTTCTACTCCTAATTCTTACACAAAGCGGATATATCTTGCTGCTTTGCGATAAGCTGAATGGTAATGTTTTCCGATGTATTTGACTCAGAATGAACATAATTCATGATTAAGTTATTGTTAGGCCCAGCAGTAACGATAATCTCTATCGGCTTGTGCTTATGCCCGGCAACATATGCAGAGACACATTTGTTAATCAGTGGTTGCCAATCATCTAATGGTGGGTGATTCTCTGTTGTACGCAATGGTATGTTTTCGACCGTATCAATTAATTTAAAATTAGATTTTGCAGGCTCAATTGCCATATAAACAAAAATGGGTAGTAGCGCTGCAATGATAAGAATTACCTTCGTTATCAATCGTTCCTGCTTATTCGAGGTCGATATAGGTTGCTCGTCCACGATGGGTTTGATGTGCGTTTGATCAGCCTCGGTTTCAATGGCATCTTTGAACACTTTATCCGATGAAAAAACGATGTCTTCAGTGTTCTCTTGACTAATTTCTTCGATGCTCGATGATAACGGAATAGTTTTCTCTACATTTGCAATAAACTGATAGCCCCGTTTAGGCACGGTTTTGACAAACTTTGGCGCTTTGGTTGAATCTAGTAGCACTTTTCTTAGTGTAGAAATAGCTTGAGTCAGGCTAGAGTCATCAACTTGAAATCCTTGATCTCTCCAGACAAACTCATGGAGTTCATCGCGAGTTATGATCTGATTTGGGCGTTCACAAAAAAGCAACAGTATTCGACTTTCATTACTACCTAAACGACTTAGTTCATTACCATCTATTTTATCGATAATGGAGTTGTTGTTCGGATCAAATACAAATCGTTGTGCCAGAAGAAATTTGGTACCTACGCTACTCATTGATTATCTTTTACACCTTAAGTGATTGAATAAAAAGTGGAATGTCTAGAATATGCATATATTCACTAGACTAATGATATAAGAGTTTTACAAATTTTGATAAAAACTTAGCGCAGAATAAACAAAAATGTTTGTAAAAAACACTGTTTTTATGAAACTTGACCTTGAATTTACAATTGCGAACCCTATCTATTAGCCATCAATAGGCACTATTTAAGTCTAATTAATAAACTCAACAGCGAATGGCGCTTAAGCCAGTTTGCTAAGTGAACCTAAAACGAATGGAGTTAAAATGAGCGAAACAGCAATACAAGACAAAGAAACTCGTGGTTTTCAGTCGGAAGTAAAACAATTACTTCACCTAATGATTCACTCACTTTATTCAAATAAAGAAATTTTCTTACGTGAGTTAATCTCAAATGCGTCGGATGCGTCCGATAAACTTCGCTTTCAAGCCTTATCGAATGGAGATTTGTATCAAGGTGATGCCGATCTTGGAGTAAAGTTAGCGTTTGATGCTGAAGCGAAAACATTAACGGTTTCCGATAATGGTATTGGTATGAGTCGTGAAGACGTTATCGAACACCTAGGGACGATAGCAAAGTCGGGTACGGCAGAGTTTTTCTCACATCTTTCTGAAGACCAAAGTAAAGATTCACAACTCATTGGTCAATTTGGTGTCGGTTTCTATTCTGCATTTATTGTCGCTGATTCCGTTACTGTACGTACTCGTGTAGCCGGTTCTAGCACGGAAGAGGCCGTTCAATGGCACTCTTCTGGCGAAGGTGAATATACCATCGAAACTATCAAAAAAGAGTCTCGAGGTACCGATATAATTCTTCACATGCGTGAAGATGGTGAGGAGTTTCTATCAGAATGGCGTTTACGTGATGTTATTGGTAAGTATTCTGATCACATTGGTATTCCCGTTTCTATCTGGACGAAAGAAAAAGATGAAGAAGGTAACGAGAAAGAAGAAGGTAAGTGGGAGCAAATAAATAAAGCTCAAGCACTTTGGACTCGGAATAAATCTGATATCGATGAAGAGGAATACAAAGAGTTCTACAAGCATGTTTCTCATGATTTTGTTGATCCACTCGTGTGGACGCACAATAAAGTGGAAGGTAAAAACGACTATACCAGCTTGCTTTATATCCCGGCTAAAGCACCTTGGGATATGATGAATCGAGATCATAAAAGTGGTCTAAAACTCTACGTACAACGCGTATTTATTATGGATGATGCAGAGCAGTTTATGCCGACGTATCTGCGTTTTGTTCGTGGTCTTGTTGATTCAAATGATCTACCTCTGAATGTATCCCGTGAGATACTTCAAGATAACAAAGTGACGCAAACATTACGTAATGCTTGTACTAAGCGTGTATTGACGATGCTTGAGCGCATTGCTAAGAATGATGAAGAAAAATATCTTTCGTTCTGGAAAGAGTTTGGTCAAGTGCTGAAAGAAGGTCCAGCAGAAGACTTTTCTAATAAAGAGAAGATTGGTGGGTTGATGCGCTTCACTTCAACAGAAGTCGATTCTGCGGATCAAACGGTGTCACTGGCTTCTTATGTTGAGCGTATGAAAGAAGAGCAAGACAAAATCTTTTACCTCACTGCTGATAGCTATGCAGCGGCCAAAAACAGCCCGCATCTAGAGCAGTTTAAAACGAAGGGAATCGAAGTTATTCTTATGTGTGATCGCATGGATGAATGGCTAATGAACTACCTTACTGAGTTTGATGGTAAAACATTCCAGTCTATTACTAAAGCAGGGCTTGATCTTAGTAAATTTGAAGATGAAGCAGAAAAAGAGAAGCAAAAAGAGGCTGAGGAAGAATTTAAATCAGTTGTTGATCGTACTAAAAACTACTTAGGTGGTCGTGTTAAAGAAGTGCGTACAACGTTCAAACTTGCCAATACTCCCGCGGTTGTTGTGACAGACGATTTCGAAATGGGTACTCAGATGGCGAAGCTATTAGAAGCGGCGGGTCAAGATGTACCGGAAGTGAAATATATCTTCGAAATTAACCCTGAGCATGAACTGGTTAAGCGCATGGCTGATGAGGCTGATGAAGAAGCATTTGGCCGTTGGGTCGAGGTGTTACTTGGGCAGGCGATGTTATCTGAACGTGGAGCAATGGAAGACCCAACTCAATTCTTAGGGGCTATCAACACACTTTTGACTAAGGTGTAAGAGAATAGATCTCGGTTAACCCGTAAACTACACAACGAGCCCGCATTCTGTGCTAGAATCGCGGGCTTCATAATTAATGAAAATCATAAATATTATACCCAAACTCATCGTTACTCGCTGGCTAAAAAGAAGCACTGTGAGCTTCGGTATAAATTAAAATAAAGAGGACATGTCATGCGCATTATTCTACTCGGTGCCCCAGGTGCTGGTAAGGGAACACAAGCTCAATTCATCATGGAGAAATACGGGATTCCGCAGATCTCTACAGGTGATATGCTACGTGCAGCTATCAAAGCAGGTACTGAGATGGGTAAAGCTGCTAAAGCGGTTATCGATGCAGGACAGCTTGTTTCGGATGAAATAATCTTAGGCATAATCAAAGAACGTATCGCTCAAGCTGATTGTGAAAAAGGTTTTCTACTCGATGGTTTCCCTCGCACTATCCCACAAGCGGATGGTCTTAAAGAGTTGGGCGTTGCCGTCGACTATGTAATCGAAATTGATGTAGCTGATAGTGTCATTGTAGAACGTATGGCAGGTCGTCGTGCTCATTTACCTTCTGGCCGTACATACCACGTTGTATTCAATCCGCCGAAGGTTGAAGGCCAAGATGACGTAACGGGCGAAGATCTTGTTATCCGTGATGATGATCATGAAGATACAGTACGTGCTCGCCTTGGTGTATACCATGACCAAACGTCTCCTCTTATCCAATACTATGGAAAAGAAGCTGAGGCTGGTAACACGACTTACCTTAAGTTTGATGGGACCAAAAAAGTGGCTGCAGTAAGTGCAGAGCTAGAAGCCGCCCTTTCTTAATTGCAGTGTTGTTAAGTAAAAAAGAAATAAAAAAAACCGACATTTGAGTCGGTTTTTTTTGTATGTGTCTATTTTTAAATTTCGTTTTAAAACGCGTTCTACGTTTTTATGTTCATTCTAACAGTGCGAGCAAGAAATCTTTGTTTAAGTTAATGTGACAGGCTAAGCTATGTCAACGCTCATTGATTATAAAAATAAGTATTTTCGGATGGAATTGAATTCAAATAAAGGTGTGTTAATTGTTAACTTAGGAACGCCTGACGCGCCAACTCCGGCAGCGGTTAAGAAATTTCTAAGCCAGTTTTTACACGATCATCGTGTTGTTGATATGAACCGCTGGCTATGGTGTCCGCTATTGCATTGGGTAATACTGCCAGTACGAACGCCAAAGGTTGCCAAGCTTTATAAGAGCATATGGACCGATGATGGCTCACCGCTCATGGTGCACTCCAAAAATCAGGTAAGTAAGCTGGAGCAAAAGCTGGGCATTCCAGTCGAGCTGGGTATGACTTACGGGAACCCAAGCATGTTATCGGGGATTGAAGCACTTCAACAACGAGGTGCAGAACAGATAATTATCTTACCGCTCTATCCTCAATATTCTCGAACGACAACAGCTGCGGTAGAAGACGCAAAAAATAAAACGTTCTCAACGTTAGAAAATAACCCTCAAAATACATTGATTAACGATTATCACGATCATCCTCTCTATATATCTGCATTAGCAAATAAAATACGCGCTCACTGGCAAGATAATGGCCAGGGAGATTACCTACTCTGTTCTTATCATGGTATTCCTCAACGATATGCTGATAGCGGCGATATATATCCGGTACATTGTGAAAAAACGACCGAATTGCTTGCTAAGGCGCTTGGATTAACTGAACAACAAATAGGGATGAGCTATCAGTCTCGTTTTGGTAAAGAAGCGTGGTTGAAGCCCTATACCGATGCGACGTTGAAGTCATTAGCTGATCATTCGGTTAAGACTCTCGATATAGTAACGCCAGCATTCTCATGTGATTGTTTAGAAACCTTGGAAGAAATCGCCCAAGAGTGCAAAGAGATATTTGTTGAGGCTGGTGGTGAAGAATTTCGTTATATTGATTGTTTAAATGACGATGATGATCATATCCAAATGATGGCTGAACTGGTGACTCCGTACCTTAGTTAACACCAAATAGTTCGAATTTAGGTTAAATAAAGAACATCTTGATTAAGATTTGAGTACCCAAAAGTGATTCTGCGTGCTGATGGTTTTTCCTATCGATAGATAGTGTTAGCATAAAAAAAATTATTCAAAGAGAGCTAGGTTTATGAGGCGTTGGTATCTTCTCTACTGTAAGAGAGGCGATCAAGCAAGAGCGAAAAGCCATTTGGAAAATCAAGGTGTAGAATGTTACTACCCCGTGGTTGAAATTGAGAAAGTAGTTCGTGGCAAACGGAAAATGGTGACAGAACCGCTTTTCGCATCGTATATGTTTGTGGACTTTGATTATGAAGATGGGCCGAGTTTTACAACGGTACGCTCTACGAGAGGTGTTGTGGATTTTATTCGTCGAGGCAGTTATCCTGTTGAAGTACATAGTAACTTGATTAGTGAGCTTAAAGACTTCGAACAGAACTCAGTGTTGTACCGCAGTGTTACGTTGCCTGAAACGGGACAAGAAGTCGTCATTACAGAAGGGCATTTTGTTGGTGTTGAAGCGATTTATAAAGAGCCTGATGGCGACAAACGTTCAATTTTGCTCATTTCCTTGATGAATCAAACTATCCCCGTGTCGGTGGATAACAAAGATATTGAGCTAAAATAGCGTTTAACATGATGTTAAAAAGCCTGTTAATTATAACAGGCTTTTTTGTGTCGCTATCATCACGATTGATAATATATTAAATGGTCAGAGGAACGATTGCCAACGTGATAACAAATTTACGCTGCTTAATGTTAGTAAGAATCGTTGTGAACCGCCTGTATAGCGCGCCCAGAAGGGTCGGCCATATTTTTGAATGTCTCATCCCACTCAATTGCTTTCGCTGAAGAGCAGGCAATAGAAGGGCCACCAGGTACACACTCTGCCGCTGATGGCAGAGGGAACTGCTCTTCAAAGATCTCACGGTACATATAGCCTTCTTTTGTCGCTGGCGTATTGTATGGGAATCTAAATGCGGCATTCTCCAATTGCTGATCGGTAACTTTCTCTTCAGCAAGTTCTTTTAGCGAGTCAATCCAGCCATATCCGACACCATCAGAAAATTGTTCTTTCTGGCGCCAAGCGATGGATTCTGGTAGGTATTCTTCGAAACACTCGCGAAGAATGTGTTTCTCCATTTTACCGTTGCCACACATCTTATCTTTTGGATTGATACGCATTGCAACATCAATAAATTCTTTGTCTAAGAAAGGAACTCGTCCTTCAACACCCCAAGCCGCTAGTGACTTGTTTGCACGAGCACAATCGAACATGTTTAGGGCGAGTAGTTTACGCACAAGCTCTTCATGCATTTCTTTGTCGTTAGGTGCTTTATGGAAGTATAAGTAACCACCAAATATTTCATCAGCACCTTCACCAGAAAGTACCATTTTGATACCCATAGCTTTGATTTTACGACCTAATAGGAACATCGGAGTTGATGCTCTGATAGTCGTGACATCGTAGGTTTCAATGTGATAAATAACATCACGAATGGCATCGATACCTTCTTGAACCGTATAAGTCATTTCGTGGTGTACTGTGCCGAGCTTATCAGCTACCTCGCGTGCAGCGATAAGATCGGGAGCGCCTTCTAACCCAATTGCAAATGAGTGCAATTGAGGCCACCAAGCCGCTGACTTCTCGTCATCTTCAATACGCATAGCTGCGAATCGTTTTGCTACTGCTGAAGTAATCGAAGAATCTAAACCACCAGAAAGAAGAACACCATAAGGAACGTCAGTCATTAGTTGGCGCTTCACCGCATCTTCTAACGCTTGAGTTAGCTCTTCTTTGCTTGAAACATTGTCTTTGACTGCATCATAATCCATCCAATCACGTTCATAATAACGTTGAGGTTCAGCGTTATCAGAACCGTAGTAACTACCTGGAGGGAATTCGCTGATCGTTTTACATACAGGTACCAATGCTTTCATTTCGGACGCGATAAAGTAGTTACCATGTTCGTCAAAGCCCTGATACATAGGAATAATACCAATGTGGTCACGACCGATTAAATAGGTGTCTTTTTCTTCGTCATAAAGAATAAACGCGAAAATACCGTTCAGCTCTTCGAGTAATTCTTCACCAAGCTCTTGATACAAAGCAAGAATGACTTCACAATCTGAATCTGTTTGGAAATCATATTTATCTGCGTATTTTGCGCGAATTTCTTTGTGGTTATAGATCTCACCATTAACGGCCAATATGTGTTTTTTGTTTGGGCTGTACAGAGGCTGAGCGCCGCTATTGAGGCCAACGATAGATAAACGTTCGTGCGCGAGAATCGCTTTGTCTGAAGCGTAAATACCAGACCAATCTGGGCCTCGGTGACGAAGTTTTTTCGACATTTCTAACGCTATTGGACGTAGAGCCGCGGCATCGCTTTTAATGTCTAAAATGCCAAATATTGAACACATAAATAAAAATCCCTATTAAATTCCGTTACAGCAATATGCACAATTTGCCAGTATCGTTAAAAAAAGCAACCGTTAATTGTGAATAAAATCACTAATCAGGGCTATGGTTAGAAAATATTTAATAATATCGCAAAAAAGTGAATGAAATCTAATTCGTGCTGCTTTTTGCACCAGAATTATGAATATTGCACCAATCCTGAATTTCCACGTGCCTGAACGATATTGAATGCGCAAAATTGGCTATTCAACAGACCCTAATCAAATTTAGGATTAAGTTGTTCAGTAACATGTTTAGCAAACCCACTTCCTGCTTCGTTGTAGATATTGAATGCAGCATCGGCACCGAGTTCTTGCATGGCTTCTACTTGATCTGAATAGGCTGCTATCGCTGCAGTTTGGCCTGAATAGTGCTTCAATTTTAGCTGTTCTAGCGCAAGCTGATTACCTTGATGATGTGGCATGGATAACAAGACTAGTTTCACGTTACCAGTATCTAAGATTCGCTCCCAAAAATCTGGGTCAGTCGCATCACCACAGATAACATTTCTATGCTCAGCTTGGTGCTGTTTTGCCGCTTCAGGATGCAACTCTACACCCAAGCTAATGTCTCCATGTTGATGGGTGAGTTCATCGTATGCGCCCGTACCTATGCGGCCCATACCTAAAATGAGTATCTGAGCACTACCCGGGTTGATACGCTGATCCATCATATTTAGTTTCTCTGCACTGCGTTCTTTTAGCCATTTTGATGACCGTTGATATAACGAATGGCCAAATCGATTAAGCGGTGCTGCAATAATAAATGAGAGTGAAACTGCGATCGCAATAGAGGCCAACATATCGCCAGATAACCACCCCATCTTGAATGCTAAGCCACCCACAATTAGACCAAATTCACTGTAGTTAAACAGCGATAGAGTGGCTAACAACGAAGTACGTACTCGAAACTTGAAGCTATTGAATATCAAGTAGTAGAGGATACCTTTAACCGGAAGGAGTAATAAAAAGAGTAGCGCAGTTACTGCTCCTGATAGAGTTGGTTGTTCTGCGAGGCCGATGTTTAAGAAAAAACAGACTAGAAATAGTTCTTTAAGATTAAACAGTGATTTGGATAGTTCGGATGACTTTTTATGGCCTGCGAGAAGCATGCCTAAAAGGAGTGCGCCGAGATCAGGTTTTAGTCCGACAAAATCGAATAAACCCGCACCAAGTACTAATGCCATGAAAATACCATAAACAACAAGCATTTCTCCGTGGCCAACGATACTGAGTAGCCGATAAAAAAGAGGTCTTAAGAATGGCAGTAAGAAGAGAAACAACGCGTACCATTCAGGGACTTTTCCTGTTGAAATGCTTAAAAACAGCACCGCAAAAATATCTTGCATAACCAAGACACCAATTGCAATTGTCCCATAAGTTGCGTTCATCTCTCCCTTTTCTTGTAAGCTTTTTACCGCGAATACCGTACTAGAAAAAGAAAGGGCAAAGCCGAGTAATATCATCTGCTCTAATGACATTAAACTGAACGTTGTAACGCCAAGTAGTTTGAAGGCGGCAATCGAGAGGGTAAAAAAGAGCGTAGATAACAAGTTATGTGCGGTTGCACCCGCCCAAATTTCTTTGGAGAGTAAGGTCTTAACATCGAGCTTTAAGCCGATAGTAAATAGCAGTAGCGTTACGCCTAAATCAGCTAAGAGTTCGATGGTTTCATTTGACTGAAAACCTAAAAAATTTAGGCCGAATCCAGCAATTAGAAAGCCAACGAGTGGTGGAAGGTTGCATTTTAATGCAAGAAAGCCTGCTGCGAATGCAGATGATATTAAGATGATTTCCATATGCACCTATAATGCGGTTTATGTTTGAAGTCGCCATAAAAAAAGGGTCATACTTATTCAAGCATAACCCTTGGAGTCTGGCGAGCAGAAAAGACTACTCTTCTAGAAGTTTTTGTAACAAAACGCCATTTAACATCGCTCTTTTAATCATGGAGAATGCGCCCATGGTCGGTTTTGCCTCTAATTCCGATGCGACAATGGGGAGCTCAGTATGGAAAGTGGTGAGCGATTGAGCTTCAACATTGCGACGAATCGCAGGAAAGACAAGCTCAGCAGCTTGAGTTATATCGCCTGCAATGATGATTTTTTGTGGGTTGAAGAGGTTTACGGTAATCGCAATAACCTTACCCAATTCATTACCAACGCGAATCAAACTTTGTTTTGCGAGTTCATCGCCTTCCAACGCATGTCGACAGACATCAACCATCGTTATTTTATCGAGCGAAGAGAGTGAGGAAGGGTGACCCTTGTTAATGAGTGCCGTGATGCTTGCCAGAATTGCGGGATTAGAGGCTACCGTTTCTAAACAACCAAAGTTACCACATTGGCATTGGCTACCGAGTGGGTCTATCTGGATATGACCAATTTCACCTACATTCCTATTTGACCCCAAAAATACCTGCCCATTAACAATAATTCCGGCTCCGGTGCCGCGATGAACACTGACTAAGATGGAATCTTTGCAGTCTTGGCTTGCTCCAAAATAGTGTTCTGCTAATGCTTTTCCTCGGATATCATTGCCAATAAAACACTCAACATTAAATGCCACCTTAACGATGCCACTTAGTGCAAAGTTATCAATATCAGTATTGGGGATATAGTCTACAACCCCCTCTACAGGATCGACTAAACCAGGAAGAACAATGCCAATGGCTATGAGCTGATTGATTTTATCTTTGTGCTCGTCAAGAAATGATTGGATATGCTGAATTAAGCCAGATTCAAGATCTGACTGATTTAAATAGTTAAAAAGACTGTGACTACTGGCAAGTTCAACGGCGTCAAGATTGAAAAGGCTAAGTTGAACGTAGTCGCGCCCGAGCCTGATAGCAACAGAATGGAATGGTTCCCCTTCTGTTGTCAAAGATATCGCTCTACGACCACCTGTGGATGCTTGTTGAGCGACCTCTTTAATCAGGCCTCGTTTCATTAACTGGCGAGTAATTTTGGTAACACTTGCGGGTGCCAATTGACTTACATCGGCAACCTGAATCCGCGAAATGGGACCTTGTTGGTCTATTAAGCGATATACCGCTGCGCCGTTTAGTTGTTTAACAAGAACTACGTTACCTATTTGTCCGCCAGTCATACTTTAAGTTTGCTCGTATTGTCCGTTTACAATTGTCGCAAGGACGTTGAAGTCACGGTCAAAAATAGCAAGGTTTGCAATCATGCCAGCCTTGAGTTGACCTAGCATTTTGTCTGCTCCAATAGCTTTCGCTGGGTACAGTGTTGCCATGCGTAGTGCTTCATCCAATGCGATACCTACGTGCTCAACCGTATTTTGCACTGCTTCAATCATCGTCAGCGCTGAGCCACCAAGTGTGCCATTTTCATCGATACACTTACCATCTCGGTAATATACTTTTTTCCCAACAAAAATAAAGTGATCCATCTCCGCACCAGCTGGAGCTGTGGCGTCTGTCACTAATACAAGCTTTTCACCTTTCAATTTATGAGCAATTCGGACATTTGGATAATCAACATGAAATCCGTCGACAATAATGCCAGCATAGACGTCTGGTGTGTCAAATATTGCCCCTACGACGCCAGGTTCTCGTCCAGTTATCGGTGTCATGGCATTATGCAGATGAGTGGCAAAGCTTATTCCCGCGAGAAAGCCCTGCCTTGCTTGCGCATAGGTTGCGTTGGAGTGACCTATAGAAACCACAATGCCAGCGTCACTTAAACGACGGATGTGTTCAGGGTCATTTTGTTCGGGAGCCAAAGTGACCTTGGAAACGACGTCATTGTTTAGACAGATATAGTCGATCATGGCGTCATCGGATACACGAATGAAGTCTGGGCAATGTATGCCTTTTTTCATTACGTTTAGATAAGGCCCTTCTAAATGTAAGCCCAGGGATTGATGTTTATGCAGCGCATTATATTGGCGTTGTGCCTCAACCGCTTGTCGCATATTCGCGTCTGAAGAGGTGATCAAGGTCGGCAGAAAGCTGGTACAGCCAGATTTAAGATTGACCTTGTGCATGGTGTCGAGTGTTTTAGTTGAGATGTCGTCGTTAAACATTACCCCACCACAACCATTCAGTTGTAGGTCAATAAACCCAGGGCTGACATTCGCCCCATCTAGATCCATTAATTCTATGCCATCGGGCAATTCTGACTCTGAGCAGACAGAATAAATTTTACCATCTTCAATTATTATCGAGAAATTCTCGAGAATATCGCTACCGGTAAATATTTTGCAGTTGGTTAGCGCATACATAAGCAGAGTCCTATTACTTGAGGTTTTTGATGTTTTCGGCTTCTAACTCTTTGAAGTACTTGACGGTCTTAACTTTTAGCTCTTGTGTTGCCGCATCATCACACACGATAACCGATTTAGCGTGTAACTGTAGTGCTGAAATTGTCCAAAGATGATTAACACTGCCTTCAACCGCAGCCCGAAGTGCCAATGCCTTGTTGTGGCCTGATACCAATAACATGACTTCTTTTGAATCGAGTAGCGTGCCGACACCTATTGTTAGTGCATATTTTGGTACTTGATTTATATCACCATCGAAGAACCTAGAATTAGCGATTCGAGTATCTTCTGTCAATGTTTTGATTCGAGTACGTGAAGACAGTGAAGAGGCGGGTTCATTAAATGCAATGTGTCCATCATTACCGACACCACCCATGAATAGATGAATTTGGCCGTAAGACTTAATTCTCTCTTCGTATTGTTTGCATTCAGCTTCATGATCATCAGTGCTTCCATCTAGCAAATTGATATTTTTTTCTTGTATATCAACATGGTTGAAGAAATTATCATACATAAAGGTGCGGTAGGATTCAGGATGATCAGAAGGAAGCCCAATATATTCATCCATGTTAAATGTGACGACGTTTTTAAAGCTTACTTCGCCTGCATTATAAAGTTCGATAAGGTGCTTATACGTTTTTAGTGGTGAGCTACCAGTTGGCAAACCTAATATGAATGGGCGGTCCTCTGATGGCTTGAATTTGTTGATAGTGTTAATAATGTGTCTAGCTGACCATAAGCCGACTTCATCAGATGTTTGTAGTGGTATAAGTCTCATCGTGGCACCTCATTTAAGTTTAGAAAACAGGTAAATATTATTACTGTAATGACATTAATTCGAATCATAAAATAAGTTTTATGATCTAGCTAGCAAAATATATCATTTTGCCCAAGAATAGGTGATTTACATCACAAAAAGCGTGCTTTTAATTTGCGGAGTGAAATTAAAGTCATAAACTAAATGTGACTAAATTGAAGGGGTGAAATAAGTCCTTCACACTAAATGGACATCCTATAGGGGGAACTCACGATGAATATTCTTGGATATTTTCAAAAAGTAGGTAAAGCACTGATGGTACCAGTTGCTACATTACCTGCAGCAGCAATACTAATGGGGATCGGATACTGGATCGATCCAACAGGTTGGGGTGGTAATAATGCGTTTGCTGCTTTTTTGATTAAAGCCGGCGCGGCAATTATAGACAATATGTCAGTATTGTTTGCCATCGGTGTTGCATACGGTATGTCTAAAGACAAAGACGGTGCTGCTGCATTAGCTGGTTTTGTTGGGTATATGGTTATTACAACACTATGTAGCGCAGCATCAGTTGAAGCTATCGGCCTAGTGACTTTGGACGCAGGTTCTACGCTTGCCTTTAATAAAATAGGCAATCAGTTTGTAGGTATCCTGTCTGGTATTGTTGCCGCAGAGCTTTACAACCGTTACTACCAAGTTGAACTGCACAAAGCACTCGCGTTCTTTAGTGGTAAGCGCTTAGTTCCTATCTTGACTTCTTTCGCTGCTATTGGCATCTCTTTTGTTCTCATGTTTGCTTGGCCTATCATTTTCGGCGGATTGATTTCATTTGGTGAAAGCATCGTAGGTCTTGGTGAGGTAGGTTCTGGTCTATATGGATTCTTTAACCGTCTACTTATCCCTGTTGGTTTACACCATGCATTGAACTCAGTGTTCTGGTTTGATATGGCTGGTATCAATGATCTTGGTAACTGGTGGACACCAAATGCAGTAGAAGCAGGTGTCGGTGTAGTGGGTGAAACAGGTCGTTATATGGCTGGCTTCTTCCCTATCATGATGTTTGGTCTACCTGGTGCAGCGCTTGCTATCTACCATACGTCTAAGCCTGAGCATAAAGCTCGTGTTGCTTCAATTATGATTGCGGCTGGTTTTGCATCATTCTTCACCGGTGTAACTGAACCACTAGAATTCTCATTCATGTTCCTCGCCCCTATGCTGTATGTATTGCATGCTGCGTTGACAGGTCTATCTCTTTACATTGCAGATATAATGAATTGGACAGCTGGTTTCGGATTCTCAGCTGGTCTAGTGGATATGATACTTTCAGCTCAAAATCCATTGGCAAATAAATGGTATATGCTGATTGTTCAAGGTTTTGCATTCTTCGGTATTTACTACTTCGTATTCCGTTGGGCTATCATTAAGTTCGGTCTTAAAACACCTGGTCGTGAAGACGATGAAGACATCGCAGAAATAAGTTCTTCAGCTGTTAGCAAAGACTCAGCGGAGCTTGCGAAAAAGTATCTAGCCGTACTTGGTGGTCACTCTAACATTCAAAACATTGATGCTTGTATTACACGCTTACGTTTGACGGTCAATGATATGGACGTGATTAACGAGAATGAGTTAAAAGCACTCGGAGCGATGGGTGTGGTAAAACTTGGTGGAAATAACCTACAAGTTATCCTAGGTCCACTTGCTGAAATTATTGCTGGGGAAATGAAAAATATCCCTGCGACTGATAGTTAATAAGTCATTACGTTACATTTATTTGTAAAACCTCCCTTAAGGGAGGTTTTTTTTGTTCTGCCACCAAGTAAATTAACAAGAATTGCACTGTTTTGGTTGTGTAAATATAGTGAATCGTGGATCATTAGCAGAATTATTTTTGACAATCCACTTGAGGTACATAGATGACTGAAGCTGAGGCTCGTCCATCAAATTTCATTCGCCAAATCATTGATAAAGATTTAGCGGACGGCAAACACACTAGCGTGCATACCCGATTCCCACCAGAGCCAAATGGCTATTTGCATATCGGTCACGCTAAATCCATTTGTTTGAATTTTGGTATTGCTCAGGATTATCAGGGTCAATGTAATCTTAGATTTGATGATACCAATCCTGAGAAAGAAGATATCGAATACGTTGAGTCGATTAAAAATGATGTGAATTGGTTAGGTTTCGAATGGTCTGGAGATATTCAGTATTCGTCAAATTATTTCGATACTCTCTATGGATATGCCGTTGAACTTATTAATAAGGGTTTGGCTTATGTAGATGAACTAAGCCCTGATCAGATCCGCGAGTATCGTGGAACATTGAAAGAGCCGGGCAAACATAGCCCATATCGTGATCGCAGTGCTGAGGAAAACCTCGCGTTATTTGAAAAAATGCGTGATGGTGGATTTAAAGAAGCAACAGCCTGCCTACGAGCCAAGATTGATATGGCATCGCCATTTATGGTGATGAGAGACCCAGTTATTTATCGTATACGTTTTGCAGAGCATCATCAGACAGCTGATAAATGGTGCATTTATCCAATGTACGATTTTACCCATTGTATTTCTGATGCATTGGAAGGGATCACTCACTCAATTTGTACATTGGAATTTCAAGACAACCGTCGTCTTTATGATTGGGTGTTGGAGAATATTTCAATTGAATGCCAACCTCGTCAATATGAGTTTAGCCGCTTAAACCTTGAATATACGGTGATGTCTAAGCGTAAACTGAATCAATTGGTGACTGAAAACCTTGTAAACGGTTGGGATGACCCTCGTATGCCGACTATCTCTGGTTTACGTCGCCGTGGCTTCACCTCGGCTGCTATTCGAGATTTCTGCCAGCGTATTGGCGTGACGAAGCAAGAGAACATGATTGAGTTTGGTTCTCTGGAGTCCTGTATACGCGACGACTTAAATGAGAATGCACCTCGCTCAATGGCTGTGCTTGATCCTGTGAAAATCGTTCTTGAAGATATTGAAGTTGGCAAGGTAGAAACGCTAAATGTCGCTAATCATCCCAATAAGCCGGAGATGGGTAGCCGAGAAGTACCGTTTACTCGTGAAATATGGATTGAACGAGATGACTTCCGAGAAGAGGCGAACAAAAAATATAAGCGTCTTGTGTTAGGAAAAGAAGTTCGTCTGCGTGGTGCATATGTTATCAAAGCAGAGCGTATTGAAAAAGACGCGGAAGGTAACATAACGACTATTTTCTGTAGTTATGATGTAGATACATTGGGTAAAAACCCAGCGGATGGCCGTAAGGTGAAAGGTGTGATTCATTGGGTTTCTGCTGATAAGGGTTTACCTGCTGAGATTCGCCTGTACGACCGCTTATTTACGGTACCAAACCCGGCAGCAGAGGATGATTTCAAAGCAGTAATTAATGCGGAATCGTTGCTCGTTAAGAATGGTTTTGTTGAGCCAAGTTTGTGTAATGCACAAGCAGAAAAAGGCCTACAGTTTGAGCGCACGGGTTATTTTTGTGTAGATAGTAAAGATTCTAAACCAGATGCACTGGTTTTTAATCGTACCGTTGGTCTGCGAGATACCTGGGCAAAAACGGGTGATTAACGCTTAACGCCCATTGATGTTGGTACTATTAAGTACATTTCAATTGGAGCTGAGCCAGCAGATTAATAAAGTACAAAAAAACCAGCGATTTAGTCGCTGGTTTTTTTAATCTATTTTTTTAATTTATGTAGGTCTGGGTTTTCTTTGCAGTTACCAGCATTACATTTTCCGTAAAGATAAAGGCTGTGGTTAGTCAACTCAATATTGTATGAGGTTGCTATCTCTTGCTGGCGTTTTTCTATCATATCATCAGAGAATTCAATAACTTCACCACAATCTAAACACACTAGATGATCATGGTGATACTGTGTTGATAGTTCAAATACCGATTTACCACCTTCAAAGTGGTGACGAGTAACAATACCTGCGTCATCGAATTGATTTAGCACGCGATAGACTGTTGCTAATCCTATTTCTTCACCTTGATCTATCAGCAGTTTGTACAGCTCCTCTGCACTAATATGCTGGCATTGCGGTTGTTGAAGCACTTCAAGTATTTTTAAACGAGGTAATGTAACTTTCAGTCCCGCATCTTTAAGCGCTTTATTATTATCTGACATATTTCTTCCTGTAGACGAACTAAATCGTAAATGCGACAGCATCAATATTACACATTATAAGGTAGCATTCATTAACATTAAACCTCAAACGTCTGAGGCTTAACAAGAAAAGTTTGTAATGTGGCACTAATTTCAGATATTGTACGCTACTAATAACATTTTGTTAACAGAGATAATTATGAATAAAACTGTAGCAAAGGTGTATAAACCAAACATTGTTAAATTTGCTCTCAACATTTGGCCTCCTTTTTGGGGGGCTGGTATAAAAATCATACATATAAGTAAAGACTTCCGTAATGTTAAAATGAGGCTTAAATTACGTTGGTGGAATAAAAATGCAAACCGAACCCAATATGGCGGGAGTATATTCTCTTTAACCGATCCAGTTTACGCGCTTATGTTAATGGGGATTTTAGGGGAGCGTTATTTTGTGTGGGATAAGGAGGCGAGTATAAACTTCATCAAACCAGGTAACTCAGACCTGCATGCTGATTTTTTAATCTCCCAAGATACGTTGGACGATATCCTCGCGAAAACAGCGGATGGAGAGAAATGCTTTCCAGAATTCATGATCTATGTAAAAGATAGTCATGGAACCGTCGTCTGTGAAGTTCAGAGAAAGCTTTATGTGCGGAAAAAACCTAAGTATAGAGAAAATGAAGTAAGTACTTCTTAAATAAGATGAGCATCACTCGCTTAAAGCTATCAAAGAACGTCATCCCCATGAGAATGGGAATCTAATATCACCAAGATTCCCGTTTGCACGGGAATGACGGCCAATGAATAGATTTTTATCTTAAGTGAGTAACGTTTTTATAGAATATCTGATGGGTTCTGTCCTGAGTCGACCTCAGGTTAATTAATCTTCTAATTCAGCAAGACACATCTCATCGTAGATTTGATTGACCCATGTTGACACACGTTTGTCAGTCAATTCTGGTTGGCGGTCTTCATCGATGCATAAACCGACAAATGTTGCATCGTCAATAAGTGCTTTAGAAGCTTCAAATTCATAGCCCTCAGTTGGCCAATGACCTAAAACAGTGCCGCCTTTTGCTTCAACAATGTCGCGAATATTACCCATAGCATCACAGAAATATTCAGCGTAATCCTCTTGGTCGCCACAACCAAAAATAGACACAAGTTTAGTAGAAAAATCAATGTCTTCTAACTCAGGAAAAAAATCATCCCAATCACATTGTGCTTCACCGTAATACCAAGTAGGAATACCCAAGATCAAAAGATCAAAGTTGTCCAAGTCCTCTTTACTACTTTTTGCGATATCTTGAACGTGAACGAGTTTCTTACTCAATTGTTTTTGAATCATCTTAGCAACAGCTTCTGTGTTCCCAGTATCGCTACCAAAGAAGAGACCTACACTTGCCATATTTGAATACCTACTAATAATTTGTTGATGTTGGCCAAACGCGCTATATAACGGCAATTGTTTACCGCTTAACTTTATTTGGTTTAGGTTAACCTAAACCAGTGCCTTCCCAGCTAATTTGTATAATGCCTTTAGCAATAAAGCCTGCGCAGCCTAAAAATAGAACCATCCATACTATACGTTGACCAAATACCGGAACGTTACCTTGTTTGAGTACATCCTTTATCGCCATTCCTATAAGAAAAAAAATAGAAGCGAAGAGCAGATCTAAACCAATGGATTCCAATAAATCGTAATAGTAGTAAAGCATAGTTGTCCTTTATGCCAAATTTGTGCGTGAACTATACCACTGTTAACATCTAAAGTTAATGTGGAGCGACACAGTTTAGTTGTCTATTTTTAGTCGATAAAACGTTTGACAGCTCTGAGTACTTCTTGTGGCTTCTCGGCATGAAGCCAATGCCCTGTATTTGCAATAACATGTGCTTTCGCATTTGAAAACTGCGCTTGAACCTGTATCTGATGCTCTTGGGTCAAATAATCGGAATTGGCTCCTTTTAAGAACAAGGTAGGGGTATTGATTGTTGAGATAGGCTCCCATCCAAGAATATTCCAATAATTGTTGCTAATAGACTCAACGTTAAAGCGCCAGGTCAAACCAACTTCAGAGCGATAAAGCGATTTCCCTAAAAATTGAATAACCCCATCCATTTCTATATGTTCTGCGAGTGATTTTGTCGCTTCAATCCTGTTCGCGGGAGGGTTTGATAAGACAGCATGTAACCCAGCAAAAACGTTGTCATGCTTTCTTTCTGTATAGGCGACGGGGGCCATGTCTAGTACAACGAGTTTATCGACATATTCTGGATGTTCACTGGCAAGTATCATGGCTACCTTTCCCCCCATAGAATGACCGACTAAGGTGACCTTCGTTAAACCTAAAGAAGTGATCAGTTGATGGATATCGTTCGCCATAGCCTGATATGTGTGTTCGTCAGAGTGAAACGAGAGCCCATGGTTTCGTAAGTCCATGCTCAATACTTGATGATCTTTTTCGAGGTCTCGACCTAGCAGGCCTAAATTATCTAGGTTACCAAATAGACCGTGTATAAGAACAACGGTTGCTCCTTCGCCTCGTAATTTGTAATTAAGTAGCTCTGACATTTTGATCTTTATTCATTTTGAAGATGGATATCGATCCCTATGGTAGTAATAGGAATGTTGGTGTGCAACTCAAAAATTAAGAAATACGATCTCGGAAACTCGCTTCTTGTTGTCTAATGAGTATAATCGACTAGATATTAATACAGTGAGATTGTGAAAAGCGAATGAAAACAATTGAAGTTGATGAGGATCTATACCGTTACATTGCGAGTCAGACCGAACATATTGGGGAAAGTGCGTCAAATATATTAAGGCGTCTCCTAATGGTTAGTGGTGACAAGCAAGTTTCACCTCAGATCGCAGAGCCTGAAGTGTCTCAAGAGGCTGCTCCTGCTCCTGTTGCTGACGAGCCCATAGGTATTGTAGTAAGTAAAGATGCCGGTAATGTAGAGAAAGTCGATGGCGTTAAAGCGATGCGTACATTACTTATTTCAGATGAATTTGCCACAAGCAATAAAGCGATTGATCGTTTCATGCAGGTGCTTTCTTCACTCTATCAGGTAAATAATACGAGCTTTGCAGAAGCGACCCAAGTAAAAGGTCGAACTCGCGTCTATTTTGCCGATAATGAAGATGTATTATTGGCAAGTGGGAAGACAACCAAACCCCGCTCGATCCCGAACACTCCGTTTTGGGTTATCACGAACAATAACACCAGCAGAAAACGTCAAATGGTCGACCAGCTCATGACTCGAATGAATTTCCAGTCAGATTTGATAGAAAAAGTGTGCAGTTCGATATAGTTTTTGGTTAACAGTATAGTGTTTAACAGAATATAAGCTTCATAATGAACCTGTTCCTCAGATGTCGTTATGAGGCTTTTTTTATTTTTTTAGGCTTTATTTTTAAAGGATTACAACATGGCAATGCATCCCCGAGCTGGGCAGAAAGCCCGCCAAGAAGATCTAACCAATATTCCCGCTCTCGTATCAAGCTATTACTTGCTACAACCAGACAGTGAAGATCCATCTAAACGTGTTGCGTTTGGTACGTCTGGCCATCGCGGTTGTTCTGAAAAAGAAACCTTCAATGAGAATCATATTTTAGCAATTGCTCAAGCAATTTCGGAAGTTCGCGCAGAGCAGGGTACGACAGGGCCTTTATTTTTAGGCAAAGATACCCACGCCCTTTCTGAGCCTGCATTTTGTAGTGTGATCGAAGTACTTGTCGCGAATGGTGTTAAAGTCATTATCCAAGAAAACAATGGATTCACCCCGACCCCTGGTATTTCTCATGCTATTTTGACTTACAACCTGAAGCACGACGACAAAGCAGACGGTATTGTCATTACGCCTTCGCATAATCCACCACAAGATGGTGGTATAAAATATAACCCCCCACATGGTGGCCCTGCTGAAGGCCAATTGACGCAAGCGATTGAAGACCGAGCGAATGCATTTATTGCAAATGAAATGAATGGTGTTAAAGCGATGTCGAGTGGGGCCGCGAAGCAGGTTGTTTCTGAAGTAGACTTAGTGCAACCTTATGTCGACGACTTGGTGAATGTTGTTGATATGAAAGCGATTCAAAACGCGAGCATTAAAATAGGTGTTGATCCCCTAGGCGGCTCAGGTATTGAATACTGGCGTCAGATCGCTAAAACTTACAACCTAGATTTAACACTGGTAAATGAAGCAATCGACCCATCATTCCAATTTATGTCTCTAGATAAAGATGGTGTGATTCGTATGGACTGCTCGTCCCCTTATGCTATGGCTAACCTCTTAGCACTTAAAGATGATTATGATCTTGCATTCGGTAATGACCCAGATTATGACCGCCACGGTATCGTAACGCCGAAAGGCCTGATGAATCCAAATCACTATTTGGCTGTCTGTATTGACTATTTATACCGTCACCGCGAAGGTTGGGGTAAAGATGTCGCGGTAGGTAAAACATTAGTATCAAGTGCGCTGATTGACCGCGTTGTTGCCGATCTTGGTCGTGAACTGTGTGAAGTACCAGTTGGTTTCAAATGGTTTGTTGATGGTCTATATAATGGAACATTTGGCTTTGGTGGTGAAGAGAGTGCAGGGGCGTCTTTCTTACGTAAAGATGGGTCACCTTGGTCTACAGACAAGGACGGTATCCTTCTTTGTTTACTGGGTGCAGAGATTACTGCTGTCACGGGTAAAAACCCACAAGAGTACTATGAAGAACTTGCTGCCAAACATGGTGCTTCTCAATATAATCGTATTTCAGCCGTCGCGAATACCGAGCAAAAAAAGGTACTGTCTAAACTTTCTCCAGAGATGGTTTCGGCAGAGATGTTAGCGGGTGAAATTATCACAGCACGATTAACACACGCGCCTGGTAACGGTGCCGCGATTGGAGGCCTAAAAGTTACGACTGAAAATGGCTGGTTTGCGGCGCGTCCGTCAGGCACAGAAGATATCTACAAAATCTACTGTGAGAGTTTTAAAGGTGAAGAACACTTGAAAGCGATAGAGAAAGAAGCTCAAGAGATTGTAAATCAAGTGTTTGCAGACGCTGGTTTGTAAAGCCGAAAGTTATTGGCTAACTACCGTAAAAAACCGATGCGAAAGCATCGGTTTTTTTTACTTCTTAGTACGTTAAACCAAGTGATACCGATGACATTACTTCTGCGTTAAAAGTGAATTCGATTCCGCGAACACACTTCGTTTGACGAGCTAATCAATGGATCCGGTATACGCTATAAAATAACGGGTCATGCGCAAACTTAGCGTTGTATCATGTTCACTTCAAATTATTATTAGGCCAAGTGTCTGGTACGATAATCCATAACTGGCCTGATTCGGCCTGACAATGCACGGAATACTCTGTCATCGATGTTAGCCTTTCGTATGGCATCGGGGTGCCAGGTATCCAGTCTAGCTTCTGTAGCTTAAACAGAGGCTCTTTAATCCGTGATAATTGATGCTGGTAACACCAGTAACCAACAATCGTTGAGTTGTTTAGCTGATAACCTAAACATTGTGT
The DNA here is from genome assembly GCF_015594925.2 of Vibrio sp. VB16. Taxonomy (NCBI): domain Bacteria; kingdom Pseudomonadati; phylum Pseudomonadota; class Gammaproteobacteria; order Vibrionales; family Vibrionaceae; genus Vibrio; species Vibrio sp. VB16. The sequence continues at coordinate 884,205 of NZ_CP087590.1, forward strand.
AGGAATCGTTTCGTTCTCAAATGGATTGGTGTAAAGACGGCCCTGAATCAACATTTTTGGTGTGACAACGTCAAAGGTACCGAATCGTTGATGAAATTCCTCGCGGTCTGACATTTTAAGTTGGTGGTTGAGCATGCGATGAAGTTTTATATCGAGCCTATCTCGACTATCTGGGCCGTACCAAAGCCCATCTTTGAGAAGATAAAACTTGATAGCGACTTCCCAATGTTCGATATGTTCTTGGTACTTAAGAAGAAAATCAATGGCACCTATAGTCTCTTTTCCTCTAAATAGTTGAACCTCTTCGGTCAAAATTTCATAGTCAGGATGAGATAAAAAAAGTCTTTTGCATAATTCCTGATAGACAAAACCAAGGCGAGTATTGCCACGATAATCGCTACTTTCTGGCAAATAATTGAGGACAAAGGGGTTTTCCGCCGCTGGCGGTTTATCGGTCTTAAATATTGGAGGATTAGTGATTATCCAATGGGTAATTTTTGCAAGTCTCTCCTGCATTATTCACATCCTGTGGTATTCTGAAAAGAATGCTAACTCTACTTATTGGTATAACATAAAATGGATCACTTGCAATTAGAATCATTGCTAAATCAAAAGCTTTCACCGGAACTTATTAAAGACTATTGCCCCAACGGGTTGCAGATTGAAGGGAAGAGTGAGGTAAAAAAAGTGCTTACTGGCGTGACGGCTTCAAAAGCATTAATTGACAAAGCGATAGCGCTAAAAGTGGACGCTATATTGGTTCATCATGGTTATTTCTGGAAAGGTGAATCTGAAGTAATTAAGGGTATGAAGGGGGCGAGAATTAAAGCGCTGATAAAAAACGATATCAACCTATACGCCTATCATTTGCCGTTAGATGTACACCCTGAAATAGGCAATAACGTTAAGCTTGCTGAGTTATTAGAGATCAACGTTGATGGGGGGCTGGAACCGTCAGCTCAATCAGTCGCGCTGCATGGTTCGTTGGCCACTCCTATCTCTGGTCGAGAATTCGCTAAAAAAATTGAAGCTGTTTTAAACAGAAAGCCACTTCATATCATGCCTGAAATTGACAAATTAATTAAGACAATTGGATGGTGCACGGGCGGAGGTCAGGATTATATCGAGTTGGCTGCGGCCAAAGGGTTAGATGCATTTATCTCTGGTGAGATTTCTGAGCGTACTACGTACTCTGCAAGAGAGCAGGGCATTCACTATTTTAGCGCAGGCCATCATGCAACAGAGCGTTATGGAGTGAAAGCACTAGGTGAGTGGTTGGCGGCAAAGCATGGGCTGGATGTCGAGTTTATTGACATCGATAATCCAGTATAGAATTGAATTATAATCACCTCAGTCGCTAAGACATTCGTCATTCCCGTTTGCACGGGAATGACGATGTTTAGTTTAACGATCGTGATAGCGCTCTATGCTTATAGAACATAACGCTTCTAACGAATAGAGTCCCAATAGACTGTATTAATTAACTATTCTCTTTCATGTAAAGGTTCAAAGTCACGCATCTTCTTACCTGTATAAAGCTGACGTGGACGACCGATACGATTGTCTGGATCGCCATGCATCTCATTCCAGTGTGCAATCCAACCGATAGTACGAGCCATCGCAAAGATAACCGTGAACATTGAGACAGGAATACCAATAGCCTTAAGAATGATACCTGAATAGAAATCAACGTTAGGGTAAAGCTTCTTCTCGACGAAGTATGGGTCAGACAGCGCGATACGCTCTAGTTCCATAGCAACATCTAACAATGGATCTTCAATACTTAGCTCTTTAAGCACTTCGTGGCACGCTTCACGCATTACAGTTGCACGTGGATCGTAGTTCTTATAAACACGGTGACCAAAGCCCATTAGGCGGAACGGGTCATCTTTGTCTTTTGCACGATCAACATACTCAGGAATGTTATCAACACTTCCAATTTCTTCTAGCATACGTAAACAGGCTTCGTTAGCTCCACCATGTGCAGGGCCCCAAAGAGATGCAATACCTGCGGCAATACATGCAAATGGGTTCGCACCAGAAGAACCGGCTAAACGAACGGTAGATGTCGACGCATTTTGTTCATGGTCAGCATGAAGAGTAAGTATTTTATCCATCGCACGAGCGACAACAGGATTAACTTCATAGTCTTCACATGGGTTGGCAAACATCATGTGTAGAAAGTTTTCTGCATAGCTTAAATCGTTACGAGGATAGATAAACGGTTGACCGATAGAATACTTGTAACACATTGAAGCAAGAGTCGGCATTTTAGAGAGCAGACGGAATGCAGCAATTTCACGGTGACTATCGTTGTTGATATCGAGCGAATCGTGGTAGAACGCCGCTAGGGCACCTACAACACCTACCATGATGGCCATTGGGTGGGCATCACGACGGAAGCCATGGAAGAAGCTCGCAATTTGCTCGTGAACCATGGTGTGGCGAGTAACTATTTTCTTAAATTCATCGTACTGTTTGCGGTTTGGTGCTTCTCCATAAAGTAGGATATAACAAACCTCTAAATAATCCGCATTGTTGGCCAATTGGTCGATTGGAAAGCCTCGGTGTAGTAATACACCTTTGCCACCATCGATGAATGTGATTTGGGATTCGCAAGATGATGTCGCAAGAAAACCAGGGTCAAATGTGAAATATCCATTTGAACCTAATTTACGAACATCGATTACTTCTGGACCTAAAGTGCCATCCATAATCGGCAGTTCAATGGGAGCTTTACCTTCTATGTGAAGAGTAGCTTTCTTACCTGCCATTACATTCTCCTTTGTTATAATTTAATCCGTCCGGGATTTCTTCTGAGACATTTTTTACTCAGGATCGTAAGTAAAGTCAATTTTTCTAAGTTTTTGTGTGCACTTGTTAAGATTTTCCACATTTAAAAAATTAAAAACATGTCCCATGTAGCACTTTTTGTTACGATAATTGTATTAATTTGTTGCCAAACGTATAGTGACGAGGAAGTTTGTGGTTGAGACCTTATAAATTCAAGCCTAGAAAGAAATAAACGCTTTAAAATCTAGGTGCTTGGTTAACATTTTATTAACATTCTTGGCCCTGTTTTAGGCGGAAAATCGTTAAATAGATGTTAATTTTGTGGGGTTGACACTTAAAGATCTCTCGATCTACCAAAATTCCTAATAACAATAAACGCTTAATGGAGCTGAGTGAGCAAGCCCGTGAATAAACGAAAGTCCAGACCTGTCAATCTCGATTTACAGACCATACACTTTCCAATTACTGCAATAGTATCCATTCTTCACCGTGTTTCTGGTGTGATTACTTTTGTGGCAGTTGGTATCCTGCTTTGGCTGTTATCAATATCTTTGTCCTCCCCTCAAGGCTTCATGCAAGCCGCTGACTTAATAGATAATTTTTTAGTTAAGTTTATTCTGTGGGGAATATTAACCGCACTTGCCTACCATATTGTTGGTGGAATTCGTCACCTAATAATGGACCTAGGCCATTATGAAGAATTCGAATCTGGCGTTATGACCGCCAAGGTAACCTTTGCTGCAACAGCAGTATTGTCACTACTTGGAGGAATCCTTGTATGGTAAATTCTGTATCTTCAGTAGGTCGTAATGGTATCCATGACTTCCTACTAATTCGTGCTACGGCAATAATCCTTACACTGTATACCATATACATTGTAGGGTTTTGTGCTTTCAGTGGCGACATAACTTATCACTCATGGACCGCTTTCTTTGGTGGTATTTTCACTAAAGCGTTTACCATGCTTGCTCTGACATCTATCCTCGTTCATGCATGGATTGGCCTATGGCAAGTTCTAACTGATTATATCAAGCCAACGCTAATTCGTGGCCTATTACAATTCGTAATTGTGGCGATTCTATTGGTGTATTTTTTCTCTGGCCTATTTATTCTGTGGGGTGCGTAAGTGACTATTCCAGTTCGTGAATTTGATGCCGTTGTCATCGGTGCTGGTGGCGCGGGTATGCGCGCAGCATTACAAATTTCTGAGCAAGGCCTAAGTTGCGCCTTGCTTTCCAAAGTATTTCCAACCCGTTCTCACACCGTATCTGCTCAAGGTGGTATTACCGTTGCGTTAGGTAATTCCCATAAAGATAATTGGCAGTGGCATATGTACGACACGGTAAAAGGTTCTGATTATATCGGTGATCAGAATGCTATTGAGTACATGTGCAAAAACGGTCCTGAGTCTGTAATTGAACTTGAAAAAATGGGTTTACCATTTTCTCGGTTTGAAGATGGTTCAATCTATCAGCGCCCATTTGGTGGACAGTCTATAGAGTTTGGTGGTGAGCAAGCGGCTCGTACCGCCGCCGCGGCAGACCGTACTGGTCACGCGCTTCTTCATACGCTTTACCAACAAAATATCAAACATAAAACCACCATTTTCTCTGAGTGGTATGCATTAGATCTTGTTAAGAATCAAGATGGGGCCATCATGGGTTGCACAGCAATCTGTATGGAAACCGGCGAGATAAATTATTTCAAATCTAAAGCGACTATTTTAGCAACAGGTGGTGCAGGTCGTATTTATGCCTCTACAACTAACGCACATATCAACACTGGTGACGGTGTCGGCATGGCGCTACGCGCAGGCGTTCCAATGCAAGATATCGAAATGTGGCAATTCCACCCAACAGGTATTGCTGGAGCCGGTGTCTTGGTTACGGAAGGTTGTCGTGGTGAAGGTGGCTATCTTCTCAATAAAGATGGCGAGCGCTTTATGGAGCGTTATGCACCAAATGCGAAAGATCTGGCTGGCCGAGACGTGGTCGCTCGTTCAATTATGATTGAGATCCGTGAAGGCCGTGGTTGTGATGGTCCTTGGGGTCCACATATTAAATTGAAACTAGATCATTTAGGTAAAGATGTACTGGAATCACGTTTACCTGGTATCTGTGAGCTATCTCGTACCTTTGCCCACGTTGACCCAGTGAAAGAGCCAATCCCTATTATTCCAACCTGTCACTATATGATGGGTGGCGTGCCGACACAGGTTTCAGGTCAAGCGATTAAACAAGACGCAAATGGTGCCGATGTTGAGGTACAAGGCTTGTTTGCTTGTGGTGAAATAGCTTCTGTGTCTGTACACGGTGCAAACCGTCTAGGTGGTAACTCTCTACTTGATTTGGTTGTATTTGGTCGAGCAACTGGCCTACATCTTGGTGAAACGTTGGCTGCTCAATCCGAAGCTCGCCCAGCAACTGAGTCTGATATCGAGGCTTCTTTGGCGCGCACAATGCGTTGGGAAAATAGTAACCGTGGTGAAGACCCTGTTCAAATTCGTAAAGACCTTCAAGCTTGCATGCAAAATAACTTCTCAGTATTCCGAGAAGGCGATGCAATGGCGACGGGCTTAGAGGAATTGAAAGTTATCCGTGAACGTCTCAATGACGCACATCTAACGGACAAATCTTCGGAATTCAATACACAACGTATTGAATGTTTAGAGTTAGACAACTTGATGGAAACTGCATTTTCTACTGCTGTAGCGGCAAATTACCGTACAGAAAGCCGTGGAGCACATGCTCGATTTGATTTCCCTGACCGTGATGATGAGCAGTGGCTATGCCACTCTATCTATAATCCAGAAACGGAAGAGATGTCAAAGCGTGATGTGAACATGGAACCTGTGCATCGAGAAGCCTTTCCACCTAAAGTACGTACTTACTAAAGGGAGCATAACAAGATGAAACTGAATTTCTCTCTTTACCGATACAATCCAGATGTAGACAGTAAGCCTCATATGCAGGACTACATACTCGAAGTGGATGAAGGTACAGACATGATGGTGTTAGATGCGCTGATTCTGTTAAAAGAACAAGATGCCTCTATCTCTTTCCGCCGTTCATGCCGTGAAGGTGTGTGTGGTTCTGATGGTCTGAATATGAATAGTAAAAACGGCCTAGCGTGTATTACTCCATTGTCTGCACTTATGGATCAGAGCCCTATCGTCATTCGACCACTACCAGGATTACCTGTCGTTCGCGATTTAATCGTAGACATGACGCAATTTTATGATAATTATGCCAAGGTGAAGCCTTATCTGATTTCAGATGGTAATTTGCCACCTTCTAGAGAAAATCTACAGATGCCGCAAGAACGAGCGCATTTAGATGGTCTCTATGAATGCATCATGTGTGCATGCTGTACGACTGCATGCCCATCGTTCTGGTGGAATCCGGATAAGTTTATCGGACCGGCTGGTCTACTGGCTGCCTATCGTTGGTTAATTGATAGCCGAGATACGGCAACCGATGAACGATTGTCTGAACTTGATGACGCATTTAGCGTTTTTCGTTGCCATGGCATCATGAATTGTGTAAGTGTTTGTCCTAAAGGACTTAATCCGACAAAAGCGATTGGTCATATCAAGACCATGTTAGTTAGCCGCTCGGTGTAAAGTATAAAAATTGCCATCACTGTGAATATAGACTTTTTATAGGTAGCAGTGACTGGCGGTAAATGGAAAGCCCGAATGGATCGGGAAGAAAAGTGAAAACTACTGGTTAAGGGAAAATATGCACAACGGCGTGATGAAGGCATGGCTCGAGTCTTCACACTTGGCTGGCGCCAATGCAACTTACGTAGAAGAACTCTACGAACTGTATCTAAGTGACCCCGATCTGGTAAGTGAGGAGTGGAAACGTGTATTTGAAGACTTGCCTGCGCAATCTTCTGAGGTTGTAGAACAGCCTCATTCACGGGTCCGTGATTACTTCCGGAGACTCGCTCAAGAAACAAAGCATTACAATGTCCAAGTTAGTGATCCTGATGTCGATGCTAAACAAGTAAAAGTATTGCAACTTATCAATGCCTTCCGATTTCGAGGGCATCAAGCAGCAAGCCTAGATCCACTAGGCATATGGGAACGAGACCCCGGTCCGGACCTAGAACCTGCATTCCACAACCTTACTCAAGATGATTTTGAAGAGACATTTAACGTTGGTTCTTTTGCAGTAGCACAAGATTCAATGCAGTTGGGTGATCTATATTCTGCCCTTAAGAAAACGTATTGTGGCTCAATCGGTGCAGAATATATGCACATGATTAATACAGAACAGAAACGCTGGGTTCAGCAACGTTTAGAGTCTGTATTAGGACAGCCATCATTTACCGCTGAAGAAAAAGAAACCTTCCTAAATGAACTCACGGCCGCAGAAGGTTTAGAGCGTTATCTGGGCGCTAAATTCCCAGGTGCGAAACGTTTCTCACTAGAAGGTGGTGACGCGCTAATACCGATGACGAAAGAGTTAATTCGTCACGCCGGTAAGTCAGGAATGCGTGAAGTGGTTATTGGCATGGCTCACCGTGGCCGCCTTAATATGTTAGTCAACGTGTTGGGTAAAAAACCGCAAGACTTATTTGATGAGTTTGCTGGCAAAAAAAGTGATGACAGTACTTGGGGAACGGGTGATGTTAAGTATCACCAAGGTTTCTCTGCTGATTTTGCAACGCCGGGTGGCGATGTTCACTTAGCACTGGCATTTAATCCATCTCATCTTGAGATCGTAAACCCAGTGGTTATTGGTTCGGTACGTGCGAGGCAAGATCGTTTAGCGGACAAAGATGGCAGCATGGTATTACCGATCACCATTCATGGTGATTCTGCTATTGCTGGTCAAGGCGTAGTGCAAGAGACTTTTAATATGTCACGTGCTCGCGGGTTCCAAGTTGGTGGTACGGTACGAATTGTTGTGAATAACCAAGTTGGTTTTACGACGTCAAACCCGAAAGATACCCGTTCAACGATGTACTGTACTGATATTGCAAAGATGGTGCAGGCACCAATCTTCCATGTTAATGCCGATGATCCAGAGGCCGTGGCCTTTATCACTCGAATAGCATTGGATTATCGCAATACCTTTAAGCGTGATGTTGTTATCGACCTGGTTTGTTATCGCCGTCACGGCCATAACGAAGCCGATGAACCGAGTGCAACTCAACCTTTGATGTATCAAAAAATCAAAAAACACCCAACGCCACGTAAGCTTTATGCGGATGTGTTGATTGAGCGTGGTGAGCTTGATATTGGTAAAGCGACAGAAATGGTAAATGATTTTCGTGATGCACTAGATCATGGTGAAGTGGTTGTTAAAGAGTGGCGTCCGATGGAAATGCACTCCGTAGACTGGAACCCTTATCTAGGTCATGACTGGAATATAGAATGGGACAGTCGTTATGAAATGACTCGCCTTAAAGCGCTTGGTGAAAAGCTGTGCGATTATCCAGAAAGTCATAAGCTACAAAGTCGTGTAAATAAAATTTACAACGATCGTCGTGCCATGATCAGCGGCGAAAAGGCGCTCGATTGGGGTATGGCAGAAATATTGGCGTACGGCACGCTGGTAGATGATGGCAAACGTATTCGTATTTCTGGTCAAGACTCCGGGCGTGGTACTTTTTTCCACCGTCACTCAGTACTTCATAACCAAGAAGATGCGAGCACTTATATTCCATTGCAGAATGTTCATACTAAACAAGGCCCTTTCCAAGTGTTTGACTCGGTTCTTTCAGAAGAAGCCGTGCTTGCATTTGAATACGGTTATGCCACAGCAGAACCAAGTGGATTAACGTTATGGGAAGCGCAGTTTGGTGATTTTGCGAATGGTGCCCAAGTGGTTATTGACCAATTTATTTCGTCTGGTGAGCAAAAATGGGGTCGACTATGCGGTCTAACCATGTTGCTACCTCATGGATATGAAGGTCAAGGACCTGAGCACTCATCTGCTCGTTTAGAACGCTATCTTCAGTTGTGTGCTGAGCAAAATATTCAAGTTGTTGTTCCGTCGACACCAGCACAGGTGTATCACATGATTCGTCGTCAAGTGATTCGCCCTATGCGACGTCCTCTTGTGGTCATGTCGCCGAAGTCGCTTCTTCGTCATCCAATGTGTACCTCTTCACTTGAAGAGTTGGCTGAAGGTACTTTCCAGCCAGCAATAGGCGAAGTAGATGAATTCGACCCTATGAAAGTGAAACGCGTTGTATTCTGCTCTGGTAAGGTTTATTACGACTTGCTTGATCAACGACGTAAGAACGAACAAGAAGATGTCGCCATTATCCGTATTGAGCAGCTATATCCGTTCCCTCTATTTGAGGTGCGAGATCTAATTGAGCAGTATGAGAATGCGCAAGATTTCGTTTGGTGCCAAGAAGAGCCACAGAACCAAGGCGCTTGGTATTGTAGTCAACATAACTTCCGCAATGCGGTCCGTGGTAGTGATGTGAAATATTCAGGACGACCTGCTTCTGCATCACCAGCGGTTGGCTACATGTCGGTACATATGAAACAACAGAAAGCGTTGGTAGATGACGCTTTGAATCTAGATTTTGGTTAAGAACTAGAAGTTAAAGGAAGAATAAACTATGACAATTGAAATTCTGGTTCCAGATTTGCCTGAATCCGTTGCAGACGCAACGGTTGCTACATGGCACAAAAAACCTGGTGACGCAGTAGCTCGTGATGAAGTAATTGTTGATATTGAAACGGACAAAGTAGTTTTGGAAGTACCCGCTCCAGAAGCTGGTGTGTTAGAAGCTATCATTGAAGAAGAAGGTGCAACAGTACTGTCTAAACAGCTTATTGCCAGAATCAAACCGGGTGCAGTTGCTGGTGAACCAACGGTTGATTCAACAACGTTAACTGAAGCATCGCCAGATCAACGCCATAAAGCGTCTCTTACCGAAGAGTCTAACGATGCGTTGAGTCCTGCGATTCGCCGTCTATTGGCTGAACACAGCATAGAAGCGAGCAAGGTTACTGGTACTGGTGTTGGCGGTCGAATCACGCGTGAAGATGTAGATAGCTATCTAGCGAACGCTAAGGTGGCACCTAAAGCCGTTGCTGAGCCAGTTGTTGAAGTGCCTGCTGCAGCTCGCAGTCAGAAACGCGTTCCAATGACACGCCTTCGCAAAACTGTTGCCAAACGTTTGTTAGAAGCGAAGAACAGCACAGCAATGTTGACGACGTTTAATGAAGTCAACATGAAGCCAATTATGGAACTTCGCAAACAGTATCAAGAACAGTTTGAGAAGCGCCATGGTACACGATTAGGTTTCATGTCCTTCTATGTTAAAGCCGTAACTGAAGCGTTAAAACGTTATCCGGAAGTCAATGCATCTATCGATGGTGAAGAGATTGTTTATCACAACTATTTCGATATCAGTATGGCGGTATCTACTCCTCGAGGCTTAGTCACACCGGTACTTAAAGATTGCGACATGCTAGGCATGGCCGATATTGAAAAAGGCATCAAAGAGCTTGCGATTAAAGGTCGTGATGGAAAACTGAAAGTTGAAGAACTTATCGGCGGCAATTTCACCATCACGAATGGTGGTGTATTTGGATCACTGATGTCTACCCCTATTATCAACCCGCCGCAAGCGGCGATTTTGGGTATGCATAAAATTCAAGATCGTCCGATGGCAGTTAATGGGAAAGTAGAAATACTTCCTATGATGTACCTTGCGTTATCTTATGATCACCGCCTAATTGATGGCAAAGAATCGGTTGGATTCTTAGTGACAATAAAAGAACTACTTGAAGACCCAGCTCGCTTATTACTTGATGTATAAGCGTTAAAAGAAAATGGAGTCAGGCACGCTCAACGTCTGGCTCTTTTTATCAACTAGAATTACCTTGAGATTAAAACCACTCTTTGTCTGAGTCGGCTTTTATTTCAATCGGAAAGAGCCCAGTAGTCACTAGTTGAGAAGTACCTTACCTACGTGAAGGCAGCCTCAATATCGTTTTATCAATGAATAATATTGGGTACCTTATGGAAATAATAATCCCTTAAGGGATAGAAAAATGGAATAGCACAATGAATTTGCATGAATATCAAGCGAAACAGCTATTTGCTGAATTCGGATTGCCAGTACCAGAAGGCTACGCTTGTGATACTCCCCAAGAAGCTTTTGAAGCGGCAGGCCGCATTAATACCGAGAAAAAAGTTGTTAAATGTCAGGTTCACGCAGGTGGACGTGGTAAAGCTGGTGGTGTTGAGCTACATGACACTAAAGATGGTGTAAAAGCGTTTGCTCAAAAATGGTTAGGTAAAAACCTAGTTACTTATCAAACGGATGCAAAAGGTCAACCAGTAACGAAAATTTTGGTTGAAGAAGCCTCAAGCATTGCTAATGAATTATACCTTGGTGCCGTTGTTGACCGTTCGTCACGTCGAATCGTATTTATGGCGTCGACGGAAGGTGGTGTGGAAATAGAGAAAGTTGCAGAAGAGACACCAGAGCTTATTCATAAAGCGGCTATTGACCCACTTGTAGGCCCTCAAGCTTATCAAGGCCGTGAGCTAGCATTCAAGCTTGGCTTAGCTGGCGATCAAATCAAACAATTTACGAAGATCTTTATGGGTCTCGGAAATATGTTTGCTCAGTACGATCTTGCGCTTCTAGAAATAAATCCGTTGGTAATTACTGGCGACGGTAACCTTCTTTGCTTAGATGGCAAAATCAACATCGATTCAAATGCAATGTATCGTCAGCCTAAGCTACGAGAAATGCACGACCCATCTCAAGAGGATGTGCGTGAAGCCCATGCTGCACAGTGGGAACTTAACTACGTTGCACTCGATGGCAGCATTGGTTGCATGGTTAACGGCGCTGGCTTAGCAATGGGTACAATGGATATCGTGAACCTTCACGGTGGCCAACCTGCTAACTTCTTGGATGTTGGTGGTGGCGCAACGAAAGAGCGTGTTACAGAAGCATTTAAGATTATCTTGTCTGACGATAACGTCAAAGCCGTACTCGTTAATATCTTCGGTGGGATTGTACGCTGTGATTTAATCGCAGATGGTATTATCGGCGCAGTGGAAGAAGTCGGTGTGAAGGTTCCTGTTGTTGTTCGACTTGAAGGTAATAACGCTCCACTAGGCTCGAAGAAACTGGCTGAAAGTGGATTAAACATCATTGCCGCGAACTCGCTAAAAGAAGCAGCGGAAAAAGTAGTTGCAGCAGCGGAGGGCAAATAATGTCTATATTAATTGATAAAAACACGAAGGTTATCTGCCAAGGTTTTACTGGTGGGCAAGGTACTTTTCATTCAGAGCAAGCGATCGATTACGGCACACAAATGGTTGGTGGTGTTTCTCCAGGTAAAGGAGGCCAAATCCATTTGGGCCTTCCGGTATTCAATACAGTGCGTGATGCAGTTGAAAAAACAGGCGCGACTGCGTCGGTTATCTATGTACCTGCTCCTTTTTGTAAAGATGCCATTCTTGAAGCTATCGATGCTGGAATTAAGCTAATCGTAACGATTACAGAGGGTATCCCAACGCTTGATCTTTTAGACGTTAAAGTACGTTTAGATGAATCTGGTGTACGAATGATTGGTCCTAACTGTCCGGGCGTTATTACTCCAGATGAGTGTAAGATCGGTATCATGCCAGGCCATATCCACAAGAAAGGTAAAGTGGGTATCGTGTCTCGTTCAGGGACACTGACATATGAAGCGGTTAAGCAGACGACGGATGAAGGTTTCGGTCAATCAACATGTGTTGGTATTGGCGGAGACCCTATCCCAGGCTCAAACTTTATCGATATTCTTAAGCTGTTCCAAGAAGATCCGGAAACGGAAGCTATCGTAATGATCGGCGAGATCGGTGGTACAGCAGAAGAAGAAGCAGCAGCATATATTAAAGAGAACGTGACTAAACCAGTCGTCTCTTATATTGCAGGTGTTACCGCGCCTCCAGGTAAGCGCATGGGTCATGCTGGTGCGATAATTTCTGGTGGTATGGGCACAGCGGAAGACAAATTTGCTGCACTAGAGTTAGCTGGAGTTAAAACGGTGAAAAGTTTGGCTGATATCGGAACCGCTCTTCGCGAAGTGACTGGTTGGTAATCTTTACCTACTTTTCATAAATGATAAGAAGCTTGAACGATTGTTCGGGCTTTTTTTTTGTTTTGGAATTAGTATAAATAATGCCATTTTCATGTCATTAGACTGTATATTGGTCATTGAAAAATAACGGAAATCTCACCACCGTAGTGAAGATTTTTTGCTCATCACAAGGAAGCATTGTCATGTTTAGTTTACTGTTAGGACTATTTCTATTTTTAGGGATGCATTGTGCGTCTATCTTTTTTCCATCGGTTAGAGAAAAAATGGTGGAGAAAAGTGAATTGGGTTGGAAAGCGATTTACTCTTTAGCCTCAATTGCAGGAATATACTTCATTGCGGTTGGTTACAATGCGCTAAGAATGGAACCTGTACTTCTCTATACAACGCCTTTTTGGTTCCGTCATGTGACTTACCTGTTAATGCTGGCAGCCATGATCCTCTTTGTGGCCCCTTATTTTCCCGGTAAGATAAAACAGGTGACTAAACACCCACAGTTGCTTGCGGTAAAACTCTGGGCATTAAGCCACTTAATGGTTAATGGCATGCTAGCCGATGTCATTTTATTCGGTGCTTTCTTAGCATGGGCGGTGTTAGATCGAATATCAATGAAGAAACGTGAACAACGCGCACTTCCAGGACTGAAACCATCAGGTCTGAATGACATCATTGCTGTCGTTCTTGGTGTTGTGTTATCCGGTGCATTTATCATGTTCTTACATGGTAAATTGATCGGTATGCCGTTAATGTAAACTGCCTATTTTAGGGGTTAGATCGAAAAAACGATGTGAAAGCATCGTTTTTTTTATTCATTGCGTAAATATTACTTGACCTTGGTAGTGGATACCGTAAATTTATCTATACATATTAAGGACAAAAAATATAGAGGAACGGATGGAATCCCAAAACAAAATTAAGTTGTTATTAAAAACAGCCGCGGTTACAGCGATAGCCGTTTTTTCACTTTCGGCTCAGGCAGCAGAAAAAGTGTATCGACTAAAGCTTGCCGAAACGTGGGGCCCTAATACACCTATTTTAGGCGATGCCAGTAAAAACATGGCAAAGCTAGCCAACGAAATGTCAAATGGCCGTCTTCAAATTCGAATAGATTCAGCAAATAAGCATAAAGCACCTCTCGGTGTGTTTGATATGGTGAAATCAGGTCAATATGATCTGGGCCATTCGAGCTCTTATTATTGGAAAGGTAAAGTGCCTAACACACTTTATTTCTCATCAATGCCGTTTGGCATGATGACCACAGAACAATACGCTTGGTTCTACCATGGCGGCGGTATAGAGCTAATGCAAGAAGTGTATGCCCCTCATAACTTGCTTTCTTTTCCTGGTGGTAACTCAGATATTCAAATGGGTGGGTGGTTTAAAAAAGAGATCAACTCTATCGACGATCTACAAGGCTTGAAGATGCGTATTCCAGGGTTCGCTGGTGAGGTCTTTGCGCGTGTCGGTGCTAAGCCAACGAATATTGCACCGGGTGAGCTCTACACCTCACTAGAGCGCGGCACTATCGATGCTCTCGAGTGGGTAGGTCCGGCATTTGATCTAAGAATGGGTTTCCAAAATATCGCACCTTATTATTATACGGCGTGGCATGAGCCAGGCTCTGAGACTCAGTTTTTGGTCAATAAGAAATCGTGGGATAAATTGCCGAAGGATCTGCAGATCATTCTTGAGACGTCGTTCCGCGTTGCGGCTTTTGACATGTACACCCAAGCAATAGATGCGAATGCTACGAGCTGGGAAAAAATGTTGATTGATAATCCGGATATTAAAGTACGCGATTTCCCACCAGCGGTCCTCGAAAGAATGCGTAAAGAAAAAGATACCCTTCTCGAAGAGTTTGCCGCTAAGGACCCATTGGCGAAAAAAATCATCGACTCACAAGCGAGTTATTTGAAAAGAGTTCGTGCATGGACGGATATCTCTACTAAAGCGTATTTGGATAGCAGCGCGATTAAATAGTGGTATGGCCAGAAATAAGTAGTGCAGAAAGCTCGGTGTTTACCGAGCTTTTTTATGTTTTATCCATCGCTCATATTTCGTCTGGCCAACTATTTAGCGGAATGGGCATGACACATTTAAGGCTTTATTAGGAAACCACGAGAGTTCAACAAACCCTAGCCATGTGATTACACTGGTTGAGATTTGAAACCAAACCACATGCTGACAGCACTAAGTGACGCCAGAAAACCGATAACCAACCCCAAATGCCAGGCCTCTTGAATACCAAGGCTCATCAGAAACATACTAAATAGCGCTGAGAATGTCATCTGACCCGCGCCTGAAAGAGCGGCAACTGACCCCGCCTTTTCTTTGTATGGGACAAGTAGCTGTGTTTGAGCACAAGGAAAGGCAATACCATTCCCTAGAGTAAGAAGAAACTGACCAAACATCATTGCCATAGGTGTCAAGGGAGCGCATATCAACCATAGCCCAGCGCTTAGATGAATAACTGGTACGCAGAAGAGCATTTTCTTTGTACCAATAATCGGACGGATTCGATTACATATTGTCCCTCCAACTAAGAGCCCACATGCTGGAATTAACGCCCACAATGCATATTGATCCGATGTCATGCCAATCTGTATCTGCATGATAAAAGGCATCACCGAGATAGAAACAACAATCAGGCTAAAGTTGAACCAACCAATACTCGCAAAGCTACAGAAATAACGCGACTTAATGAGGCTTTTGTAGGTACTCAACATAGCCCGAACATTTGGCAACGGTTTTTTCTTAGGTAAGGTTTCGGAGAATAGAAAAATCAATAATAGCAGCACGATCGCGATATAAGAAAGAAGGGCGATAAATACCGCTAACCAACCAAAACTGTGATTGATAAAACCACCGAGTACTGGCGCTATAATCGGTGTGAATGATGCAACGATAGTCACCCATGACAATGCTCTAGGTAAGTTGGAACCATCGTAAGAGTCCCGTAGTGATGCTCTGGCTAATACAGCGCAACATCCTGCACCTAGTCCTTGTATAAATCGACCAATAACTAACATGTTAAAAGAGTGACTGGCTGTCACGGTGAGTGACAAGCCTATGAGAGCTAAAGTTAGCCCTGCAATAAGTATGGGTTTTCGTCCTAATGCATCGGATATTGGCCCATAGATTAGTTGTGAAGGACCAAATCCAAGTAAATACACAGAAATTAGTAGCTGAGCCTCGTCGGACGAAATAGCAAAATCTTGGGCTATCCAAGGTAAGGATGGGAAGACTAATCCCATACTAAATTGGCCAATACTAACGATCAAACTGGCAAGTAAGACCGGTTTCCATAGAAAAGAAGTAGGCATTAATGTGTCCAATAACTATCACAATGTTGATTGTGACCTAGGCGAGTAGACATAAGTTATGGCGACGAAAGAGGGGGTAACGCCATCAAATAGAGGTTTGTGTAATAGAGATAATCTAGATTTTTGATGTATCTTGTTGGCGTAATTATTGTCTGAGAATCAAACGTTGTCGATGGATATTTTAATTACCTCAAAGAGGTAATCTTATTTTTCATTTTTGGTTTGTTTAAAACGAAAAAAAGCCGGCATAGGCCAGCTTTTTTACTTAATAGACGCCAAATTACTTAGCTAGGTTTTCCGCTACGAATGCCCAGTTAACGAGAGACCAGAAACCATTCATGTAGTCTGGACGCACGTTACGGTAATCGATGTAGTAAGCGTGTTCCCATAAATCTACAGTCAGTAGAGGCGTTAGGCTTTCATCTGTAAGTGGTGTCGCAGCATTAGAAGTATTTACAATATCTAGAGAACCGTCAGCTTTTTTAACAAGCCAAGTCCAAGAAGAACCAAAGTTGTTGATTGCAGAATCAGTGAACTTTGCTTTGAATGCTTCAAATGAGCCAAATGATGCTGTTATAGCATCCGCTACAGCGCCAGTTGGTTCGCCACCAGCGTTAGGTGCTAGGCAATGCCAATAGAACGTGTGGTTCCAAATTTGAGCGGCATTGTTAAAAATACCAGCAGAAGAAGTCTTGATGATCTCTTCTAATGTTTTGTTTTCAAATTCAGTACCAGGGATTAGGCCATTAAGCTTAACAACATAAGTGTTGTGATGCTTGCCGTGGTGGAAATCTAATGTTTCTGCAGAGATGTGTGGTTCTAATGCATCTTTTGCAAAAGGAAGTGCTGGTAATTCAAAAGCCATTGCCGGATTCTCCATTGATTTGAAAGAACAAATTCTTTCGATTGCTTCCAATAATTATTTTTATTTCGTCAAAATGACTGACTCGCTAACTAGTTTATCAAGTTTTTACTTTATTAAAAGCTTATTAACAAAAAAAACTCAAAAATGTCACTTATAAAACTAGATTCTAAAAAGTAAGCATAGCTCAAAAACCCTATTTATATTGTGCTTTTT
Source organism: Vibrio sp. VB16 (assembly GCF_015594925.2). Lineage (NCBI taxonomy): Bacteria > Pseudomonadati > Pseudomonadota > Gammaproteobacteria > Vibrionales > Vibrionaceae > Vibrio > Vibrio sp. VB16. Next base: position 901,480 of record NZ_CP087590.1, read on the forward strand.
ATTCTTGTGCAAACAAGTAGAATGTATCAATAATGTTAAGCCTTAAAACGTACGGTGAGAAGACAATGGAAACTATCGATAAAATTAAACAGCAGCTCGAAGAGAATTCGATTCTACTTTATATGAAAGGTTCACCTAAACTACCTAGTTGTGGTTTTTCATCTCAAGCCTCACAGGCGCTAATGGCGTGTGGTGAGCAGTTTGCTTATGTAGATATACTACAAAACCCTGATATCCGCGCAGAATTACCTGTTTATGCGCAATGGCCTACTTTCCCACAATTGTGGATTGGCGGTGAACTTATCGGTGGTTGCGATATTATTTTAGAGATGTTCCAAAAAGGAGAGCTTCAACCTCTTATTAAAGAAGCGGTTGAAAAAGCGGAATAAGCGTTTTCTCTTTACTGTGAATTTAGCATCAATGAAAAAAACCAGTCATTTTACAATGACTGGTTTTTTTTGAGGTTGTTTTCGTATTGAAACTTGAAGCGTCGGCTAAAGTACCATGGCCGCAACCCAACCAAATATAATCAATGGAATATTATAGTGAACAAAGGTTGGTACAACGGTTTCCCACACGTGTTCATGTTGTCCGTCGGCATTTAGGCCTGATGTTGGACCAAGGGTCGAGTCAGAAGCCGGTGAACCTGCGTCACCTAGTGCTGCGGCTGTACCCACAAGAGCAATGGTCGCCATAGGTGAAAAGCCAAACGCAATCGCAAGCGGTACATAAATGGTGGCAATGATCGGGATAGTAGAAAAAGAAGACCCGATACCCATTGTAACCAATAAGCCAACAATAAGCATAAGTAGTGCAGCTAACGCCTTATTGTCACCAATACTTGTCGAAAGAGACTCAACTAATGTTTCGACTCCTCCACTCTGTTTCATCACCGCGGCGAAACCCGCAGCCGCAATCATAATAAAACCAATCATCGCCATCATATGGACGCCACGTGTAAACACATCGTGCGTCTCTTTCCAAGCAATAACCCCACCGAAAGTAAATACCATGAAGCCGGCTAAACCACCAATAATCATTGAACCAGTGGAGAGTTGTGCTCCAAGTGCTGCGATAATAGCCAAGGCCGCGATAGCGATATTCTTTTTATCTATCTGAACATCATTATGAACTGTAGTGAGCTCAGTTTCGTTGTATTCACGAGGTTTGCGGTAGGTAACAAAGATAGCGACAAGCAGACCAAAAATCATACCTAAACCAGGTAGCATCATTGCCGTAGGTACTTGGCTCGCGACTACATCGGGTAACCCGTTGTCACGTAAACTCTTAAGGAGAATATTGTTTAAGAAAATACCACCAAACCCGATTGGCAATACCATATATGGGGTTACAAGGCCAAAAGTGAGCACACAGGCAATGAGACGGCGATCAAGCTTAAGTTTTGCAAATACGCCCAAAAGTGGTGGAATCAAAATTGGAATAAAGGCGATATGGACAGGGATAACGTTTTGTGAAGACATAGTCACAAGAATTAACGCGCAGATAACGGCGTATTTAAGCCCAGTAGTTGCAGCCCCATTTTCTTTACCGTGAATTCGCTTAATCACGCTTTGTGCCAATAAATCGGTTAAGCCAGACTTTGAAATAGCAACCGCGAAGGTTCCTAACATGGCATAACTCAAGGCAATGGTTGCACCGCCACCTAGACCACTTTCAAAGGCGGTGACAGCATCGTTCAAGCTCATGCCGGAAACAAGGCCTCCAACGATAGCACTAAAGGTAAGAGCAACGACGACGTTAACTCTCATTAGTGCTAGCAACAGCATGATACATACTGAAATAACTACAGGATTCATATTATTCTCGTTTGAATTGTGTTTGTATTATTGTTGTTCAGTCTCGTCGTGGGCAAGGGGCCAGCCTCCTAAGGCTTTCCACTTATTGACGATTCTGCAAAATAACTCAGCTGTTCGTTCTGTGTCGTATAGGGCTGAGTGGGCTTCTTTACTATCAAATTCCATCCCTGCGGTCTTGCAAGCTTTGGCCAAAACGGTTTGGCCGTAAGCTAATCCACTTAATGCTGCCGTGTCAAAAGTAGCAAAGGGGTGAAATGGGACTCTTTTTAACTTACCGCGTTCGCTAGCTTGCATGACAAAACTATGATCAAACGTCGCATTGTGAGCGACCATGATTGCACGGCTGCAATCGGCTTGTTTTTGTTCTTTTCTGATTAACTTGTATATCTCTTTCAACGCTTCAGACTCAGGTACCGCGCCACGCAGTGGACTGAATGGGTCGCGAATACCGTTAAAATCTAATGCTTCTTTCTCAATATTCGCCCCTTCAAAAGGTTCGACATGAAAATGAATCGTTGAAGCAGGATGAAGGTCTCCATTTTCGTCCATTCTTAACGTTATTGCGCAGATCTCCAGAAGTGCATCGGTTCTTGCATTAAAACCAGCAGTCTCTACATCAATAACGACTGGAAAATAGCCGCGAAAGCGTTTTTTAAGGGTGAACTCTTCATTTTCTACAGTCATGGGTACTTTTTATATTGATAAACAGATAAGTGCGATAGGGAAAGCATTATTACAGATTCTAAGCGTAAGCAAAATGGCTAAAATCAATTCTCTTTCTATAACTTGGCTAAGTTTTTGCAATAGAGATTACAATATAGAAGAAGTTAGCAAATAAATGGACTGGTTTTCCTAGTAAAACGGCAGCAACTTGCCGTTTCTGAATAAAGAGTTTTAATGGTTATGAAAAAACGGATTGCGTTATGTGCCTTTGTTACCTCTGCTCTGATATCTCCAATCTCAGAGGCAACGGCTGTCCGCTATGCGGCATCGCCAGAGCAATCAAAATGGGAAATGGTAGCGAATAGCCCTTTAGAGTGCCGTCTGGTACACCCCATCCCTCATTACGGTCAGGCGGAATTCTCGTCACGTGCCAGTAAAAAAATCAATCTCGACTTTGAACTAAAAATGCGTCGTCCAATGGGAGAAACTCGCAGTGTCAGTTTAGTTTCATTACCTCCTGCCTGGCGACCAGGTGAGAGTGCCGACAGAATGAATACCATGAAATTCTTCAAACAATTTGATGGCTATGTGGGTGGACAAGCCGCGTGGGGAATATTATCGGAGTTAGAAAAAGGTCGGTATCCCACTTTTAGTTATGCAGATTGGCTGAGTCGAAACCAAAGGGTTGAGGTTTCGCTGTCTGCCGTTACTTTTAGACAAAAATATGACGCTTTCACTTTTTGTTTGAGTCAGTTATTGCCGTACAGTTTTGAAGATATTTCGTTTACCATTTTGCATTACGATAGAAACAGCGATCAGTTGAATAAGGCGTCTCAAAAACGGCTATTTCAGATAGCAGAATACGTCAGGTACAATCAGGATATTGACCTTGTCTTGGTCTCGGCTTATACCGATTCTAGTGGTGAAAAAGATGTAAACCAATCACTCTCTGAAAGACGAGCGGTGGTGCTTAAAGATTATTTTAAGTCAATAGGAATGAAAGATAAACGGATTCAGATTCAAGGTTATGGTGAACGCAGACCAATTGCTGATAACGCGTCGCCAATAGGTAAAGATCAGAACAGGCGAGTCGTTATTTCTCTGGGTAGAAGTCAGGTTTAGTGATTTGAAAGCGATAAAAAAGGCAGCCTCGAGGCTGCCTTTTTTATTCTGTGCTGTCATTATAAAATAACGGTTTTATTCCCATAGACAAAAACATGGTCGTTAACGACTTTTGTTAATGCTTTGCTTAAAACACTTTTTTCAACGTCTCGTCCAGCCTGTGCCATATCGTTAGCACTAAAATTATGGTCGACGGGTATAACGTCTTGTTTGATGATAGGACCTTCATCTAAGTCATTGGTGACAAAGTGTGCGGTCGCACCAATGATTTTTACACCACGATCATAGGCTTGTTGATAAGGCTTCGCACCAATGAATGCTGGCAGAAAGCTATGATGAATATTAATGATTTTGTGGTGATAGTTTTCGACAAAACTTGGTGTAAGTACACGCATGTATTTGGCTAGGACTAAATAGTCCGCTTGATAGCTATCGATAACATTAAGCATTTTCGCTTCATGTTCTTCACGGGTTAAGTCCACATGTGAAACATGATGATAGGGAATATCGAATTTTTCAGTTAGACCTTGCAGCGAGTCATAGTTACCGACAACCGCAGCAATATCAACACCTAAGCTTCCATCATATGATTTCATAAGAATATCACCCAAACAGTGGGATTCTTTTGTGACCAGAATAACGACTTTCTTTCTCGTTGAGCTCATTAATTTGCGTTTTGTACCTTCAGGAAGGGCTTGATCAAGATCCGCAAGGAAAGTCACATCGTTAAAGTGGCCTTCAAGTTCGGTACGCATAAAAAAATGACCACTGGCATTATCGACATATTCATTATTATGGATAATGTTTAGCTGGTGCTTGTAACAGATGTTGGTGATTTTTGCTATCAAACCCGGTGCGTCGCTGCAATGGGTTAGTAAGGTCTTCTTTTCCATTCTTTTTACTTCCGAAAGTACAATTTATGTAAAATATAAAAATAGTTTTAAAAGCTCATGGCTTTTATAAATAGTGACTGGTGCCACAATAATAACTCTATAGTTAATCTATTCTTGTTATTGTTTCAACTAAATAAAAATAGTATTTAACGCAGTATGCATCTTATTGGTTAGTTTTTTAAGCGTTGTTTGACCCAATTTATTATGAGGTACTATGTAATGGATAAAGAACTACTTGCTCGTAAACTCTATGGAAAAAGAATTAATAGCATGGTTGGCTCTCAAGAAATTGATGAAGAAACTATGTCAGAGCTTTGGGAAAGCAGAACAACACCCGCTGAGGCGGCGAGAAACATCATGTCTGAACATGATGAGTTTGAAGGCCCGGCTTGGTTGTCCAGATTCCTACATCGTAAATAAATCTCCTTTTTACTCAATTCAGTTTCTTGGTGTGGATAGATTCTCTATTCGCACCAACTCTTCAAACCTGACATAATCTTCTTATAGTTTCTCTTCCTTTGTAATGAAATGATACGCAAAACGTTTTCCGCTGATGGCGCGCTTGGCAAAGCTATACCTGGTTTTTCTGCTCGAAAAGCCCAGTTAGATATGGCTGAGGCTGTTGATCAAGCAATAAAAAACAAGTCTCAACTTGTGGTTGAAGCCGGTACAGGAACAGGCAAAACATTTGCTTATTTAGTGCCAGCGCTGCTCAGCGGTAAAAAAGTTGTCATTAGTACTGGGTCCAAAAACCTTCAAGAGCAGCTATTTCATCGTGATCTGCCATTGATGGTTGACGCACTTGGTTATTATGGTCAAGTGGCGTTGCTAAAAGGGCGCTCAAATTATCTGTGTTTAGATCGACTTAGCCGCCAGGTACTTGAGAGCCATACTAACGAAGCGGATCCCACCTTGTTGACGCAGCTTGTAAAAGTACGCAGTTGGTCTTCTGCAACTAAAAGTGGAGACTTAGGTGAATGTGAAGAGATAGCAGAGGATAGCCCTGTAATTCCAACCATTACATCGAGCAATGACAATTGCTTAGGTAAGGAATGCCCTAGTTTTCAAGATTGCTTTGTTCTAAAGGCGAGAAAACGAGCTATGGATTCTGACGTGATCGTTGTCAATCATCATCTTTTTTTGGCCGATTTAGCCATCAAGGAGACCGGTTTTGGTGAGTTAATCCCAGATGCTGATGTTTTCATATTTGATGAAGCCCACCAGTTACCAGATATCGCCAGCCAGTACTTCGGGCAGTCAATATCGAGTAGACAAATACAAGAGCTTTCTAAAGATATTGAAATTGGGTATCGAACCGAAGCGCGCGACATGAGGCAGTTACAAAAAGTGTCGGTAAGGTTGAGTCAATCAGCCATGGACATGCGCATTGCTTTGGGCGATACAGGTTTTAGAGGTAACTGGCGAGAAGCATTGAAATCGGAACCTATCGCGAGAGAACTCAATAGACTTATCGATGGGTTAGATCTGGCGATAGACGTGTTGAAATTGGCGCTTGGTCGCAGTCAATTATTAGATACTGCATTTGAACGAGCGAATGCAATAAAGGCAAGGTTAAACAGAGTATGCGATGTATCTATTACTGGATACTCTTATTGGTATGACTTGTCACCGCGTCATTTTACTTTGCATATAACCCCACTTTCCGTTGCTGAGAAATTTAGAGAGCAGGTAGAGTTGAAAGAGGGGAGTTGGATCTTTACTTCTGCCACGTTAGCGGTATCGGATGACTTTAGTCACTTTACCCATCGCCTAGGATTACAGCCGACAGAGCAGTTTTCTCTACCTAGCCCTTTTGATTACCAAACTCAGGCTAAGCTCTGTGTGCCAAGATATCTTCCAGAACCAAACAGCCCCGGTTTATCTCATAAGTTGGTTGAGATGTTAGCGCCAGTTATAGAGAAAAATAACGGTCGCTGTTTCTTTCTGTGTACGTCGCATAGCATGATGAAAGAACTCACTGAAGGGTTTAGAACACAGTTAAATATTCCTGTATTGATGCAGGGCGAAACCAGCAAGCAGAAGCTTCTCGCCGAATTTATGCAGTTGGGTAATGCATTGTTGGTTGCCACTGGCGCATTTTGGGAAGGGATAGATGTTAGAGGCGATACGTTAAGCTGTGTTATTATCGACAAATTACCATTTACTGCCCCGGATGATCCGCTGTTAAAAGCACGTATCGAAGACTGTAAATTAAGCGGAGGAGAACCTTTTTCGCAAGTTCAGCTACCAGATGCGGTGATCACGTTAAAGCAAGGGGTCGGACGATTAATCCGAGATAGAAAAGATAAAGGTGTATTGATTATCTGTGATAATCGCTTAGTCACTCGAGATTACGGTGGCGTTTTTTTACAAAGTCTACCGCCGTTTCCTAGAACAAGAGATTTAAAACAGGTGACCACTTTTCTTGAACAACTATCTCTATCAGACAATTAAAAACTTGAGGCGTAAATGAGCGCAAAAATTCTTGCCTTAGATACATCCACCGAAAACTGTTCAGTAGCATTGGTTGTGGATGGGCAAACTTATTTCCGTAGTGAAGTGTCCCCGCGAGGGCACACGACTAAAATATTACCTATGATTGATGAGGTACTTAACGAAGCAGGCATCCGTTTGCACGACGTTGATGCGTTAGCTTATGGACGAGGTCCTGGTAGCTTTACGGGTGTCAGAATAGGCATTGGTATTGCACAAGGACTCGCGTTTGGTGCTAATTTGCCAATGATTGGTGTGTCTACCCTAGCGGCAATGGCACAGGCAACATATAGGGTAAACGGAACGGAATACGCGGCCTGCGCTATAGATGCGCGCATGAGTGAAGTCTATTGGGGACGTTTCTGCCGCCAAGAAAATGGCGAATGGTTAAACGTTGATCAAGAGTGTGTAATATCACCAGAAAACCTAATTAAAGATGTGAAGGCTGATGATTTGGTTTGGTCATTGGCCGGAACTGGATGGACGGCGTATCAACAAGAGCTTATTGCGCTAGAATTAATTGGGGATCAAAGTGAGGTTCTCTATCCTGAAGCAGTAGATATTGCATTTTTGGCCCAATTTGAACTCGAAAAAGGCAATACTACAAACGCCGAGGAAGCGAGCCCAGTTTACCTTCGTGACAAAGTTGCGTGGAAAAAGCTCCCAGGTAGAGAGTAACGGTAGAATGTATAAAGGTCTTTAGATGGTGACAATTAATGGCTTAACACCAACGGTAATTAATAGAAATCAAAAAGCGGCTAAGAAAGGCGCTTTGAAGAAAGAGCAAGCGAGTGACGGTGTTGTGCAAACAACCAAAGTTGCTGCTGCCGTATCCCAGTCCATAAGACAGTTAAGTGAATCTGAGCTTGAAAGAGTTCAGGTTCAATATGATCTTCCTGAAGGGCAATCCCGTAAAGCGATGGAAGAGTATATGGATATTTTTAATCGCTCTAAGAAAGAGGAACTTGCTAGATTAATCGGAGTCGATATCTATATTTAGCGTTGTTCCTTTTTGTCTATAAAGGAGTTAGAGATGATGTTTAGAACGATAAGCATACTCATCTGTTCGGCTTTAATATCGGCTTGCTCATCGCTGCCTGATTCGTTATCAACGACAAACGAGAATGTATTAACCGATTATCAACAGTGGGTAGATGCCCCGGTAGACCAAGAAAATGAAGTCCGGCTTGGTGGTATTATTGCGAATGTGACTAACCTAGAAAACCAGACTCGAATTGAGGTTGTCAATATGCCGATTAACAGCGTTGGCAAACCCAGCTTACATTCTGAACCAACGGGTCGTTATGTTGGTTACTACAATGGCTATTTAGAATCCATGTCGTTTGCAAAAGGTCGCCTTGTCACGTTGTTAGGTGTGAGCGACGGAGAGGAACAAGGCAAAGTAGATGATTTCGATATGACATTTAAAGTAATGAATATCAAAGGCTTTCACCTATGGCGTATAGAAGAGACGGTTATTGTGAATGACATAGAAAGTCATTTTTCACCTTGTTATGGGCTCTATTGCCGTGGGTCTAGAGGTCTACCTAGTAAGGGGAAGGTCATACAGGAAGTCAAATAAATGTTTACCGAAAATAAATTCAAACTAGTACACAATGAACTTGCGACAATGGAACTCGGTGATCCTGAAACGGCCGAACTGACGATCGTTTTTATCCATGGTTGGCTTGATAACTCAGGAAGCTTTATCAAGCTAATGAAAGAATGCCACCAATTGATGCCTGACGTACACCTTGTTGCCGTTGATCTCCCAGGACATGGGTTGTCTGCCCACCGCAGCGATGATAATTATTATCTTTTTCACGACTATATAGATGATATTCATCAATTTTTGACGGCATTATCGCCGAAAAAACTGTTGTTAGTGGGACATTCACTTGGTGCATTCCTTGCAACTTGTTATAGTGCCGCGTTTTCTGAAAATGTGGCAGGGTTGGTTCAAATTGAGGGCTTTGGTCCCTTGGCTGAATCACCCAATAATACCGTAAAAAGATTGCGTGAAGGGGTATTGAGCCGACAACAGATAAGAGAAAAGCGAGAACGGTATTTTTTTAGTATTGATGAGATGGTTGATATTCGTGCCAAAGTAAATCATCTAAGAAGACTTGAAGTGATGCCCATTGTCAAGCGAGGCTCTGTTTTTGATGGTCAAGTATGGAAATGGCGGCATGACGCAAAACTAAACGCGGATTCTCTTATTCGGATGTCACGTAAAAATGCAGAAGCCATAATGAAAGAAGTCCGGTGCCCGCATTTAGTCATACTTGGGCAGTCTGGATTTGATTATCTATTATCACAAGCGAAGCTAGAATTTGAACATCCATTGGCCGCACAAAATGAGCAGTTTAGTGTTGAATATATTCCCGGTGGTCACCACTGCCATATTCAACAGACTCAGTTAACTTCAGAGCTAATTTTTGGTTTAGTTAACAAAATTTAAACAAGTGTTTGATAGTTTTGTGTCCATGCATGCAAAGCTGTGTTGTAATGGAAATGTTAATAGAATGAATAAAGAGTGCACTAATACTAATCGTAATATTTATAGCTGCAGTGATTAAGTATTCTTAAAGTTGCCATTCGCCAGATGAAAATTTGCCAATAACGAGGAGTGTAATCGTGGAGAAACCTTGGCTTTCACATTACCCAATTGACGTACCTAAAGAGATAAACCCAGATGAATATCCGTCATTGATCGAGATGTTCGAAAATGCGGTACGCAATTACGCCGATCAACCAGCTTTCGAAAACATGGGGTCGATCATGACCTATCGAAAGCTAGAGGAGCGAAGTCGTGCCTTTGCTGCTTATCTACAAAATGACCTTAAGTTAAGTAAAGGTGAACGCGTAGCGATAATGATGCCCAATTTATTGCAATACCCAGTTGCTCTATTTGGTATTTTAAGAGCGGGGCTAATTGCCGTTAACGTTAACCCGCTATACACACCGCGTGAGCTTGAGCACCAGTTGAATGACTCAGGGGCAACAACGATTGTTATTGTCTCTAATTTTGCCAATACGCTTGAGCAGATAGTTGATAATACGCAGATTAAAAATGTGGTACTTACTAGCCTTGGTCAAATGTTACCAAGAGCAAAAGGAACCATCGTTGATTTTGTGGTGAAGTATGTGAAAGGCATGGTGCCTAAATACCATCTTCCTGGAGCAATTTCATTTAGAAAAGCGTTGTATAAAGGGCGTCGCTTGCAATACGTTAAGCCGTTTATGTCAGGTGAAGATATTGCATTCTTGCAGTATACCGGTGGTACTACGGGCGTCGCTAAAGGGGCAATTCTAACACACCGTAATATGGTCGCTAATGTTATGCAATCAAAGGGTGTGTATGGTGCGGTCCTTAAAGATGGTAGAGAGACAGTGGTTACTGCTCTTCCTCTATACCACGTCTTTGCATTAACAGTGAACTGTCTGTTATTTATTGAGTTCGGTGGAAAAAATCTACTTATTACAAACCCGAGAGATATACCGGGCTTCATTAAAGAACTGCAAAACACCAAATTTACCACCTTAACGGGTGTGAACACCCTGTTTAATGCGCTTGTTAATAATGAAGATTTCCACGAGCTCAATTTTAGTAATCTGAAATTGACCATTGGCGGTGGTATGGCGGTGCAAAGAGCGGTAGCAGATAAATGGCAAAGGGTAACCGGTGTCGCGCTTGCGGAAGGTTATGGATTAACGGAATGCTCTCCGTTGGTTTCTGTTAACCCATATAATCTCTCTGAATATAATGGGTCAATAGGTATGCCAGTATGTTCAACAGACGTTCGAATCGTTGATGATGAGAGTAAACCACTACCGATGGATCAAATTGGTGAGTTGCAGGTCAAAGGCCCGCAAGTTATGCAAGGGTATTGGCAACGAGCAGAAGCCACACGTAGCACTATTGATGAAGATGGTTGGCTGTCTACTGGTGATATCGTGAAAATTGATGAAAGAGGCTACATCACGATTGTCGATCGTAAGAAAGATATGATTTTGGTTTCCGGTTTTAATGTTTATCCAAATGAAATTGAAGACGTGGTGGCATTGCACGGTAAAGTCTTGGAGGTTGCTGCAATTGGTGAACCCCATGATGTCACGGGTGAAATTGTTAAGATATTTGTCGTGAAGCGTGACCCTAGTGTCACGGTGCCCGAAATCATTGAACACTGCCGCAAATACCTAACAGGCTACAAAGTACCGAAAATCATTGAATTTAGAGATGAGTTACCAAAAACCGCAGTAGGTAAGATATTACGCCGTGAATTACGCGACGCTGATATAGCAAAACGTAAAGCAGCAGAAGCGCTTAATACCGATGATGCTGTTGCGTAGCGTGTTGAATACCTAACGGAAACAGTATCCTTATGGTTACCACCTTATTTTGAGGTTACTTGGATACCATCCAATGTTACTATGCCGACTATAACAGTCGGCATTTTTAATAGAGACTTTTTTGTGAATTACAAAATAATTGATACTACTCCAGCACTTGAAGAGGTGTGTACCTTAGCCAGTCAAGTGGATTGCGTTATGTTGGATACTGAGTTTGTACGTACTAGAACCTATTTCCCACAGCTTGGTCTAATTCAGCTTTATGATGGTGAAAACCTTTCACTTATTGATCCTTCTTGCATTGATGATATGTCTTCATTTAAAAAGCTTTTAAAGGATGGCTCCGTCCTAAAAGTACTTCATGCATGTGGTGAAGATCTTGAGGTATTTAAACAGAGTTTTGGCTGTACACCATTCCCCATGTTAGATACTCAGATAATGGCGGCGTTTTTAGGCCATGGACTATCCACTGGGTTCTCGACACTGGTGAATGAATATCTAGAGGTTGAACTGGATAAAAGTGAATCTCGAACCGATTGGCTTGCTCGTCCATTGAGTCTAAGACAGTTAGAATATGCTGCCGCAGATGTCTATTATTTAATGCCGTTATTTGAATTACTGTATCAAAAAGTGGATCAAGCGGGTTGGCGAGAAGCGGCGCTTCAAGAATCCGAACTTCTTATTGAAAAAAGGAGCAGTGAGTCAGACCCTGAGCAAGTGTTTAAAGACATTAAAGGTTCATGGCAATTGACCCCTAAACAGTTGGCTATTCTTAAGCCTCTCGCAACTTGGCGATTAAAAGAAGCAATAACAAGAGATATAGCCCTTAACTTTGTATTTAAAGAACAAGATCTTTGGGCAGTCGCTCGATTTGGAATCACGTCCTTCAAAAGGATGGACGAAGAAGGGTTTGATCAGAGAGAGATTCGTCGTCACGGTGAAAAGGTGATAACGATTGTAAAGCAGGCTGAGATGATAAACGAAGATGAATGGCCAGCAAAAATTGAGCGCTTAATGGACAAACCCGGCTATAAACAGATCTTTAAAACGATTAAAGATGAGGTTAAACAGGTTTCTCTTTCGTCTGGTTTAGCCAGCGAATTTCTTGCTTCGAAAAAACAGCTTAATCAACTGATTAGCTGGTCTTGGAACGCTCAACAGGACCCTGAATATCTACCCGATTTAATGACGGGATGGAGAAAGACACTTTTAGGTGAAAAGTTGTATAGTTTATTAAAGGGTTAATGATGGTTATGTTGTGTTCAATATACAAAAGTAAGAAGAAAGAGGGTGCCTATCTATACATCGCAAAGAAGGATGACTTCTCGCAAGTACCAAAAGAGTTGATGGAAATGTTTGGTGTGCCACACTTTGTGATGGTAATTAAATTAGAGCGGCGTAAATTGGCTCAAGTAGATGTCAATAAAGTGGTGGAATCAATACGAGAAGATGGTTTCTTTCTTCAGCTTCCCCCACCACAAGTAAATTTGTTGGAGCAATATAAAGAGCAAAAATTAAAACAAAAATAAGCTCTATTATGCAAAAAGTCAGCTTGCTATAGGAGATAGTTAGATTTGAAAATACTCGTCACGTTAGTGTTAGGCGCAGGCCTAACATTCGGCGTATTTGCTGAAGATAAAATCGAGTTCAGTGAGTACATTAAGGAACTAAAACAGGAAGCCCGAGCGCTGGGTATTTCAGAACAAACACTGGAAAGCGCATTTGCCAATGTCGACTATAAACCCAGAGCAATAAAGGCAGACAAAAACCAACCAGAGAAAAAACTCACTTTAGATGAATATATCCCAAGAGCGGTGCCAGAATGGAAAATCAAACAGGCCAAGTCTTTGTATAAAAAACACTATGCGGATCTATCTCGAATTGGCAAAGAATATGGTGTGCAACCACGCTTTATCGTAGCGCTTTGGGGGGTAGAGAGCAATTTTGGTAAGTTAACAGGCGGATATAATGTAATCGATGCTCTCGCGACACTAGCTTACGATGGTCGACGTGAAGCCTTTTTCAAGAAAGAGATGATGGCGGCGTTAACTATCCTAGAAGAAAAGCACATTTCTATTGATAAGATGAAAGGTTCTTGGGCTGGTGCAATGGGGCAAAGTCAGTTTATGCCGAGTTCATTTGTTCATTATGCTGTCGATGGCAATGGTGATGGAAAAATAGATATTTGGAATACTAAGGCGGATGTTTTTGCATCGGCTGCAAATTATCTGAAAAGTCACGGATGGAATGACACCTATACTTGGGGACGACAGGTTACCGTGCCCAAAGATCTGCCTTCTCAATTAGAGGGTCGTCAAAAAGAGAAAGCGAAAACGTTACAGAGTTGGAATGATCTTGGTGTTCGAAAACGCAACGGTTCGATGTTACCAAAAACCAGTGAAGATATTGATGCATGGTTGATCATGCCAGATGATGAAGGTGGTCGGGCGTATCTGATATACGAGAATTACCAAGTATTGATGAAATGGAATCGATCTTATTACTTTGGTTTGGCCGTAAGTCACTTAGCCGATCAAATTAGGTAAATCAGTCATCGTGTAACCCCACACAAGTGGGGATTACACGATAGAGGTTTCTGTTTCGATTAGATGGGTCCTCAAATCAGAAATTCGTTAGCCTAGCTCTTTTTATATTGCTCACAGGCTATCATTGTATTTTCAATTAGGCTTGCAACAGTCATTGGCCCTACACCACCCGGTACGGGGGTAATGAAGCTAGCACGCTTCTTAGCCGCATCATATTCCACATCGCCAGCTAACTTACCATTCGCTAATCGATTGATACCTACATCGACAACGATAGAACCTTCTTTAATCCAATCACCTGGAATAAAACTGGGCTTGCCTACCGCGACAACAATAATATCGGCTTGGCGCACATAGGATTCTAAATCCTTAGTAAATCGATGGCAGGTAGTCGTTGTGCATCCTGCGAGTAACAGTTCTAAGGTCATAGGACGACCAACAATATTAGAAGCCCCAACAACTACAGCGTGCTTGCCGCGTAATTCGATGTTGTAGCGTTCCAAAAGAGTAATGATACCTTTTGGCGTACAAGAACGAAGCTTAGGAATACGTTGTGCTAATCGGCCAACGTTATATGGGTGAAAGCCATCCACATCTTTTTCAGGAAGAATTTGTTCAAGGATTTTCGTCGTGTCGATACCAGCAGGAAGAGGTAATTGAACTAATATGCCATCTATTTCATCATCATTATTGAGTTGTTCAATTAGATCTAACAACTCTTGCTCTTTTGCTGTCGCCGGTAAGTCGAACGACTTAGAGACAAAACCAACCTCATCACAAGCCTTACGCTTACTTCCAACGTAAATTTGAGAAGCAGGATCTTCACCTACTAGAACCACTGCTAAACCTGGAGCACGTAGTCCAATTTCAGTACGAGCTTTAACTCGAGCTGCGACTTCTGAGCGAACGGTTTGAGAAATTAACTTTCCATCGATATTTTGAGCGGTCATATGGTCCCTTGATCTGATTAATAATATAGCGTGCGCATTGTCGCAAAAATTTCCATCGAGGTCTATTGAGCAAACGTTTGCTATTACGTTATTTCATTGTTCTGACTCTTTTTTGGTCACTTAAAACATATTGTTGGAGAAAGGCATTGACCTGAGCAAGTTCTTTCGTATAATTCACAGCCTCAACGCTCCGTTAGCTCAGCTGGATAGAGCACCCGCCTTCTAAGCGGGTGGTCGCAGGTTCAAATCCTGCACGGAGTACCAAATATAAAAAAGCCCTTATTGCTCATTGAGTAATAAGGGCTTTTTGTTTCTAGTAATAAGATAAGCAGATTATGTGCGGTATTATTGGAATTTTTGGAATAATAATGTGACTGAAGGCAAATGTGAATAATAAATGGCTAGAAACGATAAGTTCCTAGTGGTTTAATGAGGTGCATGTTTCACGTATGTGAGATGAATAAATCAGATAAAGTACTTATTTTATGGATGTTCCTGATATCAGTCATGGTTTAACCTTTGGCTCTGCTATTGTTTTGCAGAATAAAATTGTTCATGTTGACGAAGCATTTGCGTCATTGTTCGGTTTTACCTCGCTGGTTGATCTAAAAAGTTTCATATCAACCCCTCTACATTTGATTTCTCATGATTTTCATCAAAAAGTGCTGTCAAAAAGCATGTCGGCTTCATTTGCCTCAGATTCGATGGATCCTAATGGGGAGATTTTTTTTACTGCCAATAGATTTGGTAAAACGATTGCTGTTTTTTCACTTATGCAAAAAACAACGTGGAATAAAAAATCGGCGCTAGAAATATTATTATTCGACATTTCATCGAAAGTCAGCCCTCATCAACTTATTAATAGGCCGAAATATGAAAGCCTAATCAAAAACTCCGTTCAAGGTGTTGTGATTCACCGTTTCTTTAAACCCTTGCTTATAAATCAAGCATGGGCTGATTTGATGGGTGTGGATTCGAAAGATGACTTTTTGGAAAATGGCAGCGTTCTTGATGTGATACCAAAAATACATCATGCAGGCGCATTGGATCGGTGTGAGAAGGTATTGCGTGGTGAAGCTGTAGGGGAAAGCCACATTATTGAAAACATTCGTTTAGATGGAACAAAGCGATTCTTCAATATTTATGATCACGCGATTAACTGGGAAGGAGAGCCAGCCCTTGAAGTTGTCGCGGTTGATGTGACCGACAAGGTTGTCGCCCAACAGGAACTGGCTTATCGCGCCGATCATGATTCTCTTACTGATTTACTCAATCGTGATGCGCTATATAAATGGATTAAGGAACATTGTCTTGATGTAAAGTCGATGGGCTGCATCCTTTTTGACATTGATAATT
Organism: Vibrio sp. VB16; assembly: GCF_015594925.2. Taxonomy (NCBI): domain Bacteria; kingdom Pseudomonadati; phylum Pseudomonadota; class Gammaproteobacteria; order Vibrionales; family Vibrionaceae; genus Vibrio; species Vibrio sp. VB16. The sequence goes on from NZ_CP087590.1 coordinate 917,673, forward strand.
TTAAGAATGTTAACGACAGTTATGGGCACGAAGTTGGTGATTCTGTGCTTAGACATCTGTCCTCTATTATAAAAAAACAGGTAGGCGATGACGGTGTTGTAGGACGATGGGGAGGAGAAGAGTTTATTATATTTTTAGCTGAATCATCGCAGGAAACTAGCTATGAGCTCGCTGAAAAAATACGTTCATCGTGTGAAAGCTCGATACTCAACAGCCAGTATGGTGACATAAAAAACACACTCAGCATCGGTGTTAGCTTTACCGATGATTTTTCTAACACTATGCCAAAAGACCTTATTCGTATCGCCGATGAAAGAATGTATATTTCTAAACAATCAGGTAAAAATCGGGTCTCTTAATCTCGGGACTATTTTTGACTACAGGTTATCGAATCGCATTTTTTTGTAATAAAACTCTTTGTCTCTTTCCGATATTTCACGCATTACTTTGCATGGATTTCCCACTGCAACTACATTAGCTGGAATGTCTTTTGTTACAATGCTACCCGCACCAATAACACTATTTTTACCTATCGTTACCCCCGGAAGTACAACTGAATTTGCACCAATCCATACGTTCTCCTCTATGTGGATGGGTATATTAAACTGCGCTACTTTTTTCCTCATTTCCGGTTCAATCGGATGACCCGCGGTTGATAACGTCACGTTAGGAGCGATCATTACATAATCGCCAATATATATATGGGTATCATCCACCAAGGTGAGGTTGAAATTGGCATAAACATGGTTACCTAGATGAGTATGCTTGGCCCAATTTGCGCGAAGAGGTGGTTCTATATAACAGTTGTCCCCAACCTCAGCAAAGAGTTCAAAAAGTAACGCTTGCCGTTTATCTGATTCGGATGGACGGGTATGATTGAAGTCATACAAAGTTTCTAAGCATTTTGTCTGCTCTTGCAATATTGAATCTTCGAAGAAATAGACGGTTTGGGCGTGCATTTTGTCTTTAATGTCCATCATCTGCCTTTGAGTTAATTATCTTCAATGCGGTCGATACCAATATTATTAACGAATTCCTCTCTAAAACTAAACGGTATTTCATCAAGCGTAGACCTACGTCCCCTTTTTTGTCGACGGGCTATTCTGGCCACTAAGCAAGGACGGTTATGCACCTGCTATTAATGATGACAAACATCCCTAAACTATTACGGTTTTCAGCCGATAATGATGTAGATCCAAAGATGCTAGGTATGGAGTTGAACCTCGGGAAGAAGGTTAGGTGTACCTAAACGTAATTTAGAATGGAAGACCATATGAGAAATAATCAGCCTGTCACACAGAAAGAGCAACGGTTCACTTCGTCGGAAGACTTAGTATCAGTAACCGATTTGGATGGAAAAATTCGTTATGTGAATCAAGCGTTTCTCGAGATGAGTGGATTTACGCTAGACGAGTTGATTGGGCAGGACCACAATATAGTGCGTCACCCTGATATGCCGAAAGCCGCGTTTGAAGACCTATGGAAGACGGTACGTACAGGCAATGGCTGGCGTGGATTTGTTAAAAACCGTTGTAAAAATGGTGACCATTATTGGGTCGACGCATTTGTTACTCCAGTTATGAAACAGGGCAAGGTAATTGGTTATCAATCCGTTCGTGCAGAGCCTTCTAGGGAGCAAGTTAGCAAGGCTGATCAGCTATATAAAAAACTGAGAAACAATGATTCATTAAAACTACCAAAGATTAAGCTTATCCATCGGTTAACCTTTAAGAGTCTCTTCAATATTACATCCGTCGTGAATCTATTGATTTTACTTTTCGCAATATTCATGGCCTATCAGGATGCACATCCTGCGTTATTGATGCTACTTGGTGTTTCAATGCTGCTGACGTTGTTTAATTGGTGGCGCTCCATCGTTGGGTTAATTCAACCATTGGATGAGATTCGCATCAGATTACGAGAGATGGCCAGCGGCGACTATAATCAACAAATTCATCTCGAATCGATGAATGAAGTAGGACGAGCCATGATGGCAGTGAAGCTTCTACAGGCGAGGAGTAAAACCGTTTTAGGCCAGGTGTCTAGTGCTGCGGGTGATTTGATTATATCTGCTGAGCAGCTTTCTGGCACCAGTTACTCAATGACGAAAACCATGGCTAATCAGTCTAATCATACTACTCAAGTTGCGACGGCGATGAGTGAAATGAGCTCTACAGTTGATGAAGTGTCCAGCAATGCACAAAATTCTTCTGATACCACTACCGCCGCTCAGCAGACGGTGGTTGATGGTGACAGCGTCGTAATGGATGCATTACATTCAATGGAAGCATTTTCACTAGAATTAACCAATACAACCAAGCAAATTAATACCCTTTCTGCCAATAGTGAACAGATTAGTCAGATTACTAACGTGATCAGTGAAATAGCGGACCAAACTAATCTATTGGCGCTAAATGCAGCAATAGAAGCGGCAAGAGCCGGGGAGTATGGTCGAGGTTTCGCTGTTGTTGCTGATGAGGTGAGAAATCTTGCATCTCGTACACAAGATGCAACCCAAGAGATAAGAACCATGTTAGATGATTTGTCTAGCGGCATTAAAAATTCCGCTGAGACGATAAAAAGAAATAACCAAGAAGCTCAAAATGCGTTGGAAAAAGTGGCGTCGTCGCGGGATATCTTTGCCCAAGTAGCACAAGGTATGGAACTTATTAATGATATGACAACTCAAATAGCGACCGCGGCAGAAGAGCAGAGTTTAGTTGCCGTTGAAATGAGCAGCAGTATTGAGACTATTAGCATTGAAGCCGTATCAACGGAAGAGGAGGCGAGAAAACTTCAAGATAAAGCCTCTCAATTAAACGATAGCGCTGTTCACTTGCAAGACCTGATGAGTGACTTTGATCTAGGCAATCAAAATAATGCCATCTCGAGAAGATGAAATAAGGAAACCTAGCTGTGTTTAACCGCCAATCAACGTCAAATTGATTGGCGGTTTCTTTTTAATGCTGTAATGATATTGTAGATAACAATGCACCTTGGAAAACGCCCTTTTAGCTAACTCTAGAGAGTGAAAATTATTTAATCATGACCAATCCTATTACCCTAGATGCACTGCGTATTTTAGATGCGATAGATAGAAAAGAAAGTTTCGCTGCCGCCGCTGAAGAACTTTACCGAGTACCATCGGCGGTTTCTTATACAGTAAAGAAACTGGAAGAGGATCTTAGTGTCGTCATATTTGATCGAAGCAAAAGAAAAGCCGAGTTCACAGTGACGGGGCAATTGTTACTGAAGCATGGGCGATCTATATTGCAGGCAACGGATAATCTATCGAAACTGGTTATCCAAGCTGAAAGTGGGTGGGAGCCAGAACTAAGGATCTGCGTTGACAATATTATAAATTGTCAGCCTATCTATGCTCTAATAGGTGAGTTTCAGAAACATTATCCTCACGTAGAGATCAAATTGGTAGAAGAGGTATTTGGTGGCACTTTTGATGCGCTAGATTCTGGGCGAGTCGATCTTGCGATAGGTACACCGTTAGATATTGATACCATCAAATATCAATGTTTAGGAATAGGTGAAATCGACTTTGTGTTTGCTGTAGCCAGCGATCATCCTTTGACGGCGTTACGCCAGCCGATCACAATAGAAGAAGTAAAACAGTACCCTTCCATAGTCGTTTCTGATAGCTCTAAGAGCCTACCTGCAAAATCTTCGGGTATCTTTGAAGGCCAACGAAGACTCACCGTCCCAACAGTAGACAAAAAAATCACACTGCATCTTTTAGGGTTAGGTGTGGGATATTTACCTTTGTTTAGAATAAAAAAAGAGCTAGATTCAGGTGAGCTTGTTGTTTTAGATACGTCTCCGCTAACGAATCGAAGCAATAATTTAGGAATAGGATGGCGCAAAGATAACACCGGAAAAGCGCTCAATTGGTTTATAGAAAAGCTATCAGATTTGAAAAGAGAAGAATTTGTGAGCTGAAATTTGAAAGCGCTCATCTATATGTTACCAGTATGTAATAAATGACACATTTGTACTCTTTTTATGTGTCAGTTCCCACCCATTTAGACTCCCTAGATAACTCCTGCAATAACACAATACATTGATAAAGCGGCAATAGAGCCCGTGCTGCAAGGGATGTAAAATTATTGTTAATAGTTGGCTTGCTTATTGCGTTATGTAGTCCATGCAGAGCCCAAAGATGGGCCTGTTTAAATCATATGGAGAATAAAAATGATCAAGCCACTTACCCTACTGTCTGTGTCTGCACTTGCCTTAACGAGTTTCAATGCTGCTGCTAACTGTGACCCTGGTGAAATCGTCATCAAGTTTAGCCACGTGACCAATACAGATAAACACCCTAAAGGTATCGCTGCTTCTTTATTAGAGACACGCGTAAATGAAGAGATGAATGGAAAAGCTTGTATGCAAGTGTTCCCTAACTCTACTTTGTATGATGATGACAAAGTACTAGAAGCCTTGTTAAATGGTGATGTTCAAATGGCCGCCCCATCTTTATCAAAATTTGAGAAAATCACTAAGAAATATCGTATTTTCGACCTTCCTTTCCTTTTTGAAGATGTAGATGCCGTAGACCGTTTCCAAAACTCTGAATCTGGTGACAAGCTTAAAAATGCGATGAAACGACGCGGCCTTAAAGGCCTTGCATTCTGGCACAACGGTATGAAACAAATGTCTGCGAATAAGCCATTGATGCTTCCATCGGATGCTGAAGGGCTCAAATTTCGTGTACAAGCTTCAGATGTTCTAGTTGCACAGTTTGAGCAATTGGGTGCTAATCCGCAGAAAATGTCGTTCAAAGAAGTGTACGGCGGCTTGCAAACTAAAGTTATTGATGGCCAAGAGAATACGTGGTCTAACATCTATGGTAAGAAGTTCTTCGAAGTACAAGATGGTGTGACCGAAACCAACCACGGTATCCTAGATTACCTAGTGGTAACGTCGAATAATTTCTGGGATGAATTGCCTGCAGATGTTCGTGATCAATTAAGCAAGATCGTAATGGAAGTAACCGATACTCGTAACTCTGAGTCAAGTAAAGTGAATGCAACCAATAAGCAAAACATCATCGATGCAGGTGGAGTAGTGCGAACGTTATCCTCTGAGCAGCGTCAAGCTTGGGTTGATGCACTTAAACCTGTTTGGAGCAAATATGAAAAAGATATTGGTTCCGAGTTAATCGATGCTGCCTTGGCATCAAATAAGTAATCCGCAAAGCATGGGTAGGAATCTACCCATGCAATTTACAATAATAATGATAGCGGAGAATCCTCATGATACGGACGTTTTTTTCTAAAGTAGAAAGGGCAACCGACCTCCTTGAAGAAACCTTAATTGCTGGTTTCCTTGGAATAATGACCTTGCTAACTTTCACCAATGTTGTATTTCGTTATGCACTGAACGACAACATTCTATGGGCTCTTGAATTAACAGTATTTATGTTTGCATGGATGGTGTTAGTTGGCGCTTCTTACGGTGTAAAAAGGCACTTTCATATCGGTGTCGATGTTGTGATTAACATGGCACCAAAGGGACTACAAAAGGTATATGCGATTATCGCTGTGTCTCTTTGTCTCTGTTTTTCGGTCATGCTGCTCATTGGTTCTTGGAATTACTGGTATCCGTTTATTTCTGAACGTGCGTGGTATGAAACGGATGACATTCCTATGCCAGAAATGTTGCAATTTTTAGCGGACCTTCTCAACGAAGGTGAGCGCTACGAAAAGCTACCTCGATTTATACCCTATGCAGTACTACCAATCAGCATGGCAACGCTTACTGCTAGATTTCTTCAAGCCGCCTATAAAATTATAGTGGGTGATCTGGATAGATTGATTGCCAGCCATGAGGCAGAAGAAAACCTCGAAGCATTAAAAGCTGACGTTCTTAAAAATGACGAGAAGGAGGGGTAAATTATGGCAATTTTATTTCTATTTATAATGGTTATCGCTTTCATGCTTGTTGGCGTTCCAATCGCTATTTCTCTTGGTTTAGCGAGCATGTTTTTCTTGATGATTCATTCAGATGCTTCTCTTGCGTCGGTTGCTCAAACATTGTTTAACGCTTTTGCAGGACATTACACCCTTTTAGCTATTCCATTCTTTATTCTTGCGTCGAGTTTCATGTCTACCGGTGGCGTCGCGCGTCGAATTATTCGATTTGCTATTGCGATGGTAGGTTGGTTCCGTGGTGGTCTTGCCATCGCATCTGTTGTGGCCTGCATGATGTTTGCGGCGCTGTCTGGGTCATCTCCCGCTACGGTGGTCGCCATTGGGAGTATCGTCATCGCTGGTATGGTAAAAAATGGATACAGTAAGGAGTTCGCGGCAGGTGTTATCTGTAATGCAGGGACGCTAGGTATCCTAATTCCGCCTTCAATCGTGATGGTAGTATATGCAGCAGCAACGGATGTCTCTGTAGGTCGTATGTTTTTAGCGGGCGTAGTGCCTGGTTTGCTTGCTGGTTTGATGCTTATCATTGCCATTTATATTACAGCTCGTGTTAAAAATTTACCTAAGCAACCGTTTGTTGGTTGGTCTGAAGCATTTAAAGCGGCCAAAGATGCAAGTTGGGGTTTATTGCTTATTGTCATCATTTTAGGTGGTATCTATGGCGGTATATTTACGCCTACCGAAGCGGCGGCTGTCGCGGCGGTATACGCATTCTTAATCGCTAATTTTATCTACAAAGATATGGGGCCTTTTGCGGACAAGGAGAATAAGAAACCTTGGTTCATCAAAATATTCCAAGCTTTTGTACACAAAGATACACACGCAACGTTATATGATGCGGGTAAGTTAACCATTATGTTGTTGTTTATCATTGCTAATGCACTGATATTAAAGCATGTGTTGACTGAAGAGCGCATTCCGCAAATGATTACAGAATCCATGTTATCGGCGGGTCTGGGGCCGATCACCTTCTTAATTGTGGTCAATGTTCTGTTACTGATTGGTGGTCAGTTTATGGAGCCATCAGGGTTGTTGATTATCGTGGCACCTTTAGTTTTCCCAATAGCTATCGCATTAGGTATTGATCCTATTCATCTTGGTATCATTATGGTGGTGAATATGGAAATAGGGATGATAACGCCGCCTGTTGGTCTCAATCTCTTTGTCACCGCGGGGGTGGCGAAGATGTCGATGTTGAGCGTTGTGAAGGCTGCGCTACCATGGGTCGGCGTAATGTTTTTGTTCTTGATCATCGTAACGTACGTACCATGGGTATCAACGTGGTTACCGACGTCCTTGATGGGACCTGAGATTATTATTAAATAGTCATGTGTTAATTTCGTTCTATAGAATAAAAATGCAGCGCTCTGGCGCTGCATTTTTTTAATTTAACTTATAGTTATCTTTGTCCAACTCATAGCGCTGCATTTTGTCATACAGTGTCTTGCGGGCGAGGTTTAGAATTTCCATGGTATCTTTGATACTGCCTCCCGATTCAATCAGTGCATGCTCTATGGCGGAACGTTCAAACTCAGAAACCTGTTCAGCAAGACTCGACGCGGTGGGTGCATTGTCTGAATCCTGATCAAGTTGTACTAATTTACCGAGTAAAACAAATCGCTCTGCTGCGTTTCGAAGCTCTCTTACATTGCCCGGCCAACGATGAGATATCAACGTTTGAAGCTCTGTTTGAGGCAGAGTGGTCGCCGCTTTTTTATAGCGAGCCGCCGCGACCAATAAAAAGTGGTGGAATAGGGCAGGAATGTCTTCCTTTCTTTCTCTAAGAGGGGGTAAGTCCAAAGTAACGACGTTTAGGCGATAGTAAAGATCTTGTCTAAATGTCCCTTCGATAGCCGCTTGTTTTAGAGCGACTTTTGTTGCGGCAACCACTCGAATATCGAGAGGTATCATCTGATTAGAACCGACACGTTCAATGTTTCTTTCTTGAAGGACTCTAAGTAACTTTATCTGAGCCTGCATAGGCATGGATTCGATTTCATCTAAAAACAGTGTGCCACCTTGGGCAAACTCAAACTTACCGATACGCTTGCTTTCTGCGCCGGTAAACGCCCCCTTTTCGTGTCCGTAGAGCTCGCTCTCGATCAGGTTTTCTGGCACCGCTCCACAGTTTACCGCAACAAAGTTGTTTTTCCTGCGGCTGCTCTGTTCATGCAAAGAACGAGCGACTAACTCTTTACCCGTACCGGTTTCTCCAAACAACAATATGTCTGCATTGGTATCTGCCACATGGGTGATGGTCTTCCTAAGGCTTTGGACACTGTCGGCTTCACCAATAATACGAGGTCCTAACGTTTTATTCGCTTTTAACGCTTGTTTTAGCTGTTTGTTCTCTTCCGTAAGTTGGCGCTTATCGATGGCTCTTTTAACCGTGTCTATCAGTCTATCGTTTGAAAAAGGCTTCTCAATAAAATCATAAGCGCCGTCATGCATAGACTGTACGGCCATCGATATATCACCATGACCCGTGATTAAAATTACGGGTAAGTCAGCGTCTTGGCTTTTAAAACTGTTTAGTAGCGCTTGCCCCGAGATACCTGGCAAACAGATATCGGTAACCACGACATAAGGTAAACCATCGTTTTTGGCCGCGATTAACGCTGACTCAGCATCGGGAAAAAACTGAGCAGAAATATCCTCCAGTTCAAAGCTTTGCTCATGAGCAAGTCTCATATCGGGTTCATCATCAATGAAAAATACGTCGTACATGGTTATGTCCTTATTTACAGCAAACTCTGCTTATTCTTCAATATTGACTTTTTTAAAGTAATTGTGAACCTTGCGCCTCCTAGCTCTGCTACACCGGAACAGAGATCACCGCCCATAGTCTGCATGATTTGCAAAGAGATAGACAAACCTAAGCCTAATCCATTTTTCTTCGTTGTGTAGAAAGGTTCGAAAAGATGTTGTTGGTCTTTAGTTTTTAGCCCTCGGCCTGAATCATCAATATGGATGAGTATGTCTGTTTCTGTTTCGCAAAGTGTTATTTCTACCCTCCTTGTTTCTGCGTTGGTTAACTCATCCATGGCGTTGGTCATTAAGTTAATCAACACTTGCTCTAGATGGATCAAATTAACTTTACCAACCAGTTTGTCGTTTTTGATATGAGTGGCTAGCTGGATTTGATGCGCTTTATATTGTGGTTTTACCAGCTCCATAGAAGAGACGATAATGGGATATATTTGAGCCACAACAAGTTCATCGCTGGATGTTTTTCGTGCGAAAGATTTTAACTGCTGGCTAATATTCGCCATTCTATCTGTCAGTGCGGAAATCCGGGTGAGGTTATCCGTTGTTCTTTCTGGTTGGCCTCTATCTAAAAAACGCTTGCCGTTTTCCGCGAAGCTCCTGATGGCGGCTAAGGGGTTATTCAGTTCATGACTGATGCTGGCAGACATTTGACCTAAAACGGCTAGCTTAGCAGCCTGAATGAGCTCTTCCTGTGTTTGCATCAACATAACTTCGGTCTTTTCTCTTTCGTCAATTTCCATTTGAAGTTCCGCAGTACGCTCCATTACCTGAAACTCTAATTTTTGTTTTGCTTCCATTTCTATTTGGGCAATTTGACGCTGCTTAATTTGACGATTTCGAATCAGAAGCCAGATCACAAAAACCAGCGCATAAACTAACGTGGTTATCATGAAAAAATCGAATAGTTGCCAAAAAAGAAGAAGGGTTGGTGCCAGTACTCTGATTTCCAATTCTTGGGAATTTAGGGGTTGTTTGGCACTAAGGTATTGATGACTAAAAAAGACCGATGTGTTTTTTCTAATTTCACCTATTTGCGTTGGATGGTCTGTAGAGAACCCAAGACTTTCTATTTGTTTATCAAGGTAGCGACGACCATCTGCAATCTCGGTTTTCAGAGTGTCAGAGATAGAAAACAAGCTTCGATAGAGCCATTTTTCATTGCTCGACATAAATATGACGCCGTTGGGGTCGGTCGCGATAAAGTAACTGTTGTCGCTGGACCAATTTTCTTCTATATCGTTGAGATCTGTTTTTACTACGACAACACCTAGTCGTTCTGCCGCGAAAACAATAGGATATGAATAATAGAAACCCCGTTTTCCTGATGTGGAGCCAAGAGCAAAATATTGCCCTCTCTGACCGTTGATTGCCTGTTGGAAATAGGGGCGAAAAGCAAAGTTTCTACCGACGAAAGATTTGTCTGTATGCCAATTGTTTGAGGCGATAGTTGTACCATCCTTATCTAAAAGGTAGGTATCAGATGCACCAATAATCGCATTCACATTTTGTAGGTATCTGTTGGTAATATCTATCTGCGCCCCGTTTTGAGGGCTGGTTAATGCATCGATCAACTCACTATCTTTTGATAATAACTGAGGAATATAGGCGTATTTGTCGAGCTGACTAGACAGTTGACTCGTAAAGCGATTTAATTGGACCAGATTTTCTTCGTTTTGGTCTTCGTAAGCGGTATGCCAATACGCCTTGCCCCCAATTAAGATGGTAAGTAAATACAAAATAATAATAATTGAGGATATACGTCTTAGTTTAACCATCTAAGTTTACCTAATGAACAATTAGTTCTAGGTTAAAGGGTCCCAGAAAACTTACCAATTTAAGGGGTTAAAACAAGACAAAGATCTCTTTTTAGTCATTTTAGGAAAAAAATCATCTCTCTCTATTGAAAAAACAGTTATTGTCCCCATTTCTGATGCGACATGGTAAAATAAGTAATAAATTTGCCGATTTGTCGTCAACTTCTAGTGAGAATTCAGAACTTCTCTCGACAGCTATTCGTCATATCGCTAGAATGTCGCGTCTAAAATTTTGGTTCTGAGACTAATCGGAGATACCTTGCTCGTTACTTTGTATCGTCAGAGTGTGAGAAAAGATATCGCTAATTAGTCCGATGCATCTCTTTCGTGAGTGAATGCTTACGAGTGTGTTTTGCATCAATTCTCGATTTAAATCTGTACTTCAATGAAGTACGACACACGGATATGGTCATAACCTAAAGACGGTTGGTGGCTAAAATACTCAGTAATCTGAGTTAGTTTTGAGGTTTATATATAATGCAAGCTACTGTTGAAACTCTTGAAGGCCTAGAACGCCGTCTAAATATTACTGTTCCTGCTGCAAACATCGAAGATGCAGTAACAGCGGAACTTCGCAACATCGCGAAAAATCGTCGTTTCGATGGTTTTCGTAAAGGCAAAGTGCCTATGAAGATGGTTGCAAAAATGTACGGTAAAGCTGTACGTCAAGATGCTATGGGTGAAGTTATGCAACGCCATTTCATCGAAGCTATCGTAAAAGAGAAAATCAACCCAGCGGGCGCACCTACTTTTGCTCCTGTTGAAAATGAAGCAGGAAAAGATCTGGTATTTACTGCGACTTTCGAAGTCTACCCTGAAGTAGCACTTAAGGGCCTAGAGAACATTGTTGTTGAAAAACCAACAGTGGACGTTAACGACTCTGATGTTGATGAAATGATTGAAACGCTACGTAAGCAACAAGCTTCGTGGACAGAAGTTGATACCGCTGCTGAGGAAGGTTCTCGAGCGACTATCGATTTCATTGGTTCTATCGACGGTGAAGAGTTTGAAGGCGGAAAAGCGGATAACTTCCCTCTAGAAATGGGCCAGGGTCGTATGATTCCAGGTTTCGAAGATGGAATTATGGGTAAAGTCAAAGGTACTGAGTTTGAAATTGACGTTGCTTTCCCAGAAGACTACCACGCTGAAAACCTAAAAGGTAAGCAAGCTAAGTTCCAAATCAAAGTAAACAAAGTTGAAACTCAGGACTTGCCTGAAATCAACGACGAATTTGTTGCTAAGTTTGGTGTTTCTGAAGGTGGTGTTGATGCACTTAAAGCTGAAGTTCGCAAAAATATGGAACGTGAGCTTAAGCAAGCAATCAAAAACAAAATCAAAGAACAAGCTATTGACGGCCTAGTAAAAGAAAACAACATCGATGTTCCTACTGCTGTTGTTGACCAAGAGATTGGTGTTTTACGTAAGCAAGCTGCACAGCGTTTTGGTGGTAACCCAGAAGCCGCTGAGCAACTTCCTCGTGAATTGTTCGAAGAACAAGCCAAGCGTCGCGTAGTGGTTGGTCTTCTTCTTGGTGAAGTAATCAAAGCTGAAGAACTAAAAGCTGACGATGAAAAAGTGAAAGCACTTATATCTGAGATGGCGACGGCTTACGAAGATCCAACAGAAGTTGTTTCTTACTACGAGCAAAATGAAGAGATGATGAACAACATGCGCAACGTTGCTCTAGAAGAGCAAGCAATTGACGCTATCATCGCTAAAGCTCAGGTTTCTGATAAAGAAACAAGCTTCAACGAACTAATGAACCAACAGCAACCAGCTTAATTTTAGGTCTGTTTGGTAGAAGCAATATTGTGAGATGTTCGCTTCTAAGTAATTAATTGTGGTCCGTTTGTGCATTCATTCGGACCATATTTTTACTATTTTATATAAGTATTTTTGCGAGTGACTAAGTTGCATTGTTATCATTCTGTAACAGAAAACATGCGAAAACGTACAATTGTCAATCAATCACTTAAGAATAGTTAATTTATTCTTGTTTATTCTCTAATATTGATTTAGATATTTATATAAAGCGGTAATTTTTTAGGGATATCAAATGAGCTACCAAGAAAAAAATGTAATGTCTCCGATTATTGATGCACTTGTTCCAATGGTTGTTGAGCAAACTTCCCGTGGTGAGCGTTCTTATGACATCTATTCTCGTCTACTTAAAGAAAGAGTGATTTTCCTTACGGGTCAAGTTGAAGACCATATGGCGAATCTCGTTGTGGCTCAGCTATTGTTCCTTGAGTCGGAAAATCCAGACAAAGATATATTTCTATATATCAATTCGCCAGGCGGTAGCGTTACAGCTGGCATGTCTATTTACGACACAATGCAATTCATTAAGCCAAACATCAGTACAGTATGTATGGGGCAAGCATGCTCTATGGGTGCCTTCTTACTCGCCGGTGGTGCACAAGGTAAGCGTTACTGTTTGCCTAACTCTCGAGTGATGATTCACCAACCACTTGGCGGTTTCCAAGGTCAAGCATCAGACATTCAGATTCACGCACAAGAAATCTTAACGATTAAGCAAAAACTGAATAAGTTACTTGCTGAACATACAGGTCAACCCCTTGAAGTGGTTGAAAATGATACTGACCGTGACAACTTTATGTCTGCGGATCAGGCGGTTGAATACGGATTAGTGGATGCAGTACTCAATCATCGAGGCGAATAGAACCTAAGCACCTACAAATAGTAGACTTATGTTTTACAAGAAAATCGATGAGATTTGATATACACTCAATCTATAAGGTAAAGGCTAAGAGGTTAGCGAATGACAGATAAAAGCAAAGAGAGCAGCGGCGGAAAATTACTGTATTGCTCTTTCTGCGGTAAGAGCCAGCACGAAGTTCGCAAGCTAATTGCAGGTCCTTCGGTTTACGTCTGTGATGAATGTGTCGACTTATGTAACGATATCATTCGTGAAGAGATTAAAGATGTTCTGCCGAAGAAAGAGTCAGAAGCACTACCGACTCCGCGCAATATCCGTGAACACCTTGACGACTATGTAATTGGTCAAGATTACGCTAAGAAAGTGTTAGCAGTTGCGGTCTATAATCACTACAAACGTTTACGTAATGGCGATACCACAGCAGAAGGTGTGGAATTGGGTAAAAGTAACATCTTGCTTATTGGCCCAACAGGTAGCGGTAAAACATTGCTAGCAGAGACGCTTGCTCGTTTCCTAGACGTTCCGTTTACTATGGCTGATGCGACAACACTAACCGAAGCCGGTTATGTTGGTGAAGATGTTGAAAATATCATCCAAAAGCTTCTACAAAAATGTGATTATGATGTCGCTAAAGCGGAACGCGGAATCGTTTATATCGATGAGATAGACAAGATTTCTCGTAAAGCTGAGAACCCATCAATTACACGAGATGTTTCGGGTGAAGGCGTTCAACAAGCACTCTTAAAGCTGGTTGAAGGTACAATTGCATCTGTTCCACCTCAAGGGGGCCGTAAGCACCCACAACAAGAGTTTTTGCAGGTAGATACCTCTAAGATTCTGTTTATTTGTGGCGGTGCGTTTTCAGGCCTTGATAAAGTAATCGAACAACGTGTTTCAACGGGTTCGGGTATTGGTTTTGGTGCTGAAGTTCGTTCAAAAGACGAGACTAAAACAGTCGGTGAATTGTTTAAACAAGTGGAACCCGAAGATCTAGTTAAGTACGGTTTGATTCCAGAATTTATTGGTCGTTTACCAGTGACTACAACGCTAACTGAGCTTGATGAAGAAGCGTTGATTCAAATATTGTGTGTGCCTAAGAATGCGCTTACTAAGCAATACGCAGCACTATTTGAGATAGAAAACACTGAACTTGAATTCCGTGAAGATGCACTTAAAGCGATTGCCAAAAAAGCAATGGAACGTAAGACCGGTGCACGTGGTCTACGATCTATTCTTGAAAGTGTATTGCTTGAGACAATGTATGAGCTGCCATCGTCTACAGACGTAAGTAAAGTCGTAATAGATGAATCGGTTATTAACGGTGAATCTGAGCCTTTGCTTATCTATGACGGAAAAGATAATCAAGCGGCTGGTGCTGAGTCATAAGTACCACGATTTACTTGCATTAAGATTTAAAAAGGGAGATACGTTGTATCTCCCTTTTTTTACCTATTATTTATATAAAACGTCATTTTAATCGCCCGAAGCCTTTAAAATGCCTCTTTTTTTTGATCACTTGTTGAATCCAATCAATTAGACCCCATATACTTTTCATAAGAAAAACGGATAGAGAGAAAAATATGAACTTGGAGCGTTCCGAACGTATCGAGATTCCAGTATTACCGTTGCGTGATGTTGTGGTATATCCGCATATGGTTATTCCTTTGTTTGTTGGCCGTGAAAAGTCGATCAGCTGCTTAGAATCAGCAATGGATAACAACAAGCAAGTATTATTGGTAGCACAAAAAGAAGCGGATACCGATGAACCCGTTATCGATGATCTATTCGATATCGGTACTGTTGCAACGATTCTTCAGCTGCTTAAACTACCTGACGGCACAGTCAAAGTGCTCGTTGAAGGACAGCAGCGAGCTAAAATTCACCAATTTAGAGAAAACGAATTCTTTCTTGCGGATGCTGAGTATTTAACGACACCTGAACTTGATGAAAAAGAACAGGAAGTGATAGTACGTAGTGCAATTAATCAGTTTGAAGGTTTTATTAAACTGAACAAAAAAATTCCACCAGAAGTGCTGACGTCATTAAATGGAATAGAAGAAGCGACACGCTTAGCCGACACTATTGCCGCACACATGCCGTTAAAGCTGACAGAAAAGCAGCAAGTTTTAGAAATTATAGATGTCAATGAACGTCTAGAATTTCTAATGGGTCAAATGGAGTCAGAAATCGACCTGCTTCAGGTAGAAAAACGAATTCGTGGCCGCGTGAAAAAGCAAATGGAGAAATCACAGCGCGAGTACTATCTGAATGAGCAAATGAAGGCGATTCAGAAAGAACTTGGCGACATGGATGATGCTCCGGATGAATTTGAAACACTTAAGAAAAAGATTGAAGAAGCCAAGATGCCAACCGAAGCTCGTGAAAAAACCGAGCAAGAGTTGCAAAAACTGAAGATGATGTCTCCCATGTCGGCAGAAGCGACAGTGGTCAGAAGTTACATTGATTGGATGGTTGGCGTTCCTTGGGCAAAACGATCTAAAGTGAAGAGAAATCTGACTAAAGCTGAAGAAGTGCTTAATGAAGACCATTATGGTTTAGAGCGCGTAAAAGAACGTATTCTCGAGTATTTGGCGGTTCAAACTAGAATCAACAAGTTAAAAGGCCCAATCCTTTGTCTTGTGGGGCCTCCGGGTGTTGGTAAGACGTCTCTAGGCCAGTCTATCGCGTCTGCAACGGGTCGTAAATACGTACGTATGGCGCTCGGTGGGGTTCGTGATGAGGCGGAGATTCGAGGTCATCGCAGAACCTACATTGGTTCTCTGCCGGGTAAGATAATACAGAAAATGTCGAAAGTAGGCGTTAAGAACCCATTATTCTTGCTTGATGAAATCGACAAAATGTCTTCAGATATGCGTGGTGATCCGTCATCAGCATTGTTGGAAGTATTAGACCCAGAACAAAACAACGCCTTTAACGATCATTATTTAGAAGTAGATTATGACCTATCAGACGTGATGTTTGTTGCGACGTCGAATTCGATGGATATACCTGGGCCGCTGTTAGACCGTATGGAAGTGATCCGTCTTTCTGGCTACACCGAAGACGAAAAACTGAATATCGCTAAGCGTCATCTACTTGAAAAACAGATGAAGCGAAATGGGCTCAAAACCAACGAAGTGACCATCGAAGATTCTGCGATCGTAGGTATTATCAGATTTTACACTCGCGAGGCTGGTGTTCGTAGTTTAGAAAGAGAAATTTCGAAGATTTGCCGTAAAGCTGTGAAGAATATCTTACTAGATAGCTCAATAAATCAGGTCGTTGTTGATATAGATAACCTGAAAGATTACTTAGGCGTGCAGCGTTGCGATTATGGCAAAGCAGACGAAAGTAATCGCATTGGTCAAGTGACCGGTCTTGCATGGACATCAGTCGGTGGTGATCTACTTACTATTGAAACTGAGGCGATGCCAGGTAAGGGTAAACTCACTCAAACCGGGTCTCTTGGCGAGGTAATGCAAGAATCTATACAAGCCGCGATGACTGTGGTGCGTTCTCGTGCGAGTAGGTTAGGTATCAACGAAGATTTTTATGAGAAACGTGACGTTCACGTTCACGTACCAGAAGGTGCAACACCTAAAGATGGTCCAAGTGCGGGTATCGCAATGTGTACTGCGCTCGTTTCTAGTTTAACGGGTAACCCAGTGCGTGCCGAAGTGGCGATGACAGGTGAAATTACACTGCGTGGTGAAGTGCTTCCAATTGGTGGGTTAAAGGAAAAACTTCTTGCTGCTCATCGAGGTGGAATTAAAATTGTTCTCATCCCGAAAGACAATGAACGTGATTTAGAAGAGATTCCTGACAACGTTATTGCCGATCTAGTCGTTAAGCCAGTGCAGTGGATTGATGAAGTTTTAGCCATTGCATTAGAGAAAGACCCTTCTGGTTTTACGGTTGAGTCCTCAAAATAGTGACGTGTAGCAAAAATAAGTAAAGAATTACGCTGACAAGGTATAAAAATACTTGTCAGCGTTTTTTTTGGAGGCTAACGTTACAACCTGTGACTCTAAGCTATATTCCTAAAGGCTTAGAGATAAAATTTAAAATAGTCAAATGGAACGAATGTTACCTAACTAAAAATATAACTGGTAACGCATTAAGGGGAACAAAAAAGTGAACAAAACTCAATTAGTAGAAAAAATCGCAGAAAATGCAGATATTTCAAAAGCGTCAGCTGGCCGTGCATTAGATGCAGTAATTGAAGCAGTAACAGAAACACTTAAAGCTGATGAGCAAGTTGCTCTAGTTGGCTTTGGTACTTTTAGCGTTCGTACACGTGCTGCTCGCACTGGTCGTAACCCTAAAACTGGTGAAGAGATTCAAATTGCAGAAGCTAAAGTACCCGCTTTTAAAGCAGGTAAAGCTCTTAAAGAAGCTTGTAACTAAAAACGATTCGTTACTCTTTTCTATACAAGACTCTTAAATATGCGCATCTCAACACTGGTGCGCATTTCTTTTTCTGATATCATCGAACATCTCAATTTTCATACTGGGCACAGGTAATATTTCCTGCTCAATCTGCGGAGTAAAATAAGATTATGATGGAGCGATTACGCGAAGGCGTAAACAGTATCGCGGTTAAGATTATTCTTGGTCTAATTATCCTTTCTTTTGTATTTGCAGGTGTAGGTAGCTACATCGTAGGTGGTGGCAACAATGCTGCTGCTAAAGTGAATAATACAGAGATTGGTCGTGGTGCGTTTGAACAAGCCTACACAAGTGAACGTAACCGTATGCAATCACAAATGGGTGATTACTTTGCTAGCTTATTAGCTGACCCAACTTACGTTCAGTCTTTCCGTAAATCAATTCTCGATCGCATGGTAAATGAGTTGCTTTTAGAACAGTATGCCGACTCTTTAGGTTTGCGTATTAGTGATAAGCAGATTCGCCAGCAGATAATTGATATGCCGGAATTCCAAAATGACGGTCAATTTGATCAAGAGGTGTACGCTGCTACGCTTCGCCGTGCTGGTTACGACGCAGATAGCTTTGCTGAGTACTTGCGCAGAGACCTAACGCGTCAACAGGTTTTGTTTGCCCTACAAGGCAGCGAGTTTTCACTTGAAAGTGAAGTCGCTACTCAGAGCCAATTATTAACTCAAACCCGAGATATTCGTTCGATTCTATTAAGTATCGAAGAATACGCTAAGGATGTTGAGTTTACGGATGAAGAGCTGCAAACGTATTACAACGAAAATTCACGCAACTACACTCGCCCAGAGCAAGTCAAAGTTGCCTACATTGAGTTGTCTGCACAAGAGCTTCAATCTCAGGTGACAGTAACTGATGAACAAGCTCAAACTTACTATCAAGACAACGTAGATAAGTATTCCACTATCGAACAGCGTCAACTTAGCCATATTTTGGTTCAAGGTGATGACGAGGCAAAAGCTCAGGCTATTCTTGATGAACTGAATGCGGGTGCTGATTTTGTTGAGTTAGCCAAAACCAAATCTGAAGATATTGGTAGTTCAGAAGAGGGTGGTTCACTCGGTTGGATAGAAAAAGATGTGATGGATCCCGATTTTGAAACCGCCGCGTTTGCTCTACAAAATGTAGGTGACACAACAGGGTTAGTTAAATCGGCATTTGGCTATCATATTATCAAACTGGATGCTCTGAAAAGTGCAGAAGCCACACCATTTGCTGATGTTGAAGCCGAGATAAAAGTCGAAATTGCTGGGCAAGAAGCAGTAGAACGTTTCTATGCAATGCAAACCGAACTAGAGAAAGTTGCGTTTGAGTACCCTGATTCTTTAGACGATTCTGCTCAAGTGGTCAATCAACCAATCAAAACCACAGATTTTATTTCACGTGTCGATGCGCCAGAAATTCTGCTTACTCCTGCGGTAATGCAAGCAATTCTTAGTGCTGATGTGAAAGACGACGGACTTAATTCAGAAGTTATCGAAGTCGCACCAGAGCATGTGATTGTGGTTCGTGTAGAAGATACTCGAGACGAAACGGTGTTGCCATTTGATGAAGTGAAAGCTCAAGTCGAATCAGAGTTAGAACTCGTTAAAGGTGAACAAAAAGCGTTAGACGTTGCTAATTCGGTTATGCAAGCGTTGAAAGCAGGTGATGAGTCTGTCGTTAGTTCAAATGGCCTGGAGTTTGGTGACATTGAGACAATCGACCGTCGTTCACCACTTGCACAAACGGTGTTTGCATTAACCAAGCCGGAAGATGGCAATAAGACTTACGCTCAAACGACTGATTTGGAACGAAATATTGTTATTGTTGAACTAAGTCAAGTCAACGTAAACCAAGACGATAGTTTCAATACTCAGATTGCGGCTCAGTTAGTTCGCACTGGTTCTCAGCAAGATCTCGCCGCAGTTGTGAGTACGCTGCGTGAAGAGGCTGATATTGAGTACTACGTGGTGGATTCTCAACCGTAGTTAAATGTATTGAAATGATACAAAAACAGGCCGCTTTTGCGGCCTGTTCTATTTCTAGTTCAAAGTTAAAGACAATATACTCCGCATCTCTAATCATATGGATTCCTAACTAACCTCAAAAGGAAATCCTATGAATTCATTTACTGTTTTTATCCTAGGGACTTTAACGGCTTTATATTCGTATACGGCACTTGCTGCTCCTACATCAGAACGTGACATTAAACCATCGGTTAATTCAGCAATGACAGAGCATGTATTACCTGTGGCAGCCGATAAATACGAAGGTATCGAAATAACGGTCAACATCAATACTGGCACCATTGAAGAGCTGTCTACACTTTTACTCGGAATTGGAGAAAAAAAAGCACAGCTGATTATTGATTACCGGGATGAGCATGGACCATTTCTATCGGCGGAAGATTTGATGCAAGTGAAAGGGATTGGACCTTCTACGATAGAGAAAAACAGCAAGAGAATAAGGTTGTAGCGGTCAGAAATACGCCATCTATTTAGATAGGTGGCGTCGACGGTTAAAGACATTCTTGTTCGCTGCATCCAACACATTTCGCGTGATCAGTTATGTTGTTGAATGGGTATTAAACCTAAGCAATACGTAAAGCATAACAGCTAGAGATAAGCCGGTTACACCACCTATCAAATGTGCCTCAATGGCAACCTCCGCTGAGATTAACTTGGCAGTGCTTATTGACGCGCCGTAGAGCTGCTCATGAACGATCTTTATAATTAAACCAATAACGAGTAACCAACTGGATTTTCGGCCATATAGTGCTTCTGAGAGCGCGTAAAAGGCGAATAAACCGTGTAATACGCCAGATAGACCCGCGTAAGAGTGTAAAGTCGAAAAAAGTAAGCCTAACCCGACAGAAGTTGATAAAAATAGAAGTGCACCAAGTAAACTTTTAGCGGAGGGTTTAAACAGATAAGCAATCACCCACATCGCCGCTATATTCATAGAGAAGTGTATGGTGTTGGTGTGAGTGAAGTTTCCTGATAGGATCCGCCACCACTGCCCGTTCTGAATCAATTCGTGATGCCATACGACGAGATTCTGCAAGTAAGGCAACTGAAATAGAGCACTTATAACGGTAACCAAAATAAGAAAGTAGGATAATTTCAATCAATGTCTCGATATTGCTTAAAATGTGGTAAAGCGAAAAAGGCTTGTATCTGTTCTTGGATTAAAACCATAAACACGAATATTGAGCTTATCATCCTTCAACACCCTACTGAAGTTAATCGGGCAAAAGGCACGGCAAAAATTTTGAGCCTGTCGCTTGTCAATAGCCATTGTTTTGTCGGAGAAGACTTTTCACAACATAATGAGCTAAACAACCTGTTAACGGAAAATCAGGTCAGCACGTTTGTGCTTTTTCCTTCTGAACGTTCAGAAATAATATCGCCAAAGCTGACTGAAAATAGGCGCTTGGACAATAAGATCAGAATTATTCTGTTGGACGGCACGTGGAAAAAGGCATTTAAGATCTACCAACTTTCGGAAAACCTACACGCGCTACCTTGTCTACGCTTGCCGCAAAACATGAACGGTAACTATAAAATTAGAAAAGCACCGAAGAAAAACAGTCTCTCTACCGTCGAAGCTGGATATCAAGCGCTTAAAATTCTACAACCAGAGCACAATTTTGAACCGTTGATCGTTGCCTTTAATGCTATGGTCGAGTTCTATATTCAACAGCTTCCAGAAGGGGTCTATCAGCAAAACTATACCTGTGATGATTCGTCACCTTCTTAGTCCTCAATTAGTTATTAGCAGAAAACAGTTGTTGATGAAGCTTCTGGGCATATCCGTCCGTCATTGCAGCGATGTAGTCAGAAATAACTCTCATGCCTGAACCATTTGCAGTGTCGGCAAGTTGCCATTTTTTTCGAGTCGCTTCCGGTAATAACCTTTCAGGGTCAGCACTTAACGCTTCAAATAGATCCATAATAATCTGTTGGCCCTTGTACTCAATAATCTGCACATCAGGTATCTGGATAACGAATTCACTGACAAAGCTTTTGAATACCTCAAGTGCGGTGGCAAGATGCGGCTCTAGGTAGGCGTTATGGCTAAGCAACTCATTATGAAAGTGCGTGTTGGGCACTGCCTCAACTTGGGCGCTGGTTAGTAACGTATTGACGATGCCGCCAATGGCATCTTTCCGTAGATAGTGCTCTCCAGAAAACAGCATGTCGCTAATATCGTTTATGTTTTCTTCAAACCACGGGTCGCCGCATTCTGCTAACTGGCTAGCCGCTGACTCCTGCCACTGTTGGCGATTGACCATCCCTAGAACAATGGCATCTTCTAAATCATGCACACCATAAGCGATATCATCGGCTATCTCCATAATGGAGCAATCTAATGATTTGAAACGCGTTTTATTGTGTCTGTCAGGTGCAACAATCGGTTCACGCAGAGATGAAAAAAGGGTCATATCACTTGCGGATAATGGTTCTAAAACCCAATCGAAATCGATCTCATCACAGTTATAGATTCCTTTTGCGGGGCTCCAATCTTTCGCTTTTAGCCTACGTTGATGAGAAACCGCCTCTGGGAGGATTTCACAACGAACTTTACTTAATAACACGGGATATTTCATAAGCCCTAATAGGGTTCGTCTCGATAGGTTCATGCCATGGGACTTTGTATAAGGTTCTAGTTGGCTGACGATGCGAAAGGTCTGAGCGTTGCCTTCAAACCCTCCGTGTTCTCTCATTGCATAGTTGAGTGCAACTTCACCACCGTGGCCGAAAGGTGGGTGACCGATATCATGGGCCAAACAGAGTGATTCAATTAAACTTGCAGAGGGCAATATAGGTAATAGTTCAGGCTGTTTATTTTCAATTTGGGCTAGAATTCCAGAACCAATTTGAGCGGCTTCTAATGAGTGAGTGAGTCGAGTACGATGAAAGTCATTGGCGCCAGTGCCGTGTACTTGTGTTTTGGCTTGTAAACGACGAAATGCAGCCGAGTGCAAGATTCTTGCTCGGTCTCGTTGAAAGGGATCACGATGATCGTTTCGCCTTAGTTTATGCTCAATGTTTATACGTTGTTGCCAAAGTACATGCTGCTTGTCATCCATAATCACTCCATGCAAAACCCCATTGGTATTTTAATAATGCGCTGAAATAATGAGCGAGTCTAGGGAGTGTGATAACTATTTGAAGTGATTCGAATAAATGAGCGAATTCTGACGCATCAGTAGGGCGAGGTGTGACTACCCTTATTCTTCCCAAAGAGGGAAGAATAAAAGGAAATAATAGCGAGTACTATTTAGTCATTATTTGAAGATATAGCTGTTAACAACGTTTTCTAAGTGTTCTTGGCGACCAGACTCCTTCGTTGGAGAAATATCGTTATTAACGGCAAACTGAGCTAATGCTTCTAGCGATAGATCCCCAGCAAGTATCTTCTTACCTAGGTTGTCATTCCAACCGGCATAACGCTTAGCGATGTTTTCGGACAGAACATCATTCTCTATCATAGCCGCAGCTTTCTCTAGTGAAAGCGCCATCGTATCCATGCCACCAATGTGACCGTGGAACAAGTCTTCACCGTCAATTGATGGGCGACGTACGTGAGCATCAAAGTTCAAACCACCTGTTGTGAATCCGCCAGCCTTAAGGATTTCATACACAATCAAGGTGTTTTCTTCCACGCTATTCGGGAATTGATCTGTATCCCAACCTAGTTGCGGATCACCACGGTTTGCATCGATAGAACCGAAAAGTCCAAGAGAGGTTGCCGTTGCTACTTCATGCTGGAAGCTATGTCCTGCTAAAGTTGCGTGGTTTGCCTCAATGTTCATTTTGACTTCGTTCTCTAAACCAAACTGCTTTAAGAAACCGTAGACGGTTGCTGTATCGTAGTCATACTGATGTTTCGTTGGCTCTTGAGGTTTAGGCTCAATTAGAATGGTGCCGTTAAAGCCAATTTTATGTTTGTGCTCAACGACCATTTGCATTAGGCGACCGAGTTGTTTGCGTTCTTGACGAAGGTCGGTGTTTAATAACGTTTCATAGCCTTCGCGACCACCCCAAAGGACATAATTCTCACCACCCAGTCGCTTGGTTGCGGCCATAGCATTGAATATTTGAGTTGCAGCATAGGCAAAGACTTTAGGATCAGGGTTTGAACCTGCACCTGCCATGTAGCGCGGATTAGAGAAGGCGTTCGCCGTCCCCCATAGTAGTTTTAGGCCAGTCTCAGACTGTTTTTGTTCTAGTATGTCTACCATCTGCGCGAAATTGTTTACATACTCCTTGATTGAATTACCTTCAGGTGCAACGTCGGTATCGTGGAAACAGTAATACGGCACATCTAATTTTGAGAAAAATTCAAACGCGGCATCCGCTTTCATTCTTGCCATTTCTAGCGGGTCGCCGCTTTTTAACCAAGGACGATCAAATGTGCCAGCGCCAAAAACGTCAGACCCTGGCCAGCAGAAGTTATGCCAGTAACATGCGGCAAAGCGTAAGTGATCTTTCATGGACTTACCGAGAATCATCTTATCTTTGTCATAATGGCGGAAAGCGAGAGGATTCGATGTTTCGTTTCCTTCGAATTTAATTGTACTTACATTTTTAAAGAATTCAGTCATAGCTTTTATTTCCAATATAATAGTGAACCATGTTCGCAGTTAATCATTGGCTTTTTACTGAATTCATTCAATTATGATATTTGATAGTAAAATTCAGCTATTTGTTTTGTGTGGGCTACCTCTCAAATTCTCGGCCATATTTATCGATAAATTTATTTAGAATGTTCATATTCTATTGATATAGAGATACTGAAAATATCTATCAGTCGCTATCAATTCGAACCTCATCACATAAGTAAAGTATTATAAAGTGCGTATAAATAGATAAAGGGACAGGATTTTAGGTTGATAAATGGTGGGTTGATATGCTGAATTAAGATAATTTGAGTTAACAACTGGGGAAAGCTTCATCAGAAATACTTTTTAATGCAACGGTTTGTATAGGTAGTATTAGCACTATTTTGATAAGGATTAGCGTATGCTGTGTAAAAATGAAATAAGGTAAACGAATAATGAATATTGCAAATTTTTAGAAGTGTGACCCCTAAGGCAGTAAAAATATATAAGGCGAAGCCGTAAAAATAATAAAGTTAAAAAAACCGTATCAATAACGGTAAAAGGTCGTGTATACGACATTAATAGGTGCAATTTAACGTGTTTATTACATTTTTAATTGAATATAAGTGTGGTACTCACTTCTCAATATTATATTAAGTCCGTTTTTTTAAGCTGGATCACAATAGATTAACAAAACCAAAAAACATAAAAACAAAAAGAAATCTGCCAAAAGAAGTCCAGAACGAGTTGTTCTAAAGTCTAGTTAAATTCACCAGTACTTGTGGATTTTACCTACATCTAACGTGATACAAAGGACAGTAGAATGAAAAAGATAATAACCCTTATATGCGCAGTGTTAATAACAATAAGTGCGCCAGTATTCGCAAAATCCGTAAAAATCGGTATGGTTATCGATGACTTACGTTTGGAGCGTTGGCAGAAAGACAGAGATATTTTTGTCGAGACAGCTGAAAAACTAGGTGCCAAAATTTATGTTCAATCCGCAAATGGTAATGAGCAAACTCAGATCTCACAAATAGAGAATATGATTTCTCGCGGTGTTGACGTGCTTGTCATTATTCCAACCAATGGTGAAGTACTTTCAAACGTTATTAAAGAAGCGAAACGAGATGGTATTAAAGTGCTGGCATATGACCGCCTAATTAGTAATGCCGATATTGATTTCTATTTGTCATTTGATAACGAAAAAGTAGGTGAAATGCAGGCTAAAGCACTAATAGCGGCTAAACCAACGGGTCGTTATTTCCTAATGGGTGGCGCGCCAACGGATAATAACGCGAAATTATTCCGTAAAGGTCAGATGAATATTCTTCAACCTAGCATTGATTCAGGCGATATCAAGGTTGTTGGTGATCAGTGGGTTGACTTCTGGCTAGCTGAGAACGCGTTGAAGATAATGGAAAACGCTTTAACAGCAAATGATAATAATATTGACGTAGTTGTGGCTTCTAATGACTCAACAGCGGGTGGCGCGATTCAAGCGCTAGATGCACAGGGCCTTGCAGGTAAAGTACTTATTTCTGGTCAAGATGCTGATTTAGCAGCCGTTCGTCGTATTGCAAACGGTACGCAA
The DNA here is from genome assembly GCF_015594925.2 of Vibrio sp. VB16. Classification (NCBI taxonomy): domain Bacteria; kingdom Pseudomonadati; phylum Pseudomonadota; class Gammaproteobacteria; order Vibrionales; family Vibrionaceae; genus Vibrio; species Vibrio sp. VB16. Next base: position 943,516 of record NZ_CP087590.1, read on the forward strand.
ACAATGACAGTTTACAAACCTATCGTCGCGTTAGCTCAACGTGCGGCAGAAATCGCGGTTGTTCTGGCTAATGACGATGCGCCTCGTATGAATTCTAAATTAAACAATGGAATGAAAGAGGTAGATGCATGGTTATTAGACCCTATTGCAGTAGACGCAAATAACCTTAAGCAAACCGTTATTGCCGATGGTTTCCACGCAGAAAAAGATGTTTATCAATAATCGACTTAGACGCTAAGGGTTACCTTAGCGTCTCTTCCATTAGGAGTGATTTGTATGTCTTCTCCATTACTAGAGATGCACGATATCGTTAAATGCTTTGGCCCTGTTAAGGCGTTAGACGGGGTAAGCATTCGCTTAGAAAAGGGTCAAATTTTATCGCTGTGTGGTGAGAATGGGTCTGGAAAGTCGACATTGATGAAGGTGCTTTGTGGTATCTACCCTCATGGTGATTACCAAGGCGAAATTATTTATCAAGGCGAAAAATTAGAACCCAAAAATATTTCAGATACCGAAGACTTAGGTATCGCAATAATCCACCAAGAACTAACCATGGTTAAAGAGCTAAGCATTTTAGAAAACCTCTTTTTAGGTTCTGAGCTTTGTAAGTATGGTGTGATGGATTATGAACTTATGCATTTTGAAGCAGAAACTTTGCTAGAGAAAGTTAAGTTGGCTGTTTCGCCAGAAACAAAAGTGGGCGACTTAGGGGTAGGGCAGCAACAGTTGGTTGAGATTGCTAAGGCCATGTCTAAAAACGCCAAATTACTTGTGCTTGATGAACCAACAGCACCACTGACCGAATCTGAAACTGAAATTTTGTTGGACTTGGTTAAAGATTTACGCGATACCGGTGTAAGTTGCATCTACATATCCCACAAGCTTGGTGAAGTAAAAGCAATATCAGATCACATCTGTGTGATTCGTGATGGGACGCATATCGGTACACGAGAAGCGAGTAATATGACCACCGACGATATCATCACTATGATGGTGGGACGCGAAATGAAGCAGTTATTCCCAAGAGAAGAACATGACATTGGTGAGGTGATTCTCGAGGTCAAGAATGTGAAAGCGTGGGATAAAGCGAATGCCAACATCCCTAAAGTACGCGATGCCAGCTTCAATTTGAGAAAAGGCGAAATACTGGGTGTTTCTGGTTTGGTCGGCGCGGGTCGAACCGAATTGATGGAATGCCTATACGGTTGTTATTTAGGTAAGCATGAGGGTCAGTTCTTTCTCGATGGCGAGCGACTTAAAACGTCGACCAGTCGTGATGCTCTGGAAGCCGGAATTGCAATGGTACCGGAGGATCGAAAACGTAACGGTATCATTCCTATTATGAGTGTAGGCCAGAACATATCATTGGCCGCCATCGATCAGTTTAGCGTCGGTGGGATTGTAAATGACACCTTAGAGGCGATCGCAATTGAAGAGGCGGTTAAAAAGCTGACGGTCAAGACACCGAATACCAATTCAGCCATAAAAAACCTCTCAGGCGGTAATCAACAAAAGGCTATCTTAGCGCGATTTTTGATGGTTAATCCGAGCGTTCTCATTCTTGATGAACCTACCCGTGGCATCGATGTTGGCGCAAAATATGAGATTTATAAACTGATGTTTAAACTGGTGAAGAGCGGTATTAGTATCATTATGGTTTCTTCTGAACTGCCTGAAGTATTGGGCATAAGTGATCGAGTTCTTGTTATGCATGAAGGTGTTATCAAGGGTGATTTGGTCAACGAAAATTTAACTCAAGAAATTATTATGGATTGTGCTTTATCAGAAGGAGTAGCAGCATGATTGAGCAATCTAGTGAATTGAAAAAAGAGAACGATATGAGCGTAATAGCGAAACTTAAGACCATGAATATACAGTTAATCGTCATGATCGCGGCTATCGTGTTTATTATGTTGTTCTTTAGTGTGATGACGGAATGGAGTTATCTGACCCCACGTAATATATCTAACCTTTTTAGACAGACGGCCATCACGGGGATCCTTGCCATTGGTATGGTGTTCGTGATTATCAGTGGTGAAATCGACCTTTCTGTTGGCTCCATGATGGGCTTGTTGGGCGGTGTTGCCGCTATTCTAGATGTCTGGTTTGGACTGCCGTTACCAGTCACCATTGTGATTACACTTATTGCCGGATTTGCATTAGGTGTGTGGAATGGTTGGTGGGTTGCTTACCGAAAAGTGCCTTCGTTTATCGTTACTTTAGCTGGGATGCTAGCGTTCCGAGGTATTTTGATTGGTATTACCGATGGTACAACCGTCGCACCAACCTCTGATGCCATGTCTATTATCGGTCAGAGCTATCTGCCGAATATGGTTAGTTTAGTTATTGGTATTGGCTGTTTATCGGCGTATTTTGCTTGGCAAAAAAAGCACAATGGAATGCGCAAGAAGTACAACCTAGTGGTTGCGAGCACTCAATCTACGGTAACAAAAAGTGCGTTAATTGGTATTGCAGTGCTTACGATTATCTTCTTATTGAATGATTACCGAGGTGTACCAACACCAGTATTAATGCTGACCTTTTTCTTAATTGTGGGGACTTTCATCGCGACGAAATCTCGGTTCGGTCGTCGTATCTATGCGATTGGCGGCAATATTGATGCGAGTCGTTTATCCGGTATCAACGTTGAGAAAACGAAATTATCTGTATACGCAATGAATGGTCTTCTGGTTGCGGTTGCCGCCCTGATCTTGAGTTCTCGGTTGGGTGCTGGTTCGCCATCTGCTGGGAACATTGCTGAACTAGATGCGATTGCTGCTTGTGTTATCGGTGGTACTAGCATGGCGGGTGGTGTCGGTACGGTCATTGGTGCGGTCATTGGTGCCTTTATTATGGCATCACTTGATAACGGTATGAGTATGATGGATGTCCCGACATTTTGGCAGTATATTGTTAAGGGCGGAATCTTATTACTTGCAGTTTGGATGGACAGTGCCACTAAGCAAAAACGTTAATAATCTAAAATGAAAGAGTGAACGACCCTTAACTCTTTTCTGCCGCTTACCCATCCAAGTTCTTGTCTTTGGATGGGTAAGCGGTTTGTCCTATACGACATTCTTGTATTAATAGATTCTTTCCTAATTACTCTTTCTTTACCCAAAAATAAAGGCCAATGTGATTAGCATTTGGCCTTCGATTGAATAGTATCACCTTAATTTAGGGTGGAACGTATTCCTTTTTATTCTGCTGTTATTGCATTATCCCGAAATTCTTTTGGCGTCTTTTCTAGGTTCTTTTTAAATACGGTATACATGTATTGTAAAGATGGGTAACCAGATAACTCTGAGATCTCTAGTATCGGGAGAGTGGTCTCTGCCAATAAGTTGCAGGCTCTTTTTAGTTTTGAATTATGAATCTCTTGATGAATGGAGTGGCCTCGCTCTTCTCTGAACCTCGCTTCCATATTAGAGCGTGAAATACCCACACAACCGAGTACTTGATCAACCTTAATACCTTTGCAGGCATTGTGACGAATATAGTGCATGGCCTGAATGACATATGGGTCTTTTAGTGCTTGAAAATCAGTGCTTTGCCTTTCGAATACCTTAGTCGGTGGAATCAAAACACGTGCGTGTTTAAGAACTTGATTGACGGGTTTTTCTTTATCTTTTGCTAATAGCAGTTTATGCAGTATCTTCGCTGAACGATAGCCCATCTCTTTGCAACCTTGACCAACGGAGCTTAGGGATACTCTTGTTAAATAGCGGGCCAACTCCTCATTGTCTATGCCAATCACTGAGACTTTGTCCGGGACCATAATGTTCAATTGTTCGCATACTTGTAATAGGTGACGAGCGCGAGAATCGGTAACGGCAATGATGCCCGTTGGGGTAGGTAACCTTTGTAACCAATCTGCGAGGCGATTCATATCATATTGCCAAGTCTCTGGTGAGGTTTCATTTCCGCGATAGATTGATCCGCTATAACCTTCTCTTTCTACGATCTTTTTAAACGATAATTCGCGCTCTTGTGCCCACCGTTTTCCTGAATTTGTGGGAATGCCGTATAAAGCAAAGTTCTCTAACCCTTTTTCACGCAGGTGCTGAAACGCCAGCTCTACAAGTGCATTGTTGTCGGTAGCCACATAAGGGATATCGGGATATTGGGATGGTTCAGTATAGGAACCGCCTACGCCAACAACCGGAATATCGGTGCCTTTGAGCCTGTCCACTACATCAGGATTATCAAAATCTGCAATAATTCCGTCGCCTCTCCATGCTTCAAAGTTATCTAAATGAGTAACGAAATCCTCTTCAAGAAAGATGTCCCATTCGCACTGCGAGGCTTGCAGGTATTCTCCAATGCCTTCAATGACCTGACGATCGTAAACTTTATTGGCATTAAAAAGCAGTGTAATTCTAAAGCGCTTATCCATAAGTAATCTTTACCGTTATTGAAAACGAAGATGAGTGTAACAAGCAAATTCTCATTAGCGTGTGATCTACGACTCACTCGTTAAATCAGAGAACATAACTAATAAAAAACGTAATTGAGGGAACCTCGCTTCAAGAACATGATGAGTGTAGGGAAAGCGCCATTTTAAACAAGAATCTACGCGAATAATTACGACGGTGAAGACGACTATATCCGAGTGAACATAAACAGAGGCAGGGCATATGTATATTGGAATTGATTTAGGTACATCTGGAGTTAAAGTTATTCTCCTTGACGACAATGACGTTATTATTGCGTCACAAACAGAGGCGTTGACCGTTTCTCGGCCTAAAGATCTATGGTCAGAACAAAATGCTCAGGATTGGTGGGAGGCAACCAATACTGCCATCTTAAAGTTGCAGCAGCAGACTGACCTCACTAAGGTTAAAGCCATTGGGTTATCAGGCCAAATGCACGGTGCGACCCTGCTTGATAAAGAGGGCGAGTTGTTAAGACCTGCCATTTTATGGAATGACGGTCGTTGTTTTGAGGAGTGTTTACAGCTCGAAACACTGGTGCCAAATAGTCGTGACATTACCGGAAATATCATGATGCCAGGGTTCACGGCACCTAAACTGAAGTGGGTAGCAAATTACGAACCCGAAATATTTAGCAAGATAGATAAAGTGTTGTTACCCAAAGATTATCTACGCTACAAGATGTCTGGTGACTTTGCTTCAGATATGTCGGATTCGGCGGGCACAATGTGGCTAGACGTTGCTAAACGTGATTGGTGCGATGAGTTACTTGAAGCGACAGGCCTTACTAGAGACCATATGCCCACATTGTATGAAGGTTGTGAAGTGACGGGTATGTTGTCAAATAAGTTGGCACAGCGTTGGAATATGCCTTGTGTTCCTATCGTTGCAGGTGCAGGAGACAATGCGGCAGGTGCTGTTGGAGTAGGGATTATCGAACCGGGCCAAGCGATGTTGTCGTTGGGGACATCTGGTGTCTATTTTGCTGTTAGCGATGGATTTTTATCTAACCCCGAATCCGCATTACACAGTTTTTGCCATGCATTGCCTAATACCTGGCATTCTATGTCGGTTATTTTAAGCGCAGCTTCGTGTTTAGATTGGGTTGCGAAACTAACAGGACAAGCGGACGTTGGCGTAATGTTAGAAGACGTGCAAGCTAATGCGGACGTAGACTCAAAGGTTATTTTCTTACCTTACTTATCTGGTGAACGAACGCCTCATAATGACCCAAACGCCAAAGGAGTCTTCTTTGGAATGACGCATTCAACCACCAAATCAGATCTTGTGCTTGCCGTTCTCGAAGGGGTTGGGTTTGCCTTTAAAGATGGGTTGGATGCACTTCATGCAACCGATTTGATACCGGAAGAAATCTCTCTTATTGGTGGTGGTGCGAGAAGTGCTTATTGGCGTCAAATGCTTGCAGATATTTTTGGGATGAGGCTGGTTTATCGTTCTGGTGGTGAGGTGGGTCCTGCGCTTGGTGCGGCGCGTTTAGCGCATTTAGGCACGGCAAAGCATGCCAACATAGCCGATGTTTGTCCTGTGCCAGAGCTTGTACAAGTTCACAAACCGGATTTAGAAAAACATAAACTTTATGAGAAAAGACGAGAAACGTATAAAGAATTATATCAGCAATTGAAAATGCTTTTTTAAAGTTGTATTTCAGAATGCTCTGTTTTGCTAACCATGAGAGAGGGCGGGGGAATATCGACTCATGCCATTCTGGATGGTGTTTTAAATGCTATTCAACTGCATGAAATTGCAGAACTTATCAGAATAGTATTTTTTAAAATAAATGTTTAAAAACATGAAAGGCATCGAAGTAACGAAATAAAAAATAAAGCATCATGTCGACGCCTTAAATATTTAAATAACAACAAAAGGTAATTGCGCTAAGGCGCAGATTGGCAAAGCGGACCATTCGTTATCGGGGGGCGATTATTGATGGTAACGCTTTGCTTTTTTTTTATCCTCAGAAATAAAAAACGCTCAGGTTTATCTGGCATTTATCAGATAAACCTGAGCGTTTTCAAATAAGAGATATCGTTAAAGAACGGTGATGACATCCGTTGTTGCAAGGCGAGCTTTAGGTTGGCTGTGATTATAGTCTTCAACTTCTTTGTGATAGCCCATCGCCAGAGCTACATCAACTACAAACCCATCCAGTTCGTCTTTAAATATTTCACCAATAAGTTGCGCATCAACACCTTCCATCGGTGTAGAGTCGATACCTAAACGCGCAAGAGTGTGCAAAGTATTACCTAGAGCAATATATGTTTGCGCTTTGGTCCAATGGCCGTTGAAGCCGGCTTCATCTGTGTTCATTTCAGCGAATGTGAAGCCACCGTTTAGCATGTTGTCGTACATTTCTGCAGGTAGGTGACCAGAGCTAACTTCAATATCAACTACTTTACGGTACTGTTCTTTTGTAAAACGAGGGTTGTAGGCGAACAATACGGTGTGTGACGCTTCTTTAGCGTGTGGTTGATTGAATTGGAAGTTGTTTTCAAATGAATCATGGAAACGTTGCTTAGCGTTGTCACTTTCAATAACGATAAACTTCCAAGGTTGAGCGTTTATCGAAGAAGCAGACAAACGAATCGCCTCTTTTATGACGGTCATATCGTCAGATGAAATGCGTTTTGCTTCATCGTATTTTTTAGCTGTGTAACGGCTGTTTAGATCAGTAATAATTTGGTGAGTCATGTTCGGCTTCTCGTTAAGCAATTTGATGGGTGCATCGTAATGAGTTCAGCCATAGAAAAACAGTGCTCATATCTCCAATCATTATGGGCATAATTACCCATAATGATATCTAGCGCTTATATATGATGTTCTTTTGTCCGATTATGCTGGTTGACGTGTCGCACAGATGACGATTTCACGAATACATACACCTTGTGGCTGTTGATAAGCGTATTCAACAGAACGAGCGATATCGTCAGCTTGAAGTGCTCCGCCCATAGACTCTTTCCAGTCTTGGTATCCATCAATGATGTCAGTCGACGAAGTATGAGAAAGCAATTCAGTTTCTACTGCGCCTGGAGCGATAGTCGTCACACGAACATTTGAGTTTGATACTTCTTCACGAACATTTTCTGAAATGGCGTGAACCGCGAATTTTGTTCCGCAGTATGCGGCATGGTTGGGAAATGTCTTGCGACCAGCAATTGAACTAATATTGATGATTGTTCCACTTTGACGGGCTTTCATAGGTGCAAGAACTGCTTGCATGCCATTCATTAGGCCGATGACGTTAACGTCAAACATAGTTTTCCATTCTGCCGGGTCTTGCACATCTAATTCGCTCAATAGCATTACACCTGCATTGTTAACAATACAATCTGTTGGGCCATATATCGCTTCCGCTTTTGCTATGGCCGCTTCGAAAGAGGTTTTATCGGTCACATCTACTTTTTCACATAATGCATTAGGTAACGAAAGCGCTTCTAGGCGGTCAATACGGCGTGCGATAAGTAATAACGGGTGTCCTGACTTGCTTAAACGACGAGCAATTGCTTCACCAATACCAGAACTTGCACCTGTAATAACGACTAATTTTTTCATAATTTGCTCCAAGGCAATGAGTTAATAGACATTGAGAAACAACGGGTTCCTCGTTGTGATGTCTCATATTAGGCGATTTAGCACTGTTGATATATAGGGCGTAGGTTTAAAGACTGTTGCTTCTGTGCAACAATCTTTTTATCGGTTAGGCAAGAGATTATGATGGTGTTTTAGTGATCATCGTGTTCAAATTTTGTTGTTACAAAACTAATTAAGGCCCTAAGTCTTTTGGGTTGATATTTGTCTTTATGGTAAATGGCAGAAAAGGGCGAATTTGGAACCTTCCAATTGGGGAATATCTCGACTAATTCACCGCATTCAATGGAATGCTTACAATACATCTCAGGTACTCGAATAATCCCATTATTGTGTAGTGCTCCGGTAATCAACACATTGCCATTTTTGCACAACAAATGGCCGTCAACAGTGACTTCATAGTGTTGGGTCGAATCGTCTAACGATAAAAAACGCCATTTCTTAACTGAGCCCGTTAAACATTTATGCTGGTTAAGATCTTTGGGATGCAAAGGTAAGCCATGATTTTGTATATAATTAGGGCTGGCCAAGGTCACCATATTAATGTCCATGAGCTTTCTTGCTATGAATCCTGCGTTTTCTATTTGTCCCATACGAAAAGCGATATCAAATTGGTCTTCGATTAAGTCAATTCGATGACTACTAAAATCGAGATGTATATTAATTTCAGGGTATAGCGCCATGAATTCACTGATGTAGGGTGCAATGATTTCTTCGCCAATATACCCACCAACGCAGTTAACTCGGATCAGCCCCCGCACATCATTGGTATCATCGACCGCAGCAATCAACGCTTGGTCAATTTCATTCAGCGCTCCTTCACATTGTGCGTAAAAGGCTTCACCGGCTTGAGTTAAACGGAGAGTTCTGGTTGTTCTAGTCAGTAAACTCACACCAATTTCAGCTTCTAGTGCGCTAATTTGTCGTGATACATGTGATCGAGAGACTTGCAGTGCTTCTGCAGCCTTAGTGAAATTACCCAATTGAGCAATGAGCACGAAAGATCGAACATCTGAAAGATTCACGTTATTAAGCATAAGGAAGATAACCTTGAAGAATATTGTTGCTATTAAGAAATAGTTTTTCAGTATTGGCGCTATATATCAACAAAAAGTCTTTGGTGAGAGGAAAAATTGAGAATTAAAAGTGTCTTGTTAAAGATAAGGTAGCCTGACAGCCGTTTCTGAAACACGAGTGGGTCGTGTTTCAGAAACGGGCCTTTCAGCCCATTGATGTCAGCGTTGTGACAATCCTGTCGCTGAGCGGTTAATCTTACAGATTGGTACTAGTTATACACAACCCGGCAATTGAACCTGTATCTCACCATTTACGGATCGAACTGGGTAGGTTTCAAGTTGATACTCAGGCTCCTCTAGGCACTTCCCGGTTACTAAGTGAAAATGTTGCTTATACAATGGTGATGCTACATAAGGTTGGCCTTCTATTGAGCCAATAATACCCCTGGATAAAATGGATGCTTTGCCAATTGGGTCATAGTTGGCTATTGCGTAAAGCTTATTGGTACGTTTGCAGTTGAAAATAGCGACGTGTTTATCTTCTACTAGTGCGCAGCTACCAATATTTGGCGCGAGATCTTGTTCATTGCAAATTGATTTCCAGCTACTCATATCTCAATTCCTTACATTTTGGATTCTTTCTTAGCATAATGGTTGTTATTCCACTTCCACTATCTCTATTTGTTGTTCAGTGACAGGTTTTGGGAATCGCTGCTCACGTAAAGAAACAAATTGAAGGTTCTCATCTCGTTGATCACTATTAATAAAATGACTGAATCGCTTAAGTTTTTGTGGTGAAGCCAAGGTGGTTTTCCATTCACATTGGTAGTTTGCAACGCTATAGGCCATCTCTTTTTCAAGTTCATCACACACACCGATTTTGTCTTCGATAACAACTTGTTTGAGGTAGTCGATACCACCTTCGAGGTTCTCTAACCAAACGGATGTACGTTGCAGACGGTCGGCAGTACGGATATAGAACATCAATACTCGATCAATATATTTAATCAGTGTGCTGTCATCGAGGTCCGTTGCGAACAAGTCTGCATGACGTGGACGCATACCGCCATTACCACACACATAGAGGTTCCAACCATTCTCTGTTGCAATAATACCGATATCCTTTGATTGAGCTTCAGCGCACTCTCGAGTACAACCAGAAACACCAAACTTGATTTTATGTGGCGCGCGCAATCCCTTGTAGCGGTTTTCTACGTCAATCGCGAAGCCAACACTATCCTTGACTCCGTAACGACACCACGTGCTGCCAACGCAAGATTTAACTGTTCGAAGCGACTTTCCATAGGCGTGTCCAGTTTCAAATCCAGCATCAACCAATTTCGTCCATATGGCCGGCAGGTCGTTCAACTGTGCACCAAATAAGTCGATACGTTGACCACCGGTTACTTTTGTATACAGGTCAAACTCTTTGGCAACTTTGCCAATCACTATTAACCCATCCGGTGTGATTTCTCCGCCAGCGATACGAGGCACAACAGAATACGTACCATCTTTTTGCATGTTACCGAGGTAAATATCATTAGTATCTTGAAGCTCCATGTGACGGTTTTCAAGTACATAGTCGTTCCAAAAAGAGGCAAGGATAGAACCTGCTGTTGGTTTGCAGATAGCACAACCTATACCACTGCCATGGCTTTCAAGTAGTACATCAAATGTTTTTATTTTGTTGATACGAACAATGTCGCTTAATTCTTGACGAGAATAGGCGAAGTGTTCACAAAGGTTGTTGTTTACTTCTACACCCAGTTGAGTCAACTCACTATCTAAAACTTGTTTAGCCAGTGTCGCACAACCGCCACAACCCGTTGATGCATTCGTGGTTTCTTTAAGCTGAGCCATGGTCACGCAACCAGAAGACACTGCTGCTTTGATATCGCCTTTGGTGACATCAAAGCAAGAACAGATAACCGCGGTATCTGGTAATGCATTGATACCCATAGTCGGTGATTCATCATCAATAACGTTAGGTAAAATCAACACGGAAGGATTTGAAGGTAAAGGCATGTCGTTTTGCATTATTTGCAATAGAGTGCCATAGGCATCAGCATCTCCCACCAATACGGCCCCAACGATTTTTGTTCCGTCTGCTGAGATGATTAAGCGTTTATACACTTGCTCTATTTCATCGTTATAAGTAAACGATTGTGCACCTTCTGTTTTACCATGTACATCACCGATACTGGCCACATCAACACCAAGTAATTTTAACTTGGTACTCATATCTGCCCCAAGAAACGGAGAAGTTTGCTCATCTTCTGCTAATAAGTGATTCGCGGCAACTTTGGCCATTTGGTAACCCGGAGCAACAAGACCAAAAATTTGATTTTGCCAAAGTGCACATTCACCAATGGCGTAGACATCTTCTAAGTTAGTTTGGCAAAAGTTGTTGATCGTGATTCCACCACGTTCTCCAATATCGATATCAGCACTTCTTGCGAGCTCATCTTGTGGGCGAATACCAGCGGAGAAAACAATCATGTCGGTTTCTACATGCGTGCCATCGGCGAAATTCATACGATAACGAGCCGTTTCACCGTCGACAATCTCAGTCGTTGCTTTCTCAGTATGAACTGTCACACCCATATCTTCGATCTTGCGGCGAAGTAGCGCACCGCCGCCATCATCAAGTTGCACGGCCATCAACCTTGGGGCAAATTCGACAACGTGTGTTTCTAGTCCGAGGTTTTTAATCGCATTGGCCGCCTCAAGACCAAGTAGACCACCACCAATAACCACACCAATTTTACTCTGCTTGCTTGATAGCTCTATAGCGTCGAGGTCTTCAATCGTTCGGTATACAAAGCAGTGTTCTTGGTCGTTACCCGGAATAGGCGGTACAAAAGGAAAGGAGCCAGTTGCTAAGACAAGTTTGTCGTAAGCTTCAATGCGGCCAGTGGCAGTAATAACTTGATTGTCAACGGTATTCAGCTTGGTTACTTTCTCATTGACGACATAGCTGACACCGTTTTTTTGGTAATAGGACTCGTCTGTCATTGCAAGATCTTTTGCTGTTTTACCTGTTAGATAGGAAGTCAGCTGTACTCGATCATATGCAAGACGAGACTCTTGGGAAAATGTGATGATCTCAACGTCTCTTCGCTCAGATTGAATGAGGGTATCGATAAATTTGTGGCCAACCATTCCGTTGCCTACAACGATAATTCTTTGCTTGCTCATAATTACATTCCTGATTCAAAAATTACTAAATATTTACCGTTATTGTGATGTTTTAAACTACGCGGATAGTTTGAAATCTTTTTTTGATCTGTCTGTATCAACAACCCTTTCTGTTCGTTGTTCTAGCCATTGCATTTGTTGGTTAATAGAGACCACTTTCCCGATGACGATCAAGGCCGGTGACTGGATTTGATTGTTCTGCATCATTTGTTCAAGTTCACCAAGTTCGCCAGTAAAAACTCGCTGTTCGGGAGTGCAACCATTTTCAATAAAGGCCGCCGGGGTATTGCGTGGCAACCCTTCTTCAATCAACCTATCGCTTATCAATCTGGATTTACTTAACCCCATATAAATAACGAGTGTTTGATTGAGTTTTGCTAACGCAGACCAATTCAAATCAAGTTGCTTGTCAGCATGTGCGGTAATGAACGTACAGCCTTGCGCTAACCCACGGTGAGTTAAGGGGATGTTTGCGTAAGTAGAACATCCTGAGGCGGCGGTAATGCCGGGTATAACGTCGACGTGGATGCCCTTTTGAGTGAGTAGTAGCATCTCTTCACCACCCCTGCCGAAGATAAATGAGTCGCCACCTTTAATGCGACATATGTTTTTACCTTGTAAAGCGTGTTCGACTAAAATCTGGTTTATGTTGTTTTGCGTTGCGCTGTGCAGACCTTTCGCTTTTCCGACATATAGGGTTTTGGCATGCCGAGGGAATGTTGCCCGAATAGCGTCGCTGACGAGGTTATCGAAAACGATTAGTTCCGCTTGCTCAATGGCTCTTGCGGCTTTTACCGTTAACAAATCAGGGTCTCCAGGGCCCGCTCCAACGAGTGATACCGTGCCTGTTTTTGAGCAATGTCTATTCATCATCCTGACTCCTACACTAAATTCATACATAACTGAGAACCTTATGAACAACCAGCTGCAATATGGGTGCCTAAATGATGTGAAATTGGTAATAATTATTTTTAATTGATATTAAACAAGTGGTTACTACGTATTACTTAAGTATTCATGCTTGACTTGATAGGCGTATTGTCTGTTTTTTTTCTATGAAATGATTCGTTATGGTGCAAAACGCTGTGTAGTAGTGCAAAAGAGACTGAAAAGTGTATCTCTATGACAAAAAATAACCTACTACTTTAGAGGTATTGCTGATTGTAACTTGTTAATAGTATAGAATAAAAAATTTAAAATAGCGCAATATGTACAGTTGGTTCGTATGTTGCTACGTAATGACTAATAGTGAATATTTTTATTAGGGTTAGGGAGCGATGATGACGCAGATTAATGATGGTTGGATTAAATCTACTTGTGCCTACTGTGGAGTCGGTTGTGGCATCGAAGCTCGGCCAAAATCATCTGGGGAATTGGAAGTTCGTGGAGATAATGCTCACCCCTCTAACTTTGGAAAACTTTGCACAAAAGGTATCGCACTTGGAGACACGGTAATACAAGACGGTCGCTTGTTAACTCCGATTGATAATAGTGTTGAAGGTGGTAAGTCATTGGATTGGGATACGGCCACATCTCAGGTGGCGGCTAAATTTGCACAAGCAATTGAAACGTATGGTCCGGATTCTGTTGCTTTCTATGTATCAGGACAATTACTTACCGAAGATTATTATGTGGCCAATAAGCTTGTAAAAGGATTTATGGGGACAGGGAATATAGATAGTAACTCACGTCTTTGTATGGCCTCTTCGGTAGTGGGTCACAAACGAGCATTTGGATCTGATACCGTACCTGTCTGTTATGACGATCTTGAAAAATCAGAACTTGTAGTGATTGTTGGATCAAACTTATCGTGGTGTCATCCGGTTTTATTTCAACGTTTGAGAGTCGCAAAACAGAACAACCCATCACTAAAAGTAGTTGTGGTCGATCCGCGGAAAACGGACACATGTTCGAATTCGGATGCACACTTGGCGGTTAAGTCAGGCTCAGATGTCGCTCTGTTTAATGGTCTGCTCCGTTTTTTATCCGAACATGATCACCTCGATTCCGCCTTTATTAATACTCACACTAACGGCTTTTCTCAGGCACTTGAGTTGGCCAAATTAGAGACAAATATCGAACGGACCACCGGTTTAACAAGAGAGGAATTAGACTCTTTTTATCGGCAGTTTGCACACGCTAAAAAAGTCGTCACTATCTATTCTCAGGGCGTAAATCAATCTAGTTCTGGCTCCGATAAGGTAAACAGCATTATTAATTGTCACCTTGCCACCGGTAAAATAGGGAAAGTAGGTAGTGGCCCTTTCTCAGTGACAGGTCAGCCTAATGCTATGGGGGGAAGAGAAGTAGGGGCGTTAGCCAATACGCTCGCCGCACATATGGAGTTTGAAAATCCAGAACATCTCGCTACGGTAAAACAATTCTGGCAAACCGACACGTTAGCAACTAAGCCGGGACTAAAAGCGGTGGATATGTTTGACGCAATGGCAGAAGGAAAAATTAAGGCCGTATGGATAATGGCAACCAATCCTGTTGTTAGCCTACCCGATAGTGAAAAAATCAAACTAGCACTAAAAACCTGCCCGTTTGTCGTCGTCTCCGACTGTATTGCCGACACGGAAACCACAAGGCTGGCTGATCTGGTTTTACCCGCTCAAGGTTGGAGTGAGAAATCGGGGACAGTCACCAATTCAGAACGACGGATATCTCGTCAGCGTCGATTATTGCCAAGCCCTGGCATGGCTAAGCCAGATTGGTGGATAATAAGCCAAGTAGGGCAGAAAATGGGCTTTAAAGAGGCATTTAATTATCGCCATGAGGGAGAAGTGTTTCGTGAACATGCGCAGCTAACTACGCAGGGAAATAGAGATGGTCAGCGAGATCTTGACCTTATTGGATTAACCCAGTTGGACGACAAAGGTTATAGCCGTCTTACACCACAACAATGGCCAGTAAAAACGCTTCAGACAGAGATCGTTGACCAGCGTTTTTTTTCCAATGCTCAGTTTTTCACCGCTGATAAACGTGCTAGGTTCATTCCGGTTCAACATGCTTTACCAAAAAGTAGTACCAGCAGTACATTTCCATTGTTGTTGAACAGTGGACGTTCAAGAGATCAATGGCATACGATGACTCGAACAGGTCTATCAGCGCGATTGTCCGAGCATCGACCAGAACCCTATGTGTTAGTTCACCCAACTACAGCGGCGGAATTTAGTGTCAAAAATGGACAATTAGCTAAGGTGTCTAACACCGGAGGAGAGTGTCAGGTTAGGGTTGAAGTTACGGAAGATATGGCGTTACAACATCTTTTCATTCCCATTCATTGGAATAGCATTACTGCAAAAAATAGTAAACCGTGCGACCTCATCTCGCCTCATACTGATTCTTTTTCAGGCCAACCTGAATTCAAACATACACCCGTTACGATTTGCGGTTGCCAATACCAGAGTGGAGCGGTATTCGCCTCTAAGCAGCCAATCGACTTTAATGAACTAGATTATTGGTCGAGGCAAAAAATTGAAGGGGGATACCTGTACAGAATAGAGTCCTCACTTTCTGTCTATGAGCTCTCCCAGCGTTTAAAAGAAAAATTAATTGATATCGGTGGGAGAATGCTAAGCGTTGAGACGGGCATTGTTGGTACTCAACATAAATTTGCTACTACTAGCCAATATGGGCTGTCTCAATTTGTCCTGATTCAAGCAGATATAAAAGAGTGGCAGATAAACGATGTAGTATCGGATTTTAACAACCCATTCGATACAGATGCTGAATTAACTTTTCTAGGGGAAAAGAGTGCGTAAAGGCATTTTTCTCAAGGACACACACCGCAATCCACATGTTTATTATTTGTACTAACATGTAGCAGCATTAATTTGAGTTTGTTTTAGCTGACTAACAGCACGTATTATCGTTATTTGTTAAAACAAGTAAAAATGAAGGTTTTTTGGACGAGTTAGGTTATATAGTAATTAAACGTTGCGGCAGTGATGCGAGTAATTAGGCGCTGTATCAATCAATATCTAGTTGCAAAGCGCATGTGTGTTTTCGTTTGTTCAGGTGATTATGTTTTCTAAGACCAGAATAGCTTCCAACCAATGTGACACGTCTATTTTCAATACTGGTACAAGCTCTTAACCAGTGAATCTGGGTTAGTTTAAGTCGTTTAAGTATTGGGGGTAGTGCTGTGGAAATCGTTGCTTTATCTTCTCTAATCTGTCTTGCACTCCAATCGACTAATTCTAAATAGTCCATAAGCCTAAACGGAATACCTTTGAGCATTTCGTTGTTTGGATTACCGATGAAAATAGATAACCCCGGAGCCTCTTCCAGTTGATTATTTAATGCTTCTAACCTCGTCTTAATGGATGTGTATTCGGACGTTTCTGGTGTCTTATTTATTCCAGCTCGGATTGGGTTTAGGTCAACATAAGCCATAGCTGCAATAAGAGCTTGCTCATCCATTAGAGCCTGGCTTTTAAATCGACTTTCCCAAAAGTGACCTTTGCAACTATCTTCTTTATTGGCTCTGCAGGCGATATCATAATTAAGCTCTTTCATGAACCAACTTAAATTGTATAGCCTAGTGCGCCAACTTTTAATGATACTTTCACAGATTCTTATTTCGGCTTGACCTAACCTTTGATTTTGTTGCCATTTCAATATCAATTGCGGGAGTTTGTGTTCTTTGGACCAACGTTCTACCACTTCATGCATCGTAAGAGTTTTGGCTTCATTTTCGTCGACATGCAAAACTAGATGGTAGTGGTTGCTCATCACAGCATAAGCGCAAATATCAATACAATATATCGATGCCAGTGTATTAATTTTTTCTTCTATCCATCCTCTCCGATGCTCATAACTTTTACCCGATATTGAGTCTTCGCCACAAAGAAAAGAACGCCGCACACAGCGCGATACACAATGATAGTATTGAGTTGATTTTAGGCAAACGAGCTGATTTCTAGCCGTGGTCATGATTAACTCCAGATACAATAAACTGCAATTGAAGTTAAACATTATGCTTATTAAAGATACTATTCAGGCGTTCGTTACATTAATGGCACAGATAGATCAAAGCATCATTCTTTAATAATTCTTGTGGTGTATGTCCTTGATGAAAATTAACCCGATATCTTATCCAAAGTCGTTGTGCAGCTATCACAAAATATATCCATAAAGTCTTTTACTTCAGGCATGGTTTCAATGAGTTGCTCTATACGAGGGTCAAGACCTTCTTTTACGTGTAAAAACTCGTCATTATGAAACCTAAGCTCATTCATAGTTTTGATGTAGGCAGAGAGGATATCAGCGGCTTTAACAATGGCCTTGTACTCAACATCTACATTTTTCTGGATAAGAAGATCAGAGAATTCGTCACGTAAATCTTCGGGTAAGGTTTCTAAGCATTCTTGTTCTGCAATATCTTCGAGCTTTTTGAAAGCAGCCGTAAACTCCGGATTATGGTATTTGGTTTTGGAGTTGATGTCCTGAAGCTTTGTCTCTGAAATTTCATGATAAATAGCGACGACCGCCGCTTTCTCTGGACTTAAGTTTCCTCCATAACGTTTGTTTTTGATGACGACCAACAAATGGGCAATAACCGATACTTGATGACAATGCTCAGAGACGTTTTCTTCCTGAAAACAGTGCATTAATGCCCAGCGTTTTATTAAAGGCATACGAGTTACCCATGCCATGAATGTACTTTGCTGTGGTTTCATTGATGATTCCTTTAACCGTTACAGAATTGGTGTGTGTCTTATTCTAAAATTTGTATCAATGATTATTCTAGTCAGGTGTGTGTCCTGTTCCAAAACATCTCGTTTAATTGACTTAAAACGAAAAAGGCTCCCAATAAGGAGCCTTTTATCATAGATATTCTTACTGGCTATAGGTAGTTAAAAATCGTTCAAATCGACCAATGGCTATTTCTAAGTCTTCTACGTGCGGTAAGGTGACGATTCTAAAGTGATCCGGCTTAGGCCAGTTAAAGCCAGTGCCTTGTACTAAAAGTACTTTTTCTTGGACCAAGAAATCGAGAACCATTTTTTGGTCATCTTTAATGTTGTACATTTTGG
This sequence comes from Vibrio sp. VB16, assembly GCF_015594925.2. Lineage (NCBI taxonomy): Bacteria > Pseudomonadati > Pseudomonadota > Gammaproteobacteria > Vibrionales > Vibrionaceae > Vibrio > Vibrio sp. VB16. The sequence goes on from NZ_CP087590.1 coordinate 961,813, forward strand.
TATCAATTTTAGGGAACAGATACATTGCGCCCTTTGGTTTGACACAGGTGATTCCCGGTATTTGAGTTATAAGCTCGAAGGCTTTATCTCTTTGCTCTAGTAAACGTCCACCGGGTAGTATTAATTCGTTAATACTCTGGTAGCCACCTAATGCTGTCTGGATAGCGTGTTGCATTGGCACGTTGGCACACAGACGCATAGATGCGAGCATGTCTAGCCCATCAATATAGCTTTTAGCAAGATGTTTTGGGCCAGTTAAGAACATCCAGCCACTGCGGAATCCGCATACGCGATAAGCTTTAGACAAGCCATTGAAGGTAACCATTAATACATCATCGGCTAAGCTTGCCATGGTGGTATGTGTGGCCCCATCGTAAAGGACTTTATCGTAGATCTCGTCAGCAAAGATGATCAGGTTGTTTTGACGAGCGATTTCTATCACTTCGAGTAAAAAATCTCGGCTATAGACAGCACCCGTTGGGTTGTTCGGGTTGATAAGAACAATTCCGCGTGTCTTTTTGCTGATTTTCTTTTTAATATCATCAAGATCAGGGTACCAATCAGATTCTTCATCGCATATGTAGTGAACCGGTGTTCCGCCTGATAGCGATACACCTGCTGTCCATAATGGGTAATCTGGAGCCGGTACTAAAAGCTCATCACCGTTATTCAATAACGCCTGCAAAGACATAACGATAAGCTCTGAAACACCGTTGCCTATATAGACATCTTCTACGTCTAAGCTGTGAATACCGCGGCGTTGATAATGTTGTACTACGGCTTTACGAGCGGAGTAGATACCTTTCGAATCGGTGTAACCTTGGGAAGTAGGTAAGTTGCGAATCACATCAACAAGAATTTCGTCGGGGGCATCAAATCCAAACGGGGCGGGATTCCCAATATTAAGCTTTAGAATATTATGACCTTCTTCTTCCATGCGTTTAGCATGTTTGAGCACTGGTCCTCTAATGTCGTAGCAGACATTATCGAGTTTTGATGACATCCCGATATTATACATGGTTCTATTCCCTTTATTTCTTATTTTACTTTATCAAATTACACCACTTTGTCGTTCCATAGTATAAAAATCTGTTATGAATTAACAGGATGTTACTCCTTTTGGGCTATATTCCTTTACCACTAACTCAAAAGTGAGGATCTAACTTGATTTGGAGCTAGTCAGCAAATAGAGTGCGGTGCATAATATTAGATATTGCTATGAAACACTTAGAGGTAGATTTGTCTCATTTTAGTCAAGCTATTGATGAACTCGTTAATCAGGTCGCCAACGCTAAAGAGCAAGACATAAGAATTGCTCAACCTTTGACGTGCGCACCAAATGCAGCCTGTATTGATTGGCTTGAGGTTCAACCTCATTTTCCTAAATTTTACTGGCAGTCACGCGATACCCGTGAAGAGGTCGTTGCGTTAGGAAAAGTGCACATTTTTTCTGAACCTGCACCAGCCTATACAATTCTGGGCGAAAATCAGCGTATTTGGGGAGGAAAATCTTTTGACAACTTACCAGAAAAAGACGGTAGCGGCCTTTCGGCGTATTTCTTTCTTCCACAAATTGAACTGGTTAGATTCGATAACAATTGGTCGCTTTGCGTGAATTTAGCGGATGATAAAGATGCGATTATCTCGGCGTTAACTATGTTATCCGCTGATGTAACGCCATTGTTGCCTATCTCGTCGCATATCCAATCTATCGTTCATGTTCCTTGTGAGCAGAAATGGCGCTATCAAATCGAAGACGTTTTAGAAAGAATTGAGCGAAACCAATTTAAAAAAGTTGTTTTAGCTAGAAAAAGCCTTATTAAACTCGATAGGTTTATTTCTGCAGCGCAGCTACTAAAATCAAGCTGGGCACAGAATAAAAACAGTTTTCATTTCTTATTCGCATTAAATGACAAGCAAGCTTTTATCGGCTCAACACCTGAGAGGCTATATAGCCGCAATGGACAGGAGCTAGAAACTGAAGCCTTAGCTGGGACGATTGGACGTGGCGACAATGCTCAACAAGATCTTGAGTTTGCGAACTGGTTGACGCATGACAAGAAAAATATTGTCGAAAATCAATATGTTGTTGATGATATTGTGGATAGGTTAACACCTTTCACGGATGAGATAGAATTGCAAAATAATGCAAAGTTGATACGCCTTAGAAAGGTTCAGCACTTAAAACGTGAGATCCATGCCCGCCTTAAAAAGGGAATAAATGGTGTGCAGTTGCTCGCAGCATTACAACCAACGGCGGCCGTTGCTGGATTACCAAGGGAAGAGGCGATTGACTACATTCAAGAGAATGAACCTTTTTCTCGTGGATGGTACAGCGGCTCTATGGGGTATATCAGTCACCAAAAGGCAGAATTTTGTGTCGCGATAAGAAGTGCATTGGTCAGTGGTGATGAATTGCATCTGTTTTCAGGGGCTGGCATCGTTAAAGGTTCTCAAGCCGATGTGGAGTGGTTAGAACTCGACAAAAAAATGGCAACTCTGCTGAGTTTACTGGAAGAAAATAGACCTATGGGAGTCGCTCTATGAGTCAAAATACGTTAAGTCGCCAGACCGATCAGGCCGTGCTTAATCGTATATGGTCTGAAGTCATGTTAGAAGAACTGGTTAGACTAGACGTACATCATGTTTGTATTGCCCCCGGCTCCCGTTCTACTCCACTTACTTTGGAAGCTGATAGCAATCCAGAACTCACTATTCATACTCATTTTGACGAGCGTGGTTTGGGTTTTCTTGCTTTAGGCATGGCAAAAGCAAGTCTGTCTCCTGTCGCTATCATCGTTACTTCAGGCACGGCTGTCGCGAATCTATTGCCCGCTATTGCAGAAGCTAAGCTTACGGGTGAGAAATTGGTGATATTAACTGCAGATCGACCACCAGAGCTGATTGATTGTGGTGCTAACCAAGCGATAAATCAGATTGGTATCTATTCGAATCATGTAAATGGTAGCCTTAATTTACCAAGTCCAACTGAAAACATACCGATTACTTGGTTGCTCTCATCTGTCGATAATCTGATGTATCAGCAAAAGCGCAGCGGTGGTGCCATTCATATCAATTGCCCATTTCCAGAGCCTTTGTATTCTGAAGTAGACAAGTCTATTTACGATGACTATTTACTGAGTGTAGACGCGTGGAAAAGCAAGGATACGCCTTACACTCGACAGATCCGAAGAGATGGTCGTGATGTCAATGATATGATCTCGTTGCAAACGCACAAGGGCTTAGTCGTAATCGGTAATGTTGATGTTGCCGATGCAGAGAAAGCAAAGGCACTAGCCAGTGCTTTAGGTTGGCCAGTGTTGTGCGACCCTCAATCGGGTCTATCGAGTGAATGGCAGCATTATGATCTCTGGTTACGAACAGAAGATGGTAAAACCAAGCTAGGACAATGCGATCTCATTTTACAATTTGGTGCTAGGTTAGTATCAAAAACATTAAACGAATTTATCAAGAAGCAGTGTACTCATTATGCTGCGAAGTATTATCTGATTGGCAATGAAGAAACTCGATCAAATCCTGACCATTTACCTCAAACACATATCTACTCTTGCATTGTCGCGTGGGTGAATGATCAGTTGTTACTTAAGTTACCGTTAATCAGCCGTCATAAATCGTGGGCGGATGAGTTGAAGGTATGCACCATACAAGTGAAAAGGCTTGCGCTTGAATGTGATGAATTTTCTGAGCTGGGTGTTGCTATCGCGATTCCTAAAATAGTCGGTAAGAAAGATTTATTTATTGGTAACAGTTTAGTTGTAAGGTTGTTGGATATGGTTACCGCTCTGTCTGGAAATCGAGCTTATACTAATCGAGGTGCATCAGGCATCGATGGATTGGTAGCCACGGCGGCAGGAGTACAGCGAATCAATAAAGAAGCGATGCTGGTGTTATTGGGTGATACCTCACTGCTTTACGATCTCAACTCACTTTCGTTATTTAGCCATACAATAGAGCCTATTATTATTTTGGTGACCAATAACGATGGTGGCGCTATATTCGATCTCTTGCCGGTGCCACAGGAAAAGAAAACGGCACTTTACCAAATGCCTCATGGTTATCAATTCAAATACGCAGCCAAACAGTTTGGCCTTAAATATCTCGAACCAGACAATATGAATGAGTTGATTGGTGTGGCAACTGAGCACCTTGACTCAGGTAAAGGTGCATTGCTCATTGAAATACGAACACCTGCGGGTCAAGCTTCTGCTGACATTAAAAAATTAATACAAAGAAATCATGCTACACCATAATCAATTCCATGAACTGGATACCAACCGCGATCGCCCTGTGTTGGTTTTTCTGCATGGCTTACTTGGAAGTGGGAGTGATTGGCAAGAGGTGATTCATCGCCTCGACCAATATCCCTGTGTAGTGGTGGACCTTCCTTGCCATGGAAACAGTTGTAGTCAACACCCTGTCAGTTTTACCCATACTTGCCAGTTAATATTTAACACAATTTTGTCTCAAGTAGGATCAAATAGGTCCATTATTATTGTTGGTTATTCTCTGGGCGCAAGACTGGCCATGTTTGGATTAGCCAACGGCATTTTTGATCGGTTAAACATCGCTGGCTATTTTTTCGAAGGCGGCGGTTTTGGGCTTAAAGATGACAATGAACGGCAACAACGTCTGATTAATGATAGACGCTGGGCAGAGAGGTTTAAGAGTGAGCCAATTGAACAAGTATTAAGCGATTGGTATCAGCAAGCTGTATTTAGTTCTCTAAATCGCGAGCAAAGAGATGAACTGATTGGCAGAAGAGCGCACAATAAAGGGAGCGCGATTGCAGAGATGTTAGTCACTACATCCCTCGGCAATCAATCTTACCTGTTGGATGAAATAGTGCGCACTGGTAAGCCTATTCACTATATATGTGGTGAAAAAGACATGAAATTTTTTGAATTAGCCAAGCAAAGTAGACTATCTTTTACATCAATAAAAGAGGCAGGGCATAATGTTCATAAGGAACAACCTGAAGAGTTTGCACAGTTAATTCGAACCAAACTTATACAGCTAGAGCAGACGCTTTAGCAAGATCAACAAAACAAATTGGACCAAAACATGGCAAGAACAATTGGAATGACAGAAGAAGAACTTTACGCACCAGTAACTTGGGCAGATTGTAGTTCTGAATATGAAGATATTCATTATCATAAATCCGTTGATGGTATCGCTAAGATCACGATCGCACGCCCTCAGGTTCGCAACGCTTTTCGCCCTCAAACCGTTAATGAAATGATGAAAGCATTGGCCGACGCTCGCTATGACGAAAAGGTTGGCGTCATCATTCTTACCGGTTTAGGTGAAGACGCTTTCTGTTCAGGTGGTGACCAAAAAATTCGTGGTGACTATGGTGGTTACAGAGACGAAGAAGGCACTCATCATCTCAATGTTCTTGATTTTCAACGTCAAATCCGTACCTGCCCTAAGCCAGTTATCGCCGCGGTTGCCGGTTATGCCGTTGGTGGTGGTCATGTACTGCACATGATGTGTGATTTAACGATTGCGGCTGAGAATGCTCAATTTGGTCAAACAGGTCCTAAAGTTGGCTCTTTTGATGGGGGCTGGGGTGCGTCTTATATGGCTCGCATTGTTGGTCAGAAAAAAGCCCGCGAAATCTGGTTCCTTTGCCGTTTTTACGATGCGCAAGAAGCATTGGACATGGGCCTAGTTAACACAGTAGTACCTGTGGTCGAACTTGAAAAAGAGACCGTTCGTTGGTGTCGTGAAGTTCTACAACATAGCCCAATGGCTCTGCGCTGTTTGAAAGCGGCTTTAAATGCAGACTGTGATGGCCAAGCGGGACTTCAAGAGCTAGCAGGTAATGCGACGATGATGTTCTACATGACAGAAGAAGGGCAGGAAGGGCGTAACTCGTTTAATGAAAAGCGTCGTCCAGACTTTTCTAAATTTCCAAGAAACCCATAATCTCGTTTTTAATCGTGCTTTACGTCGCTTAGTTTTTGAAATTAAAAATTAGGCGACATAAAGGCGTTCAGCACACTCGTTTTCATTATGAGTAGATTTTAGATTGCAAACTTTTTCAATGTCACCATACCGAGGCCTTCATGCGTCAAGCTAAACTATATAAATACCAACTTCCGATGGACAGCGGAGTGATTCTCAGAGACAGCAAGCTGGCAGAAAGAGTGGGGTGGATAGCCGAGCTCTCAGAGCAAGGCAAAACGGTATATGGTGAAATTGCACCACTGGTCGGTTTCAGTAAAGAAACCACCGAACAGGCGGGTATTCAGGCCCAGGCGCAACTAGAGCTTTGGGTCAACGGCAATGCATTTGCTTATGATGATCTGTGTCCTTCTGTGGCGAGTGGGTTGTCCTTTGCTGAGCTCGAACTAGCAGGCGAGTTACCAATGGCGGGTAATTATGATAGTGCGCCCTTATGCACGGGTGATCCCGATGCAATGTTGCCGATTTTAGATGCACTTCCACTAGATAAAAAAGTGACCAAAATTAAAGTAGGGCTCTATGAACCTATTCGTGATGGAATGTTGGTTAACCTGTTTTTGGAGTCGATTCCCGACCTTAGAGTTCGTTTAGATGCGAACCGAGCTTGGACGCCAGAAAAGGCAGAAAAATTTGCTACTTATATTAATTCGTCTCGCCGCCATCGCATAGAATTTGTGGAAGAACCATGCAAAGAGCCGGGTCAGAGTTTTACCTTTGCTATTAAAACGGGCATTGCTATTGCGTGGGACGAAACGTTACAGGACGCTGTTTCAGAGCCTGATTTTGATTTAGGAAAACTGACGGGTGCGAAGGTTATAATTATTAAGCCGACGTTAATTGGTTCTGTTTATCGTTGCCAGTCGCTTGTTGAGGATGCTAATCGTCATGGAATAAAGGTCGTGATCAGCTCGAGTTTAGAATCGAGTTTGGGTCTAAATCAACTTGCTAGGCTTGCGCAATGGCTTACTCCAGAGTCTGTGCCCGGCCTAGATACAATTAAGCTATTTGGGGCTCAACTTGAAGTGAAATGGCCACAATGTGACCTTCCTATTGTTCCATTAGACGAACAACAAGTTGTTTGGCAAAGTAAGTAATAAGAGTAAAAACTTTGGGAACGGGCTTTAATGAATAACCAACTGGAAAATAGCGTGCAAACTTGGTTATCACTATGGTCTGAAAGGGAGCCTAACAAGTGCGCGTTGGTTTTTGAAAACAATACGTACTCATGGGCTCATCTCAGCTCCTTGCTCAATGGAGTCACGGTTTCGCTGCGTGGCCAAAATATCGGTCAAGGTGATGTGGTTGCTCTTGTCTCTAAGAACAGTATTGAATTGGTACTTGCCTACTTGGCTTGTATTCATCTGGGTGCACTTCCTGCCCTTATCGCACCGAGTACGATTACTCCACTGGTTCAAAAGCTTGATACGTTAGGTTGTAACCATGTCTGGTTTGGAAAAGGGACAAATAAACTTGTCGATAGGGCACCGCTCAGTACGCTCTACTCGCTTCTACAGATATCTATCGGATGTTGCGTAGGGTCAAACTCAACTACACCTGCAAGTGTTCACCCAGACAACCTTGTCAGCATTGTATTCACCTCCGGTTCTACAGGGTTACCGAAAGCCGTCGCACACACGAATAAACAACATGAAGCTTCTGCGCATGGGTTGCTGGCTCGCTTTGGTTTTAAGCCCAACGATACGTGGTTACTTAGTTTGCCGATGTACCATGTGTCAGGCTTAGCTATTATTTGGCGATGGTTAACAGTGGGTGCTTGCCTAAAAGTAGGCGGAGGAAAGGATCTTTTTACCGATCTTCAGGGGGCAACTCATGCCTCCCTAGTTCCTACACAACTCAAACGTTTAATTGACAGCGGAAAGCGGATCACGCTTTCTCGAGTGTTATTGGGTGGAAGTCACATCCCATTGGCGTTAGCACAAGAAGCGAATCGTCGAGGAATAGATACCTGGCTAGGTTATGGCATGACTGAATCGGCTTCTACCGTGATGGCTAAGCAAGTGGATGAATACTTGGGTGTGGGTTTCTTGTTACCTAATCGGCTTCTTAAAGTGGAAAAACAACGAATATACGTCGGTGGAGAGACGCTGGCTTCAGGGTATTTTTATCGAGGTAGATTAACACCCATTGTTAATAATGATTGGTTTGATAGTAAAGATTTGGGCGAATGGGAAGGCGATCAATTACGAATCCTCGGACGTGTTGATAATTTATTTATCTCAGGTGGCGAAAATATCCATTGTGAAGAGATAGAATTTGTCTTAACCCAACATGCCAAGATCAACAATGCGGTGGTAATTCCAGTGCAAGATAAAGAGTATGGAGCAAGGCCAGTCGCCGTTATTCAAAGTGAGCATGCTTTTGAGCAAAAAGATGTGGAGCAGTTTCTGTCGCGGCGGCTAGAAAAATTCAAATGGCCTGTTGAATATATCGCTATGCCTGAAATTCTATTAGAAGGACCATCGATCAAGCTGTCTAGGCCAAAGGTAAAGGCGTGGTTTATAAGCTCTCAAGTGAGCAAGAGAAAAGCCATCTAGCGAACCAATTGGTTATGTCTTAGTCCAAAACTGAATTTTGTTTTATTATAAGAAAGCTCAATAATAGTACTATTAGTTATTAGAGAGCTTTTATAATGAAGATTGTGTTGATTACCATAGCCGTGCTGTTAATTGCGACCGCACTATTTAGCCAAGGCGTCGTTAAGTCTTTAGCTGAACTCGGTGCCTTTTTGACTATTATTGGTTATCTGTATTCACGCCAGAGTCAGCCAAGCAAGTGATAAGCTTGAAACCATTACCCATAAGAAAACACCAAATAAAAGAGGCTTAGCACCTGCTGCTTTCAGTTTCTCCAGAGAAATACTCGAACCGATAAGAAACAAGCAGACCACTAATGTTTGCTTAGCAATGGCGAAAATCCCCCCGTATATAACCTCAAACTGTGGTAAGTAATCGCTTATCAATATTGCTGCACAATAAAATAAAATAAAGAAAGGGATATTTATTTTGTTGCTGCCATTTTTAAACAACATGGCGCTAATAAATGCGACAGGGACAATCCAAAGTGCTCGTGCGAGTTTTAAAGTCGTGGCCGTTTTTAGGGCTTCTTCGCCATAAGCGGAAGCCGCACCGACCACAGAAGAGGTATCATGGATAGCGATAGCCGCCCAGGTACCAAATGTATGCTGATCTAGATTAAGTGCATGTCCGATTAAAGGGAATACAAATAGTGCAACAGAATTCAGAACAAAGACAACCGCCAAGGCTAAGCCTGTTTGTTCATCAGAGGCTCTAATAGCAGGAGAAACAGCGGCTATAGCGCTACCTCCACAGATAGAAGTACCAGCAGAGATAAGATACGCACCTTCCTTATTTAAACCTATCTGTTTTGCGACCAAAGTGCCTATGATTAATGTGCCAAAAATGGAAACAACGATAAGACCGATGCCCTCTCCAGTCACCGCAAGCGCCTCTTGAAAATGGATACCAAAACCTAATCCTACAATAGAGTAAGCCAGTAACTTTTTGGTTATTTTACTGACAGGTAAGTCTTGGGGCACAAAGCCCAAACTCGATAGCACAAACCCAATAACCAAGGCGGTAGGTGAAGAAACCCAAGGTGTTAAACACATTGCTGCTGCGATGAAAAAAAAGAGTTTTTTACTGTTCATTGTTGCTGCCGTATTACGTAAAAGTCACGATGAGCATAACGTGACATTGACGTTTAGTATGTCTTAATTTACTTAACCAACCGTTAAGTTTAATTAAACGAAAGTATTCTCTAGACCAAAAAACTACTTGTAGCTTCCTCGTAACTTTTGTACCTGTTCACGCATATAATCCGATTTGGCGTCAGCTGGCGAGACAGGTCTTCCTGCTTCTATCTCTAGCTTTGCCCTAAACCGATTAGGGAAGCCTTTAAAGGCTCGTCCTTTATGTCGGCTAAAGTAACTCCCCCACATACCTTTTATAGCCAAAGGAATGACGGGGACAGGTGAGCGGTTAATAATGATATCGATGCCACGCATAAAGGGTTGAATTTCGCCATCTTCCGTCAATCGACCTTCTGGAAAAATACAGACAATCTCACCATCTGACAGTGCTTTTTCAACCTCTTTGAATGCCTTGCGTATCGATCTACTGTTCGCCGCTGAAACGGGGATGACACCAGCACGAAATAAAAAGCGCCGAAGTGGTTTAAGATTAGCGTAATCTTCTTCCATTACAAATCGTATCAAACGAGGGCAGACGGCACTCAACAACAGTGCGTCCATATAGCTTACATGGTTACAAACCAATAAAGCGCCTCCGTTTTTAGGCAGATGGTGTAAATTGGTATGCTTTACTCGGTAGATAATATGGGTAACTATCCATACAACAAACCGAACTGCGTACACAGGAACCTGTGAAAAAAGGTATAGCACTACAACAAAGTTGATGACCGAGAGAAAGATGAAAAACTCAGGAATAGGCATCTCTAGAATGCCGAGCAATACGATACCAAGTATCGCGCTACCAACCATGAAAAGCGCATTGTAGATATTGTTTGCGGCGATGACCTGTGAGCATTCTGTCTTCTTCGCTCTTAATTGCATCACAGTATAAAGTGGCACTATAAATAACCCACCAGAAATACCTAACAGCGCTAAATAAGTAAAGGTTGGCCAAAGTTCTCTGTACCCAACAAAGTCTGCGAAAGAGGTAAGTGACGGTAGATTATCGGGTACCGAGTAAGCCATCAAAATACCAAACAAAGTAATGCCCATACTTCCCACAGGGACAAGCCCATACTCTATTCGATTTCTAGACAACTTATCACATAGCTGTGATCCTATCGCGATACCGACGGAAAACAGAGCAAGAAGAAAAGAAACGGCGCTTTCACTGCCATGAAGAGAGATTTGGGTAAAGTTTGGGAATTGAGTAAGGTAACTGGCGCCTAAAAACCAAAACCAACTGATCGCTAAAATGGACTTGTGCGTCACACTGTCTTTTTTTGCGATGCCTAATGTGTGTCTTGTCTGCTTTATCGGCTGCCAACGTATCTTTGCCGTTGGATTCGCGGCGGGTGTTTTTGGGATAAACCGACTCGAAACATAACCAATTATAGAGAAAAGCATTACCGAAAGGGCAGCAACATGGGTAGCGTTATCATTTGAGGCAATAATACCAGCGGCTAAGGTACCCAAAAGAATGGCAAGAAAGGTACCAGTTTCAACTAAGGCATTGCCAGTTAGAAGCTCTTCGCTTTTCAGGTGTTGTGGCAATAATGCATATTTAACCGGGCCAAAGAAAGCAGACTGGGTACCCATAAGAAAGAGCAGTAGAAGCAACACCTCATAGCTTTGAGTAATAAAGCCGATAGCACCCAAAGTCATAATGCCAATTTCTGCTAACTTAACTTTTCGTATAAACCAATCTTTATCATATTTGTCGGCTAATTCACCTGCGGTTGCCGAGAATAAAAAGAAAGGAAGAATAAACAACCCCGCAGCAATATTTATAAAAAGGCTTGAAGATATAGAGAGGGTGCCACTCGCGGTGAAGGCGACCAATATGAGTAAGACATTTTTAAAAATATTGTCATTGAATGCACCAAAAAATTGGGTAATAAAGTAAGGCAAAAAACGTCTTTGAGTCAGCAAAGAACTGCTGCTTGTTGGAGAGGGGTTTAGCTCAGACATGCAAAACCTTATTCATTCTTATGCCAATTCTCTAAATAGTTGGAAAGTAGGTTTTTAATCAGTGCTTTTCCGTCGATAGGTGATGATGTAAAAAACTTATCATCCACACTCAACACGGTGATGCCATGAACCCCGGCCCATAAGACACGACTGGCTTCTACAATCTCGTATTCAGACTTGGTCGGAGACAAAATAGCGATCAATTTTTCTAACATACTCGTCATGTTATCGATGCGTTCGGACTGCCAATCGGGTAGGTTTTCACCATTCATCGTATGCTGGAATATTAGCTGCCAGCGGTAGGGGTTTTGTTGAGCGAAGTCATGGTAACAATACGCGAGATTATACAGTGCTTCTTCAGTGCTGTTTGAGTTCTCAAGTGCAGTGGAAGCCTCTATTCGCAGTTCGTCAACCGTTTGAGCGACAACCTGTAATAGCAATAAATTATAGTTGCCGAATATATTGACAAGAGTGCTGGGTACATAACCAATTTGAGTAGCAATTTTTCTTAGACTAAGACTATGATGGGGTTGATCCGCCAAGAATTCCTTTACCTTCTGTAAAGTTAATTCAACCAATTCTTCGCGGGTGTGATCGTTTCTGCGTGCCATACTTTTTTGTGCCATTCCCATTTATGTAACTAAACAAGATCTATAAAATGAACATTGTTCATTATTCTATGTGGAGCCCCAAAAAGGTCAAGAACAATGCGTGCTATTTTGTCGTAATGTGGGCTTTGCAATATTTCGATACATACAAGCTTGCACAAAGGATATAAATGTAAGGGATATCCATATACTATGCGGTAATATAAAGTTGGATTTTTATAATATTTAGTCTAATAAAAATAGTTTTGTGAGACAAACAAAAGGGAAAAAATGAAACGTATCTTAGCTATGGTCGCACTCATCATGTTTACCGTGACCACGTCACCGACTGCCGAAGCCAAGCGATTTGGTGGTGGTAAGTCTTTCGGTAAGATGTTCAAGACAGCACCCGCGACAAACAAGAGTCAGACCAACACAAGTTCTGTCAAAAAAGATCAGACACAGAGTCCCGTTGGCGGCAAACGTGGTTTAATGGGTGGTTTGATGGGCGGTCTTCTTGCTGGTGGTCTATTAGCTGCATTCTTTGGTGGCGCATTTGAGGGTATCCAGTTTATGGATATCCTTATCATAGGGTTGGTCGCGTTCTTTGTCTTTAAGTTTTTACGTGCCATGTTGGGCGCAAAAGCTGGAAGCATGAATCAGCAAGTGTACTCTGGCGCTGACAATCACTACCAAAAAGAACAGCCTATTCATCAGAGTTTTGAACAAGCTCAACCTGCGACGGGTTTCGGGTCTGCAGGGCACAGCGATGTTCCGCATAATTACCCACCGGGATTTGATCAGGCAGCGTTTATTAATGGGTCTCGTGAGCATTATCGTATTCTTCAAGGTGCTTGGAATCATAATGAACTGAATACAATTGAAGAGTACGTGTCTTCAAGTTTGTTTGATGATTTGAAGTCGGAGAGAGCAAAACTTGAGGGTGATCAGCATACGGATGTTATGTATGTAGACGCGGAAATTGTTCGTGTAAATTACGATGCCTCTAAAGCGCAGCTTAGCCTTCAGTTCAGTGGTCGGTATCGGGACTCAGTGGAAGCGATTGAAGAAGATATCACGGATATTTGGCATTTAGAGCGCGATTTAACCGTAGATAATGCACCATGGCTTATCGTCGGTATACAAGCATAAAGTAACCTGATACCAATTTGACTAATTAACGTATCTGGTATTACTGCCAGTGACAAAAAAAGAAACCCCCGAAGATTGTCTTTGGGGGTTTTTATTTGTAGCGAAGACTACGCTTTTTCAGCTTGAATGACTTTCTCAGCTTGATCAGCTTGGTCAGCCTGAATCGCCGTTAGTGCGATGGTGTAAACGATGTCGTCTACTAGTGCACCACGAGACAAGTCATTGACTGGTTTACGCATGCCTTGAAGCATTGGACCGATAGACACTAGGTCAGCAGAACGCTGTACAGCCTTGTAAGTTGTGTTACCAGTATTGAGGTCTGGGAATACAAATACAGTTGCTTTACCTGCGACAGGAGAATCTGGCGCTTTAGAAGCGGCGACATTTTCCATGATTGCAGCGTCATACTGAAGTGGACCATCAATAACGAGGTCAGGACGTTTCGCCTGAGCCAGTTTGGTTGCTTCACGAACTTTATCTACATCTGCGCCTTTGCCAGATTCACCCGTTGAGTATGAAATCATAGCAACGCGAGGGTCAATACCAAATGCCCTAGCAGAATCGGCAGATTGAATCGCAATTTCAGCCAGTTGCTCAGCGGTAGGATCTGGGTTAATCGCACAGTCACCATAAACCAATACCTGATCAGGCAGCAGCATAAAGAATACGGAAGACACGATAGAAGCATCTGGTGCGGTTTTGATTATCTGGAATGGAGGAACAATGGTGTTCGCTGTTGTGTGTACAGCGCCAGATACAAGGCCATCAACTTCGTTGTTCTCTAGCATCATCGTGCCCAAGAATACAGAGTCTTCCAGTTTTGCTCGTGCAACAACTTCGGTCATGCCTTTCTTAGAACGCAATTCTACAAGACGAGCAACGTATTTTTCGCGTACAGCGTCTGTGTCGATAATCTCAACACCGGCACCAAGTTCTACACCTTGTTGTTCAGCAACGTGACGGATCTCTTTAGGGTTACCAAGAAGTACGCAAGTTGCGATGCCACGTTCAGCACAAATAGCCGCTGCTTTTACTGTACGTGGTTCATCACCTTCAGGAAGAACGATACGCTTGGCGGCGCGGCGTGCAAATTCTGTCAGCTGATAACGGAATGCTGGTGGACTTAGGCGACGAATACCCTGAGTACCTTCAGTCAACGAATCAATCCAAGGCCCATCAATGTGGCTTGCAACGTGCTCATTTACAAATTCAATACGATCTTTATCATCTGCTGGAACTTCTAAGCTAAAGCTTTGTAGGTTCAACGATGTTTGCCATGTATTACCTTGTGCTTTAAAAATTGGCAGGCCAGTATCAAATGCGCGTCGACAGAGCTTAACGATTTGTTCTGGTAGGTCATAGCCGCCAGTCAGTAGTAAAGCACCAATCTCAACACCATTCATTGCAGCAAGCGCAGCCGCAACGATAACATCGGGTCTATCGGCGGACGTGACGAGTAATGAACCGGGTTTAAAGTGTTCAATCATATGTGGAACTGAACGGGCACAGAAAGTTATGCTCTTGATACGACGATTGTACATATCACCTTCGTGTACGATCTCAGCATCAAGATGCTTCGCCATATCGATAGCACGAGTGGCAATAAGATCAATGCTCCAAGGAACGCAACCTAAAACACGAATTGGGCTGGTGCTGATTATCTCCATCGTTTTGATGTTTGCTTGCTTAGCCGCATCTGCTTCATCAAAAATTTCTGAAAGGTCAGGGCGGGTTCGGCCTGCATCATCGACAGGAGCATTAAGTTTATTAACGATAACACCAGAGATACTCTTGTTCTTCGTACCACCAAAGTTAGAAACCGCTAATTCAATACGCTCTCTAAGTTGAGATGCATTGTATGTGCCTGGAGTGGCAACAAATACAATCTCTGCACCAAGTGTTTTTGCAACTTCTTGGTTTACTTGGTTCGCAAATGGGTGTTTGCGAGTAGGAACTAACCCTTCAATCAAGATAACATCAGCATCACTTAAGTCATTGTAACGACCCACGATCGTTTCAAGTAAAACGTCCATCTTTTCGTTACCGATAAGAGACTCAGCATCATGCATAGGGATCGGCTGAGACGTTTGGACATTGCTGTTAGCATTGATAATTGATGACGTTAGGTCGGGTTGGTTACCACCGTGACGTGGTTGAGCAATCGGCTTAAAGAACGCAACATTTACACCTTTACGCTCCATTGTGCGGATGACACCTAAGCTAACACTGGTAAGACCTACTCCAGCGCTAATAGGTACAAGCATAATAGTACGGGACATTCGTAGAATACCTCTGATTTTAAGAGAAAAGGCTCAGCAATTATCTATCATTTTAGCGAGAAACGCATTCGGTCGATATTTTCTGAGGCCCAGATCAAAACTGGCTAACGTTTGTTAGCCAGTTCAATTTTTTAAAGACCTGCTAATCGCGCAGTGTCTTCAGCAATAATTAACTCTTCATTTGTAGAGATGACCATCGCAGGAATACGGCTTTCTTCAGTAGTGATAACCCCTTCGCCGCCAAAGCGTGCTTTAAGGTTTTTCTCGCTATCTACTTCAATACCAAATACGCCTAGACGGTTTAGGACGAGTTCACGTATTGGGCTAGAGTTCTCACCTATGCCACCAGTAAAGACGATTGCGTCCAAACGGCCATCAAGTGTTGCAGTGTAACTTGCAATGTATTTCGCTAGACGATGACAGAACACACCCATGGCGCGTGCAGCATCTGCTTTTTCTAAATAGTTGTCTTCAACATAGCGGCAGTCAGACGTCACTTGTGTTAGGCCTTGTAGGCCAGACTCTTTCGTTAGCATCGTATTGATTTTATCTAAAGAGTAACCAAGTGTGTCATGCAAGTGGAAAATGATCGCAGGGTCGATATCGCCACAACGTGTGCCCATTACAAGGCCTTCAAGAGGAGTAAGTCCCATAGACGTATCTACTGACTTACCATCTTTGATGGCACACACAGATGCGCCGTTGCCTAGGTGACAGTTGATGATGTTAAGTTCACTGGCTGGCTTGCCTAAACGTTCGGCAGCTTCGCGAGCGATATATAGGTGTGATGTTCCGTGCATACCATAACGACGGATACTATGTTCTGTATAAAGGTCATAAGGCAATGCATATAGAAATGCTTCTTCAGGCATTGTCTGGTGGTAAGCCGTATCGAATACGACTGACATTGGTAGTGCAGGGAATGCTTTCTGCGCCGCTTTAATACCTACGATTGCCGCAGGGTTATGAAGAGGAGCAAGGGCTGAACAATCTTCAATACCTTGGGTAACTGAATCGTCAACCAATACAGACTTCGTAAACTTCTCACCACCATGAACAACACGGTGGCCAATAGCACCTAAAGCGTCAGAAAGTTCTGGTTTAGAAGCAAGAATAGTGTCTACGATAAATGAAAGTGCTTCATCGTGTGCTGCACAATCGCCAAGTTGAGCTTCGTGCTTACCGTCTAACTTCCATTTAATACGAGCTTCTGGAAGATGAAGGCATTCTGCAAGGCCGGTTAAATGCTCGTTACCATTATCGGCATCAACGATAGCAAATTTAAGAGAAGAACTACCGCAGTTTAAAACTAAAACTAGCTTAGACATGAGTGACTACCTGTTAATCATCTGAAAATATCAGTTTGGTTGAAAATTAATCTCAAGGATAGCGGACTCGTTTGGTCATGCACTATCTTTGGTCAAAAAAACGTCATTATCCATAAATAAAGGCATGGTCAAACTTTTGTGACCATGCAAGCATTCCTTGCTATGCAACGTCATAAATTTGCCTATTTTGTAAATTAGAGCAACAATGACATTGAGGGTGCGCAAAGGATAGCGATAATAGCCTAAGATAACAAAAAAAATTCGAGCAATTTTTAATTTTAGTCAATGTTTTTACAAATTATGTTGAATAATTCAAATATTTTTTAGCGCGAGGTCGAAATGAATACGAAACCTGGACTAATCCATAGCCTAAGAAGCGGGCAAAAATATATGGATATCTGGCCGATGCGAAAGGAGTTATCGCCCATTTTTCCAGAACACCGCATTATTAAAGCGACACGCTTTGGTATTAAAGTGATGCCGGCGGTAGCGATGATCAGCCTACTTATGCAGTTGAGCTTTCAAAACATGCAAGCAATGCCACAGGCCGTTGTTGTCGCACTATTTGCGATCAGTTTACCTTTACAAGGTATATGGTGGTTAGGTAATCGCTCCAATACCAAACTTCCACCAGCACTTGCAGGATGGTATCGAGAGCTTCATCAAAAAATTCAAGAGTCGGGGTTCGCATTAGAACCTGTCAAGGCTAAGCCCCGTTATAAAGAACTTGCCGTACTTTTAAATCGTGCATTTAGGCAACTGGACAAGACAGCACTTGAGCGTTGGTTTTAAATATCGAGTAGCGCGGCGCGTATTTAAAAGTAAACAAGCTTTCCTTTCGAAGCTTGAGTGCGTCGCTTCTCCAAGCTAGAGGAAGATGATTGACATATGTGATTGAAATAACAAATGTGCGAAAACTCAAAACTCAAAACTCAAAACTCAAAACTCAAAACTCAAAACTCAAAACTCAAAACTCAAAACTCAAAACTCAAAACTCAAAACTCAAAACTCAAAACTCTCATTTCTATTAATTAGCTCAATAAATAAAAACTCTTCTTCCATTCCTGCCTTGTAACTGGTAAAAATGTTTACGTAGCGTAAAGAAATACGTACAAGTTAAAAAATAAAAAAATTCAAGTACGACATTGAAACAAATAAATTGCTAATCAAGGAGTTAAGATGAAGGCAAGTCAAATTATTGCTACTGCGGTTATTACCGGAGCAGCGCTACTCGCTTCTACAGGTGTTATTGCGAAAACAGCTAGAATTGCTGTTTCTCAAATTGTTGAGCATCCAGCACTGGATGCCACTCGCCAAGGTCTTTTGGATGGACTAAAAGCGAAAGGGTATAAAGAAGGAAAAAATCTCGAGTTCGATTTTAAAACGGCGCAAGGTAACCCAGCTATTGCGGTTCAAATTGCTCGCCAATTTGTTGGTGATCGTCCAGATGTATTAGTTGGTATTGCGACGCCATCGGCTCAAGCGCTTGCAGCGGCAACGCGTGATCTTCCCATCGTATTTACAGCGGTGACGGATCCGGTTGGTGCCAAACTCGTAAGCAACGAAGAAAAACCAGGTAAAAATATTACTGGCCTTTCTGACCTGTCTCCAATTGCACAACACGTAGCATTAATCAAAGAATTGCTTCCAAATGCGAAAACAGTCGGTGTGGTTTATAATCCCGGTGAATCTAACTCTGTAAGCTTAATGAAATTGCTAAAAGAAAGTCTAGAGGCAAATGGGCTAGAGCTTGTAGAAGCAACGGCACTTAAGAGTGCAGATGTGCAGAGTGCGACTCAAGCTATCTCGGCTAAATCTGACGTTCTTTATGCGATGATTGATAATACAGTAGCAAGTGCTATTGAAGGCATGACGATTGCGGCTAATCAAGCGAACACGCCAGTATTTGGCGCAACAACAACTTATATTGAAGGCGGTGCTTTCGCAGCGTTAGGTTTCGACTACTACCAAATTGGTGTGCAAACGGCGGATTATGTTGTTGCCATTCTTGAAGGTGCAAAGCCGGGTGACCTTCCAGTGAAAGTTGCTAAAGGTTCTGACCTTATCGTGAATAAAACAGCAGCGGATAAACTTGGTATTACTATTCCACAAACTGTTCTAGACCGCGCGACGGAAATTAAGTAAACCCTACCACAACACATTCTTGATGTTGTGAAGGTTAAGAAATACCTCTCGGCCAATCAATGCAAGGTTGGTCGAGAGTTTTTATACTAACGAAGAACGATAACGTTAGTATAAGCAGAGAAGGAGTATGTATGTCTGCTTTTGCATTTTTTGGAGCACTAGAAATAGGGCTTATTTATGGTCTCGTTGCGTTAGGCGTTTATCTTACGTTTAGGGTACTAGACTTTCCTGATCTTACTGTGGATGGTAGTTTCCCTATGGGGGCTGCTGTGGCCGCGACAGGTATTGTTGCAGGACTAGACCCTTGGCTTTCTACATTTCTGGCCGTCATCGCGGCAAGTGCAACAGGGTGGGTGACGGCATTTTTAGCCGTACGCTGCGGTATTTTGCATCTGTTGGCTTCTATACTGACCATGATTGCAGCCTTCTCCATTAATATTCGAATAATGGGTCGACCAAACATCGCACTTTTGGGCTCGGATACTATTCTGACACCATTCGAAGCGTACGGGGACTCGATGTACATCCGACCTCTATTGGTTGGCACCTTGGTCCTTTTATCCGCTTGGTTTGTGGTTCGCCTTTTAAATAGTGATTTTGGTTTGGGGTTACGCGCAACCGGTGTGAATGCTCGTATGGTTAAAGCTCAGGGCGGAAGCACGGCTTTCTACACCTATTTCTGTTTAGCATTATCAAACGGCTTTGTGGGGTTTGCTGGCGCGTTATTTGCCCAAACCAACAGCTTTGCTGATGTAACTTCGGGTACAGGGACGATTGTTGTCGGGTTAGCGGCCGTTATTCTTGGGCAGACACTGATCCCAGGAAGAAAAATCTGGATAGCGGTCACGGCCGTCATTGTCGGTTCAGTTTTGTATCGACTTGCCGTCGCATTTGCGTTGAGTTCAGGTATGTTTGGCTTGCAAGCTTCTGACTTGAATTTAGTCACGGCAGTATTAGTCGCGGCAGCGTTGATCGCACCAAAAGTGAAAGGAAATCTAAAGGCAAAAAAGGCGCTAACGCCAACTGAGGGCGTTGCAGCACCCAAGCCAGACAAAGAATC
This sequence comes from Vibrio sp. VB16, assembly GCF_015594925.2. Taxonomy (NCBI): domain Bacteria; kingdom Pseudomonadati; phylum Pseudomonadota; class Gammaproteobacteria; order Vibrionales; family Vibrionaceae; genus Vibrio; species Vibrio sp. VB16. Next base: position 982,053 of record NZ_CP087590.1, read on the forward strand.
AGGAGATGTCGTATGATTCATTTAGAAGATATTCAGGTTACCTTTAACCCTGGAACCGTTTTAGAAAACAAAGCGTTGAGAAGTGTCTCAGTTCAAGTGCCAGAACATCAGTTTTTGACGGTCATTGGCTCAAACGGTGCAGGAAAATCTACCTTGTTGGGTGCCGTTACGGGTGAAACACCAATGGTTGGCGGAAAGGTTCGTATCGATGATCTCGACGTGACTCGTCAATCCGTTGACCAACGAGCGAGCCAATGCGCGCGTGTATTTCAGGACCCACTTGCAGGCACCTGCGGTGATCTTACGATTGAAGAAAACATGGCTCTGGCTTATATGCGAGGAAAGCGCAGAGGATGGCATCATTCTATATCGTCTAAGCGTAAAAAAATATTCCAAGAACGTATTAGCATTTTAGGCCTAGGCCTAGAAGACAGGTTAAGCGATAACATTGGTTTGCTTTCCGGGGGGCAGCGTCAAGCGGTTAGCCTTGTGATGGCAACCCTTTCTGATAGCAAATTATTGTTGCTCGACGAGCACACCGCGGCGTTAGACCCAAGAATGGCGGCATTTGTTCTCGACCTAACCAAAAAAGTAGTGAAAGAATTTAACCTAACCGTCATGATGGTTACGCACTCAATGAAAGATGCATTAGCGTGTGGCGACAGAACCATTATGCTGCACCAAGGCAAGATTGTATTGGATGTCGAAGGCGTTCAACGGGCGAACATGGCCGTACCAGATTTATTGGAGATGTTCTCTAAAGTGCGGGGAGAAGAGTTGACAGATGACAGCTTATTGTTGAGCTGATTTCTTAGATTCGGCATGATTGGTATAAGTAGACTTATAGCCTAATTAAACTGGTAGCTACGCCCTTGTTCTCACCCCTAAAAATGTGATCCCTCTTCTTCTGAAGGGGGATTTTTCAATACGGTTAATGGTCTAGACTGGCATCAAATCTCCAATGCTGAGTTAGACTATGAATCCCCCCTATTTATGCCACGTTCAAACGACGGACGGGTTGCTTTTCAAAAACGGATTACCGTTCAAAAATAGTGCACTGGTTGTCACCCTAAAAACAGAAGATCTTCTATTCGATAAGGTCCAGGTTCGTCACGAACCGGATAACGAAGAATCTCTGGTTGAAATGAAGCCAGTGGGAAAAGAGGGGCGCTTGGCCTTATGGCAGGCCTCTATTCCAATCAATAGTGACCGAGACACGACCCACTATGTGTTCAAGTTAATCTTGGGTAACAATCAATTTTGGTTGGATGCAAGAGGGGGTCAAAGCCGGATCCCAAGCAAAGAATACCACTTCAAATATAACGTGAACCATCAACCCCCGGAGTGGGTATCCGAACAAATATTTTATCAAATATTTCCCGACCGTTTTTGTAATGGTAACCCGAAAATAAGCGTAAAAAGTGGTGACTATCAAATCCGAGGTGGGACGGTAGATGTGGTCGCGAAAACGTGGGGCAGTGAGATAGGGCGCTATCAGCGCGCTTCTAGCGTTGAGTTTTATGGTGGCGATTTGCAAGGAATAAAAGATAAATTGGATTACCTGCAAGACCTCGGGGTGACCTCGCTTTATCTCAATCCAATATTTCAATCAAATAGTAACCACAAATACGACACGACAGATTACCTGAACGTTGATCCTCATCTAGGAACTAATCAGGATTTTGCCGACTTAAGTAAGGATGTTCATAATAGGGGTATGAACATCGTCCTAGATGCGGTATTCAATCACACATCTGAAGAACACCCTTGGTTTGACAAAAATGGCAAGTACGACGTTGGTGCCTACCACAACGTCGATTCTCCGTATCGACATTTCTATCTATTTGATGGTGAAACAACAAGTTACCTTGGTTGGAAAGGGGTGGCGACACTACCAGTACTGAACTTCGAAAATGAAGAGGTCAGAAGCTACATTTATCAATCTGAACAGTCGGTGATTAAACACTGGTTGCGCGCCCCTTATGCGATAGATGGGTGGCGATTTGATGTGATTCATATGCTTGGTGAAGGCGATGGCGCAAAGAATAACGAATACTACGTTCGTCAGTTTCGTGAAGCGGCTAAGTCTGTCTCTTCAGAGACCTACGTGTTAGGTGAGCATTTCTTTGAGGCAACACAGTGGCTTCAAGGGGATCAAGAAGATGGGTCGATGAATTACTTTGGCTTTGCTCATCCTATTCGAGCCTTGCTTGCCGGGTTAGATATCATCTACGATCCTATTTCATTGACGCCGTCCGGTTTTGCTCATTGGGTAAAAGAGGCGAATGCGAAGATACCTTGGGCCAATCAACTTACACAGCTCAATCAACTGGACAGCCATGATACGACACGTTTCTTAACCATGTTGAAAGGTGACGAGCAAAAGATGCGAATGGCAGCGGTTATGCTACTCACATTTGTTGGAACCCCATGCTTGTATTATGGAACAGAAGTGGGTTTAGAAGGCGAAATCGATCCAGATAACCGTCGGTGTTTTCCATGGGAACGCGTCGCAACGTCTAGCTGGTTACCATTCTATAAAGGACTGATTAATGCTCGTAAAGAGAATATAGAGTGGCAGAAAGGTGCATTTGAGATATTAAGCCACTCGAATGAGCATATCGTTTATGCGCGCACGCTTGGTGCAGAGGTTTCCATTGTTGCTCTGAGCTTTGCTGACAATGAGTGCACGATACCCGTTTGGAAATTGGGAATCGAAAACGCGAAAGCGCAGTGCTATTTTGACGATAACCCGCGCGCGATTAAACACGGCGAGTTTACGCTCTCTATGGTTCAGTGGCAGTGTGAAATAATAAAGGTGTCGTCGCTAACCTAATTCAGATTGGTACTTTTCGATACAAGAAATGATAGGAGAGGCGGTCTTAAAGGTTCTCACTTCTCTAAATAAGGTATCGGCTTGGTCATATTCATTGCGAAGATAACTGAGCCATTGTTTAACCCTATTTGGATAGTAGAGGCCTTTGTCGCCCTTCATTTCATACTGAGAATATTTGAGTAGTAGCGTCACTACCTCTTCCCATGACATTGGTTGATGATTGAATTTAACCACGTTGCCTAGATTAGGGATGTTAAATGCTCCACGGCATACCATCAGCGAATCTATACCGGTCGTTTCAATACAATCTTGACCGTCTTGATAGTTCCAGATCTCACCGTTAGCGATGATAGGGATCGTACTTCGTTCTTTGACTTGCTTAATGTAGTCCCATTTTATCTCACTGGCCTTATAGCCACCCATTTTGGTACGGGCATGAATGGTCACTTCGTTTGCGCCTGCTTGTTCAATAGCATCAACAATTTCAAAGCAATCCTCTGGGTTTTCCCAACCAAGCCGAATTTTGGCACTGACAGGAATGGTATTCGATACTGCCTCGCGACACGCCTTCACTATTTTATAGATCTGTTCTGGATCTTTGAGAAGTGCCGCGCCGCCTCTGCTTCGATTGACTAATCTAGCAGGGCAACCAAAATTTAGGTCAATGCCTCTTGCCCCCAAGCTTTCAGCTTGAACCGCATTTTCTGCCATCCAATTGGGTTCTTGGCCAAGTAACTGGATATGGATTGGAGTGCCAGATTTTGTCGATGAATCGGTTTCTAGTTCTGGACACAAGCGAGTAAATACGTGTTCAGGGAGTTTTCGATTAATAACACGAACAAACTCCGTAACGCAGAGATCATAATCATTGATATCTGTCAGCATCTCTCGCATTAAATGGTCTAGTACGCCCTCCATAGGGCCCAGAATTACACGCATATATCCAATTTACCGATAATAAATGAGCCGGCATTCTATCTGGTATTTACCCATACATCTACATAATCTATATACAGGTTTATCACGACTACACCTTATTAATTTCACCATTTTCAGATACTCTTATCGCAACGAAAATAAACCATGAAAAATTGTTATGAAAACCATCGAACTACCGAAAGATTGGCAAGGCGAGTCTTGTTATTTTCTAGAGGGTGCTATTTTAGCATCTAATTTGACCGTGAAACCATTAGAACCAGAAAACTGGTGCGGGTCTGTCGGTGTAGAGCAAGTAGAATCAGATCACCTTTTAGTTCCACGTATCAATGAACAACATAATATCTTACGCAGAAGTGAATACTCACTGTCGGAATTAACAGAAGAGCAACTCGCGGACTTGTCTGAAGGTTTTATGGCGGTATGGCCAATCGTAGAAGCGCAATACCAAGAGGTGGAGATCTTAGACAGTACACTTCGCATGCTGCAAGCGTTGCTAACAACGTTCATGCTCGCGATAGACGAAGAGCAAACTCAACAGCAGATGAAGGCATCAGGCATAGAACAGCCACCCCAATTGCAAGATCTATTGCCTCAACTCGACATCATGATAACGGAAGTCGCTTTAGCCGCGGATGAACTGATGGTGGGTCAAAAAGGGCAGAGTATAAATCCTTATAAAGGAATAGGGCGAAATGATCCGTGTCCATGTGGGCGTGGCAAAAAATTTAAGCAGTGTTGCGGTAAGTAAAGCTGAGCGTTTGTTATCCTCCAACACCTTAAACATCCATCCTGACAGCCTCCGTCATCCCTACAGAAGTGTAATGCTGTAAATACTTCGTCATTCCCGTGAAAACGGGAATCTTGGTGATATTAAATCCCCATTTTCATGGGGATGACAGGTTTAGATAACCTTAACCGCACAGCATTACTTCATCACTGGATCAGGGTATCGATGGTGTTACTTAACCTTAAAGAACTGAGAAATCGCGACAACGACGGCGGCAACAAAACTTGCAGCGAAGATGATAACCAACCACTGCGGCATAGAGAGTGTTAAGAATTGCCATACAATTTCGCTGCAATCACCTGTCGCTTCAAAAAAGGCAGGCAACCATTGATTAAGTGGTGCCCATTCTGGAAAAACAAGGGGTGAGCAGGTAGCGAATATGTTGTTTTGGTAACTGACATGTTCTAAAGCCAACATCAAACCTTTTAATGATGTTCCGGCCCAAGCCAAAATCCCCACCCAGCGAATGACAAATACCTGAGGGGCGATAGCGCCGAATAATGCCGCAACACCAATGCTAATCATTGCCACACGTTCGTAGATACACATAACACATGGGTCGAGCTTCATGGCGTGTTGAAACGTGTAAGCACAGGCGTTAAAAAAAACAACAAAGCAAAAAAGTAGCAACCAAGAAAATCGAGTGCGAGAGAAAGCATGGAGAGAAGAAAGAGGGTTCACTTTATAACATCCTAAATAACAAAAGCTCTGAATCATCAGAGCTTTTTATACCGAATAAGTTCAATGGTCAATAATAATTATTAATGACCTGTTGTCGCTGCTGCGCCAACAGCATCGGCAATATGGTGTGTCAGCCAACCCATATCATACATCCATGCCGTCATTGGTTCTAACAAGAATGTAATGCCTACCAAACCGACTATCGCAAGTACGATGGTGTAAGGGAATGCCATGATGACCATGCGTCCGTATGACAATCGTACGAGTGGTGCTAGAGCCGACGTCAGCAAGAACAAGAATGCCGCTTGCCCATTAGGTGTTGCAACAGAAGGTAGGTTTGTACCTGTATTGATAGCAACGGCCAATAGGTCGAACTGGTCACGAGTAATAACAGCGTTATCGAGTGCTGTTTTCACTTCGTTTATGTATACGGTACCAACAAATACGTTATCGGACACCATAGAGAGCACACCATTCGCAAGATAGAACATGCTTAGCTGTCGACTTCCCTCCATTGCCAATACGCCGTCGATAATTGGACCAAACAGATGCTGATCAATAATGACCGCCACGATAGAGAAGAATACCGCAAGTAATGCGGTGAATGGCAATGCCTCTTCGAATGCTTTCCCGAGTGAGTGCTCTTCAATAACACCTGTAAACGCGGTGGCTAGAATGATAACAGACAGGCCAATTAAACCAACAGATGCGAGGTGCAGCGCCAATCCGACGATAAGCCAAACAGCAATGATACCTTGTACATAAAGCTTAGCCATGTCTTGCTTAGTACGTTTCTTCTTCTCAGCTTGGTCATAGTCGTTGAGGATAGTACGTACATGGGTTGGTAATTCCGTGCCGTAGCCGAAAACTTTGAACTTTTCGACAAGCGCACAGGTGATCAAGCCACAGATAAATACGGGTAAGGTCACCGGTAGCATCCGTACAATAAATTCACCAAACATCCACCCAGCCTGATCAGCGATGATAAGGTTTTGTGGTTCACCCACCATGGTGGTTACACCACCTAAAGCCGTACCAACACCTGCATGCATAAGCAATGAACGTAAGAATGAACGGTAGTTTTCTAAATCGTCACGGGTCAGTTCAGAGAAATGGTCATCTGTTGTATGATCGTGTGACGTTTGGGTGCCTTTACCTGAAGCAACCTTGTGATAGATAGAGTAAAAGCCAATCGCGACACTAATAACAACGGCGATAACAGTTAATGCATCTAAGAATGCGGACAAGAAAGCGGCGGTAAAACAGAACGCCATAGAAAGCAGTATTTTTGAGCGTATACCCAACAGTATCTTGGTGAATATGAACAGCAATAACTGTTTCATAAAATAGATACCGGCAACCATAAAGATAAGTAGCAGCAATACCTCTAAATTATTTTCCAATTCATGCATCACCATTTGAGGTGAGGTCATGCCAATTGCGACCGCTTCAATAGCAAGCAAACCACCCGGCTGAAGAGGGTAACACTTTAGAGCCATCGCTAGCGTGAATATGAATTCTACGACAAGCATCCAACCCGCTACAAAGGGGTCGACATAAAAAAATACGATTGGATTGATGACGAGAAAAGAAATGATGGCTAGTTTGTACCAGTCTGGCGCTTTGCCAAGGAAGTTTTTGATCAAAGCGTTCCCGAGTGAAATCGGCATGTTAATACTCTTACAAGTTAATAAATATTCTTCTATGCTTGTATCGGTAACTATAAATGTACGGTTAACGGCGATGTATTTTTGGGTGAACGGGGTTGTTCCCGCACCAATAAATAACCGCTAACTATTACAAGCACTTCCTATCCTGAACTGAGAGGTCTCTCATTAGATAACCTTGCATAATAGCGCAATGATAACTAATACGGTATCCCACAAAGGGGATGAAATCGTCAGTCCAAAACCTCGCACAGCATAGCATGTAAGTTACGAATTTTTACAATTTTATTGATATGTTGAATTGCAGGTATAAAAGAGAGGATTTTTTATATAATCGATATATTTTACAACTAGATATAATGTCGAAATTGTAAAGTAGACGGGCAATAATTTTGCAAGAAACTGCTTGTTTTGTGATAACGAAAACGTTTTCGAACAAAACTTAGAGTCAATGACTTGTTAATGTGTATTTGCCCGCGTGTTAATAAAAGGTTAAAGCGGTTGCTTGGGTATGGTCACCAGATTTCGCTCAGAGTGCAAGTAGTGGTATGATGAGTCATTCGACCTAACAATAATGAATCGGACAAACTACAACATGGTTATACGGGCAAAAAGTCCAGCAGGTTTTGCTGAGAAATACATAATCGAAAGTATTTGGAATGGTCGCTTCGCGCCGGGATCGATCTTACCAGCGGAACGCGAATTGTCAGAACTTATCGGAGTGACTAGGACGACTTTGCGTGAAGTTTTACAGCGCCTAGCAAGAGATGGATGGTTGACCATTCAGCATGGGAAGCCAACGAAAGTGAATCAGTTTATGGAGACATCTAGTCTGCATATTTTGGATACACTGATGACGTTGGATTCTGACAATGCCAACAGTATTGTAGAAGATTTATTAGCTGCTCGTTCTAATATTAGCCCTATTTTTATGCGCTATGCGTTTAAAGCAAATAAAGAAAGTTCAGAAAAAACGATTAAAGGCGTAATCGAATCATGTGAGAGCTTGCTTGCCGCAGAAAGTTGGGAAGCGTTTATTGCTGCCTCTCCTTATGGTGACAAGATCGTACAAGCGGTTAAAGATGATGGTGAAAAAAATCCAGAATTGCGCCAAGCATTATTGATAGCAAAAACATTTAATTTTTATGACTATATGCTTTTTCAACGATTGGCTTTCCATTCGGGAAATCAGATATATGGGCTTATATTCAACGGTTTGAAGAAATTATATAACCGAGTAGGTAACTTTTATTTCTCACACTCAGAATCGAGAGAGTTGGCATTAAAATTCTATCGCGAACTTTTGCAAAACTGCGAAAGTGGAGCAAAAGAAGAGCTGCCTTTACTCATCCGTAATTATGGATTGGAAAGTGGCCAGATCTGGAATGAGATGAAAACATCGTTGCCGTCCAATTTTACGGAAGACGATCATTAATGAAGTAACCCTGCTTCGTTTTTTATTAGCACCCAAAAGCCAGCAGATTCCGGTCTATTGGCTTTTTTGTCATTGGAATCAATATTAACAATAAAACCTCTTTTTTTGGAAAGAGGTTTTATTGTGTGTGGTAGCTTGTTTTTGCCTCTTTGTGTTATAGCGAGATAATGGTGCTATTGTGACTAACGCGTTAAAGATATATTGGCAATGATTTCTTAATCGTGACTTGTCTTACTGATAAATGAGTATGGATATCTTTTACGCTGATTATTTTATGCGGGATAGCTCTGACAATAACTGGCGTCATCTTATCCAATCGTTATTAGAGATTTTCTTTAGGGAGAAATAAAATGATGTTCAACAATTGGGACCGTTTGTTTATATGATATACGTAGCGATGTCTTTACATTGTGTCGCTAGGGCCTCAAATATCGAGGACCTAGCTTTCAAGTGACTAAAATATTTCGGACAGCAATATCACACGATTAATGGTGAGTGTCGTAAAGCTTAGCGTCTACTTCTTGACCTTTTTCTGGACGTGGGACAATCTCAAATTTTGTATCAGATTCGGTAAGTGAATTTACTAGTTTCTCCAACGAGGATGCATCACCGAGAACTTCTGCACTATTTTGATCTATCAGTTCTGTTAATGTTGCTTGCTTCAAGATGATTTTTGATACGTCACTCTTGTTGATAATCAAAGTTGTATCTGCTTCCATCATTTCAGAAACCTTAATGTTGTTCAGATTTCCGTTAGACATTTCGACATAAAACAGCTCATTTACATCAGGCAGGTGAATATTCATCGTAAACGGAGTCTGTTGTGCTTTTAGTGAATCGACTTTAACTGCTAGGAAATCCAACAAGTTCTCAATAGTCATATTCGTTAATACATCTGGAGACGCAGTTTTTGGAGCGCCAGGTTGAGTACCGATGCGAAGCTCTTGCGCTCCAGTAAGGTAAATGTTTCTCCAACCGGCACCTTCAGATTGGTAACCGAGCTGTTCATAAGTATCTGCGAGCAGTTGACGTGCTTCTTTGTTTTTAGGTTCAGCGTGAACGACTTTGTTTAATGCTGTCGCGACAAATCGGTATTCACCTTCACTGAAATCGACTCGCGCTTTATCGATCACGGCTTCGCTGCCCCCCATATATTCAACAAATTTTACTGACTCTGGCTCTACTTGAAGTGGGTTCAGGTTTGCAGGGTTCATATCAAAGTACCCTAAGTACATGTTATATACCGCACGAGCATTGTGAGAGTATGTGCCATGGTAGCCATTTGTGTGCCATGTCTTTTGAATACTATCTGGCATTACCTTATAGATTTCATCACCAATATCCTGTAGAACGACACCGTTATTGGCTAAGCGTAATGTTTGGTTGTGCGTAAAGCCGTATGCGTCACGCTGCATTTTTAGATAGCCAGAAATTTCCTCGCCCCCCCAAATTGGTGCAGAGTGAGAGGCGAACAAAACATCGGTATCGGCTCCCCAAGTGATGAGCATTTCATTGATCTTTTTAGACCATTTTAATCCATCACGAACTTTTGCGCCACGCAGTGTATAAAGGTTATGCATCCCCTGGTAGGTAAGTTCACCAGTCCATAATGCTCTCATGCTCGGAATGTAGGTCACCATTTCAGATGCTGCTTCCGTTCCTGACGCGTCCATAAACTGCATTTCGAGACCGTCGATTTCCAATGTTTCGATATCTTCTTTGTGATTCAGTTCGTGATCAGGCAGTACATACGTGATTTTTCCCTTTGAAAGCCCTTTTGCTAGAGCCGCATCGACAATGCCATGCTCATGACGGTTGAGTGTCGCGCCATATTGATAAGCTGTGCGGCGTGACATTGCATTGCCCGCTAGCACGTTTTCATCCACGATTTCTTTGGTGATGTTTTTAGAACCATATACTTTGACATCAGGGTAAGCATCTTTAATGGCACGAGAACCACCAAAGTGATCGGCGTGAGAATGAGAATAAATCATCGCTACGACAGGTAGGTCACCACCTTCAGGCACGTTTTCTTTGAAGAATTTTAGTGATTTTTCTGCTGCTTCTTGAGTAAGTAAAACATCATAAGCAATCCACCCACTATCACTGCGAATAAATGAAATAGACGCTAAATCAGCTCCGCGAACTTGATATATTTTATTCGGAACAACTTCGTACAGACCTTCGGCTGCTTGGTTTAATACCGCTTGGCGCCATAGAGATGGGTTGACTGAATTCGGTGCTTTTTCGGCATTTTCTACGTTTGCCTCAATAAAATCGAAGCTATTTCGAATGATGTCGCCCGTTTCTTGATCAAATGTTGCGATTAAACCTCGGCTATTGTTTTCAAATGCTCTGGTATCTGCAAAATTTAGTGTCTTCGCGAATTCATTATTAGCTTTGATGGTCATGTCTGTTGCACTTTTGCCGCCTTGATCGCCAATTTCGCTGAAATGCTCGTGGTTATGATCTGCTGCTAAAGAAGGGAACGCGAGCGTTATCGCTAGGAATAGAGTTGCTTTTGGAAAATTAGGAATTGTAGTCATGGTCATCTCGCTCATTAGGAGTTCTGTTTCGATAAGATGAGTATAGAGAAATGACACATAACAAAAAATAAAGTAAAGTTTATTTAACACATAATGAATGGCTATGTATTAATGAGTGAGCAACAAAGAGATTTAGATTTCAACCTATTGAAGACGTTTCTTGAGGTTTACCGATTACAATCAATTACGTTGGCGGCGGAATCATTGAAAATGACTCAACCAGGGGTGAGTGGAGCGCTCAAGCGGCTCCAAATTCAATTAGGTGCGGATTTGTTTATTCGCAAGGGACGCGGTATTGAGCCAACTAACCTTGCAATACAGTTGGCCAGCCGAGTTGAACCTGCAATGTTGGGGATTGTTGAGGCCGTAAGTTCAATTCGTGAGTTTGATATTTCTCAGTGCTACACCTTTCACATCTTGGTCAATGAGATCGCGTTGGCAAAGCTACAACCTCTTGTCGAGCAAGATACGTCATTAGAAAATATATCAATAGAGTTTTCGATGGTGCCGAATGACGAAGAGTCTTTAATGCACAGCCTAAGTATGCAAAAAGCCGATCTTGCGGTTGATGTTAATTACCCTAACTTGAGCAGTTACAAAACTCTGCAAGTGCAAGCGGATGAATTGGTCTTAATTGCTCGCAATGGCCATCCTCGTATACAAGGGGTGATCACACAAGAACAATACTACGAGGAAAAGCACATTACCTTCCGTATGCGCCGCTCGAATCGCTATACAGCAGACTACTTTACCAAGCTCCCGATTCAAGATCGGAAAATCAGTGCAGAGTGCGACTCGCTACTGACCATGTGTGCGTTAGTGTCTGGTTCTGATTGTATTGGTAGTACTTCCCGTGAGCTAGCTATTCGGTATGCAGATAAATTTGGCCTACAAGTTCTGCATCAACCTTTCGAAACCTTGGAAATGCATCAGTATATGACATGGCACACTAGGACTGATACGAATAACGCACATCAATGGTTAAGGCAAAAAGTAAGCGAATATATGGCAAGTTAAGTGCCTCAATAAAAAAGAGGGGTCAAAAAGATAACTTTGAACTGGAATAACCAAGGAAGAACAACTAAGGACATTGCGATACCGAGCCAGAAGTGACCATCTCATATTTCGAAATGTATGCCCTCGTTAGGCTTTTTTAGTCGATTTATTCTTCGTTCTGGCTTCGTATGCGTTAACATCCTCTTTCTTTGGTCAACGTCATTTGCCTCATTTTTGATGGATTCCTGCTGTCGTGGTCGCTTGGTTTCCTGAAGACCCAATAATGGATCGGCGACGATGACGCGTAGGGTTAATAAAGGTAGCGGTTATGTGGTCTATTTCATCTGTAAAAGTAAATTCGAAACTCACAACATGTTATTACGTCTGTGATGGTCTGCCATTGGGTGAGGCAAGGGGAGAAAAAGGGGGTAGTTTTCGCCTGATGATCAATGGTCTGGGTTTTGTCGACATTAATGATATAGGGCATCAACCTGACGGGGAACACTACTGGGCTCTCGATTTGAATGGACAGCGTTATTGGTACGATGATCAAGGGAATATTGAATTTGTGATTGAAAGTGATGGTTCATTTCTGGCAACTGGTCACGGAAATAACACCTCAGGACAACTACAAGCGCTGCCTGTTGTGACTCCCGAAGTTGTGGCATTATTTAAGGAAATGATGGACAAGAAAATAGTGCCTTATCAGAACCCTCCATCCGGCACGACTAGATCAATTGAAGAATTAAAGGTGCTAGGTAAACAAAATTATCCGGGAGATCCAAATGGCTTTGATTTTGCTATGTGCTTATATGACTGGACCAGCCCAGATTTTATTCGGACAGATGCGTTTAACCAATTGGCGTATAGCGCAATAAAAGGTCTCCCTTTAGATATCGGTTCATTGGCAGAAACGATTTGGGCGTGTGATTATCCTAGTTGCACAGCAAAAGATGCTGATTTCATGAATATGTTTTTGATGAAACCCGCTAAATCAAAAGAAGACGTTCTTAAACAACTTGAATCTGTCGCCACACAAGTTCAAAAATATGCCGTTGCCGAGACCACACTTCATATTAATGCACTCCTTAAATTGCCCAAAGTGTCATCAAAAGACTACCCACTTTTGTATCGAGGAGGTATGGCCATATCGGGTAATACCTTAAAAGATTTTTCCCCTTCGCTGCGTGAATATCCGGGTAACGCAGGACCGATTACAGAGTCACTTACTTATCCATTTGAAGATGCTTTAGATAATATGTTGAAGCCGGGCTCTATTATTACACTCAAAACACCATGGAGTTTTTCAAATGACTTAAATGGAGCGAAAGTTTGGCAAAGAGGGGTGCTGATTACTTGCAAGCCTCCAGAAGGGTCCGATGAGTGGCCAGGTGGCGCAGATATCACCGATTTTTCATTGAACCCTGATACATTTGAAGTGAATTTTCCGCCGAATACACGGTTTAAAATCGAGTCCTATGAGTGGATCTCTATAGGGGGTAAACCCGTTTGTCATTTCACTATGATGATGCTCGGTTATTATGGAGAGTAGCGTTTTTAGGTGGGCGCGCTCGTCATTTACGTACCACCATAATTGACAGAATCAAACCTCGCACTGGTGCATCGTGACAACGCACCGTATAATCGCAGGTTCATCAAAGACAAGGTAATGAAATGAATATTTGTGGTGTTGAAATTAGTGGAAATGACGCGATTGTAAGCCTGCTATCACTGTCCGATGGGGTGTTTACGATTCCCGATTGCCGAGTGGCTAAGGTATCCATAGGCGATGCAAACGACACTCAAAAAATGAAAGACTTTCAGTTTTCGTTCGCTAAATTGATGCAAGATTACAAGATTGATCGTGTGGTGATCCGCCAACGCCAAGCAAAAGGTAAGTTTGCTGGTGGTGCGGTCGGTTTTAAGTTGGAAGCGGCCATCCAATTGATCGAAGGTCTTTCGGTCGATGTCGTTGCGGCTAGCGAAATTAAAGAGCGTTTGAAACGAAACCCACTTGCGGTACCGTTTAAAGAGACAGGTCTAAAGCAATATCAAGAGCCCGCGTTTCTTGTTGCCTATGCATGCATAATGAATTCAAACGAGTGATCGTTGCTGCTGCCTTAGGCTAAGAAAAACTAACGAGAAAACTAACGAGGACACACACCTCTAATTTCAAGGCGTATGTCCTCGTTAATGTTATAAAAGTAACCCGAAATTCTTAGCTAACTCAGTCTACGATACGAAAACAATGTGAGGCTAGCCCATACCGTCGCTCGAAAAATAAGAGCAATAACGGTGCGAAGTTCATATTCTTCGCCATTCATAATGTGCAATCCCAATAGCCCCAAAATTAAAACAGTTAGCATGGCGATACTAGCTGACATCCATACCGCCCAACGTTGACGAAACCCTATCCCTAAGCCCGCTATAACATAAGCAAATCCTGCCAAAAAGTTAAACCAAACAACAAACGGAACATAGTGACCAGCTGCTTGAGCCTTCTCTTCAATAAATAAGACGGAACCACCAGAGATGACAGTAAGAACACCAAACGCAGTGGCAACAATCGCAACGACAAAAATTCCTATCGTATGTTCAGATTTCATAATGGCTTCCTCTGTGGGTTTATAATCAAGTGAATACTTCACGACTATATAATTACCGAGCCTAGATGGTTTGGTAGAGCTTATACTTCTTAAGTATAAAGCACAGACTGAAACGATGTTGTGTGCTGGATAAGGGTTTATCCGAATGTAAACGTTGACCGAACTCATGATGACATACACCTCAGGTTTCAATGCGTATGTTCTCGTTAACTTCCGCCGCAAAACTCATCGCCTTTAAAACTTTCATTCTATTGGTGCTAAATCGTCCATGATGAATGGTGAATATGCGTGATGTACGTCACATATAAATAATGAATAATAGCGTCATCGAGTGAGAGGGGCAGTTACCCCAACAAGTAGTCACTCATTTTTAATAGACACTTTAAGGGTAAATAAGATGAAAAAATTAACAGTTCTAGCCGCAACTCTCCTTGTTAGCGCAACCGCCTTTGCCGGCACTCAAACGGTTTATAGCGAAGCAAACCTGTCAACAGCCGGTTTCGCTTCAAAAGCTGCCGCGTATGAAGCAGGTTTTGATTACGTTGATGCATTGGAAACGGCTAACCATTCTGAATTACGTTTCAAATTAGCTCCCATCGGAGAAAATACAGTCTCTAACCTTACGCTGGATGGCACCGCTGTGACAATTGAAGAGTTCTCTGAAGCTCGCGGTGAAATCTCTTACCGCGCTATCGTCAATGTTGATTATCATTTCGACGCCCGCGATAGCAACAACGACTAATATTCCGTTGTTTTATAATTTGAAAAGCCAACAGATCTCGGTCTGTTGGCTTTTTGTCATTACGTATTTTGATTGACTCTTATGTGTTATCAGAAACGATATGCGGCCGTTGCACCAACTACCCACTGATTGGCACTGTCTACAATTGGCGAGTCGGATATTTTGTCACCAAGATGAGTGTAAGCCGTTGTTTGCGTTAGTTCCCATCTATCACTGATTGGCATAATTAGTTTGTAACCAAGGTTGTAAGAGATATCCGCGCTACCTTTGTAGGCCTTCCGTGTTTGAGTCGCTTCTTTATTTTTTACACCGAAGTAGTAATCCACGTAATCTTCACTCTGGTATGTCAAACCTGCAAATGGAACCAGATCTATGCGTCCAACACTCATTGGAAGGAAATATGTCACACCTGCCAAGTAGCCATCGTACGTGTCTGTCACGTCTTGTTGGAAGTACGTAGAAATTGTACCTTGAGATAGCGCAAAGTCAGCATTGATACCTAGGTCCAAACTGGCTTTACGTTTGTCCATTCCTTTCAAAAAACTTGATGTATCTTGGTCGTATGCCAGACCAGATGTGCCTATGTAGCCACTCATGTTGAACATATCACCAGAGTTACCAAGGAAACGGTAGTTAATGCTTTGCAGTGTCGCATTGAAGTCTTCACCCTGATAACCAAAATTGCCCAGTAGGGTAGCGTTGTGTTTTTGATCCTTAAACAAATCACTTGCACCCGCGGCACCTAATTCAGCAATCCAGCTGTTCTCTTTGGTATAGATGTTACCGTTTCGAATGTATGTATCACCTGCCGCATGTACTGCGGTAGCGGCAACAAGAGTAGAGATAAGAATGGTCAGTTGTTTCATCATATTGTCCTTGTGTTAACTTGTTATGAACACTGTACAGAATAAGTTAACCTGACAATATATTGACCTTGTCTATTATCTGTCACTGTTTGTCAGACTCATCTGACAAACGATGGAGCCGCAGAGTAAATTTCGCACCACCTAATATACTGGCTCCTACTTCCACCTGACCACCATGTCGTTCAATAATAAGTTTAACAATTGCCAAACCTAAACCGAATCCTGTGTTGGCTTTGTTTCTGGATGGGTCAACACTATAAAAAGGGTCGAAAATGAAGCTCCAGTGATCGCTCGGAATCCCTGGACCGTCGTCTTCGACAATAAACACGACTTCTTCATTTTCCATTGTTGCGGACAGCCGAATGTTCTGCTCTGCATACCGCAGAGCATTAGAGAGCAAATTATTGATGGCACGTTTGAGTAAGGCACCATCGGCTCCGACAAAAAGATCTTCAGCAGTGCAAAGGTCTAGTATCACTGTGTTGTTTTTCGGTAATTTGCTTACTATACCTTTGAGATAAGGGTTACATTCAAGTCTTTCTATGTTCAATACAGAATCTGGACGCTCAACTTTGGCGAAGTAAAGCAGGTCATCGACCATCTGTTCCATCTCTTCGGTATCTTCGATAATACTGGCGATTTTCCCGTGCTGTTGCTGAGTTAAGTTCTCGTCTTGTAGCATCTCAGCTTGCCATTGAATCCTGAAAATCGGCGTTCTTAAATCATGCGCAACCGAATTAGTCAGTGAGCGGTTGCTCGTAATTAAGTAAGAGATTTTGTTCGCCATGTAGTTAAAACTCTCATTGAGCGAACCCATTCTAAGCCTACTGCTTGTCGGTGCTCTGCAGTTAAAATCACCTTGGGCAAATTTCATGGTGGCAAGTTCAAGTGCGTTTATTCTGCGACTGAGAAACCAGATCAAGCCGGATGTGTAGATAAAAAAACCGCCTAAGATAAAGCCTAGAAGAATAACATCATCAAATTCGATCGCTTTACGAAGGTACGATTCTGCATCGGGTTGAATTCGATAGATGGTGTCGACAGATGAGAGCATAAACCAGAAGTCCCGTTCATCATCGTAATAAGTAAACGGATACGCTCTGTCATTATTGAAGTGGCTTTTTACTTCATCAGGAACGCCTGAACGAGGGAATTCGGCGAGGGTTTTGGTGGTATTGTCGACAAAATCGTTTAGGGCAATGAGGGCTTGTTCTTGTCCCTGACTATCGGAAATTGTCATTAACAGATCTCGAAATGCGGCGCCTTCCAGATCTTCCAATACGTACTCATTGTCGGTATTGAGTTGATTAACTATGGTGTCATACGTAATGAGACTCGCGTAGAAGAACACCAATAAACCGAAAAATGCCTCTATATAGAACCGGCGCATACATCATTATCCTCAAGTTTTCTTTAACTATCTGGTACGAACAAATAGCCTTTGCCTCTCACTGTGATAATGCGCTTTGGTGTAGAAGAGTTATCACCAAGTTTCTTTCGCAGGCTAACTATTTTGTTGTCTATAGTGCGGTCTAGACCATCGTATTCAATACCTCTTAATGCCTGTGTTAGCACTTCTCGTGACAATACTTCATCAGGAGAACTTGCGAGTATCCATAATAGGTCGAATTCACTGTCAGGCATGACGATCTGAATGCCATCAAGTGAGCAAATCTTACGTGCCTGATTCAGGCTTAGTTGACCATAGGTTAAAGTATTGGTTGACTTCGACGTCACTTTGGCTGTTTGTCCAACTGTCGGGTTACGCCTGAGCAACATACGAATACGTGCTAACAAGACTCTCGGTTTAATCGGTTTATTTACAAAGTCGTCGGCGCCAATCTCGAGAGCGGCTACATGGTCAAAATCGTCATCACTTGCCGTCAACATTAAAACTTTACCTGAATACTTAGCTCGGATCTGTCTACAAATTGTCAGACCGTCCATACCTGGCAACATAAGATCAAGCAAAAGGATATCGGGTTGATGTTCGACAATGGCATCAATTGCGTTTGTACCATCTTCAAATGCGGTCACTTCGAAATCTTGTTTAACGAAATACTCTTCAAGCATTGAGCGAAGCTTTACGTCATCTTCGATTATAAATAAGGAATGAAAAGGGGTCATCGAGTTATTTAACCAGAGTTCTGAGTTTTAAATGAGGTAATAGTAGCGCAAAGCAATGTAAATTACTTTACCTTGAATAAGCGACCTTATATTAATGATTGAACTTCCAAAAAAGTACGAAGAGAGAGATAACCACGAAGGGTATTTTTAAACGGAACGTGATCCAATGTCTGATATTGTTAAGCAAGATAAAATTATTATGCTGAACCCAAGGCATCATCTAAATATCGGAGATTGACTTACAGGTAATTAATATTGCAACTATACTCCTATAAATTTCATCAAAAAATGCGCATTATGGACATAAAATCTCGCTTAATCATTCTTGGATTAACCTCTATTCTAGGCATTGCGGCTATCCTTGGAATTTCGATTAGTTTCTCCGGTTCCGTTGCAGAGCTAGCAAATGCAAAAACTCAACTCTCTGAACTTGAGGTTAGGTTACTTAATTTACGTCGTAACGAGAAAGATTTTTTGTTGCGAAAAGATGCTAAGTACCTAACTAAATTTCAAGACAATGCCGCGCTGTTTACGGACATTAATCAACATATTGCGGCCACTCTTATAAGTTACGATATTGCGTATCCAGATCGTTTGAAGTCTGACCTTGATATATATATAAATAAGTTCTCTTCTTTAGTTTCTGCTTCACAAGCTTTGGGATTAAAAAAAGATCAAGGATTGTTAGGGGAATTTAATTCTGAATATGAGAAAGCCATTGGCTCAGCTTCTGCAAGAGGAGGGTTGGCTCTAAATAACTTCGATAATGCGGTTAAGCAAGGCAGTTTTGAACCTCAAATATTACAAGATTTTAATTTTCCAGCGCTGATTAAAGTTAGTCAGGAAGTGATTGATCAAATTCAGGTTATTGGTCTTCAACATGATCAAGGATTAATGGGAGAAGTTCGGGCTGCATCGCATCAAATTGAGGAACAGTTTGAGCAAGCCTCAGTAGCATTACAATCTGGAGTAAACACTTATGAAGAGCGCCTGACAACAATTCAATGGGGCATTACAGGTGTCATCATCCTTGTCATTGTATTAGTGATTGTCCAAATAGTTTGGTCTATAAACATCATAATGAACAAATTGTTAAAAACGATTCAAATGATTTTAGAAACCAACAACATGGCAATGCGAATTGATATTTCAGGCAATAATGAATTGGCAGTGTTGGGTCGATACTTCAACGATTTGTTGGCGAACATCGCAGAGTTGGTTTCTGGTTCTCAGATTAAAGCCAAAGGGCTCTACAGAAGTACTGAAAGTATGCATGGTCAACTTCAAGGTGTGATCGAACAGTTCAATATTCAGGCACAACATACGAGCTCAATGGCGACATCTGTCCAACAAATGGTATCGACTATTGGCGAGATTTCGGAAAGTACAGCCGTGGCAACTGAAGGCGTTCAACAAGCGTCTTATAACGCGAATGAAGGTCGAGGGGGAGTAAGTGCAACGGTTAATAATATTAATGAATTATCGTCAACTCTGTCTCGCAGTCAGGCGTCAATAAGTTCGCTAGACCAACGTGTTGCTCAAATAGGAGGAGCCGTAGAGATGATTCAGGGTATAGCAGAACAAACAAATTTATTAGCTTTGAATGCTGCTATTGAGGCTGCACGAGCAGGTGATCAAGGGCGAGGTTTTGCTGTGGTTGCTGATGAAGTCCGCAATCTTGCCAGCCGTACTCATGATTCAACTCAAGAAATTACTTCGGTAGTGACAGCCATTCAAAGTCAGATGTCGGCTGTTGTAGCGGATATTGAAACTTGTAATAAACAAGGCGAAGAAACCAAGCAATTTTCACAAACCTTAGATGACAGCTTTTCACAGATCATCACCGATATGAGTTATATTCAAAGTAACTCAGAACGCATCGCTTCGGCAATTGAAGAGCAAGGAATTGTAATGAATCAAGTAAATGAGTCCATTACAGAGCTGCAAATGATTTCAGATGACAATATGGTCTCAGCTAAACAATGCCTTGATGAGGTTGATAGTGTGCAAGCGCAAGCAAAAGACATGGATCATGCCGTGGCACAGTTTAAAACAAATGCTTAAAATAATGAGGAAAAACTAACGAGTAAACTAACCAGGACATACACCTTAGATATCCAGATGTATCTCCTCGTTAGTCCTTCTTGCTCCTTTAATAGAAAAAATAACACGACAACTGAAAGTTTTATCTCAGTTGTCGTGTCTTCTGCTAAACAATAAATGAATTATCAATCTATCGACGCTCAACACAACGTCGGTTTCCAAATCAGGAGTCTTCAAATGAAGAAGTTATTTGCCCTATTAATCATGCTCGTAAGTTTCCCTTCATTCGCCGCTGACGAGATCTACACAGGAACGTTCAGCAATAAAGCGGTGAGTGGTTATGACACCGTGGCATATTTCACGGAAGGCCAACCGGTTAAAGGCAATAGCCAATGGCAAGTAGAGTACAAAGATGCTGACTGGTATTTTTCTTCAGAAGAGAATCTAAGTAAGTTTAAAGCCGATCCAGAAAGCTACGCCCCACAATACGGTGGTTACTGTGCATGGGCGATTTCTGCCAAAAACGATTTTGCTTCTGCCAAACCTGAATTATGGGCAATTGTCGATGGTAAGCTTTATTTAAATTACGATGTTGGAGTGAAGAGACGTTGGGACGAAGATCGTGCAGGCCATATATTGACGGCTGACCAAAACTGGCCAAATCTAATTAAATAATAAGGAATCCACCTAATGAAGTTTGTACCGTTGAAGCATATTCCATCAGCATTTGTCATCTTTGTATTTGTTCAGTCATTGTTCTTTAAGTTTTCGGGTTCTTACGAGACAGAGCATATTTTTGGTACTCTGGGTGAGTGGTCGGGTATTGAGTGGTTTGGCGTATACGGTGGCTACCTGATTGGTTTTTCTGAACTGATTGCTGCAATTCTTCTGCTTACTCGTTTACACGGTTTTGGTGCCGCAATGAGTGTGGGTATCATGACTGGCGCGATTGTCTTCCATTTGTTCACGCCGCTAGGCGTCGTAATGCCAGAGTTTAACGCGATGGGCGATGTAGTGGGTGATGATGGTGGTTTGTTGTTTGGTATGGCGTGTATTGTGTGGAGCTGCGGCATGTTGCTATTTATTCGCGATGTGAAAACAGAAGGCACATTGACGTATAACCTTCTCGCCAAAAAAGCGTAGTGTCGTTAGTTTACTTATAGGGGTTAATATGGGATTTCAGAAGTTAGTTGAGTATCGCGAGGTATTGACCTTAGAACTCAATAAAATCGCTCGGCATTATCAGCTGCATTCGTTGTTGATCATGGAGTCGACGCCGGAGACAATGGTCGTGTTTGCGGCTAATGAACAACCTATTTATAGCGCGGGCGATGCAGGACCTAAAAGCAATCAAAAAGGCTGCCATGAACTGTATTGTGAACGTGTCGTCGACACGGAAGAACCGTTGTTGGTCTCAGATGCCTCTCAAGATAAAGAGTGGAGAGGGAACGCAGACTTAGTTGAATTCGGATTAGGTGTTTATTACGGTGTTCCAATTATGCATAAAGGCAAAGCGGTTGGAACCGTGTGTGCATTGAATGACAAACCCTTCGACTTTATGCAAGGTGAGCCCAATGTCATTACTCGATTGAACGATGTGAAGTTAGATGTAGAAAGGCACCTATAAATTGCGGTTATGCTTCTTAACCCTTACACGCATAAAGCACGTAATTAATGAGAATTAACGAGGACAGAATTAACGAGGACATATATGGTCACCTCGCTTGATACAAGGTCTTTATGTTTGTAGAACGTTCGTTATCTATCTTTCCATAGAGTTTTTCCCTAACAACAGGGGTTAGCAGTGGTTCACGGTCTTGCGACATATATCCGGCGTCTGTTTGGCATGAGTTCATGCGCGCCCTAATGAGATTCAAATTGACGTCTTATCCTCCTCAACACACACATGGTTTTGATAACCGCTGTCCTCGCCAGGTTTTGAATAAGACAAACCGTTTAATTCATCACTGTTTACACCGTTGTTATTGAGTTGGCTTTCTGTTCATTTACCATTATCTAGCGCAAGCGAGTTCGACGTTATAAGGAGCTCTTTTCGTTAATACGGCCCAGATTATTCGGGCCAATTTATTAGCAAAGGCCACTACCACTTTGCAATGGTGTGTTCGTTTTTTTAATTTTTGTAACCATTGGCTTAGCGGGTCGTCTTTTTTATCGCAATGATTAATGACCGCTTGCGCACCCTGAGTGAGAAGTTTACGAAGCGTTTGATTGCCTCGTTTGGTTATCTTGCCTAAATGGTTTTTGTCGCCACTGCTGTATTGAGAAGGGGTTAGGCCAAGCCATGCTGACAACTGACGTCCATTTTTGAATTCACTCATGCTATTTATCGAGCCCATGATACTTGACGCGACAATAGGACCGACTCCGGGAATACCTGAAAGCAATTGATAGTCTTCATGTTGGCTGGCACATGACACCATTTGAGCCGTGATGGTTTTGATTTCTTCTTCAAGCTGTTTTTGTCGAAGATAAAGGTGTTGAACAACCGAACGAGCCACTGTCGACAGCTCATTTTCGGCATCTTCTAAAACGAAAGGAATGGCATTCATTAAATTCGATTTTGTCTTCCCCATTACGACACCGTATTCCGCTAGAAGCCCTCGTAGTTGGTTGGCGTTCGCCGTACGTTGTTTTACCAGTAATTCTCTTATCCTTTGCAAAGATTGAATATCTTGTTGCTCAACGGTTTTCACGCCAACAAAATGAATTTTGGGTCGTTGTGCGGCTTCGGCAATGGCGAGCGCATCGTTAGCGTCATTTTTATTGCCGATTAAGAACGCTTTGACTAATCTGGCGGGAATTAATTTAACCGTATGCCCCAGTTTTTCAATCGCTCTTCCCCAGTGATTGGAGCTATAACACGCCTCCATGACGACAAGAGAGGGCTGGTATTGCCTTAGGGTGTGAAGCAATTTATTTCGGGTGATCTTTTTATTCGAAACGAGGTTATTTTGTTGATCGAGTAGAGCAACTTGAAAGACATTTTTTGCCAAATCAATACTAATTAACTTATAGTTCATAGTGGTCACCTTTGTTGTTGATTCTGTGCAACCTTAATCATGGCACATTGCGATGCCGAGACAGAGGTGACCATCTCATCACACACCTTAGAAAGAAATAGCTCAGCTTGAATCAACAAGGTATTCTCGAGATAAAGAGAATACCTTGTTGGTTTAAAAAGTGATCTAAAAACGTATTCACACTAAATGAAATTGACTGTGCATACCTTTCTCTCGTAGCGGAATAATGGCTTGGTATTCAGCGCTATTATACCAGTTTTGTGCACTTTCTTTGTCTGGAAACTGGATGATGGCTTTCATTGGGTGAATCGCTTCACCATGTAACACTTCCACTTCACCCTTGGCAATAAATTGACCATTAAAAGGTTTCAATGTTTCTGCCGCTTGCGCGCTGTATTCTGAAATCTGTTTTTTATCTATAGGTGTCAGGTCGACAACAACTAAACTTTTCATTTGCACTATTTCCTTGTTTGATTGAGTTGACACAGCTTAGGAGTTTAGCGACTATTAAACAATAACCTTAAAATGAACGTGTTGTTTAATTATATGAACAGTGTGAAATTGGCTCCTCTACTTTTGATTTTCGTCGAAGTGGCAAATCGGCGCTCTTTTACAGCGGCAGCTAAAAAGTTAGGTTTAAGTAAGTCCGCCGTTAGTCAGCAAATAAAGCGCTTAGAGGAATCGACGGACCAGCAGTTATTGATACGTAATACTCGCGGAGTTGTGCTGACTGCCGTAGGGGAAACGTTACTGGCTCGCAGTGAATTATTGAGTGAACAACTGACTATGACACTAACTGAGCTCGATAGTGCAAAAGCCCAACCTAGCGGTAGCTTCAAAGTTTCTATTCCTCCTTTTTTTGAAAAAAATTTGATCATTCCTGTATTGAGACAATTGAGTTTGGAATTCCCCAAAATAAAACCAGAAGTGGTTGTGACAGGCAAGTGGCAGGACTTGATAGAGCACAATTTAGATGCTGCGATTTTTGGCGGTGACATACCCGACTGCAATTATCGCGCGTTATCAATAGGGAAAGTATCAGAAATATTTTGCGCGTCACCTCGATACATTAAACAATACGGAGATATAAAGAACATTGAACAGTTAGAAGAATACAAGTTTATAGCAACCCCTTGGCAGCACGATGAATTGCAGTTATTTGATAATAAACAAATGAATAAATTGCTTATAAATGTCGAACACAGTGCGAAAGCAAACACGCTAACAACCGTATTGGAGATGGTGTTGAATGATATGGGTGTCGCATTGTTTCCTGAATTTTTAGTCCAAACAGAGCTTTCTGACGAACGGGTTACTAGAGTATTACCTGAGATTCAGGGAAGAGCCTGGCACTTCTATTTTTTACATCAATTTAATAATGAAAAACCAATACATGTCAGTCGCTTTTACCAACTATTTAAGTACTATTTTAGTAAGTCCAGTATATAAAAAGAAACGAACGAGCAGAAAATCAAACGCAAAAATCAGTCGAGGACATACACCTCAGATCTCAAGATGTATCTCCTTGTTAGCTTTTGTCACAAAACACCTCGGCTTTAAAACTTTCATTTTATTGATGCTAAATCGTCCATGATGAATGGCGAATATGTGTGATGTACGTCACATGTAAATAGTGAATAATAGCGTCATCGAGTGAGAGGGGCAGTAACCCCAACAAGTAGTCACTCATTTTTAACAGACACTTTAAGGGTAAATAAGATGAAAAAATTAACCGTTCTAGCCGCCACTCTCCTCGTTAGCGTTACCGCCTTTGCAGGCACTCAAACGGTGTATAGCGAAGCAAACCTTTCAACAGCCGGTTTCTCTTCAAAAGCCGCCGCGTATGAAGCAGGGTTTGATTACGTAGATGTACTAAAAACAGCGACCAATTCAGAATTGCGCTTTAAATTGGCACCCATTGGAGAAAATACCGTCTCTAATCTTAAGCTTGACGACACAGTTGTGACTATTGAAGAGTTCTCAGAAGCTCGCGGTGAAATATCTTACCGAGCTATCGTCAATGTTGATTATCATTTCGATGCCCGCGATAACAACAACGACTAATATCATCCAGTTTTAGAATTTGAAAAGCTAACAGGTCTCGGTCTGTTAGCTTTTTTGTCACTATAGATGTCAATGTAATGCCATTTTTGAGGTGTGTGTCCTGATTAACTGTGGCTCTAATTAGTTCTGAGTCACTAAATAAGCCAGAGTGAAAAGATAGCAGTTCTGAGTGTCATCATATTGAGTCAAATGCTAGACTGTCCGTCTATTTCATTTAGTGTTTAAAAGGTAGTGTGATGAACCCAATTCTTGCAATGTTGAAAGAGAATAATATTAGCGACGAACAGATCCGTGAGCTTTTTGAAGTGTTGACACAAAATCCTCTTGCGGCAATGGCATCAATCGGTCAACTGGGTTTACCTCAAGATAAGCTTCAGTTTTTAATGGGGCAGGTGATGCAAAACCCCGCTTTGATTAAAGAAGCCGTCAATGAGTTAGGGCTAGATTTTTCAAAAGTAGAAGCAGCGAAAGAACAACTTCAAAAGTAAATTTGTCTGCGAATTTAGAAGGGTCGTTTAAAGGGTTCAAGTTGAACTCCTTTGACGACCTTTTGTGATCTTAAAGACGAGCGATTTTTTCTCTGGTGTTTGCATTAATGAAGTAGTCTGATTGGAAAGGTGAAGGGATGCTCACCAAAAAAATTTAGAACCGTGACAGTTGGTGTAGTGCGCCCCCCCCCTAAAATAAGCATGTCTTATATATAGAAAACTGAAAGGACACACGCCTTAGGTTTCAAGATGTATGCCCTCTCGGTCATTCTCGATTAGTCCCTTCCCTTCAAATAAGTTAAAGATAATTAAAGCGACATATACCTCAGTTCGGCGCTTATGCTTAGACGTTAAGTGAAGCCAGATGTCATTGGATACTAAGCAATGTAAAAATATTGTTAAGGAAAATGGTATAACCGCCGATATTCTAATTACAATTAGTAATAAATGAACGCGGTTTATTCCGAGTGTCAAATGATTATGAAGTAGGGTGTATATGTTGAATTTCAAACAGCTGGGTCTTAAAAAACTGTTGCTTGTATCCGTAATGCTCTTGGTTGGGCTCTCTGTATCTGGGGTAAGTTTTGTTCTTTATCTTCAAGAAAAAGAGGCGCTGACGGAAAGCGTTATCAACGAAAGTAAAAACTATGTTGAAGCAAAATCTGGAGTTATTGAGACTCTAATTAATGAAAAAGTGGGCGGTATTAGTAAGTTAGCGAAACTCTACAAAAACAAAAAGTTTGAGGGTAGTGAACAAGAGATAATTGACCAAACATTTTTCTTAGCAAACGCGATGAATTTAAATAGTGCAGTATTGGCTTTTGAATCTGGCGATGCCTATTGGAATCAGATTACGGACAGTTGGCCAGATCACAAGTTTGATGGTGATGTGACACAGAGTTCTTGGTATCAAGACGGCAGAAACTCTTCAGGGACAACCGTAACAGAACCATATAGAGATGGTGATGTGTATTGGTTAACGATTATAGAGAAAATCAAAGGTGGAACTATCTCGGTAGATATGAAACTTGATTTTTTGAACGCCTTGGTTAAGCAATCTAATGATATTCCTGGTGCAACCGCCGTTATATTAAATCACGACACCATGTTTTTGGCTTCGTCATCTTCAGCAATTAAGGCTGGTCAAAAAGGGACTGAATTCGCCTGGTTTAAGGATGTAGCGCTTGGCGCAGTAGCGAAAGAGAGTTCTGTAATTGAATATGAATTGAATGGGCAAGAGAAAGTGCTGTTTAGTCATCGAATTAATGCTGGCGACAAAGATTGGTACTTTGCTGTTGGCCTAGATAAGTCGGTTGCGTTTGCTAAACTTGAGGAATCGAGAAACAAGGCTATCTATGTATCGGTGATTGCAGTCATTTTGAGTTTAATATTAAGTTATCTGCTGATTCAAATGTTGTATAAGCCTATTTTGGTATTAAGAGAAACTATTACGAATCTTTCTAGTGGTGATGCAGACCTAACACAGCGACTAAAAGTTGAAACGAACGACGAGCTTGGAGATATTTCTAAGGGTATTAACAAGTTCATCGGAAATTTACAAGATATGATGCTTGAAATTCGGGAGGTAACCACTACGTTGCAATCTAATGTAGGGAGAATGAGGGAGCAGTCTGAAACCAATAGTAATATCTTACAGAATCATGTTTCTGAGACTGAGCAGGTCGTTACCGCAATTGAAGAAATGAATGCGACAGCAGATTCAATGGCAAGTGATGCGGCAAATACGGCCAGTTTAACCGAAAAAGCAAATGCGACGAGTGTTGAATCTAAACGAATTGCTACGCTATCTCAGGACACCGTTTCGGGTTTAATCGCGGATGTTGATGTCTCTGCTGACAATGTACAGAACATGAACAAAGAGACACACAGCATTAATGGTATTTTGAGTGTCATTAGTGAGATTGCGGAGCAAACAAACTTACTGGCTCTGAATGCAGCAATTGAAGCTGCACGAGCAGGTGAACAAGGCCGTGGATTCGCTGTCGTAGCTGATGAAGTCCGAAATCTAGCAAGTAGAACGAAAGACAGTACGCAGGAAGTTGAATCGGCTTTAGACAGCTTGATGAAAGGGACCGATGCGGTTGTGAGTTCAATGGCCAATACCAAATCTCGTTGTCAAGATACTGCTGATGGTGCAGGAGAGGTTACGGTTAGCCTAGAAACGATGAGCAATTATGTGGATGATATCCATGATCTTAGTACACAAATTGCAACTGCTGCAGAGGAACAAAGCTGCGTCACGCAAGAACTAAGTAAAAACATGACGTCGATTAGCGAGATTGTTAATGAACTAGATAATAACGGTCAACGGTCTTTGAAAGATACTGAAGATGTCGCTGAAGTGAACAATCAACTAGTCGCAATAGTTAATCGCTTCAAAATTTAGTATTAGACGATAATCTTAAGTGTTATTAGCAATATCCTCTTATTGTCGGTAATTGCATCTTAGAAAGGAAGCTAAAGCAGAAGGGATATTCACCTATGATTGGTGGATGTCCCTTTTCGTTATCCATGCTCGCTCCATTGAGTACATTTCGTCGGGCTAGTTACTTAGTGGAATGGGCACTAAGCAAAAGCAGATCTGATGCGGCGCCATAGGCGGCCGTCAATAAATGACAATCCGAGTGCAATTAGCAACATGCCTAGAAAATGAATCAACGCCAATGATTCGTTGAGAAACAATAAGCCAAGTAGAACGGCGGAGACAGGAACGAGCAATGTTACCAGTAATACGTTTGTTGCTCCCGCCAGCTCAAGTATCTTGAAATAGAGAACATAAGCAATAGCTGTTGAAAAAACGGCTAGCCCTGTAATGGCGGCCCATGTCTTAGTACTGGTACTCAATAGCTCAATTGGACCGTCAACGGTTAAAGCGATAGGTAGCAATATGAGTGTTGAGGCGGTGACTTGTCCTGCTGCCGTTACCACTGGATTTAGACCCAAACTTTTAAACCTTCGGCCATACACCCCTGCAAAAGCATAAGATAAAGTGGCCGCAACTATCGCGAGTTGAGCAAGTAGTTTGCCCTCACCATTTGATGTTGGTATGCCAATCATTACCACTACTCCGATAAAACCAAGGCTAACACCAAATAACTTGAGTGGTGTTGGGCGTTCATCTGCCAACAATAGCCCGGCAACGACGACCGTAAATATTGGTGTCGCTGCGTTGAGTATCGAAGCCAATCCAGACGCAATCTGAGTTTGTCCCCATACGATAAGAACAAATGGGACGACATTGTTTAATAATCCCATCGTCAAAAAAGTGCCCCATACTTTTAGGCTTTTTGGTGGACGAAGTCCAATCATCAGTGCGATAGCCCACAGTGTTGCCGCAGCAATACCCACTCTAAGAGTGACGATGGTAATCGGAGGTAGTTCATTTACCGCTATGCCAACGAAGAAGAACGATCCGCCCCATAAGATAGACAGTAAAATGAGCATGAACCATACTTTCGAATTCATAGCATGAGTGATAGAAGATGTCATCGTCGATTCCATTTTGTATTGGTATGTGTTGAATTCATACTAGTTGACCCTGAATGACGAAAACATCCGAATATTGCGTCATATTCATTTCTCTTCTTTATGTGCTATCTACAATTGTTCGGCAAAAATCAGATAGAAGAGTAAATGAAAGTATGGTGATATGGTTTTGTTATTCGCTATAAAAGAGAGTGCAGTCATGGCAATGCCGTCTGAAAGCCTGATGAATAAGGCAATAGAAAGCCGAGATAAGTCCTATGACGGACAGTTTTATTACGGTGTTATTACAACCGGTGTGTTTTGCATGCCCTCATGTCCGACCAAATCTGCTCATCCAGAAAATATAAGGTTCTTACCTGATATCGAATCTGCGATTCAAGCGGGATATCGACCTTGTAAACGTTGTTATCCTGCAGGAAAAAATGCAAAAACAGAAAAGCTTATCGAAGTGGTTCGTTATATTGAAGAGCACATAGAGGATAAAATAACACTGTTGCAACTAGGCGAGATAGCGGGTCTTTCTCCGTCTCGATTACAGAGGGTATTTAAAAATGTATTTGGTGTCTCCCCAAAACAGTATCAGGACGCAATTCGAATGCGCAGATTCAAGCGATCGCTAAAAGAGGGAGACAATGTAACCGATGCGATTTATTCCTCAGGATTCGGCTCTATAAGTCGAATATACGGCGAGGCTACTCGCAATATTGGAATGACACC
Source organism: Vibrio sp. VB16 (assembly GCF_015594925.2). Classification (NCBI taxonomy): domain Bacteria; kingdom Pseudomonadati; phylum Pseudomonadota; class Gammaproteobacteria; order Vibrionales; family Vibrionaceae; genus Vibrio; species Vibrio sp. VB16. The sequence goes on from NZ_CP087590.1 coordinate 1,012,141, forward strand.
GAAAGCCTATCGCGCGGGTGGTGATGGTGAGGTTATTCACTATGCTTGCCGAAAAACAGCATTCGGATACATGATGATGGCCGCCACAGATAAGGGAGTCTGCTCCGTGCAGTTTGGAGACGATGGAAGTATCCTGCTTTCCCTGTTGTCCAAAGAGTTCCCCAATGCAGAGCTGATCCTTTCTGCCGCGCAAAATGCCCTCGATCTAGATAATTGGATGAATGCCTTAGATAAGCATGTCAATCAAGGCGCCCCCAGACCAGATGTTCCTCTCGATATTAGAGGGACGGCATTTCAGATAAAAGTGTGGCAGTTTTTACTCAGCATCAAAGAAGGCGATGTAGTGAGTTATGGTGAAGTCGCAGAACAAATCGATAACCCTAAAGCGGTTCGAGCGGTAGGAACGGCTTGCGGAAAAAACCCTATCGGCGTATTAATTCCATGTCACCGCGTCTTAAGGAGTGACGGTTCTTTGGGAGGATATCGATGGGGGTTGGAACGCAAACGAACTCTGTTAGATAAGGAAAGAGCAGGGTTATAAAAGCGTCAAGCCTATCTACCAGCATTGAACGCGGCAATCAGCAAGCCGGTAATTAAGATTAAAGAGATGACGAACTCTATTGCCTAAGAATAGGCCATACATGGCAGCTTCGTTTAATGCTCGTTTAATGCTCGTATTGGCTGCTATGCTATGTTTTATAGATAAATCACACGTCGACTATTTTAGACTTCAAGCGATACTATCTTTTCATTCCCATAATCTATCTGGCAACTAGATTCTTTTAAAACAATAAGATATATAGTGATGCCGCTCCCATAGATTCCTCCGCTACGCTACGTAAGATCATTTATTAGGACTTTGTCACGGTAACTTAATGTTCATATGAGCACTATTCGTTCGAAAATATTTGGTTTTATGTTCGTTTTCTATGAATGAAAATCATGAATGGTATTGCTTTGCTGTTTTTATTCTCTTATGTAAGAGGCTTTTGGGTAGTGAGAATCGAACGTTCGATTCATTTTAGGTTGGTCGTTGTTTGCGTCAATTTTGACAGGAAGTAATAAATCCGTTTTGTTTATTAGATATAAAAATAGTGATTACAAAAAAAAGGACGAAATAATGAAGAAACAACTTATTACTGCCGCGATACTGGCTTCCATTGCGGGATCGGTGTTTGCCAGTTCAGATAAACTTGTTATAGCGCACAGAGGTGCAAGTGGCTACCTTCCTGAACATACCCTTGAAGCGTATTCTGCTGCCTATTTTATGGGGGCTGATTATATCGAACAAGATGTAGTGATGACTAAAGATAATAAACTGGTTGTTCTGCATGATCATACTCTGGACCGCACGACCGATGTAATGAGTCAATTCCCGGAACGATTTCGCACAATTGATGGTGTAAAGCGTTGGTTCGCTATTGATTTTACGTTAGCTGAAATCAAAACTTTGCGAGTCACAGAAGGATTCAAAATACCGGACAATTCAGATCCTGATCAAGTGCAGGATCTTTCAAAAGCAGGCTTTCCAGAACGCTTTCCACTGTGGCAGTCAAACTTCCAAGTCGCTACCTTTGCAGAAGCCATTGAACTCATTCAGGGGCTAAATAAATCCACCAAGCGTAGCGTCGGTATTTATCCGGAAATCAAAGCGCCTTGGCTTCATAAAAAGGAAGGAAAAGACATTTCCTTGGCCGTGCTAGAAACGCTTAAGGCGTATGGTTACGACAGTAAAGACGATATGGTTTATGTTCAGTGTTTTGACCCTATCGAAACTAAACGTATTGCTGAGGTGCTGATGCCGAAGATGAATATTGATCTGAAAGTTGTGCAGCTTTTAGCGGAAACAAGTTGGAATGAAACCATGGTCGTTGATAAGGAAGGAAAAGCCACGCCTTATGACTATGATTGGATGTTCATGCCTGGAGCTATGGCAAAAGTGGCGAAGTATGCGGATGGTATAGGCCCATGGAAACCGATGTTGGTTGACGACAAGTCGACTTATGACAATATCATTGTTAAACCATTAATGACCGAAGCTAAATTGGCAGGGTTAGAAGTGCATCCTTATACGTTCAGAGCGGATCAAGGTCGTATTCCTTCCTATGCAAAAAACTTTGATGACATGTTAGATGTGTTCTACTTTAAAGTAGGCGTTGACGGCGTCTTCACTGATTTCACGGATAAAGCGGTCAAGTTTTTAGATACAAAGTAATATAGATTACGTTTTTAGTTCGACTAAAAATGGAAAACCAGCGCTGATATGCGCTGGTTTTTTTGTTTCTGGGTGCCACGATTATCATTTGATAAGAAAACAATAGAGACAAATTATTGTATAAAATCGTCTGTAAACTGTAACAGTCCTTTCTTGTACTGCGTCTAACTCTATAGAGCCTAAATTTTTTAGGTGATCTTAAGACAAATATAGGAAAAATAATGAAAAAAACTATCGCTACAATGGGTCTATCTCTTGCCGTTATGGAGGCTGCAGTCGCCGCGCCTCAAGTCACCCCGTTTGTGGAGGTTGTAATATATCGGGTTGAGCCATCAGTACAACATCCGAAATTATCTCGACATTTAGCTGAGGATGAAAAAGCGCTACCCGGCTTCATTCGCGGTATTCATCTGCAATCTTTGGCTGACCCCTATTTATTTGCGGACATTAACCTGTGGGAAGAAATCAATGTCACTCGGACAACCAAATCTGTTCGTGATTCATTTTCAGGTACGGCTCAAGAATTAGAGCTCTTTGGCTATTTTCAATCAGTGTCATCCATTACTGGGTTAGAATCATTCATGCGACCTGAGGCTGTGATTGAATTAGCGGCTTATTCGGTAAAAGAGATAGCAATACAAGAAAAGTCTCGTTCAGCTGTTTATCTAGAATTAGAAAATAGTTCAAACCTATATGCTGGCATGGCATTATCTTCAGTGAACACAGGGGGAGACTATATTGATTTTATTGCATGGTCATCTCAGCAAGCTGCTGAAGAAACCGCGGCAAAAATAATGTTAATGCCAGAGCATCAGGCTTTCTTCCAAAATACGGCTGAAATAAAGTTGTTTGATTTTTTTACTGTGTATGAACAAGATGGGAAAACAAAATGACATACAACCCTTTTACTGCTGAAACTCATTATAATCAAGAAGATGCAGAACTCGCTATTGCTGCTGCCGCGGGGGATAAGCAAGCGTTGGAAGCATTGATCCGTCGTCATCAGGGTTGGATATATAATATGGCTGTCCGCATGGTGCTTAATCCTCAAAATGCGCAAGATATTACGCAAGAAGCGTTGCTTAAGATTGTCACTAGAATCGCTCAATTTGAAGGTCGTTCCTCTTTCCGAACTTGGGCATACCGGATTGTGACGAACTGTTTTTTGGATAGCAAACGAGGTCCGATAGAAAGTGTTTTTTCAGGTTTTGAAGCTTATGGGGATGACCTAGATGCTATTGATAACAAAGATTTACAACTGGCAATAGAGGATGAACCCGATCGTGTGTTAATCATTGAAGAGGCTAAAGTTGGCTGTATGTTAGGTATGTTGTTGTGCTTAACTAGAGAGCAACGATTGGTATATATCCTCGCTGATATATTTGAAGCTAGCGCACCGATTGCTGCAGATATACTCGCTATTACCCCCGGTAATTTCAGACAAAAGTTATCTCGTGCACGCCGAGATTTACATAGTTTCATGCAAAATAAATGCGGGTTGGTTGACCTTTCGAACCCTTGCCGCTGTGAACGTAAAGCCTCTGGTTTTATGAAAGAAGGTTGGCTTGACCCCAATCAGCTAAAGTTTACCGGTACTCATTTGAAAAATATGAAAGACAAGGCTGAATTAGAAACGCAACCACTGGATGAGTTTGCAGATAATGCCTATGGGCAGTTATATCGCCAACATCCACTGCAAGAACCATTGGAAGGTACTGGTGAAGGGGTAGACCGTATCCTTATTCGGCTACTGGATAGCTCTGAATGTCACCGTATTTTTGATTTGTCCAGATCTTAAGGCAGATAGTTTAAACTGAATCGAAATTTACCACTGCCCTTAGCGCAAATGAAACAGGACGTTATGAGTAACCTATTTAAAGACATATATTCAGCATCATTTTATAATAAATTATCTGAGACCTTAGCATTGACCATTCCTGTCTTTGATAAAGATGAGTTTATGCAGTTGATATTCAGCAATGAATTTGCTGGCTATGAACTGAAGCAAAGGATGACTCACACGGCTAAGGTGTTGCACCATTTTCTCTCTGATGATTTTGTTGAGTCTAGCTCGACGCTAAAACAATTGATCGAGAATTTACGTGCCGCGGGTATGAAGGAAGAAAGCATTGAATATATGTTTCTGCCTGAATACATTTCAATGTATGGGCTCGATAATTATGAGCATGCCATTTCAGCGTTTGAAGTAGTCACTCAATTTACCAGTTGCGAATTCGCAGTACGACCTTTCATCATAAAATATGAAGAGCAGATGCTCGCGCAGATGCTGCGATGGACATCACACGAAAATAACATGGTGAGAAGGCTAGCGAGTGAAGGCTCAAGGCCTAGGTTGCCTTGGGCGATGGCTCTGCCTAGTTTTAAAATCGATCCTGCACCAATATTATCAATTCTAAGAAACCTAAAGAATGATCCATGTGACATCGTTAGGCGCAGTGTGGCAAATAATCTCAACGATATTTCTAAAGATAATGCGGCGACAGTGATTCAGTTGGCTAAAGAATGGCATGGTAAAAACAAGTCTACAGATGCCCTCATCAAGCATGCTTGCAGAACTATGTTGAAGCAAGGTGTGCCAGAGGTTCTTGAATTGTTTGGGTTTGATAGCCGGGATATCGAGTTGTCTAATTTTCAGATATTGACACCCACCGTTTATATTGGTGACCAGTTGGCATTCTCTTTTACTATTGTGAATACGGGTAAAAAGACCCATATGTTAAGGCTCGAATATGGGCTCTATTATATGAAGAATAATGGTGAACTTTCTAAAAAAGTCTTCAAAATTAGTGAGCGCGAAGTAGAGCCTAACCGTAGTTATGAGATAGACAGAAAGCAAAACTTTAAAATCATCACGACGAGAAAGTTCTACACTGGTACTCATGAATTATCGATAATTTTAAATGGTCAAGAAAGCCATAGATTATCGTTTGATTTATTAATGCCAGATGCAGAGACCTGACGGGTAACATAAAAGGGACATACATCTTGGGTTCTTATCGCTCAGGTTCTAAAGTGTATGTCGCCGTTGTAGTCATTCAAAATAAAGAGATATTTGATGCCTAATTTTCAAATAATTATGAAAAGCGAATACAAATGTATGCCATGGAAAAATGGCCTTGGTAAAACATTTGAGATCCAACGTAGTGACGATCAACATGGGCTACGCTTTCGCATTAGCCAAGCGCGTGTCGTAGACAATGGACTATTTTCGGACTTTAGCGGGTTACACCGCACTTTGGTTCTCTTGTCTGGTAATGGCATGACACTGGAGCATAAGAATCAATCTCACAACCATTCCCATACATTAAAAAAACCGTTAGATATCGCGCGTTTCTCTGGTGGTGACAAAACCTACGCCACATTAAAAAATGAAGGGATTGACGATCTCAACATTATGGTTCGTGAGGTGGACACACAAGCTAAGGTTTTTGCCGTTACTTCTGGGCAACCGTTGACGCTACCTGGCTCGGATTATCATATATTTAGTGCATTTTATGCTAATAACGCTTGTACTATCCATCCGAATATCAACACGGTAGAAACACAACCCATTCATCTACCCGCAGGTAGCTTACTTTGTTTAAGAGGTGAAGAAGTCTTATTGGGAAAAGATTTTTTGGTCACAGATGGCAACGGTGTACTTATCGAAATATCAGGGAAATAAAGTGTTTTCAAACGCCGTCACTCTACGTATTAACATAGAGTCGTTGCCAAATTCTATTTCGTAATGAAGATTTTGACGCCTTTATACCTTGGTTAGATAATCACCACGGCAACCTAAGCGTTCTTGTTCATGGTTCAACAGGCGATGCTTTAGCTGACCACACGATCAATGCATATAGGTTGGGTGATGCCGTGGAATTGGACCTGCATGGTTTCTAAGTTTTGAAACTAAGAAAGGATGACTGTCGCGGTATCCGGTGGATCAACATGGTGTATTAATTGGTTGGAGAAAAGTTCAACCTACGATTCGCGCTAGATAATAACCGTTCGTATAATGCGCGTGCAGCAGGACCCGATTCTTCACCTTTGGGTAAAGTAATATGAGTAGGAATCTGGTAACGGTTGGCGTTTTCAAGGGATAAAGTGACGATTCTATTAGCATCTAGCGTATCAACAATATGTTGAGGGAGACGGCAAAACCCAACACCATCTAAGACAGCCTGTAGGGCATGGTCAAAATTGTCTACTGTTAATCTTTGTTGAGATTTCAACCAACCAACCTTACGACTTTTTTCATCTGATTCTTCACCAAGATCTCTTATGACTACTTGAGTTTCTGTCTTTAGATCCGACAAACATAATGTCTTTTTATTTGCCAATGGATGATAACTTGCCACCACAGGAACCATCATGGTTGTACCAAACACTTCTGCGGGGAAATTGGTAATAGGAATATTGATGATGGCTATATCCGCTTTTTTGGAAAGCACTGTTGCTGTTGTACTGGACATGGACGTTTCGATTAATTGAACAGAGGTAGTGAAGTTTTGGCGGTAGAACTCTCTAAGCGAAGGAAATATCCATTGTCTATTGCATAGGTGGTCAATCGCAATAGTAATTTCGGTTTCAACCCCTTTAGATATTTGTTGACTTATTACTTCTAGTTGCTGAGCTTGTTCGAGCATAGAGTCAGCTCGCCTCAAAATAGATTTCCCCTCATTTGTTAGTACCGCTCTTCGACCCTTAACTTGAACTAATGTTAGACCGAGTCGCTCTTCTAACTTTCGGATAGCATAAATCAAGGTTGTATGGCTTTTATTTAGATCATTTGCAGCTGACTGAATGCTTCCTGCGCGATCGACTGCTTGTAGTGTCGCCCATTGTTCTAATGTTGTTTTAAGTCTCATTGGTCTATTTTATCTACAGTATTTGGCTAAATTATGAACTTTTATGTAGAAATAATAAAGGTATATTGTCAGCACTAGATGAGCCGTAGTCATCAATATGTTGGCTACTTGGATAGCGTTTATTGAACAAACTGGAGAAGTAAAATGCGTAAGTTGTTACAAGTAGATTTTAGCCACATTGGCCCTTTTGCGGAAGATATGACGAAAGCGATGACAAATTTGGCAGAGTCTATCAATCAAGAGCCAGGAATGATTTGGAAGATCTGGACTGAGAGTGAAAAAAGTCAATTAGGTGGTGGTATTTACCTTTTTGAAAATGAAACCCTCGCTAAAAATTATATGGAAATGCATTCGAATCGTTTAGAAAAAATGGGTGTCACGGATATTAGAGGTATAATTTTTGATGTGAATGAATCCCTTACCTATATCAACAATGGGCCAACAAATTAAATTGGTTGGGCGAGTTTTACAGCATGATGGGACATAGGCTTTTTACTTTAAGATATGTGTTCTCTTTGGCCTCATCAATTTGATGAGGCTTTGTGCTATTTGAAAATAAGAAATAGATGGTATTGCTATTACTTTACCTATTAAGAACATCAATACATACTAGCTTCAATAGAGAGTAAAAATGGATGTAATAAGATGAAGATTGGCATAATTGGAATGGGTGATATTGCACAAAAAGCATATTTGCCAGTTTTGGCGCAGAAGCCTGGTATTGAACTGGTGTTTTGTACAAGAAACTCGAAGGTATTGTCTTCTTTAGCGAGTAAATATCGAGTCACTGAGTATTGTACAGATTATAAAGAATTGATTCGATTTAACGTTGACGCTGTGATGGTTCATGCTGCAACGGTCGTTCATCCAGAAATAGCGCAATTTTTTTTAAAGCAAGGTATTGCTACCTTTGTCGATAAGCCATTAGCTAATAGTGTTGAGCATTGTGAGAAACTTTATGATATTGCGGAGCAAAAGGCTCAACCTCTCTACATTGGGTTTAATCGGCGTCATATCCCCCTTTATAATCAGCATTTAATTGGTATACAGCATGATTCTAATCATGAACAATTATCGTCACTACGTTGGGAAAAAAACCGATATAATCAGTTAGGAAATATAAGAGATTTTATATTTGATGATTTTATTCACCCTTTAGATAGCATTAATTTGAATGCGAAATCTGATCTTTTTGATGCCTATGTAACTCATCAATCTCGGGATGGTTTATTGGCACGGCTGGATATTCAGTGGCAGCAAAATGGAATATTGCTACATGCCTCAATGAACAGACAACACGGAACGACGAACGAAATAGTGACAGCAAACTATGCAGGAAAATCGTATAGATTTGATTCTTTCTATCAAGGTTGTGTATGGCAAGAAAGTACTCAAACGAAACTTACGCTCAAAGATTGGACACCAATGTTAACCAGTAAAGGCTTTGAGGCGATGATAGATGATTGGGTACAAGTGGTAGAAGAAGGTAAGTTGGACAGCAAAATAGTATCAAGAAATATTGCATCGCATCAGCTAGCTGATTGCTTATGCCAAAAAATTACGTCTCAGATCTTGAGACAACCAAAGAATAACTTACGTTAAGTTAGTCGTGAATACGCTGAAAAGAGACTATGATATAAAATATTGGTCTTGAGGGTATGTAATGGTGTTTGTTGGTTTCTCCTTACCCGTCATAAATATGAAAAATTAGCATGAAATTATGTCAGCATGTTATCACTGGAATTTTAACGATGTGGCTGCGAATGTGTCGTTGAATAAAAGGAATTGTATATGAGAATAACGCATTCGCTACTCGGCATTTTTCTATGCCTAGCTTACGTTCCTTATAGTCTAGCAGCCCCTGTTACGCTTCGGCTTGCCTATTCATATATTGAGTCCTATCCATTCCAACTAGGTAATGGTAATGAGGTATTCGACCCTCCTGGTTTGGCGTTAGATGTAATCAATCAGTCTGTTAATAATCTTGGTATAAAGGTTGAATTTGTTCGTCTGCCAGGCAAAAGGGTATTGGAGTACATTAAGGAAGGAAAAGTAGATGGTGGTTTTATTTTTTCCTACAACGCTCAGCGCGCGCTATACGCTCGCTACCCTATGGTCGGAGATAAACCCGATAGCAGCAAACGAATTGCGACCTTAGAGTATTACTTCTATAAACTAGAAGACCAGCCATTTGATTGGGATGGAACAAGTCTAGTTAACTCGAATGATAAGGTTGTTGGGGCTCATCTAGGGTTCTCAATTGTTAAAGAATTGAAGTCCAAAAACATCAGGGTGGATGAAGTAAGAACCACGCCACAATTGTTAGATATGTTATGCAACAACCGAATTTCTGCCATTGCAATCCAAGACAACATGATTAAAACGCTTCTCGAAAATAAACGTTGGTCTAATGTCGAGAAAGTGATGCCCGCCATTATAAAAAAAGACTATTACTTGGTGTTCAGTAGCCAATTTGTTCAACTCAAGCCTGATTTGGCTGAATTGATTTGGAGTTCTATTGGAGAGACCAGAGATGAAGTTATGTCTCAATCTATGGGTAAGTACCTTAACCTAGAGTAGAACTGGGCAATACGGATATTCACAACAGAAAACGTCTAAAACCGAGACCGTTGGCATCCGGTGATAAACAAGTCCCTCATTTCACGCAGACACGGCAAATTGATAGCCTATCTCGTCTGGAAGTTTGATATATACGCCTAGATTTGACAGGGAGAAAGGGATGTCAACTTTCTCCTTTTTTTGTATGATACAAGGCAATATAAACGTTGAGGGAATAAAAATGAAAGCGTCACTTATTGCTATTGTAATTACGTTCTTCCTTATTGGATGTTCGAATACATGGGATGGTGTAAAAGAAGATTCATCTACAATTTGGAATGATACGAAAGAGACGATACACGAAGCTACGGAATAATAGAGAAAGCATAAGACAATTTAACGAACATGCCATTATTCAAATGTTATGTGATAAAGAGAGATCGCAATGTCGAAAAGTACAGCAACATATTGGAACGTGCTCGCTACTGAAAACAGCAATCGGTGGGAGTCCATAGAAGGTAGCTCCGGAATGTTGGAGCAACTTACCCTTGCTCACGATGAGACGACAGGTGATTATACGCGGCTAACCCGCTTTAAAGCTGGCGCAGACACAAAAGAATTTGGCGGTAAATCTCATGATTATCCCGAGGAAATATATATTATTTCAGGTCGGCTTTACGATGCCGCTTTTCAACAATGGCTAGAAGCAGGGCACTTTGCAAGTCGCCCTCCTGGCGAAGTGCATGGACCGTTCCTTTGTGAGGAAGATTGCTTAGTTATGGAAGTTTCATTTCCAAGCCAAAGTGTCTCTACCACACGACAATAACCTTAATCACAATAATCAATAAATCATAGATTATGGGCAGATCCATTCTGTAATACCTACAGACACATACGAGATATTATTCATGAACTACTTGTCGAGCGTTGAAGTGGAGCCAAACACTAAGGCAACGGCTTCTGTAATTTGGTTGCATGGTTTAGGGGCTGATGGTCACGATTTCGAACCCATAGTGGCGGAATTAAATCTCCCAAAGAATTTAGCGATTCGTTTTGTTTTTCCTCATTCACCCTCGATCCCCGTGACGATTAACGGCGGTATGATTATGCCTGCATGGTACGATATTCTGGATATGAGTATTGATCGAAAGGTAGACTTACAGCAGTTAGATATCTCAGCAGGTGCCGTTCAGGCATTAATCGACCGAGAAATTGAGCGAGGTATTGACGCTAGCCGTATTATAATCGCTGGATTTTCTCAGGGTGGGGCCGTTGCTTACCAAGCCACATTAACCTATAGCCAACCATTAGCTGGGTTATTAGTTATGTCGACTTATTTTGCAACTAAAGACACGATTCAAATACATGACAGCAATAAGAAAATTAGCATCAATATCATGCATGGTAGCCTAGACCCGGTTGTTTCCCCTGTATTGGGCGAACAAGCGCTAAAGGCATTAGTTAATATTGGTTTTGAACCAAGGTATAAGCAGTATGTGATGCAACATAACGTGTGTGCAGAGCAGATTTCCGATATTTCTGATTGGTTGCAAGAGCGTCTAATAGTGTAAAGAGTCGAAAGGATATACGCCGTATAGGTAACGTTGTGTTCTACTATGGGAGATTGAGTTATGCAAAAATTGATAGACGATTTTGTACGAATGAATCTGGCGGGTCTTGTATTAGAATTATGTGAAAAATATTATGATGAGAACGTCGTAATGCTGAATAATGGCTCAGTTTTCGCGTCGTCGATGAAAGAATCCTATGACAAGCAAAAGGGCTTTATTGAATCCGTTGAACATTTTGACGTTTCTCTCATATCAACGTTTATATCTGAGAATACTGCAGAGCTTACTTTCCACTATAAAATGACAAATGCCCAGTCCCAAGTAAATGAATTTACAGGTAAACATATTCAAATTTGGAAGAATGGAAAGATCATTAGAGAAGAATATCTATCCGTCGACTAACATCGCATTCGTATGCGGTTAGAGTTGGACAGTATTATTCCAACGATAGTTACAATGCAGTTTCGCAATCTAGGGGTAGCGTTTTATTTATCTACCCCTTAATGATGGTTAAAGTAGGGATACCGTTGAGCTAGAGTAAAGGTGAGTTTATTTTAATCGCTTGGTCAAGGTAATAGCTCACACCGTCAACATCTGGAGAATCCATAGAAAGAACTCTCATTACTTTCCCTGATCCTGTTAGCATTTTATACGTGTCTATCATGTGCACTCCTTTTAGAAACCCTATATCAACGCCATTCTTTGTTGTTCTCATATGACAGATTCCACCATTAGCATCTGAATAACTGGTTATGCGCTGTTTTCTCGTTTCTATCAGCCGATAGTGTTCGATCAGTATTTTTCTAGTGAATACAAACAACGATTTATGCTCAGACTTTATGTCGATATCGTATTGCATATATACCCCTATTCTTATTAGTCATTATAACTGTACACATGTTGCGTAACCTCTACTTAGCTTGATTTACCATTGTCATTTTCGAATGCAGGACAACTCGGCATCGTAATATGTTTGGACAGTACTTCAGCAATCAACAGCAATTCGGCCTCGCCATTCATTTTACCAACAAGCTGAATGCCAATAGGTAACCCATTTCGGTCTAAACCTATCGGCATTGTAATGACGGGATGACCTATCAGGCTGATTGGGGTGGTATAGGCTGTCAGCGCATCGAAGTAGTTCACCTCTAAGCCATTGACTATCAATGGTGCTTTATAGTCTCTACTCGGCCCTCGCTCTAAAGTCGGTGGCATATGTTTGAAAGCAAGACAACATGTTACAGGTAATATCCAAGCATCAAATTGTTTGAAAAACGCTTGGCAGTCATGGATGACATCGTCTCGCTTTTTCAGAGCATTAGAATATTCGTTCAGCCTTCTGCGATAACCTTGCATTACATTATTAAGGAAGTTAGGTGATCGTTTTCGGCTATCCTTTCCAGACAATAGACTGATCCATCGAACAAAGGGATTCATTAGAGCAGACGTTTCAGTCCCCATGATGTTTCCAAAAATTCGCCAACACTCCGTGAAGCTGAAATGCTTAGGTTTTGAGTGCTTGCATTGATGTCCAGCCTGCTGCCAGCGGCTTACGGCTTGATCTATCCGATCCTTGATATCTGTGTCCAGCGGAAGGTCGTCTGCTTGATGCCAATAGGCCAAATTTAAGTGCTCGGCAATATTTGTTCTATCCTCACCTTTCAGCGCTTGCCAGATTAAAGCAAGATCTTGGGGCGCTCTAGCGATCGGACCGGGACGAGCAAAATGAGGCAGGGATAACTCAGGCTTTACCAGTATCCTTTCACTGCTCAGAGCACCTTCACTAGGTAACAAACTATAGACACCACAAAAGCTTGCGGGAATTCGTAATGAACCGGAAAGGTCGGTTCCGATATCAATAAAGCTCATTCCTGATGCGACTGCAGTGCATCCGCCGCCACTACTGCCGCCGCTAGTATATTCTTGATTCCAAGGATTTTTGCAAAAACCACGAATCTTATTGTTTGTTTGAAAATCCATGGCTAAAGGAGGAAGGCTTGTTTTCCCTAGCAAATTAGCACCTTGTTGAAACAGTTTTTCTGCAATGGGTGCAGTGACTTCGCATTGCGTTGTTTGATCGAGGCCGAAACTACAAGGTAGGTCTTTGATATGGAACTGGTCTTTGAAGCTGATTGGCAAACCCGCAAGGAAAGAAGTGCTCTCACATACTTGTGTCTGATCTTGGTATATGAAAGCGCCAAGTTCTTCATCTAATTGGGTTATTCGGTTTAACAGATGTGTCTTGATTTTCTGTGGTGTTTGAGTGCCTTGTTTTAGTTTTTCACAGGCTTGAACTGCTGATAATTGATGAATAGGCATAGATAGCTCCTTGTTTAATATCCATGCCTAATTGCAACAGTATTCGACTATTCGCGCTGTTCAATCTCTGCTGTTTTTATCGGTATATAGATATGTGTTAGCCAATCTTTTGGGGGCGTTTCGGCTGGAGAGGTTAAATAGAGTTCAAAAGGCAGAGTATCTCTTAGCTCGTAGATTGAATTTGATAACCAAGCACGAAAAGCATGATTCCATGTTTGATATAGGTAATCATAATGCCCTTTATGTTCAAATATGGCCCACAAGCCGGATTCAATTTTAAGGCAGTCTGACGTTTGTAAATGCGTTCTTGGTTCATGAAAAAGAGCCCCATATAAGACGAGGGCATGATCGTCGTTGAGACTTTGAGGGCTCGCAGGGAACGCACTAATCACCCCATAGAGCAGTGGTTCTTGACTTAGGCGTTGAAATTCGCAAGCCACATCTTGTTGTACTTGCGTGAGAAATGTCCCGTCTACGGTGCCTTTTGTCGTCTTGTAATGATAGAAAAGATCAGGCAAAGATTTAATCTCGACCTTTGGTGTCAAATTCTTTGTTGCGATGGTATTCAAAAAAGGTCGAGATTCATCTGGGCCCAATTTGGCGTGTTTTGACTGTGTACGAAATTGACTTGGACTGATCGCAAAATGCTGCCGGAATGCTCGAGAAAAGGCACTATGGGTTTCAAATCCCGATTTAAGAGCAATATCGAGTATCCCTAATTCGGGTTGGGTCAGTAGGCTACTCGCCGCTAGTTCTAACCGGCGGTGCAATACGTACTGACTAACAGACTCGCCTAGATACGCACTAAACATTCGTTGGAAATGAAAGTTGGATAGGTTTGCGTGTAGAGAAATTTGCTCTGCGGAAATTTTTGTCTCTAAATTCTGTTCGATAAATAATAGGGCTTTTTCTAGCCTATGCCGGGTTCTATCACTCATGTTGGCCTCGAGTCGAAGAATACGTTGAAAAGACAATATCATGATTCAATATTCATTCTACGAAGTTGCCGTCATTCCATCAATTCATATAAAACACAATTTGGACGAATAGAGATCAAGTTGTGTTCTTATTGACGACTGACTATAGTTGTTTGAAAGAAATAATGAGGCAGTGGTAAGTTCAATGCGCTGCGATATTAACATTTAAATAGAGTGTCCTATGATAAGTATTGAGTTTCTAGTTACCTCTTTAGTGGTTGTCTTGATTCCCGGAACGGGGGTTCTTTATACAATTGCAGCTGGATTGTTTTCAGGAAATAAGGCGAGTGTTTTTGCGGCTTTCGGATGCACACTGGGCATCGTTCCGTCTTTGATGGCAAGTATCATGGGGTTAGCGATTATCATCCATACCAGTGCATTAGCATTTCAAGTGATAAAAATCATAGGGGTCGCGTATCTACTGTTTTTATCTTGGTCTATGCTGCGATCAAGTGGCTCATTAACTTTGAATGAAGGTCAAGACAAACAAAGCCTGGTTGCTGTCGCATTTAAAGGTTTTTTAATCAATATTCTAAACCCTAAGCTGACTATTTTTTTCCTTGCGTTTTTGCCTCAATTTATTCCAGCCCAAGTGCCAAGTGCCACTAATCACATGTTGCTGCTTGGAGTGACCTTTATGATCATGACATTTTTAGTTTTTGTCATATATGGCATTTTGGCGACAAGTGTTCGGAATTATATTATTCATTCCGAAAAGGTAAGTACTATCGTGCAACGAATATTTGCAGGTAGTTTTGCTTTATTAGGGCTAAAACTTGCCCTTACTTCACGCGAGTAAACGTGTAATAACGAGCAACGATAAAATACGATATTTAGAACATTAATGGTAACTCGTTTGTATTTGCAGATAGGTTACATTGCTCGTATGAGTAAAACTGATCAATGAGTGAACGTTGGTGTTCGCTATTAATGTTTGTTACCCTGACGTTAGCGTTTATTGTCAATTTGAGTCCTTAATGGAAGCCGTATCCAGCCAACAAAACAGTGCCCTCGATGGGCCTATTTTCACCACGTTTTTAAAGTATTTATTGCCCTCCATCGTCGGTATGTTAGCGATGAGTTCCGCCTCTCTTGTCGATGGTATCTTTATTGGTAATTTTGTTGGTGTGCCAGCGCTGGCTGCTGTCAATCTGATTATCCCGATACTGTCAGTGCTATTTGGCGTTGGTTTAATGTTGTCAATAGGCGGGTCGGTTAGAGCGGGGAAATATCTTGGGGAAAAAAATAGGGCGGCCGCTTCGGCGATATTTAGTAAAACCCTGATTGCTGTCGTCTTCTATGCGATTGTTATTATCGCAATTAGCCTAGTGCTTGAACCTTTTCTGTTTCGATTGCTTGGTGCCGGTGAAGCGTTGGCACCGTTAATGAGTGAATACTATCGAGTTGTTATGCCTTTTCTATTGGCACAACTGATGACTATTGTACTGTACTTCTTCGTCAGGCTTGATGGATTTCCCTCACTTGCCGCTACCGCCCTAGTGATTGGTGCGGTACTTAATGTGGGTCTAGATTATCTATTTATAGCGGTGTTCAATTGGGGGTTAAGTGGTGCTGCTTGGGCCACAGGGTTGTCACAGCTAATGCCGTTATTAACATTATTAATGTATTTTTTTAGTCGCAAGCGAAAGCTACGTTTCTCTTTGTGGCAAAAGAATTGGTCGGAAGTTATTCAAGCCGCCTATAACGGTTTGTCCGAGTTCATTAATGAAATTTCCGGCGGAATTATCGCTTTTATTTTCAACTTGATGTTGATCTCCCGCGCTGGGGTTGAAGGTGTCGCCGCTATTACGGTACTGAACTATCTGCTGATGATTGGTTTTATGGTTTATTTCTCAATTGCGGATACTGCGCAGGTGATGATAAGTCAAAATTTTGGGGCACAAAATGCACAGCGGCTAAAAGAATTCTTAAAGATTACGTTTTTTATGACAAGCGTAGTCAGTTTACTCACGATTCTGATTTTGTTGTTGTTTAACGAATCACTTATATACATGTTCTTAGATGATCGAGGTACCGAAGGGACCGTCGCAATGGCAATTGAATTCGTTTATTACGTTTGGCCCATGTTTATATTTGCGGGTGCCAACATGACAATATCCGGTTACCTTACCGCTATTCACTTACCATTCCAGTCCGGTATCGTTTCGTTGTCCCGTAGCCTTATTTTTCCTGCGTCACTGTTGATCTTGTTGTTTGTGTTATTTGACGACAATCGATTTGTCATCGCGCTGCCTGTTGGGGAATGTTTGACCTTTATTATTGCTTTAGCTTATTTCATTCGTCATAAACCAGCCCGAGCCATTGCTGAAGAAATGGTAAATATTACATAGCATTGCAACAAACTAGCGTGGATACACACTTTAGGAATAAGGTGTGTATCCACGCTAGCCTTTCGATTCAAAACGTATCTCTCATAATACTTTCATGTTATTGATGCTAAATTACCCATAATGAATGGCGTTTATATGTGATGAACATCACATATAAAAAGTTAATAATAGCGTCATCGAGTGAGAGGGGCTGTTACCCCAACAAGTCGTCACTCATTATTAACAGACACTTTAAGGGTAAATAAGATGAAAAAATTAACGGTTCTAGCTGCAACACTTCTAATGAGCGCAACGGCATTTGCAGGTACTCAAACGGTTTATAGCGAAACAAATTTATCAACAGCTGGATTTGCTTCTAAAGCGGCGGCATATGAAGCAGGTTTTGATTACGTTGATGCGTTAGAGACAGCCACCAACTCTGAGTTACATTTCAAATTAGCACCAATTGGCGAAAATTCAGTGTCGAATATTCAGTTAGATGACGCGATTGTTACGATTGAGGAGTTCTCTGAAGCCCGTGGTGAAATATCTTACCGCGCTATCGTGAATGTTGATTATCATTTCGACGCCCGCGATAACAACAACGACTAATATTTCGTTGTCTTAGAATTTGAAAAGCCAACGGGTTACGGCCTGTTGGCTTTTTGCCGTGATTACTTATTATTAGTACAGTCGATAATATCGGTATGAACCATTTCTGAATGCATCATACCGATGCAACGGCCACCATGACCTTCCAATAAAAGTTTTATCGCATACGAAGCCATACGACTGGCGATAATTCTGTTTCGTGCCTTTATTAATACCTGTAGGAGTATTTTGGTTTTGACTCAGTAAAATAACTCGATTGTGTCTCTTTACTACGTAGCATCTGTGTAATCCCACATCACGTTGCATTTATCTATATTAGCAGCCGTCAAAAGTTCAATTAAAGGGAAAGCTCGATTAGCCAAATTGACAGGTGTTTCAATGGCGTCGTTTTCTTCTTCGTTTTTATTAGAAGTGGTGGTCGCTTTTTCGATTTCTATGGCTGCTTTTAACTGGGTTAGTGCCGCTGGAATGTCTGCGGCCAATATGGCCCCGGGAACCGTGCCGCTGTGGCCGAGCATTTTTAGCATTTGTAGCCCAACATCACCAAACATAGTGACGTTAGCATAGGCAATACAGTTAAATGTTATTAACATATAGAATGACCTTTTAGATAACCGTCAGTTTGTATCGTGCAGTTCAAACAAGACGGAACATATTTATAAAGTAGACAAACCATACCATATATTCGACATATTGAACTTTTGTTACCCCCCAATAGCCCGTGTACGAATTTAAGGGTTACGAGATTGTGTCTTCTGATCATAGGCTTTTTCGTGAAATAATGGTTGCGCACATGTTAACTTTCTTCGTAGAAAGTAGTTGATTTTTGTGCTATATAAATTAATAGAATAACAATAAGAATAACTATAAAAATAATAATCTATGCGTCTGATTGGCTTCTTGAATCTTTTAAAGGAGCTTACAATGCCTACTCTATCTATTAAAACGCGATTATACCTACTGTCTATTCTTCCATTGCTACTTCTTGCTGCGGGCATGATGCTAGAAACCTATCTAAAAATGACGGAACTGAGTAATTCCCAGATGAAAATGGTTCGTTCTCAGATGCTTGAAATGCAGAGAGATCAACTGAAGGCATATATAGAAATTGTCGATTCTGCTCTATTACCTCTTAAAGAGAGTAATGCTCCCATAGAGAAAGTTGTTGAAGAGCTTTCAAAAATCAAATATGGACAAACGGGCTACATCTTTGGTTATACAAGCAAAGGGGTTCGAGTATTTAGTGGCAGTAGCTCTAAAGGTCTCGGAGATTCTTTTTGGAATAGCAAAGATTCCAACGGTAATTCCTTTATACAAGACATCATAAACGACGCAAAAAACGGTGAAGGATATACGTCTTACTATTTTCCTAAAGCTGGACAAAATGAACCTTTGGAAAAAATGAGCTTCTCTGTATATGAGCCTGAATGGGATCTCGTCATAGGGACGGGTTTCTATTTGGATGATGTAGAAGAAACCGTCTCTAATATGAGCGCCATGACAAATGAGCAAACGACCGAGAGCTTTACGACAATAGTAATGATCGGTGTAGTAACAATATTGGTCTCCGCCATGTTCGCTTTTTTTGTGACGAGAACCATTCTTAAGCCTCTTTATCAGTTTGACTCATCGATTGCTGATTTTGCTAGCGGTAAAGGTGATTTAACTGCTCGTATGGACCAATTTAAGGTTCCAGAATTCGCTAAATTAAGTGATAACTTCAATATATTTGTATCCAACCTCCAATCTATTATCAAAAATGTTACGCACGTAAGTACAGATATCGGCGAAGAAACGTCAAACATGCGAGGCCGGGCAGACAAAGTCGATACGTTATCCATGCAACAAAGAGAAGAGACCGAACAAGTTGCCACCGCGATGACAGAGATGACGTCAACCGCTCAAGAAATTTCAAGCAATGCCGTTAATGCAGCCGAGGCCGCTCATATTGCAGAAGATAAAGCGACAGAAGCGGTGACCACGGTTGATACAGCTGTTGTGTCGGTTGAATCACTAGCTAAAATCATTACTGATGCCGCGGTTTCAATGGGAAAACTGGAAAGCAATGTAGTCAATATCTCGACATCTCTTAACGTGATTGAAGAAATAGCGGAGCAGACGAACCTGTTGGCCTTGAATGCGGCTATTGAAGCTGCAAGAGCGGGAGAACAAGGTAGAGGTTTTGCGGTCGTGGCGGATGAGGTTCGACAGTTAGCCAGCCGAACTCAGCAAAGTACTCGTGAGATTAGTGATGTTATCGGTGAGCTTAAAGTCTCAACAACTGAAGCTGTGTCCGCAATGAATAATAGTAACAGCCAGAGTGAGTTGACGGTTGAACAAGCGACACAAGCTGGTTCTGCCTTACAAGAAATTTTAGCCGCCATCGCGACCATCATGGATATGAATGCATTGATAGCAACCGCTACCGAAGAACAGAGTCAGGTAGGAAAGGAGATATCTCAAAGGGTTGTCGTTATTTCAGATACCAGTAGTGAAACGGCAGATGTGGCGAATATGAACAGAGTAGCCAGTGGTGAACTTAACTCCAAAGCTCAGGACTTAAGTGCATTAGTGAGTCAGTTTGTCGTATAAACAGATATTGAAAGCAGTTTCTATTTTTGTATCGTTTTGATGTTTGAACAATTTAGATATGTAGCGGTATACGATAGTAAGTTAACTTATGAATCCCGATGAGAACCGTTTGTAATAAATAGTTGTTATTTGACCTAAATTTCATTTTTATTTTTTTAAACGGTTCCACTTCACATTTATGTATCTTCTTTTTCTTTAAAAACCCTCATTCTCATATAGTTAATTGTTTGTAATTAATAATATAAAACAATGACTTACATTTGAGGTGGGCCATGATCATGTACGAACATCGGTTTTTCAAATGCTTTGCATTACAGCTTTCGATTTAACCGAACGTAGTCCAATCGGTAGTATTTCGACAGGCGTTTCAAAAGCAGAAACACTATCGTACTAGGCGAAAACCTAGAATAATCAATGTGAATAATAAATAAGGAGACTGAGAGATGATAGCGATTGCAAGAGATCTCAGTAGCAAAAGTAAAACAGAAAAAATAATGTATTACCTCGGCCTGCCTTTGGCCATGGTCGTACTGATGGTGTTTTATTCAATACCAACACCCGACGGAATCACTTTTGAGGGAAAAATGTCTCTTGGGATATTCTTTTTCGCTTTGATTCTTTGGATCACAGAGTCTCTACCTAACTATGCAACATCAATGCTCGCAATTGCATTGCTATCGGTACTAGGTGGTTGGGCAGAAAAAGATGCACTTGGAACATTGGGTTACGGTGTGATTTGGTTGATGGTATCAGCGTTTATTATTACCTCTGGTATGGAAAAAAGTGGGCTCGCTAAGCGTATTGCATTAGCTATCATTACTCGATTTGGTAAAACTTGGAAGTCGATTCTGATGTCATTAATGGCCGCTAACTTTACCATTGCCTTTATCATTCCTTCGACAACTGCTCGTGCTGCAATGTTATTACCAATTGTATTGCTTATTGCTAAAGCTTATAACGTTGAAAAAGAAAATAAAAACTTAGGAAAATTACTTGCTATTCAAGGCTTACAAGCCAATAACATTTCAACAAGTGCAATTGTTACTGCAACCGCACCACAAATTTTAGCGATTGGCTTGCTTAAAGAATATACGGGTTCTGAAGTTTCTTGGGGTGAATGGTTTGTTGCGTCGGCACCAATTGCAATATTGACTCTAGTTGCCTCATTTTTTATCGGTTTGATGTTATTTAGGCCAAAAACTGATGCAAAAGCGGGTGGGGACGAAATTAAGCATATCCAAAAACAATACAATGATTTAGGTAAAGTATCGTTAGATGAGAAAAAAGCCGCCGCTATCTTTTTGTTAACCATTACTTTATGGGCAACAGATAAATGGCACCTTGATATATTTGGCTTTCAATTTAGTTTAGTGATGGTCGCTGTAATTGCTGCTTCGATGTTTTTTATGCCTTATATCGGGATATTGACTTGGAAAGAAGCCAAAATCCCTTGGAATCTAATGATATTTGCCGCAGGGGCTTATGCTTGTGGTGTATCACTTAGTGAAACGGGTGTTGCGACTTGGGCATTAAGTGGCTTGTTCTCAAGCCTTGGTGTGCAAAACATGAGTTTTACCATGCTTTATGGTGTGGTGATTGCGATATCTAGCTTTAGTCATTTTGTTTTCACCAGTAAAACAGTACGTGTCATTATCCTTATTCCTACTTTAATAGGTTTAGCTGAAACTGCAGGTGTAGCACCTCTAATGCTCGCACTTCCTGCTGCGTTTACTATTGCTGATACCATCACTTTGCCACCGCACAGTAAAGCGAATTTAGTTTATTACAGTACAGGCTACTTCTCCGTAAATAACCAATTACTCTACGGTATTCTGACGTTAATGGCGAAATGGTGCATCTTGTTCGGCGCGTCATTCACATGGTTTGCATATCTTGGGATCACGGCTTAATTGAGAGGGGAATAACATGAAAAACACAATGAAATATCTATCAGTAGGTTCTCTCCTTTTCACTGCTATGAGCCTTCAGGCAAACGAGTTGGGCGAGATACATAGTTACAGTGAAATCATTCAACCTGTTGAACGTGACGGAACGATTAGCATTACGGTTTCAGGTGTGACTAACGATCAAGGTATTCTTTATTTACCAAGCTATGAAGATAGCTCTATAAGAACCTATTCAACATTACGTGGGAAAGTGGAACACGCACCTGAGATGACGAATATTCACGGAAGAGACGTTATTGCTTATCAGTTTTCAGACTCCAATAGCCAGGTCACTCTAGAGCAGACCTTATTCGTCGAGGATGTGTATAAAACAAAGAAAGCAAAAATTAAATACAGTAAACCAGGTGGCGTAAAAAAAATCACTTATGAGTTCACCAATACAGCCCCTGTTACCATTGCAAATTATTCAGGTCAGCTCAGTGTACCGAATAAGACTGAATTGTACGGAGTTGTTGAACCTGAAAGATCGAAGAAAAAAAAGACCTTTGACATTAGGAAAGAGAGTGGCAGTAAAATAGTAGAAATTAGGCGTAAAAAGGTCGCTTCTGGTGACGAAGTTGTATTTAAGATCCGTACATATACGCCATCTCCTGTAATTAAGTGGACATTGTGGGCGTTGGTGATATTTTTGTCTGTCGCAATGCTTTGGAAGCGCCGTGATATTTTATCGAAGTTAGAAACCGAATCTCCCACTGATAAAGTGACAGCGAACTAAGGAGCAATGATGAAAAAACAAGCATTACTGCTTATTGCTGATGGGATGGGTGACTTACCTAATCCACAGCTCGGAGGAAAAACACCATTAGAATACGCACATACTCCTAATATGACTTATCTAGCATCTCAAGGTCTATTTGGTAATGTTCACCCTATTCAACCTGGTGTACCTGTAGGCACAGATGTCGGTCACTTAGCCATCTTTGGTTACGACCCTTATGAAGTTTATACTGGTCGAGGACCTATAGAGGCTTACGGGGCCGAAATTGACATGCTGCCGGGCGATATTGCTTTTCGTGGTAATTTTTCTACTATCGATGACGAATTCGTTGTACTGGATCGTCGCGCTGAAAGGATTAATAGTGGAACCCATGAACTTGCCAAGTCGGTCGATGGAATAAAACTATCTAACGGTACTCAAGTCATTGTAAGAGCACTTAGCGCCCATCGGGTAGCAGTGGTTTTACGTGGTGAGGGTTTATCTGAACATGTCACCACGTCTGATCCTGGTACAGCTAAAGAAGGTAATCATGTTGTTCAATCAACACCATTAAATGATTCACTTGAAGCTCAAACCACTGCGCTGTTAATTAATGAATTGAGTGAGAAGTTTTACGCTGTTTTATCCTTGCATCCGGTTAACCAAGCGAGAAAGATAAACAAACAAGTTCCAGCAAATATGATTTTGTTACGTGGCATAGGGAAAGAAATTCAAGCTCCCAAAGTGACGGAAAGATTCGGTATTACTGGTGCTTGTATTGCAGGGGACCGAACGGTATTGGGTATTGCAAGAATGTCAGGGCTGGATACATTTCATCAACCAAGCTTTACTGCTGGGTTCGATACAGATTTCGAAGGTAAAGCCAAAGTCGCGGTTGAAAAACTAAAGCAAGGGTACGATTGGGTAGTGTTACATGTAAAGTCCCCTGATCTAGCAGGCCATGATAATTTACCTCATGTAAAAGTAAAAATGGCTGAAAAGTTTGATCATATGATTGCGTATATATTGAAGAACATTGACCTCGACAATTGTTACGTTGGTTATACTAGTGATCATTCTACGCCATGTATTCGTCGTGATCATTCGGGTGACCCAGTCCCTACTTTTTTTGCTGGTTCGGATGTGCGGAAGACAGAGTTGCATGGTTTTGGAGAAAAATATCTTAACCATGGTTCACTTAATAATTTGACGGCACGAGAGTTCTTTTATATTCAAATGGATTATCTTGGCGTTATTCCCAAACTAGGTGCTTAGTTAAAGAATAAATGTGGTTCATTTAAAGGCAGCAACAAAGCAATGTTGCTGCCTTTCTCTCGGTTTATGGAGTAAGAAGTGAAGATAGAAAATTTAGAAGCATTTGTCACCATCGCAAAATTAAGAAGTTTTACTCAAGCTGCTGATGTTTGCTTTTGTACCCAAGCGACCATATCCCAACGTCTAAAAAATCTGGAAAATTACTTCAAAGCTCAACTATTCGATCGAGTAGGGCGTAATATCGAACTTACAGAATCAGGTAGAAGAATATTACCTTATTGCCAATCGGCTCTTGTTGCTATACACCAATCAAAAATTGAGTTGGAGGCCATTAATGGTTTATCAACTGGAAATTTATTACTTTGTAGTTCGAATACTCCGGGTATATATCTATTGCCACAAGTACTAGCGGATTTTCATATGCAATATCCGGGAGTGTTAATTGAATCTCGTATTAAATATGCCAAAGATGTAATACAAGAGATTTCATTTGAGGGAGAAGCAGAGTTAGGATTGATCTCGCAACCTAATCTTATTGATGACAAAAAATTGTGTTTTGAACCGGTTTTGAGAGATCAACTAACAGTGATAGCGTCACCAAATCACAACGATATAGGGAAGTGGAAGAGTAGTGGTAAAATTAGTCTGAAAGATCTACAAAAGAATAACTTATTAGTCTCCAATAGTAAGAGTTCCATTTTACAAAATCTAGAGCGAGCAAGTGATGAAAAAATTGATTTCAATAACACTATTGTTTTAGGAAGTATGGAAGCGGTAAAAAAATCCGTAATGTTAAATTCGGGTATCGCGATAGTGTCTAATTTTCTCGTTGAGGAGGAAATCGAAGATGGGAAGCTCTGCTCTTTTGATATTTCTGGTGTAGAGATGCAGAGACAAATCATGTTGATATATCGAAGTAATTGCAGTTTGTCCCCTGCTGCAGAAATGTTTATTCAAACGCTAAAAACTGATTTGTCTGATAAATACCCTTATTTATATATGCTTGACCATTAGCTAGTTTTCTGGAAACTGGTTTAATACATAGTAGCATCTTTTGTAGAGAATAGACTAGAGTATAACTGTACATACGTACAGTTATACTCTAGTCTATTGGTTCTACCCATGACTAGAGTATTTATGATGATAAAGATTTCAGTGAGCATTGATGTATCCGATTTGAAGAAGGCAGAAGCTTTCTATGTTGAAGCGCTTGGGTGTAAAAAGGTTCGGGATCAAGGCGCTATTATGGCTGTTCTTTCTGTTGACAATGCCGAGATATATCTGCAAGAAAAACAGGTCGGATCAAAGCCACTTGTATCGAGTAAGGCTGTCCGTGATTATGAACGTCATTGGACTCCAGTTCATTTAGACTTTCTTTGTAATAATGTGAATGAACGTGTTTCAAAAATACTAGAATTGGGTGGTTTACATGAGGGAGGAGAGAGCGGTGAGTGGGGTTCTATTGCTCATTGTGCTGACCCTTTCGGTAATGGATTTTGCTTAATCAACGAGTAATATTTTTTGCATGTAGGGCAATGTCATCCACAGCAGATATTCTCTCACGATTTTTTTAATGATAAAGGCAAAACTAACTGCATTAAATCTGATTGTGAGTAGTTTTCTGCTTCTTGACCATTGGCGATTAAATCGAGCAGATGAAGTTCCGACATGTCACCAAATTCTGTTTTTAAATAGTCCCTAAAAGCTTGCTGGTTCGGCCATTTACCTCGAACGATGTAACCTTCTTCTTTATCGAAATCTTCGGTTTCAAAAAATGAAAAATCCGTCATACCGATGTTGTGGCAATACAATACAAGATACATGCTTAGTCCTTAGGGTGAGGGTTAACAGGTTAGGTATTTAAAAGGATAACGGAGGTAGATGCAAGCAACAAAGCCGTCCGTGTTGGGTAACTAATATTCTAATCTGTCTGGTAACCGTTCTTGCATAAAATCAAGGAAAGCGGTGACTTTTCTTGAACGGTTAAAGCGCTCTGAAGATAAGAGTGCGACGATGTCTGCGGTAGCGAGTTCGTATGAAGGGAGGACTTGTACTAGTTGTCCGCTCTCAAGTTCTTGCTGTACATCCCACTCAGAACGTTGAATTATCCCTTGTCCAGCAACGCACCAATCCTTCGTCACCTGGCTGACGTTACTTGATAAAACGGGAGAGACTCTGACATTTTTCACGTGACCAGTGATTGCTTCAGTGAAACGCCACATAGTAGCATCTTCATTATTCTCTCTTAGTGCAATACATCGATGATTCCCTAAGTCTGTCGGTGTTTCTAATGGCGGCGCGGACTTGATATAACGAGGAGAAGCCAGTAAAAACCGTCTATTTTTGGCTAAAACGACTCTTTTAAGGGAGGAATCATCCAATTGACCAATGTAAAACATGATATCGGGGCTATTGTGCACTGACCACTTAGGGATATCTGAGAGGCTAAGTTCGATTTTTGTTAACGGGTATTGGTTTTGAAATTCCGCTGCGATTGGGCCAATGTGCCGCTCTCCAAAGCCAATGGGAGAAACCAACTTTAAATCACCAGAAATGGCTAACTTCTTGTCCGAAATATCTTGTTGAAGATTTTCTAATTCCAACAAGATCAGTTGTCCTTTTCTAGCAAAGATTTCCCCTTCATTGGTCAATGATATTGAACGAGCATTTCTTTCTACCAGTTTAACCCCGAGTTTACCTTCAATATTTTGCAACCGTTGAGAGACACTTGGTGGAGTGACATTCATTTTTCGAGCGGCGGCAGCTAACGAGCGACTCGCTGCAATGGTAATAAAAAACTCAATATCTTGAGATGTCACCATTAAGTTCAACCTTAATTATAGAGTTAGTAGCCATTAATTTAACTTTATCTTGTCCGGTTGTAAAATATCAAAACAAAAACCTCATACGAGATGTGAAATGGAACACTTATTAACGTTACACAGTGCTGATTGGGTCTATTCATTTTTATTTACCATCGCCGTAGTTGCAGGTATCGTTGATGCGATTGCGGGTGGTGGTGGGCTTATCACGATACCTAGTCTATTGTTATTGGGTCTACCTCCAATGGTTGCTCTTGGCACGAACAAACTTCAAGCCGTCATTGGTGAATTGACGACGTCACTTGTGTTTATTTTCAGTAAACAGCTTCCAACGAAAGGAATAATATTAGGGATTATTTTTACTTCGATAGGTGCGATAGCAGGTTCCGTTGCTGTGAGTCTAGTTGATAAAGAATCGCTACAGGTACTATTGCCATTTATGATGGCGGGCATTACGATTTACTCGATAACGTCAAGTAAACTTAAATCAACTGATGCATCCGAAGCTAAGTTGTCTATATCCAGTTTTATGGTATTGAATGGACTGCTCATTGGCTTTTATAATGGTTTTTTTGGTCCCGGAACGGGGTCATTTTGGATGTTGGCATTTGTGATATTACTGGGCTACACCATTAAACAAGCGACAATGGCAACCAAACCTTTGAACCTTGTTGGAAACATGGCGTCACTGATACTTTTTATTGCATTAGGGCATGTAGACTACACAATGGGTTTGATTATGGGGGCAGGGCAGATAGTAGGCTCTGTCATTGGCAGTAAGTTTGTCATTGCGTATGGTACTAAGCTTGTTCGTCCGGTGTTCATCTCTGTGAGTATGGCGATGACGGCCAAGTTGATATACGAAAACTGGCCCATCGAATTATTTATTTAGCTTGCACTGGGGGGTCATTTAGGAAGTCATTCCCTAGAGCCCAACAACCGTAAAGACCAATCTTCGACTACGTGCTTGTCTAAGCGACATTCGACTAGCTTTCTCCATGAGTCAACTAGAGGCAAAGTTAACAGTTGTCGGAGTTCTTGTTCATCTAGACAGCCTTCAAAAATTAGCCCCATTATTCTCGATAAAGGCCAATCTGGATAAGGTCGGTCACAGAGAATAATGTCGTCACCTTCTCCTAACTCTCCTGTTTCCAAAACCCTAAAATACCAACCAGTTCGTAGTGTGTTTTGTAGTCTAAGCGACATATCCTGCTGCTCAAATCTCACGTTTAATTTCCAGCACGGCATTCGTCCTTGTGATACTTCAAGAAGCGTTGATCCGATACGAATCTTATCTTCCAGACAAATCGTATACTCATTTAGACCGATTGAACTAATGTTTTCGCCAAAAGCACCGACAGTATTAAGGACAGGTTTCTCCCCGATCTCTTTGCGCCATTCTGGGTAATGTTCGGTCGGATAGATATGAAGTGCTTTTTCTACCCCTCCGTGAAAACGTGGATCTCCTTGCTCATCATCAGTAATACCTAATGCTGAAACCTGTTGGCGTCCAGTCGTTGGTTTTTTATTTATTGCGCTTTGCACTCCTTTAGCAAATGGCACTGTTTTACCAACCAAAACCGCATTTACTATTCCTAACGGTGTCATATTTACTCTTTAGTCCTCATTTCAAATAGCATCAAAATGAAAAATGCTGCCCTTTATCGTAAGCCCATTTATTCGGATATTATTAGTTACCTGTTCTTACAATGAAACCTCAACATCGATTAAATCAACACAATTCTGAGGTCGAGAGCGAGTGTTATCAGTGTGCCATTGACCATTTACTGTCCTAACATTTGCTAATAGTGCAATTTGGATGCATTTCCAATCACCAGTCACTATGCCTTTGCTGTCAGTACCGCCAAATTGATAACACAAGACCTGCTGTCGTCCATTTTTTTTGCCTATAACGTGAGGACACATTTCTTTTTCATGCCCTTGGTAGGTGGCAAAAACCTGCTTTTTATTAATTATTGCGTCTCGAACTAACTCATATGTAATAGCCATAAAAAATTCCTTTATTCTTTAGTCAACCGAGGTTACCAATTTACTTAACATATTCAGTTTAAATGTTATCAATTTAAAAGGCATCCATTTGAGACATGACCGTTGTTGCATCGATAAATCATAGTTACCTAGTAATACGTGTAGTTTACCTGAAATACAGAAGAAGCGTATAAAGGGAGAGGTAATTCACGTTATAAACTGTATTAGACACATGACCGACTAGTGAACAAGGAAACGTGGTATATTTTCGCTCCTTAACGTTTTAGCCAATCGTTTTTTACCCATTGTTAAAGCGTTATATTTTTATGTAGGTTTGCGTCAATATTCAAGGAATAGGTATGAATTCAAGTAATAATCAATGGGTGTTAGATCTAGGTCAAAAGCACATTATTATTCAACGTAGATATGAAATGCTGGGCGCGATAAATGATTTATTGATCGCCGTGTGGTTTTTGATCGGCAGTTTTTTCTTTCTCACCGCTTCATTGGTTGAAAGTGGTACTTGGCTATTCGTCGTGGGTAGTGCTCAACTGCTTATTAAGCCAACATTAAAACTGATAAGTCTGGTACACGTAAGCCGGATTTATGATTCAAAAACAAATAAGTGAGTACTAATACCCGAGCATCAATCGCTAAATGTAACAAGTTTTAAGGAGTGCCTACGATGTTTTTTGACAGATTTGAATGCCGTATCGGCAGCGTAATAGTTGTTGGCGATAAAAACGGGCTGACACAACTTTGCATAGATAACGGAAGCAAAGATTTTTCAATTCCATCAGATTGGCAGCATAACCCGGATAACTTTAATGATGTACGACGGCAATTGAACGAATATCTTAGCGGTATTCGTTGTCAATTCGATCTTAAAATATCACCTCAGGGAACCGAGTTTCAAAAAAGGGTATGGCAAGCTTTAACTACTGTTCCTTATGCTCAAACGGAAAGCTACAAAGCGGTCGCAGAAAAGATAGGTGATGGAAAAGCAAGCCGTGCCGTTGGCATGGCAAACAATAAAAACCCGCTGCCGATTATCATCCCTTGTCATCGAGTCATCGGCAGTAATCGCAAGTTAACGGGTTATGCCTTTGGGTTAGATATCAAAACCAAGCTGATTGATTTGGAGCTGATCAATACGGTATTTCGGCGATTAGCCGGACACTTCGGTGAATTTACGTGGTGGTATTCTGACAATCCTTACGAGGTAATGGTGGGGGCTATTCTGACTCAAAATACCAACTGGAAAAATGTAGAAAAAGCCTTAAATAATCTAAACGGTCAACTCTGTCCTAAAAAGATATTGGCTATGTCGGAAAGTTCGCTTGCAGAATTAATAAGGCCTAGCGGGTACTACAACCAAAAAGCAATCAAACTTAGAGCCATGACGAAATGGTATCAGCACTATCAGTTCGATATCGAGAATGTACGCAGCCAAGACAAGCAAAAATTGAGAAATGAACTGATGGCGATAAAAGGCATTGGTGGTGAAACCGCTGACTCTATCCTTGTCTATGCCATCGGAAAATCATCTTTCGTTATTGATGCTTATACCCGTCGAATATTTTCTAGAGTAGGGCTTAACGTACCGAAAGATTATGATGAGTTTAGGGCGAAGATAGAAGATGCAATAACAGATGACTGCGCAAAATACGCATACTTTCATGGCCTCATGGTCGAACACGCCAAGGCCTTTTGCCTTAAATCAAAAGCGAAATGTCTTGTGTGTCCAATGCAAGAGTTCTGTCAATCTTCAACGCTACACACTATCTAAGAAATAAAGAGGTCCCAAATGACAAAAACTACGGGTTCATATCAAATGAGTCGATTAAAAGGTTGATTAGCGAAATAGTAGCGAGCGGAAACTCATTAGTAATTGCAATATAATAAGACGATGAATTAGCGGGGCATTATGAGGCAACACGGAAAATTATTCTGCTGTATAAAGAGATGACAATTAAAAAGAGAGGCAGTAGAGATCACCTCTCTTAGATGAGGCTTATGATTTGGGATTCCTCATAGCGCCTCGATGAGATTGAAATTCGTCTGCGTCAATAAATGCATTATCATTTGAGTCGATACGCTCAAACATATCATCACTGTTAAATGAATTTTTTAAGAGGCGACCTTCAGATTTACGCTGCTCTTGCCTTGTTTTCTGAAAGTAATCAAACTCTTCCTCAGATATTAGTCCGTCTTGATTCGTATCAAAATCAGAAAATACAGGCATCTGGGACATGCCCATTCCTCCATTTCCTCTTCCGATAGCATCAACTGACAGAGAAATAGTGAGACAACCTAGTAGTATCGATAGAAAATAGCGATTCATGGTTTTCTCCTTTGCCAACTTCTCAACCAAATTATACACCCAATTAACCACTATAATTGTAAGGTTATGTAAAGATTATATCGATTGGCTGAGATAGTTTTTTTTAAGAAAAGGGCTATACAAACGCCTTCAAAGTAACTGCCTCGATGGAAGTTCTGCCTACTTCAAGATGCGACTTTCTCGTAAATCACTACGAAATGGTACACATTGATGGGCTTCTGACATTTGCGGAGATCGGTTATCTATCCTAAGTTAAATATGAGCCTTTGTTAATATGTACGGATGTGGATAGGTACTTCTATGTTCTGCTGAATCGTTCAAACTGTCTGGTTAGATCTCTTAACGTAATTCTAATTGTACAGTTTTTGGAAGTAATACATGCAAGTAACTGATTAAAAGGAATTATAATGAGCAATAGATATAAAAAAGTTATTATCGCAACTGCAGTGGCGTCTTCATTAATTGGTATAACAGGATGTGTAGGGAGTAATGCAGTAACCGCAAACGTAATGGAATTTAATGTGAAAGTTGTTGATAATCGATACGCTAGAGGCGGGTTAAATATATTGATGGCTCCTGTTTATGGTATATCAATAGCAGTCGATTACTTGATATTTAATTCACTTGAATTTTGGACAGGAAAAAACCCTCTCAATGGCAGTCCTCATATATTTGATTCAAAAGTAGATACAGACTTTAAGATAAATGATGATTTAGACTCTTCATTGACGGATGCTCCGGTTGATCCGCTGACTAATTTACGCATTATTGATACAGGTGTAATGAAGCAAGTGGACGATAATACATTAGAGATGAAGATCACATACAACAATGGTGATGTGTCGGTGTTAACTGGAGTAAGACAGGGGCAATTAATTACGTACTATATTGACGGTCTAGTCGTCAGCGAAACTTCGATGACACAATTGAGAGAATTTATAGACTCTTAAATTGGTTGATTGTGCACAGTCACCAGTGTCGATAGGGAGAGATAACCGTCGACACTCGTGATGCATTGTTCTGATCATCAGTCATTCACCATAACGACCTCTTATGTTTTATATCTACAAACAGGTTAATCTAGGTGTGTCATCTAACAACCAAGATATCCAACGCTTTCGTGAATGTAATATAAACTGTTCAGTAGGTTCTATACCACTAATGATATAACCATCTGCAGGTTCATTTTCCACTGCCGCTCTAAATATCCAGTTTTCGCTATGAATTCGTTGCCCACTCAAAAGAGAATCACTTAATTTTTGGTTAGTGATAGCAATCGTTAGCCCTTGTACCGAGTGAATGCCCAATCGAGTTTCAGCAAATCCGCCAATCGCTATTGGTACTGTAATTGAACAATGGCGATTCTGTACATCAACATTTGTATATTTACCTTCTCCAACCCGTCCTTTCATCCAAAGTAGTTGTCCTTCTGTCATATTTTTCACGGTTAATATTCCCATCGTTCCTTCCGGTAAGCTTTCTATTTCGGTTGCCTGAGCGATAACAAATACACTCATTAAGGCAAGTAAAGTAGTCAGTGACTTCATTCTGTCCCCCTTTCATTGCAATAAGCTGGAGTGCCTTTTTGGCTTAATAAGTAGATCAGCCAAAAAGGGCCGATAACAGGAATTATAAACACCCAACTCCACCAACCAGAACGTCCTATGTCGTGTAAGCGCCGAAGTACTATCGCTAACAAAGGTGTTAAGCTAATTAGGCTATAAGACACATCAAACCAGCCTGAATTTTGCAGCCAGATGTCTACCGATATAAACACTAACGTCACACAACAATGAGCCAACATGAACATCCAGAATTCCTGTCTGGACGTGCAGCCTGAGAAATCAAAATAGCGCCTCCAAGCATTTAGATAAAACACAAACAAGTTAAATACCATTTGTCCACCTCTCTTATTGTCGTTGGATGACATTATCTTGGTGTAGATTGGGTCTAAAAACGTCCTTAAACAGGTTTAAGGACGTACTCAAACCAGTATTTGTTAACGGAATGCTTTAGTGTGTGGATTCAAACGGATATGCTGTTGATAGGTTATTGTTGAATCTACTTTGCTTAATCAGGACTATCTATGTTGGCGATTCCCGTTCCGTTTGTTGTCTCTATGTTGCTTATTTTACTTGCTGTGAATTTGTATGTGCGAATTGGCAAGCAAGCGAAAACGGTGTGCCTTTTTTTAGCTCTGTGTGCATCTACAACAACAATGGTCGGACTGCGATGGACGTTTGATGTGGTTGCATTTAGTTACGCTCAACCAATATTAGCCTCTCTTATTCCTGTCTTTGCCTGGTACACTTTTACCCGTGCGAGTTCGGGTTTAGACACCATTTCATATTTGCATTTATTGGGACCCACACTGGTCATGATTAGTGTCATAACTCAACCGGTTTTGGGTTTACCTTTAGATGGTTTTCTTTCTGGCACGTATCTGTTTTATGGCATAACGTTGGTGCGGTACTCGTCTCAAGATACATTGTTGATTAATGTCACGTTGAGTAATTGGGAAGGGGTCAAAAAAGCGGAGAAAATCGCAGGTTGGATGTTATTGTTTTCGGCGCTTATTGATATGTTGTTATCTCTGGATTTTTCTTTCAACCAAGGTCGATATTCACAATATATTTTGACAGTTGGTCACCTAGTTTTGTTGCCTGTGTTGTCGTTTGCAGTGGTGATTGTTGGCGTTAATACGCCTTTAGCTGAAGCAACATCAAAACTCGGCGGTATAGACGACAAAAAAGCACCGCCGCCATTAATTGCAGATGAGAGAATAAATGAAATAGTAGAGTTATTAGATAAGAAAATTCGAGATAAGGCCATCTATCTAGACCCAGATTTAACCCTTTCGAGGCTGTCTAGGAAGCTGGGTATTCCGGCTAAACAGATTTCAATCGCAGTGAATATGGTTCATCGAAAGAACATATCGAAATTGATTAATGAATATAGAATTGAGCATGCGAAACAAGAGCTCACCGATACCGACAATACGATTACGCAAGTGTTTATGAATTCAGGGTTTCAAACTAAATCAAATTTTAACCGAGAGTTTTTTCGGGTAACTAAGATGACGCCAAGTGAGTATCGAAAAATAGATACATAATAGTTATAAACAGAAACGTCTTGATCGGTTGATGCGAGCTTATTTGTCTAATGAATAGGTTAAGAGGATAAAAATGCCGTTAGTTTCAGAGCGTCTCGAGATGGTTCAGATAATAAAAGAGGATGGGGATCTATTCCGTCTAATACACACTAAACCTGAAGTCATTGGTTTATGTTTTTATCTGCCAAACTCACAAGAAATCAAAGCCAAATTTGAATCTCGGTTACTTGATTGGGACAAAGACTCTGAAAACTGGTTATATATCCTTAACTAACTAGTCTCCAAAAGCTTTCATTCTATTGATGCCAAATTACCCATAATGAATGGTGAATATGTGTGATGTACATCACATGTAAATAGTGAATAATAGCGTCATCGAGTGAGAGGGGCAGTAACCCCAACAAGTAGTCACTCATTTTTAACAGACACTTTAAGGGTAAATAAGATGAAAAAATTAACCGTTCTAGCCGCCACTCTCCTCGTTAGCGTTACCGCCTTTGCAGGCACTCAAACGGTGTATAGCGAGGCAAACCTTTCAACAGCCGGTTTCTCTTCAAAAGCCGCCGCGTATGAAGCAGGGTTTGATTACGTAGATGCACTAAAAACAGCGACCAATTCAGAATTGCGCTTCAAATTGGCACCCATTGGAGAAAATACCGTCTCTAATCTTAAGCTTGACGACACAGTTGTGACTATTGAAGAGTTCTCAGAAGCTCGCGGTGAAATATCTTATCGCGCTATCGTCAATGTTGATTATCATTTCGATGCCCGCGATAACAACAACGACTAATATCCCGTTGTTTTAGAATTTGAAAAGCCAACAGGTCTCGATCTGTTGGCTTTTTTGATTGTCTATTGCTCTGCATTTGTTGGATGTGGTCGTCATACTAGGCCGACTAAATTCTTAGAGGTGTGTTGATTGGTTATTCATCAGTTTGTGCAAACTCTTCTTATTGACTAATATATAATTTGTATAAATGAGATGTATATTGTTGGAGTGTAATCTTCTAGTGTTTCTTAGGCATGAGGATAGGGCGTGGGAAAAGATAATAAGTTACTAGAAACACCAACGAGTATTCGAATCAAAAAACGAGCACGCGATGAGTTTTTGATTGGCGGTTTTATTGTCATATTTCTAATTTATTTGTCCTCTTCGTCAAATACTGAGTTAGTAGAATCTTTTTATAATTTCACACGACACTACGAAGAGTGGGAACTTGATGAAATTATATTCGGTGTTTTATGGCTCGCTATTGTCTCGGTTATTTATGGTGCAAGGCGATGGTTGGACATCAGAACGCTCAATCAGGATATTACTCGAAGTGCGTACTATGACGCCTTAACCGAGTTACCCAATCGAAATCTGGCAATGTACTATCTTGAACAACAATTGGCTAAAGCGAGTCAGTTTTCGCATAGTGTTGCTGTGATCTTTTTAGACTTTGATAATTTCAAAGGCATCAATGATAGATATGGTCATGATGCTGGTGACCAATTGATCATGTTGGTTAGTCAAAAACTGAATCAGTACAGTAGAGGCGGTGAGATTGTTGCCCGACTAGGAGGCGATGAGTTTTTGATTGTTGCCGAAATTTCCGGGAAGGATACGAATATCGTTTCTTTGGTTGAACGCATTCAGCGGTGTCAGGATGATGTTTTTCTTTTAGGGAATAACGCAGTCAGTACGAACTTTAGTATAGGCGTTGCCATCTACCCCCAAGATGGTGATTCTTCTCAAGGTTTGCTTGGCGCAGCAGATATAGCAATGTATGAGGCAAAACGTATTGGGACTGGCAACGTTTGTTTTTATACGAAAAACCTAGGCGAAGAAATTGCTGAACGGAATAAGTTATCTTTAAGTCTTAAGCATGCACTAAAGAATGATGAGTTATATATGGCTTACCAGCCTATTTGTAATGAATTTGGCGTAATACAAGGTTATGAGGCATTGATCCGCTGGAAGTTAGATGGGCAGATGGTGAAGCCTGAAGTGATTGTTAAGTTAGGGGAAGAGATTGGATTGAGCCATATCATTTCGCAATGGGTAATGAAAACAACATTTAAAGAAAGTAAAACCTTGCTTAAAAACCTTCAATTTTTGGCTATTAACGTATCCGCCAAGCAGTTTCTTGAACCTGAGTTCGTCACAAGCGTCGAGGCATTAACCAAAAAATACGGCTTTGACCCAGTAAACCTAGAGCTTGAGATTACCGAAAGTTCGATAATAACAAACTTTGAAGGGTCGATTCGTAAAATTAAACAACTCAGAGAGTACGGTGTCAAAATTATGATTGATGATTTTGGTATTGGGTACTCGTCGTTATATCGCTTAAAACAGTTACACGTTGATAGGTTGAAAATCGATCGATCTTTCTTAGTCGATGCGCTGAGAGATAAGAAAAGCAATGGAATATATAGGACAATTATTAAGTTAGCTCGAATTCTTGATGTTGACGTTGTGGCTGAAGGTGTTGAGACAAAGGAGCAAGCTGAATTTTTACGTGAATTCGGATCATTATATATGCAAGGTGACTACTTTCAAAAACCAGCTAGAGCAATAGAGTCTAACTGCTTAGAGTTAACGAGTGTCGAGTAATGACTGAGAGTCAGAAAATAGTTAATAATAAATTTACTAATTGAGTATGTACTATTTGCCAATTAATCGCGCATGCGTAATATACAAATGTTAGCGTTATTGAGGAAGTAAGATGAACTTTCAGGAAATGACTGAAAAAGAGATACTAGATATTGCAAACCCCATTATGGATAATTTGATGCAAGCATCAACGGATATTGATCATGCTAAACATGTTCAGGATTTCACTGATCGTGCAAAAGCAATAGTAACGGAAGAACACCTTGAAAGAGTGTGCGCTAAATACCAGTCTGAAAAAGGTTTTTGGAAGCATAGAGAGTCCGTTGCCGTATTCAGAAGACCTGATTCGGCGGCAATTATTTGGAAACAATTCTGCACAAAAGCTGAAGGCGAGTTTGTCGCTGAGATTGTGTTAATACACAAAAACGGTCGGTTCCTAGTTGATCACGCAATGGTGTTTTAATCAAACGTCTAAAAATTATGCCAATAAGTTAGTTTTGGGGCATAAATGCATTTTGAGATTATATTTCCGATTTAGGCAGTGATTCTAAACCAAAGACGATATCACCTTGTAATATTGTCATTAAGATTTCTGTCTGTGCAATATCATTGGCCGGTAAACGGGTAATATCTTTCTCTAAAACGACTAAGTCAGCTGATTTGCCAACGGCTATCGAACCTGTAATATCACTGATCCCTAAACTTTTGGCCGCATTAATTGTGTAGGCATTTATGGCGGAATGCACGTTTGGCAAGCCCGTACTATCCATTTTTAGACTATTTGCAATACCAACTAATGGGTTGATTTCATTTACATTCCAGTCGCTACTTAACGTAATATTAGCACCGGTATTGAATATGGCTTTTGGATTCATCAATGAATGTGTCCGCTTAACCCCTATGAAGGCTTCGGCCCATTGGTGATCATGTAGTGCCACGTATTCAGATCCTACTTGGAAATCGGCGGTCACATCGAGTTTCGCGAAACGAGGAACGTCTTTTGAGTTCACTAATTCAACATGCGTAAGCGTATATGGTTTTTTTGAACCTTGATTACGAGCATGTTCGATGGCATTCAGTGATTCACGAACTGCACCGTCACCAATTGCATGGATATGGGCGCTGTAACCAATGTTA
Source organism: Vibrio sp. VB16 (assembly GCF_015594925.2). NCBI lineage: Bacteria > Pseudomonadati > Pseudomonadota > Gammaproteobacteria > Vibrionales > Vibrionaceae > Vibrio > Vibrio sp. VB16. Next base: position 1,050,126 of record NZ_CP087590.1, read on the forward strand.
TTCAGGGCATCCAACCAAGTTTTCATTTGATGTGGTGGAATATAGTTGATGCCATAAGGCTCGTCTGGAATATAGGTACTTAAATATGGTGCTAACGTTTTTGCCGTGCCATTTATAATGATGCCATCGCTATACATTTTCACTTGGTCTACTAATAACAAACGCGAATTATCGTTCGAATGTATTTTCTTTAAAAATGCCAACTGGGGTGCCATCGAGTCCGTAGGGTAGATCCAAGGACGCAGAGAAACTCGGGCGGTTAAGTCTCCGTTTTTCTCGGCTTGTTGCCATACGTCATACCATCCGCGTTTCCAATAAAGTCGCCCATCCCCAATGGTGGTAATGCCATGTGCTGAAGCTTCTTCAAGACCAATCATTAAACCTTCGTAGCTTTGGTCGAATCGATTCTCTAAGTTATTCCAAGCCATCTCCATGACGATATCGCCAGCGTTATCAAATAGAATGCCATTCAGTTCACCACTGTTTTTGTCTTTAAGAAATTTTCCACCCTGGGGCTCGGGAGAATTTTTGGTGATACCCGCTAAATTGAGCGCTGCGGAGTTAACCCACATTGAGTGTGAGGTTTGCTCCATAAGTACGACAGGTTGTGTCGGAAAAATACGATCAATTACGTCTAATGGCGTGCTGTGACTATCCTCATTCAAGATGGCCTCTAAAGAAAAGCCATACCCCATCAGCCAGCTATTCGATTCGAGTTTTTTACATGCGGTTAGATAGGGAATCTGCTCTTCAAGTGATGCATCCATACCTAGCTCGCAATTACCGCCGACTTCTGAAGCCGCCTCAAACACATGGTTATGATTATCAATGAAGCCTGGTAATACATAGGCTTGTTCAAGATCGAGAACGGTAGTGTTTTTATTACGATATACATCCATTGATTGTTTTTGACCAACAAAAGCAATGTCACCATCGCGAATGACGATCGTATTGGCATTCTCGTGACCGTAAATCCTTGCATTTGTTAAGATCATATCAGAGCGCGAGAAAGCCTGTGTATTAGAACTTATTATTAGGCTCGCGATTATTGTTAGAGGATAAACTCGGCTCATTCTTTACTCCTTTTCTGTTCCACAATCATTGCTAACAATCGTTCTTCTCATGCGCGGATATTCCAACCATAAGATGATGAGCTATTGCGGTAACGCAACCGCCTCAATATCAACATCGCCATTCGTCATATCCACTGCCGCCTGGTAAATACTGTCTGGATCACCATAGTGTTTGAAACTGAAATGGTACACGTTGACGGGTGTCCATAGCTCCTTCGCTTCTGAGGGCATAATGTCGTAGCCGTCTTGCTGGTATAGCTCTGTCGCCATTACGTTAGCGATAGCCGATTGCCTATTTGCGTCTCTGTTTGCGGTTGGTTCGAGTGAAGGGTTGCTAGGGTAGGATTCGCCGTTGTAGCTCATCAAGCGATGAGCGCTGTTGCTCCACACTATAAAGTCCTGCCAACCGTTGCGATAACTGTCCGCCAAAACGACAGGGGTTTTCACCACAGTCATTCGGTTGATGACGTTGCCCTCATTATCAAACATGACAGCGGTGCAACCACCGCTGCCACAGAAATAGAGATCTTGCATTAAGACGATATGTTCGGCGATGCCATCGCCATTCAGATCGGCGCTACCTGTTAGGTAACGTACTTTGTCTTGTGCTAAGGAAAGGCCTTCCGGTGCCAGAATGTTGGTATCTACCCAAGTGGCGATCGTGTTTTCACTGGCGCTAGCTGATAGGCTAGAAGATGATGTTTTATTAGGCATGTTCTCGGTAGTAGAACAGCCGACTATAGCGAGTGAACTGAGAAGAAAAAGTCTACCTAGTGCGCGATTATTCATTTTATCTTACTCTGTTGTGTTTAATTGTTGCCTATTAGTATACGCACTACAGCAAGAAATTTTGTAATAAAATGATTAAAATCAGTAAAGTGTCTGTCATTTGAAATTCAAATAAGCTGATTTTTATCATCATGAATTGACGAGAAGAAGGCTATCGTTTGCAATAAATATCATCACGATAAATACTGAGTATGTATTTGGCAAAGTGTGTTCATATCGATGGTTACGTTGTTACTTGTATAGAGAGTGAAAAGAATGAAAAAAATATCCCCAATAAACGTTGAGCTCGTTCCAGTAAATATGTCGAAATCAATTTATCCGGAACCGTTTGCAGATAGAGTAAAGGATCGTACTAAGCGAAAGTTAGGTGACTTTTTTCAGTTAGAAAACTTTGGCGTGAATTATACGGTTTTAGCGCCAAATTCGATGTCTGCACTAAAGCATCACCACGTAATGCAGGATGAGTTTATCTATGTCATTGCGGGCAACCCAACGCTCATTTATGGTGAAGATGAAATTCAAATGAACCCTGGTGACTGCATGGGTTTTAAAGCTAATAGTGGTGTCGGGCACCAACTAGTGAACAATACGTCAGAGGACGTCATATTTATCGAAGTTGGTGATAGAAGCCCTAACGAAAGCGTAAAGTATCCGGACGATGATCTAGCGTTAACTCAAGAAATAAATGGGTCTTGGTCTATTCTACATAAGGATGGCTCTACTTATTAACACATAACAAGTAAGTGTTTATCGCTTTACCTCACTTAGTCAGTAATAAACCATACCCTCTGTGTTTACGCCTTGCATTAATGGGTTATGAATTAGTGATGATTGTGTTTTTCATCTTCGCGTAGTGTAAGTACTTCATACCCAGATGTTGTAACTAAAATAGTATGTTCTGATTGAGCTGATAATTTTCTGTCTCGTGTAATGACCGTCCAGCCATCTTTTTTTGTTTTGATTTTTGCAGTACCTTGGTTAACCATGGGCTCTATCGTAAACACCATCCCTTCTTCTAGCTTAAGACCTTTTCCTCGCGATCCGTAGTGAAGCACGTGTGGCTCTTCATGCATTTCTCGACCAATACCGTGGCCGCAATATTCTTTTACGATACTGTAGCCATAGCTCTCAGCGTGTTTCTGGATAGCATGACCTATATCTCCAAGTCTAGCACCAGGTTTGACTTGTTTAATTCCAGCCCACATAGCGTTATACGTGACGTCAACCAACTTTTTAGCTAAAGGATTGGCTTCTGACATGACATACATTTTGCTGGAGTCAGCAATAAACCCTTCTTTTTCCAAAGTAATATCTAGGTTAATAATGTCTTTGATTTTTAATATTTGATTTGTGTTGGGGACACCATGACACACGACTTCATTAATCGACGAGTTCAAAACATACTGATAGTCATATTGACCTTTGCTTGCTGGTCTAGCGTTCAGCTCATTAACAATAAAGTCTTCAACTTTGTTGTTAATGTCCATGGTTGATAACCCCGGTTTTACGTATGAGTCCAACATATGAAAGACCTGCGCAAGTAATTTCCCGGCATTGCGCATCAACTCAATTTCAGAAGCAGATTTGATATTAACGCTCTTATTCATTGGTACTTCCTTCCATTACCGTTATTTTCGTTGCCGATACATCGGCTGACTTCATAAGATCTGCGACTATTTGATTGAAAGACAGTTGTGGATGAAGCTCGGCTAACATACCAATTTTTATCCAGAATTCGGCTTGTGAATTGATAGAGCGTGACATAACAGAACTTGCTTTTCTTATCTCTTCATGAAGTTCTTCGGAAATCTTTACAATACCCATTTTATATATGTTCCATACATGTTTCGTATGCGTATTGTATTTACAGAGAGCGAGTAGTCAAGATAATTAATTGGAAAACACTATTGTTATTCGATGCCACTCAATCCTAGAAAGCTCTAGGCTTTTAAATGGCTCAGCGGTATTCCGAAATTAAGATGGCGGAAGTGCCTTCTTGAAGCGCTTCAAATACGTGCGGCAAGTCTCCGGGGTAGCAAATATAGTCGCCTTTATTTAGCTCGTAAGATTCTGATATTAAACCAAGTTTTGCTCGTCCTTTGGTGATAATTACGTGTTCTATCACTCCTGAGTTGTGCGGCTTCGAGTAAACAGGTTCTCCTGGACTGACTTCGATCCAGTAGATATCACGACGGCTATTAGGTGGACATGCAGCCAGCAGAGTCGCTTGATAGTCTTTGCGTTCAGTAAGTACAGATACCCCTTCACCTTGGCGAATGATATTTGTTTTTGGTTTTGGCGTCTCGATTAGACGCGAGAAGGGAATATCCAGTACTACACAGATGGACCATAACGTTTCGATACTTGGGTTACCGACCCCATTTTCTAGTTGAGACAAGGTTGACTTGGCGATATTTGCACGTCGGGCGACTTCGGCGATGCTGAGATTTGAACGCCGTCTTTCAGCATTCAATGTTGCGGCGATTTGCGCGATAGGTGGTTTATTTTTGGTCATGATGAATGGACGTCTTCTCTATGAATAGCTTGTTCATTATATAATACGATCGAATTTTTTGACAAACTAAAAATGATCGTTCAATATAAAAACCACTCGTTCAGTATAATGTATAGTTGTTGGCTATATTGAAGGTAAACCTTGGTTTAAGAACCACTCGAAATCACATAATAACATTAAGGGAGACAAAACTTGGATTACTTGATATCGGTTGCACTATTTGCAATTTCATCATCAGTCACACCAGGTCCAAATAATATCATGGTGATGACGTCTGGACTTAACTTTGGTATACGCAGAAGTATGCCATTGCTTATAGGGATTTGTGTCGGTTTTACTGCGATGTTATTGTTGGTCGGGCTGGGTTTTGGTCAGTTATTTACATTATTCCCTCAATTAAGTTTGATCATTAAAATTATTGGTACCGCCTACTTGCTTTATTTGGCGTGGTTGATTGCTAGGTCCAGTAACGTAGGGGTAACTAACCAGCAAGTTAAGCCGATAGGGTTCATAAAAGGTGCTTTGTTTCAATGGGTGAATGCTAAAGCTTGGGTCGTATCCATTGGGGCTATATCAGCATTTACCACAATGGGAGAAAGCTTTTTCTCACAGAATATGACGATAGCAACCACCTTTTTTATTATTTCTTTTCCCTGTGTTGGTATCTGGTTGATGTTTGGGTCCATGTTACGTCAATTCTTAGATAATGCGGCTTACTTACGTTGGTTTAACATCACGATGTCGCTTCTGTTGGTGGGGTCGGTGTTGCCTGTCGTCAAAGATATTTGGTATCAGTTTTAAACGGGTGACGAAAACACTAGAATCTTTCTATGCAAAGTAATTCATGCGTATGTTGATAGAAGAGTGACGTTTAGGTGTCCTTACATGGTGGAATACAGACAAATTGATACTTGCTCAGTACCTATGAATTTGCTATTGGAAGCGGACCCTTCAGAGTTGAGTATTAGTAAATACTTTTCTGGGTCACTGTGTTTTGCGGCGTATGAGCAAGGCAAGATGATGGGGGTTTGCGTGGTTAAATCACTCGCGAGCAGTAAATCAGAAATCTGCAATATTGCTGTATTTCCAAAGGCTCAGAACAGGGGCATTGGAGCAGGGTTGTTAAAACATGTTGTCGATAACTTAGCGAAACTAGGCGTTATAGAAATATGTCTAGGTACGGGTACGTTTGGATATCAATTGGCTTTCTATCAGCGGTTAGGATTTAGGGTCGATGGTGTCATTAAGAATTACTTTATCGACAATTATGATAAACCAATATACGAGAATGGCCTCCGACATGTTGATATGCTTAGGCTTACATTAACGTTGGATTAGTATGAAACTCAATCATTATGACGTTTCATGTTGACTGACGGAATATGCGTCCCAATTTTCTCAAAAATGAATTCATCGCTTAAGGAAAGAAAAATGGTGGTACTTAGGGAAATGCGTCAAGAAGAATACCCAGCATATTGCGAGTACTTCATTGACGATTATAGTCAAGAAATTGCGCTCAATTATGGTCATTCGATGGATGTCTCCATTGAACTAGCCAAAAAAGATCTAAATAAAAACTTCCCCACAGGGTTAGACAATAATAACCAATCATTGCTATGTATTGATGCCGATATTAACGGCACGTCATGCTTAGTTGGGTATCTATGGCACTCAATCAATATTGCGGACGAATCGACCTTTATTTACGATTTTTTCATTGCTGGTGAGTACAGAGGCAAAGGTCTTGGTAAGCAAGCAATATCAGCGTTAGAAAGACAATTATATTCTGTTGGTATTAAGCAGATAAAGTTAAGAGTAGCATATCAAAACAAGCGTGCTCTAAAACTGTATCAGGACGTTGGTTTTGCAATAACGGGTATTAACATGTCCAAAGATGTTGGTGATGAATAGTCTCAATATCTACAGATACAAGGTTTAGTTGAAAACGCCAATGGGGTCGCTATGTTTTCGTCACATCGGCGCTCTCTTGATTTAAGGCTGCGTTGCTTTCTGAGCAAAATTAGCCAACGCTTTTTCGATTTTCATAATGTTATCTTTACATTCCGAAACGTTATGGCGTGCAGCGAGGTATTTTGGATCGTTATAGGTAAGCCAGACGACATTGTTTTCGTCTTGACTAATGAGTGCCTTTTGAGGCAAGTCAATCGCGATGCTTTGTTTGCAGGCGATTAAAGGAGAACCGACCTTAGGGTTACCAAAAATAAGAAGTTGAGTAGGACGAATGGTGATGCCAATTTTCATGGCCGCATCAGAATGGTGTATGCGTGAAAAAACAGTCATGCCTTTTGCCTTCAAAGCGTTTTCCAGTCGATCCGTCGTGGTATTGACATCGAATGTACTCTTGACACTTATCAATCCATTTTCAGCATAAGCGGTTGATGTTATGAAAAAAAACACTATTAGTCCTAGAGTCTTAAGTGTCATTGTATTATTCCTTGCGTATGTGAAGTGAAGGTGTAGCACGTTATGAAAGCGTAGTTTTTACATTCACCATTTGCAAATTGAATCATGTCAGCGCTTATTGCAGTGTGTTTGCCGAGTAGACATTACTCTTAATTTCACAAATATTGAGGTTAAATAGAAACCGCGAGTTTAGGTAAAGGTACATAGATAGACTCAGTAATATTTGAGAGTAAAAAATCATAGGTGTTGAAGATGACAAGAGATGCATCTGTCGATATTTTGTAAAGTTGTTCTTGTGTGAATTCGAGCTCCTTTGATTCGGACATGCCTTCTAGCTGTCTGCAAAGTAGTGAGCAGGCAGGTGAAGCAATGGCTAAAGGATTAATAAGTGCGAGTTGATTGAGTCGATTGACCATTAACTTCGCGTGAGGGTTCAGCTTTGCAATGCCGTTGTCTGTATTTACATCTTGTATGGTTACTCTAAATTGAGTCAATGACTCCAAGCTATCATTTATCTGATGCCAGCTCAGGTTATATTCGTCTACCAAGTCAACGCGTTGAGACTCGACTAGCCATGCAAGAATGACCTCATCAATCAAAAATAAGCAGTGCCGAATCACTCTCCCGTGGCTCATCTGATTCTGACTGATTGTCATATGTTCCCATTCATCAATCAAATTGGTTAATTTTGAAAACAGTATTCGATAGATGGGTTTATTATCGAAATGGGCTTTGCTTATCAGTGTCTTTGTTGTGGTAGACATGCCTTTTTCTAGTAGAAGAATTTCATGGCTTTTGGGATTACCGTAGTAGAGAAGATAATGACTAGCACTGCGATGCTGCCGACATGACGTTACGATATTTCTTAAATCAGTGATGAGGTCGTATTTTTGTTGATAGCTTGATTTGCGCTTTGATGAGAGAGATAGCATGACTAAACAGATAAAAAGCGATAATAAAACAGTGATGAATACAAACATAGAAGTCCCCTTACTTTGTTTTGGCTTTTAAGTAGTAAGCAGGGATGATGCCAAGTATAAAGAATTTTAAATTCAATGGGTTAAAAGGAATTACTTTAGGTTTTTTGTGTAAAGTGGTGCGAGTCGCACCGGGATGGTGAGACCAAATAGTAAAAAAGACAGTAAATAAAGGAACATACACTTCAATTTGAAGGTGTCATTCCTGCTAGTACTGTTATTGTCATTTTTCCGCGAATAAGGCGATGAAATGTTCTGTATGCTAGGGATATAGGCCGCAATTAGTGTATTCGGCATATGACCACACTAAATACAGACTGGTAGAGAATGAGTGTGGTCGTAAGGAAGGGTTAAATAGCTGCTTATTCTGCGTTATTCTGCTCTAATTCTGTGAAATATTTTAAGGTTTTCACTTTAAGATCATAGGTTGCTTCTTCATCACAAACAATGACAGATTTTGGATGCAGTTGAAGTGCACTTACTGTCCAAAGGTGGTTTATTGCACCTTCAACAGCGGCTTGTACGGCTTGTGACTTACCATGGCCAATAGCAAGTATCATCACCTCTTTTGCATCTAGTAACGTTCCGACACCGATCGTCATCGCGTTTTTAGGCACCTGATCAATCGCGTGGTTAAAAAAACGAGAGTTTGCTCGACGAGTTTCCTCTGTGAGCACTTTTACTCGTGTTCGAGATGAAAGAGAAGATGCGGGTTCATTAAAGGCAATATGACCATCACTACCCACACCACCCATGAACAAATGTATCTTTCCATACGACACTATTTTTTTTTCATAATCCTGACATTCCTTGACTAAATCTTTGGCATTACCATTAAGAAGGTTGATATTTTTTTCTTGGATATCGATATGGTCAAAAAAATGCTTATACATAAAAGAACGATAAGACTCGGGATGTTCAGGGTTAATGCCTACGTATTCATCCATATTAAAAGTAACCACGTTTTTGAAGCTAACCTCTCCGTGTTTGTGCAGTTTTACCAACTCTTGGTAGGTAGACAATGGTGTACTACCTGTGGGTAATCCAAGTACAAATGGATTGCCCTCTGTTGGCTTAAATGCTTTTATTCTTTTTACTATGTGGTGAGCACTCCAAATACCCACATTTGAACTACTTTCAAGCGGAATCAGCCTCATAATTAGTACCCTTCAATCTTTTAATTTAATTAGTTAATAACGATATGTTTGATATCTGTGCGAACTCGATAATTATTAATGTTGTCCATAAATTGATCACGATTGATATTAAGTCATTGGGTATTGGCGAAGGTTGCTATTGGTAATTAATTTGTAAGTGGTTACTTACAAAAATAACAGGGGAAAGTGGTCAAATAGAGAACACGACTATTGTGATTTTTGTCAAATGGATACATAGTTAAGATCGAAATTATCATTGAAATCGTTATTAAGTAAAGGCGCTTAGAATTGAACAATAAAACTATATTGGTCGTCGATGATAATAAGGAATTAAGAGATGCTCTTAGTGAATATCTGGGGCGTAGCAATTTCACTGTACTCACGGCTAGCGATGGCGAAGACATGTGGCGTGTACTTGAAACCCATGAGCCAAATTTGATCATACTGGATATCATGATGCCTGGAGATGATGGATTTACGTTGTGCTCACAAATTCGACGTAACTCTAGTGTGCCAATTATCATGCTAACAGCAGTAACAGAAGAGGCTGATCGTGTCGCTGGATTAGAAATGGGCGCCGATGATTATATCACCAAGTCATTTAGCCCCCGAGAGCTTCTTGCGAGAATAAAAGCTATCTTGAGGCGGGCGACCCACAGCCCAGAAGCCCCATTTTCTAGAAAGGTCACCTTTTCTGGTTGGACGCTAGATACAATCACTCGCCAATTATTGTGCCATGATAAACCAGCAAAACAGCTTTCTGGTGCGGACTTTTCTCTACTTGCTCTTTTTTTACGTCAACCCAATGAGATACTTTCTAGAGACGCAATTGCACAGGCGATATGGGGGCGAGATTCTGAACCGTTAGAAAGAGGGATTGATGTGCAGATCAGCCGGTTACGCCACCACTTAGATGATAAACAGAGAAATACCATCATTACCGTTCGTAATAAAGGTTATATGCTAGCGGTGGAAACGTTGCATGAAACTTAAGAGGTTTGTCCCTCAATCTTTAGCCGCACGTACCAGCACTATGCTACTTATTGTTATCATCGCATCACAATTACTTGCTGGTTTAATATGGTTCTCTCACAGCTCTGAGAATGAAGAGCAAGGATTAAAAAGCACGGTACGCAGCTTAGTGTTAAGCGCTTCATCCACCATCTCTTTTTTTAGCACACTTCCTCTGGATTACCGACATCTCGTACTCGATCAATTGAGAAGTATGGGGGGGACGCGATTCTTCGTGTCGCTAAATAACCGGGAATTACCGGTCGTCCCAATAGCGGATTCTTCAAGAAAGCAACTCGTACTAAATGAAGCGAAAAGGGTATTGAATCAGGAGCTTGGTAGTGACAATAATATTGTTGTTGAGTTTACCACCAGAGAGGAACTTAAGGTATTTAGCACCGGTATTAGCATAGACGAGTTACCATTACTTTGGGCTCACTATAGCTTGTCTTTTGGCGAAATTAGTCCGCCGATATTGGTGATCCAAATTGAAGTATCACCGCAGGAATGGTTTTATTTGGCGGCGGTATTACCAGCTCCTTATGTCAATCTTGAAAGCTCATTTATGGACAGTAAGCAGCTTTTCTTTTTGGCATTATCCGCCATCATATTGCTTGTTTTTACTTGGCTTGTTGTGCGATCAGAACTCAGACCAATCAAAAACCTAGCAAAAGCCGCAACGTTAATGGGTAACAAGCTTTCTATTCCTGAAGTCAAGGAAGAGGGAAGTTCGGAACTTAAGGCCGCCGTGCACGCTTTTAATAAAATGAATCGTCGTGTGAAATCGTATTTACGAGAACGAGAAATGTTATTTGGCGCTATTTCGCATGATTTAAAAACGCCACTAGCGTGCTTAAAACTGCGGACAGAAATGCTAGAAGATGACGATACACGAGCGAAATTTGAAAAACTCACTAATGAAATTGATTTGATGGTCAAGGGGGCACTTCAGTGTATTCGGGATACGGATATTCATGAAGAAATTGAGGCGATAGACATAATAGAAATACTGGGCACGAGTACAGAATTATATAATCGCTATGCGAAAAAAGTAACGGTAAATGGGTCCAATGTAAAGCTGTATTACGGTAAACCGTTAGCCATTAAACGCTGTATTCAGAATCTAGTAGATAACGGCATTAAATATGGAAAATTCGTTTCAATTACAGTGAAAGATAGCCCCGAAAAAGTAGTCATTTCATTTGTCGATAGAGGGCCGGGAATCGATAAAAAACTAACGGAGAAGGTATTTGAACCCTATTTTAGAGAAACCTCTGATAGCAGTGGCAGTGGGTTAGGTTTAACCATCGCACGGAGTATCGCTAGGGCCCACGGTGGAGATATCGTACTCATTAACCAACTAGAAAGCCAAACTTTTGAGGTCTGCTTAACACTAAGTAGAGATTAAGAATGAAATTATTAATGATTTGTATCGCGCTACTCAGTTTTGAGTCGCAATCTAAGGAAGTAGAATTCCTTCACTGGTGGACATCAAAGGGAGAGGTCGCCGCGCTAAAAGTGATGGAAGATGCATTAGTCGCTCAAGACCACATATGGAAGAGTACACCGGTCAAAGGGGGCGGCGGCGATACCGCTATGGCGGTATTGCAAGCAAGGGCGATAGCCGGAAACCCACCAACGCTTGCGCAAATTGAAGGCATGGCGATTAAATCATGGGCTAAACTGGGTTTTTTATCCTCATTAGACACCGTCGCTCAAGTTGAACAGTGGGATGAAGTAATGCTACCCACGGCACGAAACATCAATAAGTTTAAGGGTGAGTATGTTGCTGTACCCATTACCATCCATCGCGTAAATTGGATGTGGGTTAATAACTTGGTATTGGCGAAGGCGGGTTTAGAGGTACCACAAACGTGGTCGGAGTTTATTGCGGCGTTAAAAGTTCTTAAAACAAAAGAGATTAAACCGCTCGCGCTGGGGAACTCTCCATGGCAAATATCGATGTTATTTGAAAACATTGCCCTTGGGATAGGAGGACAAGATTATTATCAAAAAGCCTTAGTAGAGATGTCTCCTGACGCACTAAATAGTCAAGAAATGGTCGACATTCTTAATGTGTTTCGTCAAATCGGGGATATCACTAAAGATAGCCTGACTAAGCAACGTTGGGATGAAGCAACCAATGAGTTAATTAATAATGAAGCCGCTTTCCAAATATTGGGTGATTGGGTTATAGGTGAATTAATTTCTGATGACGCGCAAATACCTGATCATATTTCTTGCTTTGTATCGCCTCAAACTGAGGGGGTTTATATATACAATATGGATAGCTTTGTAATATTTAACCAGAGTTTTGGATTTCAGAAATCAGATACGGATGGTCTTGGTAAAACGTTGTCTAGCGCTTTGTTTCAGAAAGAATTTAGTAAAAAGAAAGGGTCTATTCCTGCCCGAGGAGATATACCATTAAATGATTTTAATATCTGTTCGCAACAATCTCGACAAGACTTCGATGTATCCGAAAAAAATGACGCTCTAGTACCCAGTATGACGGACTCGATGGCTGTCGCTCCTATTGTTCAGAACGCCATAATTGAGGAGCTTTATCGCTTCTTTAACGATTCTACGAAAACACCTGAGCAGTTTATCTCTCGATTAATTGCTATATCAAGTAGCCGCTCGGGAAACAATTAAGTGTATTCATTTGTAATAGAACACTTACAAAAAGCCAACATTATTTAACCTTAAGCGATACCAAATTCTGTAGCTTATATATGGAAGAGATTCATCTTCCATATATAACATAGCTATGAGGTATTCTTATGAGCACAAAAACTTCGACGTTGCCGAAACAAGGGACGTCTTTATTCTCCATCCTTAAGAAAGGCATAACAAGGCTCTCAACTGTTGGTAGGGCGTTAATGCTACCTATCTCGATATTGCCAGCCGCTGGGCTATTGTTGGCGTTCGGGGACAAATTAGATATTCCGTTAATGGTTGGTGCCGGTGATGTTATTTTTAGCAATCTACCTTTATTATTTGCCGTCGGCGCCGCAGTAGGTCTCACGAAAGAATCAGGTATTGCAGGATTAGCCGCCGTCGTTGCGATGCTGGTTATGAACATGACAATTGGTGTTCATGCTGGGGTTACTCAAGAAATGGCCCTCGCAGGAGGAGCTTACGCCTTGGTGTTAGGTATTCCTAGCCTTCAAATGGGTGTTTTTGGTGGACTAATTGCCGGTATTCTTGCGGCAACTATGTATAACCGCTTCCACCAAATCCAGCTCCCTGCTTTTCTAGGCTTCTTTTCTGGAAAGCGGTTTGTCCCTATTGTTACCGCAGTCAGTGCTTTCTTACTTGGTCTTATTCTACCGAGTATATGGATGCATGTTCAGGCAGGGATTGATGCACTATCAAATATCGTAAATGGTGATAACCAAGCACTTTCTACCTTCATTTTTGGTTTCACGGAAAGGGCGTTGATTCCTCTTGGTCTTCATCATATTTGGTACCCTTCATTCTGGTTCTCATTTGGTGAATATACCAATGAAGCAGGGGCTGTCATTAATGGTGATCAGACAATTTGGTTCAAAATGTTTGCGGAAGGTGTAAAAGACTTTAACTCTGATACCTATCAGGGTGCAGGAAAATTCATGCAGGGTGAGTTCCCTCTAATGCTATTTGCTTTACCAGCAGCATGTCTAGCGATGTATCATGAAGCAAAAACTCAAAACAGAAAATACGCGGCTGGTATCTTATTTTCCGCTGCCCTCACGTGCTTTATCACAGGTATAACTGAACCTGTCGAATTCACCTTTATCTTTGTATCCCCACTGCTCTATATTTTTAATGCCATCAGTACTGGTTTTGCATACATGTTTATGTATTTACTTGACGCTCACCTAGCCAAATCATTTTCTGCGGGATTAATCGATTATATTACTTTGGGTATCATTCCTTCATTTAATGGATTTGAAACTAACTACCTCGCGGCAGCGATAGTTGGTGTACCGATGGCCATTATGTACTACTTCGTATTCCGTCTCGTGATTCGAAAATTTGATGTGCAAACACCAGGCCGTACTGATGAAATAAAAGAAGAAGTCACCTTAAGCGATGAACAGCTTACCAAATTAACGCTTGATTTCGTCGGTGGCCACGACAACCTTACGTCTGTTACATCGTGTATCACGAGACTTCGCCTTGAAGTTAAAGATACCTCCTTAATTAATGAAAAAGGATTATCAGATATCGGAGCAATGGGTGTCATTAAGGTTGGCTCAAACGGAATACAGATTGTGTATGGTGCAAAAGCACAATTTATAGCCGAGCGTATCAACCAACACTAGTCAACGTTTACCACGAATAGATAACGTCGTTAATGAGTTATCACTAATGAAAAGACACACCAGCAAATGTTGGTGTGTCTTTTTTGTTAAGTGGCCTATTGTAAACATCTTGAGGTGATAGAGGTGCATCAATACCCACAACCCAAGATGGATAGCAATGCCCATCATCCCTTCTGTATTAATAAGTACGATATCACCCGAGAATATATTTTGGATTTGGTGTGTTATTTCCAATATTTTTGGTTTAATCTTAAATCAAAGGTTAAATAATTGTAAAGTTCAATACCAACAATATTAAAAGGGTTTTTATGATAAGTAAGTTGAAGCTTAATACTCAGCTGTATGTCTCTTTTGGTCTTATATTATTGCTATTATCAGTTATATCTATAGCGTCATATGTAGGATTCAATAGGACGCATGATGGTTTTGTTGAGTATAGAGGGTTAGCAAGAGATACAAACCTTGTGGGACGCGTTCAAGCCAACATGTTGACTATGAGATTGTCAGTTCTTAGCTATATTAATACGCAGTCTGGTGAGTCTGTTACACAATACAACGAACGTCGTAACAAGATGAAAGAATTCTTAGATGAGGCTCAAAAGGAGATTCAGCAACCAGAAAGAGCAGCTGCTGTGAGTAACATAGTTTCTGAGATTAAGGACTATGAAGAAGGATTTGAACAGGTTCGTAGCCTTTTCAATCAAAGAAATCAGATAGTTGAAGAAGAGCTTGATCCTAATGGTTTGGAAATGCGAGAGGCATTGTCAAGTATTATTGTATCGGCATATGAGGACAAGGATAACGAGGCTGCATTTCTAGCGGCACAGCTTCAAGAGCACTTATTGCTTGCTCGCCTATATGTGAATAAATTTTTAGTCTCCAACAATTCTGAAGATGCAGAAAGAGCAAAGAGTGAGTTATCGGAAAAAATGCCTTTATTTTTAGAAGAGTTGGAGAAAAGATTAAATAATAAAACTAGAATAGATCTACTAGAGAAAATAAATAAAGGACATGCTTTGTATGTGGAGGCGTTCAATAGTATAGAATTAGTTATAACGCAAAGAAATAACCATATTAAAAATACCTTAAATACAATAGGGCCTCGCGTTGCGCAGGAAATTGAAAAAGTAAAACTATCGGTTAAAAAAGATCAAGACACATTAGGGCCCAAAGTTCAAAGCGATACTGAAACTGGGTTGACTATTATTATAGTCGTTGCCTTAATAGCGGTTGCTTTAGGCGTTATTATCTCAGTTGTCATGCCTAGAATAATAAAGAAACCTATTGGTGGAGAACCCAAAGAGATAGAAGCACTTGTAAATATTATTGCTAATGGTGATTTAACCAACGTTCCTAAATTGGATGATAATAGTGTGGGTGTCTATCGCTCTACATTGGTAATGGCAAATAATTTTAAGGAAATTATTTTTGATATTAATCAATCTTCTAACCAACTACTTGATTTATCTAACCAGTTAGGGAGTTCATCGACTAAAGTAGATAACGCTTCAAAATCTCAGATGATGCAATTAGAACAAGTAGCTACAGCGATGAATGAAATGACGGCAACCGTTTCTGAAGTAGCTCAAAACGCGGTTGAAGCATCAAACTCATCGAATGACGCAAGCGACAAGTCAGGGAGAGGCTTGCACGTGGTAAGTGAAATGAATAAAGATATAAATCAGTTGGTCAGTGATATTAGTCGCGTCCATTCTGCGATCACCAACGTGCAAAATGAAACAAAAAATGTTGGTGGGATATTGGATGTTATTCGAGGGATAGCCGATCAAACAAACCTATTGGCTTTGAACGCCGCTATTGAGGCTGCGAGAGCTGGTGAGCATGGTAGAGGCTTTGCCGTTGTGGCTGATGAAGTTCGTACTCTGGCAACAAAAACACAAGAAAGTACTAATGAAATACAATCGATGATACAGGTGCTTCAAGAGCAGGCCTCTCAATCCGTGAGCTTAATGAGTGAAAACTCGAGAAGTGCAGAACTGACGCTAAGCAAATCGGATGAAGCGAGTAGTGCCCTTGTATTGATTGAACGCGAAATTCGTACTATTCAAGATATGAACAATCAAATTGCAACAGCAGCAGAAGAACAGTCGAGTGTCGCAGCAGAGATCAATGAAAATGTCGTGAATGTTAATGACTTAGCGGCAAGCACAGCTGACGATGTTCAAGAGAACGTGAGAACAGCGGATTCCTTACAAGTTATGGCGAATCGCCTAAGTGATGCGATAAGTATGTTTAAAGTATAAAAAGGACATCAATGGCTACTTTTTGAATATATTGGTAGGGGTTCGAATGGATAATCTTAGGGATAGAATTAAATGGCACGTATTCGCTTTTGTTCTTTATTATTTCTTAGCGAGCCTTTCAATATTATTAACGAGAGATAGCCATTCTATTGCATTGATTTGGTACCCGAATGTCGTTTATGGCCTTTTATTAACGACACAACCTGTTAAGAATTGGGGCTCACTTTCAATTACGTTAGTCCTAGCAAATTTGTTCGCGAATTTACCACATTCTTTTAGCTTTATTCAGACGATGGCCTACCTTCCTTCTAACATAATAGAGGTTATGTTAGTTGCTTATTTATGTAAGTATCATTGTAATATCACCAAGGCACTTGAATCGAGGCATGAATTCTTAAAAGTTATAATCTACGTGTGTTTTATTCCGCCAACAATAGGTGCAATAGTCAGTTCTTTCGTTTTTTCCCTAATGGGGCAATTTAGTATTCCTTCACTTTGGTTTCATTGGACCATAAGTAGTATGTTGGGAAGTGTGAGCATTCTACCAATATCATTGTGCCTAATGGCTTTTGATAGGAAAAAGATACTTGAGTTATCATTGACACCAACTTCTTTATTATATTTCGCTATTTCAATTATTGTGACATATGCCGCGAGTAGATACTCTACCGAGCCATTTGTCATTGTGCTCATATTACTTATCCTTGTCGCGTCTAAGTCATTTTTCAGGCTCTCATTTACCATATTTAATCTGAGTTTACTCATACCCGTCTTGATCTATTTCGAACAGTTTCCGTATTCAAAAAGTAATGATCTGGTTTATCTTTATGGTTATCTTTTGATGATTATTCTCTGTTCCTTGCTTTACTCAATCACATTGAGGAAAGCAAGAATTGATAATAGAACATTAGAAAGTGTTTCGTTTAAAGCAACGCAGTTGTATGAAAAAACACCCGCAGCGATGCACTCAATCAATAATCAAGGTGTGATCGTTGCCGTCAGTGATAAATGGTTGGAGTTATTTGGTTATAGAAGGGATGAAGTCATCGGAAAAAAATCCATTGATTTTTTGACTACAGCTTCTGCTGAGATAGCAACCCACGAATCCTTGCCACAATTTTTCAAAACAGGACGAGCTGATAAGGTTAATTATGAGATGGTTAGATCGGACAATAGAACATTAGATATCGAATTATCTGCGGTACTCATTAAAGATGAATCTGAGAGTCGGGCTTACTCGGTGTTATATGACGTATCTAAGGAGAAAATTTTAACGAAGCAGCTGTATGAAGAAAAAGAGTTACTAGAAATTACACTTCAGTCCATGGGCGACGGGATGATCGCGACGGACGAGCATGGAGATATTACGTATCTGAATCCGGTTGCTGAGTTGCTAACTGGAGTGATGTTTGCGGATGCAAAAGGTAAACCATTTGAAGATATAGTTCATCTCTATGCTGACAGTTCTGGTAAGTCTTTATACAATCCAGCGGAGTTAGCGATTGAAAACAATTGTCGTATGGGGATCCCAGAGACCGCCTATTTGAAAAGCACGACTGGAGACAAGTTTCTGATTCAAGATTCCGTTTCACCGATAATTGATAAACAAGGGAATGTTCGTGGCGCGGTAATGGTCTTTCAAGATGTCACCGAAACGCGGGCAATATCTGAAAGAATGTCCTATCTCGCGCAACACGATATGCTCACAGATTTACCAAACCGAGTGCTATTAATGGATCGGTTAACCATAGCATGTGCGAATTACAACAGACATAAAATTGGCTTTTCTCTACTGTTTTTGGATTTAGATAACTTTAAGACTATCAACGACTCCTTAGGACATAGCTTTGGTGATGATGTACTAAAATGCATTGCCAAAAGAATCAAATCAGTCACTAGAGAAACCGATACTGTTTCACGAATAGGTGGTGATGAGTTCGTCATTATTTTGGAAGGTGACCTTAATTTGGTTCAACTATCAAAATGGTGTACTGAATTTTTGGTGAGCATAGCGACCCCTATAATAGTAAGGGACCGTGAGTTTAGAATAACGGGGAGCGTGGGTGTCTCATCGTGCCCACGAGATGCGAAAGATCCTGAAACGTTGCTCCGTAGAGCAGATGTTGCAATGTATCGAGCCAAAAATCTTGGACGCAACGCGTACAGTCTTTATTCTCGAAAATTAGAAATAGAGTTGAATGAACGACTGCATTTAGAGCAAAAACTTAGATATGCGGTAGAGCATAAAGAGATTGTTTTTTTCTATCAACCAATTGTTGAAGCGAGTAATCAACGCGTCGTTTATGCTGAAGGGTTGTGCCGCTGGATCTCATCAGACGGTGTCATGACACCTCCTAACAAATTTATCCCGATTGCAGAAGAGACACAAATCATTGTTGATATTGGCTATATGTTGTTGCGGCAGGCGTGTCAATCGATGTCTTTGTTGTCTGGTGTTTTTGGAAAGCTATCTATTAATATTAGTGCCGTTCAACTATCCAAACCTAACTTTGTTGAAAATTCAATTAGTATCATGCGAGAAGAGGGAGTGAAACCAGATAAATTTATCTTTGAAATTACAGAGACAAGTTTGATGCTAAACCCCGACGAAAGTTTGAAAGTGTTAAGTCGTTTAAAAAAGTTTGGTATTTTGATCGCGATAGACGATTTTGGTACAGGCTACTCGAGTCTGAGTTATTTAAAGCATTTTCCAGTTGATATTCTAAAAATTGATAAAGCATTTGTGGACGATATAGAGTTTAATCATCAGGATAGAACCTTTATTGAAGCGATAATCAAAATGGCTCGAACTCTTGATATTTTGGTGGTTGCAGAAGGTGTCGAAACGCGTGAGCAGGCGGATGCTTTATTTGAAATGGGGTGTAATTTTCTTCAAGGATATTATTTTTCAAAGCCAAAACCTTTAGAGCAAGTTATTGAAAGTAATGATTCCCTTGAAAACGTAGTAGCTATTAATAGAAAGCAATAAGGCGTTCCTCTTCACTTCTTTCATCACTTATAAATGTGACGTTGGGTAGGTGTTGTCAATGGTGGTTGGTTTGAATGCGGAAAAGGTGATACTTTTCATTATACATTAGAGAGTATTCAAGCACGGGAAGTTGCTTACCTTGTTAGTAGTAAGCAGAGTGCGTTGTTTGATATATACTAACTGCACGATTTAGTGTGAACGATGGGAATCCTATGTCGAAAATAGTTAAGATAAAAAACGAAGATAAATTGCTCAAAAAAGCTCTGGAAGTTGGTAGTAAGATTGCCGAAATGCAGGGATACGAACTCACTAGCCCAAGTGCATCACAATCAATTAAAATTAAAGCGCTTTACTTGTTCTTAGTTAAAGTGCGCCAGATTACGCCTCTCCCTGCCGACAAATTAGATGGGCAAAATATTAAAAAGCGAATAGCACTGTGGATGCATAATGCGTTACCTGAAGAAGACCCCCTGAAATAATCTTAGAATAACCCAAATCAACGTGTGGTTGATTTGGGTGTAGCAATATCAATTAACGATGGATTAAGTTTCTAATCTTGCTGCATTTAATATGACTTTCACTCGACCGACATCCCCACTTTCTAAACGAACTTTAATGCCATGAGAGTGGTTTGGTGATTTGGTTAGGAGATCCTTCACAATCCCAGAGGTCAGTGTACCGCTACGTTGATCTTTTTTAAGTACAATTTGCACCTCTAACCCTGGATGTATATTGGCGCGTTTAGTCCCACTCATTGTCTCTACCTTAATGTATCAATTTTGCTTGAAGATACACTTAAATAGAGAGGTAGTCGAACCGGCTTAGGCCTTTAGTCTGAGATTGGATTGACAACTTCGATTATCGAATACGTCAGTTTCCATTTGTCTCCTAGCATAAATCTCGTGCAGGGTAACAACTTATTGATGTTCGTCCAGTATTGGATAATCAATGTAGCCCAGTTCGTTGCCTCCAAATAAAGTTGCCGCATTCAGATCGGCGAGTTCATCTCCGTTCTTTAAGCGCGAGATGAGATCTGGATTCGAAACGAATGGACGACCGAAGGCAATAAGATCAGCGTAGCCTTTATCAAGCATTTCATCTGCACGTTCTTGTGTATAACTACCCGCAACAATAATGGTGTTAATAAAGTTTTCCCGCAATTCTATGCGGAAGCTTTCAGGAATGACGGGTGCATCATCCCAATCCGCTTCTGATAAATGCAGGTAAGCAATATCACGTGCTTGTAGCTCTTTCGACACCTCTAAGATTGTCGGCACGATGTCTGGGCAATCCATATCTTTAAATGTAATGAAGGGTGCAAGTCGAACACCGATTTTGTCTGCGCCAATCGCATCAATTACGGCGTCAACAACGTCAAGAAGAAATCGAATTCGATTCGTTCGGGTGCCGCCATAATTGTCGGTGCGTTTGTTTGAGTTTGTACGAAGGAATTGGTCGATAAGATAGCCATTACCACCATGAATTTCAACGCCATTGAAACCGGCTTCCACAGCACGTTGTGCAGAGTAGGCAAAGTCTTTAACTACTCGATCTATATCTGCTTTATTCATCTCACGTGGTTGGATACATTCAACCATATTGCCGTTGCCTTCTATATCGGAAATCCAAACCTTTGTCTCTACTGGGGCCAAGGCAGACGGCGCGATAGGTCGTTCTCCTTTTTGAAATGTTGGGTGAGAAACGCGGCCTACATGCCATAGCTGACAGAACATTGCCGCTCCTTGTTCTTGTGCTGCTTTTGTTACCCGTTGCCAACCATTCACTTGGTCATCAGTATAAACGCCAGGTGTAAATGAGTAACCTTGTGAGTCGTCTGAAATTTGAGTCGCTTCAGAAATGATCAACCCTGCGGTAGCACGTTGTTCGTAATATGTGGCCATCATTTCATTTGGAATATTCCCCGGTTGACTAGATCGGGCCCGCGTCATCGGAGCCATCACGACACAGTTTTGTAGGTCCAAGCTCTTTAGGGTTGTGTTCTGGAATAATTTGCTCATGTCGTTCTCTTTTATTGAATAATTAAATACAAATTGTTTCTCATAAACTCACAATTTGTGCTGTTACTTCCTTAATTATTCTTATTATAATCATTCGTTTCATTTTGATAATTGAGTAAAATGTAAAATTATAATTCGATTTAACCGAATAATGGAGGCGAAGGTGGATAAATTTTCTGATATGGAAATGTTCGTGAGTATCGTTAAACATCAAGGGTTAGCGGTTGCTGGACGAGATCTTGGTCTTTCTCCAGCTACAATGACGGCAAGACTTCAGGCGCTCGAAGAACGGTATGGTGTAAAGTTTCTTAATCGGAGCACAAGGCATTTGTCGTTAACGGACGAGGGAGCGCTTTATCATAAGGCGTGCCTAGAAATACTCGATAGTGTCGGTGATGTAGAGAATCTTATACAAAACGGCGTTAATGATGTTAAAGGTCCATTAAAAATAGTTGCGCCGAAGGACATTGGAAAGCAATATATTTTGAAAATATTGTCTGAGTTTTCGGAAAAGTACCCGGAGGTCGTGCCATACCTGTACTTGAGTGACCATATATCAAATATTGCAGAATCTGGTATCGATATTGTGATTCGTTATGGTGAGCTTGATGACAGTAGCCTCATATCCAGAAGGCTATCGCCAAGCCAAAGAGTTCTGTGCGCATCACCAGCCTATCTCACGAAATACGGGACCCCCATAAAACCACAAGATCTGACGGGTCATGACTGTCTAGCTATGGTTCGCAATGGAGAGGAATTGAAGACATGGCACTTCCGGGAGCAAAACGCAAAGGAGTCAATAACAGTGGTTGCGAAGAGATTCTCAGATGATGGTGAGGTTATTAGACAATGGGCATTGGATGGTGCGGGGATAGCACTCAAATCATTATTAGATGTGCAAGATGATATTAACAATCAACGTCTTGTTGTCGTACTCGATGGGTATATGACGAACTTTAACGCATCTACTTTGGCGTCAAGTGCAGACTTGCATGTTGTGTATGTTAGCAAAAAATATCAACCAAAACGGATCAGGCTATTCTTGGATTTTCTTTTTGAAAGATTTAGTGAGTTAGTGTAGTGGTGCGATGGATGTGGCTACAGGTAATGGTATATATCATTGAGTACGCCTTAGCGTGAAGTATTTCTGACTTATTTACATTGCTCTCGCCGAAACGCGGCAGGTGTTATTCCAACGCGTAATTTGAATTGCTGGGATAGGTGTTGCTGTGATGAAAAACCACATGCGAATGCGACATCGGTTAAAGACATCGCCTGACGAGAAAGTAATTGTTTAGACAACACAATACGGCGAGATAGAACATATTGATGTGGGGAACACCCAAAGCTTATTTTGAACATTCTAGCGAAATGAAAATCACTTAAATGAGTGAGTTTAGCCAGTTCATTTAATGTGAAAGAGTGAGACACATTTTCTTCAATAAAATCTATTGCTCGTTGTTGATTGATAGGCGATAAGCCACTGGTGCTGAGTGGTGTTTTTATTGGCTGGTGGCAATGCTGACGAACGAGATGAAGCAGCAATACTTGTTGTAAATGAGACACCATCAGTTTATCTGTTGGACTTTCCCAATTAAGTTTTAGCATGGACTCTCGAATAAGCTGATTAGTAAATGGGTCATCAACATAGGTAAGTTCTTTTAATTCTATATGACGACCTTCTTTATCGAATACCTGTTCAGAAAAATTATGTAGATGATCTTGTTCAAAATAGAAATGAAAAAAACGAAAAGGATCGGAAAACGACCAACTAGACCGGTGACCTTTCGGCATTAAACACAACTTATTCGCCCCTCCAAATGCGTTACCTGATCTCATAATTCGTTGGGTATTTTGACCGCCTTCCAAATAGTAGCTCAATGTATGGTGGTCAGGCTTGTCATAGCTCGCCCTGCCATGGCTATTACTCCAAACAGCAGAACCCATACCGTTGTCCTGCCATAATTCCTTATGTAAAGTAGCCGTATTGTTTGTCAACACGTTGAATACTTGTTTGCTTTTTGGCCTTAGAGGCAATCCTTTGTACATCGACACTCCTTAATTAATCTGTAATTTAATATACAGGTTGGGGCTCTTTATAAAAACAGAGGAAAAAAGAAAACCGCAAGAATCTATAAAAACAGCAGGAATATAAACGCACACCGGGCTTCAGACCGATACTATGAAACGATACGACAATAATTTGACGAAGGTGAGTAAGACGATGAACAGTATTCTATACACGATAACGGTCTTTATATGGGGGTCGACCTGGCTTGCTATTTCGTATCAACTTGGTGATACACCTGTTGTGGTGTCTGTGGGTTGGAGGTTTGGTCTTGCTTCAATCGTGTTATTTACCATTTTGATTTTTCGTAATGCATTACCGAAACTGTCTATAGAAAACCATAAGACCGCAGCGTTACTTGGTCTCTGTTTATTTTCAAACAACTTTCTTTGTTTTTACGCTGCAACACAATATCTACCTAGTGGTTTGAATGCTGTTGTGTTCTCACTCGCGCCCATTTTGAATGCTCTTAATCTCTGGGTTTTGGAAAAACATCGCCCATCAGGCCCGTTTTTACAAGGTGCATTGATGGGCTTTATTGGCGTTGTCCTTCTTTTTGTGTCTCAATTTTTAGGTACTGAGATGGACTGGACTATTTTGTTAGGTTTGCTTCTTAGCTTTTTAGGGACGTGTTTGTTTTCAGTAGGCAATATGGTCTCTGCTCGAGCTCAAAAAAAGAAGATGCCACTGTTACCAACTACCGCATGGGCTATGGGCTACGGTTCAGTGTATCTATTTGTTATCGCTCTAATGTTCGGATTACCTCTGGGTATTACTATGACACCAATGTATCTTTCGGCACTGGTTTACCTCGCCATCATTGGGTCTGTCATTGGGTTTAATACTTATCTTGCTTTGGTGGGGAGGATAGGTGCAGCGAAAGCCGCCTATTGCACGGTTCTATTTCCTCTCGTTGCACTATCATTATCTACACTATTTGAAAGCTATGAGTGGACATGGCTATCGGCACTTGGCGTCACCTTGGTGTTAGCGGGTAATCTACGTGTGTTTGGAATTCCTGAGCCAATTAAACGTTGGTACAATGCTATTCTTGCCTGAAAGTCCGTGTTTTAGCGTGTCTCTCAGTATTGATAACGGAGCTTAGAATTCGGGTTGATAAAAACTATTCTTTATGAATATAGTTTATAAATGATGACTAAATGCTACGGCTTCAATCGGTGTTGAGGCACAATATGGAGGGTGTATGACCAAGAATAATAAAATGGGTCTGGGTATTGCACTTGGCGCTGGATTAGGCGTTATATTTGGTGAATTTCTGTTTGATAATGATGGTATGGGAATCTCTATAGGCGCTTTCATCGGTATTCTATTGGCCGCTATACTGCCCAGTACATCCAGAACAGACAAGAAAAAATAATGAAGTACGCTATAACATAACAAGAGTCAGTTAGAATATGATGAAACTTATCCAATTGAATAGATTTCAAATGAGGGTTGGGGTCTGCTACTTTTGCCGTGCAGCAGTTGTCCCAAATCGCATTTGACTCTGGCTTAGTTAAGACGGTTGTTGCATCGATTTCCTCAGACAACAAAGCGTCGTTAAGTGTGGTTCGAAAAAATGGTTTTTCATATAAAGAATTGATAATCGACGAAGAAGGTGAAGAACTTGAATTGTGGCAATTGGACATTATGCTTGAAGCTAAATTAAAGCAATGTCTTTAGCCAGAGAAGAGTAAAGGATATAAGGGAATGAGAGAAAAATGATTCGTCATCTAATGCTGGTGGAAATGAAACCAGAAGCCACGACCAATGAAATTGAGATAGCAAAGCAGGCTTTTATCGATATTCCGACTAAGATTGCAGGAATTGAGGCGGTAGAGTGGGGTACGAATAATAGTCCAGAAGGTAAAAATAAGGCCTACGATTTAGCGATCGTGATGACATTTACGGACGATAGTGCTCGTAATATTTATCTGACTCACCGAGAGCACGATGCCCTCAAGGTCCATTTTAAGAAGATAATCCAAGATATTGTTGTTCTGGACTATACGGTGTATTAAGTCACCAATTTACTTAGCTTGATATATGTTTGTGGCCAAATAAGATACGGCGCACTAATTGCGTAACGAAAAAAGAGGTAGTCCGGAAATGGGCTACCTCTTTCTACGAGTAGTTAAATTTAACTGGCTAATCAATGTCAATTAACCAGTGATGGTATTACATCACACGCATGCCTGGTAGAGCACCTTCATGCGGCTCTAATATCCAAAGGTCATTTCCACCCGGCCCGGCGGCTAAAACCATGCCTTCCGACATACCGAATTTCATCTTACGTGGTTTTAGGTTCGCCACCATAACGGTATGTTTTCCGATTAGATCTTCAGGCTTATAAGCCGATTTGATACCGGCGAATACTTGACGCGTCTCACCACCAATATCAAGCTCAAGCTTGAGCAATTTGTTGGCTTTAGGTACGGCTTCGCAAGACACTATTTTAGCGATTCGTAGATCAACTTTAGCAAAGTCATCAAATTCTATTTCATCGGCGACGGGGTCTTTGCTCAGCTCGGTCTCAGGTGCGGCTGCTTTTTCTTTCGCTGCTTGTTCTGCGGCCGCGTCTTCTTTTGACGCCTCAGTCATTGCTTCAACATTTTTAGGGTCGATACGATTGAATAAGGCTTTAAATTTCGTGATGTCATGGTCAACAAGAGGTTCAGCCATGCCATCCCAAGTAAGTTCTTGGTTTAAGAACGCCTCTGTTCTTGCGGCTAGATCCGGCATCACAGGTTTGAGATACGTAATAAGCACGCGGAATAGGTTAATACCAACAGAACAGATATCTTGCAGTTCTTGGTCTTGACCTTCCGTTTTAGCCACGACCCACGGGGCTTTTTCGTCCACATATTGATTGGCTTTATCCGCTAGCGCCGTTATTTCTCGAATAGCACGACTAAACTCACGCGATTCATATAACCCAGCAATTTTCTCAGCAGCAGCGACAAATTCAGCATACAATTCAGGTTCTGCAAATTGAGCGGACAACTTCCCTTCAAATCGCTTGGTAATAAAGCCTGCATTTCGTGACGCTAGATTGACAATCTTATTGACGACATCTGCGTTAACTCGTTGTGTGAAATCTTCTAGGTTAAGGTCTAGATCATCAATACGATTATTTAATTTAGCGGCATAATAATAACGTAAACATTCAGGGTCTAAGTGCTTCAGGTAAGTTGCTGCTTTAATAAACGTCCCTTTCGACTTGGACATTTTTGCCCCATTAACCGTGACATAACCGTGTACGAATACATTATTCGGTTTACGGAACCCTGCTCCGTCTAGCATCGCAGGCCAGAAAAGGCTATGGAAATAGACGATGTCTTTACCGATAAAGTGATAAAGCTCGGTAGTGCTATCTTCGGCCCAATATTCATCAAAGTTAAGGTCATCTCTTTTGTTACACAGATTCTTAAATGAACCCATATAACCGATTGGAGCATCAAGCCAGACATAGAAAAACTTGTTCTTTTCACCTGGGATTTCAAATCCAAAATAAGGAGCATCGCGAGAGATATCCCACTGTTTCAGTCCAGATTCAAACCATTCTTGCATTTTATTGGCAGTTTCAGTTTGAAGAGAGCCAGAACGCGTCCACGTTTTAAGCATGCTTTCAAATTGTGGCAGGTCAAAAAAGAAGTGTTCAGAATCTTTCATCACTGGCGTCGCACCAGAGACCGCTGATTTCGGGTCTATCAAATCTGTTGGGCTGTAAGTCTCACCACAGTTATCGCAGTTGTCGCCATATTGGTCTTCAGATTTACACTTCGGACAGGTTCCCTTTACGAAACGGTCTGGCAGAAACATCTCTTTTTCAGGGTCAAATAACTGAGAAATAGTTCGGCTAGAAATGAAGCCACTCTCTTTAAGTCGAGTGTATATCAACCCTGCTAACTCGCGGTTCTCATCGCTATGAGTACTGTGATAATTGTCAAAGCTAATATCAAAGCCAGCAAAATCTTTTTGATGCTCTTCACTTACAGCAGCGATCATTTCTTCTGGTGATATTCCCATCTGCTGCGCTTTTAGCATGATTGGTGTGCCATGAGCATCGTCCGCACAGATGAAGTTTACTGTGTTGCCTCGTAGCCTTTGGTATCGAACCCAGATATCTGCTTGGATATGCTCAAGCATATGACCAAGATGGATTGAACCGTTAGCGTACGGAAGGGCACAAGTTACCAAAAGTTTTCTTGGATCAGTTGCCATACTTAATAATTCACTTTAATTAGGAGATAAAAATCAGGTTGTAATACTACCTTATACAAGGCTTTACTCCAAGAATGTAAACATTTATTCCACGAAGTTTTTGGGGTTTAGCTGTGGAGGTTCGAGTGTTAGCATGTAAGAAATGAATAAAATTCAATTCGATATCCAAATAGAACGAATAATTTGTTTGTCATGATGGGTATTACTAGGAGCAAATGCATGTCTATATTCGATTCAAAAGAAGAACTTGTCGGCTGGCTAAATCAATTTCAGCATCCTCTGCTCATCGAACGTTGGGCCGAAGACTCATCCATTGTAAAGCGGCTAAAAAATGGCAGCGTGAGCATAGAATTACCATTTTATTCATTGGATTTACATCGTTCACTCATTCGTTGGGTTGAGAACCAAGATGTTGATGCACAAAGAGTGTCCGTTTCTATTAATGTTGCAGCATTGGAAACAGTGGTTAATTCGGAACTTTCTAACATAAAGAACATCATCGCCGTCACCTCAGCGAAAGGAGGTGTCGGTAAATCAACGACGGCGGTAAACCTCGCGTTGGCTTTAAGTACTCAAGGCGCCCAAGTGGGTTTACTTGATGCTGATATCTACGGGCCATCGGTACCAATGATGCTTGGCAAAGAAGATGAGTCGCCGGAAGTGCGTGATAATCAATTTATGATCCCGATTGAGTCATGTGGTATTTACACCAATTCGATAGGCTATTTGGTTGATAAGGCAGAAGCGGCTATTTGGCGTGGACCAATGGCTTCTAAGGCGCTAGCGCAGTTGTTGAATGAGACCGATTGGCCACCATTAGACTATTTGGTGATTGATATGCCACCAGGCACGGGTGATGTGCAACTGACACTTTCCCAGAGCATCCCTGTAACCGGTGCTGTGATTGTTACCACACCACAAGATCTCGCGTTAGCCGATGTTCGTAAAGGGTTGGCAATGTTCGAGAAAGTCGATGTTCCTGTCATTGGGGTTATTGAGAATATGAGCTATCACATCTGTAGTCATTGTGGTGAAAAAGAGCACATATTCGGTCAAAATGGGGCAGTAAAAGTGGCGCAGGAGTTTGGTGCGAGTTTGTTGGCTCAAATTCCACTGCATATTTCGATGCGTGAAGATATCGATGCTGGTAAACCGACCGTTTATGCACGTCCGGATAGCGAACATGCCCAGATATACTTGCAATTGGCAGAAAAAATGGCGAGCAGTATGTATTGGTCGGGGAGTGCTAAACCAAAAAGCATCCCTTTTACAAATCTAAGTTAAATCGACGTTTGTAAAATATAATTGGGTAATTTTGATAGGTAGCTGTACGGTTTTGCTTCTTTATTATCGTATAGCTGCATTCTCTTGATACAAATCCTAGTATCTGGCCAGAGTAATCTCTATAATTATACGGTTTATTCCATTGTCCCAAGTGTAGATCATGTCTGAAAATAATAATTGCGTCATCGTAGGTATTGCTGGCGCGTCTGCGTCCGGAAAGAGTTTAATCGCAAGTACAATTTATAATGAATTGAAAGCCAAGGTCGGCGATCACCAAATTGGTGTTATAACAGAGGATTGCTACTACCAAGATCAAAGCGACTTGAGTATGGAGGATCGAGTAAAAACAAATTATGACCATCCGAATGCTCTCGATCATGACTTGCTGTGTGATCACTTAGAGGCGTTGATGAAAGGGGAAACGGTTGAGATCCCTGAGTATAGCTATACGGAGCATACTCGTGTAAAGCAAACAACAAAGTTTACCCCGAAAAAAGTAATTATTTTGGAAGGCATTTTGCTATTAACAGAACCAAGGTTACGTAGTTTAATGCATGCTTCTATCTTTATGGATACGCCACTAGACATATGCTTACTTCGACGAGTGACTCGCGATGTGCAAGAGCGTGGCAGAACGATGGAATCAGTTTTGAAACAATATCAAAAGACGGTTCGACCTATGTTTATGCAGTTTATTGAGCCATCGAAACAATATGCAGATATCATCGTTCCTCGTGGTGGAAAAAACAGAATCGCTATCGATGTATTGAAAGCTCATATTGGTAAATTATTGACTTCTTAATTTTAAGATAATGAGCAGTTAACAGGCTTATTGCACTAAATTAATAATATGTAGTTGAATAAATGGCACTTTATGTGCCATTTTCTGTCTTAAGAAAACAATATTATTATACCTATAATTTATTATTGCTAGGACGAGGCCGCTGCCTCATTTTTTTGCAAAGGAAAAGTGAATGAAAAAACTTCTATTTATTGTTGGCATCCCAGTTCTGATTATTATCTTGGCGATAGCCGCATTGCTTTTGTTCGTTAACCCTAATCAGTTTAAGCCACTGATTGTTGAACAGACTAAAAAACAAACAGGAATGGATCTTGTAATAGACGGAGATATCGATTGGCAGCTTTTTCCATCTTTAGGGTTAAGTTTGGGTAAAACAGAACTTAAGAACCCTGAAGGGTTCAAAAATGAAAACCTATTAAAAATTGAAGGTATTGGCGTCGATGTTTCCGTTATGCCTCTGTTCAGCAAAGAGCTATATATTGGGAATGTCTCTCTCGATGGTGCGGAAATCTATCTTGAAACGAAAAAAGATGGGGCGAGTAACCTTGATGCGCTAACACAGTCAAATAAAGCGGAACCTGTCGATTCCACGGCTTCATCCACTCCAACAGAACCTGCGCCTTCGGTGTCATCAGAGCCACAAAAGTCGTGGACAATCAACCTTGCGGGTGTATCTGTCACTAATGCACTGCTTGAAATACAAGATGACTCTACAGGTTCTTATACCAAGCTATATGATGTGGGTTTAACGGTATCTGAATTCGCTTTTGGACAATGGACAACGGCTACATTCGCAGCGAAAGGCAAGAATAATCAGCAAAGCTTCTCAGCTGAAGGGCAAGCAGAACTTAATCTTTTGCAAGACCTTGCGACATACGAATTACGAAATATAGTATTAGATTCTACTTTTAGTGATCCTTCGACGACGATTTCAGAGGCTAAAATTGAACTGAGTACATTTGCCTTCGATAAAGAAAATCCACTTTCGATTAGCGTGAAGGGTCGTGCTGCTGATTTAGATATTGATCTGAAACTGACCTCTGCTCTGTTTATTGATAAAGAGATTAGTCAGGTACTACTTAAAAATATGGACTTGAATTCAACTTTCGTCGGCGACACTTTACCTCAGTCTCCAATGAAGATAACGGGTAAGTCTGAGTTTGGTTTCGATATAAAGCAGTCACTTATATCTCTTGATCTACAGAAGCTAAACTTAAATGCGATTCAATTGGACGGAAAAAGTACCGTTAAGTTAACGGATATCCCACAGGTTCGGTTTAATCTGCATAGCCCTAATATAGATTTAGACGAGTTTTTAGGCTTGAACAAGCCATCACCAACAGAACAACCTGTAACTGAAAAGGCGACAACAACCGGAACGTCAACCGCTTCAACATCCAGTGGGGTGCAAAAGGAAGTTGAACCAGATTTGAATGCCCTTAAGACTTTAGACGTGAAGGGTAAAATTACCATCGACAGGTTTAAAGCGAGCAATGCCAAGATGCAGGCTGTTGTGACAAGCTTTACGGTTAATCGTGGCGTCGCGGACCTTAACTCGTTTACTTCAAACCTATATCAGGGTTCGATAAAGGCTTCTGCTCAGTTAGATGCACGAAAAACACCAGCAAGTTACTGGGCTAAAAAGCAGATCAAAGGCGTTAAGGTTCAATCTTTACTTAAAGATGTGGCAGATAACGATATGTTAGAAGGCACGGGTAATATTGATGTGGACGTTAAGGGTAAAAGTTTAACACCAACAGGCATCAAGCAAAATCTTGCGGGTACTGTGAAAATCAATTTTGCTGATGGTGCGGTTAATGGCGTAAATGTAGCCCAACTTATCCGCGTTAACTATGCCAAGATCAAAGGCCAAAAGGTGGATGAGCCAGAGAAAGAAGAGAAGAAAACGGATTTTAGCGCGATGAAAGCAACGTTGAAGCTGAGCCAAGGTGTGATGACGACGAATGACCTCGCTATTTCATCGCCTCTACTGCGAATCCATGGTGAAGGGAACGCGAACTACATTAAAGAGACGATGGATTTCTTATTAAATACGTCTGTTGTGGGTAGCTTAAAAGGACAAGGCGGTAAGGATATTAATGACTTGAAAGACATTACAATTCCTGTTCGTGTTTACAATAAGTGGTTAGATCCTAAATATAAAATTGAGTTCGACCAGTTGTGGAAACAACTAGAATCTGAGAAAAAGAAAGAGCTAGAGAAAAAAGCAGAGAAAGAACTAAATCGCGTTCTAGGTGATAAGATAAAAGATGGTAAGACAAAAGATCTTGCTGATAAGTTGCTAAAAGGGTTGTTTAACTAACTCTCGATAGAAGGCAATTTGAAATGGTAATTTAGGTAAAAAGCCAACGATTGAGAATAATCATCAATCTGTTGGCTTTTTTATTATCTACCCTTAAAGGGTCAAACATTTGGTCGATGTTAACCAAACAGTAAAAAGACAGCAGGTTTACCAATCAACGCCACGTAACGCTTTTACGCCTGATTCAAAGGCGTGCTTTACGTTCTTAACCTCAGACACCGTGTCTGCAAGCTCTATCAATGAGCGATGGGCCGCTCTGCCTGTGATAACAACAGATTGCATTTTAGGTCGTGACTGGAGAGCGTCTAACACTTCATCAAGGTCGATGTAGCCATATGTCACCATGTAAGTGAGTTCATCGAATAGAATCACATCAATGGAATCATCTTTGAGCATGCGTTTACACTCTTGCCATACTCTTTGGGCGGCTATTGTGTCGGTTTCTTTATCTTGGGTATTCCAAGTAAACCCTGTTGCCATCACCTGAAATTCAACACCAAGTTTTTCGAGCAGATTTTTCTCGCCATTGTCCCATGTTCCTTTAATGAATTGAGCAACAGAACATGTTAAATCGTGCCCAACCGCGCGCGCGATAGTACCAAATCCAGCGGTGGTTTTACCTTTACCGTTTCCAGTAATAACTAACAGCAGTCCTTTCTCTATTTGAGCTTTTTCTATCTTTTCATCGATATGTTGCTTCACCTTTTCTTGGCGTGCTTTATATCGGTCATCTTTTGATTGATTAGAACTCATGGTATCCCTTTTAATTATGCTGAGTTAACGACTATGATAAAGGAATAAGGTCAACGGAAAAACCTTAATTTATGGAGGGTAGTATGAAGAAAATTCTCGTGGTCTGCATGGGTAATATATGTCGCTCCCCTACAGGTGAAGCCGTATTGAGGGCGACAGCCGAAAAGATGAATGTGTCAGTTGAAGTAGACTCTGCTGGAACACTTGATTTTCACTCGGGAGATAAACCTGATCATCGAGCTAGGACGGCTGGTGAGTTTAGGGGCTATTCGTTTGATAATATTGTCGCTCGCCAAGTGACAGAAGAAGATTTTGAATACTTTGATCTTATTTTGGCTGCCGATATGGATAATATGAATAACCTGCTTGGTATGTGCCCCACAGAATATACTCATAAGATCAGTCTGTTTCTCAGCCACTCTGAGTCTGAATACAATGAGATTCCAGACCCATTCTATGGTGGAGGAGGTGGTTTTGAGCTGGTGTTGGATTTAATCGAAGAAGCGAGCGAAGAGTTGTTGAAGAAGCTTTGATTAACAGATGGTTAATGTAAAAAAGCCCAGCGTAATAGGCGCTGGGCTTTTTGATGTTTAGCGAATGGCGAGTAAATTAACCGGCCAATAAATCCGTCGCCACTTTGTAGCTTGGATCTTCTTTTACGTTAATTTCTACAAGGCTACCTGCTTTTTCAAGTAGGTTACGGCAATCAGGGCTTAAGTGACGTAAGTGCAATGTTTTACCTACTGCAGTATAACGTTCTGCAATCGTTTCAATGGCTTCGATAGCAGAGTGGTCTGCGACACGTGAGTTAGCAAAATCCACAATGACGTCAACAGGGTCATTTTTTGAGTCAAATAGCTCTAAGAAGTTTGCTGCTGACCCAAAGAAGATGGGACCGTTGATATGATATTCTTTTGAACCTTCTTCATTTAGGCGGCTGCTCGCGTAGATATGTTTCGCGTGTTGCCATGCAAACATGAGTGCAGAGGCAATAACACCAACGGCCACGGCTACAGCTAAATCCGTTAATACCGTAACAATAGTAACCAACACGATAACGAAGAAATCTTGTTTCGGAACGCGACGAGCAAGCTTAAACGTTGCCCACTCAAATGTGCCGATAACCACCATAAACATAACACCAACGAGCGCTGATAATGGGATCATCTCAATTAATGAAGAACCGAATAATATAAAGAACAATAGGGCTAGTGCTGCCATGATCCCGGAAAGTCGACCACGACCGCCCGAGTTAACGTTGATCATCGACTGACCAATCATCGCACAACCACCCATCGCACCAAATACCGAGCAAGTCATATTCGCAATACCTTGACCGACACATTCACGGTTGGCCTGACCACGTGTATTTGTCATTTCATCAATGACG
The DNA here is from genome assembly GCF_015594925.2 of Vibrio sp. VB16. Lineage (NCBI taxonomy): Bacteria > Pseudomonadati > Pseudomonadota > Gammaproteobacteria > Vibrionales > Vibrionaceae > Vibrio > Vibrio sp. VB16. The sequence continues at coordinate 1,084,497 of NZ_CP087590.1, forward strand.
GTTAACGTCAGTAATGACTCAATTAAGCCGACGGCTGCTAGAATAATTGCGTAAGGTAGAATAACTTGAAGTGTTTCCAAGTTGAACGGAACCATTGGGATTGAGAAGCTTGGTAAGCTTCCTGCTAGCGTTGCCGCTTCATCACCTGACATGGACCGAAGGAAATCGACAACGGTGCGTGTATCTAGGCCAAAAAGTTGCACTAATAAGGTAACAGAAACAATCGCCACTAATGACGAAGGCACTGCTGTAGTGAACTTAGGTAAGAAATGAATAATCGCCATCGTTAGCAGGATAAGCCCTGCCATGATGGACATTTGGTCAACTGGTAGCCAACTCATTACACCATCAATGTTGGGGGCTTTAAATTGACCAAGTTGAGCTAGGAAAATAACAATAGCAAGGCCATTTACAAAACCGATCATCACGGGATGCGGCACCATACGGATAAATTTACCCAAACGGAATATACCAGCGGAAACCTGTAAAACACCGGCAAGTAGTATTGCAGCGAAGAGGTATTGCACACCATGAGTGGCAACGAGGCTCACCATAACGACGGCCATTGCGCCTGTCGCACCAGAGATCATACCTGGACGGCCACCGAAAATTGATGTGATTAACCCAACAATAAAGGCAGCATAAAGGCCAACCATAGGGTCAACACCGGCAACAAAAGCGAAGGCGACTGCTTCAGGCACAAGGGCAAGAGCAACAGTAAGGCCCGATAGCGTATCATTTTTAATGGATTGCCCTGAAAATTGTGGAAATTCAAACATTTTAGCTCAGTATATTTGCGGATAGATAAAGTGGTACCAATCTATATTGCGACTAAAGCCAAATGGTTAAGCAAAAAGCGTGCTTTAAATGCAATTGTGATCGGATTCTAATTTGACTGGCGAATCGTACAGAATAGTGTGACTGACTTCAAGAATAATTGTGATTTTGGCCCCAGAAATTAATGATTTTTTAACAATTCCTGAGTCGTACAATTGGTTGTAGACAGTCATCGCCGCAGAGGTGTTTTTTATCACGTCAAGATGATGGGGTGGCCTCGTTCAGGGTGCGGAACAACTTGTACTGGCCAATGGTAGACATCAGCAATGTTTTCCTTTGTTAGGGTTTCCCATGGCGTCCCATCGGCGACAAGTTTGCCTTCATTTAGAATCAATACTCGGTCGGCATATTGCGCAGCAAGGTTTAAGTCGTGAATAACGGTGATGACAGATGCCCCTTCATTGGTTAATGATTTTGCTAGCTGTAACGTTTTATGTTGGTGTGACAAATCTAGCGCAGAGGTTGGTTCATCCAAAAGTAATACTTTTTTGTCTTGGCTCTGTGCCAATTGGGTCAATACTCTGGCTAAATGTACACGCTGTTTTTCACCACCAGAGAGGCTAGGGTATAAGCGGTCAGCGAGATGCAGCACATCGGTTTCTCGCATATATTGCTCTGCGATAGACGCTATCTCCTTCTGCGATGCACGTAAGGTCAAGCCTCCAAGCTCAATGACCTCTTTAACAGAAAAATTAAAGGAGAGTGTACTGGACTGAGGCAATACGCCCATGTGTCTTGCTAATGTGGATGCTTTCCAACTGTCGGAGTCGATGTCGAAATAACTCACTTTGCCTTTAAGAGGCCACTCCTTAGTGATCAGCTTCAATAAACTGCTCTTTCCGGTTCCGTTTGGTCCTAATAAGATGGTTAATTCCGATGCATGAAAATCAACGGAAACGTCATCTAAAATAGTTTTTCCACCAAGTTTGAGATGTAAATTTTTGAGAGAAATCGCGGTTGTCGTCATTAAATACGCCCTTTTTGTTTCACCAATAACCAGATAAAGAAAGGAGAACCAATTAACGCAGTAACAATACCTACTGGCATATCGAGTGGTGCGACTACCGTTCTGGCGAGCATATCGGCAACGAGTAATAATAAAGCCCCAATTATCATTGAGAGAGGGAGCAATGTGCGATGGTTGGGCCCCGTGACCATTCGACCTAAATGAGGAACGATTAATCCGATAAAACCGATCATTCCTGCAAGAGACACTGTCACGCCGACACCTGCGGCGGTAAGTAAAATAAGTCGGCGTTTTAGCGCTTGAGTTTCTATGCCCATATGTTTGGCCTCCGGCTCACCTAGCAGCAAAACATTGAGTTTATTTGCATCACGATAAAAAAGTATAAAGAGAATAATTAGACTTGAAAAAGCCATGCCCAAACCTTGTAAGTTTGCTCCGGCCAGTGATCCCATTGTCCATAAAGAGAGATCTCTTAATGCTTTATCATCCGCAAAATAGTTCATCAAACCGAGACCCGCCCCCGCTAGAGCACTGATGGCGACTCCCGCTAGAAGCATCATAGTTACAGACGTTCCTGTTGGAGATGTCCCTAGGCGATAGACAAGTAGAGTAGTGATAGTACCGCCTACAAAAGAGAATAAAGGCACGGTTCCAAATAACAATAGACCGGGATATTGTTCGGCAAGGCTTCCGAAAAGGACGATGGCAATAGCCGCACCTAAAGCGGCACCGGCGGACACACCAATAATCCCTGGGTCGGCAAGAGGGTTTCGGAATAGGCCTTGCATTACGGTGCCACATAAGGCCAAAATCGCGCCAACCGCAACAGCCAATAGGGTTCTTGGCAACCTGATCTGCTGAATAATTAATTCGATGTAGTTTGCATCAGCACTTTTCGAAGAAAAGTCTCCAGGCAGAATAGCAAGCATGCTGTCTATAAAACTAATATCCATCGGCCCTATGGATACCGAGGCAATCACAGCGATAAATAGAAGTGATAATCCTATAGGTGTTAATAATCGGACAGAAATTCGCCCTGAGATCATATTATTCATTTTGTATTATGTCGTCTCGATAGTTTTATAATTCGTTTTGGTTGAACATATCATGCAGCTTTTGAGCAAGTTGAATACTTGCTATACCAAACCCTCCGATTAATGCATGGCTTGGAATAGAAACGATTTTTCCTGGTTGGCCCGCTGGTGTAGCAGCCAATAAAGGGAAAGTAGCCATTATTCCGTCATGACCCTTAAGGCTACTCCACGCTCGTTCGCTAACCAGTATATAGTCGGGTTGCAATGCGACAACGGACTCTATAGAAAGCGGTTTATAGGAGCGTACAGCTTCACTCGCTGGGTTAGTCGCACCGGACAATGCAATGACCTTATCGACCGTCGTCTCTCTACCGCCCACCGTAGCAGGTCGGCCTTTTTTTAGCATCAAAAAGATGACTTTAGGGCTGCGTGTCAATTCGGATGTATTCAAATTATCGATATCTTGTTTTACTGTTTGCTTAAGCTTTACTGCTTTATTGGTTGTGCCTGTGAGTTCTGCAATAATATCAATTCGATGAAATAAATCTTCGATTAAATTGCCCGGAGGTACAACCAAAACGTTCACATGGCTTGATCTTAACTGAGCTAACGTTGTATCAGGTCCCATTTCATCAGAACCGATAAGATAGCTCGGATTCAGAGCCAATAATCCTTCAGAAGATAGCTTTCTGTGGTAGCCAACCTGAGGGATGTTACTGCCAGTCAGTAGATGCTTACTCGTAGCATCGACGGCAATAAGTTGCTGCTCTGCTCCAAGAGCATAAATTAATTCAGTGACAACAGAACCGGCACTGATAATCCGCTCCTCCGCTGTGGCTGAAAAATGGGACAAAAGTAGGCTCAAACCGATTAAATAGACTCTCATGATTCTTGGTTATCCATAATTATATTGGTGGCGTTGATTTGGTTTTTTTGTAAAAAAGCCAAAAGCTTTAGCATGGCTTCTACGGATGCGGACTTATCCGCGGCGATGACAAGTGTTTTGTTCGGGTGTTTTTTGATTGCTGACATAAGGTCGTGCGTGAATCGAGCCCAATCCGAGTACCGATTTCCTTCTATAGCCCAAAGAGAATCCTTAGCGTGTATATTGATAGTGATGACTTCTTTATCAGGGCTTTCCAGTATTTCGTGGTCTAGAGTCTGAGGAAGGTTCACTTCCATCGTTTTAATCTGAATGTTGGTCGTTAATAATAGGAATACTAAAACGATGAAAATAAGGTCTAGTAGTGGGGTTAAATCTGGCGTTAATGCATTTTGTTGATGATCGCCTGAAGTGATCATACGGTCCTTACCTTACATTCATTGGTTGGCTTTGTGGTGCTGTGCAACTTGGTAAATGATTGGCAGTGGATGACTTCAGGGGTCGATTTTTCTAACGAGATGCCTTCGAGGAAAAGGCTGCAGTGATTCAATGCATGTTCTATTTTTGCGATAGAACGTCCCGCCCATAACTGAAGAATTTGACTACCAAAAATAGCGGGAACCGCAATGATTAATCCGGCGGCGGTAGTCGACATCGCAAGCCCTAGGCCTTTAGCCAGTGAAGAAGGCGCAATAGGACCGGTTGTAACCGCAAGGTCTTTAAACATTTCTATTAACCCGAGCACCGTACCAAGTAGGCCGATCAAAGGGCTGATTGCACCAATAATAGAAAGAAAACGCAGCCCTGATGTGTACTCTTGGCGAATATTAGCTAACCAAATACTCACGGTTTGTTCTCTTAAGGATTGAGCAAAATTTTTGTGTGTGAGCAGAAGCGCGATCCCTTTTGATAATGTATTTTTTTTCGCCGATTGTTCTTGGATCAGTTCATTGAGTGCGTCGTTATTGTTTATATCGATGCTTCTAATTTTTCGAATCAGGTAAAGGCTGGATGTCCTGCTATTTATACTGAGAAAAACAATGCGCTCTATTAACAGCATTAGCGTTAGGAGTGAGAGTAGAGTTAGCGGCAAAGCCATCAAGCCCAACTGGCTATGAATCGTCGTTAAGGTGTTCATTTATCTATCCAATTTAAAGTTTACGGGTATCTGTACTCGATGAGCGATGGCATGTCCCCGGTTGGTTGAAACGTCGAATTTCCAGTTTGATATCGCGGTTAATGCGGCACCGTCTAGCGTCGAAAAACCAGAAGAATCGACGATAAACTGCTTGATCTGTTTCCCTTGATCGTCGATCCAAACCTCTATCAGTACTTTGCCTTGTTGACCGCGCCTTTTCGCTAAACGTGGATAGCTGACAGGGGTTGGCCTTGCTTTAAAGGTTGGCTTTTTTATGAGCATGGGAGTGGACGACCTAGAAGTATTTACTGCACTCTCGACGGGTTTGCTAGGTATATCAGCTTGTGTTGAGGTTTTTGTCTTTTTAACGGTTGTTCTTTTTTCAACCTTTAACGCTTGTTCATTTCTAGTATCACGATTTTTCGTCACTTTGTTTTTGGATGTTATCGTTTCTGATATTGGTTTTTTGGGAACAATTGTTTTTATCGAATCGATAGGTTTCTTTAGTTCGGTGTCTTTTTTGACCGAGTAATCTTGTTTTTCGACAATAGCCGGCAGCGATTTAGCGTATTTCTCTTGTGGGATAGGTATTGCTTTTTTAGGCGCCGCGACGAATTGCAAATGCATGTTCGCTGTTGTCGAATCCAGAGAGACAGTCAACGCATTCTGTGCTGGTTGAGCCAATAACATAAGGCTATGCAGTGCAAGAGAAACACTTCCAAATATCACATATCGTTTATCGTTCAAAGTAGACCCTTAGAATGATGTCAGTACATCTAGATAATCAATTTTCGAGTAGATTGTAAATGTAAATACGAATGAGATCAATTCGTATTTACATTTGTAAAAATTGACGGTAGTATTCTTAGAAATCGAAGAACGCTTTAAAATAAGATATTTAGTAAGGTTAATGCTCACTCATGATTATTGATTTAGACGATGTTAATTTGGTTGGATGCCATTCTCCTGACCCGATAAGCACGGCATTTGTTAAAAAAACTGGTGCTCATGCAGGAGGACAATCTACGCCCATTAGTGAGGCAAACGTTCAGTTTGAGTTAACTCGTAGGTTAAAACAGCAAGGGGAAAATAATCGTTCTCGTTGCCTGTATGTACACATTCCTTTCTGCCGAGTTCGTTGTACGTTCTGTAATTTTTTCCAATATGCTTCTAGCAAAAATTTGATAGAAAATTATTTTCAAGCGCTAGTAGCCGAGCTTCACTGGAAATCTCAATTCGCATGGACGCAATCGCAGCCGTTTCACGCGGTATATATAGGCGGAGGTACACCCACGGATCTCAGTGCTGAGCAGCTAGAAATATTAGGCAAAACAATTAGACGTTTGTTCCCATTAACATCGGATTGTGAACTGACGCTTGAAGGTAGATTGAACGGATTTAACTCAGATAAATTCGAGCATGCGTTAGAAGGTGGATTCAATCGTTTTTCTTTTGGTATCCAGTCATTTAACTCAAAAGTAAGACGAGCAGCAAAACGGCTGGATGATAGAGAATACGTACTAAACAGAGTTCAAGAGTTGGTCCGTTATAACGCCGCACCTATTGTTCTTGATTTGCTTTATGGGTTGCCGCATCAAACATTAGATATTTGGGAACAAGACCTGAATGACTACGTGGTCTCAGGGGCTCACGGAGTCGACTTATATCAGTTGATTGAAATGAAAGGATTTCCAATGGCTCAACTGGTCGAAAAAGGTAAATTACCCGCGCCTGCAGATACGGCATTGAAAGCCAGAATGTATCAATTTGGTGTTCAATTTATGGACCAACATTATCAGAAGAGATTGAGCGTAAATCACTGGGCATCTTCTAACAGGGAAAGAAGTATTTATAACAGCTTGGCTAATTCTGCCGCGGAAGTGTTGCCTCTAGGGGCGGGTGCAGGAGGGAATGTTGGAGGAATTCAGATGATGCATACGAGAGATATGGGCGCTTATATCGAGGCGGTGACTAAACAGGAGTTTCCAATAGCGATGGCGTTTGAGGCCCCAATTACCCGAGGTATTAGTGCAGAAGTAAAATCGGCTTTTGATCAAGGTGTATTAGTAAAACGCCGCCTTGATTCACTCTATGGTGAAACGTTATTTGAGGCGTTATTACCATTGTTTCATGCTTGGCAATCCAATGGCCTCGTTAACCTAGAAAAGGAATACCTTACTCTAACGGTCGCGGGACAGTTTTGGTCTGTCACATTGGCTCAAAACCTTATTGAAGTCATCGAGAATAATCATTATTTAGTACGTGCTGCGTAGTCTGGAGAGAAAACAATGAACCTATCTTGCCCAATAGAAGAGATCAGAACAAGGATATTTGAACTAAATGAACAAGAACCGAATATTTCCGTCGCGGAGATGGCAAGTAAATTGGAGGTATCGGAAGGAGAAGCGACATTAGCTCTGCCGAGTCACTACGTTTTTTCTATTGACGGAGGTTGCACTCAAGCTATTTTGCAAGCATTACCATTTTGGGGGAATGTGACCACCATTGTGCATTCCCACGGGTCAATTTTTGAAACCAAAGCGCCGTTTCCTAAAGGGAAGGTTTCGCATGGCTACTATAACCTTATGGGTAGGCGAGACGGTGAATTGAATGGCCATTTGAAAATTGACCTTGTTACAGATGTTGCGTTTGTGTCTAAGCCATTTCGTGGAATGGAAAGTCATTTCATTGGCTTCTACGAGCAAGCGGGAAATTGCGTATTTAAAGTCTATTTAGGTAGAGATAAAAAACGCCAGATATTAGCAGGTCAAATAGAGTTATTTAGAAGCTTACAGAGGGATCTGAGCAATGGAAAATAAACAACTCCGAATACAGAATCGGATTGGAAATGATATTTTAGAGTTTCGCCAGCATCAAAAAACACTGCAATTAGCCACACTTACCCATGACGGCTGCCCCCATGTGAGTTATACCCCATTTGTTTATTTACCTGACGGTTACTACATCTTGATCAGTGATATCGCTAAGCATGGGCAGAATATTAAAAATCATCAACAGGTTTCAATCATGATGATAGAGGATGAACAGGATTCTAAAAGTATCTATGCTCGAAAGCGTTTGAGTTTTGATACCAAAGCAAACCTCGTTCCTAGAGAGTCTGATTCTTGGCTAACGGCGATCAGTGCACTTGAACAACGATTTGGAGAAATTGTTAATAACTTGAGCAAACTAGGCGATTTTCACATGTATCAACTTATCCCAGAAAAAGGGCGCTTTGTGAAAGGTTTTGGCAAAGCGTTTGATATCTCGGGAAGCGATAAAGTGGATATCGTTCATTTAGATGGAGGCCATATAAATAATAAATAGAGCCGCATCATCATACGTGATTTAAATATCAAAAAATAATTCAACAACTATAAAGGACTAGATGAGACATCAAATCTCGTCTGTGAATTTGTTCGCCTAAAAAATGGATAAAGGAAAGAAAAATGCTTAACAAAACAAGAATAGCGGTGGCGATAGCGGGGGTGCTTTCACTACCAGCAACGACGAATGCAGAGACATACTCTCTTGACGAAGTAGTGGTTTCGGGGACACGTACGGAACAAAGTAAGAAAGATGTATCGTCCTCGATCGACGTGATTTCCGCAGAGGATATGAACAAAAACGTAGTGAGTGATTTGAAAGAGGTGTTTCAATATACCCCCGGTGTTGATGCTCAAGGTTCGGGTCGTTTTGGTGTTTCAGGTGTCAATATCAGAGGCGTTGAAGAGAGCCGAGTTAAAATGATGGTGGATGGTGTTCAGCAACCAACGCCCTATAACCCCGGTTCAAGCGAGCAGCGGAAATACCCTAATACGATTGAAGTCGATACACTGCAATCAATAGAGGTGAATAAAGGCCCTTCTTCTACCTTATATGGTTCTGATGCTTTGGGTGGTGTCGTATTAATGCGTACTAAATCTCCTCAAGATTACCTCACCACATCAGGTGACGAGCATCGATTTGGTATAAAAAGCGGTTACGCCTCGGCGAGTGATGAATTCAAAACGACGGTTAATTGGGCGATGCGCCAGGATAAGCTCGAAACCTTATTGATGGCAACCTATGCCAATGGACATGAAACAGAGACGCACGGTTCAGGTGATGCGATTGAAGGCCCTGATCGTGGTGCTGCAAACCCAGCAGACAAAGAATTAGCTAACCTTCTTGGGAAAGCTTTTTATCAAGTCAATCAAGACAATCGAATCGGCCTCACGGTTGAGTACTATAATCAGCAGTACGATGAAGACGAACTGAACTATAACGGTTATAGCATTATGCCGGGGTTTACCTACACTGATAGTTATAACAAAGATGTTAATGAACGTTTTCGTATCGGTTTAGAGCATCAAATGTTTATGGATGTAATGTTCGCTGACTCTTTAGATTGGTCAATCAATTACCAAGATTCGAGTTCATTGTCGAAAAATTACGATACGACGGGTTTTTCTGGTCAACGCATGCGGGAGCGAGATGCTTCAGACAAATCGATTCAGGTGGATACCCAATTATCTAAAATTACCATGATTGATGGCAATGCGCATGAGTTTACCTACGGGGCTATGTTTTTAAATAATGATTTTGCGTTAGATAATACAGACTATAAATATGATTTTGGCACTGTTACACCAGGAAGTACGGGGATTCCTGATGCGAATGTCATTCAGTGGGGTGTATTTATCCAAGATCAGGCTTTCTTTATGCAAGAGCGTCTAATCGTCACCGCCGGGCTTCGTTTTGATTCTTTTTCCGCTGACCCAAGTACTGACTCGGGCTATACAACAGAATATGCAAAAAATAGCGACAGTGCAGTGACAGGGAAGCTTGGATCGGTTTATCATTTGAATGATCAACTCTCGTTATTTGGTCAAGTGAGCCAAGGCTTTAAAGCACCAACCGTCTACGACCTATATTACTTTTATAATCAAGGGGCGATTATTGAAACCAACCCGGACTTAAAAGCGGAGAGAAGTACGGCCTATGAGCTTGGATTACGTGGTGAAAATAGTTCAGCGCGCTTTGAGTTCGCTATGTTCTACAATGATTACACAGACTTTATTACTCAAGAGGTCACGGGTGAACGAGGCGGTAAAGATGTTATTACCAAAAAGAATCTTGATGAGGTTGAGATATATGGTGTTGAATTTAGCTCAACCATTTACCTTGACCAGATGTTTTCTGCCCCTCAAGGGATGTATAGCCGTGTCAGTGTTTCCTATTTAGACGGCGAAGATAAGAAAACTGGTGACGCATTAGATTCAGTTGCACCGCTAACAGGCGTTATCGGTTTGGGGTTGGATAGAGAGGTTTATGGTGCGGCGTTGAATGTAAAAATGGTTGCGGCTAAAAATGATTGGCAAGCGGATGATAATGAAAATGTTTCGGGTTATACGTTAGTCGATTTTACGACGTATTATCAACCTACCCAAGATGTAAGAGTATCAGCAGGTTTGTTTAATGTTTTGGATAAAAAGTATTGGTTATATGATGACATCGCTGGACGAACAGCGACGAACAGCTTTAACAAAGATATAAAATCGCAGCCTGGGCGTAATTGGGGTGTAGCGGTGGATTACCAGTTCTAGGTCTCCCTTATCTTATACTCTTTTAACCAAAAGCCGCCTTTGCATTAAAAGGCGGCTTTTTAAATTTGGATCAAATAGTGTCAAATCAAGCAATAAAAGAAATCAATATAGAATGGCTATATGGCCATGCCATACAACATAAGAAAAAACTTGTTGTGGCAAATTGCGTTGCTGTTTTGGCTGCGGTTATCAGTGTACCAATACCTTTAATGCTTCCATTGTTAGTCGATGAGGTACTGCTACAACAACCAGGCTCTGGCATTGCATTCCTTAATCGATTAATACCAACATCTTTACATAGTCCTCAAGGCTATATAGCGATGGTCTTACTGCTCATTATTATGATGCGCTTAGTCAGTCAGGGGTTGAATATATTACAGGCTCGTCAGTTTACTTTAGTGTCTAAGTCGCTCACTTGCACATTACGAAAAAGACTTTTAGAAAAACTCGGTAAAATCAATATGCGTCAGTACGAAGAGAGAGGAAGTGGGGCACTGACTTCTTATCTCGTCACGGATATCGAAACCGTTGATAAGTTTATTGGTTCGACCATGAGTCGATTTGTCGTCAGCATTCTATCGATTATCGGAATTTCGATGGTTTTGTTTTGGTTAGATTGGAAGCTAGCGCTTTTCATCATTTTACTCAATCCAGTCATTGTACTGTTGTCCAAAAAGATGGGCCATAAAGTAAAAGAATTAAAGAAAAAGGAGAATCGTTCCTTTGAAAGGTTTCAGCAACGATTAGTCGAAACGCTGGATGGTCTGTATCAATTGAGAGCGTCAAATCGAGAGCGAGAATACCTAGAAAGGTTAATGCAAGATGCCGATGGTATCAGGCAAGACGCTGATAATTATGCGTGGCAATCGGATGCCGCCAACCGAATTTCTTTTTTATTGTTTCTCGTCGGTTTTGAAATATTTCGAGCCGTGGCGATGGTGATGGTGCTGATGGGGGATCTTACTGTGGGCCAAATATTCGCGGTCTTTGGCTACCTTTGGTACCTGCTTTCACCTATACAGGATTTGCTGAGCATACAATATTCTTGGTTTAGTGCTTCAGCAGCAATGAAGCGTTTAAATGGCTTATTAATGTTGGAAGAGGAAAAGGTGTACTTACCAAAACTTGTTCCTTTTGAGAGAAATCAGTCGTTTGATATAGAGTTTAAGAGCATTGAATTTGCCTATGACTCAGAAAGACGGGTTATCGATAACCTGAGTTTGTGTATCCCTAGAGGAAAACGAGTTGCTTTGGTCGGAGCGTCTGGAGGGGGAAAATCGACACTTATTCAGCTGTTGCTTGGTATCTATCAAAAAACCAACGGGGATATTTTAATCAATGGGTATCCTATAGAGGATGTGGGTTATGAAAGCTTAAGAGATAGGCTAGCTGTTGTATTACAACACCCTATGATCTTCAACGATAGTTTAAGAGAAAACCTTACTTTGGGTGAGAGTTACAGTGATGACCAACTTTGGAATGCACTTAAGGTTGCTCAACTGTACGAGTTTGTAATTGCGCTACCAGATCAATTGGGTTCTGAACTCGGCCGCCAAGGTGTTAAGTTGTCGGGGGGGCAAAGACAGCGTTTAGCGATAGCAAGAATGGTACTGGTTAACCCTGATTTCGTGGTGCTAGATGAAGCTACTTCGGCGCTAGATACGTCGACAGAATCTGCTTTACACCATGCTTTGGATACGTTTCTGGATGGTAAAACAACGCTGATAGTGGCGCATCGATTATCGGCTGTAAAACAAGCTGACTTGATTTATGTACTGGAGGATGGAAAAGTGATTCAATCTGGAAATCATCATGAGCTTGTTCAAAAAGAAGGGTTGTATCAGACGCTTTATGGCACTCAAGTATAGGACCAAAAAACAATAAAAAAAGGTAAGACTTTTGAAGTCTTACCTTTTTATTTATGCTTTATCTAGCAACTAACGGACGTCAAGGTTGTAGTGTGAACAAACTACAGTGTCTTTGACGTACCTGACGATGCTTGGCTGGTCGCTGACTGGCTACCTGCACCTTTAGGCTTATAGCGCTCTTCTTTTAATGGCGCTGCCTTGACTTCAATCTCTTTAATATCTTGAGGTCCAGGTGCTTTCGTCATTACTGATGTTGCACGAGCTTTTAGCTTTTGAGTGGTCGCTTTAGGTTTCGCTACGACAACCGCTTTTTGCTTAACTTCAACTTCAGCTTGTTGAGTAGCTACTTCTATTGGTGCCGTATTATCTTCAACGACTGGCGTTTCAATCACAGATGCTTCAACAACGGGTTCTTCAGTGACTGGTGTTTCCACCACCTCTGCTTCAACGGTTGGTTCTTCAGTGATCGGAGTTTCCACCATCGCCGTTTCAATAGCCGGCTCGTTAATAGCTGGCGCTTCAACAACTGACTCTTCAACAACCGGTGCTTCTACTTCAGGCGTCTTTTGAATAGGCGCATCAGTGACGGTTGTTTCTGCTATATCGTTCGCTGGAACAGCTTCGTTATAAACAGGAGCTTCGATTGGTGCTTGCTCAATAACGGGTGCAGCTTCAATCATAGGCGCTTTGTCTTCAACAATATCGCGAAGGATAATGACTTTACCCATTGCCATTTCAGGGCACGCGAAACCATTTAGAGCGACTTGCTCTACTTCAGGAGTAATGCGTGTTCTTTCTTTATATCTTGGTTTCGCAAGATCGTACTTAGGCATCACTTTACCCATTGCCATCTCAGGAGAGGCAACACCACCTTTACGTAGGCGGAAAGGGTTAGGTCTGCGGTCACGGCCACGACGGCGACGTTGTCCACTGGCACGTAAATGACGAGGAGTACGACGGTTACGGCGTTTCGTCTCTTCCTTATTTTCGCCTTCAACAACAGCGGGCTTGTTAGTCTCAACAACGTCTTGAGCTACCTTAACGTCTTGTTCTACCTTCGCTTCAACTTGTGTCACTTTCTCTTGTTGAGCGGTGGTATCTTGTTGGTCTTTAACTCTAACCTGTTTCTTAAGCTGACGACGTTGACGACGTTGCTTAATAACTTGTGTTTGCTTCTCTTCTACAACAGGAGCAGCAACCTCAACTTGTGCCTCAGCAGCAATTTGTTGGCCTTGCTCTGCGACTTTAGCGTTAGACTTGATAACCTTCTTGTCTTGCTTAGGACGTCGGTTATCTCTGCGTTGATTTGGTTTAGTCTCTGCTTGTTCTTCTTGCTGGTCATTGCGAACAGGCTTGTTACGATTTTTGTTTTGATCGCGGTTGCCTTGATGATCACGATTACCGTCACGAGGATTGCGACGACGGTTGTCATTGCGATTATTGCGATTATTGCGATTATTGCGATTGTTCTGAGGTTGCTCAGCAGGTTTCTCTTCTTTTACTTCTTCCACAGGGGTAGAGAAGAAACTTGTTAGTGCCTTGAACAGACGTGAAACAACACCAGGTTCGTTCGTTTCAGCTTTAACCGGAGTTTCTGCTTTAGCTGGCGTTGGCGCTGGAGATGTAGGTTGAGGAGCCGGCGCAGCAAAACCTTTAAGCGCGGGTTCTTCAATCTTCTTAGGCGTAATGTCTGCTTCAGAAGGCTCTGTTGCTTCTGCTTCTTTCATCGCTTCTAATTTCTTAGGAACTAGGTATGAAAGAATGTCGTGTTCTTCGCCACCACGTACACGGACCACTTCAAAATGAGGGGTTTCCATGTCGGAGTTTGGAACAATGATTACCCTCACATTTTGTGAAGATTCAATGGTATTAACAGAACGACGTTTTTCATTAAGAAGATAAGAAGCAATGGCGACAGGGACAACAGCAACAACTTGAGAGCTGTTGTCTTTTAGCGCTTCTTCTTCAATCAATCTAAGTACAGACAATGCAAGTGATTCATTATCACGAACCACACCCGTACCAGTACAACGTGGACAAATATGGTGGCTTGCTTCTGCTAGAGATGGGCTCAATCGTTGACGAGACATCTCCAATAGACCGAAGCGAGAAATACGTCCGATCTGAACGCGCGCACGGTCCATACGAACGGCTTCACGTAATCGATTCTCAACTTCACGTTGGTTACGAACAGGTGTCATATCAATAAAGTCGATAACCACCAAACCACCAAGATCACGCAGACGCAGCTGACGAGCAATTTCATCGGCGGCTTCTAGGTTAGTGTTTAGTGCTGTTTCTTCGATATCACTGCCCTTCGTCGCACGAGCGGAGTTGATATCAATAGAGGTTAGCGCTTCAGTTGGGTCGATAACGATTGAACCGCCAGAAGGCAAGCTCACATTACGTTGGAAGGCTGACTCTATTTGGGTCTCTATTTGATAGTGACTAAATAGCGGAACTTCGCCATCATATTTCTTAACACGGTTAAGGAAGTCAGGACGAATAAGTTGGATATGTTGTCTAGCGCGTTCGTAGATAGTGGCGCTATCTATTAATATTTCACCAATGTCACGGCGTAAATAATCACGAATCGCTCGTACAATAACGTTACTCTCTTGGTGGATTAGGAATGGAGCAGGGGTTGTGCCTGCGGCTTCCGTTATCGCGTTCCAATGATTAAGTAATACGTTTAGATCCCACTCTAGTTCTTCAGCACTTTTGCCTACACCAGCAGTACGAACAATTAAGCCCATACCTTGAGGGAGGTCTAAAGTACTCAGTGCCGATTTAAGTTCTGTACGCTCATCACCTTCGATACGGCGAGAAATGCCACCGGCTCTAGGATTGTTTGGCATCAGAACTAAATAGCTACCCGCAAGCGAGACAAATGTTGTTAGTGCTGCTCCTTTATTGCCGCGTTCTTCTTTTTCAACTTGTACAATGACTTCTTGGCCTTCAGTAAGCACTTCTTTAATGCTTGGACGACCTTGGTAAGTGTACCCTTTAGGGAAGTAATCGCGAGCAACTTCTTTAAGAGGAAGAAAACCATGTCTTTCTGCACCGTAGTCAACAAATGCAGCTTCTAAACTTGGTTCTATACGTGTGATTTTGCCTTTATAGATATTTGCTTTTTTCGATTCATGGCCAGGGCTTTCGATATCAAGATCGAAAAGTCGCTGTCCATCGACCAAAGCGACACGCAACTCTTCTTTTTGAGTTGCGTTGATTAACATTCTTTTCATTTTTTAATTTCTCGTTGATTATTCTTTATTTTAATTACATATGCCGCTTGGCTTCGATACCGATGGTGTCAGATCCCATGACTTAATAAGTGCAGCCTCACGGCTGGAAGGGATGCTCTCGGACACTCCAGTCATCAGGAACTAAATTAATAGGTCCTGATCCACAACTTTGGTGGTGAATACTCAACATCAGTGAACGATGAGTAGAGCGACAAGTAAGCTTTATTCTCAACGTCTTACGCCATACGCTGCATCGAATAATAAAACTCTTCTACTCATTTAGCTTATTGCTGCTGGATAATCAGAAAAATTGCGAAATGCATTCAAATTACCCATAGCAGGTGTGACTATAGCAGTGCGGTGAAAATACAGCAATCTGCTTTGTTATAAACAGGCAAAATATTTGAAAGTAGTTAAAATTTCAAAAAAGCTATCTTTATGATAAATAATGGCTTTTATAAGGTTGCTCTAATTTTGTCCAATTTTAATCCCAATATTTATACACAGGCTACGTTCACGAGACTCATTCGACATTAATTGCCGTATATTGGTGTTAGATAAGATGAAATAAGTAAAGAGTGATAAAAACTCAATTTGAATGATAGAATGCGCGCCATGAATGAGATAAAAACCAAAGTCCAGTTTGTCGATATTGATGCTGATATGGCAGGACAGCGCATAGATAATTTCATGCGCAATCAACTTAAAAACGTGCCTAAAAGTCTGATCTATAGAATCATTCGAAAGGGTGAAGTGCGTGTAAATAAAAAACGAATCAAAGCAGAATATAAACTGCAGCCGGGCGATATTGTTCGAGTACCACCGGTAAAAATGGAAGAGGTTGAACAAAAAGATGTGCCTAACACGAAACTAAACAAAGTTGCTGAGTTAGAGAGTTGCATCATATTTGAAGATGATCACATGCTTGTCTTAAACAAACCGTCCGGAACGGCAGTTCATGGTGGGAGTGGGTTGAAGTTTGGTGCAATAGAAGCGCTCAGAGCATTACGTCCTGATGCGCGCTTTTTAGAATTAGTCCACCGTATCGACCGGGATACATCAGGAATATTGCTTGTCGCGAAGAAACGCTCTGCGCTGAGACATTTGCAAGCCCAATTCCGTGAAAAAACGGTACAAAAATATTACTTCGCGCTTGTTATGGGGCACTGGAAGCCAAGCTGTCGACGAGTAAATGAACCATTACTGAAGAATGAAGTGAACAGCATTGTTCGTGTAAACCCTAATGGCAAGGCTTCTGAAACGCGTTTCAAAATAGTGGAAAAATTCACTGAAGCAACATTGGTTCAAGCAAGTCCAATTACAGGGAGGACGCATCAAATTCGCGTCCATGCGCAATACACTGGACACCCAATAGCGTGGGATGATCGATATGGAGACCGTCGATTTGATGCTTATACTGGCAAGGTTGGTTTAGACCGGCTCTTTTTACATGCCGCCAACATTAAGTTTGCCCATCCTGCTACAGAGGAAAAGATAGATATCTCAGCGCCTATGGAAGGAAGATTAGAAGCGGTACTCCAGCGATTAAGAGGTTAAAAAACGTATCGTTAAGAACCGAGAACAGAGACGCCTTGTTTTTCTAGCATATCTATCAGTGTAATTAACGGGAGCCCGATTAAACTATTCGGGTCTTTCCCCTCTAATCTATCAAAGAGTGCAATGCCTAACCCTTCACTCATAAAACTGCCCGCACAGGTTAGTGGTTGTTCTCGTTTGACGTAATCTTCTATCTGTTTTTGATTAAGTGTTCGGAAATGAACCTTAAAAGTATCCAGTTTTACTGAGGTGCTATCTGTGCTGGTATTATATAAAGCTAACCCAGTATAAAAAGTGATGCATTGCCCACTTGCCGCGGTGAGTTGCTTAACGGCATTTTCTACTGTGTGGGGTTTACCGATAATGTCTCCATTAATGACGCAAACCTGATCAGAGCCGATTATGAGGGAATGATCATCGATTTTGCAGCTCTTGGCTTTATTTAAAGCCAACCTAAGGACTAATTGCTCCGGAGCTTCTCTTTCTAATGGGGTTTCATCACAGCTTGGATTGGCTTGCTTAAAAGGTATCTGAATTTTTTCCAAAATTAATTTTCGAAACGGCGAGGTTGAAGCCAAAATGAGGTCCAATTTATTCATAGGAAACGTCTTGTAGAGCAGAGAATAGCGACAGAATAAACGATAATTAAAAAAAGCATAACTTTTTCACTTTTCCTTTGACTCAAGACGATTAGAAATATATTATTCGCGCCCTATGCAAAAAGTAAAAATTCCACGCACGGTAGATCCGGTTAAAGCCGCACAAAGTAGACTAGATTTTGATGGTATCATCCAACCTAGTTTATTTAAGCGCTTAGCTGAGACGACCTCAGGCGTAAAACGCGACGCAGAAGTCTCATTGTCTTTTGAGATGGATGAACAACGATTAACCGTTATCTCTGGTAAAGCTAACGTTGAAGTCGATTTAGAGTGTCAGCGTTGTAACGAGATTTTCGCACATGAGTGCGAAGTTCAATTTACTTATACTCCTGTTCGCAGTGAGAAAAGTGAAGTGGATACACCCGAAGAGTACGATTTGGTAGATCGGAACGAGTACGGTGAGATTGATCTCATACAACTAGTTGAAGACGAGTTCATTCTTGGTTTGCCTCAAGTGGCAATGCATGATGATGCGAACTGTAGCGTTAATTCAGATAATTTGGTGTTTGGTGTGCTTCCGAAAGAAGTTGAAGAAGATAAACCAAACCCATTTGATGTTTTAAAAAGCTTAAAGCGATAAGCTTTAAGTATAGACAAAGGAGTAGGGTCCATGGCCGTACAAAAGAGCAAAAAATCACGTTCAATGCGTGGCATGCGTCGTTCACATGATGCGCTAACTACAGCTGCACTTTCTGTAGACCCAACAACAGGTGAAACTCACCTGCGTCACAACGTGACTGCTGACGGTTTCTACCGTGGCAAAAAGGTTATCAACAAGTAAGGTTGACCTTTGAAAACTATTACCGTTGCACTTGATGCAATGGGCGGGGATTTCGGTCCCTGCGTAACAGTGCCTGCCGTCGTGCAGGCACTGTCGCATTTCCCAGAGCTAAAAGTGATTGTAGTCGGTGATCAATCCATGATCACACCTGAATTGTCTCGCCTAGGATATGTGGGAGATGATCACTCAATCAGTCGTCGTTTAACTATCTCCCATAGTGAACGAGTCATATCTAATTCGGAAAAACCCTCCCTTGCTTTAAGAAACAGCACTGGCTCGTCGATGCGTATGGCCATTGACGCCGTAGCCGACGGTACAGCAGATGCTTGTTTAAGTGGCGGGAATACCGGTGCGTTAATGGCACTTTCTCGGTTTAGACTCAAATTATTACCCGGCATAGAGAGACCAGCTTTAGTGTCGGCGCTTCCTACGGCGTTGGGTAAGAAAACTTGGTTGCTTGACCTCGGTGCAAATGTGTCTGTGGATGCGGATACGTTATTCCAATTTGCTGTGATGGGTGGAGCATTAGCTGAAGAACACCTAGATAGACCACCAAGAGTGGCTATACTCAATATCGGTGAAGAAGAGATTAAGGGTAATGACTTAGTAAAAAGATGCGCTGAAATGCTAAGTCAAACTAAGTCGATTAACTTTAGTGGTTATATCGAAGGCAATCAGTTACTTCACGATGCGGCCGATGTCGTTGTATGCGATGGCTTTGTCGGCAATGTTTGTTTAAAGACAGCAGAGGGTGTTGCCCACCTTTTTATTGGTAAACTTAAAGAGCATATGGCAACATCAAATCTAAAGGGTTGGATAGCAAGAAAATTATTTGCCAACCTAATAGAAGAGATAAAACAGTTGAACCCCGACCAGTACAATGGCGCAAGTTTGTTAGGATTGCGCGGTATTGTGATAAAAAGTCATGGAAGTGCTGATGTGGCTGCTATCGTCAATGCTATTGGTGAAGCAGTACACGAAGTCAAACGACAAGTACCAAGTCGTATTAGTGACCGCTTAGAAGCGGTGTTACTCGAGAGGCATTATTAGTCTATATGTACAGTAAAATATTAGGTACGGGCAGTTATCTGCCATCTCAGGTGCGTTCAAACGCAGACTTAGAGAAAATGGTAAATACCACCGATGAATGGATCGTAACAAGAACTGGGATTCGTGAGCGTCGTATTTCTGCACCGGATGAAACGGTAGCTGACATGGCAACAATAGCCTCTCAAAATGCTATCGATATGGCTGGATTAGATAAGGACGATATCGATATGATTATCGTCGCAACGACCAGTGGTTCAAATGCTTTCCCATCGGCTGCCTGTGAAGTTCAAGCAAAATTGGGTATTAAACATTGCCCAGCTTTTGATATGGCGGCAGCCTGCTCTGGATTTGTTTATGCGCTTTCAGTTGCGGATCAACATATCAAATCAGGTATGTGTAAAAATGTATTAGTGGTTGGTGCGGATGCTCTTTCAAAAACCTGCGATCCCACCGATCGTGGCACCATCATTCTTTTTGGTGATGCAGCAGGTGCAGTTGTGGTCGGTGTAAGCGAAGAGCCGGGGATCCTATCGACACACATCAATGCCGATGGGCGTTTTGGCGATCTATTAAGCCTTAAACATCCTGGTCGTAAAAAAGAAAAGAGTGAAGGTGAATTCGCTCAAACTGACGACATAAATAGCTGGCTTCATATGGCTGGAAATGAGGTGTTTAAAGTTGCTGTTACGCAATTATCTCGTTTAGTTAAAGAAACGCTTAAAGCAAATGGTATGGATAAATCCGAACTTGATTGGCTTGTACCACATCAAGCAAACTTACGGATTATCTCTGCGACGGCTAAAAAATTGTCTCTGCCTTTAGAACAGGTAGTTATTACGCTAGATCGCCACGGTAATACGTCTGCGGCAACGGTACCGACGGCATTAGATGAAGCGGTACGCGATGGTCGAATTCAACGTGGGCAGACCATACTATTGGAAGCATTCGGTGGTGGTTTCACCTGGGGCTCCGCTTTAATTAAGTTTTAAAATTTAAATTCAGTAGATAGGCTTTCGTCTGTCTACTTCAATTATTAATGCATTGCTTGAGGGAAAATAACTATGAGCAAATTTGCTATCATATTTCCGGGTCAAGGTTCTCAAACTGTTGGTATGCTTGCAGAGCTTGGTGAACAATTTGATGTTGTAAAAGCAACCTTCGCTCAGGCTTCTGAAGTGCTAGGTTATGATCTTTGGGCTTTGGTTCAAAATGGCCCAGCAGAAGATTTAAATCAGACTTCTCGCACTCAACCTGCACTGCTTGCTGCATCTGTCGCTATTTGGCGTGTATGGCAAGAACAAGGTTTGGAGCAACCTGTCAATTTAGCAGGACACAGCTTAGGTGAGTATTCTGCCCTTGTTTGTGCTGGAGTGATTGATTTTCAGCAGGCGATTAAACTCGTCGAGTTACGTGGTCAGTTCATGCAAGAAGCAGTACCTGCTGGTGTGGGTGCGATGTATGCCATCATCGGGTTAGACGATGAATCGATCGCAAAGGCCTGTGAAGAAGCGGCGCAAGACGAAATTGTCTCTCCTGTCAACTTCAATTCACCTGGTCAGGTTGTGATTGCTGGCAACAAAGCAGCTGTAGAGAGAGCCGGTGTACTTTGTAAAGCGGCGGGCGCGAAACGAGCGCTGCCTTTGCCTGTATCGGTGCCTTCTCATTGTGCATTAATGCAACCAGCAGCGGATAGATTAGAAATCGCACTGCAAGATATTGAATTTAACACACCAGCTATCCCAGTGATTAATAATGTTGATGTTGTTGCGGAAACGGATCCAGAAAAAATTAAAAATGCTTTGGTTCGTCAACTTCATAGCCCTGTTCGTTGGACCGAAGGTGTTCAACAAATGAGTGATGATGGTGTTGAAAAGCTCTATGAATTAGGTCCAAGCAAAGTGCTAACGGGTTTAACTAAACGTATTGTTAAAACGCTTACCGCTGCGGCAGTAAATGATTGTGCTTCATTAGAAGCAGCGAAGTAAAAAGAGAGATAGAAGATGAGAAACCTAGAAGGCAAAGTAGCACTGGTTACTGGTGCAAGCCGTGGTATTGGACGCTCAATTGCGGAGCTACTTGTTGAACGTGGAGCGACAGTTTTTGGTACGGCAACAAGTGAAAGTGGCGCCGCGGCTATCACTGAATACTTAGGTGAGAATGGCAAAGGTTTTAAACTCAATGTAACTGAGCCAGAATCTATTACAGACGTTATCAAAGAGATCACAACAAATTATGGCGGCGTAGATATTTTAGTTAACAACGCTGGTATTACTCGTGATAATCTATTGATGCGTATGAAAGATGACGAATGGACGGATATCATAGATACTAACCTCACGTCTATTTTCAGACTGTCCAAAGCAGTTTTGCGTGGCATGATGAAAAAACGTAACGGACGTATTATTAATGTCGGTTCTGTTGTCGGAACTATGGGTAACGCAGGTCAAACTAACTATGCCGCAGCGAAAGCGGGTGTGATTGGTTTTACTAAGTCTATGGCACGTGAAGTTTCTTCACGCGGTGTAACAATTAATACTGTTTCACCCGGTTTTATTGAAACTGACATGACAAAAGCACTGAATGATGAGCAGCGTGCTGCTACACTATCTCAGGTACCTGCGGGACGCTTAGGTGACCCACGTGAAATTGCAGCAGCGGTAGCATTTTTAGCTTCTCCAGATGCGGCATATATTACTGGTGAAACACTTCATGTAAACGGTGGAATGTACATGGTTTAAGTTGTGCACTATGTTTTGTGTATGATTTAGGTCAAAAATGTACCTATTTCCGGTCAAAATCGTAAAAATTGTGGTTTGACCAGCGATCACACCCTTGCAACTTTTAAAAGTTTGAATAAACTACGGAAACATCGCATAACGCGAAAGTCTGTAAAGGAAAAGAAAAAATGAGCAACCTCGAAGAACGCGTAAAGAAAATCATTATTGAACAGCTAGGTGTAGACGAAGCAGAAGTTAAGAACGAAGCTTCATTTGTTGACGATCTAGGTGCAGATTCTTTAGACACTGTTGAGCTAGTAATGGCTTTGGAAGAAGAATTCGATACTGAGATTCCAGACGAAGAAGCTGAGAAAATCACTACTGTTCAAGCTGCAATCGACTACGTTACCAGCGCTCAGTAATATTTCTCTCCCAGGCGGTCAACCTTGACCGCCTGAGTTTTATCTAAAACGCTTTATTTCCCCATCAAATCATTCATTCAATCCCCGGAGAAAATTATCATGTCAAAGCGTCGCGTAGTGGTTACTGGCATGGGTATGTTGTCACCGGTAGGCAACACTGTAGAATCATCATGGAAAGCCCTGTTAGCAGGTCAAAGCGGTATTGTTGATATCGAACACTTTGATACATCCGAATTTACAACTCGATTTGCAGGTCTAGTCAAAGACTTTAACTGCGAAGAGTATATGACCAAAAAAGATGCGCGTAAGATGGATCTATTTATCCAGTACGGCATCGCAGCGGGTATTCAAGCATTAGATGACTCAGGTTTCACCGTTACTGAAGAGAACGCGCCACGCATTGGCGTCGCAATTGGTTCTGGTATTGGTGGTCTTGGTCTAATTGAAACCGGCCATAAAGTTCTTTCAGAAAGAGGCCCGCGCAAAATTAGCCCCTTTTTTGTGCCATCCACTATCGTTAATATGATCGCAGGTAATCTGTCGATAATGCGAGGCCTTAGAGGCCCCAACATCGCGATTTCTACCGCTTGTACTACTGGCTTACACAATATTGGCCATGCGGCCCGTATGATTGCGTACGGCGATGCAGAGACGATGGTTGCTGGTGGTGCTGAAAAAGCGTCTACGCCTCTTGGTATGGGCGGATTTGCTGCTGCAAAAGCATTGTCAACGCGCAATGATGAACCATCGAAGGCTTCACGCCCTTGGGATAAAGACCGTGATGGGTTTGTTCTTGGTGACGGTGCGGGTGTTATGGTTTTAGAAGAATACGAACAAGCTAAAGCTCGTGGCGCGAAAATCTACTGCGAAGTTGTCGGTTTTGGCATGAGTGGAGACGCTTACCATATGACATCGCCAAGTGCAGATGGTTCTGGTGGTGCGTTAGCGATGGAAGCGGCAATGCGTGATGCTGGTATTACTGGTGAACAAATCGGTTATATCAACGCGCATGGAACGTCTACACCCGCGGGTGATGTTGCAGAGTTAAGAGGTGTAAAACGCGCTCTTGGCGAAGCAGGTTCTAAGACAGTACTTGTCTCTTCTACGAAATCTATGACGGGCCATTTATTGGGTGCTGCAGGTTCTGTAGAAGCCATCATTACTGCAATGGCGTTAGTGGATCAAATTGTGCCCCCAACAATTAACTTAGATAACCCTGATGAAGAGTGTGACCTTGACCTTGTTCCCCACACTGCACGTAAAGTCGATATGGAATACGCATTGTGTAACTCCTTTGGCTTTGGTGGAACAAACGGTTCGCTTATCTTTAAAAAAATGTGATAGTCGATTAAACTAGCTTAACAGCGGCTTGATGCTCAGCATTAAGCCGTTTTTTTTTGACTATTTTTTGTAAAGGTATGCGAATAGATGTTTTGGGTGAATGGACAACCAGCGTCAATGATATCTCTTTCTGATCGGTCGTTTCAGTATGGTGATGGCTGTTTTACCACTATTCTTACTAAAGAAGGTGTGGCTCAGCACTGGCCCTTACATATTAATAGAATGCAAGCGTGCCTAGATCGGTTAGTTATTAAGAGTCCAGACTGGGATCAGGTTAAAGTTTGGGTGGATCAAGCGGCGCTCAAAGATTCGTTGGCCGGAATAAAATTGCACGTTAGTCGCGGAGAAGGCGGCAGGGGTTATAATCCTACTGACGTGGACGCAGTGACGACAACAATCAGTCATTTCTCGTATCCTTCCCATTACTTAGATTGGCAAGAAAAAGGTGTCGATTTAGGTATATGTGGTTACAAGCTAGGTATAATGCCGCTTCTTGCTGGGCACAAGCATAATAATCGTTTAGAGCAGGTTCTTCTTAGAGGAGAGATGGAGCGTGTTGGATGTCAAGATGGTGTCGTTATGAATATTTATGATCATGTAGTTGAAACCACAATGGCCAATCTGTTTTGGTCTAAACACGACATATTATACACGCCTAGTTTGGCTTCCTCCGGTGTTGCAGGTGTTATTCGGAGAATGATTTTAAAAGATGCCCAAGATAGTGGGATAGAAGTCTCTATTGGGGAATTCTCCCTGGGTCACCTTATATGTGCAGATGAGGTCTTTATGACGAATTCAATACTCGGTGTTGCCCCTGTGAGAAAAATAGATAGGTCGCACTTTCCAATTGGAGCGATAACGCGACGTTTTCAGGAGAATCTAAATTCGTGATTAAGAAACTGTTGGTTTTAATATTCATCATTATCGGCGCTGTTGTCGGTGGTTATTTTTATATCGAGAAGCAGGTAGACCTTTATATCGACCAACCTCTCTCTATCACTAAACCTGAAATTATTACTATTAAGAGTGGCAGTAGCTTTCAAACGGTGCTCTCTAAATTTGAATCTTCTGGTTGGGTGAACCAAAGTCAATATACAAAGTTAGTAAGAAGGTTTCGCCCAGAGCTAACGAAAGTAAAAGCGGGTACATTTTTAGTTCAGCCAGGTATATCTTTAAGTGACGCCATCGTTTTCATTTCCAAGGGTAAAGAACATCAATTTACTATTACCTTTGTTGAAGGGAGCCGATTTACTGAGTGGCGAACAACGCTGGCGGAAGCAGATTCGTTACGACATGAGATCACGGATCTATCGGAATCAGAGATTGCAATAAAACTCGGCATCGAACATGAAAAATTGGAAGGTTTGTTTTTGGCTGAAACCTACCATTACACCGCGGGGATGTCGGATTTAGACATACTAAAGCGTTCGCACCAAAACCTGAACACGGTATTGAATCAAGCGTGGGAAAAACGCCAAAAAGAACTGCCTATCAAGACGCCTTATGAGGCATTGATACTTGCATCGATTATTGAGAAAGAGACCGCGGTAGAAGAAGAACGAACCAAAGTTTCTTCCGTATTTGTAAACAGACTTAATCGTAGAATGCGTTTGCAAACGGACCCAACTGTTATTTATGGTATGGGAGATAAGTACAAAGGGAATATTCGCAAAAAAGATCTGCAAACGGCAACACCCTACAATACATATACAATAAATGGATTACCTCCTACTCCTATCGCGATGACGGGAAAAGCATCTGTGGATGCCGCATTAAATCCTGATAAAACTCGTTACCTCTATTTTGTTGCAAGCGGCAAGGGTGGTCATGTGTTTTCCAAGAGCTTGAAAGAACATAATCGAGCTGTTCAAAACTATTTAAAACAATTAAGAAAAAAATAATGATTAAAACCAAATTTATTGTTGTTGAAGGATTAGAAGGTGCTGGAAAAAGCACTGCGATTGCTGCGATTAATGAAGTATTAGAGCAGCAAGGTATTCAACAAGTTGTGAATACGAGAGAGCCTGGCGGTACTGTACTCGCGGAGAAAATGCGCGCGCTGGTGAAGGAAGAACACGACGGTGAAATTTTACAAGATATGACGGAGTTGCTCCTGATGTATGCGGCTCGTGTTCAGTTGGTCGAGAATGTCATCAAACCCGCGCTAGAACACGGTAAGTGGGTCGTTGGCGATCGCCATGATATGTCCTCTCAAGCGTACCAAGGTGGTGGACGTCAGATCCCTCTTGATACCATGCAAAAGCTAAAACAGGTAACCTTAGGCGAATTTAAACCGGATTTAACGCTGTACCTAGACCTCGACCCTCGTTTAGGTCTTGAAAGAGCACGAGGTCGGGGAGAGTTAGATAGAATTGAGAAGAATGATATCAGTTTTTTCGATCGTTCTAGAGCACGCTATTTGGAGCTCGCCAATGAGGATGAATCCGTGTTGATTGTTGATGCGAGCCAAAAAATTGAGCAGGTGGCGGCAAGTATAAAACAAACGCTACTGGATTGGCTTAAGGCGAACAGGTAACGTTTATGCGAGATATTTATCCGTGGTTATTGCCTCTGTTGCATAAATGGCAGGCGCTGAGTGAGACTCATAGAGTTTCTGGGGCGATGTTATGTAGTGCCCCACAAGGCAGCGGTATTGAAAGACTAGCAGAATGGTTTGTGCATACTTTAGTGTGCAGTCATTCCACGTCAGAACCTTGTGGTTTTTGTCATTCATGTGAGCTAGCAAAATCTGGCAATCACCCTGATATTCATTGGATCTCCCCTGAAAAGGAGGGGAAGTCTATTACGGTTGACCAGATTCGTGCCTGTAATCAATGGGCCGTAGAATCGTCTCAACTTGCAGGTAAGCGCGTTATCATCATCACACCAGCTGATGCGATGAATGAGTCGGCATCAAATGCATTGTTAAAAACGTTAGAGTCACCAGCTAAAAACTGCGTTTTTTTACTGCTTGCGAACAATAACCATAAGCTTCTGCCGACTATTATTAGTCGCTGTCAAAAATGGACGATTGCTGAGTCTAATTTAGAAGAGACTTATCAATGGTTGTTAACCCAAACGACCAAACCATGTAACTATGTAGGCATTCGTTTAAGTAACGGTGCGCCATTAAAGGCTTTAGAATTTTTTGAACAAAAAACGTATGTCGATTTCCAAAAAGTAGAGTCAACATTACAGTCGTTTTTGAGTTCAGAAGGGGCAAGTTACAACCCAGTGTGGTTATCGATAAAAGATAATCCAGTTGGGCGATTATCTTGGCTAGCGATCATAATGAGTGATATCCAAAAAGTACATTTTGGTTGCAGTGAACTTGGTATGTGTGAAAAGAGTGCGGAATTAGCAGAGCAAGTGCCCTATTCGGCGGCGTATAAAGCCATGCTATCCATAAACAAAATGAAAGATAAGTTAGAATCTTTTTCAGGGTTAAATACTGAGTTATTGTTAATTAATTGGTTAATCGATCTTCAAGAGGACGTATGTTTGTAGATTCACATTGTCATTTAGATAAATTAGATTATGACGAGTTGCATGATGGTATTCAAGATGTGATCGATAAAGCATCTAACGCGAAAGTTGACGAATTACTGTCGGTCGGCGTAACGCTCGATGCCTTTCCTAATATGA
Organism: Vibrio sp. VB16; assembly: GCF_015594925.2. Taxonomy (NCBI): domain Bacteria; kingdom Pseudomonadati; phylum Pseudomonadota; class Gammaproteobacteria; order Vibrionales; family Vibrionaceae; genus Vibrio; species Vibrio sp. VB16. The sequence goes on from NZ_CP087590.1 coordinate 1,112,229, forward strand.
TTGAAATGATCAGTGCCTATGATCATGTCCATGCTTCTTGTGGAGTGCATCCTCTTGACGTAGAAAGTCCGTTTTCTCTTGATACTTTGAAGCAGTATGCAACCCACTCTAAAGTGGTTGCCATTGGTGAAACTGGATTGGATTATCATTACAAGCCGGAAACCGCTGCTCTTCAAAGAGAGCGGTTCGAACAACAAGTTGAATTAGCGGTGGATCTGAATAAACCGCTCATTATCCATACAAGAGATGCACGAGAAGATACGCTATCTATCCTAATAGATGGACATGCAGAAAGGTGTGGTGGTGTCATCCATTGCTTTACTGAAGACCTTGATTTTGCTGAACGCGCAATGTCGTTAGGCTTTTATATCTCTATCTCTGGCATAGTTACCTTTAGGCAAGCGATTGAGCTAAAAGAAGTGGTGAGACAATTGCCTTTAGATCGATTACTTATTGAAACCGATTCACCCTATTTGGCGCCCGTTCCTCATCGAGGCAAGCAGAATCAACCTGCCTATGTAGTGGAAGTCGCTCAATATATTGCGCAGCTCAAATCGACATCACTGACGGAAGTCGCACAAAAGACCACTCAGAACTTTAGAGATTTATTCTTGCGATAATAACTATCGTTGATCGACATAGATATAGGAGCGCTTGCTCCTTTTTTTTGGTTACAACCTAGTTGTTAACTATTTATGTTGAAGTTAACTAATCGTGTGTGTAGACCTTAAGGAAACCGAGAAAAACCTGAGATCAGCTATTCGATAATGATTGGCTGATTGCTGAAATCGTATTCTAAAAATATATATATTCATGCCAATTTTAATGAATGAAGATGATAAAAATAGCATATATGAGAAAAGTGACGCGTGAACAAGACCTCTTTTGAGGGATTCATGCGATATTTTTTAAGGGTACTAATATTAGGGCTAAGTAAAGTTCCATTAGGATCTTACCTCGTTTATCTACTTATCAGGAGCATAAAATATGTTTAAGAATCTTTTTGCCAATTTGCAAAAAGTCGGTAAGGCGCTGATGCTACCAGTATCTGTTCTTCCGGTTGCGGGTATTTTACTTGGTGTTGGTGCGGCCAATTTCAGTTGGTTACCCGAGATAGTTTCTCATTTGATGGAACAGGCTGGTGGCTCCGTATTTGGTCAAATGCCGCTGCTTTTTGCGGTTGGTGTTGCTTTAGGTTTTACTAACAATGACGGTGTATCAGGTCTTGCTGCAATTGTTGGTTACGGAATCATGGTTGCCACTCTATCTGTTATGGCTGGTGTGTTAGGTGTCGATAGTATCGATACAGGTGTACTTGGCGGTATCATCGCGGGTTCTATTGCCGCTTGGTCCTTTAATCGCTTCTATACAATTAGATTGCCGGATTACTTAGGCTTTTTTGCGGGTAAACGATTTGTACCGATTGTCACTGGTTTTCTCGCTATTGCTTTAGGTGTGGTACTGGCGTTTATCTGGCAACCAATTGGTTCTGGTATTGATGCTTTCTCTGACTGGGCTGCCTATCAAAACCCAATCACTGCATTTGGTATTTATGGCGTTGTTGAACGTGCTCTCATTCCATTTGGTCTACATCACATCTGGAATGTTCCATTTTTCTACGAAGCAGGTAGTTGCGTCAACGCATCTGGTGATGAAGTAAACGGTATTATGACGTGTTTCTTGACGGCTGATGATGCCTCACGAGCTGCAGGGAATGGTTTTGGTCAGTTGGCAGGCGGATATCTATTTAAGATGTTTGGTCTTCCGGCAGCGGCGTTAGCTATTGCACATTCAGCTAAGCCAGAGAATCGTGCGAAAGTTATGGGTATCATGGTCTCTGCCGCGTTAACGTCATTCCTAACGGGTATTACAGAACCGATTGAATTTTCATTCTTGTTCGTTGCTCCGGTACTTTATGCGATTCACGCAGTATTAGCTGGCGCGGCTTATGCGCTAACTAATGGTTTGGGCATTGTTCACGGTCATACATTCTCTAATGGATTCATTGATTTCGTTGTTCAATCACCACGTGCTGAAAACATGGTATTGCTGGTAGGGCTAGGTCTTGCTTACGCTGCGCTTTATTATGTGGTTTTCCGTACTGTTATAAGGGTGATGGATCTTAAAACGCCAGGTCGTGAAGAGGAATCAGATGAGGTTGTAGTTGCGGTCTCAGAAAATGAAATGGCTGGAGAGTTGGTTGCGGCATTTGGTGGTAAAAATAATATTACTGGATTAGATGCTTGTATTACGCGTCTTCGTGTCGCCGTCGCTGATCAAGATGCGGTTGATCAAGCGAAGTTAAAACAGCTTGGTGCTGCTGGTGTGGTGGTGGTTTCTGGTGGCGTTCAGGCAATATTTGGAACCAAATCAGATAACCTGAAAACAGATATGGATGTGTGGATGCGTAACCACGGTTAATCTCGCCTTTATTTTTAGTTTAGATTAAACAAAGGGAGGCGAAAGTCTCCCTTTTTGATTCTTATCTTGAGTGGCAGGCTAAAGATGGAATTGAGTGTACTTTGGCACATAATTATTATGAACGATGTAATCGTCGATTAAATTGGAGTGGTAAAAATATGGATAAGAAGTTGGCAGTACTAGTTGTTATGTCGTCAATGGTTACGTACGGTACTCAGGCAGAGGAGGTCACTCCATTGGCTGTCGGCTTTGGTATCGATCAAGGCTTTAGTGCGTTAATTCAGATTGATGAAAATATGAATTTGGCGATAGGGAATGATGGTGTCGCGTTTGATTATATTTTTAAAGAGGGTGTATTTGAAGGCAGCGACTTTCCCTTTACTTGGTATGTTGGCGCTGGTGGTTGGGTAGGTTGGGATAACCACGGCGATGAATTTGGGGCTCGACTACCATTAGGTTTAGATTGGGACTTTGCAACTAATTGGGATGCGTATGCTCAGATCCACCCAGAACTAAGTTACAACACGAAATCGGATGACTTGGAGTTGGGTATGGGGGCAGGTGTTGGCGTTCGGTACACGTTTTGATGCAATAAAAAAGCCAGCGACAGCTGGCTTTTTATTCACGTTTCTTACCTAAAAGGTAAAAAGGTGATTATTCTTTACCGCTATCCATTGCACGTTTAATGCAGATAGCTGCTCCGCCCCAGGTAATACCCAGACCGATAATCATCATAATAATTGCACTAGTTGTCATTTTAAACCTCTGCGTCAACGGGTTTTTGCGGCTTGCTTACCACATTAATGATAATACCTATTACCGCTAGCAGAGCGATTAAACCCCATCCTAGAGTCATAAGTTCAGATTTCGCGTAACCACCGTAGCCATCAGCGATTAAGCTAGTGAACTTGGTGTATAGGATCGCTGCAAGCACTAATGGAGTGATAAATCGTAGGCAAACTTCGAACCATGCACCGATTGTAAAATCGGATACTTTATTCACATATTCACGTACGTCAGCAAGCTTAACTAACCAAGCCATTAGCATAATTTCGATGAAGCAGCTCGTTAAGATACCTACGTTGTTTACGAAATGATCCACTAAGTCTAGAAGCAACAAACCACCATCGGTAGCAAATGCCATCGAGATAATTAGACCAATACCACAAACGATAGTCGCCGCTTTCTTACGTGACCAGTTTAGTTTGTCGATGACAGCCGAAACAACCGCTTCCATAATGGAAATCTGAGAGCTTAAACCGGCAACAACCAATGCTAGGAAGAATAGAGGGCCAAGGATGTATGGAGCCGGTAATAAGTTAATCGCAGCAGGCAGCGTTACAAACGCAAGACCAACACCAGCAGATACCACTTCTGTTATTGGTTTTCCTTGTTCTGCGGCCATGTAGCCAAGAACAGAGAAAATCATTACACCCGCGAGGATTGAGAAACCACAGTTTATCAATACCGTCATAAAGGCGTTGTTGTTGATATCCGATTTTTCAGGTAGGTAGCTTGAGTACGCTAACATGATGGCAAATCCGATACTCAGTGTGAAGAAGATTTGGCCATAAGCCGCCGCCCACACTTTCATATCCGTAAGCCGACTGAAATCAGGTTCAAATAGGTAGTTGATACCGTCAATAGCGCCTGGTAGGAAAATCATACGCGCAATCAATACAATCACCATGATGAACAAAACTGGCATCATAATTTTTGCTGCACGTTCAATACCGGCCTTAACTCCACCTGCAATCGCGGCATAAGTGATGGCCCAAGCGATCAGCATCGAACCAGCAATACCCCACTGCATACCACCTAGATTCGAAGGTGAATTGTCACCCAATCCTAGATACTCGCTGAAGAAGAACGCATTTGTGTCTGCTCCCCATTCCTGAGTAAATGACATGCCCAAGTATGAAATCGCCCAACCAATGACGGCCACATAATACACGGCAATCGTTGCGGCAACACCGATTTGGAACCAACCCAACCACTCAAATTTGGCGTTAATACGCGCCAGAGTAATAGGAGCCGACCCACGATTTCTTTGACCCATGCTGAACTCTAGGATCATGAATGGGATACCTGCGGTGATCATGGCAAAAAGGTAAGGAATCAAAAAGGCGCCACCACCATTTTCATAGGCCATATAAGGAAAACGCCAGATGTTTCCTAGGCCGATAGCAGATCCAACTGCGGCAAGAATAAATCCTGCACGGGATCCCCATTGTTCACGCTTCATAGTTACTCCTTTACTACTAAACTCTGAGTTATGAAGCATTTACACTTCGTCCAATATGGATTAACTACTAAGTAACATTATTAACTCTTTTAAGACTAACTTGATAGAGTTAATTCTGTCATCTGTGTAGAAAACTAGATTTAATATCTAGTTACTAAGGTAAATTTCAGAGTTATGTTCTGTATTATATGGTGTGTGTTTGCGAAACCTGAAATAATCAGCTACGCGTTGAGTGGAGATTACAGAGATAGACAGAGTAAAGCAATAGAAACGGGTTGTTAAAAAATATAATTATTTTGGTTCTAAAAGTGTTAATGAGGCTATATTTTGGGGGAATAGTTTATGTTTTATCTTAAAGGCAGTGTTAATATCTTATATTAGATAAGTTAATAGATAATATTACTTTTCCTCATCGCAGTGCGTATGACTGAAAAATGTGCAATATGCACAATTATCTTACTATTTACCTATATTTTTGGTTATTTAAGGCTTTCATGCTGATAAAGTGAAACAGACATAAAAGGTTAGAGGACGATGTGTGACAACCGCTACAGTTTCAAAGCTTGGCGGTGATGGTTGCTTGTGAATATTAGCTTCGTCTGTTATTTAGTCAATATATAAAATAAAGGAGAACGTGTTATGGAATACAACTTAAAAATGGCACTAGCGGTTGTTGCAGGATCTTATGCTGTCATTCTTTTCTGTAGCTTTGTAGCGATCGCTAACTAATCGTTATATGAAGCGTACACTATGTCCAATCGAGGTGTTGTAAGTGGTATACATTCAGACTTAGATCTTATTAAGTATGGTAAGTACCAAAATGGGCGCAGTGCATTGGTTACTCAGGGAGGAGGTCAATGTGGTATTTTTACGTCTGGCGTTTTAGATGCCTTTCTCCTTTCCAATTTTGATCCCTTCGATGTCTTCTATGGCACATCTGCAGGTGCGTTAAATATTAGCGCGTATTTGTGCCGACAACCCGGTATAGGTAAAGCCTTTACGTTAGATTTGACGACAGATGATAAGTTTTTCCATCTGTTCAGTTATATGCGACGTAAACAAAGTATGGATCTTGATTGGGCACTGAATAAATTTCGCGATTATCCCTACAAGCTTGATCTGGATATGGGACGAAAGGTTCTAAGAGAGAGGCAAGCCTTTGCTGCTGTTACCGAAGTTAGTAGCATTAAAGACAGATATGTTCCGCTATTGTCAGAAAACTGGTATGACATCATGCGAGCAACGTGTGCTATTCCGGGTCTTTACTCTGAAGAAGTGATAATTGAGGGTAAGAGGTTTGTTGATGGTGGTGTGACCGCCGCTATACCCGTCCAAGAAGCTTGGCGACAGGGTGCTCGTAATATTATTGTCATTCGAACAGAAAGCCTCGAATCAGAAGTAGAAAAAATTAGAGAGTTAAATATTGATGTTCATTGGATTAAAGAACCAATGAATAATGTTCAAGACCGTTGGAATAAAACCGTTGAACAGTGGAAAAACGAGTGGAGTGGTTTCTGGCAGGAGCAAATAGATAAATCGAGAAAGAAGAAAACACACCATAAGCATTTAGATATTCTTAATGGCGGGCGTTGGTTGTATGGGGCAGGCGACGTGTATCGCTTAAGCCATTTACTGGGCGGAAAGTTTGATTCAGGTTTGGCCGACTTTTTTATGGTTCATTATCAAAGTCTTGCACTAACTAATGCATTCTTGAGTAATCCTCCTGATGACTGTTTTATTGTGCAAATAGTACCTTCTGAGCCGCTAAAATCCTCACCGCTAATGAGTAAAAAAGAAGACCTCATTTTTGACTATGAACTGGGTCTTAGTGCGGGTTACGAATTTATCAAGCAACACTCTTTAGCAAGAAAGAACGCTGCTAATATACCTGAATCCAGATGTAAGTATTAGGTAAGAATTTAGGGTCAGTTGATCTTTCGTGGTTAAATTTTGATCAACAGACCCTCGCACTGATAGGCGACTATTGTACGGTTATTATTCGCATACAGTTTGTTGAACCAATGATGTCCATTACGTCTCCTTGCGTAATAATGACAATATCCCCACTATGTACATAACCTTTATTTTTTAGAGTATTAATGGCCTCTTGAGCCGATGATATGCCCGCATCTGCATGGGAATCAAAGTACACAGGCGTAACGCCTCGATATAAAGATGATTTGTTTAAGGTAGACTCATTGCGAGAGAGTGCAAATATAGGGAGACCAGAGCTTAGACGAGACATCATAAGTGGTGTTTTACCCGATTCTGTTAGTGATATCATCGCTTTCACACCTTCTAAATGATTGGCAGAATACATCGTTGCCATCGCTATTGCTTCTTCGGTCGCTTGGAATGTCTTATCAATACGATAACTCGATGTACTCAAAGACGGCATTTTTTCTGCACCAACACAGACACTGGCCATTGATATTACGGTTTCAACGGGGTGTGCACCAACGGCAGTCTCGCCGGATAGCATAACCGCGTCTGTGCCATCTAATACGGCGTTAGCGACATCCATTACTTCAGCACGTGTTGGCATTGAGTTGACTATCATTGATTCCATCATTTGAGTCGCGGTGATCACGGTTCGGTTTAAACTGCGAGTACGTTTAATGAGTTGTTTTTGGACTCCGATCAATTCAGGGTCACCGATCTCTACACCTAGATCACCACGGGCGACCATGATGACATCTGAAGCGAGAATGATGTCATCTATGCTTTCTGCATTTGCAACCGTTTCGGCTCTTTCAACTTTAGCGACTAATTTCGCTTCCAATCCTGCATCACGGGCAAGCCTTCTCGCGTATCTCATATCTTCCCCATTACGCGGGAACGAGATAGCGAGATAATCGACTTTTATTTTTGCCGCGGTCAAAATATCTTGTTTGTCTTTTTCAGTAAGCGCTTCTGCAGATAGTCCTCCCCCTTTTTTATTGATCCCTTTGTTGTTTGAAAGCACGCCACCGATGACAACCTCAGTAAACACTTTGCTGCCTTTTACGGATATAACTTTGAGCTGAACTCGGCCATCGTCAAGCATTAAAAGGTCACCGTTAGAAACATCTTGCGGTAGGTTTTTATAGTCCAGACCAACGGCGTCTTGATCTCCCATCCCTGCTTCTAGTTCACTATCTAAGGTGAATTTTTCCCCAACAACGAGGTCGACTTTGTCATTTTTAAAAGTAGAGACTCGAATTTTAGGGCCTTGTAGGTCACCAAGAATAGCGATGTGTTGACCTAATTTCGCAGCAATTTCTTTGACCTTTTTTGCTCTTTTAATGTGGTCATTAGCACTGCCATGTGAAAAATTCATGCGAACAACGTTTGCACCAGCTTTGATGATGTCTTCGAGGACATTGTCTTTATCTGTGGCAGGACCAAGTGTGGTAACAATTTTTGTTCTTCTAAGCATTTCTACCATTTTTTATCTCCGTTACTGACTTTACTCTTTGAGTATATGATATGAATCTAAGGCGAGAAAAAAGAATTGTTCTATTGGGGTGTAGTTATCATTTAGGGTAAAGTGTTTCGACGGCGTGGTAATCCTGTCCTGGATCAATTATTTCGGTGTTTGAAATATAAATTTCTCTCTATTTATGAACTAAATACGATTTGTGCGTGATACTGGTCACGGCGATTTGCTAAGGCGCTTCACAATTACTTCGCAAAGTAAAAAAATCACCCTAACAGTGTTATTTGGAGTTTCAGATGTACATGGCTCAACCAGGCCATATTGATCATATCAAACAGTTCAATGCTGGTCGTGTATATAAATTAATTGATGAGCTCGGCCCAATCTCTCGTATCGATCTGTCGAAAACGAGTTCTTTGGCGCCAGCAAGTATCACAAAAATTACTCGTGAGCTTATCGATGCACATCTTATTCATGAAACTACGGTTCAGGAAGCGACGAGTCGTGGGCGGCCTGCTGTCGGTTTACAAACTAATAATGAGGGTTGGCAGTTTCTCTCTATGAGATTAGGTCGTGGATATTTAACTATCGCACTGCATGAGTTAGGTGGTTCGGTTTTAGTCGATACAAAAATAGATATTCATGAAGTGGAACAAGATGATCTACTCGCACGTCTTCTCCATGAAACGGAGGAATTTTTTCAAACCTATGCCGATCAGTTAAATAGAGTAACCAGTATTGCAGTAACGCTGCCGGGTTTGGTTAACTCTGAGCACGGTATTGTGATTCAAATGCCACACTACAATGTCGCAAATTTGCCGTTGGGCCCAGAAATGTACAAGGCGACAGGTTTGCCTGTATTTATTGCCAATGATACGCACGCATGGGCACTTGCTGAGAAACTTTTTGGGAACTCTCAGGTAAATGATAGTTCTGTGTTGATTTCGATTCATCACGGTGTTGGCGCGGGTATTGTGCTAGATGGTCGGGTACTTCAGGGTAAAAATGGTAATATTGGTGACCTTGGGCATATTCAGATAGATCCCGCGGGTAAGCGTTGTCATTGTGGTAACTACGGCTGCCTTGAAACGGTCGCGAGTTCTAAAGCAATTAGAGAAGAAGTCACAATGCGTCTGGAACAAGGAGAAGTCTCCTCTATTGATGCTGCCAACCCCACTATCGAAGCGATCTGTTCTGCAGCCGCGGCGGGCGATCCTCTCGCGGTGGAGGTAATTGAAAAGCTTGGTTATTATTTGGGATCAGCCATCGCTATCATGATCAATCTGTTTAATCCTGAAAAAGTACTCATTGGCGGTGTAATTAACCGCGCCAAATCCATTCTTTATCCGGCTATAGAGTCTTCGATTAAGAAGCAAAGCTTAGCCGTTTATCATCGAAACGTAGATATAGTCGAGAGTCGCTTTCTCAAGCAAGCCACTATGCCTGGTGCCGCGTTAATTAAACAAGCTATGTATGATGGAGAGCTATTAATGAAGGTAGTGGAGGGCTGATTTTTGGTACATGTTATGTACTGAAGATTGATATTAATCAGTTGTCTTATGTTTTCATGGTGTGTCTATGGATACTGGATAGGTTTATCCGATGTTGTATAGTATAAATAACGGTATCGTAATTTTTTGTTTCTAAGTGTGAATTAGAACTTAATTCCAATCTCTGTGAGAAAGTCGTATGTCTGGAGTATTAAGTAGCGTTGATCAAAGAACGAACTTGGTGGGTGAAAACCGACTTGAGTTGTTGTTGTTTAAACTGAGCAATCGCCAACTGTTTGCGATCAATGTGTTTAAGGTTAAAGAAATACTAAAAGTACCTGTTGTAACTAAATTGCCAGGCTCTCACCCGAATGTCATTGGTGTGGCTTCTTTACGTGGAGAGTCAGTCCCCATTATTGATCTTCGTGCTGCTATTGGGTACCGACCTATGCACCCAGATGAAGAGCAGAATTTAATTATTACGGAATACAACCGAAGTGTTCAGGGTTTTTTAGTCGGTCAGGTTCGGAATATTGTAAACACAACGTGGACTGATATTGCGCCGCCACCTAAAACAGCCGGTAAATCAAACTACTTAACGGCCATCACTAATATAGAAGATGAAGGCGTACAGAAGATTGTTGAGATCATCGACGTCGAGAAGGTATTGGCTCAGATTATTGATTACGATATTTCTATTTCTGAAGGCGTTCTTGATGAGCGGCTTGCGACTCAAATGGTGGGTAGAAGTGTCCTAGTCGTTGATGATTCATCGACTGCTAGAGGTCAAATCAAAGGTACACTTGAACAATTAGGCTTGAATATTATTGAGTGCGGTGATGGTTTAGAGGCCTTGAATTTACTACGCAAGTGGAGTGATGAAGGGACAGACATTACTGAAAAACTGATGATGATGATTACCGACGCTGAAATGCCAGAAATGGATGGGTATAGATTAACTCACGAAGTACGGAATGACCCACGAATGAAAAATCTATTTATTACTTTAAATACCTCTTTGAGTGGTAGTTTTAATGATGCAATGGTAGAAAAAGTCGGTTGTGATCGCTTTATCTCTAAATTCCAACCCGATCTTTTAGTGGGTGTGGCCCAAGAGAGAATGAAGCAGATTTTGGATTAGTGTTCTCCGGCATTTTTATGCCGGAAATAAATTTAATGGAAGTCCCGAGATTGGGTACTAAGCTGTGCGATAGAGTCGGTTAAATCAATCAGCTTACCTGCAATAACATGGGTTACTTGACCATCATGTTCTAGTATCCCTTTTACTTTTAGTATTTTAGCGGTTAGATACGCTTCCTGTTGAGCCCTTGCGGTGTTAGACCACACCACCACATTGACATTACCAGTATCATCTTCCAAAGTGAAAAATGTCACACCTGCCGCGGTCCCAGGAGACTGTCGGCCCGTAACAATACCTGCTACCGTCACCAGTGATTTGTGTGGCTGATTTAACAATTCTACCTGCCGCGTAAATTTACCTAATATCCCTTTTTCTTCCAACAAGGTTATAGGGTGTTTTGCGAGCGATACGCCTGTTGCAGCATAGTCTTCAGTTAATGTTTCAAATTCATTTTCTTGGTATTGGAACGTATTATTGTCGGTAGAATGTTGTCGAAATAGAGGGTAATCCTGTACTGAATCCATGACGGCCCAGCGGGTTGCATACCGGTCTCCTGAAAGTGCTTTTAAGGCATCAGCAGACGCTAAGGCTTCGATATCCTTTTTGTTCAAACCGATGTTTTTGAGTTGCCCACTGTTGCTATACCCATTTTCTGGACGATTATTGATAAGTTGTTTTGCCCCTTTTTCTGAAAGCCCTCGAACAAGGCGAAACCCTAGACGTAAGGCGTAACCTTGGTTGTTTCGTTGATCGTTAGGCACCATGATGTGGTCGTATTTTGAATGATTCACAGACACTGGTAGAACCGAAATATTATGTCGGCGGGCGTCTTGAATCAGCTGAGATGGGCTATAAAACCCCATCGGTAAGCTGTTTAAAATAGAGGTGTAAAAGGCTTCAGGATAATAATATTTTAGCCATGCAGAGCAGTACGCTAATATTGCAAAAGAGGCAGAATGACTCTCAGGAAAACCATATTCACCAAAGCCGCAGATTTGATTAAAGATGCGCTGTGCAAACTCAGCGTCATAGCCTCTTTCTAGCATGCCATTGATAAGCTTATCCTTGAACTTAAACACATGACCATTTTTTTTCCATGCGGCCATCGCTCGTCGTAGTTGGTCTGCCTCTCCTCCTGTAAAACCCGCGGCCACCATGGCTAACTTAATGACTTGTTCTTGAAATATTGGGACGCCCATCGTGCGATGTAGAACGTCACGAACGGCTTCCGAAGGGTAAGTGACGGGCTCTTTACCATCTCGCCGTTTTAGGAACGGGTGAACCATATCGCCTTGGATAGGCCCAGGGCGAACAATAGCAATTTGAATAACAAGATCGTAATAGCACCTCGGTTTCAAACGCGGCAGCATGCTCATTTGAGCTCGAGATTCAATCTGAAATACACCCACGGTATCTGCTTTTTGTAGCATGGCGTAGACTTTTTCATCATCTTGCATGCGACTGATATCCGGGATAGTTAACGTACGCTGTTCGTGTTTTTGTATGAGATCGAAGCATTTTCTAATCGCACTGAGCATACCAAGAGCAAGTACATCGACTTTTAATAACTTGAGTGTTTCTAAATCGTCTTTGTCCCATTGGATTACCGTTCTTTCGGGCATAGAGGCATTTTCGACTGGAACCAGTTCATATAGAGGGCCAGAAGAGATAACAAAACCACCAACATGTTGAGATAGATGACGTGGAAAACCCATGATCTCATTAACCAGTTGTATAAATTGTTGGCCTTTTAGCGAGTCGGGTTTTAGACCTAATTCGGTGAGCTGGGCTTGCCAATCGAGGGTGCGATCACGTCGATTGGTGTTTTTTATAAAAAAGTCCAATTGAGTGTTTGAAATTCCTAGTGCCTTACCGACATCTCGAACTGCGCTTTTGTATCGATAACTGATAACCGTTGCGGCTAAAGCGGCTCTCTCTCGGCCATATTTTTTATAGATATATTGAATCACCTCTTCTCGCCTTTCGTGCTCAAAATCGACATCGATGTCTGGTGGCTCATCTCTCTCTTTACTGATGAAACGTTCAAACAGAACGGAGATCTGTCTTGGATCGACAGCGGTAATCTCTAAACAATAACAAACAACAGAATTGGCGGCTGAACCGCGTCCTTGGTAGAGAATACTCTGACTTTTGGCGAACATGACGATGTCATGGATAGTTAAAAAATAGAAAGGGTATTTTAACTCTTCAATTAGAATTAGCTCCTTGTCTATCGTTGCTTGAACCTCGATAGGAACACCATTAGGGAAACGAATCTTTTTTCCGTTTTCAACTAATTTCCGCAGATAACTCATGGGGGTATGCCCAATGGGTATGAGCTCTGCAGGATACTGGTAACAAAGCTCTTTCATCGTAAACGTACATTGTTGAGCCAGTTTGTGCGAGGCTTGCAACCACGAAGATTCAAAGATAATTTTCAGCTTATCTATGGGGCGTAAGCTTTGCTCGGTATTACTAATAAGATGTTGTTTAATGCCAGTAATAGCACTGTTTTCTCGTATTGCTGTTAGCGTATGTTGAAGCGGCAAACGTGTAGCGCTATGCATTAACACCCCGCCACAAGCCGTGATTGGAATATTGAATAAGTCAGCGAGTTGTTTGCAGTGGTCGAGATAACATTTGTCTGTGCTTTTTAGATGGCGTTGGAGGCCAAGCCACATCCTTTCTTGATGATGTTTCGCTAACCAGTCTCCCCAATATTGATCGCAGTGTTTTTGACGAGGCAACCAAAGGATATAGCAGTGTTTAAGGGACATAATATCCCACTCGGAGAGATTGTATCTGCCTTTCTCTGCTCGTCTTCTTGCATTGGTGATGACTCGGCATAGTTCGGCGTAAGCTTCGCGTGTAGGGCTAAGTAGGACTATCTGGCATTCAGAATTGAGCCAAAACATACTGCCGATGATAAGTTTAACCTTGAGCTTTTTCTCTTCGATGGTACGAAAAGCACGGACGACACCAGCGACCGAACATTCATCAGTAATAGCAATAGCAGAATAACGTAGAAAATCGGCCTGCAAAACCAATTCTTCTGGGTGAGAAGCTCCTGTTAAAAAAGAGAAATTACTCTGGCAAAAGAGTTCAGCGTAGTTGAGTGATTGGGTCGTCATTTAACTGAACACCCCATGTATGAACCACTCCTTTTCTGGGGTTCTAAATACCCACAATATCTTCCCTTTATGACCTCTGGCAATAAAATAATCTCTTGTTACTTCACCCGCATCCCACCATCCTGTTGCGAGTCTTTCCGGACCTTGGACGATGGTGACTTTCTCCTGTAAAGGTGTTGGAAATGGAAGCAGAATACTGGGTCTTATCTGCTTCGTTTTTTGACCAATAGTATTATTCTCTAGAGGCTGACAAAGCCGTGTTGTTTGTTCGGGTCTTGGGTCTGAGGTTAGGGTTAAACCTGAAACGCATTCTTTACCCAACTTTGCTTGTAAGCGAGATATTAGTTCGAGAGCCGACATGTTTCCTTTCGGACCATCAAAGAGGTCGTGTTCGTCTGCTTGCTGTTGGGCAACTCGGCTAATGGATAAGGTAATGCCAACGACGGGGGCATCGAGTTTAATCGACTCTAAGGTTAACTGGCTGAGCTCATGCCATTTGGTGGCAAGATAATCACCCTGTGCTGAGGTGAACATGACTTCTTGGGTCTCGTTGCTTTTTTCGCGCTTGTGAAGTGTCAATGTCAGCTCATAAGCGATCTGATCTCTTCGTTTAAGAAAACGTTCTAATTGCTTGAATAGTGTGTGTAATGGTTTTTCTAGCCACTGAAAATTATCAATTTCATAAAGCAATTCTAAAGATCGGGTAAATGTTTCTGGTGGATAATAAAATTCGATAAGATGCTTAAAACGCCCGGTTAACTGACCAATATAATTAACCAATTCAATATCAAAACGACGGGCAACATCTGAAATATCGAGCATGAGAAGATCGCCTAAATGGCGAACACCGACACGATTCAGCTTCTCTATGGTTTTTTTGGTCAATGCGGTTGCTTCTAAAGGGTATTTTTTTAATTGCCGCTCTATTGCCCCCTTATCTTCTGATATACGGTTGAGTTGGGCTTGAGCGAGTAATCGGGCAGAGTAGGGGGAGTAACCTGTCGCGAAACAGTATTCAATATTAAGTTCGTCTAATGGTTTTTTAATCGCTTGCCAATAGCTATCTAACCCGTCATAGAGAGTCAACATATTACTGACTTTAAGCAATAACCCTGAAGGTGAGGAGAGAGAAATATCGGCTGTAACCATATATAACCAGTGAGCAATTTCTAGCAATTTTTTTTCTTCAATATCCGATTTGTATGGGTGTACTTGTAAAAGATTACAAAGGGAAGCAGCATTGCCTAACCCCATACCGAGTTTCAGCCCAGATTCTGTCGCAATGTTGTTGAGTTGCACGATGTGATTTTTGTGCAAAATAGCAATAGGTAATTCACCTGATTCTGAGAAAAGGGTATCGAGTTGCAGTTTAGGAAAATGAAGATAAAGCCAAAGAATCACGCGTGGCCTCGTTTCAGTAGAGGAAACGGCGTAATGTTACTTTTTTCGGCACTTTCCCCTTGGCTAAGATGAGACCAACGATGGCTCATATCGACAGAGAATGTTGATTTAAGCCAACCGCCCTTACGTTTATGGAGAGTGACCTGTATAGCATTGGCGTGAGGTTGGAGCTGCATACTCAGTGAAATAGGTAAACTAATCTGATATTTTTGTTTGGTTTTGAATAAAAAATTGAGGCATTGTCCTGTTTCGCTGGCGACCTGTAACCTTCTTGCTTGATGCACTTCTAATGATGGGTGCCATAAAGTGACGCTGCTACAACAACCGCTTTTCAAGCTTTGCTCCGCAGACCAAAGCGCTTCTTTTTTTGTTTTAGGAAAGATCATCACGACGCGTTTTAGATCTATGCCTTGTTGAATTAAGTACTCGGAACAGAGGTGTCCAGGTGGATTGATAAACACGCTAAGCCTTTGTTTTCCATTTTCTTTTATGTACGGCGTGAGCAATCGTAGTTCGCCAATACCAAAAGCGGATGATATTTCGACTACACCATGAGTTGGAAAGCCACCACCCAGTTGTTTATCGAGCTCTATATATCCTGTTGGGTGAGTTTCTACGGGATTTTGAGGTTTAGAACCCTGCCAAATCAAGTGCTTACTATGTAATAAGTCAATAGCGGTTTGCATCATTCTTACTCGGCTAAATATACTGTGCATACATACAGTATATTTGATCGAGAGAGAGGATCAAGGAAGAAAAGTAGGAATCAGAGAGATAAACTATTTCTATATAAAATACAGAACGTTGTATAGTATCCGAGTCTGAATCAATAATTCTCACCGAGTGAGCCGTATCTAGGAGTTATTTAATGCATCAGCAACTCATTATGCTGTTCGCACTCATTGTCATGAGTTTTTCCATCGGCTTATGGTTTCAAAAAAAATATGCAGAGATCAATCAATCTCTTAGCGTAACCTTAGGCAAATTTACCTTAACCATCATCATTCCCTACTCAATACTGACCTCTATCTGGCAACTTCCAAAAATAGAATCTCAACTTTTTTATCTTCCTTTAGTGGGGGTAGGGGTCATCTTTCTAGGAGCTCTGGTCGGTTTTGTTGCCGTGAAATGGAAAAAGCTTGCACCTAAGCAAGCTGGGGCATTAGTTTCAGTGACCACAATTTATAATTTAGGTGCGTTAGGTAATCTGTGTGCTTTTTTTATCTTCGGCGAAAATGGGATAGCGATTGCTGCCCTGTATAAATTAAGTGAGGAGTTAATCTATTTTGCTGGGATCTACCCTTACGCCCGAAAATGCGGAGATCAGCCGCTCAATATTGGTAAAAGATATTTCTGGCGCGACCCTATATTTTTAGCGGCAATCAGTGCCATTTTTATTGGTTTGATGCTTAACCTAAGTGGCCTCAACAGACCGTTGATTATTGGTGATATTAACCAGTATGTGATTCCATTTGGCAGCTTACTGATGGTTTTCTCTGTGGGGTTGACATTTAACCTTAAGGGCGGGGATAAGTGGAAAATACTGGCGATACAGGTATCAACATGTCGGGCCGTTTTTGCTCCGGTCGTTGCGATTCTTCTCATTACATTGTTTGATTTGTGGTCAGTATACGATGGGTTGGTTGCGAAGGTATGTATATTGTTATCGGTTATGCCAACGGGCTTTACTTCAACGATACCAACGGTGTTGTATCGCCTAGACAGCGATCTTGCCAATACGGCATGGTTCTATAGTTATTTGGCTTTTCTTATTGCTTTTCCAATAACGGTGATGCTGCTTTAGAGTGTTAAGCGTTAGCTATAAGGTCTTCTCGAACCATCACTTCGCGCTTGTCTAGAAATGAACGGAGTGACGGTTCAAGAAGTGAAGGATTTCTCGATTTACAAAGCGAACAGAGTGAACACTGAGTAAATCGAGGGGAACCTATTTAGGCTGGGCATCAATACACTGCCCATTTATCTCTTTACCTTCAGGTGCCATTAAATAGAGATAGAGTGGCATAATATCTAACGGTGTTTTTAATAAATGCGAATCCTCTGCTGGGTAGGCTGTAGCCCGCATTCCTGTTCGCGTTGCGCCTGGGTTAATGGCATTAACCTTAATTGCCGTATCGGTTAACTCATCAGCAAGGATCTGCATCATACCTTCGGTCGCGAATTTGGATATTGAATAGGTTCCCCAAAAAGCCCTGCCTTTATGTCCTACAGAAGACGAAGTGTAGACAATGCGCGCATCATCAGAATTATGCAAAATAGGTAATAAGGCCTGAGTCATCAAAAACTGCGCTTTTACATTGATTTGCATCACATCATCAAAGGTGTCTTCGCTTATTTGATCGAATGGACTGATGACGCCAAGCAGGCTTGCATTATGTAATACACCATCTAAACGGCCAAACTGTTGTTCAATCGTTTCAGCCATATCAATATAGTTTTGTTTACTAGCCCCTTTCATATCCAATGGAATAATGGCAGGTTGAACATAACCCGCTGCTTCTATTTCATCATAAGTTTGTTCAAGTTTTTTAACGGTACGGCCCAATAGAATAACGGTCGCACCATGTTCGGCATAACTAAGAGCCGCTTGCTTTCCTATTCCAGCGCCAGCGCCGGTAACTAAAATGATTTTATCTTTGAGTGCATCTTTTGAGACTGAATAATCCACTTCCATATCCCTATTTTTATTATTTAATGTTGGTTATCATGACAAAGTGATTACAATACACGAATTGAAATGATTGGGGATACTAGATTGGAATTTTTGTTGGACTACGGCCTATTTTTGGCCAAGATTGCGACTTTTGTTGTGGCAGTTATTGCTATTTTAGTGGTTGCAAAAGCAGTCGGTGGGAAACAAGGTGGCCCGAAAGGTGAGTTAGAGATCACCAATCTAACCGAGAGACACAAAGATAACATTGAAGTGATGGAGCATCACTTACATGATGGCACCTTTATAAAAGAGCGTGATAAGGCAGAAAAAAAGGCAGAAAAGGAAAAAGAAAAATCACGAAATAAAGAGGTGAAACAAGCGGTTAAAGAAGGAGCTTTAGAGAGTACACGTGAAGCGCATCTGTTTGTTTTGGATTTTAATGGCAGCATTGATGCCAAAGAAGTCGCGTCTCTGCGAGAAGAAGTCACGGCAATATTGTCTGTTGCTAGAGAGGGGGATGAGGTGTTACTTCGTCTAGAATCTGGTGGTGGAATGGTCCATGGTTACGGCCTTGCGTCCTCGCAGCTTGACCGTATCAAAGCTGCAAATATCCCACTGATTATCTCTGTCGACAAAGTCGCCGCAAGTGGTGGTTATATGATGGCGTGTATTGGTGACAAAATTGTATCTGCTCCTTTTGCCATTGTTGGCTCAATTGGTGTGATTGCTCAACTGCCGAATTTCAACAAACTGCTTAAAAAACATAATATAGAGTTTGAACAGCTCACGGCTGGTGAATATAAGCGTACATTGACGATGTTCGGAGAGAACAGCGACAAAGCTCGGGATAAATTTAAACAGGAGCTTGAAGAAACCCATGGACTATTCAAAGATTTCATCCGTGAACGACGTCCTGCACTTGATTTAGAAAAAGTGGCAACAGGTGAGCATTGGTTTGGAACACAAGCTCAAGCGCTAGGGTTAGTGGATGAAATCAGCACATCTGATGATATCGTCGTTAATGCCTGTAAAAAGAAAACCGTACTTTCTGTCCGTTATGTTCAAAAGAAAAAAATGGCGGATAAACTGGCCAGAATTGGTGGCGAAGCCGCCGATCATTTATTGATGAAATGGTTGTCTCGTGGACAAAGACCAATAATGTAGAGAACGACAGTGTGTATCTTTCGATAGGTTACATCTGTATACGATAGTAAAACGTCGTTATTATCTAAGATTATTATGTGGGTTAACAAGGTATTAGCTTAACCAAGCACTTGATTAACCCACTTTTAATGACTTAATAGTCAATTATTAAATTTTAAATTTTCCTCCTTCTTTCCTCGCTCCGATCCTCATTTCGACCTATAATATGCCGCCGATAAAAGTGGTTCTATACGGATAGAATTACTACACACTTAAGAATTGGAGAAATAAATGTCCTCGAAGAAACCCGTTGTAACTGTTGATGGACCTAGTGGTGCAGGTAAAGGCACGCTATGTATGTTGTTGGCTGAAAAACTCGGTTTTCACTTACTTGATTCTGGCGCTATTTACCGTGTATTAGCTCTTGCGGCTATTCATCATGGTGTCAATACAGAATCGGAAGAGGCGTTAGTACCTTTGGCGACGCATTTAGACGTACAGTTTATCGCGGAAGGTGATCTGGTTAAGGTTATTTTAGAAGGGGAAGATGTCTCTTCAGAGCTCCGTAAAGAAGAGACGGGTACCGCAGCATCAAAAGTGGCGGCATTACCACGAGTCCGAGAGGCGTTATTACGACGCCAACGTTCATTTAGCAACGAACAAGGCTTGGTTGCCGATGGGCGTGATATGGGCACGGTAGTTTTCCCAAATGCGGAAGTGAAGATCTTCCTTGACGCAACGGCTGAGGAAAGGGCGGATAGACGCCTTAAGCAGTTGCAAGAAAAGGGGTTAAGTGTTAAATTTGACCACCTTTTACGCGAGATACAGGAGCGTGATGACAGAGACCGCAACCGTGCGGTGGCTCCGTTACGTCCTGCTGATGGCGCATTAGTGCTTGATTCCACTACATTTTCTATAGGTGAAGTGGTCGACCAAGCGCTTGAATATATCGAATCTAAATTGTCTTAATTTAAGAGGCAATAGGAGGTCGGTCGCAAGGATGATGACTGGCTATTTTATCAACCCCACGCGGTAGGATGCCCGTGGAAGTTTAATAATTGAAGATCAAATTAATGACTGAATCTTTCGCTCAACTCTTTGAAGAGTCTCTAAACGAACTAGAACTTCGCCCAGGTACCATTGTTAAAGGTACTGTAGTCGCTATCGAGAACGGTTTCGTTCTTGTTGATGCTGGCCTAAAATCAGAATCTGCTATCCCAGCAGAGGAATTCAAGAACGCTGCTGGCGAACTTGATGTTGAGATTGGTTCAGAAATCGACGTAGCACTTGATGCTGTTGAAGATGGCTTTGGTGAAACTAAACTTTCTCGTGAGAAAGCTAAGCGTCACGAAGCTTGGATCGTTCTTGAGAAAGCATACGAAGAAGCTGAAACTGTTATTGGTATCATTAACGGTAAAGTTAAAGGTGGTTTCACAGTAGAACTAAACGGTATCCGTGCGTTCCTACCTGGTTCATTAGTAGATGTTCGCCCAATCCGCGACACTGCTCACCTAGAGAACAAAGAGCTAGAGTTTAAAGTAATTAAGCTAGATCAAAAACGTAACAACGTTGTTGTTTCTCGCCGTGCTGTTATCGAATCTGAAAACAGTGTTGAGCGTGACGAGCTTCTTGAAACACTTCAAGAAGGTAGCGAAGTTAAAGGTATCGTTAAGAACCTTACTGACTACGGTGCATTCGTTGACCTTGGCGGCGTAGATGGCCTACTTCACATTACTGATATGGCTTGGAAGCGTGTTAAGCACCCATCTGAGATCGTAAACGTAGGTGATGAAATCCTAGTTAAAGTTCTTAAGTTTGACCGTGAGCGTACTCGCGTATCTCTAGGCCTTAAGCAACTTGGTGAAGATCCATGGGTAGCAATCGCTAAGCGTTACCCAGAAGGTCACAAACTAACTGGTCGTGTTACTAACTTAACTGACTACGGCTGCTTCGTTGAAATCGAAGAAGGCGTTGAAGGTCTAGTACACGTTTCAGAAATGGATTGGACTAACAAGAATATCCACCCATCTAAAGTGGTTAACGTTGGCGACGAAGCTGAAGTTATGGTTCTTGAGATTGACGAAGAACGTCGTCGTATTTCTCTAGGCCTTAAGCAGTGTAAAGCTAACCCTTGGCAGTCATTCTCTGAAGCGCAAGTTAAAGGCGACAAAGTAACTGGTAAGATCAAGTCTATCACTGACTTTGGTATCTTTATCGGTCTTGACGGCGGCATCGATGGTCTTGTTCACTTATCTGATATCTCTTGGAATGTTGCAGGAGAAGATGCGGTACGTGATTATAAGAAAGGCGATGAAATCTCTGCAGTTGTTCTTGCAGTTGATGCAGAGCGTGAACGTATTTCTCTTGGCGTTAAGCAAATGGAAAATGACCCGTTCAACGCATTTGTTGCTGATAACAAGAAAGGCATTCTAATTAACGCAACTGTAACTGCAGTTGACGCAAAAGGTGCTACACTTGAAATTGCAGAGGGTGTTGAAGGTTACATCCGTGCATCTGAAGTTTCACGTGACCGTGTTGAAGATGCATCTCTAATCCTAAGCGTAGGCGATAGTGTTGAAGCTAAGTTCACGGGCGTTGACCGTAAGAACCGCGTAGTAAACCTTTCTGTTAAAGCGAAGGATGAAGCTGACGAGCAAGAAGCAATGGCGTCAGTGAACAAGCAAGAAGATACTTCTACTAGCGGGTTCACAAATGCTATGGCAGATGCTTTCAAGGCTGCTAAAGGCGAGTAATAATCGCAATTAGGGAGCCTTTTGGCTCCCTTTTTTTATGATTTGACGTTTTTGAAAATGTGATGAGGGTAAATATGACTAAGTCTGAACTAATAGAAAGACTCTGTGCTGAGCAAACACACCTTTCTGCGAAAGAGATAGAAGACGCTGTAAAGGATGTTCTAGAGCATATGGCTTCTACCTTAGAAAGTGGTGATCGAATCGAAATTCGTGGCTTTGGTAGTTTCTCATTGCATTATCGTGAACCTCGTTTAGGTCGTAACCCTAAAACAGGTGATAAGGTTGAACTTGACGGTAAATATGTTCCGCACTTTAAACCAGGCAAAGAGCTTCGCGAACGCGTAGATATTAGCTAATATCACTCATATAGAGTTATAAAAAAGCGGCATATTTTAATATGCCGCTTTTTTATAAGCGGTTTCCGATGGTTTGTAGACTCAAATTACTGCATAATCAGACGTTAGCGAAATATCTGGAGTAGTGAGTCATGAAAATTATAAAAACGATTCTAGTCATTGCACTTTTTCTTGTGGCATTAGCATTAGGTGCGCAAAATCAAGAAGTCGTCTCTTTTAACTACCTATTGGCACAAGGTGAATTTCACCTGTCTACATTGCTAGGGGTTGTTTTTGTTGCTGGATTTGTACTAGCTTGGCTTATTGTTGGAAGCATGCAATTAAAATCTCAGTTAACCATTCGTCGTCTAAATCGAAAGCTGAAGAAGTCTTCTGTCAATAAGCTTCCGGTCGAGTCGAAAGCTTAATGGTGATATAGCGGTAAGCATCCATGCTTGAACTACTCTTTTTATTATTGCCAATTGCGGCAGCCTATGGTTGGTACATGGGCAACCGAAGCGCACGGCAAGATAAACAAGAACAGTCCCATCAAATTTCCCGGCAATACGTTACGGGTTTGAACCTGCTATTGTCTGATCAATCAGATAAAGCGGTCGATCACTTTATTGAATTACTTCAAGTTGATGCAGAAACCATTGATACTCACTTAGCCCTCGGAAACCTGTTCCGATCTCGTGGGGAAGTTGATCGAGCTATACGAATTCACCAAAATCTTATTTCAAGAAAGAACCTCTCTATAGATCAAAAAAATCTTGCATTACAACAATTGGCAAAAGATTACATGGTTTCCGGTTTCTTAGATCGGGCCGAAAAAATATTTGAACAATTAGTTGACGAGCCTTCTCATAAAGAAGCCGCGTTGACTCAATTGGTGAGCATCTATCAACAGACACGAGAGTGGAATAGTGCAATCAAATATGCAACGGCATTAGTGAAACTTGGCCGCAAACGCATAACAGCAAATATTGCCCATTTTTGGTGTGAATTGGCACTGTTAGAACAATTGGAAAGCAATACAGCTAAATCGATACTCTATTTTAAAAGAGCGCTATCTGAAGATCCTAAATGCGTAAGAGCAAGCATTTCTTTGGGTAAAATATATCTTGAGAATGAAGATTATAAAGGCACTATCAAATATATGGAAATGGTGCTAGATCAAGATACTGACTTTATAAGCGAAGTGCTTGAAACGTTGGCTGAGTGCTATCACCATATTGGCCAAGAAGAGCAACTGGTTGAGTTTCTGCGCAAGTGTATAGATAAGAAGGCAGGAGTTTCGGCGGAACTGATGTTGGCACAACTGGTCGCACATCATGAAGGCTTTGCTTCTGCTCAGACATTGTTAACCCGGCAACTACTTCGAAATCCAACGATGAAGGGCTTTCATCGCCTAATGGATTACCATTTAGCCGAAGCTGAAGAAGGACGAGCTAAAGAAAGTTTAACGACGCTACGGTCGCTTGTCGGCGAGCAACTTAAAACAAAGCCGCATTATCGCTGCAGAAAATGTGGATTTTCAACCCATTCACTTTATTGGCACTGTCCATCATGTAAAGGTTGGGGGACCATTAAGCCAATTCGTGGACTTGATGGGGAATAATGAAACCGATGATATTGATGCAGTTTTCGTTATTTAAGAAAAAGCATTCATCGTCATTCCCGTGAAAACGGGAATCTGTGTGGGATTAGATCCCCACTTTCGTGAGGATGACAGAATTTGATGTCTTAAGCGGTTTACGGAATCGAATTCATTTTAATCACAAAAATAATGTGATTGCTATTACCTCCAAATTGGAGGTTTTTTTTGAATATTAGTTAGGAGAGAAAATGTTGGATCAAAAAGTTATTGTGGCTCTGGATTATGATAATCAAGCGGATGCGTTAGCCTTTGTTGATAAAATCGATCCCAATTCTTGTCGTCTTAAGGTAGGCAAAGAAATGTTTACTCTCTATGGTCCACAATTTGTACAAGAACTGCATAAACGTAATTTCTCTGTATTTCTTGACCTCAAATTTCACGATATTCCTAATACCTGCTCAAAAGCAGTAAGAGCAGCGGCTGAGCTGGGTATCTGGATGGTTAATGTACACGCTAGTGGTGGAGAGAAGATGATGGCGGCTTCTCGAGAGATATTAGAGCCTTACGGGAAAGAAAGACCTTTGCTCATTGGTGTCACCGTACTAACCAGTATGGAGCGTTCTGACCTCGCAGGCATCGGATTAGACATGGAACCACAGCAACAGGTGAAACGCCTTGCACTATTAACTCAAAATAGCGGTTTGGATGGCGTGGTGTGTTCGGCTCAAGAATCGTCAATGCTTAAATCTAGTCTGGGCGATGAATTTACTTTAGTTACGCCTGGAATCCGACCTGTTGGTAGTGAAGTTGGTGATCAAAAGCGCATTATGACGCCGTCAGAAGCAGTTAAAGCAGGCTCTGACTATTTAGTAATAGGCAGGCCTATTACACAGGCAAAAGACCCAGCATTTGTGCTTACAGAAATAAATAACAGTCTGAATGGTTAAATAAATACGGGCGCTTAGTTTTTGAATCTGAGCGCCTTTAGTTTCTGACTATTGAAAGAGGTTCGCGTTTTAACGCCTTGCTTCTTAAATCTTGAAGGGTCTTGTTGACGATCATATTTAAAATATCATTTTCGAAGACTCAAGACTCAAGACTCAAGACTCAAGACTCAAGACCCACCGGTCTTCCGCTATGGAATTTAAAATCATTGTCTGGTGAGGAGATGAGCTCCGCTTCGATCACGCCCAATTCTTTCACTCGTTCGGAGATATCTCTTCCTGCAATTTGTTCGGCTAACGCAAGATAATCTTGGTAGTGGCGTGCCTCAGAACGTAACAGGGAGATATAAAATTTTTCCAAATCTTCGTCAAGGTAAGGAGCCAGTTTCGCAAATCGTTCGCAAGATCGCGCTTCAATGTAAGCGCCGATAATTAATTTGTCGATAAGGGTATCGGGTTCGTAAGTTTTCACCTTTGATAATAGGCCTTTAGCGTATCGACTCGGCCTGATACTCTCATATTCAATCCCTCTAGACTCCAGGATCTCTAAGACTTGATAAAAGTGATGTAATTCTTCTTTAATCAGCATGACCATTTTGTCGATTAGGTTTTGGCTATAGGGTGAATCTGACTTAGCCATAATCGCTTTAGTGACCGTATTCACGCCTTTGAGTGTTGTTGAATTACCGATCTTGCGGTAAGCGATATCTTCATAAGGCTTAAACCACTCAAGTAAAGTTGCTGCGCTTTGGCTATCAACTGCGTATTTTCGTATCAGGTACATAGCCGATTGGCCGGCTTTTAATTCACATAGCAGATGGTCCCGTAGAATGATTGGCAAGTTTTCTGGCTTACTTGCTTTATCAATCCACGCGTCAGGAGTTGAACATTTCAAAAAGGAGTTAATTGGCGCTAAGAGTTTTTGATGCATCGTTATTATTCTGTTGACTTGATCCGTAAAGACGATGTTAGCACGGAAATATCATCTTTATAGATTCTATATAATGTTTGAAAGAGTATATTTGTAATCACATAAATGTTTTTAAGAAATTTTAACCTATTATGGTCTCGCTATCCCTGCGTAGACTGAATTTAGAGTAGACTATTTTACATTATTCTGCGTAAAGCTATAAATAATTATTCAATTAACTATATTTCTATATGTCCACCCTGAAGTCAAACAAAAGAAATGTTGATAGTTTAGGGTGAAAATTATTGAACTGTGGAAGAATATCTTTATAAAACCTAGCTACTATCGATCAAATATCCATTAGTTTAATATTGCGTACATTTTTACAAGAAAATAATGTCGACTTTTAATTATTAGAATAAAAAACCTTCATAGAATGAAGATGACATTCAACATTTTTTGCTTTACCTCTTACACCATATTTATTTCATACTATGCGACGTGTCACATTTTTATCAATAGAGTCAATAGAGTTCTTTCATTACATAGTGATGATCTATTACAGTACTAACGTTACATTGTTAAGAGTGTTGGTGTAACTAAAGAATAGATGCTTTGCAAAAAAGAAGCTAAATGAATCTGTTAAAGTCATGTTGATGGGTGAACTAAGTTAGTTAACGAACTGAATGATAAATGACAGCATAATCCACCGAAATATAAGGTGGAAGGTGTTCTTCAGGGTACTCATCAATAAAAATTTACTCAATGTAGATTTGTTTTTCTCATAACTGAGCTATATCAAAGACTACAAAATACGAGAAATTAGAAGATGAAAAAACGATATATATTCATAATTATAACTGCACTTTCTGGTGTATTTAATGTAAATGCAACTACAAATGAAAAGCAAGAAATGCTGAAGATAGAAGCACAAGCAATTGATGCTTTAGTAGCGGGCCCGATACTACAAGGTCCCTCTATCCTAAATGATCATAAAAGATTTGTCTGGGGAGGCAGTGTTATCAAAGGGGACGATGGTCAATACCATATGTTTTATTCCACTTGGGAAGCAGGCAAAAATATCCCTCAGTTTTCGGATTCTTGGGTGCAGTATTCCAAGATTGCTTATGCTGTCTCTGAGTTCCCGGATCGTGGCTTTAAGACAAAGAAAATATTCCTTCCCGGCAGAATGTTGGAAGGAAATCCAGGCGCATGGGACGCCCAAATGACGCACAACCCTCATATTCAGAAGTTCGGTGACAAGTACTATTTATATTACATCGGATCACGGGACCCTGGTAAACAAGCTCAAGGATCGACGGGAGAATTGGTAAACAAAAGAAATCGTGTACAACAGCTGCAAAAAATTGGGGTGATAACATTTGACAGTTTTGACCAAATATTGGATGGATCTTTTGAACGACCTTCTGATCCTATTCTCGTTCCAAGAACTCGTGTAAAAAAAGATAAAGTAGTTGATCCTTCTCCTTTTGGTACAGAAGCTAAACCAGATAATCTTGTAGTCGTAAATCCATCAGTAGTTCAACGGCCTTCAGATGGAAAGTACTTGCTCTATTTCAAAGGGAATATATATGATCCAGAATGGAAAGGGGTTCATGGAGTTGCAATATCAGACTCACCAACGGGGCCTTTTACTACATTGGATAGATTTGTTTTTGAATTAATGATGGACGATGGTTCTTTTGCAGCAGCTGAAGATCCTTATGTTTGGTATCATCCGAAACATAATAAATTTTATGCTATATTTAAAGACTTTACAGGTAAGTTTACAGACGGTAAACCAGGTCTCGCGATGATGTGGTCAGAAAATGGACTGGATTGGGAGAAAACACAAAATCCACTATTTATGAAGAAAGAAGTGACATTAAAAAGTGGAGAACACATTTCAATGGACCGCTTAGAGAGGCCACAACTTTTGATTGGGCCTGATGGCAATCCACGAGTATTGTATGCAGCAGGTGCAATTACAAATGTTAATGTCAGGAAAGACGGATCATCTTTCAATGTGCAAATTCCATTAAAAGTGGTTTCAGAATAGGTCTCTATATATGAATTGAAAGATCTAATAAGTTCTGCCGAAGGTGCCTTCTCTTCTTAAGAGAGAAATTAATTAAACACCAATTTTGGGTGGTATCTTATTTGATTTTTCTTTTCTTCTTTTGCTAAAGAATAACGCCACAATATCGTGGTCCCGATCATCTCCATAACGGTCCATATTAGGCACTAATTTACGTGCTTGATTGAACTTCTGCTAATTGGCGGTTACTGTATTGAAAATATTGATCGGAGTGTATAATAATATTTTTTACAGATCTACATCGTTATAACGGCTATGAGTCGAGCATTAAGAACGGTACCTTTAACGGACATTTCTTCATTAGTCAGTCAATGATTTTTCTCGAATATAAGTCTAGCTGGCCTGTTTGGTGTTATAAATGCTATATTGAGAAATACTTGTTGCTCGTTTAATCAACGGCCTCTAATGTGAGACTAACTCTTATTGAGGTTCACAAAATTGCCACGAATTCGTTTTAGTGAAGATAGAGCGGCATCCCCTAATAACGCGGTAATGCGAAAATAAAGAATATCAAATAACATCATCTGAGACAGCTGAGGGGTTATCATTCCTAACTCATGATGACGCTCTTTATAAGCAAATGGCAGAGTTAAATCTGCTAATTTACTTGTGGGTGTTTTACCGTAGCGTGTGATAGCAGCAATGGTACAATTCGCTTGTTGGGCAATATCTAGTGCTTGATTGACTTCTTTTGTATTCCCTCTTGTAGTAAAGGCCAAAGCCAGATCATTTTCAGTTAACATACTCGCATAAGCGCGTTGGACATGGGTATCTGCGTTAAATAATACATTCTTGTTAATTCGAATGAGCTTTTGGTATGCGTCTGATGCCACTATTCCTGAAGAACCAACACCAAAAAGCGCAATTTTGTCTGCTTTGCTAATAACATGAGCAAGTTGGTCGAGCGTTTCAGGATCGACTAGATTTATGGAATTTTCGATATTTTGGCTAAATAAATATTCTGCTTTCTTGATTATTTCTACAACCGAGTCTTCAAGACGGACATCATCGTAGATAGTTTCTAGGGTGCTTTGTTTTTGTATTGCTAGGTATTCAAGTTTAAATTCAGAATAACCTTTATAGTTGAGGCTTTGAGCAAAACGAATCACAGATGCATTGCTGACACCACATTGCTTGCCTAACGCTACGGCACTAAGTGTCGTAATGTTGTGTTCTTTGTCATTAATCAGAAACCCAGAAATTTTTTTTTCTGATTCACTGCCATGAACTGAGAGCATTTCTAACCTAGGAATAAGATCTGACATATGACGCCTATTTATCAAATACGTTGAGTAGTATCATAATTGTTATACCAATACATATTGTGCTTAACATATTTAAATATATCACAATTTGGTTTCATATAGTTACTCAACTACTATGGCTAAGAATACAAGATAAGTATAGGGCTTATCAATGACATTATTATAACTAGGGATGAAACCAAGAAAGAGAATGAGTATTAATAAAACATACAGTAATGGTATTATCTTGATAAAATGAAACTAAATGCCATCATCAGAGGAAGTTGCCTGGGACGTATTTTTAAGCTCATCTGAAAGACGAGTCAGGCCATTGCGTCCACAGGTAATAGCCGTTTGACAAAATTCGTTAAGTTCCATTTCATCTCTGTCAAGTAGCATCTCAACACAAAGCTGTAAATTGGTACCAGAGATAACTTCAACATTCTTGCGCTGCAAAGCAATTTGAGAAGCAACTCGGAATGGACTACCGCCAAGTAAGTCAGTAAGAAAAACGACGCCTTCTTCGGTAGAGAGTTGTTCGAGGGCTTGTAACATCATGGCTTCTAAGTCAGCCACAGAAATGCCTTCAACGAAATCGATGGTAGTAAAGTTGTCCTGAGCTCCAATAATCTGTTCTACCGCACAGCCTAGCCCTGAGCCAAAGCGTCCATGGCCGACAAGAATCACAGCAATCATTTTATGTTCCTTTATTTGGTTGTATTAATAATGCGGGATTTAAGATCCCGCATGAGTTTAAAATGGCCTAGAGAAGTCCAATATAATGACCACCAATACCGAACAGAATCATGAGGAAAATGATCTTAGTAGGGGATATGCCCTTCATTAGTAAGCGATACGTTAATATTACAAACATCAATGGTAAGATATTGGGTACTATCTTATCTAATAAATCGGTTTGAATATTGAATGTAGTATCGGCATAACCTATTGTTGCAACAACGTTTAGCTTAACAAATTGAGCCGACATTGCTCCGATAACCATAATACCTATGATGGTAGCAGAACGAGCCATCGCAACCGTATGGTCTTTCATTTTCTCTAATGCTTTTAGTCCTGTGTTATATCCATACTTAAATAACGGTATCTGAACACTCAGACGGGTAACATTTAATAATAAGAGATAGAAAACAGGTGCTAAAGCTACGTTATCCAATGCCAATGAGGCGGCAATTGCAGCACTGATTGGTTTGAGCGTTAAGTTAAACATAGCGTCGCCAATTCCTGCAATTGGACCCATTGCTGCAACTTTAAACGCGCGAATTGTCTCCGCTTTTTGCTTACCTTGTTCCATGGCTAATACCACACCAAGAATGAAGGTCACTAAGTAAGTATGTGAGTTGAAAAAATCCATATGGCTGCGCATTGATTCGCCAAGTTTATCCTTCTCTTTATGAATATGTTTCAATCCTGGAGAAATAGCCCACAAAAACCCACATGCTTGCATACGTTCATAGTTGAATGAAGCCTGAATGAATAATTGACGTAATAATATTTTACGCACTACTTTTTTTGGTAGAGTATTCGTCGTGTCGGCACTTTCGTGTTCATCAACCTGAGCATTTTGAGTTAGTTGTTCCGTCATATTAAATTCCTCCACCTTGGTTCTGGTTTGGTACAGTAACTGATTTGTTTTCTCCGATTTTTTGACGAGTCATATAATCGATAACAGCAATACACGTGGCAAAAATAGCAATAGCTAGAACCGGAAGGTTTAGATATGTCATGGCGGCAAAGCCAGCGATGAAATACGGAATGAACGCTTTTTTGAACATGACTTTCATAAGCATAGCGAAACCAAGAGCAGGCATAAGACCACCAGCAATTTTCAAACCTGTAATAATACCTGCAGGTACGTATTGAATAATGGCATTGGCCACTTCTTCGCCAAAATAAACCGGCAACGCCGCTGTGACAAAGTAAAGTACACCTAAAGAGAGCATTCCAAGGTAGTTAATACGTGCTATGCCTTTATCATCCCCTTGAGCTGCTAGATCGTCTGCCTTGTGCATTAAGCCTGAGAAGACAGTAAATTGAAGTACAATCAGTTGCTGCATTAAGATTGCGAATGGAAGAGCAATACCAACGACAACTTCTGGAGAAAATCCACCTTTTATAGCAAATGCAGTACCGACTACAGCGCCAATGGTTACGTTTGGTGGTTGTGCACCAGCGATTGGTACTAAACCAAGCCAAGCCAATTCCAAAGCCGCACCTACGGCTAATCCAGTCTGATAATCGCCCATAATGAGCCCTACAACCGGGCCTGTTACAATAGGACGCCCAATGTAAAATTGACCGCTATAAAAGTCGACACCTGCAATAGCAGCCCACAACCCAATTAAAATTAGTTCAAACATTTGCTATCCCTTATATGCATCATGTAATTGAAATATATCTAGTTTATCCTCATGGGGCATTCGCTGAATCGCAAAACGCACACCAAGTTCTCGCAGGCGTTCAAATGCCTGCATGTCTTCATCA
Source organism: Vibrio sp. VB16 (assembly GCF_015594925.2). Taxonomy (NCBI): domain Bacteria; kingdom Pseudomonadati; phylum Pseudomonadota; class Gammaproteobacteria; order Vibrionales; family Vibrionaceae; genus Vibrio; species Vibrio sp. VB16. The sequence continues at coordinate 1,143,676 of NZ_CP087590.1, forward strand.
TCAACAGATACCGTGATGTGGATCTGTTTCTTTCCTTCAGAGAAGTGCATGTTACCTATGTTGATATCGTTTAAAGGTACTCCTCCTTCAACAAGTCGCACCACATCTTGTGGTGTTCTTACAACCAACATGATTTTTTGTTCGGGAGAGGCTTTGTGGATAATATCGACTGTTTTTTGTACGGAGAAAAACCGTACTCCCATATTACCAGCCGACATTGTCATTAAGTCTTGTTGCATTTGGTCTTCTGCTACGTCGTCATTTACGATAACGATTAGGTTTGCTTCAGCATGATGACTCCAGGCTACTGCAACCTGCCCATGCAACAATCGATTATCGACTCGCGTTAAATTGATGCCCATTTGTTGTTCTCTCTTTCCATGTTTAGGTTATTGGTTAAATTACTGCTTGGCTTTTAATAATTGTTTTACGTTTAATAGTTGCTCATCAAATGTTTCAAATTCACTTTTTACACATGTTAAAGCTTGTAGATAAGAAAGCTCCCCTAAGCACATTAGTGCGGCTATTCTCGGTTTATATTGTGATTTTTCGAGGAATTCTCTCGCTTTTTCTAAAGATATTTCACAAATTGATGCGACGATATTTTCGGCACGATAGATTAGTTTTTCGTTGTTTGCGACCAGATCAATCATCTGATTGTTATAAACTTTACCAAGACGAATCATGGTTGTAGTACTTATCATACCAAGTAACATTTTTTGAGCGGTACCACTCTTCATTCGGGAGGAGCCCGTGAGGATTTCTGCACCTACATCTGGCGTAATAGCGATTGTGGCCTCACGTTCCATTTCACACGGCCCGCGTGTGCAAATTGCGATCGTCAAACATCCCATGCGATTGGCGTACTTCAATGCTGAAAGTGCGAATGGTGTTCGGCCACTCGCAGAGATACCAATCACTACATCTTTATTGGTCATATTGCGTTCTTGCAATGCGCAAACAGACAGGGTTTCGCTATCTTCAACACTTTCTACTGCAGCTAACATCGCGTCTAAACCACCTGCAATAATCGACTGAACCAGTTCTGGGCTAGTACCAAACGTAGGGGGACATTCAGCACTATCCAGAACGGCCAGGCGACCACTCGTGCCGGCGCCGACATAAAAAATGCGACCACCATTGAGAAGTTGAACACAAATTGCGTTTACGGCTTTTTCTACCATATGAAGATGTTGTTCAATAACACATGCAACAGTCTTATCGTTATCATTTATTTTATTTAAAATTTGTATTGTACTTTTTTGAGAAAGGTCGAAATCTCGTGTATTGACTTCATTTTGTATCAATGCATCAATATTTTTGTCGCGCATAAAAAGCTTCCTTATAAATAAACCCAAACCAATCGTAATGACAGTACTTTAATTCATTCGATAAATGTAATGAAAGTACTTTTTGTAAAATATTGACAAAAATGAGAGTAATGTAACGTAAATACATATATTATATTGACAATAGTACTTTGGCTACATAAAAAGAGAATGGTTGCATACGATTTGTAAATGAATGTCTTGAGTTCTATCAACAGACTTAATTTATTTGCTGCTGTAAATATCGCACAACTCAAAAGTAGATTTTCATAGATTGCTGATAGGGGGGCTCTATTGATGCGCAGCCAATTTCTGGAGATTAACGTCTATTCCTTTTATCCCAAATAGGGTTAAGGTAGTAAAGCATGAAAATAAGAAGTGTATTACAACAGAGTATACTAGCAATGATGCTCGGGGCTTTGGTTACTCCAGTATCAATAGCGAGTATGAGCGTAAGCTCGGTTATTCCAGAAAAAAATGCAGAGGTCGTAGGCAATAGTGTAATAGATGGTATTGCATTAGAGATGGCCGATTACATCGACAAAACCCATAGTAGTACGACAGATGTGAGTGCATGGATAGTGCCTATATCTAAAGGCGGTTTGTTTGACCCTGAAACCGGGAAATGGTCAGATATTGATTATACCTATTCCACTTCAGCTGCATTTTCGGTAACAGACCATCTTGATCGTTTGTTAATGCTAGCGCGAAGTTATACCAACGTGAGATCTATTGAAAATAATAACCCAGCTATATTGTCGGTTCTTTCATCAGGCATGAAGTCTTTTGCGCAAGCAGAATACTCGCACAGTGGTTGGTGGTTTAATTATATTGGTATTCCTCAACGTGTTGGAGAGTTATTGGTTTATATTAAAGCTAAGAATATCCCAGTTAATCAAGCGGATTATCAAGCCTTAGTGGATGCTAAATATCTCAATGTTCGTAGCCATTGGAGTTATGGTAGAGGGGCGAATGCGATTGATATTTCTATTGCTAATATGTATAGCGGCGTTGTAAGAAATAATGAAAAACGTTTAAGTTATTACGTCAATGAAGCACTTAATGAAATTGGTCGTTCTGGAATTGGTATCAACGCAGATAACAGTTTTTTTGCTCATGGTCCAATGCTCAATACTAACTCTTATGGTTGGGTGTTGGTGATGCGAACGTTGCAAGTTGAAAATTTCACCCGTAATTACTTTACAATGGCGGCAAATAGCCAAAGTGTATTGGAAAGCTTCATGGATCAGGGAGTCTATCCTACATTCAGAGGACGATACCACGATTATTTAACTGGTGGGCGTGGCGGGGTATCACGTGAAGGTAATTTAGGAAGAGGTTTCTCTACCTATACATTAGCGCGGCTTAACCCTGATAGGGCAGAGCACTTTAATTTGGTTAATCAAGTGACGAGTGGCCTTGTTGACTCAGATAAAATGCCTTACCGTGGTGCTAAGGCATATTGGAACAGTGACTACCTACTCAAGAATGAGCAAGCTTATCAGTACTCAGCATTAACTCACTCGCCGCGAACACTGAAGATAGAGCAAATTAATGCGGAAAATTTATTGGGCTCACTTATGTCTATGGGTTCTCACTCTATACGTGTTTCTGGCGATGAGTACTTTGATATTTTTCCACTTTGGGATTGGTTGAAAATTCCGGGAGTGACTGGCAGAGAAGGTCAAGAAATGAGTGTGACTTCCGGCGCTAGGGGGATTGATTTCTCTGGAGTGATGTCAACTGGGAACCAAGCCATAATGGTTCATAGTCAGAATAAACTTGATGTTGTAGTCAAAAAAGCAAACTTTGTCTTTGATGATGTAATTATTGCTATCGCGTCAGAAGTGACTGCAACTGAAGATGGTAAAGTAACCACTTCTCTTGATCAAAGTTGGTTCCGCGATGAAGTCAAAATTGGTCTCACAAATGGCGATTCGGATGAAATTGAAACGGGCTCTTACAGTTATAATGGAGATAATCTGGCGTATGTGCTGCACAACGGAATCGCTTATATGCCGTTGGATAGCAATACATTCAACGTTAGTGTTGAAGATCGCACGAGCCAATGGACCAAGGTTAACTCATCTCAAAGCAACCGAGATGTAACCGGTACCGTATTTAGTGCTTGGATTGACCATGGTAATTACCCAAGCAACGATACATTCAGTTACGCTATTTATCCGGGAGTCTCTGCTGATACGGTCGCTGACTTAAGTCCTCGTAGTCGATTCGATACTTATCAAGAAGGGGATACATTGGCGGTTTATGATAAACGAGATGATGTACTTCAGGTTGTGTTAAGAGAAGCAGGACAATGGAATAATGACGAATTGACATTGGTATCCGATCAAGTGGGTATGTTCATTGTTACCTCAGCAAGCTCTTCGACACCAACACTGTATTTTGCGGACCCGGATCAAGCTTATACTTTGGCCTCGGTAAGTTTGTATAATACGCATGGTAGTGCTTCTATTCAATTGACTAAGCCTGACTATAAGTCGACGAATGTATCATCGGCTGCTCTGAATATAGCGGAGACGGAGCTTCAGTATGACTTAGAGCTTTATGCATCGGCCGATACATTTGTTCGCTATGGTGGATATTCAGATGAGAACTATGGCACTTCTGAGAGACTTGCGGTAAAGGCAGATTCAAATTCCGCCTTCCGTCGTCATGTTTTTCTTAAATTCCCTATCGATACAGTCAATACTGCTGCGCTTAATAGCGCAATGCTCGAACTATCAGTGTTCAATATTGGTAGCCCTCAACCCGTTATTGCCTATTTATTGAATGACAATTCATGGGATGAGTTCAGCATAGTTGCGAATTCAGCTCCAGCTGCCGGGGAGCAAATATCAAGTGCACTGGTAGATAATGGTACATTTAAATGGGACCTATCAGATGTTATTCGTACGGCTAAAGAACAAGGTGAGTCAGCAATTAGCCTGAAACTAGGAGTGGCAAATAACGGTACTAATAACTGGGTTACCTTTAATAGTAAAGAAAGTTCAGCGACGGCTCCAGTGATTAATATTGATTACAATGCACAAGAAAATCAGGTGGTAACCAGCTCTGACGCATTTGTTCAAGGTGGTAGTTCAGCTAATCTTAATTTCGGGCAAGATAGTCGTTTGATAGTTAAGTTGGATCCAAATTCAACAAGCCTTACACGTGAAACTTTTCTTAAATTCCCAATAAGTAACCTTGAAAGTGATGGATTGAGTCTTGTAGAAATTGATTTACAAGTAAAAGGTATTGGCGCTGCAATGACACTTAATGTTGAGCAGGTTAGCTCTGAATGGAGCGAAGATAATGTGACGTTCAATAGTGCGGTTGATGGAACTGAGCTGGTTGTTTCGGTTCCTTTAGTAACAACAGATCAGAGTGTAAAGGTAAATATTACTGATATGGTCAAAGCCGCTATTATAAAAAACAAACAGGAAATATCACTCAGGCTTTATAGCGTAGATGAAGGCGGTACTAAATATGCCACTTTCTACAGTAAAGAGAGTGACGAAAAAGCACCAACGTTAATCAGTACACATTATTGAGTTTTAGCCAAAACAATCTAACAGACATCTTATGATGTTTGTTGAATAAACTCACCGATATAATTTGTATTTTTTTTGTTAATAAAAAGGTCGCATTAGCGACCTTTCAAATAAAAATAAAAGGATTACCACTTTTTCTTTTCGCCAAATAAAGCTTCCATATCGCTGTCGCGTTCTTTTTCTTCTTGAGCAACAAGGTTTGCATTCTGACTTTTTTTGTTTTTATCTAACTCATTCAACATACCCTGTAACTTTTCGCGTGCCTTAGTAGAGTATGCGTCGTTCTTAGACATCAAAATATCGATAGCTTTGTTGAGTAGTTGTCTTGCGGTTCCTGTCTGGCCGCGAACAACGGCCTCATTGGCTCGCTTAATGACATTCTCAATGTTTATCCGCAGTTGAATCGTCTCCAATCGAGAGTTTTCAGCGACGTAACCTTGAGTATTGAAGCGACCTTTATTGTGTTCGCTTCGAATAGTATCTTTTAGGCGTTTAACAAGCTTTAACATGACGATTGCTTGTTTATCACTACTAGGAACCTTGAAGTTTGTACTCTCTCCACTCGTGTAGTTGTTTCTCAATGCTTGAATTTGATGCTTAATATTCTCGATACGTTGAGCGAGTTGCTTGTTTTTTGGATCAAGCATAAACATGTTTTCTAATGCATCCAAAATTCGACTGTTTAGGCAGATCAATAAGTCTTGGCTATAGGGTAGATGATGAGCATTACCGATAAGATCTTCGGTGGCATCAATAATCGCGAGATAGCGCGATGATTCGACCTTTCGAGAGGACTCAATCTTTGCATTATATTGCAACATAACGTTATAGCCGATGACCATAATCAGCAATATTGCAACGAGGATAACAATTAGACCAATATTCATAAACTTATATCTATCAGGTGGAGAATCAAACTATAGACAGCATACACTAATCTATAAGGGGTCAATAGTCGTATTGACGATGAACATAATTATTAACGTTAAGTTTGCGATTGGTAATAAAAATCGATATATATCGCCAAAAATTGTGTGTTTGATTGCAAATAACACCATTAAGCGATTAATCTTGCGACAGATTATTTCGATCGCTATGCATTTTCACTATCAATTTTTATGATTAAACGTTATAACTATTATTTATAACCTTTGATTATAACGATAGACGGTAAAGGAATACAGGTAACATAATGAAGTTACAGCAGCTAAGGTATATTGTTGAAGTCGTGAATCACAATCTCAATGTGTCCGCGACAGCAGAAAGTCTTTATACTTCTCAACCCGGTATTAGTAAACAAGTACGTTTGCTGGAAGATGAGCTTGGTATTCAAATATTTGAACGCAGTGGTAAGCACTTAACTCAAGTGACAACGGCTGGTGTCGATATTGTAAGAATTTCAAGAGAAATTCTTTCACGTGTAGATGGTATCAAATCGGTTGCGAGTGAGCACACTAACCCGGAAATGGGTACGTTAAATATTTCAACGACGCATACTCAAGCTCGTTATGCCTTGCCTGATGTTATCAAAGGTTTTACTGCTCGATACCCTAAAGTTTCTTTGCATATGCATCAAGGGACACCTTCACAAATGTCAGAGGCTGTTGCGAAAGGAACAGCCAATTTTGCTATAGCGACAGAAGCCCTGCACCTTTATCATGATGCCATCATGCTGCCTTGTTATCATTGGAATCGATCTATTGTAGTGACAAAAGATCACCCATTAGCACAAAAATCATCGCTGACGATTGAAGATCTGGCTGCTTTTTCACTTGTGACTTATGTCTTTGGTTTCACAGGTCGTTCTGAACTAGACACGGCCTTCGATACAGCAGGTCTAACACCTAAAATTGTCTTTACCGCAACCGATGCTGATGTCATAAAAACTTATGTTAGAATGGGCATTGGTGTAGGTGTTATCGCGAGTATGGCGATTGATCAAATTCAAGATACCGATTTAGTTGTTATCGATGCCAGCCATATCTTTGGGTCTAGTACGACAAGTATTGGTTTTAGGCGTGGGACCTTCTTACGTGCTTACATGTTTGATTTTATGGAGCGTTTTGCACCGCATCTTACTCGCCCAGTCGTTGAACAGGCTATATCACTAAGAAATAATGTCGAAATTGAAGAGATGTTTAAAGATATAAACCTACCAATACGGTAAGTATTTATTTTTATCTGATTCCTCCTACAATTCGCTTTGCTTGGGGGAATCATGCAATCCGTTTTTTTAAAGCTCGAACACATACTCCAAAAAAATCAATCCCTGTGGCGATTTGAACCCTTTCATCAGAGTATTCAATCTCAGCTAGCATGTTCTGGTGATTATCCAGATCTATATCAATGGCTATCCGCGCTATCAATAGAACAAGTTCGACGATACAAATCTTCAACCTCTGAGTTAATGAATGATGTCACTTCAGTATTTCCACAAGCGGAAGAACTGAAGGGGCTTATTTCGTTATCGATGGCAACGAAAGAGCTGGTTTCGTTAGAAAGAGGGCTTGATTCTGGCATTCCGGGCCGAAAACTCGAACAGATTGTATCGATGGGGAGCTTTGCTTTAGCACACCACAAAGGGGGCGAGTGGTTAGAATGGTGTTCAGGGAAAGGTTACCTAGGACGAATATTAGCATCACGTTCAACTCAACCTGTGGTCAGTTTTGAATGGCAAACCTCACTTTGTGAATTAGGACAACGGGAGGCAATCAAGAAGTCCCTTCCTATGACATTTATTCAAGGGGATGCTTTATCGGAAAAAGCACGAGACATTGTCACTTCAAATCAACATGTTGTTGCATTGCATGCCTGTGGTGATCTTCATGTCAGATTAATCCAGCACGCTAGTGCAGCAGGCAGCCAAGCTATCTCTATTTCCCCTTGTTGTTATCACCTCATTGAACATGAAAAGTATCAACCACTTTCAGAAGAGGGCTTACGTTCGACACTTAACCTTAAAAAAGCAGAGTTACGCATTCCTTTACAAGAGACAGTGACGGGTGGAAAAAGAGTATCAAGGCATCGAGAAGAAGAGATGCGTTATCGATTAGGGTTTGACCTAGTGTTAAAAAATGTACTTGGCATTGATAGCTATGTTGCCGTCCCAAGCGTCAAAAAATCGATGCTTTCTGAGGGGTTTGAACATTTTTGTAACTGGGCCGCGAAGGAAAAGGACATCAATTTGCCTGTTATCGATTTCGCCCTTTGGGAAAACGAAGGGGAAAAGAGATTTTGGCAAATGGAACGTCAAAGCCTGCTTCAACAACTGTTTCGTCGCGCTTTAGAATTGTGGCTTGTGTATGATCGAGCACTATTTTTACAACAAAATGGTTATCAGGTTTCCGTTGTAGAATTCTGTGAAAGAGAAGTGACACCGCGAAATATTATGATTCATGCGGTAAAAAAAGAGGTGTGCTTAGGCGACTAAATTTGTCTTCCAGTTATTACGATGAAAATGAGAATCTCGTGGAATTCGATCCCCACTATCGTGTAATGATGTTCGGTTAAGGTTATTTAAACCTATTATCCCGACGAAAATTGATCTATTTCCACGAAAACTAACGTCATCCCCATGAAAATGGGGATCTAATATCACCAAAATTCCCGTTTTCACGGGAATGACGAAGTATTTAGCACTAACCTAACAGCATTACACTTCCGTGGGGATGACGAAATGACTTGAGGTATTCAGCTTAATTAAACATCGCTATCGCTGTTTTTGCTTCTACATATTCAAGTTCAAAGCTCTCAGCAACTTCTTTACATGTAACTTTGCCATGGATAACATTAAGCCCGTCTAAGAACCCTTCATCACCAAGTAAAGCTTCTTTGTAGCCTTTGTCTGCTAATTTTAGGATATAAGGTAGAGTGGCGTTGTTCAGTGCAAAAGTAGAGGTTCTTGCCACCGCTCCCGGCATATTTGCTACACAGTAATGGACCACATCGTCAACGACATAGGTAGGGTCTGCGTGAGTGGTTGCGTGCGAGGTTTCAAAACAGCCACCTTGGTCAATGGCGACATCAACGATAGCAGAACCAGGTTTCATGTTGAAAATATGTTCTTTAGTGACGAGTTTAGGTGCCGCTGCACCCGGTATAAGTACTGCACCTACCACAAGATCAGCTTCCAGAATATGCTTCTCTAAGGCGTCCACTGTAGAATAAACCACTTTTGCTCTGCCTTGGAATTCTTCGTCTAATTGACGCAAGGTATCGAGACTCCTGTCCAAGATAGTCACATCTGCGCGCATACCAACGGCCATTCTTGCTGCATTAGATCCTACAACGCCACCACCAATTATAACGACTTTAGCGGGTTCAACACCTGGAACCCCTCCAAGTAGAAGGCCGCGCCCACCATTCGATTTCTCTAAAGTTTGTGCGCCAGCTTGAATAGACATTCGTCCTGCAACTTCAGACATCGGTGCTAATAGTGGCAGACGACCCATATAATCTGTTACAGTCTCATAGGCTATACAGACAGCTTTGCTCTTGATAAGCTCTTTTGTCTGTGTAAAATCTGGTGCAAGGTGTAAATAAGTGAATAATATTTGCCCTTCACGGAGCATTGCACGCTCTACAGATTGAGGTTCTTTTACCTTTACAATCATTTCTGCTTTAGCGAATACGTCAGAAGCAGTAGGAAGAATGGATGCGCCTACAGCGATGTAATCATCGTCTGAAAAATCGATACCCGAACCAGCATTGGTTTCAATGTACACCTGATGACCATGTGAAATAAGTTCTCTCACATTTGCTGGGATCATGCCCACACGATACTCGTGGTTTTTGATTTCCTTCGGTACGCCGATAATCATGCTAACTCCTTCTCGATTTGTGGTTGTAACAACTGGGTTTTTAGTTAAAATCCCAAATATACCTCTAGTATAAAGTGTATAAAGCAATATTTGATTCTGTATATTACTAAGTTGTAGTATATTTTTTTGCAGGGAAGTTAAAAGGTGGAATAAAAAATGGCAGACAACTACAAAAAGCCGTCCAAGGAACTAGATCGCATTGATCGCAATATACTAAATGAATTGCAAAAGGATGGTCGTATATCGAATGTAGAACTGTCTAAGCGAGTAGGTCTTTCACCTACACCGTGCTTGGAGCGTGTTCGTCGATTGGAACGACAAGGGTATATAATTGGTTATACCGCATTACTAAATCCACAATATTTAGATGCGTCTTTACTCGTCTTTGTAGAGATTACATTGAACCGTGGTGCACCAGATGTATTTGAACAGTTTAATACAGCCGTACAAAAGCTAGATGATATCCAAGAATGTCATCTTGTATCTGGTGATTTCGATTATCTTCTTAAAACACGTGTATCCGATATGAGTGCATATCGTAAACTACTCGGGGATACGCTGTTGCGATTGCCTGGTGTGAATGACACTCGTACCTACGTTGTGATGGAAGAAGTCAAACAATCGAACCAGTTAGTCATTCAAACACGATAACTGCGATAGTAGAAAGTTCTAAGTCTGGACAAGGTTCAAATTAAGGCTTTCTACAGGTTGGGTTTTTATTGGTGATATGATTAAATTTAGTTATTGAGATCTAATCACTTATTATTCGAGCGGCACTGGCCGCTCGGATTGTTTTATAAAGTTAGTAAGCTTCTATGTTCAAAGAACAAAAAAACAAAGTACAAACTATTATCAAAACCGGGGATGAAAGCGACCAACGCCGTCTTAGTGGTTTTCAGCGTCTTAGAGAATGCTGTTTTATCCTTGGTTCTCTCATTGCTATATTTCTCGCTATTTCCCTCTATAGCTTCAGTCCTGCCGATCCGTCGTGGTCTCAAACCTCGTGGGGCGGTGAGGTCAATAATGCCTCCGGTATATTAGGTGCATGGATAGCCGATACTTTGTTTTTTGCATTTGGTTCATTGGCATACTGTGTGCCTATTGTCATCGCGGCATTTACATGGGGTTTGTTTAGAAGACGGGAAGATGACGATTCAATTGATTTGATGCTCTGGGGAACAAGAATTCTTGGCCTTAGTCTCGTTATCCTTACGAGCTGTGGGTTAGCCGATATAAACTTCGATGATATTTGGTACTTCTCATCGGGTGGTGTCATTGGTGATGTGCTGACAAGCTTGTCTCTACCGATACTCAATCTCCTTGGCACCACCATTGTATTCCTGTTTTTGTGGGGCGCGGGTCTTACACTATTAACCGGAATATCTTGGCTATCAATTGTCGAGTGGTTAGGTTCGCGCTTTATAGGTGCTTTGACATGGGTTCTAAATACACTTCGTGGTTCACCAAAAGAGACACTGCAATCTGTCAATAATGATCAGGTAGAAGAAACGACCAGTGAAGAAGAACTGGCCATTGATACGCCATTTGAACATCGTCTTGAATCCGATAATGAGCAAGATAATCCACAACGTCGATATAACATCCATATTCCTAAAGAAAACCAAGAAGCATCTGTATCTCGTACAAATGAAGAGGCGTCAGACGTAGAACGCTCGCAGCAACTGTATTCAACGATTGAACAGTTAGAACAGGATGCACAGCAGCATAATGATATGCCTATAGTGACTCAAAATATTAATCTAAGAGATGATGAATTTACGTCTCATAGAATGGAGATAACAAATAGGGTAGAGCCATCGGAATCAGATATTGAACACGTTGTTAATGAGGCAGAAAAAAACGAGCCGTCGATATCAAGAGAAGCGCTTGACCATCTCATCGATGATGAATTTGCTGAAAAGAGCCGTGTTTCCGAGGTGTTGGAAATCGATGACAACAGTGAACAAGATCGGGTACAAACAACGATTGGTGAAGAAAGCAATACCGTTGAAGAAACTCGGACGGATATTCAAGGCAACGTAGTCGAAGAAGAACAAGGTGACGAAGACGTGAAAGCGTTCCAAGATCTGGTTTCAGAGGCGCAGCAGAATATGGCGGCAGAGCAAAATCCTTTCTTGGTTCAAAAACAAGCCAATCTGCCTGTACCAACCGCGCCTTTGCCTACATTAGAGTTACTTTATCATCCAGAGAAGCGTGAGAATCACATAGATAGAGCCGCGCTCGAAGAGATTGCGCGATTAGTTGAATCAAAACTTGATGATTACAAAATCAAGGCGAGAGTAGTCGATATTTTCCCAGGACCGGTTATCACACGCTTTGAATTGGATTTGGCTCCAGGGGTGAAAGTGAGCCGAATCTCTAGCCTTTCTATGGATCTGGCTCGTTCGCTCTCTGCGATGGCCGTAAGGGTCGTCGAGGTTATTCCGGGTAAACCCTATGTGGGATTAGAACTACCAAATATTACCCGCCAGACGGTGTATTTTTCGGATGTTGTAAACAGCAAGATTTTCCAAGAATCTACGTCACCAACAACCGTCGTTATGGGACAAGATATCGCTGGCGAAGCCGTCATTGCTGATATTGCCAAAATGCCTCATGTACTCGTCGCAGGTACTACGGGATCTGGTAAATCAGTTGGCGTGAACGTCATGATTCTGAGTATGCTTTACAAGGCTAAGCCAGAAGACCTTCGTTTTATTATGATCGATCCTAAAATGCTGGAGCTTTCTATATATGAAGGTATTCCTCATCTTCTTTCAGAAGTGGTTACTGACATGAAAGATGCCGCTAATGCATTGCGTTGGTGTGTTGGTGAAATGGAACGTCGATATAAACTGATGTCCGCTTTGGGTGTACGTAATATAAAAGGCTTCAATGAAAAACTGAAAATGGCTGCCGACGCAGGGCATCCAATTCATGATCCGTTATGGAAAGCCGGTGACAGTATGGATCAAGTGGCGCCACTGCTTGAGAAACTGCCGTATATTGTGGTGGTGGTGGATGAGTTTGCCGACCTAATTATGGTCGTGGGTAAAAAGGTAGAAGAATTGATAGCCCGATTAGCACAGAAAGCTCGTGCGGCCGGTGTCCACCTCATTCTCGCGACGCAACGGCCATCTGTGGATGTAATTACGGGTCTTATCAAAGCAAACATCCCAACTCGTGTTGCTTTCACCGTATCAACCAAAACAGATTCAAGAACCATTCTCGATCAAGGCGGCGCAGAGTCACTGCTCGGCATGGGTGACATGCTCTACTTGCCTCCGGGCTCTAGTCATACAACTCGTGTGCATGGTGCTTTCGCTTCAGATGATGATGTTCACGCCGTGGTAAACGATTGGAAGGCTCGTGGACAACCAAACTACATTGACGAAATTGTTAATGGTCAGCAGACGGCAGATACCTTACTTCCCGGTGAGAATATGGACAGTGATGAGGATGTCGATCCTCTATTTGATCAGGTTGTTGAGCACGTAGTCCAAAGCCGTCGTGGTTCCGTTTCGGGTGTCCAGCGTAGGTTTAAAATTGGCTACAACCGAGCGGCTCGAATTATCGAACAACTTGAAGCGCAGGGTATCGTTAGTTCTCCCGGACACAATGGTAATCGAGAAGTGTTGGCACCCGCGCCAGTTAAAGAATAGGAACTAACCTCGCGTAAGGGAGTCTGTATACGTATCAGACATCATCTCAACGCGAATTGTTTAAGACAACGTAATGTTGTTCGGTGAGTACTAAGTTCCGTCGTCATTCCCGTGAAAACGTGATGCTGTTCGTTTAGTGCTAAATACTTCGTCATTCCCGTGAAAACGGGAACCTTGGTGATTGTACATCCCCATTTTTATGGGGATGTCGTTGATTTAGTGGAGATGCCGCTGATTTCGTTGAATGACGTAATTTGATTACTTTAAACAATTGGTATAGTTACCAACAACACTAGGTTTATAAATGAATAAGATTTTAACTCTTTTGTTTCTTTTTAGCTTTACCGCTAGTGCTTCTCCTAAGGATGAGCTAAGCGAACGACTTTCTAAAACCGACGGTTTCAGTGCTTCTTTTACTCAAACGGTTATTAGTCCTGACAATGAAGTCGTAATGGAAGGGGAAGGGAAAGTAGAGATTGCGCGTCCAAGTCTTTTTCGTTGGGCAACGGTTGTGCCAGACGAAAACGTGCTGGTATCCGATGGTAAAACACTTTGGTATTACAGCCCGTTTGTAGAACAAGTGAGTATCTATTGGCAAGAGCAGGCGACATCACAAACGCCGTTCGTGCTTCTTACTCGGAATAGATCAAGTGACTGGGAGAACTATTTGGTTTCTCAGAAAGGGGATAGATTTACCCTAACCCCGACAGCCATCGATTCTAATCAAGGTCAATTTCAGGTTGATGTGGATAGTACGGGTGTCATTAAAGGGTTTAATGTCATCGAACAAGATGGCCAAGAAGGTCAGTTTGTTTTCAATGGCTACAGCGATAAGGTTCCAAATAAGGAACGATTCACCTTCGTTATCCCCGATGGCGTTGAAGTGGATGATCAAAGAAACTGATCGCTTCCACAGGGACTTTTGATATCCGCAACTATGGGTATCCAAAGTAACTATCGATATCCTCAGTAGCGAATGGCATTCACAGTAATGAATTATATTTGTGGTATAGGGCGTCAAATTGAGTAATTACAATCTAGATTTTGCAGCCGATGAAGATTTTCGTCCGCTCGCTGCGCGAATGCGCCCTATGACCGTGGAACAATATATTGGTCAGAAACATGTTCTAGGGGAAGGCAAACCGTTACGTAGAGCTCTGGAAGCTGGTCATATACACTCTATGATTTTATGGGGTCCACCGGGCACCGGTAAAACGACGTTAGCAGAGGTTGCCGCGAACTATGCCAACGCTGAAGTCGAACGTGTTTCAGCGGTTACCTCAGGCGTAAAAGATATTCGTGCTGCTATTGAAAAAGCACGAGAAAACAAACTTGTAGGGCACCGAACTATTTTGTTTGTCGATGAAGTCCATCGATTCAATAAAAGCCAGCAAGATGCTTTTTTACCGCACATTGAAGATGGTACCATCACCTTTATTGGGGCCACGACTGAGAACCCATCGTTTGAACTTAATAACGCCCTGTTATCCAGAGCGAGGGTGTATAAACTCACCTCACTAAATCAAGAAGACATCCTTTCTGTTATTCATCAAGCTGCGCAAGATAAAGAACGTGGTTTAGGTCAAATAGAAGCGAATTTTACCGATAATGTTTCAGAGCGATTAGCCGAATTGGTTAACGGTGATGCTCGAATGGCGCTTAATTACCTTGAACTGCTTTATGACATGGCGGAAGAGGATGAAGCGGGCATCAAGCAAATCACGTTGCCGTTATTGGCTGAAGTTGCTGGAGAGAAGGTGTCTCGTTTCGATAATAAAGGCGATATTTGGTATGACCTTATCTCAGCCGTGCATAAATCGATAAGAGGGTCTAACCCAGATGCGGCACTCTATTGGTCTGCGCGTATGATGGCTGCAGGTTGTGACCCGCTCTATATCGTTAGAAGATTGTTGGCTATCGCATCTGAAGATATTGGTAATGCTGATCCGCGAGCGATGCAGATTGCTGTTTCAGCTTGGGATTGCTTTACCAGAATAGGTCCAGCGGAGGGAGAAAGAGCCATTGCCCAAGCTGTCGTGTATTTGGCCTGTGCACCTAAAAGTAATGCCGTTTATTCTGCGTGGAAGCAGGCATTGTCGGACGCGCATAATCAACCTGAATATGAAGTACCTCACCACTTACGTAACGCGCCCACCAGTTTAATGAAAGATATGGGGTACGGAGCAGAGTACCGATATGCTCATGATGAACCTAATGCTTATGCTGCCGGAGAAAATTATTTTCCAGAAGAAATGGAAGAAACGCGCTATTATTTTCCGACAAATCGCGGCTTAGAAACAAAAATTGGCGATAAGTTGGATTATCTTTCCTCATTAGATGAAAAAAGCCTACAAAAGCGCTATGAAAAGTAGTGCTTTTTGGATATCTTTACTCGATTAATTATTCTATAACGCGTTGGTGTTGATGTTGAAGTCAATGAACAACGCGTTTTTTCACAACTTAAAGCATAGGATTAGCAATGCTGGATTCTAAATTACTTCGAACAGAGCTGAATGACACAGCTGAAAAACTAGCCCGTCGAGGATTTATTCTTGATGTAGAAAAAATACGTGAACTTGAAGAACAACGTAAATCCCTTCAAGTGAAAACTGAAGAACTACAAGCGCTACGTAATTCTCGTTCGAAGTCCATTGGTCAAGCAAAAGCAAAAGGCGACCATGATGAAGCGGCACGAATTCTTGCAGAAGTCGGCAATCTTGGCAGCGAACTCGATCAAGCGAAAAATGCACTTGTAGAGCTACAAGTTCAACTAGAAGAAATCACACTATCCGTACCTAATTTACCTGACGATGCCGTTCCATCAGGCAAAGATGAGAATGAGAACGTAGAAGTAGCGCGTTGGGGTGAGCCTAAATCTTACGATTTTCAACTGAGAGATCACGTTGATCTTGGTGAGATGGGTGACGGCTTAGATTTTCAAAGTGCAGTAAAGATTTCTGGGGCTCGTTTTATCGTTATGAAAGGCCAATTTGCGCGTCTACATCGCTCAATTGCTCAGTTCATGCTCGATCTTCATACTGAACAACACGGTTATACAGAAATGTATGTCCCATACTTAGTGAACCACGATAGCCTTTATGGCACCGGGCAGCTTCCAAAATTTGGCGAGGATCTATTTCATACTAAGCCTGCGACGGAAGAAGGTCAGGGTATGTGCCTTATCCCAACGGCAGAAGTTCCAGTGACCAATATGGTGCGTGATACTATTTCTGACGAAGCTGATCTACCGCTTAAAATGACGGCGCATACACCTTGCTTCCGATCAGAAGCGGGCTCTTATGGTCGTGATACTCGTGGTCTTATTCGTATGCACCAGTTCGATAAAGTCGAGCTTGTGCAGATTACCAAGCCAGAAGACTCGATGGATGCATTAGAAGAACTAACTGGTCATGCTGAAAAAGTCCTTCAATTGTTAGCGCTTCCTTACCGTAAAGTCATACTTTGTACTGGCGATATGGGCTTTGGTGCTCGCAAAACCTACGATTTAGAAGTGTGGGTTCCTGCTCAAGAAACCTACCGCGAGATCTCGTCATGCTCTAACATGTGGGACTTCCAAGCGCGCCGTATGCAAGCACGTTTCCGCCGTAAGGGTGAAAAGAAGCCGGAGCTTGTCCATACACTAAATGGTTCTGGTTTGGCTGTTGGTCGTACTATGGTTGCGATACTAGAAAACAATCAGCAAGCGGATGGACGAATAGAGATTCCAGAAGTACTGCGTAAGTACATGAATGGATTAACCCACATCGGTTAAACGTGACAACGTAGTAGATAAATGCCGACAATATTGTCTAATGCTGTTCGGTTAATGCTAAATTCTTCGTCATTCCCGTGAAAACGGGAATCTTGGTGATGCTAGATCCCCATTTTCATGGGGATGACGTCGGTTTTCATCTGAAACGCTCTAAATAAAACAATTCTTGTCTTGTAGTGCGGTTTCAATCACATCAATTAGCTTGTTCACGTGCTCTGGCGAACTGATATACGGGGGCATAATATATATCAGCCTGCCAAATGGCCGTATCCAAACACCGTTATCAACAAAAAACTTCTGAATCACTTCCATATTGACCATTTTCTTTGTTTCGATTACTCCGATTGCACCCAGCCAACGCGTGTCTTGTACTAACTCATAGTGGGTTAATTCGGGTAATTTCTTAGCAAAAAGAGATTCGATCATGGCGGTTTGTCTTTGCCAGTCACCCGTTTCAATGAGCTCCATGCTTGCATTAGCAACCGCACAGGCTAATGGGTTGCCCATAAAAGTAGGACCGTGCATAAAGCAACCAGCATCACCTCCACAAACTGTATCTGCGACAGTTTTAGTGGTTAACGTCGCGGATAGGGTCATATACCCACCAGTTATCGCTTTACCAACGCACAAGATATCGGGTTGAATCTCAGCATGTTCGCAGGCAAATAGCTTACCTGTTCGGCCAAATCCAGTTGCTATCTCGTCGAGAATGAGAAGGACATTGAATTCATCACATAATGCTCGCACTTTCTTAAGGAATTCTGGATGATAAATACGCATTCCTCCCGCGCCTTGGACAATCGGTTCTAGTATGACAGCCGCGATCTGGTTGTGGTGTTCCGTTATCTTTTTCTTAAAGTCGTCAATATCCGAGTCGTCCCACTCTTGCCAGTATCCAATCTTTGGTGAATCAGCAAATAGATGCTTAGGGAGAAAACCTTTGTATAGGCTATGCATTGAATTGTCAGGATCGGTAACAGACATGGCGGCAAAAGTGTCCCCATGATAACCATCGCGTAGAGTGAGGAACGTAGATTTTGGTTTGCCCTTTGCGTGCCAATATTGCAACGCCATCTTCAGGCTGACTTCAACCGCAACAGACCCTGAGTCGGCAAGAAACACATGCTGAAGTTCGCTAGGGGTTAATTGTACCAATTTCTTGCATAGACTAATGGCGGGTTGGTGGGTTATCCCACCAAACATGATGTGAGAGACGCTGTCTATTTGTTTATGTGCCGCTTCGTTTAAATGAGGGTGGTTATAACCATGTATCGCGGACCACCAAGAGGACATGCCATCAACAAGCATTTCTCCTGTCTCTAACATGATTTCAACCCCTTTTGCGCTTGTCACTGGATAGCAAGTCAACGGATTAATTGTAGAGGTGTAAGGGTGCCAAATGTGCTGGCGATCGAATTTTAAGTCCATTTTATTTCTTATTGGTTATTTTTTATCCAAGTGTAAACTTGAATCGTTTAGTTATGTTGACAGTTTAAAGTGAATCAGTAGACTAGCCAAGTATTTAAAAAAATAACTAAAGGAAGCATCACGTGGAAGTTCGTCATAATTGGGAAATTGAAGAAGTTCGTGCATTATTAGAAAAGCCTTTTATGGATCTACTGTTCGAAGCACAACTGGTCCATCGTCAACATCAGCAGCATAACTATGTTCAGGTCAGCACGCTTCTCTCAATCAAAACGGGGGCCTGCCCAGAAGATTGTAAATATTGTCCTCAGAGCGCCCATTACCGTACCGATGTAGACCGTGAACGCCTAATGGAAGTGCAGAGCGTTTTGGACGCGGCTCAAAAAGCAAAAGATTCCGGCTCGACACGATTTTGCATGGGAGCGGCGTGGAAAAACCCCAAAGAGCGTGATATGCCATATCTAAAAGATATGGTGAAAGGTGTTAAGGAAATGGGTTTAGAAACGTGCATGACATTGGGTATGTTAACTCCAGATCAAGCCGTCGATTTGGCACACGCTGGGCTCGATTATTACAACCACAATCTAGATACTTCTCCTGAATATTACGGAAACATCATTACCACCCGTACCTACCAAGATCGATTAGATACCCTGTCTCACGTGCGTGACTCTGGTATGAAGATTTGTTCGGGTGGCATTATCGGTCTGGGTGAGAGTGTGAATGATCGGGCAAGTTTGTTCGCTGAACTTGCCAATCTGCCAGTCCACCCTGAGAGCGTGCCAATTAACATGTTAGTGAAAGTGCAGGGCACACCGTTGGAAGATGCAGAGGACGTAGAGCCTTTTGACTTTATACGTCTTATTGCTGTTGCGCGGATCATGATGCCAGAATCAGCGGTTAGACTTTCGGCCGGGCGCGAAAGCATGAATGAACAGATGCAGGCGCTCTGCTTTATGGCGGGAGCCAATTCAGTCTTTTACGGATGCAAGCTATTGACGACACCAAACCCGGATGAAGACAGCGATATGCAGCTTTTCAATAAGCTGGGTATTAACAGCGTTGAGGTAAGTCAAAAGCCAGATCAAGTCCAAGAAAGTGAGTTGCTCGATCAGGTTGTAGAAAGAGTCGCAGCACGGCCGACAAAAGACGATCTTTTTTATGATGCGAGCAAGTAAATATTGTGTTTAGTCGTCGAATTGATGCTGCTTTAGAGGGAAGGAAAACCGCCGCTTTAGACCGTAAAATAACGGTACTTGAGGGCGGTAATCAACCGAGATTTCGTTTTGGAGATAGGTGCTACACCAACTTTTCGAGTAACGATTATATGGGGTTGGCTAGTTCAAATGAATTGTCTAAAGCGTGGCAAGAGGGCATCGACAAGTATGGTGCCGGCAGTGGTGCATCGCCGTTAGTCACTGGTTTTTCTACGGCACATAAAAGGCTCGAAGAAACGCTCTGTACCTGGCTTGGTTTTGAAAGAGCAATTTTGTTCAGTTCAGGTTTTAGTGCTAATCAAGCGGTGCTTTTTTCATTGTTAGAAAAGCAAGACTTATTGGTTCAAGATAAGCTAAACCACGCCTCACTTATGGAGGCGGGTATGCTTAGTCCGGCGTCTATGAAGCGATTTAAGCATAACGATGTGAACCACCTTAATGAGGTGCTCTCTACCGAAAAGCAAAGCCTTGTGGTAACGGAAGGCGTATTTAGCATGGACGGCGACCTAGCACCGCTAATTGAAATAGCAGAGGTGACAAGTCGTCGCGAGAGCTGGCTAATGGTCGACGACGCCCATGGGGTAGGAATCCTCGGTGAGAATGGCGCAGGGAGCTGCAACGAAGCGAATATTGAACCTCAAGTTTTGGTTGTGACATTTGGTAAAGCCTTTGGGCTTTCAGGTGCTGCTGTTCTTTGCAGTGCCTCGTTAGGTGATTATCTAACGCAGTTTGCAAGACACCACGTTTACTCCACGGCGATACCACCGAGTCAAGCTCATGCCCTTACGCATGCCGCTACGATGCTACAAAACCAGCATTGGCGCAGAGATAAGCTGATGAATCTATACGATACGTATAATGCGGCTTTGTCCGGTATTCCCGGCTTCGTAGAGACAAAAACACCCATCAAGCCTTTTATTTGTGGTGATGTCACTAAGACCATGATGCTAGCAGAAAGCCTCAAAAAAGTGGGGAATTGGGTGACAGCGATTCGGCCCCCTACGGTGCCCAAAGAGAGCGGTAGAATTAGAATTACGCTCACCGCTAACCACACAAAGAAACAGGTAACAGATTTGGCGAATAGCATCATCCAGTTCTCCGAAAAAAATAATAAAGGTTAATACTAGTGGAATGTTCCGTACCTAATAATTCGGCTCGTAAAATGGCTATTGCAGAGGCATTTAGCAAGGCTGCCCATGGCTATGACCAGCATGCACAATTCCAGAGAGATGTCGGCAACGAACTGTTGAAATACTTGCCACAAAATTTGTCAGGCTTGAAGGTGTTAGATATTGGCTGCGGAACGGGGTATTTTTCCGAGATTCTCTCTAACCGAGGAGCAGAGGTTACTGCTGCAGATCTTTCGAAAAAAATGCTCGTTCAGGCCAAAGCTCGTTGCAATAATAATGTGCTTGAATATCGACAAGCGGATGCAGAAGCATTGCCATTTAACAACCACCATTTCGATATTGTTTTTTCAAGTTTGGCTCTTCAATGGTGTGACGATTTGTCTATTCCGCTTAGAGAACTACAAAGAGTCACAAAAAAAGGTGGCAAGGTTCTTTTCTCTACATTAATGCAAGGATCGTTAATTGAGCTGAGAAATGCGTGGGCTGAAATTGATTCATATCAACACGTGAATCAATTTCTAAGTGAGAAACAGATAAAAATTGCGTTAGCGCAAGCTGGATCACAAAACCATCATCTAGACTTACTAACAATTCAGCTTTGGTACGCATCGGCATTTAAGTTAATGCGGGACTTAAAGGGCATTGGTGCAACTCACGTTGGAGCACGTTCTCCCGGGTTGACCAAGAAAAGCACCTTGTCTCGCGTTGAGACCGAATACCAAAGATTTAAAAATGATAATGAGTTGCTACCCGCAACTTATCAAGTGTGTTTAGGAACAATTTTTTATGATTAATGCATTTTTTATTGCCGGAACAGATACTGAAGTTGGTAAAACTGTTGTGTCAAAAGCAATATTACAAGCACTTGCCGCGAAAGGTTTAACAACCATTGGTTATAAACCTGTCGCCGCGGGTTGTAAAGAAACAGAGCAAGGGCTTAGAAACTCTGACGCGCTTCATTTGCAAGAAGCGGCAACGATTGATATTGCTTATAATGAAGCAAACCCGTATGCACTCTTGAGCGCGACATCACCACATATTGCCGCTAAGTTCGATAATGTGCAGATAGAACCCGCGCTATTAAGTGAAAAATTAGCAACACATAAGAGTGTTGCTGATGTGGTATTGGTAGAAGGTGCGGGCGGTTGGCGTGTTCCTATCTCAGACACAGAATGTTTATCGACATGGGTAAAGCAGGAAAAGCTTCCTGTCGTACTGGTGGTCGGCATTAAACTTGGTTGCTTGAGCCACGCCATGCTTAGTGTAGAAGCGATTCAGAATGATGGTCTAGAAATTATTGGTTGGGCTGCAAATCGCATTAATCCTGGAACGGAGAACTATGCGGATATAATCCGTATGTTGGAAGAAAAAATTCCTGCCCCTAAATTGGGTGAGATACCTTATGTACCTAGCGTTAAAAAGAAAAACATTGGTAAGTATATGAATATAGAACCAATTATTAACGGATAAGATTCAATATAAAAAAAATGGGTTGCCAAATTTTGGCAACCCATTTTTTTTATAAAATTTATCTTGCGGAATTAAACCCCATCAGACAGAGTGCGTTGGGTATCCAATACTTGCTTATGAAGTAATTGGTCCTCGCCAATACCTAGTTGTTCTTTGGCTTCTTTTTCCGTGATCCCTAGGTGACAACAAAGTAAGTCGATTGCCATTTGAAAATTGGTATTCTCAACCATTGTTCTATTCCTTATCAAAGCGAACTGCAGCTGCAATCCTACGCTGCTTCGAATCTACGCTTAACGAGTCATTTACTCAATAAGACGAAAGTCTAACATCCAGCGTTATGCATTGACTTATGCTATAGAGTAATTCAGCCATGCCTAAGCTTATTTAAATTTAGCAAAGTTAATTAGTTGTACATCAGACCATTATGTTTGAGCCAACCATGCTTGTGCTTTTTTCTTGGGTCGCGATGTGTCCAATGGATAATGCCACCTCGATTATTCCACTCATACTCACCGTAAAACTCAACAACATCTCCCGTTTTTAGGTTCGAAATACGCGGTGCTAAATCAATATTATGTGCCACCAAGAGCGTCTGACGACTAGACAGTTTCAATATAAATTTTTGATGCCTCGACCCTTTATTATCGTCTGCCAATAAACGAATTACAGTACCCACACCTTGGACTTGTACATCACTTTGTCGTGATTCAAATGCCTGCTTCAATTCACTATCATTGGACCAAGTGAAAAAAGAGATTGCACTTAATACAACCAAGACCATCGTCAAAAATAACTTCATATCAATCCCTTTCTACTGGTTGTATTCGATGTCGATGTAAAATGTGCTAGTGCGAACCGGTCATCGTCAACAAAAATTGGCATGGTTCGAGAGTAATAACCAATTGATATCTAAAATAAATAGTGTTTTTTTGGAATTGGGTGTAAATCAGCGTCTACTAGTATATTTCCATTGTCCAAGAACTTAATTTTTTCTCTGTCCAAAGCGCAATAATTATTGGTTCTAGGGCAGTCATTATTCTTCGAAAATCATCATCCGTTTTACTGTCGTTGAACCAGTTTTTGATTGAATCTTGATTAAATTCAAGTTGTTTTAGGTTACCTGAATTGGTAAGAACTTCTTCGCCATCAGAAGCTAACTGTTCGCTCGTCAGTTTTATTTGTGACTCGAAGTACTGTTCGCCCGCTTTGTATAAGTTCCAACCATCCAATCTTGTTGCTATTCGTTCCATTAAACTATCCTATTCAATTTTTGTTGGGGTAATTATGAAATCATACTCTTCATGTTAAGTATGAGATTGACCTCACAACATAATCAGCTTTCATATCGGGTTTGTGAAAATGTAACTGCCTTCAAGAAATGGTTAATTGTTATCAGAGCCTAGTGATTAAATAGGGCCGTTAGATAAAACCTTCGTATAGGCATCAATACCTTGTAGGGAATAACGGATAAAAATTAATTTGAGAAAAAATGTTAAAAGTTCGCGTAGCTTGAGAAGATGAAGGAGGGGGGACAATCTTGGTAAATGTATGTTGCTATACGTTAATCGTATGGAATTTATAGGCTATCAGTTAGGTTTAAAATGAGCGATAGGTGTCGTCTAACCGACACCTATCGCAATGTGCTAGTTGATTAATTCAATCTTGTTGAAATCGATACTGTTCCCTTTAGGTGAACGTTCAATCTCGCTAACTTTACGAAAGTGGAACAATAGAATATAGCCAAAGCAGCCTAAAATTAACGCAATTGCCAATGCTCCGACCCATTGGATCTGAAGAAAGTCCAATTTGAATAGCAGTGTTAATCCGCTGAGTAAAACCACATTACCTATCATGTATCGCACTTTACCGAATCGCTGAACTGTGAGGTTTAAGTTGTCGGTATATAAACGAACCAATGAATCAAGTGAGTTGATTACAAATGTCATCCCAACCAAGACCATTGCGAGGTTGTAGAAGCCAGCAACCGGTATTGCGTTGGCGCTGTAGTAATAAAGAACACTGAACCAAATAGCGATTGGAATAGAAGGGAATACCATCATAGAAACCAATACTTGGTAAGTTCTGAGACCACTGACAAAACGAGCAGTAAATTGGCCGATCATGATGCTCCATGCAAACCACCAATAAAGGTAAAATTCGTGGTAGTCGTTAAGAGGTAACACAAATTTATGCAGGTTAGTAAAGTAACCGCCTAAAAGACTTAATGTGGTAAAGAATTCGCCAACACTTGAGTTGTCGGATAAAAATGCACCAGACCACATCAATGCGATCAAACCTAGGAATAACCAACTGCTTCCTAAGCTTAAAATTCTGACGTAGCGGATACTTGTACTTGAGTACACGGCGACAGCAATGATGGCGAGTACCACTAAATAGAAGCTACCTATGATGGTCTCTCCATCGCCAAACTCGGGTAAATACCACGGTAAGTTAACCAATAACAGGTAAGCGGTAAACGCACACGTACCAATAATAACCATGTTATTAATCAGTTTGATTAACGGTATCTCGAAGAACTTGACCCTTGGCTCAATAACACAGAAGTAAAAACAGGTTAAGAAGTAGAAGGCCCAAATGAAGAATGCCCAGAAACCAAACTCTATGGCCAACGGATTAGTAAAAGAGTATTCAGGGCTGGTGGCTAGATCGGCATAACCAGCGAACTCGGTTAGTGGAAACATGATCAGCCCAACATCTAAACCAGAGGTAAAGAGGATGGCGATAAAGGCAAATTTGCGTACGGGAGTGACGCCAATACACTTCATGTTGCCCCAACGGTAAAGGACAAACACGATAGCGGCAAAGGTAAATAAAATACCTATGGATAACCAAGTAGTCATTATTTGGCCTCCGTGGGGGTGATACGAGCAAACATAATTATTTCCTTGATTTATGTTTTGATGCTATGTCCCAATTTTTTAAGACGGCAAGTGCCATCAGGCCTTAAGTATCGTTTTGACGATAGTTAAAACCTGATAAATTGAACATAGTTACGTCGACCATTTGCGAACATCGCATAAGTTGGTCATATTAATCATACTTTCTATGAACGAATGTTTTCGTTAGGTATAGGGTAGTGAATGCACTCCTTGGTTAGGGTGAATGTTTATCGCTTAGGGTTTTGTAATCGCTGGCTTGTTTGCCAATCCGATGCAGTAACCACTTGAGCCGTACTTGGTTCTAATAGCTCTTTTCCCAAAATAATATCCGCGGCGCGCTCAGCGACCATAATGGTAGGTGAATTAAGGTTACCGTTAGGGATTGTGGGGAATATTGAAGAATCAACAACGCGCAGACTCTCGATACCGTGAACCTTGGTTTCAGAGTTCACAACGGACATTGAGTCTTCACCCATTTTGCAGGAACAAGACGGATGATAGGCGCTCTCAACAGAGCGTCTAACAAACTGGTCAATCTCTGAATCGGTCTTCACGGTTAGCCCAGGTTGAATTTCTTCGCCCCGATATTCGTCTAGTCCAGGTTGATTTATGATCTCGCGAGTCAGACGCACGCAGGCTCTAAATCCATCGATGTCGTCTTGGTGAGACAGATAATTAAACTGGATTTTAGGGGCGATATGAGGGTCGTTTGACGACACCTTAATAGTACCTCGGCTTTTGGGTTTGTTATGACCAATGTGAACCTGAAAACCATGACCTGAAAAAGCTTCTTTACCGTCATATCGCATCGCGGCTGGTAAGAAGTGATATTGGAGATCTGGCCATTCCAAATTTGCTTTAGAACGGATAAACCCACAAGACTCAAAATGATTGGTTGCGCCAAGTCCGGACTTGTCGAGTATCCAGCGAGTACCAATTAACAATTTGCTAAATGGGCCAAGTTTTCCGTTCAATGATATTGGTTTTAAGCATTTGAACTGGAAATAAAACTCTAGGTGGTCCTGAAGGTTTTCGCCTACCCCCGGTAATTCATGAACCTGTTCAATGCCGGCATTTTTTAATGTATCAGATGCGCCAATGCCAGACAGTTGTAGTATATGAGGCGA
Organism: Vibrio sp. VB16; assembly: GCF_015594925.2. NCBI lineage: Bacteria > Pseudomonadati > Pseudomonadota > Gammaproteobacteria > Vibrionales > Vibrionaceae > Vibrio > Vibrio sp. VB16. Next base: position 1,170,081 of record NZ_CP087590.1, read on the forward strand.
ACCAACTGAGCCAGCGGAAAGCACCACCTCTTTATTGCAACGTATATCAATTATTTGATTCTTGCGTTCGTATCGAACACCAACGGCGGTCTTATTTTCTAGTAGAATTTTGTGTACAAGTGCGTGAGTAACAACCGTCAAATTATTTCGCTTCAGGGCTGGTTTTAGATAGGCATTTGCTGTCGACCAACGGACACCATTTTTTACCGTCATGTGCATTGGGCCAAACCCTTCTTGTTGTTCGGCATTGTAGTCGGCAGTGGCCAAATACCCGGCATCTTTACCTGCTTCAACAAATGCCTGATATAACGGATTTTTCATATTGTTGCCGTTATTTACCGCTAAAGGGCCGAGGTCGCCTCGATAGTCATTACCACCGAATGACCATGTTTCTGCTTTTTTGAAATAGGGTAGGCAATGCGAATAATCCCAATCTACTGCTCCATTTTTTTGCCATTCGTCGAAGTCACGCGCATGACCGCGTACATAGACCATGCCGTTGATGGATGAAGACCCCCCTAATACTTTTCCGCGAGGGCAGTGCATATGACGGTTATCCAAAAACGGTTCAGCTTCGGTCTTAAATTGCCAAGCGTACTTTTCTGTGTTCATCGGGATAGATAATGCTGTGGGCATCTGAATGAAAATGCTTTTGTCACTGCCGCCGGTTTCTAGTAACAAGACGTTATTGCTAGGGTCGGTGGATAAACGGTTCGCGAGTACGCAGCCCGCGCTTCCTGCTCCTACAATGATGTAGTCATAATTTGAGTTGGTCATTGTCATTCCTTAAAACGGGCTATCAAGTGATTGCATACCAACATATACGGCCTTGATTTGCGTGTATGCTTTTAAGGTTTCACTGCCATTTTCTCGTCCGATGCCAGACATTTTGTAGCCACCTACCGGCATTTCTGCAGGCGAAGCGCCGTAAGCATTGATCCAGCAAATACCCGCTTGTATTTGATGAATGACGCGGTGGGCACGGCTAATGTCTTGGGTAAATACGCCAGCCGCTAATCCTAAGCGTGTGTTGTTTGCACGACGAATTACCTCGTCTTCATCGGTGAATGTGAGTACCGACATAACAGGGCCAAAGATTTCCTCTTTCGCGATGGTCATTTCGTCGGTGCAATCGGTGAAAACGGTCGGGGCAACGAAATACCCGTTGGGACAACCTTCTGGTTGCAAGGCGGTTCCGCCCGTAAGAAGTGTTGCGCCCTCAGATTGGCCAATTTCAATGTAGTCGAGCACTTTTTGTTGGTGATTTTTTGAAATAAGAGCCCCGAAGTTGGTTTCTACATTCATTGGGTCGCCGCAGATAATATTTTGTTCGGTACGCTCTATGAGACGTTTAATAAAACGCGGGTAAATGTCTTGTTGAACAAACACGCGTGTACCGTTAGTACAAACCTCACCTTGCGTATAAAAGTTGCCGAGCATGGCAGCGGATATTGCATTTTCTAAGTCAGCATCATTAAAGATGATTAGAGGAGACTTCCCTCCCAATTCCATGGTCACTTCTTTAAGTGAGTTGGCAGCGGCAGCCATGACCTTTTTACCTGTCCCCACTTCCCCAGTGAATGAGATCTTTGCGATGTCCTCGTGCTCTGTTAGCCACGCACCAACACGACCATTACCTTGAACAACGTTAAAAACACCATCAGGTAAACCAGCCTGCGTGAATATCTCGGCCAAACGTATTGCGCCTCTCGGCGTTTCTTCCGATGGCTTAAAGATCATGGCGTTTCCGCAAGCTAGGGCTGGCGCTGCTTTCCAACACGCGATCTGTAAGGGGTAGTTCCATGCACCAATACCCGCGCAAATGCCGAGCGGCTCGCGGCGCGTATAATAAAAATCGTCACCAACAGTTTGCTGATTACCTTCTATACTTGGGGCTAATCCTGCAAAAAACTCGATTGAATCTGCACCGGTAACCACATCAACAACCGAGGCTTCTTGCCAAGGCTTGCCGGTATCCCGTACTTCACCGGCGGCAAGTTCGTCATTGTACTCGCGTAATAAAGCGACGGCTTTTAGGAGAATACGACTCCGTTCGACCGGTGTCATTTTTGACCATGTGGCAAATCCAGATTTAGCACTTTCTATTGCGGCTTGTTGTATGACTTCGTTGGCGGTCTCCACTAAGTAGCTTATTTGGCCTGTCGCGGGGTTAATGACTTCAAATGTTTCACCCGTATTATTAGATAGATATTGACCGTGTACATAGTTTTGATAAACGACTAACGATGACATTAAGTTTCCTCGTATTTTAAGACCAAGAATCAATTAGATTATGGTGTTTTATTCGTTGAAATTAGAGAGAAAACATACCTTTTTAGGTGAGCGTGACATCGGTTAAACTCTAAATTAGTTAGAATACTAATTATTATTTCTCTAATGATCAAGTGGGTTTGAACTATTAACCGAATTGTATGTGCACTGTTTTGTGGGTAACTTGTTGTTTTTAAAGGTTGTTGTTGGGTGTTTTTTAGCTCGCCTTTAACCAATAAACTAGCTTACTTATAGTTAAATCATTTGAGTTGTAATCATTTGAGTTGTAATCATTTGATCAAGGTCATGATGGCTGGTCGTTATTTTGGTTAGATTCCGTAGCAATCAAGTTAGCTTGGTTCGATGGGTGAAAAATAGTTATTTATTTTGTAATAGGAGTTGAACGATCGATGGTGAACACATTTAGTTGCCAAGAAGCATTGCCGACAATGCCCGTTCCAGATTTACAGGATACATGTAATAGGCTTTTAGAATGGGCAGAACCTTTATTGACGGAAGAAGAACGAACAAGTGCAAAAATTGTAGTAGAGCAGTTTCTTCTTTCTGGTGGAGAGGGTGAAAGACTACAAAATGAGCTGTGTGATTGGAATGATCGTGATGATGTTTCCAATTGGTCATCATCTGCTTGGAAAGATCTCTATCTAGAATCTCGCGAGCCTTTGGTCATTAATAGCAATGTATTTTATTACCTCAAAAGTAAGCTGGATAAAGAGGTGTGTAAACAAGCGACTATCGCTGCTGCTTTAATTGTCAGTGTCTATAGATTTATCGCATTGATTGATAAACATGACCTCAATGTTGATATGCAAAAAGAAATACCGCTTTGCATGAATCAATATAACAGCATTTTTTCTTCAATCAGAATACCCAGGATTGGAACCGACGAATTTAAAGTATCATCATCTAGGCAGCATATTATTGTCCTGCGGAATCAGCATATCTATAAAATCAATATTATTGACGGAAAAGGCAATATCCGATCGCCATCCGCTATCGAATTCGATCTTGAGTGCATTTTATCCGCCTCTGATAAAGGGCAAAATATAGGTTTGCTAACCACAATGCCGCGCGATGTCTGGGCAAACCGTAGAGCAGAATTGCTCGATAGTTCTTCGAGCAACAAGGAGGGCATGACCGTTATAGAGGAAGCGGTTTTTGCGTTGTGTTTAGATGAAAATAAGCCAGAAGCAATAACCGAAATCTCAAAACAATTGTTGCACGGAACGGGCAGCAATCGTTATTTTGATAAGTCGGTACAATTTATTGTGTTTGCAAATGGAAAAACTGGAATAAACTTCGAGCATACTGGGGTGGATGGTTCGGTTATGCTTCGATTGATTGCGCATATATATGACTCGATTGATGCGGTTGTTTTTGACGAAAAGGATCGTGAGGAAATAAAAAATAGTGCGATCCCATCGGAAGTCGAAGGCATTAAATTTGAGCTAAATGATGCATTGTGTCGCACGGTACAAGATGCAGGCGACCAATTTATTCAGCATACGGCTAATACTCAAACGAGGGTGCTGAATTTTTCTTTTTTTGGCAAAAATCAGATAAAACAATTTGGTGTGAGTCCAGATGCGTTTGTTCAGTTGGCGTTACAGTTGGCAGAATATAAGCTGTATGGAAAATGTTACAGCGCCTATGAGGCCGTTATGACTCGAACATTCCTTGATGGTCGTATCGATGTTCTGTACACCGTCACTCCCGAGTCGATGGCATTTATTCGGAATGTAGATTCGTCAAACAGCAGTGTGAAAGAAAAACAACATTTACTGAGACAAGCGCTACAGAAGCACATTGCACGAGCCCATGAATGTAGGGTTGGTAATGGGGTATACACTCATCTTCTTGCGTTAAAGTATCGGTATAAAATAGCCGGCCGTTCTATCGGTTTAAGTAGCCTACCAACATTGTTTACAGATACGGGCTATCAGGCTTTAACCCATAGTGTCGTTTGCACAAGTACAACGTCCGAATATGGTGTTGATCTCGCGGGGTATGGGCCTATTGTCGATGATGGTTACGGGATCAGATATTTTACTAAAAACGATGGCATCTGCTTCAACATGACGAGTCGAACTCAAATGCAGGAAAATTTGGATAAAATGGTGATTTATATCGAACAGTCTCTCAGTGAAATGGCAGAATTGATGCGTGAAGAAACAGAGAATTGATTGTGGAACTTGAATAAGTTGGCTATCAACTAAAGACAAAACGAGTTTAATATGAAATATTGTCAATAATATTTGCTAAATGAAAAGTAAAGGAACGGTGTAAATGGAATTTTCTAAACTCGGTAGCAGTGATATTTTGGTGTCACGTGTATGTTTAGGCAGTATGACGTGGGGTCTGCAGAACAATCAACAAGATGCAAATCAGCAGATAGAGTATGCGATAAGTCAGGGAATAAACTTTATCGACACGGCTGAAATGTATGCCGTTCCTCCTTCACCAGACACCTACGGAAAAACAGAGACCATTATTGGCAACTGGCTTGCCGAAAACCCGCATCGTCGAAAAGAACTTATTATCGCAACTAAGATCGCGGGTCCAGGCATGCCATGGGTGAGAGAAGGTGGGCCTATCACTGGTGATGCGGTTGTTGCGGCTGTAGATGCCTCTCTCCAACGATTGCAAACCGACTACATCGACCTTTATCAGTTGCATTGGCCAAATCGTACTTCGCCTCATTTTGGTAAACACCTGCCGAATAAAATTTCTTTTAGTGAATTTGACGCCAAGCAACAAGAAGCGCAAATGCTCGATATTTTGCATGGGTTAGCTAAGTGTGTGAAAGCGGGGAAAATACGCCACTGTGGGTTATCGGACGATACGCCATGGGGGATCAATACTTACCTAAAACTGAGTGAAAAGTATGACCTCCCACGTATGGTTGCTATCCAAAATGAGTTCAACCTGCTGCATGCTAAAGACTGGCCTTATTTAATCGAAAATTGCGTCCACGAGGACATTGCTTATTTACCATGGTCTCCGCTCGCGAGTGGCATGCTTAGTGGAAAGTATTTAGACGGAAAGCGTCCAGAAGGCAGTCGTTGGACATATATGCAACGCAATGGAATTTTCCGCGATACGCCAATTGCGAGCAGCGCGATTAAAGAGTATATGGAGATTGCTGATGCACACGATTTTACGCCTAGTCAGCTGGCATTAGCATGGTGTAACCAAGTAGATGGTGTCACTTCTACAATTATTGGCGCGACATCTATGGCTCAGCTTAAAGAGAATATTAGTGCTTTTTCTAAGCCGTTAAGTCAAGAAATATTGACGAGTATTGATGGTGTTTTGAAAACCTACCCTGCACCGTATTAAGCCATTTTAGGGTTGTATGGGATGAGGTAGATTATGGAAGATATAAACTATTAGTTGGTTATGCGCTTATGTTTTCTAATATTCTTATTCGGCACCTTTATACTAAAACTCGTAGAGTATTTGAGTCTCTGTTTGCGCTATTTTTTGGGGCAGTAGGATTCAAATACTCACAAGTAAGTTAGATATTTAGTCAAAGCTCATGTCATTAGTGCAATCACTGTTTCTCTAATGAGGTGTCACCTTCAAATAGTGCTCTTTTTTTGTTTATCGCTGCGATCAAAAAATCACGGCATTTTTTGATTCGTGCTGTTTTTCTTAGATCAATATGGCTAAGTACCCATACCGACCAATCTGAACGAGGTATTGGGATATTGAGTTTTACTACCTGAGTGTCATGGATGCTATCCGGCATGTAACACGGCATACGTGCAACGCCAAATCCTGCTTTGACGCTTGCATACATACTCGATAAATCATCAACCTTAAGTGAAATGTAGGCATTGGGGAAATACTGGTTTGCCCATTCTGGTAGCTCGGTTTCTCCGCTCCATATTATTATCCCAACAGGTTGAGTTAAATCAATATGGCTCGCAACATATACCCCGTGCTGTAAACCAGACACTTTTCTGCCTATTAAGTAGTCGGGTGGGGATGGCGTCAGACGAATGGCAAGATCCGCCTCTCGGCTTGCAAGATTTCGAACCCCTTTGGTTACCATCAGATTTATTTCGATACCCGGATGTTTTTTATTAAATTGTGCCAACTCAGGTGCGAGACAATACTCAAAAATGTCATGTGGCATGGTCAGATTAATCGGCCCTTCTAACCTCGCGTCTTGACCAAATAGAGTTCGAGAGATTTGTTCACTTTGCGATTCCATATTCTGTGCTTGTTCAAAAATAGCGTCAGCTGATTCTGTCATTTCGTAACCGTCTCGCAGACGGTTGAAGAGAAGCACGCCATGCTTTTCTTCAAACCCTTTAATTCGTCTAGAAACGGTAGAGTGATTAACCCCCAATACCTTGGCGGCTCCAGACACACTACCCTCTCGTGAAACAGAGAGGAAGTAACGAATATCGTCCCAATCATTCATAGTGATCTACCTATGTGCGTTTATGCACGGCTGATTTGCATTTATTGCGAATTTATTAACAGTCTAATTCGTCTTACACTTCTTGTCGAACTAAGCCACTCACTAATGAAATTAGGAAACGACTATGTATAAGTTATATCACGGAGCTGGAACATGCTCATTGGCCGTCAAAGCCGCATTAACACTAACAGGCACACCATTTGAAACCCAAGTTATGGACTTGGCCAATGGCGAGCATTTTCAAGATGAATACATTGCTATCAGCCCATTAAGCAAGGTTCCTGCTTTAGTTATTGCCCAGAACGCTGAAGATTATGTCTTAACCGAGGGGGCGGCAATTTTGTTATATCTATCAAGCCAGTTTCCTGACGCACAATTAATGCCTAAGAGCGATACGTTGGCGTATGCCGAGGCACTAAAATGGTTTCAGCTTCTTTACGCTACGGTGCATCCTCATTGGAGCCGTCTATTTTTTCCGGAGCGTTATTCTAACGATGCCGGTCGTGTTCGTGAATTATCCGAGGCAGAGCTGCATAAAGTGTATTCCCTTATCGACGCACAGCTTGGCAAACACAACTATATCGCAGGGGAGAGACTAAGCTTGGCTGATCTTTATCTAATGGTGACAGTGCATTGGCAAGGAGCCTTAAAAACATCGCTTTCGAGTCGATACCCAAACATTGAAGCGTATCAAGCTCGAATCTATGAAGAACCTACCATCGGCTCGCTCTATCAAACTGAGTTTGGTGGTTAAGTCTACAAGGCAGAGGATATCTTCTGCCGGTTTTAATGATTGTGTTTTGTTGCGTAGGAGAATAGAAATGACATCACTTTTTAAGCCTGTATTGCTGGGTAAAAAAACCTTAAAAAATCGTATGGTTATGGCACCACTGACACGGGGAAGAGCGAATGAAACGGGTGTCCCAAGTGAGCTTATGGCCGAATATTATCGCCAACGAGCCAGTGCTGGGCTAATTATTGCCGAAGCAACCGCCGTCAGTAAAGATGGGCGAGGATGGCTTAATTCACCTGGGTTGTTTAATGATGAACAGCAACAAGGTTGGAAAAAAATAGCCGATGCCGTTCATCAGGCTTCAGGTACCATTTTTGTTCAACTTTGGCATATGGGAGGGGCAGTCCATCCAGATTTTCTCGGCGGTGAAACGCCTGTATCTTCTTCAGCAGTGCAGCTAACAGGGCAACTACCCACACCGAAAGGGCGGGACCGACAATTCGTTAAGCCTCGCTCTTTGTCCATTGATGAGATCTCAGTACAGGTTGAAAATTTCAAAAATGCAGCAAGACGCGCGATCGATGCAGATTTAGACGGGGTAGAAATTCATGCTGCCAATGGCTTTCTTATCGATCAGTTTACACGGGACAGCAGTAACCAGCGCGATGATATCTATGGTGGAAGTATCGAAAATAGGTTGAGATTCATGATGGACGTCGTCACAGCGGTCTGTAATGAAATTGGACCAGACAAAGTTGGAATCAGGCTTTCTCCCACCAACAACGTGTGGGAAATTTCAGATAGCCAGTATAGAGAAACGTTTACTCAAGCGGTACAGAAGCTCGATCGGTTTGGATTAGCTTACTTGCATCTTTTAGAACCAAAGCCGGTAGCTGATACTGGAAGAAAAACCTTGGATTACTTAACTCCGGAGTTAAGAGAACAGTATACGGGTTACCTGATCGTCAATGGAGGCTACAACAAAACGAGTGCGGAGCAGGTATTGCAGACGGGTATTGCGAATGGTGTGGCGTTTGGTATGCCGTTTATTGCCAATCCAGATCTTGTAGAGCGCTATCAACATAATCTGGTGTTAGCTAGCCCTGACACTACTCGGTTTTATAGCCAAGGGGCTCAAGGTTATACCGATTATCCGAAGCTACTTAGCCACGGGAATTAACATTAGTCATAGGGTATAATTAGTATAAAAGAGCATCGAATTGATCCGCTGCTCTTTTAGCCATTATCTACCTATTGCAGCCACATCTTTAACGGTTTGAAGCCAATTATTTTGTTGCTCCTGGTCTGATAAGATAACCGAACCAAATAAGTTATGTTCGGCCTTGCTAACCCCACTAAATTGAAGCGTAAACTGATCTAATTGTTGCATAATGGGTTGTGCTTGTTCTGTTGCATAGTCAGCCGGTGCGTCCATCGTTAAGATGATCCTTGAGGTTTTACCTTTTAGTAGCTGCACGGGTTCTGGGTTGTCATCTTCAAATTTAAAAGCAAATCCCGGCAAAAACGTGCGGTCGAATAAGCCTTTTAGTTTTGCGGGTACCCCCCCCCACCAAACTGGTGCAACGATAACAATATGGTCTGCTAATAGAACGGATTGTTGAAACTCAATTAGACCCGGTTCCAATTGTTGTATCTCGTCATAACCATTCTCTAAGCTTGGATTAAAATGCATCTCTGAAAGATTAAAGCGAGACACTTGATACTCTTTACTTGCTTCGTCTTCATAGGTATCACTCAACTGTTTGGCAAAACTGACTTCCTTTGGGTTGCCGTTCAATAATAAAATGTTTTTCATCATTACTTCCTTATTTAAGTAGTGACGAATATTTTATTCTCTCCCCTTAAGGGAAGAGTCAAGCGTATTAGAAGAAAAATTCATCGCATCGATGCATTTCTCCACTTTTTTTACCTTATTAGAGATAGCTAGCATCTCTGCTTGCAGTTCATTTTTGACTTCTATAAGAAATTGGTTTATTCGAGCCCAGTCGATTACCCCATCATGGTAAACAATCACATTTTTTAATCTCGCTAATGTAACACCCAGTTTTTTAGCCTCAGAAATTAGACTGAGAATCTCAATATCTGTGTTTGTGTAGACACGGTAACGGCCTTGCCGCAATGGAGACCGAATAAGTCCTTTCTCTTCGTAAAATCTGATCGCTTTTATGGATAGTCCGGTTCTTTTTGAAACCTCACCAATAAACATATTTTTGTACTCTTTGTATTCGAGTTTTAACACATTATCCTTATCGCTCTCTTCTGAGCAATTTAAGACGGTTGCAAATAAGGTAATAAAGCTTCAATTCTCTCGATGTTTTCATATGCAATGGAGTATTGCATCGCATCAAAGTTGGTTTCTGCAACGACTTTGACTTTAAAGCGTTCTATGAGACTAAGCGTCGATTCATTTACATACATATAGCCATCCGTTTGTTCTATTCTATCAAGCAAGAACATGTAGTCATTCATTCTGATTAATGGCGGCTTTGGTATTTTAGACCCGTGTGAATCTTCTAATAGGTGATAAGTATAATATGGATAGGGTTTTAACGCGGAAAACTGTTTATCTAATGCAAGCTTGAGTACTGGGTGTCCTTCTCGAACAATAATATATTTTTTGGACTCGAACGTTCGTAATGTTTTAAGCCATGAGCATCCTGAGATAATAGTAGAATCAGCAATAATTAGATCCAAATTTTTGGTCTCACTATTGCCCACTAATCCTCGAGCACTCGCTATATTGATATTTAAATTATAGTCTTCTTCTTTTTCTAAGAAACGATGTAAACCCGATTGAAAAATGGGATAGCAATCGATGCCTAGTCCAATATTTAAAATAACTCTTTTCTCATGAGAAAGATTATGTACATCATGATGTATATGTTCAATTTCATCCAGAATCAAAATGGCTCGCTGATAAAACCGGCAAGAGAATTCTGTTGGCACTAAGCCATTGGTTGTACGAGTAAAAAGGGATAAGCCCAGATAATCTTCAAGAGATTGTATCGCTCGGGTAACACTTGACTGCGATAAGTGGAGTACTTCAGAGGCTCCAGTGACACTTTTCTTCTGAAAAGTAACCACGAATATCCTCAATAACTTAAGATCATTTAGTTTCGACATAGGATTGTAAATATAGACATTATAGTACGAACGATTGAATATGATGTGAGCTTCTTCGCATTGTGAAAAACTTTGTTACCTATCCAGATTGAGCATATCCGTATGCAATAATAACAATAGACACAAAATTCAAATCATGGTTTTCTTTATATAGTTTATGGTGATGTACGTTTAACTAAAAAAGAAAAATTTGGGTTTGATTTTAAATATAGAATGAATTTCTTTTTATTAAATGCAATCAAGATTTTATTTGGTGTTATAAAATATATTACCTATGCAACCAGTATTATTTAAAGTGTACGCATCTTTATGGTATCAAAGATGTCTGGAGTAATAAAAGGAATGTATTTTGTCAAAATCACCGTATAACATAATTATTATTAATCCAGACCAAATGCGGGCAGATTATATGACGCCTGCGGGTCATCCGTTTATAGATACTCGAAATCTTAACCGATTGGCTGAGAAGGGGACCTATTTCCCTAACGCATTCACCACTAGCCCAATGTGTGGGCCATCAAGAACCTCATTTATTACTGGTCAGTACCCAATTGAGCACCAAATTAGAAATTATGTCGGTACGATGTCACCAGATTATCCCAATATGCTCTCAGAGTTAAAGCGAAATGGCTATAACTTGGGCCTGTTTGGCAAAGATCATATCATTGAACCGGACGCCATCGGTGTGATGTACGATGAAGGTGAAGATATTTGTATCGGTAACATGGACGATCATCCAGGTTACAAAAAAAGTTGGGATAGTGGTTCACTTACCGCAGAATCAAAATACAATTTGACTGAACGACTTACGACCAATTGCCTCAGTTTTATTGAACGTAATGTCACCGAGAATAAACCTTACTTTGCCACTATTAATCTACAAGACCCTCATCCCTATTTTGCTGCGCCAGCACCGTACGATTCGCTCTTCTCTGCGGAGCAATTTGAGCTACCTAAGAGCTTTAGAACATCAGTGGACAACAAGGAGCCAGTAAGGCTGACAAACTGGCGAATACACAGCGAATCTTTGCAGGCAACAGAGCAAGAGATGAAAGAGGCCATGGCGATGTATTGTGGTCAAATAAGGTATGTTGATGATCAGGTAGGTAGGATAATTGACAAACTCGAGCAACTTGACCAATTAGATAATACCGTTATTATTTTCTGGAGTGATCATGGCGAGTTCTTAGGAGACTTCGGTGTCACTCATAAAGGACTTATGTTCTATGACTGCCTAACTCGTATACCGCTTATTATGTATGATCCTAGTGGTCACCTTTCTTCTGGTTCCAATTCTCACCTAGTCGAATCTATTGATATTATGCCGACGGTTTTGTCCATCCTTGGGATAGACACACCATCTTATTGTCGAGGGCAAAGCCTGATATCAGAAGACTACATAGAAAGAGAGAGTGTATTGGCAGAAGGCGGTATATATGCGATGCAGCCAAAAGCACCGATCTCTGGCCTTGCAATCAAGGCACCCCATGATCCAACACAATGGGGTCCTGGAACAATGTTACGTACTAAAAAACATAAGTTGGTAATTTACGCCGACGATAACGGTGAACTCTATGACTTAACCGCAGATCCAGAAGAAACAACCAACCTGTTTGATGATGAAAGCTATAACGAAATACGCCATGAGTTAACACTGACTTTATTAAAAAGACAGCAGTGCCAAGGGCAACCACCAGAATTTTTGCCAAAGACCGCACAAAAGGTGTTTGAGCGAAATCCAAAATCATATCTTGGTGATTTTGAACAACATGAAAACCTTCTAAGAATAAAAAAGATGAAAAACAATCTTTAAACCAATAACCTGAACCAATAACCTAAACAAAAAACGGAGAACTGACATGAATAGGAAGCATCTATTAGGACTGTTATCTTTACCTCTAGCCGCTTTATCTCTATCTGTTTCGGCAGCTGAGTTTCCGGCGAAACCGATTACGCTATTAATGCCTTGGGGACCCGGTGGTAGTTCCGATACTCAAGCTCGTGCATTAGCGAATGTTGCGCAAAAATATATCCACACTAATCTTATTGTGAAAAACAGAACGGGTGCGGGTGGTACTATTGCGGCGACAGAACTGGCGCGTGCAAAAGCGGATGGGTACACTTTAATGTGGTATACCTCTGGTGTGTCGACCACTCAACCAATGATCAGAAAAGTAAAATACTCTCTTGATGATTTTGTTCCAGTTATTGGTACAACATCAGAACCATTGTTGTTAGCTGTGCCTAAATCTTCACCATATAACACAGTTGCTGACCTAAAAGGTCATGATTTTAATGCTGGTTCACCTGGCGCTGGTAGCATGCCTAATATCGCGATGGTGGCACTGTCGAAAAAAGTTGGCTTTGGTATGGATAATGTTATCTACAAAAGTACAACAGAAGCGAATGTTGCCATGATAGGTGGTCACATTGATATCTCTATAACGCAGCCTTCTATTGAAGTTTCTTTGGGCGAAAAGATGCGTGTTTTAGCCGTCTTTACTGAAGAAAGGCTACCTGAGTATCCAGATGTTCCGACAGTACGTGAAGCCGGTTTTGATCTGGTAATGGATAACTACAACTTTATTATGGCGCCTAAGGATACGCCAAAAGATAGAATTGAGACTATTCGTTCAGGTTTTGAAACCATGCTAAATTCAGCAGAATTCAAGACATTTGCTAATAACGCGAATATTACCGTATTCGATATAACATCAGAAAAAATCTATCAGAACTTTGATAAGGAACTTAATGAACTTCCCCCATTACTGAAAGAGATGGGAATTATCAAATAACCTAAGTAGTTGGCTGCCATACTGAGATATGGCAGCTATTTGGATGAATACGATGAACAATAACGTCTCGAAGAACATTTTTAACCTAATAATCATTTTATTTTCAGTAGTGATTTATATATTGATTCCATATCAAACCTCTGACTTACAAGTTTCTTATGTCTCCTCTAGGGCATTCCCCACATTGCTTTGCCAAGCGTTATTTGTTGTGGCTGTAACGAGTGGATGCTACGATTTTTTCACTTCAAAAAGTGGATGCAAAATAAGAACGGAGCTTATTTCGGGTCAGGCCATTACCGTGTATAGCATCATGTTATTGTCCGTGATTGCTATGTCTTACATAGGGTTCAATATCGCAATCACTATTGGATCAATTTTGATACTCGCTACTCTTAGATTGAAAAAAATATATGCCTACGTACTCATTCCTATCATGGTCTATTTTATCTCTTATATATTCACAACCTTCCTATATATTGAATTGCCAACGGGAGTTCTCTAGATGAATTATGCAGAGCTTTTAAACAGTTTTTATATGTTGTTGAACTGGGATACATTTTTATTTATAAATGTGGGCCTGCTTGTCGGCATCATTTTCGGCTCTTTACCCGGTCTAACGACGGTGATGGGGGTCACTCTAGCACTACCATTTACTTTTAATATGGCTCCAACGACAGGAATAGGGATGCTACTGGGCGTTTACTGTGGCGGGGTGTATGGAGGGTCAATCACGGCAATTTTAATTCGAACACCTGGGACACCCGCTTCTGCCGCAACGTTAAATGATGGCTTTGAGTTAACGAAAAAAGGTCTCGCATTAAAGGCGATGCAAATGGCGCTTTATGCGTCGGTGATCAGTGGGATTATTAGTGCATTAATGCTGCTATTTATTGCACCCCAATTGGCAAAAGTTGCGCTCAAATTTGGCTCAGCAGAGTACTTCGCTTTAGCCGTGTTTGGATTGTCTGTCGTCATTGCAGTAAACAGTAATATTTTGAAAGGTATTGCGGCAGCATGTATCGGAATGCTGATTAAAACCGTCGGTTTGGACCCGATAGATGGATTAGATCGGTTTACGTTTGATCTATTAGATTTGAGTGGCGGTATCGAGCTTGTACCGGCCTTAATTGGGTTGTTTGCTGTCTCTGAAATATTGCGGCGCATAGATGATTTACGTAAAACAGGAAAGCTCAGCGTCCCTGCTACAACAGGAGGTTCGTTGACGATGGCTGAATTTCTGCCATCCTTGAAAACAATTGTTAAGTCCTCTTTTATCGGTACTTTTATTGGTGCAGTACCCGGCACTGGAGCCGTAACTTCTTCGTTCTTGGCTTACAACGAAGCGAGAAGAAGTTCTAAAAATCCAGAACAATTTGGCAAAGGCAGTTTAGAAGGTATTGCAGCATCTGAAGCGGGCAATAATGGTATTACTGGCGCGACACTTATCCCAATGCTAACCCTTGGTATACCTGGAGACATCATTGCAGCCATTTTATTAGGGGCGCTAATGGTACATGGTCTTATTCCCGGACCTAAGTTATTTGAACATCATGCCACAGAAGTATATGGAATGATATTTAGCTTGTTTATCATTAACATATTGATGATCTTTCATGCGCTTGCTTATATCAAAATATACAAAAACGTGATGAAAATTAACCCCTATTTGTTTACCTCTATTTTGTTTATCTTCTGCGTATCAGGATGCTACGCGGTCAATAATAGCTTATTCGATGTGCAAGTCATGATGGTATTTGGAATGATCGGATTTTTTCTTCCAAAGTTTGACTATCCATTAACACCTTTGCTCATGGGTATCGTATTAGGTCCGATAGCCGAGTCATCATTCCGCCAAGCGCTAACCATTTCAAAAGGCAGTTATGTTATCTTTGTTAGCCATCCTTTGAGTGCGGTAATTTTGGCAGCAAGCACATTGATATTGCTATTCTCGGCCTACAAACAATTGACGACAAAGAGTCAAAAACGGTCAGAACCTGAAGACACACATCAAGCCACATTGTAAGACTGTCCAGTAGATTATGTTCATATTTTGAGCTGAACATAATCTACTGGTTCAATTTAAGACCGCCTTCAAATGAGTTAACATCATCGTCAAAAAGAGGATGTCCCTTTCGCGCGTAAAGTATGGGATAAATGCTACCGATGTGTTCAGATAAGTATTTATGACTATTTTCCCGCGTGTAGTGCATAGTAAAGTCGATTTCACCAGCATCAAGTAAGGGGAAGGGATTGGACTTAATATTTGATTCTGTGATTGACACCTTTGGTGCTACTTTCATTATGTCTGTTGCCAAACGAGGCATTAAAAAGGAGGCGATGTAAGTAGGCACAGATAAATTAAAGGTAATTTCACTATCAAAGGGGTCAAACTCTTTTGGTACAATTAGGTGGTGTAGGTCGCTTAGCAGTGGGGCAATCAATAATTCCAATTCTATTGCTTTAGGGGTAGGAGAAATACCACTTGAGGTTCTAATAAATAAATCGTCTGCAAACAGAGTTCGTAGTTTTGCCAATGTCCTACTCATTGCTGACTGGGATACAAACAATTGTTCCGCGGCTCTTGAAACGTTGCGTTCTTTTAGGAGTACTTTAAGTGACACCAGTAGATTGAGGTCAACACGAGATAATTCAAATTCTACGCTTCTTTTCATTTCAGGTATTATCCAAAATTAGCATAATTACTTGTAAGAATAAGTCAGAATGTGAATTTTAAAAAGGTGAGGAATAGGAATAGGAATAGGAATAGAAAGAATGTCTGTTTGGATTGAGCCATGCTGGCGGTGTTGACCAACATGGCTATGAGTACTTAATGGTATTTCGTGCTATTTGGTTACCGTCGGTAATACACGTAGCTCACCGGAGCGAACTTGTTCACTTGGCATATAGTGACGTACACCAAGGTTAAACACGCTAGAAGGATTATTTGTTTCGATATTATTGATGGCGTTGTCACCACAACCAAAAGAGACGGTGTAAGACCCATTGGCGTTCTGGCTAGCCGTATGTGAATTCATGTTGGCGACATCATTGAACATAAAACCGGCTTTGTCGTAGACAGTAATAGACCAAAATGCCTTGTTCTTAGGGTTTTCAAAGGTTGCTGTATGACAAGTATCGGCTGGATAATTCCCCGACACTTCATACACATTATCAATGGTCTGAGCGCCGCCCCAACCAATTGCCGCCCCTACTTGATATTTTTCTAATGTAAATTCGTCGTTGCTTTTATCTGTTGGGGAAGTAAACATGCCATTGAGAGCGGCATAACCATCGCGTTCATTAATCTCAGGCATCTGTGCTTTCAAGCTGTTTTCGACTTTTTCGATTGAATCAAAATCAAACTTGTCTGCTGAGAAAGGCGTTGATGAACCTGCATTAATTTTCATGGCGTCTTGAATTACAACAACGTCCTTTTTATCTAAGCGAGAGTCAAGACGGACGACAAGGTAGACAAAATCTCCAGTATGCGTTGTCACTTCAAAGGTCCCTGCACCATAGCTCATCGCTTGTATTCTATGGTCTTCAGTCACAGGTTGTACCGATACATACATGCCATCAGGCACTTGCGGTACTGTGTAACTTGCCCCTTCCGATACATTGACAACAGCCATAGAGTAATACGTGTCGCGATTCATCCGCACGACAGGTTGGTTGTCAGTAGGCGTTAATTCGCGCTTGTGCTGAAATTTGTTAATGCCGCCCGCTTTTTCTTGGACGATAACCATCTGACGATGAGTTTCTGCCGTAGGATAATTACTTTCAGTAATAGGAATGAGTTTTTGAGAGTTCTCGTTTGCTATAGCTGGTGTTGCGATAAGAATACTCAGAGCAATGTAGGTAAGTACTGATTTCATAATAGATCTCACGTCAGTTAAGGATAAGCTTGAATTGGTATGGTCATTACTCTATTTGAATCTAATTTATTCATCCAATGACTTATAGGTATAGGCTGATATGCAGTAAGTGAATAATAGAGTGGTTATTCACTCACGGTACTGGGTCAACGAATGGATTATCGGTACGCCATTAAGCGTAGCATTGATAATAAAAAACGGTTGGTTGCGTTGCTGAATTATTATATATCTCTCTGCACACTTTGCGATGTGCTTTTGCCATTGTTCTTATACAATCTAAACAGGGACTTAAATTTTATTTGGTTGGGTTTGTACTATGCGTTTTGGTTTATGTATCGTTTTACTTTTTTCAACCTCTGTATTTGCCTCTTATTCAGAGCAAGAATGGGGTATTGCTGGGGTGATGCGCTCCGCGACAATTCCTTTTGCTAATGAGTCTGACGATGATTACGTTAACTCTTTTGTGCCGATGCTTTTTTTTCAGGGTGAGACGTTTTATCTCGATGGATTAGAAGGTGGCGCGAAGCTGTATACCCACCCAGAACTGGATTACAACCTTTTCGCCATATTGCGTACTCGTTTTGTTGATATACCGCGCTCTCTACAAAATGAAGCAGGTGGAGATAGCGCGGATCTTGGCTTTAAATTCCAGATCCCATTTAATAAACATTGGGACTTCGAAGCTGAGTTAATGGGTGATGACGATATTTACTTGCACTCCAATTTTGTGTTATCAGGTGACTATGAATTCGGTAATTGGCAGTTGGAACCCAAGTTCACCCTGAGGTTGAAAAGCCAAGAATTCAATTCTAAATACTATGCCTTTAAGCAAGAAACCGGAGAATCAATTGATGGAGGAGTAGACGCGACGGCCGCTGTTAGGGCGAAATATCATGTGACTTCTAATTTCTACTTATTGGGAAGCATCGGTGCTACGTATCTGGATAGTAATGCGTACAGGGCTGAGATTGTTGAAGAACGGTGGCAAGGTGAAGCTTATGCAGGTATTGCCTTTTTTAATGATAAAAGCACGCCATTACGAGAGTCACTCTCCATATCGCCTTACTTGAGAGTGGCACACGGTTGGGCAACGACGTCTAATATGGGTGATATTCTTTTCCGCTTGGAGAGCGAAAAAGATGAAAATGACGGGATACTCAGCTCAATTTTTTATGGACATCCCCTCACTGATGAACTGTTTGGATATGATTTCGATATCTATCTTACGCCCGGTTTGATTCACCATTGGACATCGGACGCTCAAGGGGCAAGCACAGAATATGTCGTGGCGGTTAAAGCGTACTACACGTTGAACTGGCCAACCAAATGGCGAATTGGTCTGGCTGAAGGTCTTTCATATATTGATAAAATCACCTATATGGAAGGAAAAAGTATGGCTGATAAGGGGTATGAACCTAGCCAACTTCTTAATTATTTGGATGTCTCATATGACGTAAATCTCGGAGACTTATTCAACAAACGAGACTGGAACAATATATGGTTGGGTTACTCGCTGCATCATCGTTCTGCCATCTTTGAGTCTTCCTCTCAGTTTGGTCGAATAAAGGGCGGAAGCAACTACAATACCATTTATCTGCAAGTCGATTTGTAATCAAAACGTCTCTAAATATTCTGTTGTTACTATCGAAAGGTCGCAGCGTAGTCCCTCAAAATGGGTTCAAATATTTTGAAATAGAGTATCAATATTTTGTGTTATTAAACCCAAAATAACAGAGATATACTGATCCTATTGATGACAGCAAGCACACCGATGTTTACTTGTCATAGCCAACAAAATATGGATAGGTAGTAATATGATTACGATAAGACCATCGCAAGATAGAGGCAAAGCGAATCACGGCTGGATAGAGAGTAAACATACCTTTTCTTTTGCTGATTATTATGACCCGGAACATATGGGATTTTCAGCTTTACGAGTGATCAATGACGACGTGCTGAAACCAAATTCGGGTTTTGATACCCATGGTCACCGGGATATGGAAATCATCACGTTTGTGCTTAGAGGCGCCATTCAACATAAAGACAGCGAAGGCAATATTGAGCAACTTTCTGCGGGAGAATACCAGTTAATGTCGGCGGGTAGTGGCATATACCATAGTGAATTTAACGCGTCGAAAAGTGATGAACTGCATCTATTGCAGATCTGGATACAACCCAATTCATTCGGTAACAACCCGGGGTACCAACAAAGATCTTTTGGTACGGATGTAGGATTAACGACGATTGCATCTCCAACTGGGCAAGGTACTGCATTTAACATCAAACAAGATGCTACGTTGCATCAATTAGTGCTTGATCCAAATACAGA
This sequence comes from Vibrio sp. VB16, assembly GCF_015594925.2. NCBI lineage: Bacteria > Pseudomonadati > Pseudomonadota > Gammaproteobacteria > Vibrionales > Vibrionaceae > Vibrio > Vibrio sp. VB16. The sequence goes on from NZ_CP087590.1 coordinate 1,189,678, forward strand.
ATTGAACCTCACCATTGATTCTGGCCGAAAGGTTTATGTGCACCATATATCTGGGGAGCTAACTATGGATGACCAGACGCTGAGTGAGGGCGATGGTGTAAAAATTGAGTCGGTCGATAATATATTATTTGTTAACAAAGGCTATACTCAGGTGATAGCGCTTGTTTTTGATTTGCCTTAATTTGTTTATAAAACGGATTAAACTATAAAAAATAAGAGGATAAGAATATGGGTTTGCTCGTAGATGGCGTTTGGCACGACCAATGGTATGAAACTAAACAGAACAGCGGTAAGTTTAAGCGAGAAGAGGCCCAATTACGCAACTGGGTGACAGAAGATGGTGCAGCCGGTCCGACAGGAGAAGGTGGCTTTAAAGCAGAATCTGGCCGATATCACTTGTATGTTTCATTGGCGTGTCCTTGGGCGCATCGTACGCTCATTTTTAGAGCAATAAAAGGCTTAGAATCGCACATAACTGTCTCGGTGGTCAGCCCGGATATGCTTAGTAGTGGCTGGAGTTTCGACCGAGATAACCATAGCTCTGGTGATGATCTTTTTCAATCAGACCACTTGTTTCAAATCTATACGCGTAACCAGCCTAACTATACTGGACGGGTGACAGTGCCCGTTTTGTGGGACAAACAATCCAATCGTATTGTGAGTAATGAATCGTCCGAGATAATTAGAATGCTTAACGCCGCCTTTAATGGTTTGACAGGTAATCAACTTGATTTTTACCCGTTGGCGCAACGAAAGCAGATCGATGAGATGAATGATATTGTCTACCACGCAATCAATAATGGTGTTTATAAAGCTGGATTTGCAACCAGCCCCACTGCCTATAAAGAAGCATACGCTGTACTTTTTGAGACGCTAGATAACATCGAAGAGCTTCTCGGTCAGCAGCGTTACTTAGCGGGCAATAACTTGACTGAGGCAGATTGGCGACTCTTTACCACTCTAATTCGTTTTGACCCAGTCTATTTTGGACACTTTAAGTGTAACCGACAACAAATAGAGCAGTTTCCAAATCTTGCAGAATACGTAAGGGATCTCTATCAGTTTCAAGGTGTTGCAGATACGGTGGATTTCTTTCATATTAAGCGTCACTACTATTTTAGCCATACAATGATCAACCCAACACAAATCGTTCCTGAAGGGCCAGAGATTAACTATATGTCTACCCATTCACGTCATCGTCGATTCGGCTAACCAAGATCACATTAATTATATAAATGGAGATGAACCGAACATCTAAATTCGGTTCGGTTTGAACTTGTTACTAATTGAATAATAATAGAAATAACCAGTGTTTAGAAATTTTGAGGTTGTTTTAGCACGTTAACATTCGATACTTTTATACAATACTCCAATTCATTTGCCTTAGTTAAGGCTAATTTTTTAATTGGAGTTTCTATGAGTAATCAGGCTGTAGAAGTCGCAACGGATGCGCAGCCAACAGGTATGGACCGATTTCTTAACTTTATAGAACGGACTGGCAATAAAATTCCAGATCCAGCTATTCTGTTTTTTTGGGCGTTGATTATTGTTTGGGTAAGCTCTGCCATTCTCGCCAATGTCTCCTTTGATTTGGTTAATCCAAGAACGGGTGAAGTCCTTCAAGTCACGAACCTACTTACTGGAGAAGCACTGGCGTCGTTTTTAGCTAACATGGTGACAACGTTTACTAGTTTCGCACCATTGGGGATTGTATTGGTTGCCATGCTTGGTGTCGGTGTCGCGGATTCTTCAGGTTTCATTACGACTGGCCTAAAGAAAATGCTGAACTTTACGCCAGCCAAATTACTTACGCCGATGTTGATCTTGGTAGCGATAGTGTCACATACGGCAGCAGACGCTGGTTATGTGTTGGTCATCCCATTAGGCGGTATTATATTTCATGCGGCGGGTAGACATCCGTTAGCGGGTATTGCTGCGGCGTTCGCAGGTGTTTCAGGTGGTTTTTCTGCCAACTTTATTCCTTCTGGTATTGACCCTTTGCTTGCCGGATTTACCCAAACTTCAGCACAGGTGCTTGATTCCGATTACCTGATTAATCCATTGGCAAATATCTTTTTCACTGGGATTTCTTCGGTATTAATTGTCGCGATTGGTTGGTATGTCACTGAAAAAATTATAGAGCCTAGACTTGCCTCTACACCCGTAGATGAGGACGCAGAGGAAGCTCCCGATCTTGCCTCTTTTTCGGTGATAGAATCTCGTGCCTTCAAATGGGCAGGCTGGTCGATGATGGCAGGTATTGCATTGCTTGTGTTTGCGATTCTACCTGAAAACTCTGCATTGAGATCACCAGAAGGAGATATTACGTCGTTTTCAGCACCGTTGATGAAATCTATTGTTCCTCTGATCTTTATTCTGTTTGTCATTCCGGGGATTGTCTATGGTCGAGTAGCGGGAACTTTCGCAAGTAGTAATGATGTCATTAAGGCGATGTCAAACACCATGGGAACCATGGGTGCGTACATTGTGATGTCATTTTTCTGTGCTCAATTCTTAGCTGCATTTGGGCAATCCAATATTGGAACTATGTTGGCTTTGTACGGGGCAGAAGGGCTTAAAGCGCTGAACCTTCCGGGACAGGCTACGATAGTGGGTATGATTCTACTGACCGCATTGATTAACCTACTTGTGGGGTCAGCTTCGGCTAAATGGGCGTTAATTGGTCCTGTTTTAGTGCCGATGCTTATGGCGGTAGGTATCGCGCCTGAGCTTTCTCAAGCGGCTTATCGTGTAGGTGATTCGGTATCGAATATTGTCTCCCCACTCATGGTCTTCTTCCCGTTAGTCGTGGTGTATTGCCAGCGCTATGTTAAATCGACGGGTATTGGAACACTCGCCTCCTTGATGATGCCTTATTCAATAGTAATGTTGATTGGCTGGACGATATTTTTGCTCGCGTATTGGGCATTAGGTATACCTTTGGGTATTCAAGCCCCATATACCTATTCGATGTAGGTCAATCCTATGATGAGAAGGTAAACTCAAACATATCTCGTCTGACCTGTTATTAGGTGGAACGGAGATATCACGGTTGAGTCCGTATTATGTCGAGAATCAAACAGAGCCAATAGGGGGGGTATTTACACCTATTGGCTCTGTTTATTTGCTACAGCTGGAAGTTGTTACGTAACTCTCTTCTACACGAAACCTCCCTACATTTTTATAGGTCTGGTTAATGACTGCCCGTAGACACAGGAATGGTAGCAATAACAGAATCACCGCAGGAAACCATCACGTTTCTCATAGCTGGCAACGGCGTCTCTAATGTGTATTCTATTTTTGCCGTCGTTATGACTTGTATGGAAGCACCTTCGGTCGGGTTTAATGTGGTTAACCTTAGACGCAGACTTGGTGGGTTTGCTCTGTCCATCGGTCCTTTCTGCCATATCACTTGATACGCGGGTGAGGGCAGATCAACCAATCCACTAACTTTGAGAACATAGTCGTTTTCGCCACCGGTTAAAGGCGTGATGCTGGCCTGCCAATCTCTCGTGTCGTAGATGGCACATTGTTGGCTGTCTTGGGCTTGATCGATATGTCCAATCGGCATGTCAGATGGTTTGTCGTTACTCATGCTTTGACAGCCAGTAAGCGCGATTATCGCTGTAGCAATAGAGATACTTTTCATCGTCTTCCTCTAAATAAATGCTTGAATTCGGGCTCGGAACCCTTATCTATTCACTTTAATACTTTCTCTAGGGGAAGGCGAATTCATTTTTTGTCTTATTTTGTTATGGTATACCCATGAAAGTGAAGGAAAGAACTAACGTCGATATTCAGATATGAAGGGTTTGGAATACTGGAAATGGAATTTTAAGATGGAGAAAAAAACAGATGAGTTTATTTGAATTGTCGAGTTCAGTCGTGGATGTTGACTGGCTAAAAACACACCTGAACCACCCAGAGCTAACCGTGATAGATGCAAGCTGGTTTATGCCGGGCATAGAAAGGGATGGACGGTCAGAATGGCAGTCAGAACGAATACCCGGTGCATTGTTTTTTGATTTTGATACCTTGATATGCGATTTAGGTTCAGAGTTGCCACACATGATGCCGTCGGCAGACTATTTTGCTGAACAAGTTGGGTTGTTAGGTATTGCGAATGGCACAAAAATTGTGGTCTACGATAGCCATGGTCTGTTTTCTTCGCCACGAGTATGGTGGATGTTTAAGGCCATGGGCCACAATGATGTCGCGGTTTTAAATGGTGGGTTGCCAGCTTGGAAAGCGGCTGGTGCACCGTTAGACTGTAGTGAGCCCATTGCATTGCCAACCTGTCGCTATCAAGCACAATTATGTTCAGAGTGGCAGATCAATATCGAGACACTGAATACAAAAACGCATCTGCCAGAGATGGCAATAATCGATGCTCGACCAGCAGAGCGCTTCCATGGTCAACAAGCAGAACCAAGGGAAAATGTCAGAAGCGGACATATCCCCAGCTCAAAAAATTTACCGTTCCCTCGTTTGGTTGAGAATGGTTATCTAAAGCCAATTAGCGAATTGAAAATGATGTTCGCCGATGTCTGTGACGATTCTCAGTCCCTAATTTTTACCTGTGGTTCTGGTGTCACCGCTTGCGTTTTAGCGCTTGCTGCAACGCAGTGCAATAAGCAAAAACTGTCGGTGTATGACGGCTCATGGACGGAGTGGGGTTCAAGGCACGACTTCCCTATTGAGTAATCCTATTTGTAACTAAGTGAGTATGTAAAGTGGAAACAACGTTAATAAATCCTCCAGAAGACACGCAATCAGCTATTTTTCAGCAACTGATTCAGTCGCGTCGCTCGGTGAGAAAATATGATCAAACTGCTGCGTTTGATCATCAAGCGGTGAGTCGTTCTCTCGACTTGGCCATATTGTCGCCAAATAGTTCCAATATGCAGCTCTGGCAATTTCATCGAATCATTGGTGAACAGGCTAGAAGTGAGTTGGCCGATATCTGTATGGGGCAGAAAGCGGCAAAAACCGCTAACGAATTGGTTGCCTTCGTGGTCACTCCAGATAAGTGGCGACCTCGGGCTCAAATGAATGCTGAAAATGTACGTAAGGCCTTCGAAGGACGTGAAGATGCGGTTTCGAAAAGAGCTCTAAAATACTACGAAAAGTTTATTCCTATATTATATAAAAACGATAGATTTGGATTGTTTGGGCTATTCAGGAAATTGTGGAGTGCATATTTAGGTTTGAAAAAACCGTCAGTGAGAGAGGTTGGGAAGTCCGATCTTCGAGTCAGTCTGCATAAAAGTAGTTCGCTTGCCGCAATGACATTTATGACCGCTATGCGGGCGGAAGGATACGATACTTGCCCAATGGAAGGCTTTGATTCAAAACGGGCAAAAGCGTTGTTAGGTTTGGAAAAAAACGCAGAGATTACCATGATAATAAGCTGTGGTTCGCGTACTGAAGATGGTATTTATAGCGAACGTCAAAGAGTCAGTCGTAATGACGTTGTATTTACTCATTGATAGGTAAGCCAAAGGACAGATATACAGGTGGCAAGGAGGCTCTCTGTGTTAAAGAATCCCCACTTTCGTGGGGATGGTGGAATAGAGTGTATTGACGCCTGTCATTCTTGAATGGAAATCACTCTTTATCCTTCAAACAAATGTAGATACTCCTCGTATCCTTCTGTCCCCATCTTCTCTACAGGGACAAATCGCATTGAAGCAGAGTTCATACAATACCTAAGCCCGGTAGGGGCTGGCCCATCTTTGAATACATGGCCTAGGTGTGAATCACCAAACTTGCTTCTAACTTCTGTTCTTGGATAAATCAGTTTGTAGTCTGTCGTGGTGACAACGTAACTACCAGCAAGTGGTCTGGTAAAACTTGGCCAGCCAGTTCCTGATTTGTATTTATCGGTTGAAGAGAAAAGGGGTTCACCTGTAACAACATCCACATAGATGCCTTCTTTCTTATTATCCCAATAGGGGTTGTTAAATGGACGTTCAGTCGCATCTTTTTGGGTAACATCATATTGTAGTGAGGTTAGATTTTTACGGATTTCCTCATCCGAGGGCTTGCGATACTGTTTTAGGCTTGCGGCCTGTTTTTTACCATCGATTAGCTGACGTAACGTTACTTGGTTCTCGTTTCTATCTTCGCCAAATAGCTTGTCTAAGTATTGATCTCGACCCGATGCATAGCGATAGTAGTTATAGCGAACCTTACTCTTTTTATAGTAATCCTGATGGTAATCTTCCGCCGGGAAAAACTCGGTATATTCTATCAATTCAGTCGCGATTGGATCTGGATATATTCCAGCATCGTCTACCTCTTTAATGAATTGCATCGCGATCGCTTTTTGCTCTGGCGTGTGATAAAAAATAGCCGGACGGTATTGCGGACCACGGTCGACAAAAGAACCTTTGTTGTCTGTTGGGTCCATATGTCTAAAGAGGTGATCGAGTATCTGTTCGTAGCTTAGGCTATCTGCGTCATAGGTAACCTGAATAACTTCAATGTGGCCTGACTTACCTGAAGAGACCTGCTTGTAAGTTGGGTTATCGAGCTCACCACCGGCATAACCAGAAACGACGTCTGTTACGCCATCGAGTTTCTCGAAATCAGATTCTGTACACCAAAAGCAACCACCAGCAAGTGTGGCAACTTGGCTGTTCATCGCGGTTGGTTTGTTGCTCTCTGCGTTGGCAGAGCTTTCTGGCATGATGATCAGTACGAGTGCTGGCAATATCACCGCGAAAGAGAGCAACCACTTGGATAATCGCTTCATGTCTTTCCCTCTTGTTGTTTGTAAAGTTTATGTAGGGATATAGAAAGGGGAAAGGCCAAATTACTTTCAAAAAAAGATATTATAAATTTTAGAATCTTTGATTTTCTTGAAAAAGAGAGGTGATTCGTCTAAAGGGTAGTGGTGAATTGAGATTAAATCATACCGATCGTAGTGCTTATATGATCAAAATGAACTCGACTTTGCAAACGGTTCAAGACATTTTTGCCTATTGCAGTTCACTCCATCGAGCTCATTTCATTTGAATCGCTACTTGTAACAGCCATTATTAAGTTGTTACGTTTTACGAATCAATTATGTGTTAAAGCTTGCTGTATTCAATCGCGATTTGAGCGCCTAAACGAGCGTTGTTTAATACGAGGTGAATATTTGAATCTAAGCTATTGCCACCGGTTAGTTCGCAAACGCGAGCCAACAAGAACGGCGTTGATTCTTTACCTAAGATGCCTTGTTCTTCCGCTTCCGCTAACGCAGTGTTGACAGCGTTAGTGATGGTGTCTGTTGGCATGGCAAATTCAACAGGAATTGGATTGGCTATCACAACGCCACCGTTTAAATTCATTTCCCATTTTGCTTTGAGTGCCAATGCAATTTGATCTGCCGTATCAAGGCGATAATCGATGCTGTGCTCACTTTCACGCGTGTAAAACGCTGGAAGGCTGTCAGTTTGGTAACCAATAACTGGTACACCTTGAGTTTCAAGGTATTCGCGCGTAAGTCCAAGATCAAGAATCGATTTAGCACCCGCACAGATAACCGCAACATCTGTATTTGCAAGCTCTTGCAAATCAGCAGAGATGTCCATGGTTTGTTGTGCACCACGGTGAACACCACCAATACCACCAGTAGCGAAGACTTTAATGCCCGCCATTGATGCCAGAATCATTGTAGCTGCAACGGTCGTTGCACCATCTTGTTTGCTTGCGACCACAAAAGGTATATCACGACGGCTTACTTTGGTTACGGCTGAACCAGCTTTGCCTAGGTGTGTGATCTGTTCTTCTGAAAGTCCAACCTTTAAGCGACCATTGATGATAGCGATAGTGGCAGGGACAGCACCTTGTTCACGGATGGTGTTCTCAACCAACAGAGCCGTTTCTACATTCCTTGGAAATGGCATACCATGTGAGATGATTGTTGATTCTAGGGCAACAACAGGTTGGTTGTTGGCTAATGCTTGTGCCACTTCTGGTTGGATATCAAGGTATTTCTCTAACATGTGATGGTTTCCTCTATTAAGCGTCGAACCGCTTTTTCAGACATAGTTGAATTAATCGTGTTTTCAGCAACTAGCGCTAATCGTGCTGCGCCAAGTGCAAATTCGACAGTGTTACTCCACTGCCATTGATTCAGATACCCGTGAGTAAGGCCAGCCATTAACGCATCGCCTGCTCCGGTTACATTGTTAACCTGTGTTTTTGATGGAGGGATAAATGTTGCTCCCTCGCTACAGCTGGAATAAGCCCCTTTGCTTCCAAGGCTTATCAGTATTTGCTCAACCCCTTTGTCGTGTAGGGTTCCAGCGATTTTTTCTAGGTCGCTCTGTTGTATAAACGTAATGCCAGACAGTAATTCCGCTTCCATTAAGTTTGGCTTTAACGTGTGAATTTTATCTAAGAATGGCAGTAGCTTGGGCGCTTTGACTGACGAAACAGGGTCGACAAAAATGTCGATGTCGCTATGAACATGAAAGAGGTATTCAAGAGCGCTGTGGCTTAAGTTAGCATCGAGAACAATCGCGCTAGAGCGAGCAATGGCCCCCTCACGTTGAGCGAGTTGCTCTGCATTAAGTCGGTCGATCAATTTCATGTCGTTAAGTGCTAATTGCATCTCGCCATCATGGTCGTGTATCGACAAATAACTGCTAGATGTTGCGCCTGTCACTGTTAAACAGTGCTCGACATTAACACCAGCTTCACGGCAGGCAGATTTAAGCTGCTCACCCCAATTATCGTCACCCATTGCACCAATAAACTGTACGGAACTGCCTAAACGGCTAAGATTGTCAGCAATATTTCTTGCTACGCCTCCAGCACCACTTGTGAGCTGGCCAGGATTAGAATCACCTTGTATTAAAGCGGCAGAGGAACGTCCGCAAAGGTCCATATTGGCACCACCAATGACCATAGCGTATTGGTTGGGTGCAATGATGTACCCTTTGCCTTGAATGAACCCTTTTTTCGTAAGGTTCATGATATGGCCAGCAACGGCGCTGCGGCTTAACCCTAGCTTATCCGCTAGAACTTGTTGTGCGATCATTGGCTCTGTTCGCAAGATACTTAATATCTGTTGTTCTCTCTCAGTCATAAACATATGTCCGTCAACCAAACTTAAGTTTGTATAATAGGCTGACGTTCTGCAAAATGATAGTTAGAAAGGTAACCGTTTGCTCTGGATCACAATTTAAATCACATATAAGCGTCAGATTACACAGTACATTCCAATAAATAGTCGACAAATGTTCGTGTTTTGATAGGAATAAACTTACTTTTATACAACACATGTATTGGATTAGAGGTTGGTGATTCGTCATCAAGAATCTGAATAAGCGATTGGTCGGTTATCTCAGAAGTAAGTGAAATCTTCGGCTGGAGCATTATCCCAAGGCCTTGTAAAGCGGCCACTTTCAGCGCATAACCATTGTTTGAGGATAAACGGATATTGGTTTTATCAAAGGCATGTGTGCCTAATCGACTTGCCTGATGAGATTGAATATCCCCATAGTGGAAGCCCAAGCAATGATGATTCACTAGGTCCTTGACTTTGCTTGGTATGCCGTAGGTGGATAAATATTTTGGGGAGGCGCTAAAGATCATCTCATACTGGCCTAATGGGCGAGCAATCAACGCTGAATCGTTAAGATGGCCAATGCGAATGATGATGTCAACCTGATCCAGAATAGGGTCGATACGGAGATTATCCAAGGTGAGCTCTATGTTAATCTCTGGGTATAGCTTAAGAAAATCGGCGACAATAGGGGCCAAAACGATACTTCCATACGTGACAGGCGCATTAATTCTAACCGTCCCTTTTGGTCTGTTTTCAACGGTGAGTATTTTATTTTCTACGTTGGTGATTTCTTCTAATATTCGTTTGCAGTCGCTGTAATAAAGTTGACCAGATTCAGTTAATGACTGTTTTCTCGTGGTTCGAGTGATGAGTTGAGTCCCAAGCTGTTTCTCAAGTTGTTTTATATGTTTACCAATCATAGTAGCGGTTATCGAGAAATGAACCGCGGCGCTGGAAAATGTGCCATGTTCGACCACGTAAACAAAGACCTGCATACTTTTTAGCTTGTCCATTCGATATGCCCTATTAGTAACTCATGGTTTATAAACAATAAACATAATGGTCGTTTATAAAGCTTGGAGAGTCAATTACATTAATGAATACAATGAACCCAAGTTATTAGAGAGATTGAAGTGGATAAAGGTCTATTTATTACAGCAGAAATTCGCATCAAAGAAGATGTGGATTATGACCATGCGTTACGAGCGATCAAAGCGTTCTGTGTAAGTATGAACAGCGAAGAAGGCTGTACCATGGCAATACCGATGAAGAGTAAAACAGACGCACGGCAGTTTATATTCTGGGAGCGTTATGAAGATGAAGCTGCCTATGAAAAGCATTTTCGCGCAGAACATACGCAGAAGTTTATTAAACAAGGATTCACAGACCTTGTTAGCGCCTATCAAACTTACCAGTTCTAAAGAGAAATATTATGGATAAGAAACTGAAATGGGGTATTTTAGGAACAAGCTTTATTTCCGGTGTTATGGCCGATGCCATCAAAGAAGAAGGAACAACCGAGATAGTTGCTGTTGCTGGTCGTTCGCTCGAACCGCTGCAAGCGTTTGCAAAACAGCATCAGGTTGAGAAGGTTTACCAAGACTTCGATGCGTTGATTAACGATAAAGAGGTTGATGTCGTTTATGTCGCCTTACCGAATCATCTTCATCATGAGTACATTATTAAAGCAGCGCAAGCTGGCAAAGCTATCTTAAGTGAAAAGTCTCTTTCTGTTGATATGCAGAAGACCGATTTAGCGCTGCGAGCGGTCGAAAAGCATAACGTTTTTTTTGCGGAAGGTTTGATGTATCTCAACCATCCACTTATTGCTCAGATCATGCAGGAACTTGCTAACGGAAGTATTGGCGAAGTAAAGTCGATTAATGCGCAGTATGTGGCCTCTATCGCTGAGTTTGTTAATCCAGATAGTAAAGGCGCGCTATATAATCTAGGTTGTTATCCTGTGTCTCTTATGCATCTTGTACTAAAAAGCTGTTTTGGTGAGCAAGTGTTTGATCAATACAATTTGGCTGCATTTGGCAAAATGGGTACCGATGGGAATATATGTGATACCGCCGCAATGTTTCAATTTAAAAATGGTGTTGTTGCGCAGTTACATACGGCAGAAGACCACGGTTTGTTTCCACAATTCACGATTCTTGGAAGCAAAGGAAGCCTCGCGGTTTCGTCAAACCCTTGGTTACCGGAAGCGGCGGGGAATCATTTTGTGGTTACTGAGTATGAGCAAGATGGAAGAGTGGTCAATGTAGATGCAATAGGGAATGGCTTCTTGTATCAGGTACGAAATATAAGACAAGCTTTAGAGCAGGGTGATCTCACGTTAAAAGGAACCAGCGCGCGACCGAAAGACTCTAGAACAATCATGCGACTCCTAACCGATTGGGAAGCCGCTACAGGTTTATGAACCACTAAGTCGTGGACAAGTGGTTAAACGAGGGCTTTTGCAGAATAAACAGATGTATTTATAGTTACGGAATGCCTCGTTGTTCATGGGATCGTTAGAACAGGTCACGTCCCCACAATAGTGGGGACAACGGAACTTGGGGGAAGGATTTAATCGCCTTAAAAGAAGGTATTCCCGCTAATTAAGCCGATAAAGCTGTGTCTTCTGCCTTTTCAGCTTGTGTGCTAAGGGGATTAAGGTATTCATGTAAAGTGTTAACTTCTGCTTGTGTGTACTTGAGTCCGAGCTTGCTTCTGCGCCAAAGAATATCTTCGACACTGACCGCCCACTCTTCAGCGACCAAATAATCTACTTCCGCTTGGTACAAACCGTGTCCAAAGTGCGTACCGAGTTCCTCTACGCTACTTATCTGTTTAAGAATAGAAACGGAAAGGGTGCCGTAAGCCCTAACAAAGCGCCTCGCAAGCTTGGCTTCTAACCATGGATACTGTTTTAAAAGCGTGCTTTGTAAGCTATCTCTATTGGTGAAGTCACCACCTGGTAATGTCGCTGTTTTGGTCCAGGGTTCATTCATTTGAGGGAAAAAAGGTGAAAGCTGATCGACGGCCGCTTGACCAAGTTTTCTGTAGGTGGTGAGTTTGCCACCAAATATAGAGAGTAAAGGCGCATCTGGTTGTTGGTCGTCGAGTTCTATGGTGTAATCTCTCGTTACCGCTTGTGCATCGGATGACTCATCTTCGCAAAGAGGGCGGACACCAGACCAGGTTGAGATGACATCGTCTGGGGAGACGGGTTTAACAAAATGCTGATTAACGATGTCACATAGGTAGCTTATTTCGTCATCATCTATCGTCACTTTTGAAGGGTCGCCTGTGTATTCCACATCGGTGGTACCGATAACCGAATAATCATCGAGATAGGGCAGTACAAATACAATTCGGTTATCTTCGTTCTGTAAAATGAAGGCATGATTTTCTTCATACATCTTGGGTACGATGACGTGGCTGCCTTTCACCAATCGAATTCCACGAGGCGAAGTCATTTTTAACTGTGAGTCAAAAAATTTATCGACCCATGGCCCAGCAGCATTGACTAATGCCTTCGCTTTAAACTCGGTCGTTTTTCCTGTCAATGTATCTTCTATTGTGACCGTCCAACCTTCTTTATTGCGAGTTGCGTCAATACATTTTGAGCGTGTGTGTATCTTCGCTCCTTTCTCTTGCGCTAATTTGGCGTTAATAACCACTAAACGAGCATCGTCTACGGCGCAATCGGAATACTCGAAGCCTTTTTTCATTTGTGGTAATAACGGGCCGTTAGAAGCAAATTTCAATCCGTGGCTTGCAGGTAAAGAGACGCGCTTGCCGATGTTGTCGTAAAGAAATAGACCGATTCGAATCATCCAAGCTGGGCGTAGATGTGGGCGATGTGGTAGTTGAAAACGTAAAGGAGCCACCAGATGAGGTGCGTTACTCAACAATACTTCACGCTCTGCTAATGCCTCACTGACTAAACGAAATTCGTAATGCTCAAGATAACGAAGTCCACCATGTATCAGTTTACTACTTGCAGAGGAGGTGGCAGATGCAAGATCGTTCATCTCAAATAACGCGACGTCTAACCCGCGACCTGCCCCATCACTTGCGACAGCGACACCATTGATGCCGCCGCCGATGACAATTAAATCATGAACGTTTTCTACTTTTTCCATTATATCGACTCTTATATGTTCGTTCGAGCATTGATGTATATATAAAAGCACATAATCGACAAAAAATCGATTAAAAACGTGCAAAAAGTTGTTAATTATTTTTTACAAAACCGACGAGCTAGTTCCGTAAATAACCAATTTTCGCCGTTATAGTCGGCATTGTCGACTGTTTTTGTTGCGAAAATGTTGCTATTTATCAATTGCTCGTACGAGCGCAATGGTGATTTTGGCGTTTGTTGGTAATGAAAAGATGGAATGAAATGTAGTGGTAATATCTTCAATTAGAGCATGGTGATACAATACATGATTGTTGGTACAGAAGAGCCACTATAATAGAAACCCTTCAGGCTGCATTATATTTCCTTTAATGAATGCTCCATGTGTTCCCCCACATCACTTAGAAGATTTACCTAGTATGATTTTTGGGTTTATTGCTAGCTTTCTGGCCGCCTTTTTTCAAGCGACCAACTATATTCTTACACAACGTTGCCAACAAAATTTTAATATTGATGGGGTGAAACTACTGATCGCCGTACATGTCGCCATCGGAGTGTTTGCCGCATACCCCGTGTTGTTTATGGGTTATTGGCGGTTAATAGAACCCTCTCAAACCTTAGATATACTGCTTATTAATCTTCCTTACCTTTTTGCCCAATATATGCTTATAAAAGCCATAAAGCTAAGTGATGCCTCGGTAGTATCACCGCTGTTGGCAATCAAAATTCCGGTATTAGCGATGATATCTGTCGCTATGTTTAATGCCGAGTTTACTTTAATACAGTGGCTATCTATTTTACTTATTCTGTTCATAGCGTGGCGATTTTCAGCGCTATCAGGAAAAATAGCGATGAAGCCGCTTTTATTGGTTCTGGCGGCAAGTGTCGGTTATAGCTTTGCTGATATGGCCATTGCACAGTTTTCAAAAGAGATTATTCAGTCAAACCCTTTTGAGCAGTCGGTGGTGACTATTTCGATTAACTATTTTATCTGTGGATTAGGGAGTCTATTTTTAATGCCTGTAAAAGGCGTGACGTTTAAAATGGTTTATCAAGTGAAATGGGTTGCGATAGCATGGTTAATTGCCGTGGTATTCTTGTTGATTGGGTTCAATATGAGCGGTGTAGTGACAGGAAATGTTATCCAATCTTTACGAGGCGTGATTGGTGTTCTGCTTGCGTTTTTCTTTTTTAGGCATCAGATCAACCAATCTAAAGTGCTCTGGCAGAAAAAATTATTCGGTGCCGCGATGATGTTTGTCGCTGTTGGCACCTTTTATCTTTAGGATCTCACACGTTAACAAAGTTTGCTTAACCGAACATTTTATCGAAGGGTAAGTAGATGAGGTTGCCGACGACAAGAATTATTTGACTGATAAAGGTGAGTACCATGCCTTTTTTTCTGTTGCCAAAGTTCTCGTTAAGGATCCCTGTCCCATGAAGAATTCGACCCAATAGTAGCGCTACTCCGCACAAGTGGAGCAGATAAATATTACCGCTATTTAGCTCTAAAAGAATCATTAAAACTAATGTTATAGGGATGGTTTCTGATGCATTACCGTGTGCCGAGCGGGCTATCTGAAGCTCTTTTACCCCTCCGTCTGCATACGCTATTTTTCCGGATTGGCGTTGCTTAATCACCTTAACGGTCAACCAAATTATTAACAACATAAGTAGAGATGCATATAGCGCAGTAATCATTGTTCATTCCATTATCTAAATTTTCAATAGAACTCTAGAGTAAAGGAGTTTGATTCTCATTTCTCATTTTTTTCAATACGCTACACCATGGCCGTTCTGTGTATTTGGTTAGCATCTGGCGTTTTTACTATTGCCAAAAGTGTTTTTGGATCTCTTTTTCTGCCTGTAGTTTATCTAGCCCAATGTCGGACAGTTGGTGCTTAGAGAGCTCGTTCAGTGCCTGTCGGCTACAAGCATTGTGGTGCCATTTCTTTATCAAGGTGAAGAAATGCTTAAGCGAAACTTGCGTGCTAGAACGATGGTAGTTAATTGATGAATTTGTGTGAATAGTCATAAATACTCCTTGATCGTGGTGGACTTCATGGTCAATACTCAATCAATGTGCTCGTTCTGACAAACGATAGAAATTGACATTGAGTTAAGGAAAACTTAAGTGAAAGATAAATTGCCTCCCCTACAAGGCCTGTTTTACTTTTATGTTGCGGCAGAAAAAGGCAGTTTTAAATTAGCCGCTGAGCAATTGTTTGTTAGTGCAGCGGCAATCAGTCAACAAATACGTCAGTTAGAAGAATGGTTAGATTGCGAGTTATTTGTGCGACAACACAGAAAAGTTTTGTTGACGAGCGAAGGTGAGACGCTCTTTCAGTCAGCCAAGAAAGGATTCGCTCACCTGCAAGATGGCGTGAGAAACCTAAACCAAGATCCAGAGCCCGGTCGATTGTCTATTTCAACCCATCCGACTTTTGCCCAACATTGGTTGATTCCGCGTATTAATCATTTTCGATCTCTCTACCCTCAGTTATCGTTATTG
Source organism: Vibrio sp. VB16 (assembly GCF_015594925.2). Lineage (NCBI taxonomy): Bacteria > Pseudomonadati > Pseudomonadota > Gammaproteobacteria > Vibrionales > Vibrionaceae > Vibrio > Vibrio sp. VB16. Next base: position 1,205,386 of record NZ_CP087590.1, read on the forward strand.
GTGGACCCGAAAAATGAGCTGGTTAACTTTCAAGATGGCTTAGTGGATATCTGTATTCGTTATGGTCACGGCCAATATGCCAATGTTGAATCCGTTTGGTTGATGGATGAAATTTTATACCCTGTTTGTCACCCCAGTTATCAACAGAAACATCAACTATTTGATGTTTCTAATCTATCTAAAGTAGACTTAATTGAAGACGTATGGCCGGATATGAACTGGTCAATATGGTTTGAAACGATGCAGCTTTCTACGGGGCATGCTTCCATTGAATATGACGGTTCGCAGTTTGTAATGGAGGGGGCATTGTCAGCGCAAGGCGTTGCCTTAGTTAAACATAGTTTGGCTAATCGATATTTACGTGAAGGGAACTTGGTACGTATCGGTGATAAAGCGGTAAAGTCTCGATACAGTTATTATCTTTGTGCCCCTAAAGGGTACTTTCGTCGTGAAAAAATTCGCTCATTTGTTGACTGGATTCAACAACAGGTGCAAGAGTTCAAACAAAACGACGCGGAAGGTATCAACCTTCTTGATCTGCCACCGGAAAAGGATGGCGTGATTGACCTCAAAAGACCCTAGCCTTATCTATTCTGAGATAAGGCTGTGTATACAATTATTACCTAATTGAGCTACAGAAACTCACATCCGATTCATTAGTTTCCGGGTTGAAGTTATGGTAAAGCTCAAAGCACGGGCCGTCATCCATCTCTATTCCTAGATCAACGATTTGGGCGATGTGTTCATTCCACGCCGGTCCGTATTGGGACATGTCAGTGATCTGTTTTCGTAACGTGGCATATGTGCCCCCGACAAATGGTTGTTTCTCTACTGCTCCTGCTACTTCTACATTCTCTGGAACCAATAAACCAATATCTGTTCGGCACTTTTCCGCCGGCGTTATTTCAGGGTTATCATGATAGATGAAGATACAAGTAGCGTCTGCGACACCTTCAGAGCTCGCCCAACCATAAAGGGCGTCTAGTGCGGGTTTGTAGTTCTCACCGTAAGGTCCTGTGACTCGAACGTAGGCTAAGGTTCCTTGGTCAAACTGTTGCTTAATCATGTTTATTCTCCTCTGTGTTGTGTGAGAAGAATTATAGGAAGTGCTTTCGACTAAGTCGTTTCCGTTTTTGCTGTGTGTGGTTCCTATCTTGCTCTTTCGAAGAACCTGAGAAAAAATCGTGAGATTAGTACATTCGCGAACTTCACTGGGGGATAGATCATAATGCTTGCGAAACGCTTTCGCAAAGTTTTGGGAACTGGAAAACCCTTGCTCTAAAGCGACGTCAATAATAGGTGGTTTGTTATAAAAGAGATCGTGTGCTGCTTTTTGTAATCGAAGACGACGCAGAAATTCATTTAATGTTTCCCCAGTAACACTTTTAAAAACTCGGTGAAAGTGATAGGGGGAAAGTGCGGCTAGTTTAGCCACCTCTTCTAAGTTTAGCGGCACATTGTAATTTTGTTCTAAAAAACGAATAACGGGCTTCAGTTTAGTGTGGTAATCCGTTCTCATTTGGGTCTCTTCATAACAATAAATGATATTGTAAGTGTACAATTTACTGTGTTTTTGTACAGTTAAAATCATTCAATTCGTTAGATTCCTTCTCGATAATGCTTAGGTGCAACGTTGAAATATTTACTGAATTGATTCGAAAACTCATACTGTGATGCGTAGCCTAAGTCTGTTGCGATAATCGAGATACGTTTTTTGGTCGACCTTAAAAGGCGACAAGCTTCATCCATTCGTTTTCTGATCAAATACTCTTTTGGAGAGACGCCAATGTGTTTTTTAAATGTTTTTCGAAATTTTTCGTAGCCCCAGCCTTTTTCCACACAGTACACTTTGAGGTCAAATCGAACGGCATAACGGACCTCGAAATCGGTGATGCTTTCTGTGATCATGTCGCTTGGAATAGTCGCTTCATCTTGAGAGGTTAGTAACGTTCTCATTATGTTCAGGAAACTTAAATAGGCGTCGAATACATCCTCTTCGTTGGCGTTTTGTAATTGTGACATTAGGGATTCTATGTCGGGTTTAATACCCGGGCATACAGCATTACTGTACACCGCGATATCTCTGTTGATCAAAGACATGCTACTTAGGTGTTCATACAACTCTTCGTTACAGTCTAGGTAGTATTCTTGCCAGTCACTGTGGGGATTAACCACCGTGGTATGCATGATTTTTGGTCTGCGTTGAAATACACAGCCCGGCGACAGCGGGTAAAGTTTGCCTTTTTCGTCGGTATAACTCCCATTTCCTCGAATGACATAAACCAAAGAAAAGAAGGGAAATTTAATATTAATATGTTCGGTTTCAATGCCGGGTTTATGTATGTATCCACACCCAATCCAATTTTGTGACGCCCCTAATGTCCGTGAATAATTCGAAGGCGAATTAATATCAGGGCACTCTTTAGCAATCAGTTCACTTTCAAATAGGTCATCCTTCGCGTAAAACTTATGTGAATTTTTTTCTACCATTAGTGCCATCCATACAAAATTTTGTTGTTGCCAATAAGCATATTCAATATACCAAACATGATATTTTATTTTGTGACAATGCTTATATAATAGGTGTTAACAAAAGGTTGTGGAGGTATTATTATGAACCAGTTAACAAAACATAGGTCATTTGGCCATAAAAATATTTATGCCAATAAGCATATCGATTTGACCAGTTCGCATATCAGTGTGGAAGGTGATAAGAATTTTAAGCTTGATGTTGTGCACTTCGGACTAAAGCTTGGCATGGTTATTAAGTCGGTTTACTTAGCACTCAGTGACCGTGGGTTAGAGCTTTACCTTCTTGTGATTCCTTTGGGCCTCATGGCCATGTTTTTATAGGGTTGGTCCCCGTTGAGGATGCTGATAAAGCGTCCTTTTTTTTATTTATTGTCGGGATGATTTCACCCACATGGTTTACATGATTAGCGTGCTGTTTTTTTCTGTTGTGCGATGAATACCAGAGCAATTCCGCCCAAAATACACGCGGTAGAAAGCACAATATTAAAAGAGAGCGGTTCTCTTACAATGATGGCGCCTCCAAGCAAAGCAATTGCAGGCACTGAAAGTTGAACGATTGATGCCGTTAGCACGGTGAGTTGCTTTAACGCCATATACCAGATGACATAACCTAATGCTGAAGTGAAAACACCAGAGCAGACAGCCAACAAAAGGCCCGTTTGAGTAACACTGCCTATATTTAATAGCCATGGCAGCATTAGAAGAGCAATCACCAAGCTGCCCACAAAACCTTGGGTGGTAGATTGTAAAGGCGTGCCAGACGCTTTTCCTTGAAGAGTAAATATTGCCCAACATACTCCAGACACTGCCATCAACAGGGCCGAGATGAGGTCAGGTCTTGTTGCAGAAGGCAATAGCAAAACCAAAAAACCACTGATGGCAACTCCAATGCCTAGCCACTCGAAACCAATAATGTGGTTTCCCTTATAAGCGTAATTGATCAACATACTTAATTGTACAACCCCAAACAGAATAAGTGCGCCTGTCCCTGTCCCAAGTTTGATGTACGCAAATGAAAAAAACAGCGCGTAGCCAAGCAGCGATATAGACGAAATGATGACGGATTTTTTGTTGACGGGCAGGACGGATGAATTGGATCGACGGAAAATAAGCGTAATGACAATGAGTGTTATCGCTCCGGAAAAAATTCGAATCAGTGTGAACGATCCCGCATCGATGTGTCCTTCTAGTAACGCAATGCGACATAAAATAGAGTTGGCTGCGAAAGCGAGCATAGCAACAAAGGTAAAGAGTAAGGTTTTCACATTGACCACTTCTGAGCGAATAGTTGTGCCATTGTGGCGTGTTTTTATTACCTAATCTAGTATAAGTCGTACCTTTATATACTGTTTAAGTATATAGCTCAGCTTTCTAGTTGGATTTGTAATAGAGATAGCATCTGTTCGGCTTTTACCGGCTTGTAGTAAAAGTACCCTTGAGCGGAATCGCTACCGAGTTGACGACAAATTTGAGCCTGAGTTTCAGTCTCAACGCCTTCTACAACGATAATGAGATCGAGGATGTGTCCCACGTCTATAATTGCTTTCAAAATCGCTTCATCTTTGTGATCATTCGGTACTTCTGTCACGAACGCTCTATCAATTTTAAGGTAACTAATTGGGAATTTTCGTAGATAGCTTAGTGATGAATAGCCAGTGCCAAAATCGTCAATGGATATTGCCGTGCCTGCTTTTCTTAGACGTTTTAATTTGGTCATCAAATCGTCGTTTGCGGCAATCAATGTGTGTTCCGTCAATTCAATACCGAGATCTTTTGGCTGTAAGCCAAACTCGCGCAACGTGTCAAATAAGAAGGAGAAAAAGTCATTCTGTGTTAATTGCCTACCAGAGACATTGATGTCTACTCGTATGTCTTTAATGCCTTGTTGCTTCCATTGCGATATCTGTTTGCAGGCACTTCTGAGCACCCATTCACCAATCTTAATAATCAGATCTGAACGTTCTGCAATTGGGATGAAAATATCCGGGCCTACTGCCTTAATCGGAGGGGTTGGATCCCATCGAATTAATGCTTCACAAGAGATTATTTTATTGTTGTTGAGGTCAATTTGAGGCTGATAAACGAGATGGAACTGGTTTAAATAAAGAGAATCTCTGAGGTGATTTGAGATCTCTCGTTGGAAGCGGAGAACGTTATGAATAGATTTGTCAAAAAATCGATAGCGATTCCGGCCGTCTTCTTTTGCTTGATACATGGCGGCATCTGAATATTTAAGCAACTGATCTGTATCGATCCCATCCTTTGGGTATAGGCTGATTCCGATGCTTGCTGTGATGTATATATTCTGTTTAAAAAGCGTAAACGTCTGTTCAAACTCAGACATGAGTTTATGCACCACAATCTCGACGTCACTATTGTCTTGAATATTTGGCAGAACGACTAGAAACTCATCTCCACCAAATCGAGAGAGCGTATCGTACATTCTTAGACGACGCTTGAGTCGCTGAGCAACTTGTATTAATAAACGGTCCCCAGCATTATGTCCCATAGTGTCGTTAATCTCTTTAAATAGATCGAGATCGATAAACAACACGGCCATTTTTTGATTGAATCGTTTAGCTTCACTGATTCGACGAGCGAGTTCTTCCTCAAAATATCTCCGGTTGGGGAGGTCGGTTAAACTGTCCGTGGTTGCTATTCGTTGCAACTCCAGCTTCGACTTATGCTGTTCGGTAAGATCAACATCAACGCAGAACATCTCTGGTTCATCCGATCCTTGTTTAAACATGATGTGGCTTGAATACACAATGACTTGTTGGCCGTCTTTGCGTCGTAAGCAAAGCTCTCCTGCAGGAATGGCGATGTTGTGGTCGATCCACGCTTTATGGAGGTCAATAACGACCTGTTGCATGGCGTCAGGAATAATGAGATCTTCTAAGGTTTGTCCGAATGCCTCTTCTTTGGAGTATCCATAGATCTCGCAGCTTGCTTCATTCCAATAGATTACCTTTCTGTTTTTGTCATAACCCTGTACTGCCACTTTTGGCATTGACTCTATCAGTCGCAAAAATCGAGATTCATTAGGATCGTATGCGTTCATAGATTGAGTATTCAATGCGGTCCGCCTCCGTAAAGAGTGTTGTCATAAGGATATTTCAATGATGCCTTTCTACATTTAACTCTATGAAATTATGAGTAAAAAGCAAGTTTTCAACTGAATTCAAACCCGAGGGGCATTGGTGTGTTGAGTGGGTGCACATGACCATTCTATTTTTTATGCATCAATATTAGACAGATAGATTAATAGATCTATTGATAGTGTGACGAGTACGTACGACTAAAGGGTTATATCTCGTTTTTCTAATTTAAGCGGATAAATACGTTCAGTAATTGACCACTAGCACAAATTTAAATTGTGCGCAGGGCTATAGTAAAAGCCTAAAAAAGAGAAAAACAACGAGTGAGAAGCAATAGTAAAGATTTTACAATGGAGCGCACGTTAGAAGAAAAACTTGCCACAATCGTGACGCCGCTTTCGTTTTTACCCAAACATAAGGTAGAACAATATGAGCAATTCGTTAAAGGATATGACCCTGCCACCTGACCTGACTATTAAAAAAGGGTCTGGCCCCGTACGTACTAAATTTCCAATATATTCAAACTCTCTACCGCCTTGTAACCATGCATGTCCGACAGGCAGCAACATTCAAAAATGGCTATCCTTAGCGCAGGAAGAACGGTACGAAGAAGCGTTTCAAGAACTGGTACTGAATAATCCGCTTCCCGCGATCCATGGGCGCGTTTGTTATCATCCTTGCGAAACCGCTTGCAACAGAACCGATGTTGATCAACCTGTCAGTATTCACGCTGTAGAGCGCTACCTAGGCGATGTCGCTATTGAGAAAAAATGGCCAGTGCGCTTTGATGCGAAAGCAACGGGGAAAAGGGTATTAGTGGTAGGAGCTGGACCGAGTGGTTTAGCGACGGCGTATCATCTAAAACGATTTGGTCATGATGTCGAGATCCACGAAGCAGGACCGATGGCGGGTGGAATGATGCATTTCGGTATTCCTGCCTACCGCTTACCTCGAGAGGTATTGAATCAAGAAATTGCACGTATTCAAGGAATGGGCATCGATATTGTTCTCAACAGTAAAGTCGATGACCTATTAGCTGCAAAAGTGCAGGGGCGGTTTGATGCGGTATTTTTGGCTATCGGTGCCCATGTCGGTCGTGGTATTGAGATCCCGAGTGATGACCCCGGCGTAGCCATTGATGCCGTTACTTATTTGCGCAATATCGGGATGGGTGATGCGCCGATCTTGGGCAAGCGAGTCGCGGTGTACGGCGGGGGCAACACCGCAATGGATGCCGCTCGTACTGCAAAACGAATGGGGGCTGAGGTGATGATTATCTATCGTCGCAATCGAGAACTTATGCCTGCGCATGA